>JADFDG010000004.1:0-45211 GCA_018262975.1 Gammaproteobacteria bacterium
GCATCACCCGCGAGATGATCCTGCGCCACAACGGCATGCTGGTCGGTCCGTTCGAACTGATCGACCAGGCCCATGCCCAGGCCGGCGCCACCGCGCGCTGGCAGGCGGCCCTGCGCGACTTCTGGATCGCCGATGCGCAACTGGCCGCCGTACTGCAGGGCGCCGGCGACGACGCCGCGCCCACCGCCAACCCGACACCGTCGCTGGCGCCGTCAGGCGCCGGCGCACACTGAGGAATCCGCCATGACTTCCCGTCGCCATTTCCTGGCCGGTGCCGTCGCCCTCGGCGCCGGGCTCGTTTCGCGCGCGGCACTCGCCGCCGTGCCCGAGGCACCGGTCGCCGCGGGCGCTCTCACGCAAGTACCGGACGCGCCAAAGGACGGCCGCCCCTACAACCCGGTCGTCACGCTCAACGGCTGGTCGCTGCCCTGGCGCATGAACCGCGGCGTGAAGGAGTTCCACCTGGTCGCCGAACCGGTGGTGCGCGAGATCGCCCCGGGCATGACCGCCCGCCTGTGGGGCTACAACGGCCAGAGCCCCGGCCCGACCATCGAGTGCGTCGAAGGCGATCGCCTGCGCATCTTCGTCACCAACAAGCTGCCCGAACACACCGCGGTGCACTGGCACGGCCTGCTGCTGCCCAACGGCATGGACGGCGTCGGCGGCCTCACCCAGGCGCAGATCCCGGTGGGCAAGACCTTCGTCTACGAATTCGAGGCGACGAAATCCGGCACCTTCATGTACCACCCGCACGCCGACGAAATGGTGCAGATGGCCATGGGCATGATGGGCCTGTTCATCGTGCACCCGAAGAACGCGGACACGCGCCGCGTCGACCGCGACTACGCGTTCCTGCTGGCCGCCTATGACATCGATCCGGGCAGCTACGTGCCACGGGTGAACACCATGACCGAGTTCAACATCTGGACGTGGAACTCACGGGTGTTCCCCGGCATCGACACGCTGGTGGCGCGCACCGGCGAGAAGGTGCGCATCCGCGTCGGCAACCTCACCATGACCAACCACCCGATCCACCTGCACGGCCACGTGTTCGAAGTGGCCGGGACCGATGGTGGCTGGGTGCCGAAGTCGGCGCGCTGGCCGGAAGTCACCACCGACGTAGCCGTGGGGCAGATGCGCGCGATCGAATTCGTGGCGGACGCGCCGGGCGACTGGGCATTCCACTGCCACAAGTCGCACCACACCATGAACGCCATGGGCCACGCCGTGCCAAACCTGATCGGCGTGGAGCAGCGCGACCTGGCGAAGAAGATGCGCAAGCTGTTGCCCGGCTACACCATGGCGATGGGCAGCACCGGCATGGCGGAAATGGGCGACATGCAGATGCCGCTGCCCGAAAACACCTTGCCGATGATGACCGGCCGCGGCCCGTTCGGACCGCTGGAAATGGGCGGCATGTTCACGGTGTTCAAGGTGCGCGACGACCAGCCGCGCGGGGATTACCGTGATCCCGGCTGGTACACGCACCCGGCGGGCACGGTGGCCTCCGAGTGGACGGGCGAGGTTCCCGAAGCAGCGAGCGCGGCAGGCGCCAGCGATGCCGCCGATACCGTGCAGGTGGTGAAGCCCGGCGGCCACGAGCACCACTGAAGCGGCGCGCGTGGCGTTGCCTGCCGCCACTGCGCGCGGCAGGCAAACGCGACAGCCGTCTGGCCAGACACGACAGCGAACGACGGCGCCATACCGCGTATCACGACACGCCTTCCGACAAAGACGACACGGCCCGTGGGGATTTGATCCCGATCAAATCCCGCGCGCGGGGCGCCTGCCACCTTCGGGGTGACCGCCTCTCGCAACCAGGAGCCGCACCGTGAAGTTCAACACCATCCCCTACAGCCCCGAGCACGTCGCCCGCAACCACCGCATCGAGGCGCGCGTGAACACCGCCGTGCGCACCTTCGACGCCGTGATGGGCCGCCTCGGCCTGGGTGGCCGCAAGGGCTACTACAACGACGATGCCTACGAGTTCGAGGGTGGTGCCCGCGACGAGTTGCGCAAGAAGCACTACGACAAGAGCCTGCGCCTGCTGTGGAAGGCGGAGGAACACGCGGCGTGGTCGACGTTCGACGACGCCACCCGCGACGAACAGTTGCTGCTGTCGATGGCCGAGAAGGGCCTGACGCGCGGCGAGAAGGCGCAGCGCAAGCGCATCAACAGCGCAGAGTACAAGGCGTTCCTCAACAAGACCTACACGCCGAAGCAGAAGCAGGCCATCGTCAACATCCTGTCGATGATCGGCCACGGCGAGGCGTATGCCTGGATGGTGTCCTGCGAGCTGCTCAACGAGGTAAAGTCCACGGGCGGCCGCGCGGCGCTGACCATGCAGGTACTGGAGGAAGCCAAGCACTTCGTGGTGCTGCGCGAGCTGATCCAGGCCTTCGACATGCCGATCCCGCGCCTGAATGCCTGGGAGTACGTGTTGCTGGAGCGCACCTACAAGTCGAAGGGGCTGGAGAAGTTCTTCGGCATGAACGTGGTGGTGGAAGGCTTCGCGCTGTCCATCTTCGGCATGATGAGCACGCTGCCGGGCCTGGAGATCCTCAAGCTGTTCCACCGCGACGAATCGCGCCACACCGGCCTGCCGCACAACTATTTCGCGGAATTCCCGATGACCGCCTGGGAGCGACGCAACCCGCTGCGCGCGGCGCGCCGCCTGTCGCTGGTGCTGCCGGCGATCCCGGTCTTCTACCACATCGAGGCGGATCTCGCGGAACTGGGCATCGACACCTTCGAGTTCGGCGGCGCGCTGGCGCGCAAGGTCCTGAAACTCGCCGACCGCGTGGGCTTCGACGTGCTGGTGCCGACCGAGCCGCTGGCGAAACTGGTCAACAGGGCCTTCAACGAGTACTGCAAGGCCACCCGCCCGGATTTCACCGAACGCAACTTCATGGAAGCGGAGACCACGCACGGCAAGGAGGAACTGGCGGTGGAGAAGGAAATCTTCCACCTCGACGATGCGCCGGCACCGAAGTCACGCAAGCGAGCCTCGGCAGCCGCCTGACGCTCACCCGGATGTAGCGAGGGGGCCATGCCCCCGACCGCTTCTTGACGAAAAGCGATCGGGAGCATGGCCCCCTCACTACGGACGTTGGCTTACAGGCAGCTCTCGATGATCGTCGCGTTGGCCGTACCCAGGCCCTCGCAGATCGTCAGCAGGCCGTACTTGCCCTTGCGGCGGCGAAGCTCGTAGGCCAGCGTGCCGATCAGCTTGGCACCGGTGGCGCCCAGCGGGTGGCCCAGCGCCTGCGCGCCGCCGTTGACGTTGAGCTTGTTGATGTCGGCACCGATGGCCTTGGCCCAGGCC
Source organism: Gammaproteobacteria bacterium (assembly GCA_018262975.1). GTDB lineage: Bacteria > Pseudomonadota > Gammaproteobacteria > Pseudomonadales > JADFDG01 > JADFDG01. Next base: position 3,326 of record JADFDG010000004.1, read on the forward strand.
AGCGGCACCGAACCAAACGCTTCGTTTACCTCGTACAGGTCGATGTCTTCGATCTTCAGACCGGTCTGCTTGAGGATTTTCTGGGTGGCCGGGATCGGGCCTTCCAGCACCATGGTCGGGTCGGAACCAACCACACTCATCGCGTGGATGCGGGCGATCGGCTTGAGGCCGGCGGCCTTCATCGCGCGCTCGCTCATCATCAGCACCGCGGCGGAGCCGTCGCAGATCTGGCTGGCGGTGCCGGCGGTGATCACGCCGCCCGGGACCAGCGGCTGCAGCGCGGCAGTCGCTTCAAGCGTGGCGTTGAAGCGCAGGCCCTCGTCCATTTCGTGGCGCACGATCTTCTTCACGCCTTCCAGTTCGAGTTCAACGTCGAACTTGACCAGTTCCTCCTCGAAGCGGCCGGCCTCGTAGGCGGCTTTGCCCTTCATGTGGCTCTGCCACGCGAAGTGGTCGAGTTCCTCACGCGTCACGCCGTACTTCTTCGCCATGCGCTCGGCGCCCTCGAACTGGCTGAACTCGCAGCCCGGGTAGCGTGCGCGGATCTGCACCGAGTCGAACGGGTTGCCCATGCCGGCCTTCTCGGCCACGTCCTTGGCGGACAGGATCGGCACCTGGCTCATCACTTCCACGCCGCCGGCGATGATCACGTCCTGGGTGCCGGACATGATCGCCTGCGCGGCAAAGTGCACCGACTGCTGCGAGGAACCGCACTGGCGGTCAATGGACACGCCCGGCACCGATTCCGGCAGGCGCGACGCGAGGATCGAGGTGCGCGCGATGTTGAAGGTCTGCGGGCCGATCTGGCTGACGCAGCCGTAGATCACGTCGTCGACGCTGGCCGGGTCGATCTTCGTGCGGTCGAGCAGCGCATCGATCACCTTCGCGCCGAGGTCGGCCGGGTGCATCTTCGACAGGCGGCCATTGCGGCGGCCACCCGGGGTACGGACGGCGTCAACGATATAGGCGTAGGTCACTTCTTGTCTCCTTCATGGTCGGGGGCATGGCCCCCTCGCTACAGTTGGTCTTCGTAGAGAGGGGGCCATACCCCCGATAAATCAACAAAAAATCACGACTCCTGCTTGATGCCCGCCAAGCGGCGCGCATACCACTTCTTCTTCTCCACATCCATCTGGCGCTGGATCTGGATGCGCTGCGCCTGCGGCGAACCGGCGCCGTGCATGGACTCGGTGAGGTAGCCGACGGCGTTGCGGCCAAGCGTCATGTTCTCGATCAGGCGCAGCATGCGCACGCGCGTCTCGGTGGGCACGTTGCTGACGCCCTTCAGGTACTTCTCGAGGATCGGGCCGGCTTCCTCGTGGTTGAAGTCCTGCTCGCTCGGCAGCGTCACCATGATGCCGCCGGCGATGTCCTGCGCCAGGCGCGCGATCTCGTAGGGGAAGCGGGTGACGTTGTGCTTGCAGACGTTGGCCAGCATCGAATCGTTCATGAAGATGCCGCTCGGCAACTTCTTAGCGGAATAGGACGAGGCGATGCCCGACGAGAAAATGGTCTCGTTCAGGTGCGTCATCTCGACCAGCTTGTCCTTGATGTGCGAGACCTTCTCCACGCCGTTGTACTCAGCGACCGCCGCGGCGGCACCGACCATCACGTCGCCCAGGCCCGTCTTGCACACGTAGGAAGCGCGGTGGTACGAGGTGAAGCGCGCCACCATCTCCTGCGCGAACTCGTACTCGCCGTCCATGAAAACGTGCTCGTACGGGATGAACACGTGGTCGAACACGGTGAGCGTTTCCTGGCCGCCGTACTCGGCGTTGCCCACGTCGATGTTGCCGCCTTCCAGCGCGCGCGTGTCGCAGCTCTGGCGGCCGTAGATGTAGGTGATGCCCTCCGCGTCGGCCGGCACCGCACCGACCACCGCCCAGTCCTTGTCCTCGGGGCCGAGGTTCATGGTCGGCATCACGAAGATCCAGTGCGAGTTCAGGCCGCCGGTCATGTGCGCCTTGGCGCCGGTGACGAAGATGCCCTTGTCGTTGCGGCCGGTGATGCGCAGGAACAGGTCCGGGTCGGCCTGCTCGTGCGGGCGCTTGGAGCGGTCGCCCTTCGGGTCGGTCATGCCGGCGCCGATGATGATGTTGTTGGCCTGCGCCTTCTTCAGGAAGTCGAGGAAGCGCGCGTGGTACGGGGTCTTGTGCTTCTGGTCGATGTCATACGTGATCGAGTGCATCACGCTGATGGTGTCGAGGCCGGCGCAGCGCTGGAAGCAGGTGCCGGTGAGCTGGCCCATGCGGCGCTGCATCTTGTTCTTCTGCACGAGGTCCTCGGGCGACTCGACGATGTGCAGGAAGCGGTTCACGCGCGCATTGATCAGCGGCGAGTGCGCGGTGGCCAGCTCCGGGTCCTCGATGGCGAGGTCGTAGGTCTGGCGCAGCGCGTTCATCGACGGGCGGATCAGCGGGTTGTCCACCGGGTTCGGCTCTTCCTTGCCGAACAGGAACAGCTTCAGCGGGCGGCCGCGCAGCGAATTCAGGTAGTCCTCACCGGTCTTGATGGGCTTGAAGCGGGACCAGCGCTCGGCGGCGGTCTCGAGCTTGCGGGGGGGGACGGGCTGCCTGGCGTTCATGGCGGTCACCTGCTGGAGGGCTACGGGGGCGCGGGCGTGACCCGCGGGTCGGGATGTGGATGCTAACGGGTCAGGCGCCCCGGGCCAATGACGGCAGGTGACAGCGTGTATACCCGGGGGCTGGCCACGGCATGGGCGGCCGCGCTGCCAGAAGATGAGGCACGGATGACCGCCATGCACCTTGCCGGTGCAACCAACCTGACAAATCCTGTTCACGCGCCGGCATTGTTCTTGCTTCTTACTGACGCGCCGTCGCCTGCCCGTGACGGGAGGACGCCATGCAACGCCGGCCGGGATGCCGGACAGACCCGATCCCCGTACCGGAGACATCCCGACGTGAACCACCCCTTCAGCCTCGTGCCCCCCGAACTCATCGCCCGGACCGATGGCATCGCCCATGGCCGCTTCCGCGAGTTCACCTGCCGCAGCGCGTTCCAGCCCATCGTCAGCCCGGCACTGATGCGCATGGTCGGCATGGAGGCGCTGCTGCGCATCGACCGGGATGGCGCACCCGCGGACACCGGTATCTTTTTCGACGGCCTGGCCGGCAACGATGCCGTGGACGCCTGCCGCCTGGCGCGGGCACTGCACATCCTCAACCTGCCGCTCACCGAACGCGAGAACGAGTGGCTGTTCGTCAACGTGCACCCGGAATCCATCCGCCAGCGCCGCGTGTCGGCCGCGACAATGGTCACGGAACTGGCCTCCTACGGACTGGCGCCGCAGCGGCTGGTGCTGGAAATCGTGGAGAGCGCACCGCTGGCCGACGACGAACTGGCCGACTTCGTTGCCGAGTACCGCGATGCCGGTTTCCGCATTGCCATCGATGATTTCGGTGCGGGAGCGTCCAACTACGACCGCGTGCTCAACGTGCACCCCGACATCATCAAGCTCGACCGCACGCTGATCGCCAACGCCGCGGCGTCCACCCGCGCGCGCCGGTTGTTCCCGCACATGGTGGCGCTGTTGCGCGAGGCCGGCTCGCTGGTGCTGGTGGAAGGCATCGAGACCGAGGAACAGGCACACATTGCCGTCGATGCCGACGCGGAACTGCTGCAGGGCTGGTATTTCGGCCGGCCGGCCACGCAACTGTCCGACACGGAGGAATTGCAGGGGCGCATCGGCAAACTGATGGGACGCCCCGGCGCAACGCGGTTGCGCAACGATTCCGAACGCTTCCGCGGGCGCTTCCTCGACGCCTGGAGCGCATTCCGCAACGGCACGCCGCTGGACGTCATCGCACAGGGCATCCTCGAGCCGCAGGTGACGCGCCTGTACGCCATCGACAACGCCGGGTACCAGATCGGCGACACTGCCTTCACCCGCCACGCGCTGCGCGGTGTCAGCCACCCGCTGTCGGATTCCACGGGCGCCTGCTGGGCGCGCCGCCACTATTTCCGCCACGCCATGGAGCAGCCGGGGCGCATCCAGCTGACGCGCCCCTACCTGTCACTCACCGAGCAGCGACTGTGCGCCACGTTCTCCTGCGCCACCTCGCATCCGCAATACGGCCAGTGCGTGGTGTGCATGGACGTGCTGGTGGACGGCTGACACCATCGCGCCCATGTAGAGAGGGGGCCATGCCCCCGACCAACGCCAATCGGGGGCATGGCCCTCTCTCCACGGACAAGTGCGGTCAGAGGGTGGCGACGGCGCCGGAGGCGATGAGCGCGTCGATCTCGCCGGCCGCCAGCCCGAAGTCGGCCAGCACCGCCTTCGTGTCGGTGCCCACGCGGGTCATCGGCCGCGGTGCCTCGCTGTGCGTGGCGGTGCGCGAGAAACGCGGCGCCGGCGACGGCTGCACCACGCCCTTCACGTCCTGGAAGGCGCCGCGGGCCACCGCGTGCCGGTGCTTCGGCGCCTCGTCGAGGTCGAGTACCGGCGCGAAGCACACGTCGGTGCCTTCCATCAGTTCGCACCACTGCGCGCGCGTCCTGGTGCGCAGGATCGCCGCGATCTGCTCCTTCATCTGCGGCCACTGGCCGATGTTGTACTGCGCATCGAACGGATCCGCGGGCAGGCCCGCCTTTTCCTTGAGCAGCGCGTAGAACTGCGGTTCGATCGAGCCGATCGACACGTACTTGCCGTCGCTGGTCTCGTACACGTCGTAGAAATGCGCGCCGGTGTCGAGCATGTGAGTGCCGCGCTGGTTGCCGAACAGGCCGTTGGCCTTCAGCCCGTAGAACATCGCCATCAGCGCCGCGGCGCCGTCGACCATCGCGGCGTCCACCACCTGGCCCTTGCCGCTGCGCTGCGCCTCGAGCAGGGCGCACACGATGCCGAACGCCAGCAGCATGCCGCCGCCGCCGAAATCGCCGACCAGGTTCAGCGGCGGCATCGGCTTCTCGCCGCGGCGACCGATGGCGTGCAGCGCGCCGGTGAGCGCGATGTAGTTGATGTCGTGGCCGGCGGCCGACGCCAGCGGACCGGTCTGGCCCCAGCCGGTCATGCGGCCGTAGACGAGTTTCGGGTTCGCCGCCATGCACTGCGCCGGGCCGACGCCGAGGCGCTCGGCCACGCCGGGACGGTAGCCCTCGAAGATGGCATCGGCGGATTCACACAACTTCAGCACGGTCTTCACGCCGTCCGGGTGCTTGAGGTTGACCGCCACCGCGCGGCGGTTGCGGAACAGGATGTCGTGGCCACCCTCGCTGGACGGATTGCCGCCGGGACGGTCGATGCGGACCACGTCGGCGCCCATGTCGCCCAGCATCATGCCGCAGAAGGGCCCCGGGCCGATGCCGGACAGTTCGATAATGCGGAAACCGGAAAGCGGGCCCATGTATACCTCCGCGCGCAAGGGTGACTGTTGGGTCGGGGGTCGTTACTGTAATGCTCCCAACCCCTCGCGACAAATCGGGGGCATGGCCCCCTCTCTAGACACGAAATCAACGAGAAAGAAGATGAGTGACCAGAAGCAGACCGCCGCCACCATGAGCCTCGAGCAGGCCATCCTCCAGCGCCGCTCGGTACGCGGCTTCCTGCCCACGCGGGTGCCGCAGGACGTGCTCGAGGAGGTGTTCGCGCTCGCCCAGCACGCACCGTCCAACTGCAATATCCAGCCATGGTTCTCGTACGTGGCTTCCGGCGCCACCCGCGACGATATGCGCAAGCGCATGATGGAGCGCGTCACCACCGGCCGCCCGCCCGTTCCCGACTTCGACCACCTGCCGAACTTCGAGGGCGTCTACCGCCAGCGCCAGGTCGACTGCGCGGTGGAGCTGTACAACAACATGGGCATCGCCCGCGACGACAAGATGGGCCGCATGAAGGCCACGCTGCGCAACTTCGAACTGTTCGATGCACCGCACGTGGTGTTCGTCGGCATGCAGCGCAATTTCGGCGTGACCTTCGCGCTGGATGTCGGCATGTACATCCAGACGCTGATGCTCACCATGACGGCCTACGGCATCGGCTCCTGCGCGCAGGGCTCGATGCGCTACTACCCGGAAGACGTGCGCGAAGTGTTCGGCATCCCGGAGAACATCGGCATCGTGCTGGGCATCTCGTTCGGCTACGAGGACACGTCCATCGCCGCCAACCGCACGCGCGTCGGCCGCGCACCGCTGGCCGAAAACGTGGTGTTCCGCAACTGAGTGGCCGGAGGCCGCGTCAGCGCGGCTCCAGGATGCGCACCGGGGCCGCGAACACGTAGCCGCGGCCACGGGCGGAGCGCAGCGGCGACTCGCCCGCCTCGCTTTCCAGCTTGCGCCGCAGGCGGCTGATCGCCGCCTCCAGGCGGCGCTCGTCGAAATTGAGGAAATCCTCTTCGCCCAGCGCGCCGGCCAGCGCCTTGCGCGTAGCCACCTCGGGGAACGCCCAGGCCATCGCGCCCATCAGGCGGAACTCGGTCTCGGTGAGTGCCACGGCCTTGCCTTCCGGCGAGCGCAACTCGCGGTGCGCCACGTCCAGCAACCAGGCACCGGCGGTCGCCGCCGCGGACGCACCGGACACCCGTCGCTCGACGGACGACACCACGGCCAGCAACTCGCGCATCTCCACCGGCTTGACCAGGTAGGCATCAGCGCCACCCTCGAGGCCGACCACGCGATCATCGAGGGCGCCACGCGCGGTGAACATGATCACGCCCATGCCCGAGTCCTCGCGGATGCGCCGCGCGATCGACAGGCCATCCTCACCCGGCAGGCCGATGTCGATGATGGCGATGTCCCAATCGGTCAGACCGTTGAGCGCATCGAAGGCCGCCGCGTCCGCCACGCCTTCGGCCTGGTGGCCGGCATGGCGCAACTGGAACAGCACTTCTTCGCGCAGGTCGCTGTTGTCCTCGACGACGATAATGCGTGACACGTTCGGCTCCGCAGGCAGGAATTCTCAGGCGGCCGGGAAGGTGCAGGTGAACCTGCTGCCCCCCCCCGGCAGGTCGTCGAGCGCCACGTTGCCTCCGGCGCCTTCGACAATGCCCCGCACAATGTACAGGCCCAGCCCGAGTCCGGGTACACCCTGGCGCTCGCCGCCCCTCCAGTACTTGTCGAACAGCACCGGGCGATCGGCTGCCGGGATGCCCGGCCCCTGGTCATCGGCACTCCAGCGCACCAGGCCGCCGGGCGCCGCCTCGATGCGCACGATGACCGGGCTGCCGGGCGGCGAGTACTTGAGGGCGTTATCCAGCAGGTTCAGCAGCGCCACCTGCAGCATGTCGGGATTGGCGTTCACGTACAGGCCCGGCAGGCCCGGCTGCAGGGTGATGCGCGCCTGCTGGTCCGGATCAATGTCGAGCAGCGCGCGCTGGGTAAGCACGCGCAGGTCCGTGCGCTGCACCGCGCCGTCGTGCATCTCACGCAGCCGGTCGGCGGCGGCGACCAGTTCCAGCAGCATGTTCATGCGCCGTGCCGAGCGATCGATGCGATCGTAGCGCGTGGCGCGTTCGGGTGCCGCCTGCGGGTCCACCAGGCGCAGCGATTGCACTGCCGAGCGGATCACCGCCACCGGCGTGCGCACTTCGTGGGTGATCATCGACAGCAGGCGCGATTGCTCGTCGTTGCGCTGGCGCTCCTGTTCGGCCGACACCCGTGCCATCTCCGCCTCGCGCCGGGACTCCTCGCGAGCAAGGTCCGCATCGCGCACGCGACGGGCGATGGCGAAGTGCAGCAGCCAGACATGCAGGACATTGGCAACCTGCGCGGCGAACAGCGTGCGCGTGCTGGCACCGATCAGCCCGGCAAACGCCAGCGCACCGAACAGCACCGGCACCATGAACAGGGCGAACGCGGCGGCGGCGATGCGCTGCTCGGGCGTACCATGGCGCTGGCGGAAGAGTTGCGGGATGGATACCAGCCCGCAAGCAATGAGACACAACTGCATCAGTGCTGCCAGGCGCTGGTAGTAATCCGTGAAGGCCGCCACGATCAGCAGCGCCGCCACCACGCGGGACACGCCGAACACCGTCGCCACCACCACCGCGCGCGAGCGGTCGATGCCGAGCAGGCGCTGGAAGAAAAGCAGGCCGGTAACCACCATGCCACCCAGGCTGATACCGACCAGGCGGTCGCCGACGACCGGCAATTCAGGAAAGAAGTACTGCGTGACTATGCCGTAACTGGCGGCGAAATAGGCCAGCTGCGCCACCAGGTAGGACGCGTAGATACCGAACGTCGGATCCCCCAGCAGGCGCCAGTTGATCAGGTTCAGCAGCAGCACCACGCCCAGCACGCCGAAGTAGGCGCCGTACAGCACGCCCTGGGTGGTCAGCCTCTGCTGCAGCGAGGGAGCATCGAAGAACGTCGCGAGCACCACGCTGCTGCTGGTGGTCTGCACGCGCAGGTACAGCGTGGTGCGGCCTGGCGGCAACTCCAGGCGGAACAGCGGTGACGGCAGGTGGAAGTCACGCTGCGACACGCGCGAGCGATCACCGTCGAGGTGGCGGCGCACACTGCCATCCGGAAGGACTTCGTAAAGCTGCAGGTCATCCAGAAACGGTGGCATCAACTCCAGGTAGTAGCGGGCGGACTCGCCGCGGTTGTCGACCTGCAGGCGCAGCCAGTGCACGTCGGTGGTGTAACCTCGGGTCAGTGAACCGTAGAGCGGGGTGAACCGTCCGCCGGCGTCGGCCCGCTGCACGTCGGCAAGCGCCAGTTCCCCGGACGGATCGGACAGCCAGGCCAGCTCGCCGTTGTCGAGGTTGAGGACGCCGGCATGCGGCAATACCACCACGCCCGTCGCACCGGCGACCACCCCGGACGACAGGCAAAGCACGACGGCGGTGAACAGCAGCGCAATTGCGCGAGAACGGTGCATGCGAGGGTTCATCCCGTGTTGCGCATGCCGGCGGCAATGCCGGCGATGGTGACCTTCAGTGCGAGGTCGATGGCCGGATCCACCGCGGCCCCATCGGCGGCCAGTGCGCGGTGGCGCCCGATCAGTTCCGCCTGCAGCAGGTGCAGCGGGTCGGTATACGGGTTGCGCACGGCGATCGACCAGCGCATCACCGGGTTGTTCTGCAGCAGCGCATCCCGGCCGGTCAGCGCCAGCAGGTCATGGATCGTTGCGGCCAGGCGGGTGCGCAGTGCTGCACCGAGCGGGTGCAGCGAATCGTCGGCCAGGCGTGCCTCGTAGTGCGCGGCGATCGTCGGCTCGGCCTTGGCCAGCACCATTTCCTGCATGTCGAGCAGGGCCTGGAAATACGGCCAGCCGGACAGCATCGCCGCGAATTCTTCCTGCCGTTCCGGATGCCCGCGCAACCAGGCCAGCGCGGTGTCCGTACCCAGCCAGGCTGGCAGCATCAGGCGCACTTGCGTCCAGGCGAACACCCACGGAATGGCGCGCAGCGATTCCAGGCCGCCCTGCGCGCGCCGGCGCGCCGGGCGCGAACCGAGCGCAAGCGTCGCCAGTTCCTGCTCGGGGGTGACGGTACGCAGGTAATCGACGAAACGCGGCTCGCCGGCCACCACCTCGCGGTAGCCCGCCACCGACACCAGCGCCAGCGCATCCATCAGCTCGCGCCAGGGTTGCGCGGGCGACGGTGGCGGCAACAGCGTGGCCTCCAGCACCGAGGCCACGTAGACCTCGAGGTTCTCCAGCGCCACGCCCAGCAGGCCGAACTTGAAACGGATCATCTCGCCCTGCTCGGTGACGCGCAGGCGACCGCCGACCGAACCCGGTGGTTGCGACAGCAGCGCCTGGCGCGTCGGCGTGCCGCCGCGACTGACCGAACCGCCGCGCCCGTGGAACAGTTCCAGTTGCACGCCGTGGCGCGCGCACACCGCGGTGAGTGCTTCCTGCGCACGGTACTGCGCCCAGGAGGCCGCCAGATAGCCGGCGTCCTTGGCGGAGTCGGAATAGCCGATCATCACCTGCTGGTAACCGGCGATACGCTCGCGATAGGCCGGCAGCGCCAGCAGCGCGTCGATGGTGGCGGGTGCATGGTCGAGGTCATCGAGCGTCTCGAACAGCGGCACCACCGGCAGCGGCTCACGCATGCCGGCCACTTTCTGCAGCAGGCAAACGGCCAGCACGTCCGAGGGCGCGTGCGCCATGGAAATCACGTACGCACCGAGCGCACCGCGCGGCAGCACGGCCAGCATGTCGAAGGTCGCCAGCACCTCGGCCACTGATTCGTCGCATTCCGTCGCCGTGCGGAACCCGGCGCCGACCAGCGGCCGGCGATTGTCGAGTTCCGCCAGCAGGAAGGCCTGCCGGCGTGCTTCCGGCCACTGCCGGTAATCACCCAGGCCCAGCCAGGTGGTGATCGCACCCAGCGCATCGGCATGGCGCGACGATTCCTGGCGGATGTCCAGGCGCAGCAGGCAGGCGCCGAACACCGCGACCCGCCGCAGGGTATCCACCAGCAACCCGTCGGCGATGCGCTCCATGCCGCAGGCCACCAGCGAGTCATGGCAGGCCTGCAGCGGCGCGCGCAGGTCGTCGTCGCCGTCGATGATCGGTCCTGTGGCGACATCACGCCCGGCCAACTGCGCCTCGACCCAGTCGCGCGTGTGGCGCAGGCGGTCGCGCAACTCGCGCAGCACCACCCGGTACGGCTCGCGCGCATCGCCGGCCAGCGCGCGCAGCGCCGGCGTGGCGCGGTGCATAGACAATTCGCCCTGCAGTTGCTCGACGTCGCGCAGGAACAGGTCGGCAGCCTGCCAGCGCGCCAGCAATACCACCTCGCGGGTGACCGCGTGCGTGACGCGCGGATTGCCATCGCGATCGCCACCCATCCAACTGGCGATGCGTACCGGTGCACACTCCAGCGGCAAGGCCTCGCCGGTTTGCGCGCGCAACCAGCGATCGAGTTCGCGCAGGAAACGCGGCAACGCATGCCACAGCGTCTGTTCGATGGTGGCGAAGCCCCACTTGGCCTCGTCGACCGGCGACGGCGCCTCGCTGCGGATTTCGTCGGTGTGCCAGGCGGCGCTCACCAGGGCACGCAGGCGCTCAAGCACCGCCGCGCGTTCGTCGGGCGCGAGATCGACGTGGTCCAGTTCGGCCAGGCAACCGGCGATGGCATCGTACTTGTGCATCAGCGTGCGCCGGGTGACTTCCGTCGGATGCGCGGTGAGCACCAGTTCCACGGACAACTGGCGCACGGCGTCGGCGACCGCCGTCCGCGACGTGCCGTGGCGGGCCAGCGCGGCGGCCAGCGCCGCCAGGGTGCCCTCCTCCGGCGGCCAGCGGCAGGCCAGGGCCGCGTTGCGCCGTGTGCGCACGCGGTGGTGCTGCTCGGCGATGTTGGCCAGGTTGAGGAACTGGTTGAAGGCACGCACCACGTGCAGCAATTCCTCGCCGTCCAGGCGCGCCAGTTCCGGCGGCAGCACCGCGGCATCGACACGGCCCGCGCGCGCATCCACGGCCAGCCGGCGCAAGCGCTCGATCAGCGCGAACAGCGCCTCGCCGCCGTGCTCGCGCAGCGTGTCGCCGAGCATTTCCCCGAGCAGGCGGACGTCGTCGCGCAAGGCCTGGTGCGCGTCGCGGGCAGTCGGTTCGGCGCGTGCGGCGGCGTCGGTCGGCAGATCGGCCATGTTCATCGTCCCGGGGGGCACTGGCGGGCGTGCCAAGCGCACGCCCGCCCTCTATCATAGGGGTTTGAGCCCCTGGACCGCTGCCGGCGCCCAGGGCCTTCCCCCCTCCCGACGTTCCCGACAGTCGTCTTCATGTCCATCCCCACCAACGATCGCATGTCGCTCTTCCTGGAGCTGGGCGGGCGGATCCTGTTCGCCGTGCTCACCTTCGCCTGGTTCCTCAGCATCCCGGCCACCACCTGGCGCATCGACCTGCCCACGGCCGTCGCCGCGCTGGTGGCCTACCTGGTGGTGCAGGCCGCCATCCACGGCCGCACCGCCTTCGGCCGCCCGGCCTGGTGGGCCGTGCCGGCCGCCACGCTGGCCGACGCCGCCGCGGTGCTCGGCGCCGTGGCCTCGGACCCCCACCCGGTGCCGCCCACCCTGCTGCTGGTGCTGGTCGCCGCGCTGAACCTCGGCCTGCGCCGTGGCTGGATGGCATCGGTCGGTGCCGTTGCCGGCGCCACCGTGGTGATCGCCGCGGCTTTGGGCCTGCGCGAGCACTACCTCGACGAGATCGCCGGCGACGCCCTGCTGTTCGCCGCGGTGTTCGTGCTGGCCGCGCTGGTGTATTTCGCGCTGCAATCGTTCCGGGCCGGCCAGTTGCAGGCTCGCGCCGCGCGCTTCGCCGACCAGGACGCCGAAACGCAGCTGCTCAACCGCCACGGCTTCGACAGCGCGGCGCGCTACCTGCTGCCCCTGCACCAGCGCACCCAGTTGCCGCTGGTGATCATGCTGGCGAGCCTTGACACCCGCGGCGGCCAGCCGCTGGATCATCGGGCGCTGGCGAAAGCCGTGCGCCAGTTCGGCCACGTGGTGCGCCAGCGTGCGCGCCGCAGCGATGTGGTGGCGCGGCTGGGCAGCGAGGAATTCGCCCTGATGCTGTTCGACACGCCGCCGGCCGGCGGCGAGACGCTGGCGCGCGCCATGCTCGAACGCTTCAACGCGTGGACGACCGAACAGGGCCTCGACGCGCGGCTGACATTCGGCATGGTCAACACCCCCGAAGAGCCGGTGGCCGTCGACCAGTTGATCGCACGCGCGCGCAGCGCCGTGCAGCGCGCGCAGAAACACCCGAGCTCGCCGGGCGTGGTCACCGCGCAGTCCTTCTGATCGCTGCGTCCGCATGCCGCCGCCGGCGGCCTGTCTCTCAGGTCAGCGCGTAGAGCGCATCGACCAGGCGCACGGCGCGCGGATCCAGCAGGATGTGCGCGCCCATGCGGTTCATCACGTAACCCACCGCGATGCCACGATCGGGGTCGGCCATGCCCAGCGAACCGCCGGCGCCCGGGTGCCCGAAACTGCGCCGGCCCGGGCCGAACGCCGCGCCGGGACGGTTCTGCGACAGCATCCAGCCGTGGCTGAAGCGCGTGTCGATGCCCAGCACGGCATCGCTGCCCGATGACGTTTCCGTCCAGCAGTACTTCAGGATGTCGCGCGGCAGCACCTCGATGCCGTCCAGCGTGCCGCCGACCGCCAGCGCCGCGTAGAAGCGCGCCACGGCGCGCGCCGTGGCGTGGCCGTTGGCAGCGGGGATCTCCGCGCTGCGCCACTCGGCGGTGTTGGTGCCGGTGGCGATGCTCATCGGGTTGGCGAACGCGCGCGCGGTGATGCCGGTCGGGTCGGCCATCATCTTCTGCATGAAGCCGGAGGCTTCCGCATTTGACGGATCGGGGGCCGGGCGGGAGATGCGCGCGATGCGCACCTGTTCGGCCGCCGGCACGCCGATGTGCATGTCCAGCCCGAGCGGGCGGGCAAAACATTCCTGCAGCAGGCGACCGACGCCCTTGCCGGAGGCACGGCGCAACACTTCGCCCACCAGCCAGCCGAAGGTGAGCGGGTGGTAGCCATGGCACGTGCCGGGCGCCCACCAGGGTGCCTCGGCGGCCAGTGCATTGCACATGCGGTCCCAGTCGTACAACGCCTCGTCGGGCAACAGTTCGCGGATCGCCGGCAGCCCGGCGCGATGGCCGAGCAGCCACTTCACGGGAATGTGCTGCTTGCCGGCCTGCGCAAACTCCGGCCAGTAATACGCGACCGGTCGTTCCAGCGACAACGTCCCCTCGGCCACCAGCCGCAACGCCAGCGCACTGACCAGGCCCTTGGTGGTCGAGAAGATATTGACCAGCGTGTTCTCTGCCCACGGCGCGGAATGGCGGCTGTCGATGCTGCCGGCCCACAGGTCGGCCACCGGCTCGCCGCCCACGTACGCGGTGAAGGCAGCACCCAGCTCGCCGGCTTCGGTGAAATTGCGGCGCAGAGCGTCCTTGAGCGGCGCGAAGCGCGGCGCGCACCAGCCCTGGATTTCCACGTCTGCCTGCCCCGCTCTCATGTCACCCCCGCACCGGTCGCCGCAGCGGGCGCGCCGGCCCGCGGAAGGCTAGAATGGTACCTCGCCAACCAGCCACGGCGCTCCCGATGACCTTCCGATCCCCCGCCCTGCGCACGCTCGCCGCGCTGTTCGCCCTGTCCGCCATGGCGCCCGCACAGGCCAGCGGCGATATCCACCCGCGCATCATCGGCGGCGACGATGCCAGCGCCGGCGAGTACCCGTTCATGGCGGCGCTGGTGTACAGCGCCCAGCCCAACGATTTCCAGGCACAGTTCTGCGGCGGCACCGTCATCGCCCCGCGCTGGGTGCTCACCGCCGCCCACTGCATGCCGGGCCTGCAGCCCGCCGACCTGCAGGTCATCGCCGGTGAAACCAAACTGGAGAACGCCAGCGATACCGGCCTGCGTACCGCTGTCGCGGCGATCCTCGTGCACCCGGGCTACAACGATAATTCGCTGCTCAATGACATCGCCCTGCTGTACCTGGCGGCGCCGGTGGCCACGTCAGCCACCTTCGCCATCGACAGCACCTCGCTGTTGCTCGGCCTCACGGAGGGCGACGACCTCACGGCGATCGGCTGGGGCGTCGTCGAGGAGACGCCCGACGGCGATGTCTTCACGCAGATCCTGCAGGAAGTGCAGCTCGACTACGTGCCGCAGAGCGTGTGCAACAGCACGTATTACCCCGGCGACATCGCCACCACCGCCTTCTGCGCCTACTACCAGGACAACACCGCGCTGCCGCGCGACACCTGCCGCGGCGACAGCGGCGGCCCGCTGATGCGCGCGACCGTCGATGGCTGGCGCCAGGTGGGCATCACCAGTTTCGGCTTCAGCGACCTGTGTGCCACGCCGGATTATCCGGGCGTGTACACGCGCGTCAGTGCGTACAGCGGCTGGGTACTTGGCGCACAGGACAGTCCCGACCTCAAGGTGACGGCGACCACGCTGTCGTCGTCGTCGAAGGCCGCCACCGTGCGCTTCCAGGTCAGCAACCTGTCGCCGGCTAATGCCGCGCCGGCCACCCAGTTGTCGATCACCTTCGAGGGCGACGTCAGCGTCACCAACCTCGCCGCGCTCGCTGGTTGCAGCGCCACCGTCGGCGGCAGCCTGCTGTGCGACCTCGGCACGCTGGCCGCCACCAAGAGCAGTGGCAACTTCGACGTGGCCCTGCAGTTCAGCGGCACCGGCACGTTCCGCGTCACCGGCACCGCGACGAGCACCGGTGGCGACTATTACGTCATCAACAACAGCGCGGTGAAGACGTTCAAGGTCGGCAGCAGCGGTGGCGGCGGTGGCGGCGCCCTGCCGGCGCTGTCGCTGCTGACGCTGGGCCTTTGCCTGCTGCGCCGACGCCCGCATGCGCCGCATCGTCCACTGCGACTGCGATAGCTTCTACGCCTCGGTGGAAGTCCGCGACCGGCCGGAACTGGCCGGTCTGCCGGTGGCCGTCGGCGGCACGCCGGAACGGCGCGGCGTGATCGCCACCTGCAATTACGTCGCGCGCCGCCACGGCGTGCGCTCGGCGATGTCGTCGCGACGCGCACTGGCGCTGTGCCCGACGCTGGTGATCCTGCCACCGGACTTCGCCAGGTACCGCGCGGTCAGCCAGGCGGTGAACCTGATCTTCCGCCGCTATACCGATCTGGTCGAACCGCTGTCGCTGGACGAAGCCTACCTGGACGTCACCGACGCCGCCGCCCGCTTCGGCAGTGCCACGCACATCGCCGAGGCGATCCGCGACGCGGTGCGCAGAGAGCTGGGCATCACCATTTCCGCCGGTGTCGCGCCCAACAAGTTCCTCGCCAAGGTGGCCAGCGACATCAACAAGCCCGACGGCCTGTACGTGGTGAAACCGGCCGCCGTCGACGCCTTCGTGCGCACCCTGCCGGTGGAACGGATCTTCGGCGTCGGGCGCGTCACCGCCGCAAAGATGCACCGCCTGGGCCTGCGCACCTGCGGCGACCTGCAGGCGCTGGACGAGGCGGAACTGGTGGCGCAGTTCGGCCGCTACGGCAGCGTGCTGTGGCGGTTGTGCCGCGGCATCGACGAGCGCCCGGTGCGCACCGACCGCCTGCGCAAGTCGCTGTCGGTGGAAAACACCTGGGCCGTAGACATAGGCAGCGCCGGCGAATGCCATGCCGCCATGGCGCGCCTGGTGGAGGAACTGCGCGCACGCTTTGCGAAAATCGAAGCGCGCTACCGCGTGACCGGGCTGGAAATCAAGGTGAAGTACGCCGACTTTCGCAGCCACGCACGCCAGTGCACCGGCAACACCATCGATGCCACCGCGCTGGATGCCTTGCTGGCGGCGCAACTGCAGGCACGGCCACCGCCGGTGCGCCTGCTGGGCGCGGGCGTCAAGCTCGCGCCACGCGACGAAAACAGCACGGCCCGCCAACCCGACCTGTTCGCCTAGCCTGCCGTCTCAGTGGCTGGCGTCTTCGTCGGCGTCGGCCAGCGCCACGTCCGCGGGCGTATCGTCGGCGAGGTCAGCGAAGCGCGCATGCAGGATATCCATGGCACCGGGCACCGCGCGAAAGCGCAACGGATGATCGTCGACACGCTCGATACAGCCCTCGCCTTCCAGCCACGCCAACGTGGCCAGCACCTGCCCGGCGATCAGCGCAATCACCGGGCTCACCGACGGTTTGTTGACCACCGCGGCGATGCTCTCGTAGGCCGTGCGCGGTTCGTCGTTGCAGAACGCCAGCGCGCGCTCCAGGCGGCGGCGGTGGAAACGGCGGATCTCCGCCACCCGCTCGTCCAGGCCGGTGAACAGCGGCCCGTGCGATGGCATCGCCAGCGTCACCGGCAAGTTGGCGAACTGCGTGATCGACGCCAGGTAGTCGCGCAACGGGTTGTCGATCCAGCCCCACCACACACTGATGTTCGGGTAGATCACCGGCAGGATCTGATCGCCGCACACCAGCAGGCCATCGCCGGACAGCAGTGCCGCATTGGCCGGCGTGTGCCCGTAACCGTAGACCACCCGCCAGTCGCGGCCGGCGGCGCGCAGGGTGCTGCCGTCCGCCAGCGTGCGCGTCTCGCCCTCCAGCGGCGGGCAGCCATGGCGGAAGAACTTGAGCATGCCGAGGATGTTGTAGCACTGGTCCTCGGGGATGCCCCAGCGCCGGAAGAACGCGGTGACCTCGTCGGCCTGCTTGATCGAGCCACGCCAAAGGCGATGCAGCGCGTCGTGCTCGGCATCCGGCAACCACACCATCGCGCCAGTGCGTTCGGACAGCCAGTGGGCGTTGCCGGCATGATCGGGATGGGCATGGGTCAGCACCACGCGGCTGACCCCGGCGCGCGCCAGTGGCCCGGCCAGCACCGACTCCCAGATCCCGCGGGTCTCGTCGGTGAAGTGGCCGGTGTCGACGATCACCAGCCCGTCGTCGCCGGCCAGCAGGTAGCTGTTGATGTGGCCGGGGTTGGCACGCATCGGCAGCGACAGGCGCCAGACGCCGTCGGCCACCGGTACCGGCGTGCCGACATCAATGGCAGGCGTGTTCACGAGTCGGGTCATGACAGGCTGGACGTGGCAGTGAGGATTGCCTGTATACGCAGCGCCACCCGGCGACGCCATGACCGCCGGTGCGCGGCCGTTGAGCAGACCGGTCAGCCGCCACCGGCAGGGCGAGGTTGTGGGCGGGCGCCGGCGTCGGCTAATGTCCGCCCATGTCATACAACTTCGTGCCCAATTCGCTGATTCCCGGCTTCATCTCGCTGTGCGCCCAGTACGGGGTCAGCCCGGACCTGGTATCGCGCCGCGCCGGCCTGTTGCCGCAACTGCTCACCGACCCGCAGGCCGTGGTCACCGTCGCGCAACTGGACGCACTCATCTGTGCCATCCAGGACGAGTTGAAGGATCCGGCGTTCGGCGTGCACCTGGGCGAGTTCATCCGCGTCGACCTGCTGCAACTGGTCGGCACGCTGGTGGTCACGGCACCGACACCGCGCGAGGCACTGGGCCAGTTCATCCGCTTCAAGAAGCTGGTGCACCCGGTGGGCGAACTGCTGCTGCAGGAAGACGACCGCGTCGCCCGGCTGATCTTCCGCGAAGGCGGCAGCGAGGGCATCAGCGGCCGCTTCCGTTACGCGGAAATGTACTTCACCGCCATCATCTGCATTGCCCGCAGCCTGGTGCGGCGGGACATCCGCGTCTACCGCGTGGATTTCCGCCACGATGGCAGCGGCTGGCGCGACGAGCTGGTGCGTGCGCTCGGCACCACCGACATCCGCTTCAGCGCCGAGGAAAACATCGCCTGCTTCGAGCGCGATCTGCTCGACGAGCCCCTGCCCGGCCACTTCCCCGAGTACCACCGGCAGATCGAGCAACTGGCCGCGCGCCGGCTGGCCGAGTTGCCGGACGGCGGCGACACCGCGGCGGCCGTGCTGCGTTTCCTCGAGGAACAGATCGGCCGGCGCGTGGTCGGCATGGAAGACGTGGCGAAGCACCTCGACGTCACTCTGCGCACCCTGCAGCGTCGCCTGAAGGACGAGAACACCACCTACGCGGCACTGCGCGACTCGGTACGCTACCGTTACGCACAGAAGTACCTGCGCGACCCCGGCATGGACATGGAGAGCATCGCCGCCGCGCTGGGCTTTTCGGAAACCGCCAATTTCTACCCGGCGTTCAAGCGCTGGAGCGGCATGTCACCGGGTGAATTCCGCCGCGGCAACGCGCCGCAGGCGCGCAACTGATCACGTCCGGCGCGGTTGATCCACGCGCGCCCGCCCCCATATCCTGAACGCCACGCGCCCTGGAGAAACCCGATGTCCGCACGCCCCGGCCTTGCCGCCGTCCTCAGCTTCGTCATCCCCGGCCTCGGCCAGATCTACAACGGGCACTTCATCCGTGCTGCCTTCTGGCTGCTGATCGCCTTCTGGGTGGTCGACAACCCGATGGCGTGGCCGTTCGAGGCCGGCTTCTGGCAATGGATGACGCACTTCCTGCCGGCGCTCACCGCCTTCCACAAGGCGCGCCAGGTCGAACTGATCGCCGCCTGGAAGGCGGAGATGGCGCGCCGCGTCACGGGTGCGCCGGAAGGCGGCCGCACCTTCGACCAATAGCGGCACCACAGCGGAGATCCACGCCATGGACGGCGCCAACGCGCGCCCGGCAGGCTACCTGCGATTGCTGTTCGCGCGCCGCTTCGGCCCGCTGTTCGGCACGCAACTGCTCGGCGCCTTCAACGACAACCTGCTCAAGCAGGCACTGGTCACGCTGGTGACCTTCCGGCTGGCCGGCGAGAACGCCAGCATGGTGAACAACCTCGCCGCGGCGCTGTTCATCCTGCCGTTCTTCCTGTTCTCGCCGCTGGCCGGCCAACTCTCCGACCACTTCCCCAAGCACCGCGTGGCGCGCGCCGTGAAGATCGCCGAGGTGTCGATCATGGTGGTGGCCGGCATCGGCTTCTGGTTGTCGAGCGTGCCGCTGCTGCTGCTGGCGCTGGCCTTGATGGGCCTGCACTCGGCGTTCTTCGGCCCGGTGAAATTCGGCGTGCTGCCGGAACTGGTGCCGGCACACGAACTCACCGCCGCCAACGCGCTGATCGCTGCCGGCACTTTCCTCGCCATCCTGCTCGGCAACGTCGGCGGCGTGTATCTCGTCACGCTGGCCGGTGCACCGTGGGAACCCGCACTGTGGCTGACGCTGGTCGCACTGGCCGGCCTGGCCTTTGCCTGGTCGATCCCGGCGCTGCCCGCGGCGGCACCGGAACGAAAACTCGAGTTCCATCCCTGGCGTGAACTGGTGGCATCGCTGGCCTTCGTGCGCGGCAACCGTGCCGCGCTGGCGGCACTGGCCGGCATCAGCTGGTTCTGGCTGGTCGGCGTGGCCTACCTCACGCAGTTGCCGGTGCTCGCGCGCGACATCGTCGGCGGCGGCGAGGACGAGTACGTGCGCATGCTGCTGGCCTTCTCGGTGGGCATCGGTGCCGGCGCGCTGCTGTGCGGCCGCTTGTCACGCCATCGGCACCGCCCGCGGCTGGCCATTATGGGCGCGCTGCTGATGAGCCTGTTCGCCGCCGAACTGGTGCGCCTGTGCATGGCAGGCCGCCCCGATCCTGCCTACGTGGTTGGCGTGCTGACCTTGCTCGGCGTGGGCGCCGGCCTGTACACCGTGCCGCTGTACACCTTGCTGCAGGTGCACAGCCCCGCGGACAGCCGCGCGCGCAGTTTTGCCGCCGCCAACCTGCTCAATGCACTGGCGATGGTGGTGTCCAGCGTGCTCGCCATCGTCGTGCTGGTGGTACTCAAGTTGCCGCTGGCGACGCTGTTCGCCATCCTGCTCGCCGGCACGCTGCTGGTCGCCTTGATGCTCTGGCACCTCATCGGCCGCTCCGTGTAGCGAGGGGGCCACGCCCCCGACCGCCCTTCCTGTAGAGAGGGGGCCACGCCCCCGACGCCTTGAAGGCAGAAAAGCATCGGGGGCATGGCCCCCTCTCTACAAAAATGAAAAAGGCGCCCGCAGGCGCCGTTTTCGTCACGCAGGTACTTCAGCGCGGCTGCATGCGGATCGCGCCGTCGAGGCGGACCGTTTCGCCGTTGAAGAACTTGTTTTCCACCATGTGGCAGACCAGCGCAGCGTACTCCGGCGGGTGGCCGAGACGCTTCGGGAACTGGGTCATGTCGATCAGCGGCTGCTTGACCTTGTCCGGGGCGGCATTCATCAGCGGGGTGTTGAAGATGCCCGGCGCGATGGTGTTGCAGCGGATGCCCAGCGGGCCGAGGTCACGCGCGATCGGCAGGGTCATGCCGACCACGCCGCCCTTGGACGCCGCGTAGGCCACCTGGCCGATCTGGCCATCGAACGCCGCCACGGATGCCGTGTTGACGATCACGCCACGCTCGTTGTCCTCGCCCGGCTCGTTGTTGGCCATGGCGGCGGCGCACAGGCGCAGCACGTTGAAGGTGCCGATCAGGTTGATGTTCAGCACCATGGAGAACACTTTCAGGTCGTGCGGGGCATTCTCGCGGCCGACGGTCTTCATGGCCGAACCCACGCCGGCGCAGTTCACGCAGATGTGCACGGCGCCGAACTTCTCGACCACCGCCTTCACGCCGGCCGCCACGGATTCCTCGCTGGTCACGTCGACCTGCACGAAGATGGCGTTGGCGCCAAGGCCGGCGGCCGCTTGCGGGCCACGCTCGGCGTCGCGGTCGAAGATGGCGACCTTGCCGCCCTTGGCGATGATGGCTTCGGCGGTGGACAGGCCCAGGCCCGACGCGCCACCGGTGATCACGGCAACTTTGCCCTTGATATCCATGGAATACCCCTTGTGGACGAAAATGATGACCGACAGGTCAGGAAGCGGGCCGCAGTATACACGCCGTCCGCCGACCTGTAGTGAGGGGGCCATGCCCCCGTTTCATCGCCGCGCCATCGCGGGCATGGCCCCCTCGCTACAGGAGGATCAGGGCTCGCCGAGGAAGCGATCTTCGTTGAAACCGCGGACAACCTGCGGGAAATAGACGGTAATCGTGCTGACTGCCGCCCCATTGATGAAACCCTCCGAAAACAGGAACAGCGGCAACAGCGCCACGTGCTCGAACGCCGTGGCCACCAGCGCCTGCTGGCCGCCGAAGGCCAGCATGGCCAGGCCCGCCAGCACCAGCGCCAGCGCCGCGACCATGCCGCCGCCAAAGCCGATGCCCAGCAGGAACACGAACAGGTTGCGCACCCGCGACCGCTCCAGCAGCCACAGCAGGCCAGAAATGACGAGCGCCGGCACCACGGCAGTGAGCAACCAGGCCAGCGGCAGGGCGTCGACCGACCCCCGGCCCAGCACCAGCAGCACAGCCAGCGCCAGCGCACCGGCCAGCGAGGCCAGCGCCCAGCCGAACAGTACGGTGGCGGTGGTCATGCCAAGATAATGGAGGGTGATGCCCGGCGTGGGGTGCAGGGCAATCGACCACAGGATCACCAGCGACAACACGCCGGCAAAGAACACGTGCTGGCGCACGCTGACCGCGAACAGTGCCCGCCAGGGCGCGCGCAGCAACGCCGCCAGCAACGCCAGCACGGCGAGGATGCGCGCGAGCGCCTGCGCATCGGCGGACAACAGCGACAGGTCGATTTCCATGGCCGGCGGATGCTAGCACGGCGTCCCCCGGGGCCGCGCCGGGCGACCCGACCGACCAGTCCGCTGACAATCCCGGTCATTGGCGCTGCGGCCACTGCGTGACAACCTCGGTCCCTGCCCTGACCCGGAGTTCCGCCATGTTCCTGCTGTGGAAAGTGCTCGCGCACCGCAACGCGGCCCCCTCCATCGACCTGTTCGACGAGGCATCCATCGACTGCCGCGTCGGCCTGACCGACATCGACCTCAACCTCCACCTGAACAACGCGAAATACCTGAAGTACATGGATCTCGCGCGCCTGGACAACATGCTGCAGAACGGCCTGATGTGGAAATTCCTGCGCAGCAACACCCGGCCGATCATCACCAACACCGAGATCAGCTACATCAAGGAACTGCGCACCTTCAGCCGCTTCTCGGTGAGCGCCCGCATCCTCGGCTACGACGAAAAATACGTTTACTCCGAGCAGCGCTTCACCAGCGAGGGGCGCCTGTGCACGCACGCCTTCACCCGCCTGGCCACCGTGTACAAGGGCCGCGCGCGCCCGGCACCGGAAGTGTTTGCCCACGTCGGCATCACCCGGCCCTCGCCGGCACTGCCCGAACCGGTGCTCGCCTGGAAGGAAATGCTTGACGCCAAGAAGCAGTACGCGCTCGGCACCTCCGCGCGCGCAGCCATGGAGAAACAAAAAGATGTCACATGACACCCCGCACGTCATCGTCGAGCAACGCGGCCACATCCTGCACGTGGCACTCAACCGCCCGGACAAGAAGAACGCGCTGACCCATGCCATGTACACCGCGCTGGCCGATGCGCTGGCGCGCGTGGAAAGCGAACCCGGCCTGCGCCTGACCTTCATCACCGGCACCGCCGACTGCTTCACCAGCGGCAACGACATGATGGACTTCATGCAGAACCCGCCCACCGGCACCGACTCGCCGGTGAGCCGCTTCCTCGAGGGGCTGCGCAGCGCCAGCAAGCCGATCGTGGCCGCGGTGAACGGCCCGGCGGTGGGCGTGGGCACCACCCTGTTGCTGCACTGCGACCTCGCCTACGCCGGGCGCGGCGCGCGCTTCCAGATGCCGTTCGTGTCGCTGGGCCTGTGCCCGGAGGCCGGCTCCAGCCTGCTGCTGCCGCTGATGCTCGGCCACCGCAAGGCCGCGCAACTGCTGATGCTGGCGGAAACCTTCGGCGCCGATGAAGCCTGCGAATACGGCTTCGTGAACGCGGTGTTCGACGACGCCGATTACCAGCAGAAGGCGTGGGAAAAGGCCGAGTTGCTCGCCGCCATGCCGCCGGCGTCAGTGCGACTGGCCAAGGCGCAGATGAAGGCCACCTTCCCGCAACTGAAGGACGTGATGGCCAGCGAAGGCGCGGCGTTCATGGCGCGCCTGAAATCGCCGGAGGCCATGGAAGCGATGGGCGCCTTCATGCAGAAGCGCAAGCCGGATTTCTCGCGCTTCTCCTGACCCTGCCACTGCCGCAGCGAGGGGGCCATGCCCCGACTGCGCGACGATGAATCGGGGGCATGGCTCCCTCGCTACAGGCCGGTGAATTCCGGCTTGCGGCGGGCGGCGAACGCGTTGACGCCCTCGACGAAATCGGCGCGCTCGCTCATCGCGAAGAAACTCGCCGCTTCGGCTTCCAGGTGTGCATCGAGCGGCTGCTCGAAGCTCGCCGCCAGCAGCCGCTTGGCGTTCGCGTAGGCGCCGGTCGGGCCGCCAGCCAGCCGCAAGGCCAGCGCGCGCGACTCCTCGAGCAACTGCGCGGCCGGCACCAGCCGGTTCACCAGGTCCAGGCGCAGCGCGTCGTCGGCACTGAAACGGTCCGACAGCAGCACCAGCTCGCGGGCACGGCGCATCCCCACCAGCCGCGGCAGGAACCAGGTGGCGCCGCCGTCCGGGGTCACACCGAGGTTGGTATAGGCCATCGACCAGCTGCCGCTGTCGGTGGCGAGGGCGAAATCACAGGCCGCCACCAGGCTCACGCCGTAGCCGGCCGCACCGCCCTGCACCGCCGCCACCACCGGCTTGTTCATGGTGACCACCGCGCGGATCGCCGCGTGCGCGTCATCGATCAACCGGCGGATGCCGGCGCGCCGCGACGCCACGTCACCGGCCACGGCGTCGCGCATGAAACCAATGTCGCCGCCGGCCATGAAGTAATTGCCCTCGGCGCGCAGCAGCACCGCGCGCACGCCGTCGTCATCGCGCACAGTGGCCAGCGCCTGGCGCAGCGCCGCCACCATGGGCAGGTCCAGCGCATTGAGCGCCTGCGGGCGCGCCAGCACCACGTGCGCCAGCGCGCCTTCGCGTTCGATACGTACCAGTCCGGTCATGGAATTTCCCCACCGCAGAAACGAAAAGGCCGGTCGAATGACCGGCCCGCAAAGCATACGCGAAAGTTCAGAACAAGTTGCCGAACCAGGTGCCAATCTTGTCGGTGGTGCGTCCCCACCAGCCCTTTTCCTCGATACGGCCCGGCACCTCCGCGTCCTCGATGAGGTCAGCCGGGTCGACGCCGGTTTCCGGGAAGCTCTGGAACGGCTCCCAGCGGTGCTGGGCGATGCGGCCGGCCTCGAAATACACGCCCTGCTGGTCGAGTTTCAGCGCGGCAATCTCTGCCAGCGCCACCGACTCCGGCACCTCCTGCAGGAAACCGGCATGCATGAAGTCATCGGGGTTAAGGCCCTCTGCCTTGTAATCGAAGGACGACTCCTCCGAGTAACGCAGGTAGTAGTTGCGCCCGCCCTCCACCGCCAGCGGCAGCTCGAACACCTTCTTGATGAAGAGGATGGACAGCGGCCGCTTGGCATAGAACTGGAACCTGCCGGCGTGCAGTTCCAGCCAGGTGTAGCTGCCGCTCTTCAGGCCAAACACCTTGGTGCCGTCGACAAAGAACGACGGTGCCTGCAGTTCCTGGTCTTCCCAAGTGCTGGACGGCCGGTAGACGTAGACCATGGCGTTGCGCGGGTCGAGCGTATCCATCGGCTCGAACAGCGGGCCTTGGGGCGGCTTGAGCCAGGTCCCCGGCGTGGTCATCAACGGCAAGGTGGACGGCGCGATGCGCTGGGCCGCCTTGGGCACGTTGATGATGGCGTCGGTCGAGGGGTTCACGACCGCCTCGGGCTTGATCAGGTTGCAGGCGGAAATCAGCAGCGCGGCAAACGCCACACCGACATACCGCCGCACGCGCAGTGCATTTGTCATTGTTCTCGTCTCCGGTCCGGCGGTGGCCGGCCGTAGGCTTTGCTGCGGGCAGGACGGGTAACTATCCCTGATTTTCCCGATGGTTGCCAAGGCTCGGCGCGGCTCAACGACGCAGGTCCACCACCACCGGGCTGTCGGCATACGAAATACAGGTGAGGATGCGCCCCGCCCGCGCATCGGCCAGCGACAGGCTGTTCGGCTCGTCCATGACCACCTCGCCCTTGACCAGGGTAGCCCGGCAGGCGCCACAGGTGCCGTTGCGGCAGTTGCTGCGCATGCGCAGTCCGGCGCGTTCGCCCATGTCCAGCAGGGACTCGCCCGCCTCCCCACGGACCCGCGTGCGCTTGGCGAGCAGCAGTCCGCGGTGGACGAAGGTCACCGGCTGGCCACGCGACGGGCGCTCGTGGACCGGCGGTGCGGCGAAGCGCTCGGCGTTGACCAGCGCCGGGTCGACACCGGCCGCCAGCAAGCCCTCCACGGCCGTGTCGATGAGCGACTCCGGTCCGCAGATGTAATACAGCGCCTGCGGGTCACCCCGGGCAGCCGCCAGCACGCGGGTGACCGCGAACGGCTCGTGCAGGCCATGCCAGCCCTCGCGGGAACCCGTCACCACCAGTTGCAGGTCCAGGCCGGGGTGCGCGGCCGCCAGTTCCTCGAGGCGGGCACGGAAGATGATGTCGTCGGCGTTGCGGTTGTAATACAGCAAGGACACCGGCGGCGGCTCGGGCATGGCCAGCAACGTGCGCAGCAGGCTCATCACCGGGCTGATGCCGGATCCTCCCGCGACCAGCACGAAGCGCCGCCCGGCCCGCGAGTCGGGCAGCAGGAAATCACCACGGGCAGCGGACACCAGGAAGCGGTCGCCGATGGCCAGGCTGGTGGTGATGTGCTGGCTGACCTTGCCGCCCGGAACCAACCTGACGGTGAAGGCCGCCATGTCATCGGCCGGGATGCTGCACAGCGAATAGGCACGCCGGTAGCGGCCGCTACCGAAGCGGAACTCCACGAGCACGTACTGGCCCGGACGGTAGGGCAACGGGGTGGCCGTCGCGAACACCACCGTTACGCTGGACGGCGTTTCACGCACCACGTCGACCACGTGCGCCATCTGCAGCGGGCCGGTCTTCAGGGGTGCGGGTGATCGCGGAACCGCCACGGGGACTGCCTCGGAACCGGGGATGGATACGACCGCGAATATGCAGTACCAGCGGGTTTCGGGGCAACCTTTTCGCCACCGCCCTGTTAAGCCATCCTTCAGGCAGGGGCTGCCATGATCGGCCCAGCCACCAGGAGACCTGTCCATGAACAACGGCCCGCGCGTCCTCGACCATCCCCTCTACGTGCTGCTGCGGGAGGAGAACATCGCCGAATTCAATCGCCGGCGCGCCAATGGCGAGCCGGTCAGCCTGGCCGGGGCCATGCTGCGCAGCCTGGACCTGCGCGGCCTGGACGCCGACGGGCTGGACCTGCGCGACGCCTGCCTGCGCGGCTGCGACCTGCGCGGCATCGACTTCCGCACCGCGCGGCTGGAAGGCGCCACCCTGACCGAGGCGCGGGTGAGCGGCTGCTACTTCCCCGGCGCACTGTCGGCCGAGGAAATCCGCCTGTCCCTCGAGAAGGGCACCCGCCTGCGCCTGTCCGCCGGCTGACGCCACGCGGGCACGGCGTTGGTATCATCCGCGCCATGTCCACGCTGCGCATCCGCACCCCTTGCATCGGCATCTGCTCGACCACCTACGGTGGCGACGTCTGTCGCGGCTGCAAGCGCTTTGCGCATGAAGTGATCGACTGGAACAAGTACAGCGAAGAACAGAAACAGCTGGTGTGGGACCGGCTGACACGGCTGGCCAACGAGGTCACCGCGACCCGGCTGGTGATGTTCGACGTTGAACTCATGGGGCAGACGCTGCGCTCGCTGGGCGTACGCTTCCACGCCGACCAGTCACCGGCCTTTGGTGCCTTGGAGTTGCTGCGCGCACTGGGACAGCAGCGCGTGGATCTCTCCCGCTTCGGCATCACCGTGCTCGCCCCGTGGGCGCACCTGTCGCCCGGGCAACTGTACCGGGAAATGAACGACGAACTGCTGCGTCGCGCCGAGGCCTGGTACGACCTGCACCACGGCCGCGCCCGCCGCATCCTGCTCGACTGGGACCACTGAGACCTGCTCTTCGTAGAGAGGGGGCCATGCCCC
This sequence comes from Gammaproteobacteria bacterium, assembly GCA_018262975.1. Lineage (GTDB taxonomy): Bacteria > Pseudomonadota > Gammaproteobacteria > Pseudomonadales > JADFDG01 > JADFDG01. Next base: position 30,749 of record JADFDG010000004.1, read on the forward strand.
CGACAAGCGAAAAGCATCGGGGGCATGGCCCCCTCTCTACAGAAAGCCGGTCAGCGGCGCGGCATCCAGCCCTGCAGCATCTTCATGTAGTTGACGCGCTCCAGCGCGTGCGCGTTCGGCGCGTGCTGCAGCGACAGCACGCCACGCGCCTCGTCGACCGACGCGTACCCCTTCTGGTCCAGCCACCAGCCGAGCTCCTCCACCACGCCCTTCATGCGCGCGACGCCCTTGTCGAGCAGCGCCGAGGCCATCTGCACCGATTGCGCGCCACACAGGATGGCCTTGGCCGCGTCCAGCCCGGTATGCACGCCGCCGGAGACCGACAAACCGATGTCGATGCGCCCGTGCACCAGCGCCAATGCGTGCAGGCGCAGCGGCAATTCGGCACTCGTCGACGGCACCAGCGTGCGGTCGACATCGAGTTTTTCCAGGTCGACATCCGGCTGGTAGAAACGGTTGAACAGCACCACGCCGGCGGCACCGGCCTGTGCCAGCTGGCTGACGAAGCCGGGCACCGAGGCATAGAACGGCGACAGCTTCACCGACACCGGGCGATCCACCGCCGCCACCACCTGGCGCACCACCTCCAGCTGGCGCGCCTCGACTTCGGCGCCCGACAGCGACGGGTCGACGGTGACTTCATACAGGTTCAGCTCGATGGCGTCGGCGCCGGCATCGGCGAGCAGGCGCGCGTATTCCACCCAGCCGCCGGGCGTGACGCCGTTGAGCGAGGCCAGCACGGGAACGTCCACGCGCGCACGTGCGCGCCGCAGGTGCCCCAGGTAGCGGTCGACGCCCAGCGAGAACACGTCACTGGACGGCAGGAACGAGCGCGCCTCGGCGTCGGTGTCGATGTGCGCGTCGAAATGCCGGTGCGCGGCCATCTGCTCGAGCACCAGTTGCTCCTCGAACAGCGAATGCAGCACCAGCGCGCCGGCGCCCGCCTCGACCAGCGCCGCGACCTTGTCCAGGTCGTCGCCGACCGGCGAGGCACCGATCACGAACGGCGCTTTCAGCGACAGGCCAAGCCAGCGCGTTTTCAGGTCAGCCATGTTCCTTGCCCTCGGTGGATTGCGCATCGCCCGGCAGGCGGATCTTCGCCAGCTGCGCGTACAGTTCGTGGCGCTCGTGCACCGCGCGCTCGGCGGCGGCCACCAGCCGGTTGTAGCGTTCCGGATCGCGCAATTCCACCATGCGGAAGCGTGCCTCCTCCTGCATGTAGGCGCGCATCGGCAGCGATTCGGGATCCTTGTCGATCTGCAGCGGCGGCAGGCCCTCGTGGATGCGCCGCGGATCGAAGCGGTAAAGCGGCCACGCACCGCTGTCGATGGCGCGCTGCTGCTGCGCCGGCGCGTGCACCAGGTCGTAGCCGTGGGCGATGCAGGGACTGTGGGCAATGACCAGTGCCGGCCCCGGATAGCGCTCGGCCTCCAGCAACGCGGTGATCGTCTGCGCGGGCTTCGCTTGCATGCCCACGCTGGCCACGTAGACATGACCGTAACTCATGGCCAGCAGGCCGAGGTCCTTCTTGCGGGTTTCCTTGCCGGCGGTGGCGAACTTGGCCACCGCGCCCAGCGGCGTCGCCTTCGATTGCTGGCCGCCGGTGTTGGAATACACCTCGGTATCCAGCACCAGCACGTTCACCTTGCGGTTGGACGCCAGCACGTGGTCCAGGCCACCGTAACCGATGTCGTAGGCCCAGCCGTCGCCACCGACGATCCACACGCTCACCGGCACCAGCGCGTCGGCCAGCGTGGCCAGCAGGCGCGCGGCGCCGACTTCGACACCGGCGAGCCGCCGTTTCAGTTCGGCCACCTGCGCGCGACGGGCGTGCATGGCCGCCTCGTCGGCGCTGTCGCACGGCGCGCCGAGCGCCGCCACCAGGTCGGCCGGCAACTGCGGGGCCAGTTCCGCCAGCAGGCGGCGCGCTTCGCGGGTGCGCATGTCGGTGGCCAGGCGCATACCGAAGCCGAACTCGGCGTTGTCCTCGAACAGCGAGTTGCTCCAGGCCGGACCGCGGCCGTCGGCATTCTTCGCATAGGGGGTGGTGGGCAGGTTGGCGCCGTAAATGGACGAGCAACCGGTGCCGTTGGCGATCAGCAGGCGGTCACCGAACAGTTGCGTGAGCAGGCGCAGGTATGGCGTTTCGCCGCAGCCGGCGCAGGCGCCGGAAAACTCCATCAATGGCTCGAGCAGTGCGATGCGCTTGGTTTCCTGCGGGATGCGGGCACGATCGACTGCCGGCAGGCGCGTGCTGAACGCCCAGGCCTCGCGCGCTGCCTCCGCATGCTCGCTAACCGGGCGCATGTTGATGGCCTTGCGCTTCGGCTGCTTGCGGTCCTTCGCCGGACACACTTCCACGCACAGGCCGCAGCCGGTGCAGTCGTCCGGTGCCACCGACACCACGTACTGCAGGCCCTCGAGTTCCGGCGTGTGCGTCTCGGGAATGCTGTGGAAGGCCGGCGGCGCACCGGCGGCAGCCGCCGGCTCGAACACCTTCGTGACGATGGCCGCGTGCGGGCAGATCATCGAGCACTTGTTGCACTGCACGCACACGTCGTCTTCCCACACGGGGATTTCCAGCGCGATGCCGCGCTTCTCGTAGCGACTGGTGCCGGTCGGCCAGGTGCCGTCCGGCGTGAAGGCGCTCACCGGCAACTGCTCGCCGTGGCCTTCCAGCATGAGGCGCGTCACCCGCTGCACGAAATCCGGCGCATCGGCGGGTACCGCGGGACGGCGCATGCGCGGGTTGTCGGCGCTTGCCGGCACCGGGATCTCGCGCAGGTTGGCCAGCGTGTCGTCGATGGCCGCGACGTTGCGCCGCACCACTTCCGGCCCGCGCTTGCCCCAGGTCTTCGCCACCGATTCCTTGATGCGGGCGATGGCCTCGTCCTGCGGCAGCACGCCGGACAGTGCGAAGAAGCAGTTCTGCATGACCGTATTGATGCGCCGCCCGAGCCCCTGGGCCTCGGCAATGCGGTAGGCATCAATGGCATACAGGCGGCAGTGCTTCGCCACCAACTGTTCCTGCACCTCGTGCGGCAGCGCGCCCCACACCTGTTCCGGCGGCTGCGCGATGTTGAGCAGCACGGTAGCGCCGTCCGCCGCGCGTGCCAGCACGTCGATGCGTTCCAGCGCCTGCGGATCGTGGATGGCAACGAAGCCGGCGCGGGCGATGCGGTAGGTCGAGCGGATCGGGCGCGGCCCGAAGCGCAGGTGCGACACCGTGGTGCTGCCGGATTTCTTCGAGTCGTATTCGAAATAGCCCTGGCAATGCAGGTCGGTCGCTTCACCGAGGATGTGGATGGATTGCTTGTTCGAACTGACGGTGCCGTCGGCGCCCAGCCCGTAGAACACCGCGCGGGTCACATCCGGCGGCTCGATGTCGAAGTCCGCGTCCACCGGCAGCGACAGGCCGCTGACGTCGTCGTTGATGCCCACGGTGAAGCGGCGGCGGCCGTCCGGTTTCGCCAGTTCGTCGAACACCGCCCTGGCCATGGCCGGGGTGAACTCGCGCGAAGCCAGTCCGTAGCGCCCGCCGGCGATGCGCGGCAAGGCGGCGCGCGCGCCGCTGGCCAGCGCCTCCACCAGCGCGGCAGTGACGTCGAGCAACAGCGGTTCGCCGGTGGCGCCCGGCTCCTTGGTGCGGTCGAGCACGGCCAGCGCCTGCACCGACGGCGGCAACGCCGCCAGCAGTTGCGCCACCGGGAACGGCCGGTACAGGCGCACCTTCAGCACGCCGACCTTCTCGCCGCGCGCCACCAGTGCCTCCACCGTCTCGTGCGCGCAATCGGCGGCCGAGCCCATCAGCACGATGACGCGCTCCGCTTGCGGATGGCCCACGTAGTCCACCGGCCGGTATTCACGGCCGGTCAGTTGCGCGAAGCGTTGCATCACCGCCTCGGTGCGCGCCACGGCCTGGTCGTACCAGGGGTTGCAGGCCTCGCGCGCCGGGAAGAAGGTGTCCGGGTTCTGCGCAGTGCCGCGCAACTCCGGGTGCTCCGGCGTCAGGCCGCGCGCACGGTGGCCGGCAATCGCCGCCGGGTCGAGCAGCGCGCGCAGGGTGTCGTCGTCCAGCAACTCGATATTGCGGATCTCGTGCGAGGTGCGAAAACCGTCGAAGAAATGCAGGAACGGCAGCCGCGTCTCCAGCGTCGCCGCGTGGGCGATGGCGGCGAGGTCCTGCGCTTCCTGAGGCGAGTTGGCGCACAGCATGGCCACGCCAGTGGTGCGCGCCGCCATCACGTCGGAATGGTCGCCGAAGATCGACAGCGCGTGGGTCGCCACCGTGCGCGCCGCCACGTGCAGCACGAACGGCGTCAGTTCACCGGCGATCTTGAACAGGTTGGGCAGCATCAGCAGCAGGCCCTGCGACGCCGTGAAGGTGGTGGACAGTGCCCCGGCGGTCAGCGCGCCGTGCATGGCACCGGCGGCACCGCCCTCGGACTGCATTTCCACCACGTCGGGCACATCGCCCCACAGGTTGGCGCGCCCGGTCGCCGCCCACTCGTCGGCGTGCTCGCCCATGGCCGACGCCGGGGTGATCGGGTAGATGGCCACGACCTCGGCGAGCCGGTAGGCGACGTCGGCCACGGCTTCGTTGGCATCACGGGTGTCGGTGCGGGCTGCCACGCGGCGATCCTCCCTGTCGGTGGTCAGCCGCACCATTGCATCAATTCACGGTGCCGACAACCGCGACCCGACCGGTCAGTGACCTGCGACAAGGATGGTGCGCCAGGAGGGACTCGAACCCCCACGCCGAAGCACTGGAACCTAAATCCAGCGTGTCTACCAATTTCACCACTGGCGCGGCGGCGCGGATTCTAGCAGGTCAGCGCGCGCGCCACGTCACTCGGTACCGACCTGACGGTACAACTGGCGGATGTCGGCGGCGAGTTTGTCGGTCTTCTGGGTCAGCGCCTTCAATTGCGCCTGTACGTCGCCACCGGCACTGCTGGCCGCTCCGCCCGTGGCACCCTTCGGCAGGCTGGCCAGTTGCTGGTTGATGGTGGCCAGCCGCGCCACCACCTGGTCGCTCTGCGCCATCGCCATTTTCGCGTCCTTGCTTCCGGCACCGGCCAGGGTCCGGACTTCGCCGACCTGGGTCTGCAGCGCATCGAGGCGGTTGGACAGGCCATCGAGGTCATCGCGCAGATCGCGCAGGGTCGCAGTCACCTGCAGCACGTTCACCGCCGGTTCGCTGCCGGCACGTGGCGCCTCTACCGCGGGCGCGGCCAGGCGGGCCTCCAGCTTGGCCAGCCGCTCGTTGGCGGCTGCCAGTTCGCCGGCCAGCCTCGCCGCCTCCGGTTCTGCCGGGGTGGTGGGCACGGCACCGCCGGCCACCAGTGCCCACAACGCCACGGCCAGCGCCAGCACGGCCACCCCGCCGGCCGCCATGAGCGGTATCGGCACGGGTTGCGGCGAAGGAGCAGCCGCCACCTGGGGCGGCAACGCCGGCTGGGCCTGCGTGTAGCCGCTGGGGACACGGAACACGTCCTGGGCCGGGGGAATCTCGCGCCGCGGCTCCGGCGGGCGCTGGACCACCGGCGGCTCCGGGGCGCGTGCGGGTGCCGGCGGCGGTACCGCCTTCTTCGGCACCGCGATGACGTCCTGGCTGAGGGTGGACAACCGGTTTTGCTTGTCGTCGGAAGCGGCCATGGGCGACCTGCCGGATCGGAAACTGCGGAACGCGCCCGGGGTGGACCGGGCCGGTGGACCTGCAGACATTAGCATGGCTGCCGGCGCACGCGACGTGGCCGGGGTCTCAACGCCGCTGGTAGAGCTCCGCCACCTGCTGGTTCAGGCGATCGATGGTGCTGTTCACCTGGCGGCGGAAGGCATCGGTGGAGCCGACCGCCTGTTCGGCCGCTTTCAGGCGACGTTCGTGCTCATCCTGCATCTCGCGCAGCGAGGCACCGAGTACCGACACCTCGGAACGCAACTGGGCCAGCTCGCCGGAGCGCTCCAGACGCGCCAGGCCGTCGGCCTGGGCCTTCTGCCGGGCGGCCAGCTGGTCGACCGAGTCAGCCAGCGTGCGCAACCGGCCGTCGAGCTGGCTGTCGGACTGCGCCGACGACTGCGCCAGCTTGCGCAGGTCGGCAGCAGTGGCCTTGAGGTCTGCGTCCACCGCTGCGCGCGCCTTGTTCTCCTGGTCCAGGCGCGTCGAGAGACGGGCGATGTTGGCATCGATGCGCGCGATGTCCCGGGCCACGAGGTTGAGCGATTTCTGCGTCTCGCTGTCCGCGCTGCGCAGGGTCGTGCTGGTGCTGGCCACCTGCGTTTCCAGCGACGCCACGGATTCGCGCGCGCGCTGTTCGAGGGCCGCCAGCGAGGCGGCCAGCTGGCGTTGCTGCACGACCAGGAAGACCACCGTGCCGAGCAGCAGTACGACCAGCGCACAGAGTACCACCAGCGGAGATGACAGCCCGGAGAGCTGCATCCGGCCTGCGCTGCCCGGCCGGGAGTGACTTCGCGGCGCCGCCGGCGCCGGCCCGCCGCCAACCGGCACACCGTCACTGGCGGTCGTATCGAGCGCCGACAAGTCGCCCAGCGCGACCTCGCGGCGCGTGATATCCGACGAAGACATTCAGTGCTTTCCGGCAGGCTGGCCGGACTTTGCGGTCGGCCGGGCAGTCTGCGCGGCGGGCGCAACAGTGGCGGCAGGTTTCGCAGGCTTCTTCGCGGCCTTGGCCGCCTTCGCCGCCGCAGCAACCTGCGCGGAATGGTCGAAAACGGCATTGGTACCAACCTTGTACACGGGCGTACCCAGTTCAAGCTTGCCACTGGCGCGCGTGTAGGGGATGAGCACCATGCGCGGCGCGCCGCGGCGGTGATCGACCTCGGCCCGGATCATGCTCACGCGGGTGGCCCCGTCGGTCGTCGGAACACTGGTCGGCGCGACCGTCACCGCCGCCACGACCTGCGGGCGGGAAGCGGCCTCGGCGCGCAGGGTCAGGAAGATCTGCCGGAAGATTTCCAGCGCCGGCGGCGGATTTGGCTTGTTCCAGCTCAACATCTGCAGCGTGCCATCCTCATTCTGGATGACGCCGTACGGCGTGAATTCTTCCCCGGTCTGCAGCGGACCAGCAGCCCCCTGGACCGCCTGTTCGACCAACTTGTTCATCTCGGCCAGTACCGCGTCGGGCACCTCGAGGGCCTCGATTTCCTTCGGATCCAACGCCCCGGCCGCGGCCGGGGCGGGGTTGGCTGCCATGACCTCGGGCGAACCCAGTGCAAGGAGCAGGGCAAACGTCAGCAGGGGCTTTTTCATGTCTTTTCGTCGCGCAGAACCGGGAGTCGGCAGACCTTAGCAGAGCGGTCGCGGCCCGGACCATAGCGCCCATGTAACCGGCAGGACCATGCCGCCACCGCGCCAACGGGTTAGAATCGCCGCCCGCTCAAGCCCACAGACCCCCGCCTCCCGGAGGAGTTCCGCCATGTCCAACGACGCCATCGTCATCGTCAACGGTGCCCGCACGCCCATGGGCGGCATGCAGGGCAGCCTCGCCAGCGTCACCGCCCCCGAGCTCGGCGCCACCGCCATCCGCGCCGCCGTGGACCGCGCCGGCATCGCCCTGTCGGACGTGCAGGAAGTGATCATGGGCTGCGTGCTGCCGGGCGGCCTCAAGCAGGGCCCCGCCCGCCAGGCCGCTCGCCAGGCCGGCATCCCCGACGCCGCCGGCGCCACCACCATCAACAAACTGTGCGGCTCCGGCATGAAGGCCGTGATGTTCGCGCACGACGTGCTCAAGGCCGGCACCAACGACATCATGGTCGCCGGCGGCATGGAGAGCATGACCAACGCCCCGTACGTGCTGACCAAGGCACGCGGCGGCTACCGCCTGGGCCACGGCGAACTGAAGGACCACATGTTCCTCGATGGCCTCGAGGATGCCGAGACCGGCCGCCTGATGGGCTCGTTCGCGCAGGATCTCGCCGACAAGGAAGGCATCAGCCGCGAGGACATGGACGCGTTCGCCATCGAGTCGCTGCGCCGCGCGCAGGTCGCCATCAAGGACGGCTCCTTCAGGGGCGAGATCGTGCCGGTGAAAGTGCAATCGAAGGCCGGCGAGACGCTGGTGTCCGACGACGAGCAACCGCTCACCGCCAAGCCGGAAAAAATTCCCACGCTGAAAGCCGCGTTCAAGAAAGACGGCACCATCACCGCCGCCAACTCGTCGTCGATTTCCGACGGCGCCTCGGCGATCGTCCTCACGCGCGAATCGGTGGCGAAGGCCCGCGGCCTGAAGCCGCAGGCGCGCATCGTCGCCACCGCGACGCACTCGCGCCACCCGTCGGAGTTCACCATCGCGCCACTGTGGGCGGTGGAGGCCGTGCTGAAGAAGGCCGGCTGGAACGTCGGCGACGTCGACCTGTTCGAGATCAACGAAGCCTTCGCGATGGTCACCATGCTGCCGATGCGCAAGCTGGGCATCCCGCACGACAAGGTGAACGTCCACGGCGGCGCCTGCGCGCTGGGCCACCCGATCGGCTCGTCGGGCTCGCGCATCATCATCACGCTGATCCACGCCCTGCAGAAGTACGGCAAGAAGAAAGGCGTGGCCGCGCTGTGCATCGGCGGCGGCGAGGCCACCGCAGTGGCCATCGAATTGCTGTAACCCGCCGCCAGGCGCAAGAAAAAGCCCCGCGCAGGCGATCCTGCGCGGGGCTTTTTCGTTTCCGCCGGCCGGCCTACCAGGGATAGGTCAGGAAGGTGCCCTTGAACGAGGCGTACTTCTGCTCGGTAACGATGCGACGCAACTTCAGCAGCGTGAAATAGGGCGTGTCCTTCAACACGATGTTGGCGGCCCACGCCGGCACGTTGCCACCCGGATCCAGCACGATCTGGTAAGTAACCTCGACTTCCCTGGTCTGCGGCTGGAACTGGAACTCCAGCAACCCGTTCAACTGGGGAATCCGCAGGTAGTCGGGGTTCAAGGGTGCGCGCGGATCATTGAACGCATGGATCTTCAGCGCGTAAGCGCTGACCTGCTCCACCACCATATGCGCCACGACATCCCGGTCCGAGAGCGGCCACGGCAACTCGGTGGTGAAACGCAAGGTCCGGTCCAGATAGTCACGACGGGACAGCTCGGTGCCGCTGGAAATGAAATGCATCCAGCGGGGGATGGCTGCGTAGTCGTTCATCAGCGCCTCGAAAGAGGCGGGGTTGTCGATGGAAAAACGCGTGACACCGCGAAAAGTCTTGATGCGGGCATCGGCATCGTCCTGGCGATAGACCTTGATGCCGTTCTTGTCGCTCACCAGTTGCCAGGCGCCGGCAGCGGCATGCAACGCCGGTGACGCCAGCACGGCCATGCACAGTCCCAGCAACAACCTCCATCGACGCATCATGCGGCATTCCTCCATGAGAAGCGCGCAGGATACACCCGGCGCCGGCTGTGCAACATACCCTGTGCGGCTCACACCAGCGGGAGGCCACGGGCGATGCGCCCGCGCAGGTCGTCCATCAGTTGCAGGTAGGTGCGCTGGCGCACCGTGCGCGGCAAGCGGCGATTGACGGCCGCGATGACCGCCATCAGTCGCTGGAAACGATGCTCCTGCGCCTCGCTCCACTCGAACTGCATGACCTCGCGCACGCGCGGTGGCAGCAGACCGATGGTGATGAAGCGGTTCAGCGGGCCGATGAGGCGGCTCTGCCAGGGCTTGAGGAATTTCGCCTCCGCCAGTTGCGTGAGATGGTCACGCAGCGGCTCGTCCACCGCCAGTTTCGCCAGGCCGTCTTCCCAGTAGGCGCGGAACGCCTCCGGGTTCTTCGGCCACATGCCGGGGCGCACCTGAAGGGTGGTACCCAACGGCTCGGCCAGGCGGTAGAACTCGGCGGCCTTCTCCGCACTCATCGGTCCGTACAGGCGCTCGTTCATGTCGGCGAAGCCGAAGTACAGGCAGGCGGCGACCCACAACTGCAGTTCCGGATCGAAGGCGTTGTACTGCACGGCACTGCCCTCTGCCGAGCGCACCTGCGCGTGCGACGTGTTGGCAGCGCGCCGGTAGGCAAGCTTCTCCTCGGTGGTTCCCAGCATGGCCACGGCCAGGTAGGTCAGCGTGGTCTTGGCGCGCTTGGCCGGGCGCTTGAAGATGTTGCCACTGTCGACCTTGCTCTCCATCACGCCGTAGCCCACCGGCATGCGCGCCAGCTGCATGATGGAATTGGCCGTTCCGCCGAGCAGGGCAATGCTGTCGAGGATGCCTGGAAAACGGGCATCCCACTCGGCGGCACTCAGCGGCTCCGGCCACTGCGTTTGCGGGGGATTGCTGCGAAGCAGTTCTGCTGCCGGTGCATTCATGTAGCGCGGACTCCGTCGATGCCATGGCACCGGCACGGGCCCCTGCCCGCCCCGGCGCATCAAGCGGCAACCTTGCCGCCCCGGCCGGCACCCGCCAATGGCCGGTCAGGTCAGCGCGATTGTCCTGATGTGACAGCCGGGGCACGCGCCGGCGGCTTGCCTTGTGACCATTTGGTCACCCCCCGTAGAATGGCCGGCCCCCTTTTCAAGCCTGTTGGTCAAACGGAGGATCGCATGACGGCACCGGAGCAGATTGTCGCGGAGCGCCCCTGGCACAAGGTCTATCGTGAACTCGGCGTGACCGCCGCCGCGCCGAAGATCGCCGAGCGCAGCCTCGCCGACTACGTCGAGGAGAACGTCAAGGCCGGCGCCAACCGCGTCGCGCTCGTCTATACCGACAAGGGCGTGGAAATCACCTGGGCGCAACTCGACGCCTGGGCCAACCGCTTCGCCAACCTGCTGCGCTCGCTGGGCATGCAGAAAGGCGACGTGATGGGCATCCACCTGCCCAACACGCCGCAGTACGTCGTCGCGCTGATCGGCGCGTCCAAGGCCGGCGTGGCGGTATCGGGGGTGTCGCCGCTGATGACGCCACCGGAAATCACCCACCAGGTGAACGACGCGCGCATCAAGCTGCTGCTGACGCTCGACGCGCTGTACAACAATGCCGTGGCGCCGGTGGGCAAGGACACACCCACGCTCAAGCACGTGCTGGTCTCCGGCCCCATCGACTTCCTGCCGGGCTGGAAGAAATGGCTGGCATACACGCTGAAGAAAGTACCGAAGATCGACCTGAAGCCGATGCAGGACACCCGCGTCCAGGATTTCTGGAGCGCCATCACCGGCGCGCCGGCCAGCCGCGTCTACACGCAACTGAACTTCGACGACACGATCTACATCCAGTACACCGGCGGCACCACCGGCAAGCCCAAGGGCGCCGAACTGACGCTGCGCAGCATGTTCTCCAACGCCCGCCAGGGCGAGGCGTTCAGCCCGTACGACCCGGGCAATGACACCATTGCCGCTGCCTTCCCGTTCTTCCACATGGCCGGCCTGTCGCTGGTGCTGGTGGCGCTGCAGAATGCCGCGAAGTTCCTGGTCGTTCCGGACCCGCGCAACGTGCAGATGTTCTGCGCCATGATGAAGCAGCACCCGCCGACGGTGCTGGCCAACGTGCCGACGCTTTACATGATGCTCACCGACGCGCCGGAATTCCGCGGCATCGACTTCTCGAAGCTGCGCGTGGCGCTGTCCGGTGCTGCACCGTTCCCGGTGGAGGCTATCAAGAAGCTGGAAGCCATCATCGGCGAGAAGAAACTGTGCGAGGTGTACGGCATGACTGAGTCGTCGCCGCTGCTCACCTCCAACCCGGCAGTCCGCCCGAAGACCGGCTCGGTGGGCATCCCGGTGGTCGGCACCGACATCCGCATCGTCGACGTGGAGACCGGCACGAAGGAAATGCCGATCGGCGAGCCTGGCGAGATCATCGCGCGCGGCCCGCAGATCATGAAGGGGTACCTGAACCTGCCGGAAGCCTCCGCCAAGACGCTGCGCGAGTTCGACGGTCATGTGTATCTCTACACCGGCGACGTGGCGTCGATGGACGACGAGGGCTACATCACCATCTGCGACCGCAGCAAGGACATGCTGATCGTCGGTGGCTACAAGGTGTTCTCGGTGGAAGTCGAGGGCAAGCTGAAGGAACTGCCGTTCATCGAGCTGTCGGCGATCATCGGCGAGCCGGACGCCCAGCGCCCGGGCAACGAGATCGTCACCCTGCACGTGCAGCTGACCGCCGAGGGCAAGGGCCGCGACCGCAAGGACGTGGAAGCACAGATCCTCAAGTTCTGCCGCGACAACATGGCACCGTACAAGGTGCCCAAGAAGATCTACTTCCACGACGCGCTGCCGCTCACCGCGGTCGGCAAGCTCGACAAGAAGGCGCTGCGCTGACCGCGACGCCCCGCCCTTCGTAGAGAGGGGGCCATGCCCCCGATGCTCCTGCTCTTCGTAGAGAGGGGGCCGTGCCCCCGAGGTTCCAGGATCGGGGGCATGGCCCCCTCTCTACAAAACAAGTTGTTGCAGTTTGCGGCCAGCCACCGGCCCGGCCGCCTCTACAATCGGCGACTTCGTGACCAGATGGTCACATCACCTGTCACCTTTTCAGGTAACCCAGCGTCGTGCAAAGGCTCCCCGTCATCGTCGGCTTCGGTGGCATCAATGCCGCCGGGCGCAGCTCCTTCCATCACGCCTACCGCCGCATGGTGCTGGACGCCCTGCCGCAAGCCGATCGCCTGGCCACCCTGCTGGGGCTGGCCACGCTCACCGGCCGCCTGCGCCACGGCGACGGTCGCTTCCTGAATGCCAACGGCCACACAGTCGATCCGGCCGCCATCGAGCAGTCACTGGGCGCCGCCCTGCGTGACGCCACCGGCGTGCGCCGCATCGAGGCCGTGCACTTCGATACCGAGCACATCCCGTACAACCGCCGCGTGGGCCTGAAGGCCGGCAGCGAGCCGATCCGCGTGGTACTGCGCCGGCGCGACCTGCCGGAATCGCTGCCCGCCAACTGGACGGTGATCGCCGAGCGCGGCGACGACATCGAGATCGCCATCGCCGAGGGCGTGGAGATCCTGCTGCCGGCCACGCGCAAGGCCGGCGTGCGCTCCGCCGGACAATTGCCCGACGGCTTCGACCCGGGCGTGTTCTACGCATCGCACCACCATCCGCGCGCCCTGCAGATGGCGGTGTTCGCCGCCTCCGACGCACTGTTCTCCTCCGGCCTGGACTGGCAGGCCCTGCGCGACAGCCTGCCGCCGGACCAGGTCGCGGTGTACGCCAGCAACGCCATGAGCCAGCTGGACGACTACGGCTTCGGCGGCATGATGAAGGCGGCCAGCAACGGCAAGCGAACGTCGTCCAAGCAATGCCCGCTGGGCTTCGCGGAGATGCCCGCCGACTTCATCAATGCCTACGTGCTGGGCAACGTCGGAGCCACCGGCGGCATGCTCGGCGCCTGCGCGACCTTCCTGTACAACCTCGAGAAGGGCATCCGCGACATCCGCGCCGGCAAGCGCCGCGTGGCGTTCATCGGCACCAGCGAGGCGCCGATCATTCCCGAGGTGATCGAGGGCTACCGCGCCATGGGCGCGCTCGCCGAGGACGCCGACCTGCTGGCCCTGGACAGCGGCCGCACCGAGGCCGACCACCGCCGCGCGGTGCGTCCGTTCAGCACCAACTGCGGCTTCACCATGGCGGAGAGCGCGCAGTACCTGGTGCTGATGGACGACGCACTGGCGCTGGAAACCGGCGCGCTCATCCATGGCGCCGCGCCGGAGGTCTACATCAACGCCGACGGCTACAAGAAATCGATCTCCGCGCCCGGCGCCGGCAACTACATCACCCTGGCCAAGGCAGCCGCCGCTGCACGCGCGCTGGTGGGCGAACAGGCCCTGCGCGAGCGTTCGTTCGTGCACGCACATGGCACCAGCACGCCGCAGAACCGCGTTACCGAGTCGCACGTGCTCAACGAGACGGCGAAGGCCTTCGGCATCGCGCAGTGGCGCATCGCCGCGATCAAGTGCTATGTCGGCCACTCGCTGGGCTCGGCCGCCGGCGACCAGGTGGCCGCGGCGCTGGGCACCTGGGCGCACGGCATCGTGCCGGGCATCGCCACCATCGACCACGTCGCCGACGATGTGCACCGCTCAAACCTCGACATCTCGCCGGCACACCTCGACTGTGGCGCGGACCACATGGCGACGGCACTGGTGAACTCCAAGGGCTTCGGTGGCAACAATGCCACCGGCGTGCTGCTGTCGCCGCGAGAAACGCTGAAGCTGCTGGGTGCACGCCACGGCGAGCGGGCCCTGACCGACTGGCAACACCGCCGCGAAGCGGTAGCTGGCCGCGCCGCGGCCTACGATGCGGTGGCGACGCGCGGTGACTACACACCGCTGTACCGCTTCGGGGAGGGGGTGATCGACGGCCACGACGTGCGCATCACCGACCGCGAGGTTCACCTGCCGGGCTTCGCGCGACCGGTCAGTCTCGCCGACGACCTGCCGAACGGCTGAGATTCGCCGGTCGGCGTCATGGACGCCGCGGATACAGATCGTGCTACCTTGTTGACGTGAACGGGATCACATTCCCGCGC
>JADFDG010000004.1:45960-243085 GCA_018262975.1 Gammaproteobacteria bacterium
AGATCAACCAGGGCCTGCAGCAGGTAGTGACGGGGCTGGAAGGTACGCCGTAACGGCGGTCGGGGGCATGGCCCCCTCTCTACGTGTAGCGAAGGGGCCATGCCCCCGATGCGTTCAGTGCTCGCGCGTCGGGCTGAAGCGCACCGTCGGCCAGCGCTCCTGGGTGAGCGACAGGTTCACCCGCGTCGGCGCCAGGTAAGTCAGGTAGCCGCCGCCATCCATCGCCAGGTTCTCGTAGGCCTTGTCGCGGAACTCGGCGAGTTTCTTCTCGTCGTCGCAATACACCCAGCGCGCCGTAGCCACGTTCACCTGCTCGTACACGCACTCGACCTTGTATTCCTCCTTCAGGCGGAAGGCGACCACGTCGAACTGCAGCATGCCCACCGCGCCCACGATCAGGTCGTTGTTGCGCAGCGGCATGAACACCTGGGTGGCGCCCTCCTCCGACAGTTCCTTCAGGCCCTGCTGCAACTGCTTGCTCTTCAGCGGGTCCTTCAGGCGCACCCGGCGGAACAGTTCCGGCGCGAAGTGCGGGATGCCGGTGAAATTGAGCTTCTCGCCCTCGGTGAACGTGTCGCCGATCTGGATGGTGCCGTGGTTGTGCAGGCCGATGATGTCGCCGGCGTAAGCCTCGTCAAGATGCGCGCGCTCGCCGGCCATGAAGGTCAGCGCGTCGGCAATGCGCACGTCCTTGCCCAGGCGCACCTGGTGGAACTTCATGCCCTTTTCATAGCGCCCCGAACAGATGCGCATGAAGGCGATGCGGTCGCGGTGCTTGGGGTCCATGTTCGCCTGGATCTTGAACACGAAGCCGGTGAGCTTCTCCTCGGTGGCCTGCACGTCGCGTTCCTTCGCTTCGCGGTGCTTGGGCGCGGGCGCCCACTGCACGAGGCCGTCGAGGAAGTGGTCGACGCCGAAGTTGCCGAGCGCGGTGCCGAAGTACACCGGCGACAGCTTGCCGTCGAGGAACTGCTGGTGGTCGAACGGGTGGCTGGCGCCCTGCACCAGTTCCAGTTGCTCGCGCAGTTCGTTGGCCAGTTCGCCCACCGCGGCGTCGAGTTCGGGGTTGTGCAGCCCCTTGATGACACGCTTTTCCTGGATGGTGTGGCCCAGGCCCTGGGTGTACAGGTAGGTCTCGTCGGTGAGCAGGTTGTACACGCCCTTGAAGAACTTGCTCATGCCGATCGGCCAGGTGACCGGCGAGCACTTGATCTTCAGCACGCTCTCGATCTCGTCGAGCAGGTCGATGGGATCGCGGATGTCGCGGTCCATCTTGTTGACGAACGTGAGGATCGGCGTGTCGCGCAGGCGGCACACTTCCATCAGCTTGATCGTGCGCTCCTCGACACCCTTGGCGCCATCCACCACCATCAGCGCGGTATCGACCGCGGTGAGCGTGCGGTAGGTGTCCTCGGAGAAGTCCTCGTGCCCCGGGGTATCCAGCAGGTTGACCGTGCAGCCGCCGTAGGGGAACTGCATCACCGAGGTGGTGACGGAAATGCCGCGCTCGCGCTCCATGGTCATCCAGTCGGAGGTGACATGGCGGTCGGACTTCTTCGACTTCACCGTGCCCGCCATCTGGATGGCGCCGCCGAACAGCAGGATCTTCTCGGTGATGGTGGTCTTGCCGGCGTCGGGGTGCGACACGATGGCAAAGGTGCGCCGGCGGGCGATTTCTTCGAGGAACTGGCTCATGGGCGTACGGCACGACGGCGGGACCGGGGGCGCGCATTATAGCCGCGGGGCGGCTTGCCGCCGGGACCCCCGCTGCCATAATCCCGCCATGCCCGCCGCTCCCACCTGCCCGACCCCGCCCGCCGACGAGGCGACCGTAGCCGCCAGCCTGGCCCAGGCACTGCTGGCCGTGGCGCGCGAACTCGGGCTCGACCCGGACAACGCCTGCCGCGACGCCGGGCTCGACCCCGGGCTGATTGCCGATGCCGATGCGCGGGTACCGTTCCTGACCCAGGAATCGTTGTGGACGGCGCTGGTCGCCCAGGCAGAGCGTGCCAGCACGCGCGACTTCGGCCTGGAGGTCGGCAGCCGCACCGCCCCGGGCAGCTTCAACCTGCTGGGCTTCATCGCCGTCAACAGCCGTACGCTCGGCGAAGCGTTCGTGCACATCGAGCGTTACCAGAACATCGCCGGCGGCGGCGGCCGGGTATCGGTGCACACGGTGCCCGGCGGCGTGGAAATGCGTTACACGCCGCTGCACCCGCACGCCGACGTCACCCGCCACCGGGTGGCCGCCGTACTGGCGGCCTGGGCCGGCATGGGGCGCTGGCTGAACGGCACTTTCCGCATCGAAGCCGTGCACCTCACCGCACAACCACCCAGGCCGGAAGACTATCGCGCCCTGTTCGGCTGCCCGGTACACACCGGCAGCGATCGCAACGCGCTGCAGGTTAACGATGACGTGCTGTCCTTGCCGATCCCGCAGGCCAGTTCGGCGACGCTGGCCGCGCTGCGCGCACACGCCGATCGCCTGCTCGCCACGCTGTCGGCGCCGGCGCGACCGCTGTCGCGGCAGGTGGCGCGCCTGCTCGGCGAACAACTGATGGACGGCGAGCCGGATCGCGAGGCGGTGGCGCGCGCACTGGGCATGAGTGCGCGCACGCTGCAGCGCCGACTGCAGGACGAGGGCAGCGGATTCCAGTCACTGCTGCAGGAGACGCGGCTGGCGTTGGCGCGCGACTACCTCGCGCAGGACACGCTCGGCGTGGCCGAAATCGGTTTCCTGCTGGGTTTCTCCGAACCGAGCGCATTTTTCCGCTGGTTCCGCAACGCCACCGGGCAGACGCCGGGGCAGTACCGCGCTTCGCGCTAGCGGGCGGCAGGCACGCTGCGCAGCGCGCCCGCGCGCCAGTGCAACAGCAGGGACATCGCCAGCAACAACAGGCCCGCTGCCGCCAGGCCGTGCGCCGGCAGCAACACGCTGAGCGCCATCCCGCTGGCCAGGCCACTGAGCGCCGGCGTCACCTGGCTGAGCACGGTGTAGAAGCTCATCACCCGCCCGCGATGGGCATCGTCACTGGCCTGCTGCAGGATCGCCACCAACAGGCTCACGCCGACACCGGCGGCGGTGGCCGCCAGCAGCACGCTCGCCGCGGCCATCCACGTGTGCGTGCTCGCGGCCAGCGCCAGCAGCGACGCACCGGTGGCGGCCACCGATGCCAGCACCAGCTTTCCCTGTGGCAGGCGACGTGCAAGCAGCAATGCCAGCGCCCCGCCCGCCAGCAGGCCCACCGCGGTAGTGCCCAGCAACAAGCCACGCGCGCCGGGCGCCAGCGCCAACACCTGGTCGGCGAAACGCGGCAGCATCACCTGCATGGGCCCCATCAGCAGGTAGAGCACGGACATGGCCAGCAACGCCTGCGCCACGCGCGGCTCGCCGCGCACATAACGCCAGCCACCGGACACCGTGACCGCGGCCGCCTGCGCGCGCGACGGTGCCGGCGTACGCAGACCAACCAGCAGCGGCAGCGCCAAGGCGAACAGCGCGCCGGCGAACGCGAACACCGCCCACCACGGCGCCAGCTGGCGGATACCGGCAATCAGCAGCGGCGCCACGCCGTAGCCGAGCATCACCAGCAAATTGAATAGCACGGTGCTGCCATGCAGCCGCGCGGCCGGCACCAGTCGCCCGAGCGCTGCCAGCCGTGCCGGCGCCACGAACGACCAACCCACGCCGGCCAGCGTGCAGCCGGCCAGGTAAAGCAGTCGGTTGCCGCCATCAACCCGCGTGGCGAGCACCAGCAACAGCGCCGCACCGATGAACGCCAGGTGCGCACCGAGCACCACCGCCAGCGGCGAGTGCCGGTCGCTGAGCGCACCGGCATGCCAGCCCAGCAACAGCGGAGGGCCGAAGCACAGGAAGAAGCCGATGCCCGACCACAACGGATCCTGCCAGACATCCTGCGCGTAGAGGATCACGCCGTAATTGACGACGTGGCCACCGACGAACGCCGCCAGGCACGACAGCAGGAAACGTGCGACACCGGGCGCCGCCGGGCTCACCACGGCGATGGCGTCACGCGGATCAAGGTCGGCTGGCCATCCTCGATCTGCCAGCTGGGGAAGGCGCCGTTGGCGGTGTACACGCTGCCGTCCGGCGCGATCTCGACATCACGCGTGAACGTCACGCGACGCGCCATCGGATAGACCTGCCAGCGATTCTTCGCGATGTCCAGGCGCATCAGCGTGTCGGACTCCGTGCCGTTCACCCACACCTCGTGCCGTGCGCGGTCGACGTTGAGCGAATACGGCGTGTCGCTGCCGGCCGGCTGTGTGGGCAGCACGTAGCGCACGAAGCGGTGTGCGCGCGGCTGGTAGCAATAGATGGCCGATTCGGGGAACGCCGCGATCCACAGGTTGCCGTCGCGATCGGCGCGCAGTCGACGCGGCCCCATGAACGGCGTGCGGATCAGCGTGACCTGCAGGGTATCCGGATCAATGCGGCCGATGGCGTCGGAATACAGGCGCGCGAACCACACGCTGCCATCGGGCGCCACGTCGATGCCGTAGGGCAGCGGCACGCCGGTAGACTGCGCGTCGATCGGCAGGTACTGCAGCGGCACGCCCCACTCCATCAGCTTGAGGATGACGCCGGCGCCGCCGGTGGTGAGCGCTTCGCGCCAGTTGCGGTCCGGCAGGTCGATGTAGTGGAACTTTCCCGTGCGACGATCGAACATCGCCACCTGGTTGGACAGCGCCAGCGTGAACCACACGCGGTCGCGCGCATCGATGCGGATGGTGTGCGGGTAGTAGCCCTCGGTCATGCGGTGGACCGTGAACTGCTTGCTCTTCGGGTCGAACTCGACCAGGCGCTGTTGCGTCGACGGCGTGAGGAAGATGTGCCCGTCCACCGCCGACTCGGCGAAGGAATGGATGCCCAGGTAGGTTTCGTGGCGCGGGAAGCTCTTCAGGCGTGCCGACAGCAGGCCACCGAGCTTGTCACCGGGATCGCGCGGCAGCTTGTAGACGCGGTATTCGCCGGTGCGCGGATCCACCTCGTACATGCGGTCCTGCAGGTTGTCGCCGACGTAGACCAGCCCGTTGCTGTGCACCAGCAGGTCGTGCATCTGCGAAAAACTGTCGCCCAGCGGCCACTCGCGCACCTGCGCGCGCGCCAGCATCGGCTGCCACGGCGCCGGGTTGCCCACCAGCGCCGGGTTGTCACGCAGCCTTGCATAGCCGGCCACCAGTTTCGCCGGCAGTTCGTCCTGGGCGATCTCGTGCGGACGCGCGCCATAGCCGATCATGCGCTGGATGGTTTCGCGCCACTCTTCCTCGCTGCGTTCGCGGCGCAGCATCGCCGAGCCCTGCTGGTGGCAGAAATTGCACTGCAGCATGAAATGCTTCTTGAGCACCGGGTCGCCCAGGTCCAGGCCGGCCAGCCAGGCATTGGCGGGTTTGGCGGCCGCCAGCGCGAACGGGTCCGTTTCCGCGGCCAGCGCGATCGTCACCGCGGCGCGCGTGCCGGCAACGAATTCGCTCGTACCGTCTTTCCAGCCGGGCTTGCGCGCCCGCACGCCGATGCGCTGCCGGTCCTCCAGGTCAAACACCACGCGCCCCTGCGCATCGGTGAAGCGCGTGTCCTCCGCGCGCGCGCGGTGGGCGCGACCGGGCGCCGGATAGCCACCGTCGGACTGGTCGGCGATCTCGCCGTCCAGCCGCTTGACGGTCACCATGGCCAGCGGCAACGGCTGGCCCACGGCATCGGTGACCTGCAGGCGCACGTCCACCGCGCCGGCGGTGGACGCCAGCAGCAATGCGCCGATGACGGCGCCCGCGCATGCGGCGATACGTTCCATGGCATGACCTCCCGGGTAATGGATGCGCTTCACGGTGCTGAACGCGTGGCGAGAAAATGGCGGAAAACCTCGAGGCTGCTACGCGCCGGGCGATAACCGAACACTTCTTTCAGCCGGCGATTGGACAGCACCGGCCGGTACTGGAGGAAACGCACCTGCTCGGGGCCGTACTGGCTCAGTCCCAGCGGGTGCAGCACGCCCAGCAGCGCGCGCAGCAACCAGGCCGGCACCGGCAGGTAGGGCTTGCCCAGTTCGCGCGCGACGTCGCGCAGGGTTACCGCGCCGTCACCGGCCAGGTTGTACACGCCGGCACTCTGCCGCGCGATGCCCTGCACGATGATCGCCACCACGTCTTCATCCAGGATGAACACGAACGGGCTGTCGCTGCCGGCCACGCCCAGCACGAACGGCTTGTCGAACAGCGCGGTGATCGGGTTCTGCACGCCGCGCCCGAGCACCGTGCCGGGACGCAATACCAGCTGTTCGAGGTGCGGTGCAGTGTGCCGGTACTCCGCCAGCAGGGCCTCGACCTGGCGCTTGTGGTCGCTGTAGGCGAACTCCGGATTGCCGCGCAGCGGGTCCTGCTCGTCGAGCCAGGCGGGGTTGTCCGCGTGGTAGCCATAGGCGGCGCCGCTGGTGGTCACCACCAGCTGGCGCACGCCCGCCGCCACGCACGCCTCCAGCACGTTGCGCGTGCCGTCCACGTCGATCTTGCGCATGGTCGCGCGGTCCATGCCCGGCGGCGGCGTGACGATGGATGCCAGGTGCACCACCACGTCGGCGCGCACCGCGCAGGCCAGCGCGCGCAACACCACGCCCTCGCGCACGTCAATCACGCGGTATTCGGCTGTAACCTCACCCTGCCAGGGCGCCTGCGGCTTGACGTCCAGGCCAATGACGTGCGCCTGCGGGAACGCCGCGCACAATCCGCGCACGGTCGCGCTGCCCAGGAAGCCGGCGGCACCGGTGACCAGGATGACCGGGTTCTCTTTCATGCCGTCAGCCCTCCGCCTGCAGGTGTGCATCGCGCCAGCGCCACAACCCGACCAGCGCCATGCCCGACACGATGTGCCAGGTGCCCCAGAAGGCACCGATCAATGCCATCTCCGGCTGCCCGCCGAAGTGCGTGAAAGTGATGCCGATGGCCAGCGAGGAATTCTGCATGCCGACTTCCACCGTAATGGCGCGGCGGTCGGCATCCGGGCTGCCAAACAGCGTGGCGGTGCCGTAGCCCAGCCCCAGCGCCAGCAGGTTGTGGGCGATGACATAGCCAAGCATGCCCAGCGCGGTGACCGACCCCAGCGCCTCGCGATTGCGCCAGAACGCCGCCACGATGAACACCAGCAGCGCGACAAACGCGAAACGGTGCATGATTTTCTGCAGGCTGGCCCGGTAACGTCCGGCATTGGCACCCACCAGCATGCCCAGTGCCATCGGCAGGGCCAGCAGCAACAGCAGGCTGAGCGCGATGTCGGTGCCGCCGATGTCGAACTGGCGCAGCCACGCCGCGGTGTCGGGGTTGAGACTGGCGGTGAGCGCGAAGTTGAGCGGCATCACCACGATCGCCACCACGCTGGCCAGCGCCGTCATGCTGACCGACAGCGCGGTATTGCCGCGCGCCAGGTGGGTCACCACGTTGGAGAGGTTACCGCCCGGGCAACTGGCCACCAGCAACATGCCCAGTTCAACGCCCGCCGGCAGGTCGACGAGCAACGTGACGGCCAGTGTTGCCCAGGGCAACAAGACGAACTGGCCGAGCATGCCGGCGGTAATGGCGGGCAGCTTGCGGCCGACGGCGCGGAAGTCATCGAGCGTCAACTCGATGGCGATACTGAACAGCAGCAGGCCCAGTACGGCGGAAAGCAGCCATTGCTGGTCGGCACTGTATTGCACGGCAACCCCCGGGGCTGGAAGAGTGGCTCCAGCCTAGGGTGTCACGGATTCGCAGGTCAGTGACCGGCGCGGACAGGTCACTGACCCGGCCGGACAGCGTGAGGGGCCCGTCTCAGAGCGCCCGCGCCATGATGATGGCATCCTCGCGGCCGCCGCCGGGCTGCGGGTAATAGCCGCGGCGCAGGGCCACTTCGGCAAAGCCGAGGTCCTGGTAAAGGGTGATGGCGGCGGTGTTGCCGGCGCGCACCTCGAGGAACAACTGGTCCGAAGCGCGTTCACGCGCGGCATCCATCAGGGCATCCAGCAGGCGCCGTGCGATGCCGCGCCTCCGACAGGCGGGATCGACGACGATGTTCAGCACGTGGGCGTCGCCGCCACCGGAGGACAGGATGGCGAACGCCACCACCTCGCCGGCGGCATCCACGGCGACGGTGTTCCAGTACTCGGCACGCAGGCAGTCGCGGACCATGCCCTCGGTCCAGGGCACCGGCTGGCCGGCGCGCTCGATCCGCAACACGGCGGCGACATCGGCGGCCGTCATGGGGCGCAGCATCACGCCGCCGGTATCGGCTGCCAGTGCCATCGCTCAGCGCGACTCGCGCCGCAGGTGACGCACCGCCGCCCAGCAGGCGCGCTTGGCCGCCGGGTCCGCCAGCATCGCGGCCAGCGACGGCGCGCAGGCCAACACCAGCCCAGGCCGTTCAACGCCACCCGCCAGCAAGGCACCCAGCTCTTCGCCGAGCACGATGACATCGCCGGCGCCGCGCTTGTGTTGCGCGTCGAGCAGCGCCATCAGCGCCTCGCGACCCGCGCCGGGCCGGTCCATGCCGGGCAGCCGCACGCCCGCGGGTGGCCAGCTGAATTCAATAGCCGTCGGCAGTGCCGCACCGGGCCGCAAGGCCGACAAGATATTGGCAAGCAACGCGTATTCGGGGCCGGACAGGCCGGGCGCTTCCGGCGCAACATAGGCGGCCACCAGCAGCAGGCCGTCGCCCACCGGCAGCAGGCTGCAGCCGACGCGCTCGCCGCGTTCCGGCGGCACTGCCACGTTGCTTGCCGGAGGTGCCACTACCAGCGCTTCACGCACGGTACGCCGCGCCACAGGTTCGCCGGCCAGCAACGCATCCAGTTGCGCGGCACCGGCCGGCGGCAACGACGATGCAACGTTGCCGGGCAGCGCGGCATCGGCGACCACCGCACCCGTGGCAACTTCCACGGGCACCCCGGCGTCCACGACAGCGTCACGCGGCACCCACTGCTCGATGCCAAGCAGGGCGAGATACTGCAGCCGCGTCGCTTCGTGCATGGCCGTCACCGCGTCACACGCCCTCGATCTGCGGGTGCGCGCGCTTCACGCCGGCAGCGAGGATGTTGAGCGCATCCAGGTAGGCCTTGGCGGACGCCACGATGATGTCCACGTCGGCGCCCTGGCCGTTGACGATGCGGCCGCCCTGCTCGAGGCGCACCGTCACCTCTCCCTGCGAGTCGGTACCGCTGGTGATGGCGTTCACCGAGTACAACTGCAGCGAGGTGCCGCTGGCAGCGATCTTCTCGATCGCCTTGAACGTGGCATCCACCGGACCGGAACCCTCGGCCACCGCCGACTCCTCGCGGCCGTCGACACGCAGGCGCACCGAGGCCTGCGGGGTCGAGCCGCTCCGGGAATGCACCTCGATGAAATCCAGCGCGTAGCTCTCCTCGACCTGCGCGCGCTCGACGTCGGTGACCAGCGCCTGCAGGTCCTCGTCGAAGATCTCGTGCTTCTTGTCCGCCAGGTCCTTGAAGCGCTCGAAGGCGGCCTGGAATTCCTGCTCGCTGCCCAGCGCGATGCCGAGCTCCTCGAGGCGAGCCTTGAAGGCAGCACGGCCGGAGTGCTTGCCGAGCACCATGCGGTTGGTGTTCCAGCCCACGTCCTCGGCGCGCATGATCTCGTAGGTCTCGCGGTGCTTGAGCACGCCATCCTGGTGGATGCCGGACTCGTGCGCGAAGGCGTTGGCACCGACGATCGCCTTGTTCGGCTGCACCGGGAAGCCGGTGATACCGGACACCAGCCGAGAGGTGGATACGATCTCGCGCGTATCGATGCGGGTGTCGATGCCGAACAGGTCGCGGCGCGTCTTCACCGCCATCACGATTTCTTCCAGCGCCGCGTTGCCGGCGCGCTCGCCGAGGCCGTTGATGGTGCACTCCACCTGCCGTGCGCCGGCGCGCACCGCGGCCAGCGAATTGGCGACGGCGAGGCCGAGGTCATTGTGGCAATGCACGCTGAACACTGCCTGCGACGCATTGGGGATGCGGGTGACCAACTGGCTGATGATGTGTGCGTACTGCTCGGGAATGGTGTAGCCGACGGTGTCGGGGATATTGATGGTGCGTGCACCGGCCTTGATCACCTGCTCGACGATCCGGCACATGAAGTCGATGTCCGAGCGGCCGGCGTCCTCGCAGGAGAACTCCACGTCGTCGCACTGCGCGCGGGCGCGCTTGACCGCGTGCACGGCCGCCTCGATTACCGCGTCCGGCTCCATCTTGAGCTTGTACTTCATGTGGATCGGGCTGGTGGCGATGAAGGTGTGGATGCGGCCGGCGGCCGCGCCCTTCAGCGCCTCGCCGGCACGGTCGATGTCGGCATCGCGGGCACGCGCCAGGGAGCAGACGCGCGAATCCTTGATGGTGTCGGCGATGGCCTTCACGGCCTCGAAGTCGCCCGGCGAGGCGATGGCGAAACCGGCCTCGATCACATCCACCCGCATGCGTTCCAGCGCCTTGGCGATGCGGATCTTCTCGTCCTTCGTCATGGACGCGCCGGGGCTCTGCTCGCCGTCGCGCAGGGTGGTGTCGAAAATGATGAGCTGGTCGGTCATGGGGGTCTCCGCGTTAGCCGCCCATTATAGCGCCCGGCCACCCCACCCTGCCCCGCCCCGTAGCGAGGGGCCATGCCCCCGATCACCCCCCCGATCGGGCAAATCGGGGGCATGGCCCCCTCGCTACGCCGGGGAGGGCAGGTCGGCGGCGCGGAAGTGCAACTGGCGGGCCTGCGAGCGCCGCCAGAGCAGGGCCACCACGGGCAACGCCGCGAGGGCGCCGTAGAAATGCGCATCGACCATCACCGCACCGCCGATGGTCTCGCGCAGGTAGTTCACGTCGTAGCCGGGTTGCTGCTCGCTGAAGATGCGCGCCGCCATGGCCACGAACACGATGCCGTTGATCCACGGGGAGTGGCGGAAACTCAGCAACAACCCGGCGAACAACAGCGTGTGCAGCACCCCGGAGATGCCCACGTAGCGCCAGACGTCCGGGTTGAGGTACCACAGGCCGGCGCCGACCGCGAGCCCGCCCACCACCACCGCCAGCGCCCAGTCGCGCGGTGCGAACACGTCGCGGAAGAACAACAGCAGCAGGGCCAGGCCGGTCACGTCCAGCCACAGGTGGCCGGCACCGAGGTGCACGAAATTGCCGGTGAACAACCGCCACCACTGACCGGCGGCGATGGCCTCGCGGTCAAAGCGCAGCGCATCGCGCACCGCGTCGCCGCCGGCGCCGGCCAGCAGGACCATGGCGACAAAGCCGACGGCAAACAGCGCTTCTCCACGGGTCCAGCGCGGGGTGAAAAGAGCGAACATGCGCGAGGGTCAGTATTTGGGAATATAGGTGCGCGGCCGGCGGTCCTCGCCGGTGTCACGGGCTTTTTCGCGGGCCGGGCGGACCGCCGGCGGCGGCGTGGCGCGCGCGCACGCCTGCGTGGCAACCTCCGGGCAGACCGGGCATTCCGCCGGCACCGGCGCCGCGGCCGCGCAGGGCAATGGCTCGCCCGGCGGCACCGACTCGCCGAGCAGGCGTGCCCGCTGCAGCGCGGACACGCAATCACGCACGAGATCGAGTTCCGGCGCCGTCAGCGCGCCGGGCTCGACTGCCATGCGACGCGCCAGGTCACGGCACTCGTCGCTGTATTGCGCGGCGGCGGACGCCGTCGCCACCACCAGGGCCAGCGCTGCCAACAACCTGTTCATTGATACTCCCGGGGCCTCCTGCCGGCCGGGCGCCGTGGGCGCCGGCTGTGGACTGTCCGCCCATCATAGGCCAGGCCGTGCAGTGCGAGGAATCACGATGCACCGGCGTGACCGAAGCACAAAAAGAAAGCCCCGCACGGGCGGGGCTTTCGTCGTCACACTTCCGTAGCGAGCGGGCCATGCCCGCGACCGCAAGCAGTCGGGCGCATGGCGCCCTCGCTACGGGGGCACGGCTTACATCATGCCGCCCATGCCGCCCATGCCACCCATGCCGCCCATGTCCGGGGCCGCCGGCTTGTCTTCCGGCAGGTCGGCGATCATGGCCTCGGTGGTGATCAGCAGGCCGGCGATGGACGCGGCCGCCTGCAGCGCGCTGCGGGTGACCTTGGCCGGGTCGAGGATGCCCATCTCGACCATGTCGCCGTACTCGCCGGAAGCGGCGTTGTAGCCGAAGTTGCCCTTGCCTTCACGCACCTTGTTCAGCACCACGCTCGGCTCGCCGCCGGCGTTGGAGACGATCTGGCGCAGCGGGGCCTCGAAGGCGCGCAGGGCCAGCGCGATGCCGGCGTTCTGCTCCTCGTTGTCACCCTTCAGGCCGGTGACAGTGGACAGCGCGCGCACCAGGGCAACACCGCCGCCCGGTACCACGCCTTCCTCGACGGCGGCGCGGGTGGCGTGCAGCGCGTCCTCGACGCGGGCCTTCTTCTCTTTCATCTCCACTTCGGTGCCGGCGCCGACCTTGATGACGGCGACGCCACCGGCCAGCTTGGCCAGGCGCTCCTGGAGCTTTTCCTTGTCGTAGTCGCTGGTGGACTGCTCGATCTCGGCGCGGATCTGCTCGATGCGAGCCTTGATGTCGTCTTCCTTGCCGGCGCCGTCGACGATGGTGGAGTTCTCCTTGGTCACGCGCACTTTCTTGGCGGTGCCGAGATCATCCAGGGTGGCGCCGTCCAGCTGCAGGCCGATCTCCTCGGAGATGACGGTCGCGCCGGTGAGGATGGCGATGTCCTGCAGCATGGCCTTGCGACGGTCGCCGAAGCCCGGCGCCTTCACGGCCACGACCTTGACGATGCCGCGCATGGTGTTGACCACCAGGGTGGCCAGCGCCTCGCCTTCCACGTCCTCGGCCACGATCAGCAGCGGCTTGCCGGACTTGGCGACGGCTTCCAGCACCGGCAGAAGTTCGCGGATGTTGGAGATCTTCTTGTCGACCAGCAGGATGAACGGGTTGTCCAGTTCAGCCGCCATGGCCTCGGCGTTGTTGATGAAGTACGGCGACAGGTAGCCGCGGTCGAACTGCATGCCCTCGACCACGTCCAGCTCGTTCTCGAGGCCCGAACCTTCTTCAACGGTGATCACGCCTTCCTTGCCGACCTTTTCCATCGCCTTGGCGATGATCTCGCCGATGGAGTGGTCGGAGTTGGCGGAAATGGTACCGACCTGGGCGATGGCCTTGGTGTCGGTGCACGGCTTGGACAGCTTCTTCACTTCCTCGACGACGGCGGCGGTGGCCTTGTCGATGCCGCGCTTCAGGTCCATCGGGTTCATGCCGGCGGCAACGGCCTTCAGGCCTTCGTTGACGATGGCCTGGGCCAGCACGGTGGCGGTGGTGGTGCCGTCACCGGCCTCGTCGTTGGCCTTGGAAGCGACTTCCTTGACCAGCTGGGCGCCCATGTTCTCGAACTTGTCCTTCAGCTCGATCTCCTTGGCGACGGACACGCCGTCCTTGGTGATCGTCGGGGCGCCGAACGACTTGTCCAGCACCACGTTGCGGCCTTTCGGGCCCAGGGTGACCTTCACGGCGTCGGCCAGGATGTTCACGCCCTTGAGCATCTTGGTGCGGGCGGCATCGCCGAACTTCACGTCTTTCGCTGCCATGTCTCTCTACCTCGTTGCGGATTCTGTTGATCAGGAAAGGATCGACGCCCGGGGGGCGGATCACTTCTTGCCGATTACTTCTCGATGACGCCGAAGATCTCGGTCTCGGTCAGGACGAGCAGCTCGTCGCCGTCGACCTTCACGGTGGCGCCGGCGTACTGGCCGAACAGCACCTTGTCACCGGCCTTCACGCCCATGGCGCGGACCGTGCCGTTGTCCAGGGCCTTGCCCGGACCCACGGCCACGACTTCGCCGATGCTCGGCTTCTCGGCGGCCTTGCCCGGCAGCAGGATGCCGCCGGCGGTCTTGGTCTCTTCCTCAACGCGCTTGACGACCACGCGGTCGTGCAGAGGACGGATCTTCATCTCAATCGTCTCCTTGGACAATTCAGGTTTGTGAATCAAAGGGTTAGCACTCACAGCCCACGACTGCTTGGCACTCCCCCTCCGGGAGTGCCAATCATAGGGATCGGCCGGGGACAGTCAACGACCCGCGGCCACTTTCGCTCGCAGCCGGTGCTGCCTGGCCGGCAACGAGATAGGGACGTCGCCACTGGTTTCAAGGGGCCCTGCAGGCACCAGGCGCGCCCCCGGTGCGCCACAAATCACTACATTTCAACGTCATAAGCCGCGTTGACTGGGCACACGGGCTCGCTAGGCTGGCAAGTCGCCCCACCCCCGCCCGACGGAAGTGCCATGCCCGTGCTCGTTCGTGCCCTGCTTGCCCTTGCCACCCTGATCCTGGCCGCCTGCAACGACGAGGGCGGCGACAAGGCCGCGGTGACCACCTACTCGCTGGGCGGCGCCGTGACCGGCCTGACCGGCTCGGTGACCATTGCCAATGGCAGCCGGACCGTCACCCGTGCCGGGAATGGCGCCTTCAGCCTCGGCAACGTCGACGCCGGCAGCAGCTACAACGTCACCGTCGCCAGCCAGCCCGCCGGGCAAACCTGCACCGTCTACAACGGCAGCGGCACCGCCGAGGCCAATGTCGCGATCATCCTCGTTTCCTGCGTGGTCAACCCGGCGGCGGCGGTGCACAGCATCGGCGGCACGGTGAGCGGGCTTTCCGGCCGGCTCATCCTGCAGAACAACCTCGCCAATGCGCTGACCGTCACCGCCAACGGAGCCTTCAGCTTCGGCAACAAGGTCAACGACAACGGTGCTTACCAGGTGACGGTGGCCACGCAGCCGTTCGGCCAGACCTGCACGGTGAACAACGGCAACGGCACCGCGACCGCCAACGTGACCGATATCAGCGTCAGCTGCACCACGGCGCGATACACCATCGGCGGCACCATCAGCGGCGTCGCCGGCGGCAATGCCACGCTGCAGAACAACGGCGGTGACGACCTGGTGCTGGCCGGCAACGGCACCTTCAGCTTCGCCACCACCGTGCTGCACGGGTCGCCCTACCTGGTCACCGTCAGCGGCAACCCGCCGGGCCTGGAGTGCGTGGTCGCCAACGGCAACGGCACGGCAGTTGCCCAAGTGAGCAACGTCACCGTCACGTGTGGCCTGCCGCGCTACACCGTGGGTGGCACCATCACCGGCGTCACCGGCGATGTCCTCCTGAAGAACAACGGCGGCGACGATATCGCACTGACCGGGCTGGTCGCCTCTTCGTCCACGCCGTTCACGTTCGACACGGAAATCGAGGAAGGTTCAGCCTACCTGGTGACCGTGGACGGGAAGCCGGCCGGCTACACCTGCACGGTGAACAATGGCAGCGGGACCGCCAGCGCCGACGTCACGAACGTGGCCATCGAGTGCGAAATCCAGCGGTACACCATCGGGGGCACCATCAGCGGACTGACGCACGGTACGCTCACCCTGCTCAACAACGGCGGAGACAGCATTGCCTTCTCCGGTGACGGCAGCTTCACGTTCCCCACGGCAATCGCCTGGGGCAGCACCTATGAAGTCACGCTGGCGTCCTATCCCGGCAGCCTCGCCTGCAATGTCGGCAACGAACGCGGCACCGTCAGCGGCAACGTGACCTCGGTACAGGTGCGTTGCATCGACACCGTGCCGGCGGCACCGTCACCCTACTTCACCGGCACCGATCGTCCGCGCGAACTCGGGGTGGCGTGGCCCGACGTTGCGGGCGCCGAGTACTACCAGCTCTGGAAGAGCCCGGATGGTGTCGCGCCCTTCGTGCAGGTCGGCACCGACGTCACCGACAACCTGGCCGGCGAACGGGTATCGGTCCATCGCTACGCGTGGGGCTCGTCGCGCTACTATGTCGTCGCCTGCAACACGTACGGTTGCAGCGCGCCGTCAGCGGTGCTGCAGACCGAAACGGCGATGCCCGAGGCAATCGGTTACTTCAAGGCATCCAACACGGCCGCGGGCGGCGACTTCGGCTCGGCCGTGGCTCTGTCCGCCGACGGTACCGTGATGGTGGTCGGTGCCGACGGCGATGCCAGCGATGGCGTCGACCCGGGGAGCAACGACCGGCCGCAATCCGGGGCTGCGCATGTCTACGTGCAGGCCGTCGACGGCACCTGGAGCCACGCTGCCCTGCTGAAGGCACCGGTACCCGAGAGCAATGCGCATTTCGGCGCCGCGGTGGCGATTGCCGCCGACGGCGGAACCCTCGTCGTCAGCGCGCCCGACGAGGACGACGGGCGCGGCGCCGCGTATGTCTACACGTCCAGCGCGGGCAACTGGGTCCTGCAGGCGCGCGTGCAGGCCGCCGTTGCCGACCCCGACGACGGCTTCGGGCAGGCCTTGGCGCTGTCGGCCGACGGCAGCACGCTGGCGGTGACCGCGTCCGGCGAGGACGGCGCCGGCACTGGCGCCAACCAGGACCCCGCCAACAACCTCGCGGAGAATTCCGGGGCTGCCTACGTGTTCGTCCGCAACGCGGGCGTCTGGTCTCAGCAGGCGTACCTCAAGGCATCCAACACCGGCGGCGGCGACCAGCTGGGCGGTCTCGGCGGCTCGCTGCCGGGCAACGTTGCGCTGTCCGCCGACGGCGACACGCTGGTGGTGGGCGCGCCGTACGAGGACAGCGCCTCGACCGGCATCAACGGCATCGAACAGGACGAGAACGCAGACGATGCGGGCGCCGCGTATGTTTTCACGCGCAGTGGCGCTTCGTGGAGCCAGCAGGCCTACCTCAAGGCATCCAACACCGGGGCCGAGGACCTGTTCGGTACCGCCGTCACCCTGTCGGCGGACGGCAATCGCCTCGCGATCGGTGCACCGCGCGAGGACAGTAACGCCACCGGCATCAACGGCAACCAGGCCAGCGAGGACCTCAGTGACGCCGGTGCGGTCTACGTGTACGAGCGCAGCGGCGGTACCTGGTCGCAAACCGCGTACCTGAAGGCGTCGAACACCGGCAGCGGCGACTGGTTCGGCGGACGACTGGCAATCGCCGCGGACGGCATGACCCTGCTCGCGTCGGCGGCCCTGGAGGATGGCACGTCCGCCGGTGTCAACGGCAACGAAGCGACCAACACGGCAGCGGATTCCGGTGCCGGTTACGTGTTCGACCTCGACGGCAGCACCTGGACGCAGTCGGCGTACCTGAAAGCCGCCAACACCGCGACCAATGACCTGTTGGGCTTTGCCGTTGCGATCACCGGCGATGGCGACATGCTGGCGGTATCGGCACGGGCCGAGGACAGCGACGCCCGCGGCATCAACCTGTCCGGGGGCGGCAGTCCGCTCGACAACAGCGCTGTCGACGCCGGCGCCGTCTACCTCTACTGATCCCTGCCGGCGGTTCTCAGCCGCCGGCCATCGCCACCAGCAACCGCCGCGCGTCGGCGGCGGTTGCCAGCGGTTCCGGAAACGCCACCCAGCGCAGTTGCTGCCCGCAGCGCAGTT
Source organism: Gammaproteobacteria bacterium (assembly GCA_018262975.1). Taxonomy (GTDB): domain Bacteria; phylum Pseudomonadota; class Gammaproteobacteria; order Pseudomonadales; family JADFDG01; genus JADFDG01. The sequence goes on from JADFDG010000004.1 coordinate 63,394, forward strand.
GCATGCCCAGGCCGTCAATCGCCGCCATGCGCACCTCGCCGGCGGGCACCTCGCCGAACGCCTGCTGCCAGTAATGCGCGCAGGCGTCAGCGTGGTCGTCATTCATGTGGTCAAGCACGCGGCGCGTGTGCGCGCGGTCCAGCGGCGACACCAGTTGCAGCGAGGCAACGGGCAAGGCCGCGGCCTTGCCGAAGCCGCCGTTGTAACGCGCGGCCACCACGTCGATGCGGAAGAAATGGAAATCGAGCTGGCGAAACCAGGCGTCCGCGCGCGGGTAACAACGCACGTAACTGTCGCGCGCGTCGGCGATGGCGCCCTCTTCGCCCAGCAGGCGTGCCTCGGCGGTCAGCTCCAGCCGTTCGCCGGTGAGGATGTCGCCGGCATTGTCCTGCGCCAGCAGCAGAGCACAACGACCGTCGGCCCGCAGGTTGGGATAGTGGGGGGCCAGCGGCGAGAACAGCCCGACCAGGTAACCCTCGGGGGTCAGCGCGAACGGCACGGCCGACAGCGACGGGTAACCCTCGTGCTCGCGTGAACGCGTGGCCAGTACCGCCTGCGAGCGTCGCCGCAGGAAGCGTGCCGCCAGCGGCGCAAGTTCGGCGACGAGCCGTGCGGTCACTTCGTTTTCCATGGATAGCCTTGGCCTGATCATTCCCCGGGGAGCCGATTCAAGCAAATTGCACGGTGCTCGGCCATAATGGCGGCCCCGTGGCAACGCGTGCCTGACCGTGCCGATGGACGAACACCGTGACGCCATACTCGCCACCTTGCAGGCCATACCGGCCGGGCACGTGACCAGTTACGGCGAGATCGCCCGCCGCGCCGGCCTCCCCGGCTACGCGCGTTTCGTGTGCCGGGTCCTGCGTGAATTGCCCGACCGCAGCCGCACACCCTGGTGGCGGGTGATCCGGGCAGATGGCCGGCTGGCGATGGACAACAGCAGTCACGCGGGCCGTGAACAGCGACGCCGCCTGCAAGCCGAAGGCATTGCCTTCCGCGCCAGCGACCGGGTGACCGGCCCCTGGTGGCCATAAAACCAACGAGGAATCCGCACGTGCCGTCGCTGTTGCGTATCGCCCACTTCCTGCTGGCCAGCTTGCTGGTCTCTGCCTGCCACGGCACGCCGCCGGTGGCGGAGCATGCACTCGCGGAGTCACCCGCTCCCGCCATCGAAACCCTTATCGAGGAGCGGCTGGCCGCACTGGCCACCGGCAACGGGGCGGTCCTGCGCGGCGAACCGCTGGCGGAAGCCGCGGCCCTGCGCGCGTTCTACACCCGCCGCGCGTTCGCGCCGGCGTGGAGCGATCCGCGCAGCATCGAGGCCCTCGAGCGGGCGATCCGTGCCAGCGAAGTCGAGGGACTCAACCCGCGCGACTACCACCTGGATGCGTTGCTGGCAATGAAGTCGGAACTGGCCGCGCGGAAGGTTTCGCCATGGACGCGCGCGGAGGCCGACCTGTTGTTCAGCGACGCGCTGGCACGTCTGGCCAGCCACTACGCATTCGGCAAGGTCGACCCGGCCACGCATGAACCCACCTGGAATATCCGCGCGCCGGACGCCAACCGGGATGCTGCAGAAGTTCTGGCACGCCTGGCTGGACCGTCGGTGGACACCGCGGTACTCGCCGAGTTGCCGCAACACCCGGCCTACCAGGCACTGCGCCGGGAGTTGTTGCAGTTGCGCCTGGTCGCCGCCCGTGGCGGCTGGCCGGAGGTTCCCGCGGGCGACACCCTCAAGCCCGGCGCGGACGATCCGCGCATCACCGCGCTGCGGCAGCGCCTGCGCGCCAGCGGCGACCTCAGCCCGGATGCCGGCATCGACAGCACGCGCTACGACGACACCCTGCGCGCCGCCGTCGAGCACTTCCAGTCCCGCCACGGCCTGACCGCCGACGGCGCGGTCGGCCGCGGCACCCTGGCCGAACTGAACATGCCGGTCACCGCGCGCATCGACATGCTGCGCGTCAATCTCGACCGGGCCCGCGTGCTGCTGCGCGCGCTGCCGGCGCGCTTCGTGCTGGTCAACATCGCCGGCTTCCGCATCTACTACATCGACGACGGCAAGGCCGTCTGGCAATCGCGCGTGGTGGTCGGCCAGCGCTACCGCGAGACGCCGCTGTTCCGCTCGGCCATCAACTACCTGCAGTGGAACCCCACCTGGACGGTGCCACCGGGCATCATCGAAAAGGACATCCTGCCGCCGAAGAACAGCGCGGCGGTCATCACCCGCAAGCACCTCAAGGTGTACGACCGCAACGGCAACCGGGTGAATCCCTGGCAGGTGAACTGGCAGGCACTGCGCAAGAGCCGCGGCTACATTCCGTACACGCTGCGCCAGGATCCCGGCCCGCAGAACGCGCTGGGCCGCGTCAAGTTCATGTTCCCCAACAACTACTCCGTGTACCTGCACGACACCCCGTCCACCGGCCTGTTCGATGACGATGACCGCACCTTCAGTTCCGGTTGCGTGCGCGTGGAGGATCCGTTGACGCTGGCCAGGCTGCTGATCAACGACCCGGCATGGGATGACGCGCGCATTGCCGCGGTGATCGCCGGCGGCAACACCGAGAACCTGGTGCTGAAGGCGCCGGTCCCGGTGCTGCTGGCCTACTGGACGGCGTGGATCGACGAAAACGGCAGCGCGCAGTTCCGCCGCGACGTCTACGGCCGCGACCCGCTGTGGCTGGCCGCGCTCGACAAGGCCGACACCGCAGGGAGCACGCCGACCCCATGATCGACAGTCGCCCTTCCCTGCGGCAGGCGTTCCTGCAGCCGGCCGCGCTCACCATGCTGTGCTTCGGCTTCACGTCGGGCCTGCCGTTCCTGCTGGTGGGCGGCACGCTGTCGGCGTGGCTGAAGGAAAGCGGCGTGTCCCTGGAAGGCATCGGCCTGATGAGCCTGGCCGGGCTGTCCTACTCGCTGAAATTCCTGTGGGCACCGGCGGTGGATCGCTGGCGGCTGCCGCTGTTCGGCCGCCTCGGCCAGCGCCGTGGCTGGTTGCTGGCGGCACAGTGCGTGCTGCTGGGCGCACTGCTGGGCATGGCGGTGATCACGCCGGCGGGCGACATCACCCTGTTCGTGGCCATCACCGTGCTGGCCGCCTTCGCCGGCGCCACCCAGGACGTGGTGGTCGATGCCTACCGCATCGAGATCGCCCCGCCGGAAACGCAAGGCGCACTGGCCGCCACCTACACGCTGGGCTACCGGTTGGCGTTGCTGGCCTCCGGTGCGCTGGCGCTGTTTCTCGCCGATATCGTCAGCTGGACACTGGTCTATCAATTAATGGCCATGGTGCTGCTGTCAGTGATGCTGGCGACGGTGTTCGCCCGCGAACCCGCGCACGAGGCGCCGCGCGCCACCTCGCTGCGCGACACGCTGGTCGACGGCGTGGTCGGGCCGTTCCGCGATTTCTTCACGCGCTTCGCCGGACCACTGGGCGTGGCACTGCTGTTGTTCATCGGCCTGCTGAAAATCCCCGACCAGATGCTGGGCGTGATGGCCGTGCCGTTCTACCTCGACAGCGGATTCACCAAGACCGAGATCGGCGCGGTCTCGAAGATCTTCGGCGTGTGGATCGGCATCGCCGGCGCCTTCCTCGGCGGCAGCGCGGTGGTGCGCTTCGGCATCGAGCGCACCCTGCTGTTCGCCATCATCATCGGCGCCGCCAGCAACCTGCTGTACCTGCTGCTCACGCTCTTCCCCGGCAACCTGACCGTGTTCACCCTGGTGATCGCCGGCGAGAACCTGTCCGGCGGCTTCCTCGGTACCGCGGCGGTGGCGTGGCTGTCGGCGCTGGTGAACCGCCGCTACACGGCCACCCAGTACGCGCTGTTCAGTTCGCTGGTGACCTTGCCGGGCAAACTCATCGGCGGCTTCTCCGGCTTCATGGTCTCGGCCATGACCTACGCCGGCTTTTTCATCTTCACCACGCTGGCCATCCTGCCGGCGCTCGCGCTGTGGCTGTGGCTGCGGCCACGCGTCGACATGGACCACCAGGCCGGCGCACGCCATGCGGACACGCCCCGTGACGACTGACATCCTGCTGGCCGGCCGCGGCCTCACCAAGCGCTACGGCGACCTGGTCGCGGTCAACGACCTGACCCTCGAAATCCGTGCCGGTACCTGCCTGGGCCTGCTGGGCCCCAACGGTGCCGGCAAGAGCACCACGCTGGAGATGCTGCAGGGCCTGCGCGCACCGGACGCCGGGGAAGTACGCTGGCGCGGCATGCCGCTGGACAACGAATTCCGCCTGCGCCACGGCACGCAGTTCCAGTCCACCGCACTGATCGACTTCCAGACCACGCGCGAAATGCTCGAACTGTTCGCCGCCTTCTACCCGGCGCCGCGCAAGCTCGACGAGCTGATCGAACGGCTCAACCTGGCCCCGTTCCTCGACCACCAGGCGATGAAACTGTCCGGTGGCCAGCGCCAGCGCCTGCTGCTCGCGCTGGCCCTGGTCAACGACCCGGAGATCGTCTTCCTCGACGAACCCACCACCGGCCTCGATCCGCAGGCGCGGCGCAACCTGTGGGACCTGGTGCGCGACATCAAGCGCGAGGGCAAGACCATCCTGCTCACCACCCACTACATGGAAGAGGCCGAATACCTCTGCGATGAACTGGCCATCATGGACCACGGCCGCGTCATCGCCACCGGCACGCCGCAGAGCCTCTTGCGCGACCATTTCGGCGACACCGTGGTGCGGCTGGACGCATGCGCCGCACCGCTGGCGCACGTGGCCGAGGCCTGCCCGCACGCCGGCGTGTTCGCCGACGGCGACCACCTGTTCCTGGCCACCAATGATGTCGCGCGCACGCTTGCACAACTGGGCGGCGCCGGCATCGACCTTGCCACGCTGGAAGTGAAGCCACGCACCCTCGAGGACCTGTTCCTCAAACTCACCGGCCGCGCCCTGCGCGAATAATCCCCCCAATCCCTGTAGCGAGCGGGCCACGCCCGCGACCAACCCCGCGACCGCCCCGCACCTGGTACGACCATGAAGCAGACCCTCCGCCAGTTCCTCGCCCTGCTCGCTGCCCGCAACCGCGAATTCTGGCGCGACCGCGCCGCGCTGGGCTGGTCACTGGCCTTCCCGGTGTTCGTGATCGTCGGCCTGTACTTCGCCTTCGGCGAGGAGGAGCGCGCGCTGTTCAAGGTCGGCATCGTCGACGCCTCGCCCGCGCAGGCCGCCGCCGATCCGGCGCTGACACGCTTCCTCGCATTGCGCCACATCGAGTTCATCACCGAGCCGGCCGGCGACGACGCCACCCGCAAGGTCGCCCGCCACCAGCTCGACCTGCTGCTGGACCCGGCAGACCCGGCGCGCGGCGAAGCCACGCGCTACTGGGTGAACACCGATTCGCGCAACGGCTACCTGCTCGAGCAGTTGTTGCTGGGCGGCACGCCGGCCACGGCACTGCATCGGCAGACCATGGCCGGCAGCGAAGTGCGCTACGTCGACTGGGTGATCCCCGGCGTGATCGGCATGAACATGATGTTCGGCTGCCTGTGGGGCGTGGGCTACGTGATCGTGCGCTACCGCGCCAACGGCGTGCTGCGCCGCCTGCGCGCGACGCCGGTGTCGGCCGTCACCTTCCTGTCCTCGCAGGTGGTGTCGCGCCTGCTGATCACCCTGGCGATCACCTCGCTGATCTTCTTCCCGAGCTGGTGGCTGCTCGGCTTCCGCGTAGAGGGCTCGCTGGTCGACCTGCTGGTGGTCACCCTGGCCGGTGCACTGGCCATGATCGCGATGGGCCTGGTCACCGCCACCCGCACCAGCAGCATCGAGGTGTCCGGCGGCGTGCTCAATTTCCTGACCTGGCCGATGATGCTGCTGTCCGGCGTGTGGTTCTCGCTGGAGGGCGCCGACCCCTGGCTGCAGGCGGTGGCCAACCTGCTGCCGCTGACCCACTTCGTCGACGCCGCCCGCGCCATCATGATCGACGGCGCCGGCCTGGCGGCGCTGTGGCCGCACCTCGCCGCACTGGCAGGGATGACCGCGGTATTCATGGCCATCAGTGCGGCGACCTTCCGCTGGGAACGCTGAAGCGGGGCGCCCGTCGGGGGCCAGCGGACGGTGGCACCCGCGTGCGGATGACGGTGCTATGATCCGGGCACCGCAGGCCGTCCGCCTGCACCAGAACGCCCGACATGGCACGCAACGGCACCTCCATCCTGATCGTCGATGACGCCAAGTTCTCCAGCGCGGTGGTGGGCAAGGCGCTCGCCGCCGCCGGCTACTCCGACATACGCTCGGTGAGCAGCGCACCCGCGGCACTGGTCGCCATGGAGGAGCGTCCGGCCAGCATCGTGGTGGCCGACTGGCTGATGCCGGACATGGACGGTCTGGAACTGACGCGCCGCATCCGCCAGCTCGACGAGGCATCCAACCGTTACACCTACGTGATCCTGCTGACGGCACGCGAGGGCGTCGACGCGCTGGGCAAGGCGTTCGACGAGGGCGTGGACGATTTCGTCAACAAGTCCTCGATGACGCAACAACTGGTCCCGCGCGTACTGGCCGCCGAGCGCCTGACCAGCCTGAACAACCGCCTGCTTGCGGAAAACCAGCAACTGCTGGAACAGAACCGCAAACTGAAAACGCTGTCCACGCTCGACCCGATCACCGGCCTGGGCAACCGGGCCTACGCGGTAAAGCGCGTGGCCGATGCCCTGCGCCATGCGCAGTTGCGCGGCGGCGCGGCCTGCTACCTGCTGATCACCCTGCAGAATTACGCGGAGATCGAACGCCGTACGCCGCGCCCGACCTTCGCGCAACTGGTGGCGGGCGTCGCCCGTCGCCTGCGCCAGCTGGTACGTCCGCTGGACATCGTGGTGCGCGTGAATCCCAACCAGTTCGCGCTGATCACCCACCAGCCGGACATCGAGCAGTGCACGTCGGCCAGCTTCCGGCGCCTGCTGGAAGGCATCAACCTGAAGGAATTCAAGACCAACACCGGCTACCTGTCGGTGCGCTGCACCATCACGCTGGTGGCTGCCGACCAGGGCACCGGTTTCCCGGAGCCCGAAGCCATCATGAACCGCGCCGAACAACTACAGCCAAAGGCGCAGGAAGTCGGGCTGATCGTCGCCGAGCGCTGGCAGCAACCGCAGCGCGCCTGACCACGCCGGCCAGGATTGCAGCGATGCCCGGCCGCAACATGCAAGCACACCCCTGGCACGTGCTCGGCACCGGCAGCATCGGTGGCCTGTTCTGCGCACGACTGGCAACCGCGGGTAGCGCGGCAACGGTATTGCTGCGCAATGCCGGTGCCCGCGAGGCGTGGCACGCGGCCGGCGGGCTGCTGGTCGAACATGCCGATGGCCATCGCCAGCAAATCGAAGCGCCGGTGCGCATCCCCGGCGACGGCGGCCCGCTGCCGCGCCACTTGCTGGTGGCCACCAAGGCGCCCGATACGCTGGCCGCACTGGCGCCCTGGCTGCCGGGCGACGGTGAAGGCCAGCTGGTGCTGTTGCTGCAGAACGGCATGGGCACCAGCGAGCAGGTCCGCGCCCGCTGGCCACGCGTGCGCCTCTGGAACGCGGTGACCACCGCCGGTGCCTGGCGCGAAACACCGTTCCACCTGCACTGCGTGGCCGATGGCGAGACCCGTGCCGGCCGCTGGGACGATGCCGGCAACGCCGACCTCGACGCGGCGGTGGAGCATGCCGCCGCTGCCGGACTGTGGCAGTGCAGCGACGACATCCGCGTCCACTTGTGGCGCAAGCTGGCCATCAACGCCGTCATCAACGGCCTCACCGCCATCCACCGCTGCCGCAACGGTGAATTGCTGGAGATCGCCGCCGCGCAGGCGCAACTCGCGCCGCTGGCGCGTGAAGTGGAAGCCGTGGCCGCCGCCGATGACGTGGTGTTCGACGAGCCGGTACTGGCACTCGCCGAACGCGTCATCCACCTCACCGCCGCCAACTACTCCTCGATGAACCGCGACGTGGCCGCCGGCCGCCGCACCGAGATCGACTTCATCAACGGCTACGTGGTGGAACGCGCGCACGCGCACGGCATCGCCGTGCCGGCCAACGGCGCCGTGCTGGCCGCCGTTCACGCGCTGGCTTGACCACGCCCCGCTCCCGCACGGACAATCCGCGCCGCCACAGGTGCCCGCGCTACGGCGCGGGTTGAACGGGAAGCAGGCGCGGCATCCGCCGCGGCCATCCTGCGCTGCCCCCGCAACGGTGATTGACGCAAGGCTGCAGCATGGCGACCGCACGCGCGGTACGCCGGCCACTGTGCCAGCAGGCCACGGGCTCCCCGCCCGCGGTCTTCACGCATGGGAAGGCGCTGCCGCCCCACCACCTGCCCCACACGGGCATGTGGACGTCATCAGCCCGGATACCGGCCTCGTGGTGCGCCCGGGACCTGCCGCGGACACTCCGCCAGCCCCGCGCGCCCCATCGACCATGCGTGCGCGGAGGGCGCGCGCCGGAGAGTCCATGAAAACCAGCATCACCCGCCTCACCGCGGCGCGCCTGTGCGTGCCCGTATTCGCCGCGTTCACCACGTCCACCACCCTCGCCACCCCGCTCGCGCTCGACCCCGTGGTGGTGGTCGCCAGCCGCTACGAGCAACCGCTGTCCACCACGCCGGCATCCGTCACCGTGCTCGACGAGCAGGCACTGGCGCCACTGGCCACCCTGCCCCTCGACGACATCCTCGCCCTGCATGCCGGCGTGTCGCTGGCGCGCAGCGGCGGTCCCGGCCAGCAAGCCAGCCTGTTCCTGCGCGGCACCAACAGCGACAGCACGCTGGTGCTGGTCGACGGCGTGAAGACCAACCCCGCCTCGTTCGGCGGCGCCAACCTGCAGAACCTGCGCGGCGCCGACATCGCCCGCATCGAGGTCGTGCGCGGACCGCGCTCGACGCTGTACGGCTCCGAAGCCATCGGCGGGGTCATTGCCATCACCACCCGGCGTGGCGCCGACCTCGCGGATGGCGAAGCCCTCGATCGCGCCGCGCTGCGCCTGGCCGCCGGAAGCGACGCCACCCGCGAGGCACGTGCCTCCGCCAGCCACCACCAGGCGGACCGCCACGTCGCACTGGGCATCGGCGATTGGCGCAGCGACGGCGATGCCATCGCCACCGGCACCGATGTCGCCGGCGCGCACCGCAACACCTCCGGCACCCTCAACGCGTCATCGCGCGCGGGCCAGACCCGTTACGGCATCGACCTGTCCAGTGCGCGCGGCACCACCACCTACGCGGACTGCATCTACGACCTGTCCTACACCTGCGTGGACACCGAGGCCCTGCAGCAGGACTTCGCGCAGGACGTGATCTCGCTGTGGAGCGAAACGCCGCTGACGGAAAAACTGGCACTCGAGGCACGTGCCGGCCATGCATACGACGGCATCGACCAGCGCGATTCCGCTGACCACGCGCGCACCAGGCGCTACACCGGCAGCGTGCAGTTGGCGCATCACCAGGACGGCAACGTACTGGTCGCGGGCGCGGACCTCGAGCACGAAAAGGTCGAGGCACTGGTCTACGGCAGCCCGCTGGCCACCGACAACGACATCGGGGCGCTGTTCGTGCGCAACGACTACGCGCACGGCAAGCAGCGCGTCTCGCTCGGCGCACGTGCCACCCGCTACGAGGCCTTCGGCGAGGAACTCACCGGCGAGGCGAGCTACGGCATCGCGCTCGCCGACACCTACGCCTGGCTGGCCGCCGGCCGCGGCTTCCGCGCACCGGATGCCACCGAACGCTTCGGCTGGGGCGGCAATCCGGACCTGGAGCCGGAGCGTGCCGACAGCGTCGAGGCCGGCGTCCGCCAGCGCGTCGGGGCGCACCAGTTCACCGTCACCGGCTTCGTGCAGCGCATCGAGGACCTCATCGACTACCCGCCACCGGCCTGGACCGCCACCAACATCGCCGAGGCGCGCATCACCGGCACCGAGCTGGGGTGGTCATGGCAGGCCGGCGACAGTCGCGTCGAGGCCTTCGCCACCCTGCAGGACCCGGTCGATGACAGCACCGGCCAGCGCCTGCCGCGGCGCCCTGAGAAGCAGCTGTCCGCCAGTGCGAGCCAGCGCACCGGCCCGCTGACCTGGCGAGCGGCGCTGCTGGCCATGGACCGCCGCGACAACAGCCTGTACGACGACATCCAGCTGCCCGGCTATGCCGTGGTGGACCTCGGCGTGGCCTGGCAGGCCACGCCGGCCCTGGTCATCGACCTGCGCATCGAGAACGCCGGCGACGTCGACTACGTGCAGGCCAGCGACAGCGGCCTGGGTGACTACCGCATGCCGGACCGCGCCTTCCTGCTGGGGGTGAACTGGCAGGCACAATCGCGCTACCGTCGCTGAAGCGCTTCACTGGACCGGAACGGCAACGAGGGGAAAACCATGGGCGAGCACCGACTGACGCGCATCACCACCCGCACCGGTGACGACGGCAGCACGGGCCTGGCCGACGGCACGCGCCTGGCCAAGACCAGTGCGCGCGTCGCGGCACTGGGCGACGTCGATGAACTGAACGCCTGCATCGGCCTGCTGTGCGTCGCGCCGGGCATCGCGCCGGCGCTGGCGACGCGCTTGCGCGCGGTGCAGCAGGAACTGTTCGACATCGGCGGCGAACTGTCGCTGCCCGGCCGCGCGCTGCTGGCGCGCGACGCACTGGCCATGCTCGATACCGACATCAGCGAGTGGAATGCCACGTTGCCACCGCTCACCGAGTTCGTCCTGCCCGGCAGCAACGAGGCCAACGCGCGCGCGCACCTGGCGCGCACCGTGTGCCGGCGCGCGGAACGGACGCTGTGGGAAGTGGCACGGCAGGAGGGCGACGCCCTGTCGCCAGACCTGCCGCGCTATCTGAATCGCCTGTCCGACTGGCTGTTCGTGCTGTCGCGCCTGCTCGCACGCCAGCACCACAACCCCGAAACCCTCTGGCGCTCCCGCTCGTCGTAGAGAGGGGGCCATGCCCCCGATGTTTTATCGACGATCAGGAGCATCGGGGGCATGGCCCCCTCCCTACAGCGTCAGCCGCCGCAGGTCGGCCATTAGTCCGGACAGGTAAGTGATGAAGCGCGCCGCGTCGGCGCCGTCGATCACCCGGTGGTCGTAGGACAGCGACAGCGGCAGCATCAGGCGCGGCTGGAACGCCTTGCCGTCCCACACCGGCTTCATCGCCGAGCGCGACACGCCGAGGATCGCCACCTCCGGCCAGTTCACGATCGGCGTGAACGCCGTGCCACCGATACCGCCCAGCGACGAAATGCTGAACGTCGCGCCCGACATGTCGGCCGGCGTCAGCTTCTTGTCACGCGCCTTCCTTGACAGCTCGCCCATCTCGCGGGCGATCTCCAGCACGCCCTTGCGATCAGCATCGCGGATCACCGGCACCACCAGGCCATCGGGCGTGTCCACCGCGATGCCGATGTGCCAGTAGTTCTTCACGATCAACTTCTCGCCGCCGACGTCCAGCGAACTGTTGAACTTCGGGTACTGCTTGAGCGCACCGACGCAGGCCTTCACCAGGAAGGCCAGCATGGTGAGTTTCACGCCGTCCTTGAGGCGGGCGTTCTCGCTGACGCGGAATTCCTCGAGGCTGGTGATGTCGGCGTCATCGTGCTGCGTGACATGCGGAATGTGCACCCAGGCACGGTGCAGGTTCTGCGCGCTGACCCGCCGCAACTTGTTGAGCGCCAGTTCCTCGACCGGGCCCCACTTGGCGAAATCGATGCGCGGCAATTCCGGCAGGCCACTGCCGGCGCCGACCGCGGCCGGCGCAGCCGGTGCGGACATGCGCTTCTTTACGTGCGCGTGCACGTCATCGCGGGTGACACGGCCCTTCAGGCCGGTGGCGGCGACTTCGGCCAGCACCACGCCCAGTTCGCGCGCCAGCTTGCGCACGGCGGGACCGGCATGGACATCGGCGGCGCTGACCACCGCCGGCGAACCGCTGCCGGATACCGGCGCCGGCTTCTGTTCCAGCTCGCGCGGCTCCGGCTCGTCGAGCACCGCCACCACGGGCGCCGACGCAGCCTGCGCAACGGGCGCCGACGCGACGCCCGCGGCCTCCAGGGTAACGATCGGTGTGCCCTGCCGGACCTTGTCGCCCTTTTTCACCAGCAACGCGACGACCTTGCCGGCTGCTTCCGCCGGCACTTCCATGGTCGCCTTGTCGGACTCGAGCACGATCAGCGTCTGTTCTTTGGCCACCGTGTCGCCGGGCTTCACGCTGACCTCGATCACATCCACGCCCTTGTCGGTGCCGATGTCCGGCACCGACAGCGTGAGCACACCGCCAGCGACGGCGCCAGGAGCCGGAGCCGGAGCGGGAGCGGGAACAGGAACAGGAACAGGCGCAGTCGGGGGCATGGCCCCCTCGCCACGAACTGCTTGCGCTTCCACCACCAGGATCAACGCACCCTGGGTGACCTTGTCGCCCACCTTCAGCGCGATCGATACCACCTTGCCGGCCACCGGGCTCGGCACCTCGACGGTAGCCTTGTCGGATTCCAGCACGATGAGCGTCTGCTCGGCCGCGACCATGTCACCGGGCTTCACGCTGATCTCGATCACATCAACCGGCTTGTCGGTGCCGACATCGGGAACCTTTACCTCGGTAGTCGCCATGGTTCAGCTCCTCACCGGGTCTTTCTTGCCGGGATCGATGCCATAGCGCTTGATCGCGTCGGCCACCAGCTTGCGCTCGATCTTGCCGTCGTCAGCCAGCGCCGTCAGCGCGGCCACCACCACGAAGCGGCGGTCCACCTCGAAGAACTCGCGCAACTTGCCGCGCGAATCGCTGCGCCCGAAGCCGTCGGTGCCCAGCACGCGGTAGGTACCCGGTACGAACGGACGAATCTGGTCGGCGAACAGTTTCATGTGGTCGGTGGCCGCAACCACCGGGCCACCGGCATCCGCCAGGCACTGCGCCACCCACGATTGCCGCGGCTTCTTCTCCAGCGGGTGCAGCATGTTCCAACGCTCGACGGCCAGGCCGTCGCGACGCAGCTCGTTGAAGCTGGTCACGCTCCACACGTCGGCACGCACGCCGTAATCGGCGGCGAGCATGTCCGCCGCCGCTTCCACTTCGCGCAGGATGGTGCCGCTGCCCAGCAACTGCACGACCGGCGCGCCCTTCTTGCCGGCCGGCGCCGCCTTCAACCGGTACATCCCGCGGATGATCCCTTCCTCGGCGCCCTTGGGCATCGCCGGGTGCGGGTAGTTCTCGTTCATCGCGGTGATGTAATAGAACACGCTCTCCTGCTCGCCATACATGCGGCGCAGGCCGTCCTGCAGGATCACCGCCATCTCGAACGCGTAGGTCGGGTCATACGACACGCAGTTGGGGATGGTGGACGCCAGGATGTGGCTGTGGCCGTCCTGGTGCTGCAGTCCCTCGCCGTTGAGCGTGGTGCGCCCGGCGGTGGCACCGATCAGGAAACCACGCGCCTGCGAATCACCGGCCGCCCAGGCGAAGTCACCGATGCGCTGGAAGCCGAACATCGAGTAGTAAACGTAGAACGGGATCAGCGGCTTGTTGTTCACCGAGTACGACGTACCCGCCGCCATCCACGCGGAGAACGCGCCGGCCTCGTTGATGCCTTCTTCCAGCACCCGGCCCTGCTTGTCCTCGCGGTAATACATGACCTGGCCGGCGTCTTCCGGCTTGTACAGCTGGCCGACCGCGGAGTAGATCGCGTACTGGCGGAACATCGCCTCCATGCCGAAGGTGCGCGCCTCGTCCGGCACGATCGGCACGCAGCGCTCGCCGAGATCAGGCAGCTTCATCAGCGCAGTGAGCATGCGCACGAACGCCATGGTGGTGGACAACGGCCGCTCGGAACCCTCGAGCATCGACGCGAACAGGTCCAGCGACGGCACCGCGAAAGTGTCGGTGCTGGCCACGCGGCGTTGCGGCAGGTGGCCGTTCAGCGCGGCGCGGTGCTCGCGCAGGTATTTCATCTCCGGGCTGTCTTCCGCCGGCTTGAAATACGGCACCTTGGGCAGGTCGGCGTCACTCACCGGGATGTCGAAGCGGTCGCGGAATTCGCGCAGGCTGTCGAGGTCGAGCTTCTTGATCTGGTGCGTCTTGTTCACCGCCTCGCCGGCGCCGGTGCCGTAGCCCTTCACCGTCTTGGCGAGGATCACCGTGGGCTGGCCCTTGTGCCGCACCGCCGCCAGGTAGGCCGCGTACACCTTGTACGGGTCGTGGCCGCCGCGGTTGAGTTCGTAGATCTGGTCGTCGGTCATGTCCTCGACCATCTTGGCAAGTTCCGGGTACTTGCCGAAGAAATGCTCGCGCGTGTAGCCGCCACCGTGCATCTTGAACGCTTGGTACTCGCCGTCCACGCACTCGTTCATGCGCTGGCGCAATGCGCCGGTGTCGTCGCGTGCCAGCAGCGGATCCCAGTGGCGCCCCCAGACCACCTTGATGACGTTCCAGCCGGCACCGCGGAAGGTGCTCTCCAGCTCCTGGATGATCTTGCCGTTGCCACGCACCGGGCCGTCCAGGCGCTGCAGGTTGCAGTTCACCACGAAGATCAGGTTGTCGAGCTTTTCACGGCCGGCCAGCGCGATGGCGCCGGTGGATTCCGGCTCGTCCATCTCGCCGTCGCCGAGGAAGCACCACACCTTGCGATCCTCGTCCGGCAACAGGCCGCGATTGATCAGGTACTTCATGATGTGGGCCTGGTAGATCGACTGCATCGACGCCAGGCCCATGGACACCGTGGGGAACTGCCAGAAATCCGGCATCAGCCACGGGTGCGGGTACGAAGACAGGCCCTTGCCGTCCACTTCACGCCGGTAGCTGTCCAGCTGCTCCTCGGTGAGCCGCCCCTCGAGGAAGGCTCGCGCGTAGATGCCCGGCGCCGAGTGGCCCTGGTAATAGACCAGGTCGCCGCCGAAGTTCTCGTTCGGCGCGCGGAAGAAATGGTTGAAGCCCACGTCATAGAGCGTGGCGCTCGAGGCGAACGAGGAAATGTGTCCGCCGAGCTCGTCATCGCTCATGTTGGCGCGCTGCACCATCGCCATCGCGTTCCAGCGGATGTACGCGCGCAGCCGCCGCTCGGTGTGGTTGTCACCCGGGTAGGCCGGCTCGTCGCGCAGCGAGATGGTGTTGATGTACGGGGTGTTGAGGCTGTCGAGGCGGACGCCCTTGCGGCGGGCGTACTCGTTGACGCGTTCGAGAAGGAAGCGGGCCCGTTCGGGGCCTTCCTGGCGGAGGGCGGAGGCGAAGGAATCAAGCCACTCGCGCGTTTCCTGCGGATCGATATCGTCGAACAAGCGGTTTATATCGGCCATGGTGTGGCTTCCTGTCAGGGAACCGTGGTCGCGGTTCCGGGTTGCGCTGGACCGGGGAAGGCGCTTTTGGCGCCGTGACCGGGCGGTCGCGACTATAGCAAATCCGGCGTTGCCCGGCCCCGGCCCGGCAAGCCCGCGCGGGCGGCGATCAGAAACCCACGATCACCGAGACCGCCATCAACATGATCCAGACCACCTGGGTGCGCAGCAGCAGGCCACGCACATCGGTGACCTCCAGGCCGACTTCCGGGGTCCCGCCCACCTGCGGCGACAGCCCCACGGCCGCCACGCACAGGTCCCCGGCCAGGTTCTCCGCCGGGTCCTCGTCGTCGAGCAGGCGACTGTCCAGCACCGGCCAGGCCCGGCCGGAATTCCCGGTCAGCAGCAGGGTGCCGCCCAGCAGCCGCACCACCAGCCAGTCCAGTCGCGTGCGCATGTCTCGGGCGGCGTCGGCCAGCAGCGGATCAGCGCCGCGCTGCACCGACTCCAGCACCGCCAGCGCCAGCAGGCCCGGCAGGCCGGTCACGGCAAACACGATGATCCAGGTGAAGTTCTCGCGCCAGGCACGCACGAAGATGGCGCGCAGCACGTTGCGATGCAGCACCGCCGCCTCGTCGCCACCGGCGCCGAAACGGGCGGTAACGAACTGCCGCAACGCCGCCTCGTCGCCCAGGTACCACAGGCGCAGGTACTCGTTGATGTCCGCGCCGAGGTGGTCGCGCCCCACGAACACCCACAACAGCACCACGTAGACGGCCAGCAAGGGCAGCGACAGCAGGAAATCGTTGACGCCGAAACGCACCAGGAAGCCCGCCGCCACCCACAGCAGCAACAGCATCAGCAGGCGGCCGGACGGCGTGCGGGCGAGCGTTCCGGTCAACGGCAACGGCGCCAGCAGCACGCGCACCGCAGCATCGCGCCAGCTGGCCGGATCGTGTCGCCACTCGATGCGCCGCAGCGCCAGCAGGACGAGGAACGCGAGCAGTTTCATGCAGTCGTGGATGCACCGGTGGACAGGGCCACGGCCAGCGCCGCGCGGTAGCGGGCCCAGTCGAACGCCGGGCCGGGGTCGGTCTTGCGCCCCGGGGCGATATCGCTGTGGCCGGCTATGCGGTCGGGCGTGATGGCCGGGAAGTGGCGCAACAGTAGCACGGAGAGCGACACCAGCCGACGGTACTGGCGTTCCGTGTAGGGGCGGTCGTCGGTGCCTTCCAGCTCGATGCCAATGGAAAAGTCGTTGCAGTTCTCGCGGCCGCCGAAGCTGCTCTTGCCGGCATGCCAGGCGCGGTCGCCCGTGGCCACGTATTGCACCAGCTCACCACTGCGGCGGACCAGGAAATGGGAAGACACCTGCAGGCCGCGCAAGGTCTCGAAGTAGGGATGCGCCGCGTGGTCCAGGCGATTGCTGAACAGGTCGTCGATCCACGGGCCGCCGAAACGGCCCGGCGGCAGGCTGATGTTGTGGATGACCAGCAGGGAGACCGTCTCGCCGGCCGGCCGCGCATTGAAATTGGGCGACGGGCAGCGACGGGCGCCGCGTACCCAGCCCGCCTCCATGCGGGACATGCGACTCATCCGCCGGCCGCCGTGCCCGTGCGCAGCCGGGAAATCATGGTTTCCAGGGCGCGGTCAAACAGCGCCGTGTCGCTGACCAGCCGGGCGGAACCACCCTGCAGGTCCACGGCCAGTTGCGGAACGGTCTTCTCGAAGATCTTTACGCCACGGCCGTTCACGAACACGTACTTGCCCTGCGCCTTGATCTTCGCGGCGATCTTGCCGCGCACCTTGAAGTCTTCCTCATGGTATTCCACCCAGCTGCCGGGGGTCAGGCCGTCGGCCAGGTTGAGCCAGTGCTCGTCGGTCGGTGCGGCCGGCGGCGGCGGTGGCGCGCTGGCGGCAATCACCACCTCATCGTCGCTGCGCCGCAACACCTGCACCGCCTCGCCGGCCACTGGCGCAGCCTCCTTCGGCGCCTCGGCCACCACCCGCACGGTACGCGTGGCCGCGCCGCCGGCCAGCGACAGCAACTGCGTGTTCAGCGCGGCCAGCAACGCCTCGCCACGCGCGGCGTCGAAGCCGGTGGCCTCGAAGCCCTTGCGCAAGCTCACCAGCAGGCGCGGCACCAGGCCGCGCTGGCGCTCGCGCAGGTCAGGACGCTCGTAGCGCTGCGCGCACCAGACCATCACTTCCAGCACCTTCAGGCGTTGCAGCCAGGCCTCGCTGTCGGCGCCGTCACGCACCGCGGTGAGTTGCAATACGCGCTGCCACGCCTCCTGGATGACATTGACGACTTCCGCCGGCAACGTCCTGCCACCAATGCGCGACGCCACCGCGTCACGCACCAGCCGCTGCGCCTCCTCGGTACGGGCGTGGCCTTCCTCACGATCACGCAGGCGCGCCTCGATCATCGACATCCGGCGCTCGCGCTCGGCGACAAAGTCGGCAAAGTCGTCGCCCAGCCGGCTGAACAGCGACAGGTCGTCGGCGAAATCGTTCAGGATGGCGTAAACGACCTGTTCCATGCGCGCGTAGAGGCCATCGTCGCTCTCGCGCGACCAGCCGATGCCGGCCCGTGCCAGCGCGTTCACCAGGCGGCGCGCCGGATGTTCCTCGTCGGCGAAGAACGCCTTGTCCAGCAACGCCACCTTGAGCAACGGGATCTGCAGGCGACCGATCAGCGCCTTCATCTCGCTGGGCAACTCGGCGTCATCGAGGATGAAATCGAACAGCATCGACACCAGGTTGATGACGTCGTCGTCCGCACTGTTGAGGGCGCGCGGCGCATCCTCCTCGCGGATCAGCCCCGACAACTCGCCCTTGACGTCGATACGCGAGGCCTCGATCACCTCCGCGTCCTCGATGACATCGCCGTGCTCGATCACCCGGCCCGGTCCGGCGACCGGCTGCATCTGTTGCAAGCGCGTCAGCAGCGCGGTGAGCTCGACGCGCGGCACCGCCACCAGCGGCACGTCGGATTGCACCAGCCGGCCATCGACCATGGCCTGCCCGTTGACGATCACCGGCAATTGCCCGACCTGCAGTTGCGCGAGCGGCAACGGCGCGCCGCCGCCGGGCAGCATGCCACCGCCGCCGAAGCCGCCACCCAGCGCACCGCGCGCCAGCGCCAGCAGTTCACCGAGCACGGCCGTCGCCGTGGCTTCGTCCACGTGGGAGGCGGGCGCACCACCACCGCCCTCGCGCACCGCCACCTGGCGCGGACGCGGGCGGCTGGACTTGATGTCCGGCAAGACGCCGCTGGAGACCAGCGACTGGTTGGCGGCCGCCACCACGTCGTGCAGTTCGTCCAGCACCTTGCGCTCGAACAGCTTGAACAGGATCAGGCGTGCCTTCACCGGCACCTTGAGGGCGTCGATCCCCGCGCGGAAGTGCTCGCAGATGCGCTCCGGGTGCAACGGCAACTGCTCCGCGGCCACTTCTCGCGTCAACACCTTGGCAAAGCGCAGGCGCAGGTGCTCGAGGTCGGCGAGCATGGCGTCGCGGGCCCGCACCACCATGGCCTGCAGGGCCACCGACACGTCGAGTTCGTCCTCGCCGACCAGGGTGAGGCTGTCCAGCGAGAACGCCGCAGCCGGTTCGGCCTTCGCGCGCCGCGCGACGCCAGCCACGCTGTCAAAGTCCGCGCCTACCGCCTCGACGAACCCCGACACCAGCGCCTGCCGGCGCAGCCGCAATTCGCGCATGGCGTCGTAGTAGAGGCCCTGCTCGTCGGCCGGCGCCTTCTGCGACATGTCGAACAACGCATCGTCAGCCCCGTCGCACATGGCGTTGAGGCTGGACTGCAGTGCTTCAACCGCATCCCTGCGCACGGTCTCCAGCAACGACGGGAGCGCCGACATGACACCTGTTCTGTTGGCTAGGAATATCGTCGTATCGTAGCCCAGTGCCCCGGTACCCACCAGACGCCAGGCTGTACAGACTGCCCGCGGTAACACATTGATGACACACGGCCGCTGCCGATAGAGTGTCCCGCCCGGCCGGCGACCGCGCCGTTTCCGCCCCGTTTCGCAGGAGCCCACCCGTGTCCCTGATCGACATCCTCAACCGGATCAACGATTTCGTCTGGGGCCCCGCCCTGCTGGTACTGATCGGCGGCACCGGCATCTACCTGATGATCGGCCTGCGTTTCGAGCCGCTGCGACGCATCGGCTACGGCTTCCGCCTGCTTTGGAAAGGCCGTACCGCCCAGGGCGAGGGCGACCTGCCGTCCTGGCGCGCCCTGATGACCTCGCTGTCGGCCACCGTGGGCATCGGCAACATCGCCGGCGTGGCCGCTGCCGTCACCCTCGGCGGCCCGGGCGCCATCTTCTGGATGTGGATGATCGCGCTGGTGGGCATGGCCACCAAGTATTCCGAATCCCTGCTGGCCATCCGCTACCGCGAACGCGACGAACTGGGCAATCACGTCGGCGGGCCCATGTACTACATCCGCAATGGCCTCGGCCGCCAGTGGAACTGGCTGGCGGTCACCTTCGCGGTATTCGGCATGCTGGCCGGCTTCGGTATCGGCAACATGGTGCAGTCGCACGAGGTCGCCAAGGCACTGAACAGCACCTGGGGCATCGAGCCATTGCATGCCGGCCTCGCTATGGCACTGCTGGCGGGGCTGTCGATCATCGGTGGCATCCGCTCGGTCGGTGCAGTGGCGAACTTCCTGGTGCCGTTCATGTGCCTGCTGTACGTCAGCACCGCGCTGGTGATCCTGGCGATGAATGCCGGCAACATCCCCGGCGCGTTCGGCCTGATCCTGCACAGCGCCTTCAACGGCCAGGAGGCGGCCGGAGGCTTCGCCGGGGCCACCCTGTGGGCTGCCATCCGCTACGGTGTGGCGCGCGGCATCTTCTCCAACGAGGCGGGCCTCGGCAGCGCACCCATTGCCCACGCCTCTGCGCAGAACAACAACGCCGTACACCAGGGCTGCATCGGCATGCTCGGCACCTTCATCGACACCATCATCGTCTGCACCATGACCGGCCTGGTGATCATTGTCACCGGCGCCTGGCAGCTGGGCGAGCCCAAGTCCACGCTCACCGCGCTGGCCTTCGAAAACGCCCTGCCCGGCATCGGCGGCTTCATCGTCGCGCTGGCCATCATGCTGTTCGCCTTCACCACCATCCTCGGCTGGAGCGTGTACGGCGAGCGCTGCACGGAATTCCTGTTCGGCACCAAGGCCATCCTGCCGTTCCGCATCACCTGGATCGCCGCGGTCATCGTCGGCCCGGTATGGGTGATCGAATCGGCCTGGACACTTGCCGACATCCTCAACGCCCTGATGGCCATCCCCAACCTCATCGCGCTGCTGCTGCTCAGCCCGGTCATCTTCCGGATGACGCGCGAACACTTTGCCCAGGTGAAGGACTGATGCTCGACCTGACTCCCTTCCGCGACACCATCGCCGCCAACGTCCGCGCCGCACTCGCCGAGGACATCGGCAGCGGCGACATCACCGCACAACTGGTGCCCGCCGAGCGCCAGGCGCGGGCCCGCGTGATCACCCGCGAGGACTGCGTGGTGGCCGGCCGCCCCTGGGTGGACGAAGTGTTCCGCCAGCTCGACGCCGGCGTGACGGTGGAATGGCTGGCCGGAGAAGGCGAACGCGTGGCCGCCGGCAGCGTGCTGTTCCGCCTGGCCGGACCGGCGCGCGCCCTGCTGTCCGGCGAGCGCGCCGCGCTCAATTTCCTGCAGACCATTGCCGGCACCGCCACCGCCGCCCGTCGCTACGCCGACCTGGTGGCGCACACCGGCGTGCAGTTGCTGGACACCCGCAAGACCCTGCCGGGCCTGCGCATCGCGCAGAAATACGCGGTGTCGGCCGGCGGCTGCCATAACCACCGCCTCGGCCTGTGGGATGCCTTCCTGATCAAGGAAAACCACATCGCCGCCGCCGGCTCCATCGCTGCCGCGATCACCGCCGCGCACCGCATCGCACCGGGCCGGCCGGTGGAAGTGGAAGTGGAGAACCTGGCGGAACTCGCCGCGGCGCTCGACGCCGCCGCCGACATCGTCATGCTCGACGACTTCACGCTGGCCGACACCCATGCCGCCGTGCAGCTCAACCAGCGCCGCGCGAAGCTGGAAATCTCCGGCGGCGTCAACGAACAGACGCTGGTGACGCTCGCCGGCACCGGCGTGGACTACATCTCCATCGGCTCGCTGACCAAGCACGTGCGCGCCGTCGACCTGTCGATGCGCCTGGAGGAAATCCCGTGAAGGAATACCCGCTCGGCACCCTGCGCCCGGCGTCGTTCCGATGGCAGGCGTTCGGCATCCATCTGGCGATCAGCCTGGTGATCCTCGGCATCATGCTCTACGTGCTGCTGGTGCACTGGTTCCCCGGTTTCCTGTTCGAGACCGACGGCGGCTGGCAGGCGCTCAAGGTCATTGCCGCGGTCGACATCGTGCTGGGGCCACTGCTGACGCTGGTGGCCGCCAACCCGGCCAAGACCACCCGCCACCTGCGCAAGGACTTCTCGGTGATCGCGCTGGTGCAGGTGGCGGCGCTGGCCAGCGGCACCTGGATCACCTGGGAGAACCGCCCCTACGCCATGCTGTGGTATGACGGCGCGTTCCGCTCGATGCCCTACAGCGCCTTCAGCAACGAGCCGCAGGCGAAGGCGTGGATAGAGGAGCATGCCGAGCGCATCCCGGCGCTGGTGTACGTGGACATGCCGCGCGATCCGTTTGCGCGTGCGGACGTACTGTTGCGCGCACGTGAGCGCAGCAGCATCGCGCTGTTCGACGCCAGCCTCTACAGGACATGGCCGGGTGATGCCGTACAGGTTGCCGCGCAGGCCGAAGCCGCATTGCCACGCATGGCAGCTGAAGCCCACTTCAACCCGCGCATGGTCGCGTGGCAGGCCGCCCACGATATCGGTTCCGATCCGGTTGTTGCACCGGCCAGTAGCCGTTATCGCAACTATGCGCTGGTGCTTGAGCCGGGCACGCTCACCATAGCCGGGTTCCTCGACGTGACCCCACCGCCAGCACTGTTCCAGTCACCGGCCGACCAGGTCATAGATTTTTCCCGGTCCCGCTAAGACCAAGGCTGTCTGGTCAATTCTCGTTGAACCGTACCTCGACGTCCTGATCATCGTCGGGATTGAGATCCTCGTACTGAGGGTACTCAAAGGTAACCGCGAAGTCCGCCACCCCGGAGCCACTGGTCGTCACCACGATCATGCCGCTGGTGTCGGCATCCCCGCCAATCGAGCCGCTCGAACAACCCGTGGCGCCATCCACGGCAAAGGCCACGTCACCACCTGGCGAGCGCTTGCAGTCGGGGTTGATAATGTCCTCGAGATTGACGTCGAGACTCTGCGCCCCGCCGGTCAACGCGTTGTCGACTGATGTGCCGCATCCGACGTCATCAGGGTCGGCGCAGGCGAGCGTCCCGAGCGTCGCGCGCGTCTGTATCTTGGCCATTTCGTTTCGCAAGGTGCGCACTGCCTCCTCGAAGTTGGCGGCCACCTTGGACATGTTGGCGGTCTTGATGTAGTCCTGATAGGCGGGGATAGCCACCGCAGCGAGGATGCCGATGATCGCCACCACGATCATCAGCTCGATCAGGGTAAAGCCGCGCTGGATACGCATGACCAGGTCCCGTTGGGCCCCCGGTGGGGGCTGGTTGACTTCAGTTCAGAGGGAGGGCCAGCAAGAATCGAGCCAAGAGCGTCGCCCAACAATATCAGATAGTTGCAGCGACCAAGCACCGAAGCAGGGCTCCATGCGTCAGGCTGCGTCACCTGCTGGCGACGTTCTTCGTCAGTTGGAAGACTGGCCCCGCCATGCCGGCATCGGGCGTAGGCCAAGGGCAGAGAGGGGAGCGGACAGGAAAGGAGTGGTGCCGGAAAGAGGAATCGAACCTCCGACCTTCGCATTACGAATGCGCTGCTCTACCGACTGAGCTATTCCGGCACGGGGCGCGCAGTCTAACAGCCTGCGCCGGGCGACTCAATTCTCCCAGGTCTCGGCGCCGTTATCCCAGATATAGCGGCGCCCCTCGGCATTTTCGGCGGTGACCTTGTAGCAATCGGCGATGGTGCCGCACGACCCGGCCTCCACCTCCAGGGTGATGCCACTGGCGTCATCCTCCACGCGGTAACCCAGTGCGGCAAAGTCATTGCTGCCGCCCGGCACGTACTCGCCTGCCAGGTAGGTGCCATTGTCAATGCGATAGTCATTCTGGAACATGCGGAACGCCTCCACCTTCTGGCGCAGCGCCGCATCACGCGTGTTGCTCAGATACCCCTGATAAAGGGGTACGGCCACGGCCGTGAGGATGAACATGACTGCCACCGCGATCATCAACTCGACCAAGGTGACGCCCGACTGGTAACGGTACCCGGCAGGCAAGCGCGGCGACATGTGCATTCCCTCGTTGATCCTGAACAATCCCATTTCAACCAGAAAAAGAAAGGGGGGGCAAGATGCCCCCCCCTCCTGACCGTGAGTAACCGGCCTGCGTCGATCAGAGACCGGCGTAGGTGATGGTTACGTCCTGGTCGTCGGCAGCGTTCAGGTCTTCGTACTGCGGGAACTCAAGGGTCGCCTCGAAGTTTGCGGCGTCGGCAGCAACGGTGGTGATCAAGATCTGGCCGCTGGCATCCGGATCGGAAGCAGCGCCGGTACCGTTAACAGAGTAGGCAGCATCACCGCCCGGGGACTTCTTGCCATCCGGGTTGATGATGTCATCCAGGTTGGCGTTGATGGACTGGCCACCGGTAGCAACCGCCACGTCAACGTTGGCGCCACAGCCGCGGTCATCGGCGTCACGGCAGGCGAGCGTACCCAGGGCAGCGCGCGACTGGACCTTAGCCAGTTCGTTCTTGATGGTGCGAGCCGCTTCCTCGAAGTTGGCCGTGACTTTCGACATGTTGGCGGTCTTGATGTAGTCCTGGTAAGCCGGGATGGCAACGGCGGCCAGGATGCCGATGATCGCTACAACGATCATCAGTTCGATCAGGGTAAAGCCTTTTTGCAGCTTCATGGTGTATCTCCCGAGGGTTCTGGTTTTGGAGTCATCTGCCGCTGGGCGTGACTGCCGGACTCTAATGCAGAAAGCGGGCCAACTTCACGAAATTTCGCATCTGCTTGTTTTTATAAGAACTTTTCCTGAGCCCCTGCGGCCAGCACCCGCCCTGGGTGCCGACGCGGCCGGTCACACAGTGACAAATTACGTCACCCGCGTGTTACCGGAACCCTCCCCCACCCCCGGATTGCAGCAGCAAACCGCTGTGAACCACCCCGCAAACCCCGCCGGCGGCCGGGTGCCGGCGCTGGTCACTACGCCGATTTTCCTGCTAATGTCAGAGGTTGCGAACAACAATCAACAATCGCGCCCAAGCCTTTCACGCCCAAGGGGTTTTGCGGATGTCCAACCCGCCCAACATCATGCTCAGCGGCCTCGCCCGCCGCCTTGTCCTCGATGGCCTGCTCGACGAAACCGCCGCCAAGGAAGCAGTACGCACCACCCAGCAGGCGAAGACCCCGCTCGCGCGCTACCTGGTGGACAACAAGCTGGCCAAGGCCCGCGACGTGGCGGTGGCCGCCGCCGAGGAATTCGGCGACCCGCTGCTGGACCTCACCGCCATCGACCTTGCCAGCCTGCCGAAGGACCTGGTCGGCGAGGCGCTGATCACCAAGCACCACGTGCTGCCGCTGATGAAACGCGGCAGCCGCCTGTTCATCGCGGTGTCCGATCCCACCAACCTGCAGGCGCTCGACGACATCCGCTTCAACACGGGGCTGAACACCGAGGCCATCGTCGTCGAGGAAGACAAACTCGGCCAGGCCATCGAGAAATTCCTCTCGCAGAGCGAGTCCAAGGCCTTCGAGGGCCTTGATGACGAGCTGGAGAACCTCGAGACCGAGGCCGGCGGCGATGAGCCGGGCGGCGGCAACGATACCGCCGGCTCCGACGATGCGCCGATCGTGAAGTTCGTGAACAAGCTGCTGCTCGACGCGGTGAAAGGCGGCTCCTCGGACCTGCACTTCGAGCCCTACGAGAAGAGCTACCGCGTACGTTTCCGCACCGACGGCATGCTGCACGAGGTCACGCGCCCGCCGGTGGCGATGTCGGCGAAGATCGCCGCGCGCCTCAAGGTCATGGCCAACCTCGACATCTCCGAGCGCCGCGTCCCGCAGGACGGCCGCATCAAGATGAAGATCTCCAAGACCAAGGCGATCGACTTCCGCGTGAACACCTGCCCGACGCTGTGGGGCGAGAAGATCGTGCTGCGGATCCTCGATCCGGACAGCGCCAAGATCGGCGTGGAGATGCTCGGTTTCGAGCCGCACCAGAAAGAACTGTACATGGCGGCACTGGACAAGCCGCAGGGCATGCTGCTCGTGACCGGCCCGACCGGTTCGGGCAAGACGGTGACGCTGTACACCGGCGTGAACATCCTCAACGAGGTGCACCGCAACATCTCCACCGCGGAAGACCCGGTGGAGATCAACTTCGAGGGCGTCAACCAGGTCAACGTGAACCCCAAGCAGGGCATGGACTTCGCCGCCGCGCTGAAGGCCTTCCTGCGCCAGGACCCGGACGTGATCCTGGTCGGCGAGATCCGCGACCTCGAGACCGCCTCCATCGCCGTGAAGGCCGCGCAGACCGGCCACATGGTGTTGTCCACGCTGCACACGAACTCGGCGCCGGAAACTCTGACGCGCCTGCGCAACATGGGCGTGCCGTCGTTCAACATCGCCACCTCGGTGAACCTGATCATCGCCCAGCGCCTCGGCCGGCGCCTGTGCGAGAACTGCAAGGCGCCGCAGGACATCCCGCCGGAAGCCCTCCTCAAGATGGGCTTCAACGAGGACGAGATCGGCACCTTCACCGTTTACGCCCCGGTCGGCTGCGAACGGTGCAAGGGTGGCTACAAGGGCCGCGTGGGTATCTACGAGGTCATGAAGATGACCGATGCGATCCAGCGCATCGTCATGGAGGAAGGCAACTCGATCCAGATTGCCGACCAGTGCCGCAAGGAAGGCTTCAACGACATCCGGCGCTCTGGCCTCAACAAGGTAAAGATGGGGCTCACCAGCCTCGCGGAAGTCGATCGCGTGACATCGGGGCACTAATCCATGGCAGCAGCAACCGAACAGACAGTTACCTTCGTTTACGAAGGCGTCGACAAGAAAGGCCTCAAGGTCAAGGGCGAGGTCGCCGGCAAGAACGAGGCCCAGGCCAAGGCGCAGTTGCGCAAGCAGGGCATCCAGAACGCCAAGGTGAAGAAGAAAGGCATGTCGCTGCTGGCACGCGGCGGCAAGGTCTCGGCCATGGACGTGGCCATCTTCACCCGCCAGATGTCCACCATGATGCGCGCCGGCGTGCCGCTGTTGCAGTCGTTCGACATCGTTGCCGACGGACTCTCCAACGCCAAGATGAAGGAAGTGGTGCTGGGCCTGAAAACCCACGTGGAAGGCGGCAACAGCTTCGCCGACGCGTTGAAGAAGTACCCCGAGTACTTCGATGACCTGTTCGTCAGCCTGGTGAACGCCGGCGAACAATCCGGCGCACTGGAGACCATGCTCGACCGCGTGGCGACCTACAAGGAAAAGTCCGAGGCCCTCAAGCTCAAGATCAAGAAGGCCATGAAGTACCCGGCCACGGTACTGACCATCGCCGCCATCGTCACGGTCATCCTGCTGGTGAAGGTGGTGCCCACCTTCGCCGAACTGTTCGGCAGTTTCGGCGCCGAGCTGCCCAAGCCCACCCAGGTCGTCATCGGCATTTCCGAGTGGCTGCAGGCTTGGGGCATTGTGGTCGCGTTCATCATCGGCGGCATCGGCTTTGCCTTCGGCGAGACCAAGAAGCGCTCCAAGGCCTTCCGCGACCAGCTCGACAAGATCTACCTGAAGTTGCCGATCGCCGGTGACATCATCATGAAGGCCACCATCGCCCGCTACTCGCGCACGCTGGCCACCACGTTCGCCGCCGGCGTGCCGCTGATCGAGGCGCTGCGCTCCTGCGCGGACGCCGCCGGCAACGTGGTGTACTACAACGCCATCATGAAGATCCGCGACGACGTGGCCACCGGCCAGCAGCTCACTTTCTCCATGCGCTCCACCGGCATCTTCCCGGCCATGGCCGTGCAGATGACCGCCATCGGCGAGGAAGCCGGTTCGCTGGACGCCATGCTCGACAAGGTCGCCACCTACTACGAAGCGGAAGTCGACGCCGCCGTTGACGGCCTGACCTCGATGATGGAACCGCTGATCATGGCCTTCCTCGGCATTGTCGTCGGCGGCCTGCTGATCGCCATGTACATGCCGATCTTCCAGATGGGCAAGGCCATCGAAGGTGGAGGTTGATGCTGCCGGCCCCATTGTGGGTGCTCGCCCTCGTCGCCGGTCTGTGCGTCGGTAGTTTCCTGAACGTCGTCGTCCACCGCCTCCCGCGCATGCTGGAGTTGCGGTGGAAGGACGATTGTTTCGCGCTGGCCAACCCGGACGCGCCACTGCCGGAACGTCCGGTCTACAACCTGGCGGTGCCGCGCTCGGCCTGCCCGCACTGCGGCCACCGCATCCGCTGGTACGAGAACATTCCGCTGGCCAGCTGGCTGGCATTGCGCGGCCGCTGCAGTGGCTGCAAGGCACCGATCAGCGCGCGCTACCCGCTGGTGGAAGCCGCCACCGGCGTGCTGACCGTACTGGTGGTGGCGCAGGTGGGTATCGGCTGGGAAACCCTGTGGGCGTTGCTGCTCACCTGGTCGCTCATCGCGCTCACCCTCATCGACTACGACACCACCCTGCTGCCGGACGACATCACCCTGCCCCTGCTGTGGCTCGGCCTGCTGGTGGCGATTCCCGCCGGCGGCGTGTCGCTGGAGGACGCGGTGATCGGCGGCGCGGCCGGCTACCTGTCGCTGTGGCTCGTCTACCACGCGTTCCGCCTCGCCACCGGCAAGGAAGGCATGGGCTACGGCGACTTCAAGTTGCTGGCCGCACTCGGCGCCTGGCTGGGCTGGCAGAAGCTGGCGCTGGTGATCGTGCTGTCGTCGGGCGTTGGCGCGGTGGTCGGCATCGCGCTGATCCTGCTCGCCGGCCGTGACCGTGCCCGCCCCATCCCCTTCGGCCCGTTCCTCGCCACCGCCGGCTTCCTCGCCTTCCTGTGGGGCGACGCGTTGCTGGCCGGGCCGCTGCGGCTGTTCAACTTCACCTGATCGCTTTCGCGCGAACGGTTGCACTGCATGTCAAAGTTCATTGTCGGTCTCACCGGGGGCATCGGCAGCGGCAAGACCGCCGCGTCCGACTGGTTCAAGGCCCAGGGTGTCGCCATCGTCGACGCCGACGTGGTGTCCCGCGAAGTCGTCGAGCCGGGCACGCCCGCGCTGGCGGCCATCGGCGCGCATTTCGGCAGCGAGGTGCTGCAGGCGGATGGACGTCTCGATCGCGCGGCGCTGCGCCGCATCGTGTTCGACAAACCCGACGAACGCCGCTGGCTGGAACAGTTGCTACACCCGCTGATCGCCCAGGAGATCGTGCGCCAGCTGGCGGCAGCCACGTCTGCCTACGCCATGCTGGTGTCACCGCTGCTGTTCGAGACCGGGCAGAAGGCGTTCGTGAAGCGCACGCTGCTCATCGACGTGCCGGAAGACGTGCAGGTGGCGCGGACCGCCACGCGCGACAAGGTGGAAGAAGCGCAGGTGAAGGCGATCATGGCCGCGCAGATGTCGCGCGCCGACCGCCGCGCCAGGGCCGACGACATCGTGGTGAATGACGGCACGCTCGCCGAACTGCATGCCCGGCTGGTGCCGCTGCACGCGCGCTACCTGGAACTGGCACAGGGCTGACGCACGCCATGGGCAACGACATCCCGGCGCAGCGCGGCCCGCTGGTCAAATGCCCCACTTGCGGCCGCAACGTTCATTACGACAGCGGCAGTCCGTTCCGGCCGTTCTGCTCGGAGCGCTGCCGGCTGATCGATCTCGGGACCTGGGCCGACGAGAGTTACCGTATCCCCGAGAGCACGCCGCGCGACGGCGGGCTGCCATCCGACAGCGACGACTGATCCTTACTCCGGATCGCGGAGCATCCCGCGGATGCCGGCGATGCCGATGGCGCCGCTGGCGAGCGCATCGGCAAGCACGTCGTCGTGCATGCCACCCAATGCGTACACGGGCAATCCCGCACCCGCAGCCAGCGCCGCGAATTTTTCCCAGCCGAGCGTGCCTGCCCCCGGATGCGATGCGGTCGGCAGCACCGGCGACAACGTGGCGAAATCGATGCCCCGCACAAACGCCAGCGCCAGTTCGCGCGCATCGTGGCAGGACGCCGCGCACAGGGCCGCGGGCTTCTGCGTGCAGGCGGTGAGCGCCGTCGCGGTCAGGTGCAGGCCATCGGCACCGTGCAACGCGTCCAAGCCTCCACCCAGCGCCGCCTGCGTATCGCTGTTGAGCAGGATGCGCGCCGCCGGCAGGCGACTACGGATGCTGGCCACCAGCGCAGGAGCGCGTCGCGGCGCGGCCTTCAGGCGGACCTGCACCAGGCGCGCATCGACCCGCACCAGCGCCTCGACAAAGCGCGTTGCCTCCTCATCGTCGGTGATGTCCGGCGAAATCACGTAGCGTGGCGGCAGGCGCAGCGCCGCGATGATCGGCACGTCCGCCGGCGGATACTCCTCCGCGAGCATGTCGTCGGGATACACCCAGCGCAGCGGCTGGCCCTCGGCGCCATGCGGCTCGCCCTGCCAGCGGGTGATGCGCCAGACATCCAGCAGCACGGTCTTTTCCGGGTAGGCGTGCTCGATGCGCAGCAGCGGCGCGATGGCCTGTACCGTCACGCCGAGTTCCTCGCGGATCTCGCGCACCATGCCGTCGAACAGGCTTTCGCCCGCCTCCAGCTTGCCGCCGGGGAACTCCCACAGGCCCGCCAGGTGCTGGTGCGGCAGCCGCTGCGCCACCAGCACGCGGCCGGCGGCATCGCGGATCACCGCGACGGCCACGTGCACGATGCGCGGCGCGGTCATCGGCGTCAGGTGCGGTATTCGGCGTTGATCTTCACGTAGTCGAACGACAGGTCGGTGGTGTACACGCGATCGCGTGCGCCGCCGCGTGCCAGTTCGACCCGGATGGTGATCTCTTCCTGCTGCATCACCGCGGCGCCGCGCGCCTCGGTGTACGCTGGGCTCACACCGCCGTCCTTGACGATGCAGACGTCGCCCAGCCAGATGTCCACCTGCGCCACGTCGAGGTCGGGCAGGCCGGCGCGGCCGACGCAGGCGAGGATGCGACCCCAGTTCGGGTCCGATGCGAACAGCGCGGTCTTCACCAGCGGCGAATGCGCGATGGTATAGGCCACCGCCAGGCATTCCTGGGTGTCGCGTCCGCCAACCACGTCGACGGTGACGAACTTGGTGGCGCCCTCGCCGTCACGCACGATGGCCTGCGCCAGTTCGCGCATTACCGTGTCGAGCGCGGCGCGGAAGGCATCGGCGGCCGGGCCGCGCGCCGGGATGATCACCCCGGCGGCGCCGGTGGCGGCCAGCACGCAGGCGTCGTTGGTGGACGTATCGCCGTCGATGGTGATGCGGTTGAACGACTGGTCGACCGAAGCCGCCAGCCACGCCTGCAGGTCGTCACGCGCGACCACCGCGTCGGTGCACACGTACGACAGCATGGTGGCCATGTTCGGGCAGATCATGCCGGCGCCCTTGGAGATGCCGGTGATGGTCACCGGCTTGCCGCCGATTTCCACCTGCAGGCTCGACAGCTTCGGGCGCGTGTCAGTGGTCATGATGCCGTGCGCAGCATCAAGCCAGGCATCGGCACGCAGGTTGGCCACCGCCGCCGGCAGGCCGGCGACCAGGCGATCCATCGGCAGGCGCTCGCCGATCACGCCGGTGGAGAACGGCAGTACTTCGCGCGCCTGCACGCCGACGATCTTCGCCAGTGCCGCGCAGCTTTCCCGCGCGTCGGCCAGACCCGGCTCGCCGGTACCGGCGTTGGCGCAGCCGGTGTTGACCAGCCACAGGCGCGGCGCGCCCGCCGCCAGGTGCTCCTTCGCCACGCGCACCGGCGCGGCGCAGAACTGGTTCTTCGTGAAGGTGGCGGCCACGGTGGAACCCGGCGCCAGTTCGAACACCACGAGGTCGCGGCGGTTCTTCTTGCGGATGCCCGCCTCGGCGATGCCGATGCGCACGCCCGCAACGGGATGGATCACCTGCGAAACGGTTTCCGGGCCGACTGCCATCTCAATCCACCTTGCCGTGGCACAGCTTGTACTTCTTGCCCGAGCCGCACGGGCACGGGTCGTTGCGGCCGACGCGCGCGAACTCGCGCTTCACCGGCTGCGCCTTTTCCTCTTCCACGGTACGCGGGATGTTGTCCGGGTCTTCGTGGTGGAACTGCATCTTCTGGCGCTCGGCTTCCTCGCGGCGCAGACGCTCGAGTTCCTCGGCCTCGTCCTTGCGGCGCAGCTCGATGGTGCAGAGGATGCGCACCAGCTCGTGCTTGACCTGGTCGAGCATCTGCTGGAACAGCTCGAAGGCCTCGCGCTTGTATTCCTGCTTGGGGTTCTTCTGCGCGTAACCGCGGAGGTGGATGCCCTGGCGCAGGTAGTCCATCGCGCCCAGGTGCTCCTTCCAGGCCTTGTCGAGCACCTGCAGCATCAGCTGCTTCTCGATCTGGCGCATCACTTCCGGCCCGACGTTGGCCTCCTTGGCACGGTAGGCATCGACCAGCTGCGCCAGCAGGCGCTGCTTGAGGCCTTCCGGTTCGAGGTGGTCGTCGGCATCCAGCCATTGCTGCACCGGCGCCGACAGGTGCAGTTCGACTTCCAGCGCCTTCTCCAGGCCCGGGACGTCCCACATGTCGGCCACGCTTTCCGGCGGGATGTACTGGGCGATGATCTCGCCGAGCACGTCCTCGCGCATGGCATCGACGCTGTCCTTGACATCGTCGGACTCCAGCAGCTCGCGGCGCTGGTGGTAGACCACGCGGCGCTGGTCGTTGGCGATGTCGTCGTACTCGAGCAACTGCTTGCGGATGTCGAAGTTGTGCGCCTCGACCTTGCGCTGGGCGTTCTCGATGGCGCGCGTCACCCAGCGGTGCTCGATGGCCTCGCCCTTCTGCATGCCGAGGCGCTGCATCATGTTGCGCACGGTATCGCCGGCGAAGCGGCGCATCAGCGAGTCTTCCAGCGACAGGTAGAAACGGGTCATACCCGGGTCACCCTGGCGGCCGGAGCGGCCGCGCAGCTGGTTGTCGATGCGGCGCGACTCGTGGCGCTCGGAACCGATGATGTGCAGGCCGCCGGCGGCCAGCGCCTGCTCGTGGCGCACTTTCCACTCGGCCTTGAGTTGCTCGATCTGGGCCGGCGTCGGGTTCTCCAGCTTGGCCGCCTCGGCCTGCCAGCTGCCGCCCAGCACGATGTCGGTGCCGCGACCGGCCATGTTGGTGGCGATGGTCACCGCGCCCGGGCGACCGGCCTGGGCGATGATCTCAGCTTCCTGCGCGTGGTACTTCGCGTTGAGCACCGCGTGCGGGATCTTTTCCTTCTTGAGGTAGGCCGACAGCAGCTCGGAGGTCTCGATGCTGGCGGTACCGACGAGGATGGGCGCGCCCTTGGCATTGATCTCGCGGATCACGCCGACGATGGCCTCGTATTTTTCCTGCACCGACAGGTAGACGAGGTCGTTGAGGTCCTGGCGGATCATCGGCTGGTGGGTGGGGATCACCACCACGTCCAGGCCGTAGATCTGGCGGAATTCCGGTGCCTCGGTGTCGGCCGTGCCGGTCATGCCGGCCAGCTTGCCGTACAGGCGGAAGTAATTCTGGAACGTGGTGGACGCCAGCGTCTGGTTCTCGTTGCGCACCGGCACGCCTTCCTTTGCCTCCACCGCCTGGTGGATGCCGTCGGACCAGCGACGGCCCGGCATGGTGCGGCCGGTGTGCTCGTCGACGATCACCACCTGGTTGTCCTGCACGATGTACTCGACGTCGCGCTGGAAAAGGTGGTGGGCCTTGAGCGCCACGTGCACGTGGTGCAGCAGGTGCAGGTTGTGCGCGGCGTACAGCGTGTCGCCCGGCTGCAGCAGGCCGGCCTTGGCGAGCAGGTCCTCGACCAGGCGGTGGCCTTCCTCGGTGAGCTCGATCTGGCGGCCCTTCTCGTCGATGAGGAAGTCGCCCTTCACCTCGGAGTCCTTCTCCTCCTGCTTCTTCAGCATCGGGATGAGCGTGTTGATCTGCCGGTACATCGCCGAACTGTCGGTGCTCGGCCCGGAAATGATCAGCGGCGTGCGCGCCTCGTCGACCAGGATCGAGTCAACCTCGTCGACGATGGCGAACGCCAGTTCGCGCTGCACGCGCTCGTCGATCGACAGCGCCATGTTGTCGCGCAGGTAGTCGAAGCCGTATTCGTTGTTGGTGCCGTAGGTGATGTCGGACGCATAGGCGGCGCGCTTGGCGGCCTGGTCCTGTTGCGACAGCACCACGCCCACCGACATGCCCAGGAAGTTGTAGACGGGCTTCATCCAGTTGGCGTCGCGCTGGGCCAGGTAGTCGTTGACCGTGACCACGTGCACGCCCTTGCCGGTGAGCGCATTCAGGTAGGCCGGCAGCGTCGCCACCAGCGTCTTGCCCTCGCCGGTGCGCATCTCGGCGATGCGACCCTCGTGCAGCACCACGCCGCCGATCAGCTGCACGTCATGGTGGCGCAGGCCCAGCGTACGGCGGGAGGCTTCGCGCACCACCGCGAAGGCTTCAGGGATCAGGCTGTCGAGCGCGGCGCCCTGCGCCAGGCGGGCGCGGAATTCCGCGGTCTTGCCCTGCAACTGCTCGTCGCTGAGCGACTTGACCTGTTCTTCCAGGGCGTTGGTTGCCTCGACGTAGCGACCGATGCGCTTCAGCTCGCGCGCGTTCTTGGTGCCGAAAATCGTCTTGATCAGGCTGGCCAGCATGGGGTCTCACTCGTGGCGGAAGGCGGCCTGCGCGGAAACTTCACCGGCAGGAAACAGAAGGCCGGCTGCGCGGGGCAACCGGCCGCAAATCGCGGGGGATTCTACCGTATGGCGGCAGTCCGGGGGGACTGCCGGCGGCGTTCAGCCGCCGTTGGCCACGGGGCGGGCGGCGGCGAGGTAGCGCGCCGGGTCGACCGGCTGGCCGTGGCGGCGCACCTCGTAGTGCACGTGCGGACCGGTGGAACGGCCGGTACTGCCCAGCCGGCCGACGGCCTGCCCTTCCCTCACGATGTCGCCGACCCGCACGGACACCGCGCTGAGGTGGGCGTAGAGGGTGGAAATGCCGTCGCCGTGGCTGACCTCGACCATGCGACCGTAGCCGGCGTGGTCGCCGGCGTAGACCACCATGCCGGCGCCGGTGGCAACCACGTCGGAACCTGTAGGGCCGGCGAAATCGATGCCCTTGTGGAAGGCGATATTGCCGTGGAACGGGTCGATGCGGTGCCCGAAGTCGGAACTCAGGTAACCGGTGTTGACGGGATTGCCGGCCAGGAAACTTTCCTCGCGCAGGCGCGCGCCGGCCAGCAGGCTGGCCAGCACCTGCAACTCCTGCTCGCGAGCGTCGATGCGGGCGGAAAGCTCATCGAGGGCTGTCACGAAATCCGGGGCCTGGAAAGCGGCGGCGTCGGTCGACTCCTCGGGGCCACCCACCGCCGGCGGGCGGCTGAAGTCGAAGTCCTGGCGACCAACCCGCGTGCTCTGCACCAGGCGCTCGCCCAGCGCGTCCAGGCGCAACAGGCGCGCCTGCATCTCGGCCACGCGCACGGTCAGCGCCTTGAGTTTCTCCTCGGCACGGGTACGCGCATCCACGACGGCCTGGCGCTGCGACTGCAGGCGTTCGCGCCAGGCCTCGGCGGTGTAGCGCCCGACGTCGCCGCTGACCAGCGGATCCCCGGCCTGGCTGGCGAAGAAAAGGTAGCCGCCCACCGCGCCCGACAGCGGCAGCAACAACAGCAGGGTCGCTGCCAACAGCACCCAGTGGCGCGGCAGGGCAAATGTGCGACTGATACCCCTCCGTGGGTCCAGTATGATCAGCTTCATTGTTCAGTCTTCCAGGCAGCAGCCAGGCCCATGTCCCGGGAAAGTCCCGCCGGTCCCCCCGCTCAGGGCAGGGAGGATCAGGTATCCGGTCAGGTATTGAGACCCGAGGCTATCACCCGGGCGGGGGGTACGCTCGCGCGAATTTACCAATCCTTGGCCGAGTTCACAGCCCTGACGGACCACCTGCGACAAGTGGTCGACCGGCGGCTGGGTGCACACCTGTGGGTCACCGGCTGGCAGGACGGCGTGCTGCGGGTACGACTGGACCAGCCGGCCCTGGCCACCCGCTGGCGCTTCCAGGAGCCGATGGTGCGCCGCCAGCTGGCCCGGCTGCCGGCCCTGCGCGGACTGGTCGAGATACGCCTGGTGATGACCGGCGTGGATGGCCGGCCTGCCCCGGCCCGGCAAGACTCGCACCTGGACCGCGTGCCGGTGGCCGCGCTGCAGGAACTGGCCGCCAGCGAGACCCACGAACGCTTGCGGCGCGCACTGGCCGAACTGGTGGCGGCCGCCGAGCAGGCGCGCCGCCCCTGAAACGCATGACGCCGCCCGGAGGCGGCGTCAGGAACCGGCGGAATGGCGACGGTCAGCCGGCGGCCAGCGACGGCTGCACGTAGGACACCGGCGCCGACTTCTCGTCATCGAAGCTCACGATGTCATAGGCATCCTTCTGCGCCAGCAGGCTGCGGACCAGGCGGTTGTTCAGCGCGTGGCCGGACTTGTAGCCGACGTATTCGCCGATCACGTTGTGGCCCAGCAGGTACAGGTCGCCGATGGCGTCGAGGATCTTGTGCTTGACGAACTCGTCCTCGTAGCGCAGGCCATCCTCGTTGAGGATGCGGTAGTCATCGACGACGATGGCGTTTTCCACGCTGCCGCCCAGCGCCAGGTTCTTCGAGCGCATGTACTCGAGGTCGCGCATGAAGCCGAAGGTGCGCGCGCGGCTGACTTCCTTGACGAAGGAGGTGGCCGAGAAATCCACGCTGGCCTGCTGACTGCGGCCGCGGAACACCGGGTGGTCGAACTGGATGGTGAAGTTCACCTTGAAGCCGTCGAAGGGCAGGAAGGTGGCGGACTTGTCCCCGTCGCTGACGGTGACTTCGCGCTTCACGCGGATGAATTTCTTCGGCGCCTTCTGCTCGGCGATGCCCGCCGACTGCAGCAGGAACACGAACGGACCGGCCGAGCCGTCCATGATCGGCACTTCCGGGCCGGACAGCTCGACGATCGCGTTGTCGATGCCGAGGCCGGAGAAGGCGCTCATCAGGTGCTCGATGGTGGAAACCTTGACGTCACCGTTCACCAGCGTGGTGGACAGCGTGGTCTCGCCCACGGCATCGGCCGTGGCCTTGATGGACACTGCGGGGGAAAGGTCCACGCGACGGAACACGATGCCCGCATCCACCGGCGCCGGGCGCACGGTGAGGTAGATCTTGGCCCCGGTGTGGAGGCCGATCCCGGTCGCGCGGATCACGTTCTGGAGGGTGCGCTGTCGAATCATCGACGACTGACCTGCTGTAACTTGTTGTTTGCGAAGCAATTGCCCCCCGTAGCCCGAGGGGTCAGGGCAAATAGTAACAAAGTTTTTCAAATTTCCCAAACCGGGCGGGGACGTGGATTCCCGGAGGGGGTTGCGGGAATACCGCAAGCGGCAGAAAAAGCCGGCCCGGGCGGAGGAAAGGACCCGGACCGGCAAGGTTCGGTTCCCCCGGTGCGGGTCCCGGGGGCCGATATTCTACATCTATTAAGCGCGCCGGGTGACTATCCGGTCACCCGGCAAGGCCAATCAGTCGGCCTGGCGGCGCAGGAACGCCGGGATATCCAGGTAATCCATGTCACCCGCCGGGCGGGCAGCCGGCGTGCCGCCGGCTGCCGGACGCTGGCGCAAGGTGGTCGGCTTGTCGTACTGGCTGTAGTCCGGGCGGGAAACGTCCGGGGCAGCGACCTGCCGGGTGGCACCCTGCACGACGTGCGCGGCCACCTGCGGACGCGCAGCGATCGCCGGGGCCGCCTCGACCACGCGCAGGCCCTGCGATGCCGCACGGCCGATGCCGGTGGCCACTACCGTGACGCGCACCTCGTTCTCCAGCGTGGCGTCGAAGGCGGTGCCGATGATGATCTGCGCTTCCGGGGCGGCGAACTCGCTGACCGCACGACCGACCTCGTCGAAATCGCCGATGGCGAAGTCCATGCCGGCGGTGATGTTCACCAGCAGGCCCTTGGCGCCCTGCAGGTTCACGTCTTCCAGCAGCGGGCTGTGCAGCGCGCGCTCGGCGGCTTCACGCGCCGCGCCTTCGCCGCGCGCCGAGCCGGTGCCCATCATCGCCATGCCCATCTCGCTCATCACCGTGCGTACGTCGGCGAAGTCGACGTTGATCATGCCCGGGTGGAGGATCAGGTCGGCGATGCCCTTCACGGCGCCCAGCAGCACGTCGTTGGCGGCCTTGAAGGCTTCCAGCATGGTGGTGCGCGGACCGAGCACGGTCAGCAACTTTTCGTTGGGGATGGTGATCAGCGAGTCGACGTGCTCGGCCAGCAGCGCCATGCCGTGCTCGGCGGCCTTCATGCGGCGCGGACCCTCGAACGGGAACGGCTTGGTGACCACCGCCACGGTGAGGATGCCCATGCTCTTGGCCACTTCCGCGACGACCGGCGCACCGCCGGTGCCGGTGCCGCCGCCCATGCCGGCGGTGATGAACACCATGTCGGCACCCTGCAGCATCTCGGCGATGCGGTCACGGTCCTCGATGGCGGCCTGGCGACCGATCTCCGGGTTGGCGCCCGCTCCGAGACCCTTGGTCACCTGGCTGCCCAGTTGCAGCAGCGTGCGCGCGGAGTGGCGCTTGAGCGCCTGCGCGTCCGTGTTGGCACAAATGAACTCAACGCCCTCGACCTGGCAGGTCACCATGTGCTCGACCGCGTTGCCGCCGCCACCGCCCACGCCCACCACCTTGATCACCGCGTTCTGCGGCACGTTGTCGATCATTTCGAATTTCGGCATGACTTCCTCCTAAGCTCCCGCAATCCTGTACTACTTGTTGTTTTCCCGCAAAACAAAAATCAGAAATTTC
Organism: Gammaproteobacteria bacterium; assembly: GCA_018262975.1. GTDB lineage: Bacteria > Pseudomonadota > Gammaproteobacteria > Pseudomonadales > JADFDG01 > JADFDG01. The sequence goes on from JADFDG010000004.1 coordinate 101,755, forward strand.
CCTTGAACCACTTGCTCAGGCGATCAAGCAAACCTTCACCGCCCGTACCCTTGCCCTTGCGATCCCGGTGCTCGTCGTCGCGCTTGCGGCGCGCGTAGTGCAACAGGCCGACGCTGGTGGCGAAGATGGGATTACCGGCGATCTCGTCGGTCACGCCCACCACGCCCTGGGGATAACCGAGTCGCACCGGCATGTGGAAAACTTCCTCCGCCAGCTCGATCGCCCCTTCCATCTTCACCGAGCCGCCGGTGAGCACGATCCCCGACGGGATCATCTCCTCGTAGCCGCTGCGGCGCAGTTCCGCCTGCACCAGGGTGAACAACTCGTCGTAACGAGGCTCGATGACCTCGGCCAGCGCCTGGCGCGAGAGGTCCTTCGGCGCGCGGTCGCCCACGCCGGGCACCTTGATCGTCTCGCCCGGCTTGGCCAGCTGGGCCAGCGCGCAGGCGTACTTCAGCTTGATTTCCTCGGCCGACGGCGTGGGCGTACGCAGCGCCATGGCGATGTCGTTGGTGACCTGGTCGCCGGCGATGGGGATGACCGCCGTGTGGCGGATGGCGCCGTTGTTGAAGATGGCCATGCCGGTGGTGCCGCCGCCGATGTCCACCAGGCACACGCCCAGCTCCTTCTCGTCGTCGGTCAGCACGGCGTGGGCGCTGGCGTACTGCTCGAGCACCAGTTCGTCGACTTCCAGGCCGCACTTGCGGATGCATTTCTCGACGTTCTGCATGGCATTCGCGGCGCAGGTGATCAGGTGGACCTTGGCCTCCAGGCGAACCCCGGACATGCCCAGCGGCTCGCGCACGCCGTCCTGTTCGTCGATCACGTACTCCTGCGGGATGACGTGCAGGATGTGCTGGTCGGCGGGGATGGCCACCGCGGCGGCGGCGTCGATGACGCGGTCGATGTCGGCCCGGACGACCTCGGTCTCGCGGATCGCGACGATGCCGTGCGAATTCATGCTGCGCAGGTGGCTGCCGGAAATACTCGCGTACACCGAGTGGATCTGGCAGCCGGCCATCAGTTCGGCTTCCTCCACCGCACGCTGGATGGACTGCACGGTCGAGTCGATGTCGACCACCACGCCCTTTTTCAGGCCGCGGGTCGGGGTATTGATGCCGAAGCCCACCACCTTGATGCCGCCTTCCGGCAGGACCTGGCCAACGATCGCCACGACCTTCGACGTGCCGATGTCGAGACCGACGATCATGTCACTGTTGCCCGTTCGAGCCATGTTCCCCACCCGGAGCCATCGCTCCCGTTGATGCTTTCGGGGCCGCCACCGGCGGCGCCCAGTGAACCGCGAACCCGCCGATGTAGCGCAGGTCGACGCTGTCGATCCGCTCCGCCACCTCGTACAGGCGTTTCTCGTAGACGCGCAGGAAGCGGCGCAGGCGCGACAGTCCCTCCTCCTGGTCGACGCGAATGCGCATGCCGGTGCCGGTGACGATCTCCCACGACAACTGGTCGTTGAGTTTCAGTTCGCGCACCGACAGTCCCAGCGGCATGAGCATGCTGTTGACGTTGCTGTAGAAGGACATGACCTGCACGGCCTTGTCCTCCGGGCCGACCAGCGACGGCAGCGTGCCGACGTCGGCGGCGTTCTCCGGCTGGAATACCTCGCCGGCATGGCTGATGAAGCCGTCGCCGTTCCAGTGCGCGACCGGCACCTTCTCGGTGACACGCACCACCAGGCCGTGCGGCCAGATGCGGTAAACGTCCACCGCGGCCACCCACGACAGGCCGCCGAGCTCGCGGGTGATGTCCGTCATCGGCACATCCAGCAGCGAGTGGCCGACCACCAGCGACGACAGCGAGCGCTCGATCTCGCCCTGGGTGTGCGGGCCGAAGGAACCTTCCACGCGCACGACCTCTATGCGGGTGACATCGGCCAGCCAGTGCACGAAGGCGACGCCGACGGCAATCACGAGGCCCACGGCGAGCGCGATGCCCGCCGGCGCGACGACGCGGCGCAGGAAGGCCGCGGCGCGCTGGCGGCGCGCCGTGCCTTCCCGTACCAGGTTGTCGTGCAGGGCCATGGTCATGCGTTGATCCCCGACTCCCGCAGGATGTTGACGACGAGTTCGGCGAAATCGAGGCCGGCCGCGCGGGCCGCCATCGGCACCAGCGAGTGGTCGGTCATGCCCGGCACCGTGTTGATTTCCAGCAAGCGGAAGCGGCCCTCGCCGTCGAGCATGGCGTCGACGCGGCCCCAGCCACGGCAACCCACGGCCCGGAAGGCGGCCAGCGCCAGTTGCTGCAGCTCGGCGACACGGTCATCCGGCAGGCCGCAGGGGCACAGGTACTGGGTGTCGTTGCGGATGTACTTGGCTTCGTAGTCGTAGAACTCGCCGGCGTGCTTCAGGCGGATCGGCGGCAGCGCGCGCTCGCCGAGCACCGCGCAGGTGAACTCGCCGCCGCTCATCCACTCTTCCACCACCACGTCGCGGTCATATTTGTGCGCGGTGGCCAGCGCGACGGCGAATTCCGCCGCGTCGTTGGCCTTGCCCATGCCGATGCTGGAGCCTTCGCGGGCCGGCTTGACCATCACCGGGAAGCGCCCGGCCACCAGTTGGTCGACCCACACGCGTTCGCCGCTGTAGGCGCGGAAGCCCGGGGTCGGCAGGCCGCAGGCCTGCCACAGCAGCTTGGTGCGGATCTTGTCCATGCCGATCGCCGAGGCCATCACGCCGCTGCCGGTGTAGGGCAGGCCGATGGTTTCCAGCAGGCCCTGCAGCGCGCCATCCTCGCCGCCGCGGCCGTGCACGGCAATGAAGGCGGCGTCGAAGCGCTTGAGCGCCGGGATGTCCAGGCTGCGGGTATCAATGCCCTCGGCGTCGATGCCGCGCGAGCGCAGAGCCTCGAGAACGGCATTGCCGCTCTTCAGGGAGACTTCGCGCTCGGCAGCGGTGCCGCCGAAAAGTACTGCGATCTTCATCGTCGGGCCTTCAACCTTCGAGTTTCATGTTGCTGTCGGCGAGCTTCGCCGAGATCGCGCCGATATCGCCGGCGCCCTGGGTAAGCAGCACGTCGCCATCACGCAGCACGCCGCGCAGCACCTTGGCCACGTCGGCGGCCGTCTCCACGAACACCGGGTCCATCTGGCCGCGCGCGCGGATGCTGCGGCACAGGCTGCGGCCGTCGGCACCGGCGATCGGTGCTTCGCCGGCCGGGTAGATTTCCATCAGCAGCAGCACGTCCACTTCCGACAGCGCCTGGACGAAGTCCTCGTACAGTTCCTTGGTACGCGTATAGCGGTGCGGCTGGTACAACATCACGGCGCGGCGCTCCGGCCACACCTTGCGCAGGGCGGCGACGGTGGCCTGCACCTCGCGCGGGTGGTGGCCGTAGTCGTCCACCAGCGTGACCTGGCCGTTGGGCGTGTCGAAGGTGCCGTACACCTGGAAGCGGCGACCCACGCCCTGGAACTTCGCCAGCGCATCGACGATGGCCTTGTCCGGCACGCGCTCGTCGGTGGCCACGGCGATGGCCGCCAGCGCATTGAGTACGTTGTGGCGACCCGGGATGGACAGGGTGACCGCCAGCGGCTTGTGCGGCGCCGGGCGGTGCGCGGTGAAATGCGTGCGCATGCCGTCGTGGCGGATGTCGGTGGCGCGGAAGTCGGCGCCGTCCTGCTCGATGCCGTAGGTCAGCGTGGTGCGGCCGATGCGCGGCAACAGGCGGCGGACCACCGGGTCGTCGATGCACACCACCGCCACACCGTAAAACGGCAGGTTGTGCAGGAAGTCGATGAAGGTGTTCTCCAGCTTGGCGAAATCACCGCCATAGGTGGACATGTGGTCAGCGTCGATGTTGGTGACGATCGACACCATCGGCTGCAGGTGCATGAACGACGCGTCACTCTCGTCGGCCTCGGCCACGAAGTAGCGACTGCCACCAAGCTGGGCATTGGTGCCGGCGCTGTTCAGGCGGCCGCCGATCACGAAGGTAGGATCGAGGCCCGCCTCGCCGAGGATGGACGCCACCAGGCTGGTGGTGGTGGTCTTGCCGTGCGTGCCGGCGATGGCGATGCCATGGCGGTAGCGCATCAGCTCGGCGAGCATTTCCGCGCGCGGCACCACCGGGATGCGCGCCTCGCGCGCCGCCACCACTTCCGGGTTCTGCTCGTTGACCGCCGAGCTCACCACGATCACGTCGGCGCCCTGCACGTTGTCACCGGCATGGCCGATGAACACTTCGGCGCCCATGCTCTTCAGGCGTCGGGTGGTGGCGCCTTCCTTCAGGTCGGAACCGCTGATGTGGTAGCCCTGGTTGAGCAGCACCTCGGCGATGCCGCTCATGCCGGCGCCGCCGATGCCCACGAAGTGGATTCGGCGGATGCGGCGCATTTCCGGTACCGGGAAGCGGGCGTGGTCTTGGCTTGCGGGTTTCATCGGGTCACCTTGTGCTGGACCAGCGCGTTGCAGATGCGCGCGATCTCGGTGGATACGTCGCCGAAAGAGGCGTTGCGTGCGGCAGAGGCCATCGCCTGCAGCACGCTGCGGTCGGCCATCGCGCGGATGTCGGCCGCCAGCGCCTGGGCGTCCAGGCGCGACTGCGGCAGCAGGCGCGCGGCGCCGGCCGCCACCAGGTAGCCGGCGTTGTGGGTCTGGTGGTCATCGACCGCGTGCGGGAACGGCACGAAGATCGCAGGCACGCCCGCCGCGGCCAGCTCGCTCACCGTCAGCGCGCCGGCGCGGCACACCACCAGGTCGGCCCAGGCATAAGCGGCGGCCATGTCGTCGATGAACGGCACGACATCGGCGGCGACGTTCACCCGCGCGTAATTGCCGCGCGTTTCCTCCACCGACTTGCGGCCGGTCTGGTGGCGTACATCGAGGCGCATGTCGCGCGCCACCAGTGCCAGCGCACCCGGCACGTGCGTGTTGAGTGCCTGCGCCCCGAGGCTGCCGCCTACCACCAGGATACGCAGCGCGCCCTCGCGGCCGGCATAGCGCGTCGCCGGCGCCGGCACCGCGCAAATCGCGTCGCGCACCGGGTTGCCAACGACGGTCGCGCCGGGCAATTGCTGCGTCGCCTGCGGGAAGGCGACCAGCACGCGGCTGGCGATCCTCGCCAGCAGGCGATTGGTCAGGCCGGCGATCGCGTTCTGCTCGTGCACCACCAGCGGCACGCCGGCAAGGCGCGCGGCGACTCCACCCGGACCGGAGGCAAAACCGCCGAAACCGATCACCAGGTCCGGGCGCTCGCGACGTACCACGCGCAGCGCACCGGCCAGCGAGCGCGCCAGCTTGAACGGTGCGGCGAGCAGGCGAGCCGCGCCCGAACCGCGCAGGCCCGACACCGGCAGCGTGCTGATCGCGATGCCGTGCCTCGTCACCAGCTCGACTTCCATGCCGCCCTCGGAGCCCAGCCAGTGGATCTGCCAGCCATCCGCGGCAAGGCGCTGCGCCACCGCCAGCGCGGGGAACACGTGGCCACCGGTACCGCCTGCCATCACCAGGGCCTTCATGCCGCCACCACCTGGCGCGGCGTGCGCGCGATGCGGGTGGCGCCGCTTGCGGCAGCGCCCAGTTGCCAGAGCGCGCCCAGCAGCACGCAGTTGGCCAGCAGGCTGGAACCGCCATAGCTCACCAGCGGCAGGGTCAATCCCTTGGTGGGCATGAGCCCCATGTTCACGCCCATGTTGATGAAAGCCTGCACGCCGAACAGCACCGCGGCGCCCCAGGCGAAATAGGCGCCGAAGGCATCGCCGGCCTCGGCGCGGTCACGCGCGATGCGCAGCACGGCGCCAACCAGCAGGACGAACAGCGTCACCAGCGTGATCACCCCGAACAGGCCGAATTCCTCGGCCGCCACCGCGAACACGAAGTCCGTGTGCGCCTCCGGCAGGTAGAACAGCTTCTGCACGCTGTTGCCGAGGCCGACGCCGATGACCTCGCCGCGACCGAAGGCAATCAGGCTCTGCACCAGCTGGTAGCCGGAATCGAACTGGTGCTGCCAGGGATCGAGGAAGCTGGTGAGACGGGCCATGCGGTAGGGCTGCGTGACCACCAGCGCGACGATGCCGGCCGCGCCGATCGCGCCGAGGCCGGCGACCCATTTCCACGGCATGCCCGCGAGGAACAACATGGCGAACACCATGGCCACGATCACCATGGACGTGCCCATGTCGGGCTCCAGCAGCAACAGCACCAGCAGCACGCCCAGCACGCCCAGCGGCTTGAGCACCGTGACCGGATCAACGAGCGCATCGCGACGACGCGCCAGGTAATCGGCCAGGAACGCCAGCATGCCCAGCTTGGCGAACTCGGACGGCTGCACGTTGAACAGCACCAGAGGGATCCAGCGCTGGCTGCCATTGACCTCGCGGCCGATGCCGGGAATCAGCACCAGCACCAGCCCGAGAATCCCCGCGACCAGCAGCAGCGGGCTGAAGCGCTGCCACATTTCCACCGGGACGCGGGCCACGAACACGCCGACCGTGACAGCCACCAGCACGAACACGCCGTGGCGCAGGCTGAAATAGAACGGGTTGTGCAGCTTGGTGTCGGCAAAGTGGATGGAGGCCGATGTCACCAGCAGGAAGCCGGTAACGACCAGCAGCGCGGCGCTGAGCAGCAATTGCTGGCGGGAAGACAGGAACGGCAGCATCAGCCGGCCTCCCCGGTGCGTGCGCGCACCAGCTGCTCGAAGTGGGTGCCCCGCGCGTCGTAGCCGCTGTACATGTCGAAGCTGGCACAGGCAGGCGACAGCAGCACCACGTCGCCCGGGCGCGCCAGGCGCGCGCACTGGCTGACGGCGTCATCCATGGACGACGCATCAACCAGCTTGTCCTGCTCGCCGAGCGCCGCGCGGATCAGCGGCGCATCCTGGCCGATCAGCACGACGTTGCGCACGTGCGCGCGCACGTGCGGGTCGAGCAGGCGGAAGTCCTGGTCCTTGCCCAGGCCGCCGGCAATCAGCACCACCTTGCCACGGATGTTCTCGCCGAAGCCGGCCAGCGCGGCTGCCGTCGCGCCGATGTTGGTGCCCTTGGAGTCGTTGTACCAGGCCACGCCGTTGGCCTCGGCGACGAACCGGCAGCGGTGCGCCAGGCCCGGGAACTCGCGCAGGGCGCGCAGCATCGCCGCCTGCGGCAGGCCGGCGGCGGCACCGAGGCCGAGTGCCGCCAGCGCGTTGAGCTGGTTGTGGGTGCCCTTGATGCGCATGGCGTCGCAGGCCAGCAGCGGCTGGCCGTCCAGCGTCAGCGTACGCAGGCCATCGATCACGTTGATGCCATAGCCCTGGCCGGCGGCACCGGCTCCGAAAGTGACCACCTTGCCGGCCAACCCGCCACGCGGCGCCGACCAAGGATCGTCGCGGTTAACCACCGCGGTGGCGCAATGCGCGTAGATGCGCTGCTTGGCCATGCCGTAGGCGGCGAAATCCGCGTAGCGGTCCATGTGGTCTTCGGACAGGTTGAGGATGGTCGCGCCGGCGAGCTGCAGCGAATACGTGGTCTCCAGCTGGAAGCTCGACAGTTCGAGCACGTAGCAGTCCACGTCGCCGGCAACCAGGTCGAGCGCCGGCGTACCGAAATTGCCACCCACCGCCGCGCGCAGGCCGGCGGCAGTGATCATTTCGCCGACCAGCGCGGTCACGGTGCTCTTGCCGTTCGAACCGGTGATGCCGATGACCGGCACCTGCGGCCGGGTCGCGCGCAGGTGGCGGGCGAACAGTTCGATGTCGCCGATGACTTCGATGCCGTCGGCAGCGGCGGCGGCGATTTCCGCGGTGGCAACGGCGATGCCCGGGCTCACCACCAGCGAGGTGGCGCCGGCGCGCCAGCCTTCGCCGAACCCGCCGGTGATGATTTCCACGCCGGGGAATTCGGCGCGTACGGCGTCGAGGCCCGGCGGGTTGTCGCGGGTGTCCACGACGCGCACGGCCGCACCCTGCCCGCGCAACCAGCGCAGGCAGGAAACGCCCGTCTTGCCCAGACCCACGACCACGTACATCGCCTTCATTCCTCCTGTTTGCCCTGGCTCAGCGCAGCTTCAGCGAAGCCAGGCCGATCAGCACCAGCACGAACGTGATGATCCAGAAACGCACGATCACCTTTGGCTCCGGCCAGCCCTTGAGTTCGAAGTGGTGGTGGATGGGCGCCATGCGGAATATCCGCTTGCCGGTCAGCTTGAACGACGCCACCTGGAGCATCACCGACACCGTTTCCAGCACGAAGATGCCGCCCATGATGAACAGCACGATTTCCTGGCGGACGATCACCGCCATCACGCCCAGCAGCGCACCCAGCGCCAGCGCGCCGACGTCGCCCATGAACACCTGTGCCGGGTAGCTGTTGAACCACAGGAAGCCCAGGCCGGCACCGACCAGCGAACCGACGATGATCACCAGCTCGCCGGCGCCGGGTACGGCCGGGATCAGCAGGTACTGGGCGAACTTCATGTTGCCGGACAGGTAGGCAAAGATGCCCAGCGCCACGCCGACCAGCACGGTGGGCATGATCGCGAGGCCATCGAGTCCGTCGGTGAGGTTCACCGCGTTGCTGGTGCCGACGATCACGAAGTAGGCCAGCGCGATGAACAGCACCGGTCCAAGGTCGATGACCAGGTTCTTGAAGAACGGGATCAGCAGCGAGGTCTGCGTGGTCTCGAACGGCGTCCCGGCCACCGACCAGTACAGGTAGATGGCTGCGCCGAGGCCGGCCACCGACTGCCAGAAGTACTTCCAGCGACCCGGCAGGCCGCGCGAGTTCTTCTCGACGACCTTGCGATAGTCGTCCACCCAGCCGACCGCGCCGAAGACCATGGTGACGACCAGCACGATCCACACGTAGCGGTTGTGCAGGTCGGCCCACAGCAGCGTGCCGGCGACGATCGCCACCAGGATCAGCGCGCCGCCCATGGTCGGCGTACCGGACTTCGACAGGTGCGACTGCGGACCGTCGGTACGGATCGCCTGGCCGAACTTCATGATCTTCAGGCGCTCGATCATCCACGGCCCGAGCAGCAGGGCAATGGCCAGCGCGGTACCCACGCTCAGCATCGCGCGCAGCGACAGGTACTGGAATACGGCGAAGCCGGAGTGGTACTGCGCCAGGTATTCAGTGAGCCAGAGCAGCATCGGTATCTCCCGTGAGTGCGGCGACGACACGCTCCATGCGCGCGCTGCGAGAACCCTTGATGAGCACGGTGACGCCGGCGGCCAGCTCCGGCCGCAGCGCATGCACCAGCGAATCGATATCGGCGAACGCCTGCGCACCGGCGCCGAAGCCGGCCACGGTGTCGGCAGCACATTCGCCGGTGGTGAACAGTTTTTCCACGCCGGCCTGGCGCGCGAAAGCGCCCACCTCGCGGTGCAACGCGGCGGCCGTGGGACCCAGCTCGGCCATGTGGCCCAGCACCAGCAGGCGCCGTCCGGGATACGCGCACAACGTGCCGATGGCGGCCTTCACCGAACCCGGGTTGGCGTTGTAGGTGTCGTCGATCAGGCGCGCGCCGCCCGGCAACGCGCGCACCAGCAGGCGACCAGACATGGCCTGCACCGAGGCAAGGGCGCGCGCGATGTCCGCCAGCGGCACCCCGCAAGCCAGGCCGATGGAGGCGGCAGCCAGCGCGTTCGAGACGTTGTGCACGCCCGGCACCGCCAGTGCCACCGGCACGCGGCGCTCGCCCGCGACCAGCGTGAAGCGCGCACAACCATCGCCGGCCACGGCGACGTCTTCGGCGCGCACGTCGGCCTCGTGGGCCGCGGCATAGGTCATTACCAGGCAGGGCGGCAGGTTCGCCTGCCAGGACCCGGCATAGTGGTCATCGCGGTTGATGACGGCGATGCCCTGCGGTGCCAGGCGCGAGTACACCTCGCCCTTGCCGGCGGCGATGGCATCCATCGACGCGAAGCCGGCCAGGTGCGCACCGGTCACGTTGGTCACCAGCGCAATGTCCGGGCGCGCAAAGCCAACCAGGTAGTCGATATCGCCACCGCGACCCTGGCCCATCTCCACCACGGCGAAGCGGTGGGTGGCATCCAGTTGCAGCAGCGTCAGCGGCACGCCGATCTCGTTGTTGAGGTTGCCCACGGTGGCCAGCGTATGGCCCGCAGTGCGCAGCACCGCCGCCGCCAGTTCCTTGGTGGTGGTCTTGCCGGAATTGCCGGTGATGGCAACCACGGTGGCGCGGCAGCGCGCACGCCAGGCGCCGGCCAGGCGACCCAGTGCGAGCAGCGTGTCGTCGACGACGATGCGCGGCGAACCGAGCGAGGCGTCGTCGCGCGACACCACCACGGCCGCGGCGCCGGCAGCCAGCGCCGCGGCGGCATGGTCATGGCCGTCGTGGTTGGCGCCCTTGAGCGCGAAGAACAGCGTTCCGGCCACGGCCTTGCGGGTGTCCGTGCTGACGCCGCTGCATGTCGCGTCGGCACCGCGCAGCGAGCCCTGCATGGCCGCCGCCGCCTCGGACAGGCGCATGGTCATCATGCAGCACCCCCGGCGGCACGCGCCGCGAGCGCGTCGCGCACGTGCTGCTGGTCAACGAACGGAGAGCGCACGCCGGCGATTTCCTGGTAGTCCTCGTGACCCTTGCCGGCCACCAGCACGGTATCGCCGGCCGCGGCGGCAGCCACCGCGCGGGCGATGGCGCGGGCACGGTCCGGCTCGACGACCATTTTCGAGGCATCGGCCGCGCCGGCCACGACTTCGGCGATGATCGCCGCCGGGTCCTCGTCACGCGGATTGTCACTGGTCACCAGCACGTGGTCGGCGATACGTGCGGCAATGCCGCCCATTTGCGGACGCTTGCCGCGATCACGGTTGCCGCCGCAGCCAAACACGCACCACAGCGCGCCGCGGGTACGCTCGCGCAGCACGGCCAGTGCCTTTTCCAGGGCATCCGGCGAATGCGCGTAGTCGACCACGCACAGCGGCGCCTCGCCGCCACCGAAGGTTTCCATGCGGCCGACCGGGGCCTCCAGGCGACCGAGCACGCCGGCGATCTCGTCGAGGCCATGACCGAGCAGGCGCAGCGCACCGATGACTGCCATCAGGTTGCCGGCGTTGAACCCGCCGACGAGGCGCGTGTCGACGGCCAGCTCGCGGCCCTCGACACGCACGGTGAAGCGCATGCCACGCGGCGCCGGCGCAATGTCCAGCAACTCGATGTCGTGGCCACGGCCGCGGTTGCCATAGGTCAGCACGCGATCGGCACGCACGCGCCCCTCGGCCTGCCAGCGCTGCGCCCACGGGTCATCGCCGTTGAGTACCGCGCCGGACAAGCCCGGCCAGGAGAACAGCGGCGCCTTGGCTTCGGCGTAGGCTTCCATGGTGCCGTGGTAATCGAGGTGGTCACGCGACAGGTTGGTGAACACCGCCACCGCCAGCCGCGTACCCGCCAGACGATGCTGCTCGATGCCGATGGACGAAGCCTCCATCGCCACGGCGGCATAGCCATCGTCACGCAGGCCGGCCAGCAAGCGCTGCAACTCCACCGCGCCGGGCGTGGTGTTGCCCAGCGGTGCGCGCTGCGCACCGGCGCCGGTGGCGCCCACGCCCAGCGTGCCCATGACCGCCGCATGGTGGCCCAGCAGCTCCAGCGCGGAGGCCAGCAACCAGCTGGTGGTGGTCTTGCCGTTGGTGCCCGTGACCGCCGCTACCGACATGGCGCGCGACGGTTCACCGAAAAAGGCCGACGCGATGGGGCCGACCTGGGCACGCAGGTGGCGCACGGCCATCACCGGCACCTGCGCGACCGTGCTGTCCACCGCGACGCTGTCGTCCGCCTCGGCGAACACCGCCACGGCACCGCGTGCAATGGCATCGGCGATGAAGGCACGGCCGTCGACGCGGGTGCCACGCAGGGCGAGATACAGGTCACCGCGGCGCACGTAGCGGCTGTCGTCACAGATCCCGCTGACCTGCACACCCGCGGCACCGGCATTGGCATCCACGCCTGCGACGGCGAGCAACTCGCCGAGCGGCATGGCACGGGCGCCTTGCTGAACGGTGCTCATGGCGTGCCCCCGCGGACCGAGGCCACTACCGGCGCGATGCCGTCCGGGCTCACGTTGAGCGTACGCAACGCGCCGGCGGTGACCGCGGAGAACACCGGCGCCGCCACCAGGCCGCCGTAGTAGGCGTTGTTGCGCGGGTTGTCGATGACCACCACCGTCACCACCCGCGGCCGCGAAACCGGCGCCATGCCGGCAAACAGCGACAGGTATTCGTTGGCCGCATAACCGGCACCGGTGAGCTTGTGCACGGTACCGGTCTTGCCTGCCACGCGGTAACCGTTGATGCGGGCGCGGATCGCGGTACCCGCGTCGGTGGTCACCGTTTCGAGCATGCCGGTCACGGTGCGCGCGATGTCCTCGGGCAGCACGCGCTCGCCCTCCACGCGCCCGTCGCGGCGCAGCAGCGTCACCGGGCGCGTCACGCCACCGGAAGCCAGCACCAGGTAGGAACGCGCCAGCTGCAGTGCCGTCACCGACACGCCGTAGCCATACGACAGCGTGGCCAGCTCGATCGGCCGCCACTTCTGGCGGGCCGGCAACGAACCGGTGCTCTCGCCGGGAAATCCCGAGTGGGTCGCCTGCCCGAAGCCCATGCGGCGGTACATGGTCACCAGGCGCTCCGGCTCCATGGCCATCGCCATCTTGGTGGAACCGATGTTGCTCGACTTGGTCAGCACGGTGGTGACGTCGATCAGGCCGTAGTCGTGGTGGTCGCTGATGACCTTGGTACCGACGCGGAACTTGCCCGGCGAGGTATCGATCAGCGACTGCGGGCGGAACTTGCCGCTTTCCAGGCCCGCCGCCACCGTGAACGACTTCATCGTCGAACCCGGCTCGAACATGTCGGTGACGGCACGATTGCGCAGCCACGCCGGGCGGGCGCCGGCACGGTTGTTGGGGTTGTAGGACGGCTGGTTGACCATCGCCAGCACTTCGCCGGTGTCCACGTCCAGCACCACCACGCTGCCGCCGCTGGCGTTCTGCTGCTGCACGGCGGCGTTCAGCTCGCGATACGCGAGGTACTGGATGCGCAGGTCGATGCTCAGCGTCAGGTCCTGGCCCGGGCGCGCATCCTCGATGATCTCGACGTCATCGACCACGCGACCGTTGAGGTCCTTCACCACCTTGCGCTTGCCGGGACGGGCACCGAGGCGCTCTTCGAATGCCAGCTCCATGCCTTCCTGGCCGGCATCGTCGATGTTGGTGAAGCCCACCACGTGCGCGGCGACTTCACCGGCCGGGTAGTAACGGCGGTACTCCGTCATGCCGTAAACCCCGGGCACGCCGAGGTCGAGGATGCCCTTGGCGAAGTCCGGGGCGAGGTGGCGGCGCAGGTAAAGGAATTCGCGGTCCTGCGCGCGCAGCAGGCGGTCCTTGAAATCCTCGTAATCGACGCCTGCCTTTTTGGCCAGCGCCTTCCAGTGGTCACGGGCGGCGAGCAATTGGGGCGGGTTCGCCCAGATCGATACCACCGGCGTGCTGACCGCCAGCGGCTGGCCGTTGCGGTCGAGGATAAGGCCACGGGTGGCCGCCAGCGGCTCGACGCGCAGGTTGCGCGCATCACCCTGCGCACGCAGGAAGTCGGCCTCGCCCACCTGCAGTTGCGCGGCGCGCGCCACCAGCGCGACGGCGGCACAGCCCAGCAGCACCATGACGATGCGCAGGCGCAGGGTGATGACGAGGTTCGCTGCCTTCCTCATTGGCCGGTCACCACGATTTCCTGCACCGACGGCAGGTACATGTCGAGCTGCTCGCGGGCCGTCTGCTCGACGTGGGCATAGGAGCCGAAGGTACTCTTCTCCAGCAGCAACTGCCCCCACTGCACCTGCAGCGCCTCGGCTTCGCGGGTCATCGACTGCAGCTCGTTCACCATCTCGCGCGATACGTGCACGCTGTAGACCACGGCAACCGCGGAACCCAGCGCGGCAACGGCGGCACCGGCGAACAGCAGCACGTCACGGGCAATGCGCAGGTCAGCCATGGGTGGCCTCCTGGCGCTCGGCCACGCGCAGGATGGCGCTGCGCGCACGCGGGTTGGCCTCGACCTCGGCGTCGCCGGCACGCATCGCCTTGCCGGCCAGTGCCAGCTTCGGCGGCGGCAGGTTCGGCGGCAGCGGCATGCCGCGCGGCAGTTCCGGTCCGCGCGAGTGGTGCAGCATGAAGCGCTTGACGATGCGGTCTTCCAGCGAGTGGAAACTGATGACGGCGAGGCGCCCGCGCGGCGCCAGCACGTCCAGCGCCTGGCCGAGCGCCTCGACCAGTTGCTCCAGTTCGCGGTTCACGTGGATGCGCAGCGCCTGGAACACGCGCGTAGCGGGATTCTTGCCGGCCTCGCGGGTGGGAACGGCGCCGGCCACCACTTCGGCCAGCTCACGCGTGGTGGTCAGCGGACGCGAGGCGCGCGCGCGAACGATCGCTTGCGCGATGCGTCGGGAAAAGCGCTCTTCGCCCAGTTCGCTGAACACCGCCTGCAGCTCCTCCACCGTTGCCCGCGCCACGTAATCCGCCGCGCTCTCGCCCTCCTGCGGGTTCATCCGCATGTCGAGCGGTCCTTCACGCATGAAACTGAAACCACGCGATGCGTCGTCCAGTTGCGGCGACGACACGCCCAGGTCCATCAACACGCCGTTCACCTGGCCACGCCAGCCACGCGCATCGACTACCGACGCCAGCGCGGCAAATCCCTGGTGCACGATCGAAAAACGCGTGTCCTGTGCGGCCAGCGCGCGCCCCGCCTCCACCGCTTGCGGATCGCGGTCGATGGCGAGCAGGCGCCCTTCCGGCCCCAGCCGCCGGAGGATTTCCCGGCTGTGGCCGCCGCGCCCGAAAGTGGCATCCACGTAGATGCCCGCCGGCGCGACCTGCAACGCGTCGACCGCCTCCAGCAGGAGGACGGTCTGGTGTTCGAAACTCACGCGACCCCCGTCAGAACGAGAGTTGCTGGACGGCGTCGGGCAAGCCCGTGGCGTCGTCGAGGGTGGCGTTGATCTTCTCGTTGGCCGCCCACTGCTCTTCGCTCCACAGCTCGAGCTTGTGCACCTGGCCGAGCATCACCGCGCCTTTCTCGATGCGCGCGAAGGTGCGCAGCATCTGCGGCAGCAGGATGCGGCCGGCGCTGTCGATCTCGCACTCGGTGGCCTGGCCGATGAAGCGGCGCTTGATGTTGCGGACGTCGGCGCTGCCGTCGGGCAGCGCGGAGACCTTGCGGGCAATCTCTTCCCAGTCGGCCAGCGGATAGACGACCAGGCAGCCGTCGTATTGGTGAGCGGTTACTATCACCGTGTTGCCGCCACGATCGGCAATACCGTCCCGGAACCGGGTCGGGATGGCGAGCCGGCCTTTCGCATCGACGGTGACGGAGGTGATTCCCTGGAACACGCTGCTACCCGCTGGTGTGGAGAGCCTTCCCGGCCCACGAAAATCCACTTTTTCCCACTTTTTCCCACCGGGGGAACTATAGGAACCGCCCATCGGCAGCGTCAAGCAAGCGCACCCCGGCCCCGCGGGCGAAGCGGCTTTTAAAATCAATGGGTTAGGCGGATATCGCGCACGCCGCGGAGGGAGAAAGGGTCCCCGCTCAGGCGCCTGCGGGGACATCCTCACAAAGGACTTTAAGTCCTAGAATAAATCGCTCTAAGAAAAGCAATTATTAGAAGAAGTGTGGGTCGGCCGATAAGCCGGGTTCTGTCGTGGACAGTCATTCCTCTAGGACGTGCGTCGCCGCACGCCTCAAGCAGCCTACCCGGGTCCGGCGCGGGCCGCGCCATAGGACCCCTATTTGGCCTTGCTCCGGGTGGGGTTTGCCATGCCGCTCCCGTTGCCGGCAGCGCGGTGCGCTCTTACCGCACCTTTTCACCCTTACCTGATCCCTTGCGGGCCATCGGCGGTATGTTCTCTGTGGCACTTTCCGTCGATGCGCTGTCACCGGCGCACCTCCCAGGCGTTACCTGGCACCCTGCCCTGCGGAGCCCGGACTTTCCTCCCCTGCTGCCAACGAGGGCTGCAGCGGCGACTGTCTGGCCGACCCACGGGCGGCATTCTAGCCCATCGGCACCGCCCTCAACCGTCGGCAATGCCCATGTCCAGCAATTGCTGGTAGATGTCGCGGCGCGGGCGACCGAGCACGGCAGCAGCCACTTTGGCCGCCCGCGTTGCCGGCAATTCCCCCGCCAGCGCGCGCAACAACGCCGTCTCGTCGAGTGCGCCGGCGACCGCTTCGTCGGTCGCGCCCTCCACCAGCAGGACGATCTCGCCACGCTGCTGGTCGGCATCGGCGGCCACGAAGTCGCGCAGCGCCGCCAGCGTATCGCGGCGCACCGTCTCGAAGGTCTTGGTGAGTTCGCGCGCCAGCGCCCCCATGCGTCCGTCGCCCAGCACCGCTGCCAGGTCGGCGAGGGTTTCCGCCACGCGGTGCGGTGCCTCGTAGAAGATCAGCGTGCCGCGCTGGCGCACCAGCTGGTCCAGGCGCGCGCGGCGCGCCGCCGCGGTTGACGGCAGGAACCCTTCGAAAAAGAAACGGTCACTGGGCAGTCCGGCTGCAGACAGCGCGGCGATTGCCGCGCAGGCGCCCGGCACCGGGCTGACACGCACGCCGGCGGCATGCGCGGCCTGCACCAGCCGGAAGCCCGGGTCGCTGACCAGCGGCGTGCCGGCATCGGAGACCAGCGCCACGCGCTGCCCGGCGGCGACGGCGTGCAGCAAGGCCTCGCTGCGCCCGGCCTCGTTGTGCTCGTGCAACGACACCAGCCGGGCGCCCTCGATGCCCAGCTGGCCGAGCAGCCGGGAACTGTGGCGGGTGTCTTCCGCGGCTATAATGTCCGCCGCGCGCAATGTTTCGATGGCGCGCGCCGAGATGTCGTCCAGGTTTCCGATCGGCGTCGCCACCACGTGCAGCACGCCGCCACCAGCCCCGGGATTGTCAGCCATATGCGAATGCCCGCCTTTGTGGGACGCCTCTGTTTCGCCGCCCTGCTCGCCCTGCACAGCAGCGGCTGCCAGTCCGGCAGCGTCGCGTCATTGCCGCTCGACGAGACGTCGGTCGCCGAGCGCGTACAGCGTGGCGACGCGCTGCTCGCCGACCTGCCGTCCAGCGGTGACACCCGCCAGCAGCGCTTGCTGATGGCCGCGTCGATGTACGTGTCGGCGCAAGCCTACGCGAAGGCCGTCGCGGCACTCAACCAGGTCGACACCAGCGACTTGTCGCGCGCCCAGCGCGTGCCATTCCTCAGTGACTCGGTGACCGCCCTGCTCGGCAACGGCGACATCGATGGCGCATGGGCCACCGTGGCCCGTCCTCCCGCCGGCCGCCACGCGTTCATCGACGACCTCGACCCGGCCGGACTGGCGCGGGTGGCCGAGCGACGCGCCGCGGTGCTGGAACGCCGCAACCTGCCGGCGGACGCCATCCGCGAACGCGTGGCGGCCAGCCGGGGCCTGCCCGGCGACGCCCGCGCGGCGAACGAAGCCGCACTGTGGACGCTGCTGATGCGCGGCAGCCGCGAAACGCTGTCCACCCTGCAGGCCGATGAAGATCGCGACGTGCAGGGCTGGGCAACGCTCGCACGCATCGTCCGTGACCATGGCGACAGCCCGGGCGCCCTGGCCGGGCGCATCGACGGCTGGATGGCGGCCAACGCCGGCCACCCCGCCGCCGAGCGGCCACCGGCCGCGGTGGCACGCGCACGCAGCGCCAAGCAGGTCGAGGCGCCGGCACAGATCGGGGTCCTGTTGCCGCTGCACGGCAAGCTCGCCAGTGCAGGCATCGCCGTGCAGCGCGGCATGCTTGCCGCCTGGCAACAGGCGCGCACCGACGGCGGCGACCCGGTGACGATGCGCTTCTACGATTCGTCACGCAGCGATTTTACCGCGACCTACGATGCCGCCGTGCGCGACGGCGCACAACTCGTCATCGGCCCGCTCGAAAAGGAAAACGTCCGCCTGCTGCAGCAACGCGAGCGCCTGCCGGTGCCGACGCTGGCGCTCAACTACCCGGACAGCGATGGCGGGCCGGTCACGCTGTACTACTACGGGCTGGCCGGCGAGGACGAGGCCGCGCAACTGGCGCGCACCGCCGCCGCCGGCAACCTGACCCGGGCCGCGGTGATCTACCCGGCGGGTGAATGGGGCCAGCGGATGGCACAACAGGTTGGCGACAGCCTGCGCGCCGCCGGCGGCAGCGTGCGCGCCAGTGCCAGCTTCCAGGGCAATGGCGACTACGGCGAGGTAGTGCGCCGGCTGCTGGATGTTGGCACCAGCGAAGTTCGCCACGACCGTGTAGAGCGGGTACTGGGTACGAAACTGGCATTCACGCCGCAGCGACGCCAGGACATCGACAGCCTGTACATCATCGCCAACACGCTGCAGGCCACGCAGATCGCGCCGGCCGTCCAGTACCACCACGCCGGCAACCTGCCGGTGTTCGCCACCTCGCACGTGAACGGCCAGGCCACCGCCAGCGCCGCCGCCGATCTCGCCGGCGTCCGCTTCGTGGAAATGCCGTGGATCGCCGACGCCGGGCAACCGCTGCGCCAGCAGGTCGGCAGCGCCTGGAAGGACATCGATGACCGCTACCTGCGCCTGTACGGGTTCGGCATCGATGCCTGGCGGCTCGCCCGCCAGCTGCCGCTGTTTGCGCGCGCGCCGGATACCCGTATCGACGGCGTCACCGGCATGCTCACGCTCGACGCCAACCGCCGCGTTGTCCGCGAGCTGACATGGATGGTGTACCGTGACGGCGCGGCCCGGGTGCTCGACGATGCCAACTGAACGCAAGGCGCGCGGCGATGCGGGCGAGCAACGCGCACGCGACCACCTCGAGGCACATGGCCTGCACTGCCTGGCCAGCGCCTGGCGATGCCGGCTGGGTGAACTGGACCTCGTGATGCGCGATGGCGACACGCTCGCTTTCGTCGAGGTCCGCGTGCGGTCGGCCGGCAGCCTGGTCGGTGCGCTGGAAAGCATCGACGCGCACAAGCAGTGGCGCGTAGCCTGTGCCGCCCGCGCCTGGCTGGCGCGCAACCCGGCACTGGCGGTACTGCCGGCCCGTTTCGACGTGGTGGCGATCACCGGCGATCACATTACCTGGTTGCGCGACGCGTTTCGCGTCGCGCACGGTTAGCGGGGGAAACGGGATGGACAGCGAACGCGTGGTTCGCGACAACATCAGCGCCCACATCGACGCCGCGGCCGCCGCGCTGGAAACCCAGGCCGGCAACCTCGCCGCGGCGGCTGCCCGCATGGTGCGCTGCCTGCTGGAGGAACGCCGGCTGTTCGTCTGCGGCAGCGGCGGCTCGGGCGCCAACGCCCAGCACTTCGCCGTGAAGATGCTGGGCCGGCTCGAGCGCGAACGTCCCGGCCTGCCGGTCTTCTGCCTGTCCGACGGCGCCCCGCAGGCGATTGCCCTGGCAGGCCTGTACGGCACCGCCGACGTATTCGCCCGTCCCCTGCGCGCGCTCGGCCAGGCCGGCGATGTCCTGCTGGTACTTTCCGCCACCGGCATGTCACCCAGCAGCGTCCAGGCGGTGATCGCCGCCCATGACCGCGGCATGGACGTGGTCGCGCTCACCGGCCACGAGGGCGGCGACATCGCCCGCGTGCTCGCCGACGACGACATCGAGTTGCGCGTGGCGGTTTCCTCGCCGGCACGCGCCGAGGAAGTGCACCTGTTGCTCATCAACGTGCTCTGCGACCTGCTGGAGCGCGAACTGTTCGGAGACCTGCCGTGAACCAGCGCCTTGCCCGCAACGTCCTGCGTCGCCTGTCCGTCCTGCTGCTGCTGTCGCTGGCACTAGCCGGCTGCAAGTCGTGGGTGGCGCCGCTGTCGCAGGATGCGCTCGATACCTACCATGGCACCCGCACGATGGGTGCCCGCATCGAGGACCAGGCCATCGAGCGCAAGACCTGGCTGAACCTGGTGCGTACCGAGCCCTCGCTGGCCGACGCGCGCCTGGTGGTGGTGAGCTGGAATGGCCAGGTGCTGCTCGCCGGCCAGGTCGCCTCGAACGAGGCCCGCGACAAGGCGCAGGCGATTGCCGCACGCACGCGCCACGTGCTGCACGTGCACAACGAACTGCAGGTCGGGAAGAAGATCTCGCTGCTGGCGCGCGCCAGCGACGGCTGGATCACCACGCGCGTGAAGGCCCGCCTGCTGTTCGGCCCGGACGTGCCGGGCCGGCGCGTGAAGGTCGTCACCGAGAATGGCGCGGTGTACCTGATGGGCCTGCTGACACGCGAGGAAGCGGAGCTGGCGGTGACCGCCGCGCGTGGCGTCTACGGCGTGCAGAAGATCGTGAAGATCTTCGAGTACATCGAACCCGCCAACGCCACGCGCTGAGGCACCGCGACGGATCCGGCGCCGCCGGCCACGCGCCGGCCGCCATGACCGTCGCCGTTACTTGACCAGCTTGAGTGCCGGGCGCCCGCGCACCGGCTCCTCGCCCTCGCCGCCCGTTTCCGGCTGCGGCGGCTCGTCGATGCCTTCCTCTTCGCTGAAGAACATGCCCTGGCCGTTCTCGCGCGCGTAGATGGCCATGATCGAGGCCACCGGCAGCGAGATGAGGCGGGCCGCGCCGGCAAAACGGGCGCTGAAACTCACCGTCTGCGTACCCAGCTGCAGGTCGGTGACCGCCGCCGGCGCCACGTTCAGCACGATACGGCCGTCACGGACATAGGCTGCCGGCACGGCCGTGCCGTCGACGGTGGCGTCGACCAGCAGGTAGGGGGTCAGTCCGTTGTCGATGATCCAGTCGTAGAACGCGCGAACGAGATAAGGGCGGGTCGGGGTCATGAAAGGGAACTCTCCGGGCACGGCCGGTGTGACCGTGCCGGGCGCAAGTTTACTCAACCGGGCTGACGAATGGCCCGCTCGCGGTCGGACAGGCTTGCCTGGAAGCCGTCACGCCGGAACAGTCGCTCGCAGTACTTGAGCAGTCCCTTGCCCTGCTTGGGCGGCACCTCGATCCCCAGCAGCGGCAGCCGCCACAGGATCGGTGCCATCGCGCAATCGACGATCGTGAACTCGTCGCTCATGAAGAACGGCTTCTGCTCGAAGATCGGCGACAGCGCCAGCAGGCTGTCACGCAGTTCCTTGCGCAGGCGGGGAATTTCCTTGTCCCTGCCCGCCAGGATGGCGTCTACGTGCCCGCACCAGTCCCGCTCGATGCGGTAGAGCCAGAGTCGGCTCTGCGCCCGGGCCACCGGGTAGACCGGCAACAAAGGCGGGTGCGGGAACCGTTCGTCGAGGTACTCCATCATGACGTTCGGTTCGTACAGCACGAGGTCGCGGTCAACCAGGGTCGGGACCTCGTTGTAGGGGTTGAGATCGGCGATTTCCGACGGAAGGTCACCGCCCGGAACGTCCACCACCTCGACCGCCACGCCCTTCTCGGCCAGCACGATGCGCACGCGATGGCAGTAATGGTCCAGGCCATCGGAGAAGAACACCATCGACGAGCGCTTGGTGATGGCGGCAATGTTCATGGCAACCCCTCTCTTCACGCAAAAAGGGTAACTGATTGCTCAGATACCCTTTTCGCTACTCGCCGGATTCCGGATGACGTCAGTGCACGTCTTTCCAGAACTCCCGCTTCATCAGCCAGGCGAAGATCAGCAGCACCAGCAGGAAGCCGATGACAAAGCCACCCACCACCATGCGCGTGACCTGGATGGGCTCGGCCGTGTACTCGAGGAAGGCGGTGATGTCGGCCATCTTCGCCTTGAACTCTTCTTCCGGCAGGGTCCGCTGCATGTCGGCCATGACGTGCGGCATGCCCACGTTCGGGAACACGTGGTTGTTCACGCCCCACGGACGGCTCGGGTCTTCATAGAAGCTGATCAGGTACGAGTACACCCAGTCGGCACCACGCAGCTTGGCCTCCAGGGAGAGGTCCGGCGGCGGCGCGCCGAACCACTTCTTGGCCTGGGCCGGGTCGAGGCCGTTCAGCATCGGGCTGCCGACCTTGTCGGTGTTGATCATCAGGTTGCCGGCCAGCAGCTCGACCGGGATATCCAGGTCGTTGGCCATGCGCTCGTAACGCACGTACTTCAGCGAGTGGCAGCCGAAGCAGTAGTTGACGAACAGCTGGGCACCACGCTGCAGCTGGGCCTTGTCGGTCAGCGAGATCGGCGCGTCGACGATGTACGGGTTGTGCTCGCCGCCGGCCGCCTGGGCGGTGAACGGCAGGAACAGGGCAAGGAAGGCGAAAGCGAACTTCTTCATGGTCAGTCTCCTTCTCAGCCCGTCACGCGCTCAGGCACCGGCTTCGCCGTCTCGAACTTGTGCAGGAACAAGAGCGAGATGAAGAAGGCGAAGTAGTAGAACGTACCGACCTGTGCCAGGAAGGTGTACAGGGCGGTCGCCGGCTGGGTGCCCAGCCAGGTCAGCATCACGAACACCGCCGCGAACACCATGGTGGCCACCTTGGTCAGCATGCCCTTGTAGCGGATGGACTTGACCGGGTTGCGGTCCAGCCACGGCAGCAGGAACAGGATGGCTATGGCGCCGAACATGACGATGACGCCGGACAGCTTGTGCGGTACCGCGCGCAGCATCGCGTAGAAGGCGCCGTAGTACCACACCGGTGCGATGTGGGCCGGGGTCTTCAGCGGATCGGCCGGTTCGAAGTTCGGCGCCTCGATGAGGTAGCCGCCACCGGTCGGGAAGAAGAAGATCACGGCGGCGAAGCCGATCAGGAACACGATGGTGCCGACCGTATCCTTCACCGAGTAGTACGGGTGGAACGGGATGCCGTCCAGCGGGATGCCCTGGGCGTTCTTCTTCTTCTTGATCTCGACGCCGTCGGGGTTGTTGGAACCCACTTCGTGCAGCGCCAGGATGTGCAGCACGACCAGCGCCAGCAGCACGATCGGGATGGCCACCACGTGCAGGGCGAAGAAGCGGTTCAGCGACGCGCCGGACAGCAGGTAGTCGCCGCGGATCCACACGGTGAGGTCTTCACCGATGTACGGGATCGCACCGAACAGCGAGATGATCACCTGCGCGCCCCAGTAGGACATGTTGCCCCACGGCAGCACGTAGCCCATGAAACCCTCGGCCATCAGCGCGAGGTAGATGAGCATGCCGAAGATCCACACCAGCTCGCGCGGCGCCTTGTAGGAGCCGTACAGCAGGCCGCGGAACATGTGCAGGTACACCACGAGGAAGAACGCCGAGGCGCCCACCGCGTGCATGTAGCGGATGATCCAGCCCATTTCCACGTCGCGCATGATGTATTCGATCGATGCGAACGCGCCTTCGGCGGTCGGGGTGTAGAACATGGTCAGCCAGATGCCGGTGAGCAACTGGTTGATCAGCACCACCATCGACAGTACGCCGAAGAAGTACCAGAAGTTGAAGTTCTTCGGAGCGTAGTACTCCGACATGTGCTTCTTGTACGCCTCGGTGACCGGCAGGCGGGCGTCAACCCAGCCCATCAGGGCGGTGGCCTTGTCCGTCATGTACTTGATCATTACGCGGCCCCCTGTTCTTCACCGACAACGATGACGTTCTCGGACTGGTAGAAGTGCGGCGGAACCTCGAGGTTCAGCGGCGCCGGCACGCCCTTGTAGACGCGGCCGGCGAAGTCGAACTTCGAACCGTGGCACGGGCAGAAGAAGCCGCCGTGGGCCAGCTCGACGGTCGGCTCCTTGACGTACTTCGGCGAGCAACCCAGGTGGGTGCACACGCCGAGGAGCACGAGCACCTCCGGCTTGATCGAACGCACCGCGTTCTTCGCGTAGGCAGGTTGCTGCTCTTCAGCGGACTGCGGGTCGCGCAGGTCGCCGTCCTGGGCCGCGAGGGTCTCGACCATCTCCTTGGTACGACGGAGGATCCAGACCGGCTTGCCGCGCCATTCGTTGACGACGAAACCGCCTTCCTCAATCTTGCTGATATCGATCGTGATCGGGGCACCCGCCGCCTTGGCCTTGGCGCTGGGCGTCCAGGACATGACGAACGGAACCACGGCCGCCACGGCGCCCAGCGCGCCCACGCCGGCCGTCAGGCCGACCAGGAACGTACGCCTGCTGTTGTCTACACCTTCAGTGCTCATCGAGATGGTCTCCAGCATCCCCGTTGCCAGCCGCAACGGACCCCCGGAAAAAGGGGCTCAAATGGTAAAGAAAAGGCCCTTCATTAACAACACGAAGCACACGGAATAACCCCGCTTGCTGACCTGCGTCAGCACAAGAAAAAACGCCCAAGCCTTGCGACTTGGGCGTTCCGGGGATACCCCACCGAAGCGATCAGCGCTTCGAGTATTGCGGACGACGACGGGCCTTGCGCAGGCCGATCTTCTTGCGCTCGACCTCGCGGGCGTCGCGGGTCACGAAGCCGGCCTTGCGCAGCGGCGAGCGCAGGGTCTCGTCGTAGCGGATCAGGGCACGGGTGATGCCGTGACGGATGGCGCCGGCCTGGCCGGAAGCGCCGCCGCCGGCTACGCGCACGACGATGTCGAACTTCTCGGTGGCTTCGATCAGCTCAAGCGGCTGACGGACCATCATGCGGCTGGTCTGGCGGCCGAAATAGGCTTCCAGGGTCTTGCCGTTGATCTGGATGGCGCCCTTGCCCGGACGGACGATGACGCGGGCGGTGGCGGTCTTGCGGCGACCGGTGCCGATGTTCTTTTCCACGACTCGAACCTCAGCCTACGTTCAGTTCTTGGGGCTGCTGGGCGGTGTGCGGGTGGTTGGAACCCGGGTACACCTTCATCTTGCGCAGCATGGCGCGGCCCAGCGGGCCTTTCGGCAGCATGCCCTTGACGGCGATCTCGATCACGCGCTCCGGCTTGCGGGCCACCAGCTTCTCGAAGCTCTCTTCGCGAATGCCGCCCGGGTACTCGGTGTGACGGTAGTAGATCTTGTCGAGGGTCTTGTTGCCGGTGACACGGATCTTGCCGGCGTTGATAACGACGATGTAGTCGCCGGTATCGACGTGCGGGGTGTACTCGGGCTTGTGCTTGCCGCGCAGGCGACGGGCGATTTCGGACGCCATGCGGCCGAGGGTCTTGCCATCGGCGTCGATGACGAACCAGTCGCGCTTCACTTCATGCGCCTTGGCGCTGAACGTTTTCATGATCTTCTTGCCTCAAAAACCTGCGTCAGGTCGGGTTTTCCGCGGGAAAACTACTCCCCGGGCGCACCCCCGCCCGCAAAGGAGGGCGCATTCTACTCAAGCACCCGGGCTTTGACAACGGAGTAGATATCTGCCGGGCCGGCGCCCGGCCGGCCGCTTCCTGCTACCATCCGCAACCGCCGGAGCCCGTCTCCACCCCCATATAAATCAAAGACTTGGAGAGCCCATGGAATTGCGAGAACTCGGCAGCAGCGGCATCAAGGTCAGCGCCCTGTGCCTTGGCACCATGACCTGGGGTGAACAAAACACCCAGGACGAGGCCTTTGCCCAGATGGACCTGGCGGTCGACCGGGGTATCAATTTCTTCGATACCGCGGAAATGTACGCCGTGCCGCCCACGGAGAAGTCCTACGGTACCACCGAAACCATCATCGGCAACTGGTTCCGCGCCCGCCCGGGCCTGCGCCAGAAAATCGTCCTCGCCAGCAAGGTCTGCGGCCAGGGCGACTGGCTGCCGCACGTGCGCGACGGCAAGCCGCGCCTGAACCGCAAGCACATCGAGGCGGCGATCGACGGCAGCCTGAAGCGCCTGCAGACCGACTACCTCGACCTGTACCAGATGCACTGGCCGGACCGTAACACCAACTTCTTCGGCAAGCTCGGCTACCGGCACGTGGCGAAGGACGAGATCCAGACGCCGATCGCCGAAACGCTGGAAGTACTCGCCGACCTGGTGAAGGCCGGCAAGGTGCGCCACGTCGGCGTGTCCAATGAAACGCCGTGGGGCACCATGCGTTACCTCGCGGAAGCCGATGCGCGCGGCCTGCCGCGCATCGTCAGCGTGCAGAACCCGTACAACCTGCTCAACCGCACCTACGAGATCGGCATGGCGGAAATCTCGCACCGCGAGAACGTCGGCCTGCTGGTGTATTCACCGCTGGCATTCGGCGTGCTGTCGGGGAAATACCTCGGTGGCGCGCGCCCGGAAAACGCGCGCATCACGCTGTTCAAGCGCTTCTCCCGCTACACCAACCCGCAAGCGGAGATCGCCACCGCGAAATACGTGGCGCTGGCGCGCGCGCATGGCCTCGACCCGGTGCAGATGGCGCTGCAGTTCGTCACCACGCGACCGTTCGTGGCCAGCAACATCATCGGTGCCACGTCGATCGCGCAGCTGGAAGCGAACATCGCCAGCATCGGCGTGACGCTCTCCGAGGAAGTGCTCAAGGGCATCGAGGCGATCCACGTCGAGCAGCCGAACCCGGCGCCCTGATCGTCCGGAGTGCAACACGCAGGGGGCCGGCAGCAATGCCGGCCCCTTTTCATTTCGCCGGACGCACCGCCATCTGCATGCTCCGCTCGACCAGCCGCAGGCGCAGCCCGCGCGGCAGGAAACGCGCCAGCGCCGACACCTTGTTCAGCGCACCCGGCACGAACACCACCTCGCCGCGCAGCATTGCCTCGACCGACTGGCGGGCCACTTCCGGCGAATCCATCATGCCCACGTCCTTCTTCAGTTCCTGGCCGGCGTGCTCGAGGAACTCGGTCTTCACGCCGCCCGGACACACGCAGGTCACGCGCACGTTGCTGTCGCGCAGTTCCCACGCCAGCACTTCCGAGAAAGTAAGCACGAAGGACTTGGTGGCCGAGTACACCGCGAACCGTGCCGCCGGCAGCATGGCGGCCAGCGATGCGATATTCAGTACGTAAGCAGGACGTCCATGCGCCTTCGCGCGGGCGACGAAATCGTGGGTGAGCGTGGCCAGCGCCGTGACGTTCAGATCGATGTCGCGTTGCGCGATATCGCGCGGCACGTCCGTGAACAGGTCCCACACGCCGGAGCCGGCATTGTTTGCCAGCACCGTCAACGGCACGCCACCCAGCGCCCGCTGCGCACGTTCCACCACCGTGTCGACCTGCGCCCGGTCGGCCAGGTCGGCGGCCAGCACGTGGCAGCGCACGCCGTGGCGGGCCGCGATCTCGCCGGCCAGCGCCTGCAGCCGGTCGGCACGGCGCGCCAGCAGGACCAGGTCGTAACCGCGCGCGGCCAGCTCGCGGGCCAGCTCGCTGCCGATGCCGCTCGAGGCGCCGGTGACCAGCGCCGCCTTGTCGTTCACGCCCATGGGGCCTCCTGCCGTGCCAAATGAAAAAGGCCGCCCCGGGGGGCGGCCTTCAACGTTAGCGCAGGAACGTGGATCAGGACAGCAGCTGGCGCGAGACCACCAGTTTCATGATCTCGTTGGTACCGCCGTAGATGCGCTGCACGCGGGCGTCCGCCCACATGCGCGCGATCGGGTACTCCCACATGTAGCCGTAGCCGCCGAACAGCTGCACGCACTCGTCCAGCACCTCGCACTGCAGGTCGGTGATGATGTACTTGGCGGCCGACGCAGTGGCGGCATCGAGCTTCTTGTTGCAGTGCAGCTCGAGGCAGCGATCGACGTAGGCGCGGCCCATCTCGATCTTGGTGTGGATCTCGGCGAGCTTGAACTGGGTGTTCTGGAAGTCGGAGATCGACTTGCCGAACGCCTTGCGCTCCTTGACGTAGTCCAGCGTCAGCTTGAACGCGCCCTCCGCCATGGCAATGCCGTTGACGGCGATGCCCAGGCGCTCCTGCGGCAGCTCGGTCATCAGGTAGATGAAACCCATGCCTTCCTTGCCGAGCAGGTTCTCTTTCGGCACTTTCACGTCGTTGAAGAACAGCTCGGAGGTGTCCTGCGCCTTCATGCCGACCTTGTGCAGGTTGCGGCCGCGCTCGAAGCCCGGCATGCCACGCTCGACCAGCAGCAGGGAAATGCCCTTGGCGCCGGCGTTCGGGTCGGTCTTGGCGACCACGATGACCACGTCGGCGTTCTGGCCGTTGGTGATGAAGGTCTTGGAACCGTTCAGCAGGTAGTGGTCGCCCTTGTCGACGGCAGTGGTCTTGACGCCCTGCAGGTCGGAGCCGGCGCCCGGCTCGGACATGGCGATGGCGCCGATGCACTCGCCGGTGATCATCTTCGGCAGGAACTTGTGCTTCTGCGCCTCGGAACCGTGGTGCTCGATGTACGGGCCGACGATGTCGGTGTGCAGGCCCCAGCCGATGCCGGTCAGGCCCAGGCGGGAGATCTCTTCCATGACAATGACGCTGTACAGGTAGTCGGCGCCGGCGCCGCCGTACTCCGGCGACACGCACGGGCACAGGAAGCCCTGCTCGCCGGCCTTGAGCCACAGGTCCTTCGGCACCACGCCCTCGTCTTCCCACTGCTGGTGGAAGGGCACCGCTTCCTTCTCGAGGAACTTGCGCAGCGCGTCGCGGAACATCTCGTGGTCGGAATTGAACAGGGTACGCGGGATCATGGCGTTGCTCCTTGGGGCTTCGGGAAAAATCAGGGCTTGTGCTCGCGCGCCAGGTACTCGTGCGACTGCATTTCCAGCAGGCGGCTCTGGGTGCGCTTGAACTCGAAGGTCAGGCGACCGCCGGCATACAGGTCGTCGATGGGCACCGCGCCGGACATGATCAGCTTGACGTTGCGGTCGTAGAACTCGTCGACCATGTTGATGAAACGGCGCACGGCGTCGTCCTGCGAGGCATCCATGCGCGGCACGTTGCTGACCAGCACCGCGTGGAACTGGCGGGCGATCTCGATGTAGTCGGCGGCGCTGCGCGGCTGCACGCACAGTGGCACGAAGTCGAACCAGGCGACGTCCTCGGCCAGCTTGCGCGCCGGGATCCGGCGGTCGTTGATGTCCACGAAGCAGTCGCTCTCGCAGAGGATCATCGCCGGCGCCAGCTCGCGGAAACTCTTCTCCAGGCTGGCATCGGCGGCGGCGTCGAGCGGGCTGTGGAAGATCTCAGCCTTCTCCAGCACGCGCAGCCGGTAGTCGATGCCGCTGTCGACGTTCACCACGGTGACGTTCCGCTTGAGGATCTCGATGGCCGGCAGGAAGCGCTCGCGCTGCAGGCCATCCTTGTAGAGGTTGTCCGGGATGATGTTCGAGGTGGCCACCAGCGTCACGCCGCGCTCGAACAGCTTCTCGAACAGCGAACCGAGGATCATGGCGTCGGTGATGTCGGAGACGAAGAACTCGTCGAAGCAGATGACGAGGGCTTCCTTCGCGAAGCGGTCGGCGACGGTGTCCAGCGGGTTCTTCCTGCCCGACAGCGTGCGCAGCTCGGCGTGCACGCGCTGCATGAAGCGGTGGAAATGGCTGCGCATCTTCCGCCGGAACGGCAGGCTGTCGAAGAAGATGTCCATCAGGTAGGTCTTGCCGCGCCCCACCCCGCCCCAGAAGTACAGTCCGCGGATGTTCTCGCGGCCGCCGAAACTGCGCTGCATGCGGCTGACCAGGCTGCGGTCGTCCTGCCAGCGTTCCACCAGCTGGTCGTACAGGGCCTGCAGGCAGTCGACGGCGTGCGCCTGCGCGGCGTCGGCGTGGAAGCCGGGACGCTGCAGGTCCTGCTGGTAGTGTTCGCGCGGGCTGGGCCGCGCCGGGGCGATGGCGTTCATGGGGCCGGCAATTTACCCCCCGGCACCGGGCGGCGAAAGGGTTTCCAGCAACCAGCGGGCAGTTTCCGCCTTGAGTTCCGGCAGCACGCCGTGGAAGAAATGGCCGGTGGCGAAGGTCTGCAGCCGTACCGCCGGCTGCCGCTCGCGCAGCCAGCGGCCCACCGCGGCGGCATCCACGACCTCGTCGTCGTCGCCCTGCACGACCAGGGTGGGCGGCGCCAGCGGCGGCAACCCGGCGAACCCCGGGTATTGCACCGGCGGCGCGACCAGGACGAGCGCCGCGGGCAGCCGGCCACCGGCCTGCTGCAACCTCGCGGTGGCGGCGGCGGCCACCCAGGCACCGAAGGAAAAGCCCGCCAGCACCAGCCGGTGCCCCGACTCGGTGCAGCCATCGACTACTGCGAGCAGGTCTTCAACTTCGCCGACACCGTCGTCATGTACACCCGCACTGGCACCAACGCCGCGGAAATTGAAGCGAACGGCGCGCATCCCGGCGTCACGCGCGGCGCGCGCGAGGGTATGGACGACCTTGTTGTCCATGGTGCCGCCGTGCAGCGGGTGTGGATGGCAGATGACGACGTCAACGCCGATGGACTCCGTGCGTGGCGACTCGCTGCGTACTTCCAGCGGACCAACCGGGCCGTCCGTCCGCAGTACACCTTCGGTTTCGGACATTACTTGCATACAATCAGTCCATGCGCCGTCACGATGGCGTCGATAGTAAGCGCCGCGCAGCGGCCGACCAACACCGGACTGCACCACCTTACGGAAATCCACGATGACCCTCGTTACTGCCCTGCTCGCCTTCATCGCCGGCATTGCCTGCGGACTCGCCCTGCGCCCCGGGCTCGACCGCCGCCGCAAGTTGCGCCGCGCCTTCCGGGCCGCCCGCGTCAAGCGGGTCAGCCAGGAGCAGTTGCAGCCGCAGATCGAGGGAGAGTTCGTCATGCCGCGCGACTATTACCTGGCCGGGCGCAAGGAGCGCGGCTCGCTGGCCGAGGGCTTCGGGCTGAAATCCGCCGCGGGCGGCGCGGCTGGCGCCGGCAAGCAGGCCGACCCGGATCCCTCGCGCATCCCCACGCCGCGCGATTACTACGAGCGCGAGACCCCCGAGGACGAAGGGCTGCTGTCCGAGGGCTTCGGGCTGAAGCGCCAGGGCGAAGGCCAGGCCTGACACACCGGCTTCACCGCATGAAAAAGGCCGCGCCAGGAGCGCGGCCTTTTTGTTCGTGCGGCTCCTGCGGCCAACCGTTTCAACCCAGCCCGAGTCGGCGGGGGTCGGCCAGGTACCAGTCGACGGTAATGGCCAGCGCATCCTCGAAACGGCTCGCCGGGCGCCAGCCCAGTTCCTTTCCGATGTAGCCAATGTCCACGGCGTAGCGCCAGTCATGGCCCGGGCGGTCGGTGACGAAGCTCACCAGCTGGCGATGCGGCGCGCGCGCCGGACGTCGCTGGTCCATCAGCCGGCACAGGGTCTCGACGATCTCGATGTTGCGGCGCTCGTTGTCACCGCCGACGTTGTAGGTCTCGCCGACCTTGCCCGCCTCCAGCACCCGCCAGATCGCATCGCAGTGGTCGTCCACGTAGAGCCAGTCGCGGATGTTGCGGCCATCGCCATAGACCGGGATCGGCTTGCCTTCGACGCAGCAGCGGATGATGGTGGGGATGAGTTTCTCCGGGTGCTGGCGCGGACCGTAGTTGTTGGAGCAGTTGGTCGCGGTGACCGGCAACCCGTAGGTGTGGTGGTAGGCGCGCACGAAGTGGTCGCTGGAGGCCTTGCTGGCCGAGTACGGCGAGTTCGGCGCGTACGCGGTCGTTTCACGGAAAGCCGGGTCGGCGTCGCCGAGGGTGCCGAACACTTCGTCGGTGGAAATGTGGTGGAAGCGCCGCGCAGCAGCCAGCGCCTCCCCGCTCAGACCCTGCTCGCGGATCCAGTAGTCACGCACGGCCTCCAGCAGGGTGAAGGTGCCGATGACGTTGGTGCGCACGAATTCGCCGGGCCCGCTGATGGAACGGTCGACGTGCGACTCGGCAGCGAAGTGCACCACCGTGTCGATGGCGTGTTCGCGCAGCAGGCGATCGACCAGCGCGCGGTCGCAGATATCGCCCTGCACGAAGGTGTGCCGCGCCGGGTCGGCCAGGCCCTCGAGCTTGTCCAGCGAGCCCGCATAGGTCAGCGCATCGAGATTGACGATACGGGCGGCTGCATCGCGCGCCAGCACGTGGCGAACGAAGTTCGCGCCGATGAAGCCGGCACCGCCGGTGACCAGGATGTTGCGGGGCGCGAAGTTGGCCACGGGAATCTCCACTCGTTTGCCGCCGGGCGGCATCAGGAATCGAATCGTACGCCGTCGTCGCGCCAGCGGGCGAGCACCGTGCGCAGGCCGTCTCGCCAGTCGGGCTGGCTGATGTGCAGCGCCGCGCAGGTCCCGGCCATGTCCAGTACGGAATTGGCCGGGCGCCGCGCCGGCGTCGGGTAGTCGGCCGTGGTAATGGGGTCCACCGGCACGGTGCGCGCGATCAGTCCGGCGGCATGCGCCTCGGCAATGATCACGCGTGCGAACTCGCACCAGGTGGTGGCCGGCTGGCCGACGTAGTGCCAGGTCCCCCAGGGCAGCGCTTCGCCGCGCAAGTGGCGGCGCGCCAGCGCCAGCAACTCGCGCGCCAGGTCACCGGTCCAGGTCGGTCCGCCGCGCTGGTCGGCGACCACCCGCAGGGCGTCGCGGGTGGCGGCCAGGCGCACCATCGTGCGCACGAAATTGTTGCCGTGCTCGCCAAACACCCAGCTGGTGCGCACGACCAGGTGCTGCCGACAGGTTTCGCGCACGTGCCGCTCGCCGGCCAGCTTGCTGGCACCGTACACGCCCAGCGGTGCCGTGACATCGTCGACCAGCCACGGCGAGTCCTTGGTGCCGTCGAACACGTAGTCGGTGGAGACGTGGAACACGGGAATGCCGGCGGTCTCGCAGGCTTGTGCCAGGTGGCGCGGCCCGTCGGCGTTGCCGGCCTGCGCCAGCGCCGGCTCGCTCTCGGCACGATCGACCGCGGTATAGGCGGCGGCATTGATCACCAGGGCGGGGCGATGCTGCGTGAACGTCCGCATCACCGCGGCGGGATCGGCGATGTCACAGGTCGTGCGGTCGACGCCGACCAGGCGCAGGCCATCGACGCGGGCGGCCAGCAGTTCACGACCCAACTGGCCATTGGCGCCGGTCACCAGCACCACAGGAAGCTGCGCGTCCACCGGCGCCCTCAACGGAACACCGGCAGTCGCTCTCGCGACTGTGCGGCAAGACGCGGGTTGGCCAGGTCCTTGGCGGACAGTTGCGGCGCCTCGGCCAGCGCCGGCCAGGCGATGCCGACGTCCGGGTCGTCCCAGGCAATGCCCTGCTCGGAAGCCGGGTGGTAGTAATCAGTGCACTTGTAGACGAAATCCGCCATCTCGCTGAGCACGACAAAGCCGTGCGCAAAACCCGGCGGCACATACAACTGGCGATGGGATACGTCGTCGAGCACGGCGCCGTACCATTGGCCGAAATGCGGGGACCCGACGCGCACGTCTACCGCCACGTCGAAAACTTCCCCGCGTGACACCCGCACCAGCTTGCCCTGCGGTTGCACCAGTTGGTAGTGCAGACCGCGCAACACCCCACGGCGCGAGCGCGACTGGTTGTCCTGAACGAAACGCACGCCCGGCAGGTACTGCGCCAGCGTCTCCTCGCGGAAGGTCTCGACGAAGAAGCCGCGCGCATCGCCGAAAGCCTTCGGCTCGATCAGCAACACGCCGGGCAACGGCGTCTCGATGACATTCATGCTCGCTTCTGCTTCAGCAGGTTGAGCAGGTACTGGCCATAGGCGTTCTTGCCCATGGGGGCGGCCTGCTGTTCCAGCGTGGCGTCGTCGATCCAGCCCTGGCGCCAGGCGATCTCCTCCGGGCAACTGATCTGCAGGCCCTGGCGCTGCTGCAGGATGTGCACGAAATTGGCGGCCTCCAGCAACGACTCGTGGGTGCCGGTGTCGAGCCAGGCGTAGCCACGCCCCATGATTTCCACGTTGAGGTCGCCGCGCTCGAGGTAGGCGCGGTTGACGTCGGTGATCTCCAGTTCACCGCGCGCCGACGGCTTGACGGCACGGGCGATGTCCACCACGTCATTGTCGTAGAAGTACAGGCCGGTCACGGCATAGTTCGACTTCGGCTGCTTCGGCTTCTCCTCGATGGATACGGCACGACCGGCCTTGTCGAACTCCACCACGCCGTAGCGCTCCGGATCGTTCACGTAATAGCCGAACACGGTGGCCCCGGACGGGCGCGCATCGGCGCTGGCGAGCAGTTCCGGCAGGCCGTGGCCGTAGTAGATGTTGTCACCCAGGATCAGGCAGCTCGGGTCATTGCCGACGAAATCGGCACCGATGATGAAGGCCTGGGCGAGGCCGTCCGGACTTGGCTGCTCGGCGTACGACAGCGATACCCCCCAGCGGCTGCCGTCACCGAGCAGTTGGCGGAAGGCCGGCAGGTCGCGCGGAGTGCTGATCAGGAGGATGTCGCGGATGCCGGCCAGCAGCAGTGTCGACAGTGGGTAGTAGATCATCGGCTTGTCGTAGACCGGCATCAGCTGCTTGCTGACCGCCATGGTCACCGGGTAAAGCCGGGTGCCGGATCCGCCGGCGAGGATGATTCCCTTGCGCGCCATCGTCATGTCCTCCAGAGGGCGCGCCGATTATAGCCCGTGACGCTTCAGGCCGGGTTGGGTATGTCGATGTGGCGGTGCTCGACACCGAAGCGCGCGGCGATCCAGTCGCCGAGCGCCTGCACGCCGTAGCGCTCGGTGGCATGGTGGCCACAGGCGAGGAACTGGATGCCGGTCTCGCGCGCGACATGCACCGTCTGTTCGGAAACCTCGCCGGTCAGGTACAGGTCCACGCCCGCCGCCACCGCCTGCTCGATGTAGCCCTGGGCGCCACCGGTACACCAGCCGACGCGACGCACCGGCGCATCGGCTTCGCCCACGTGCAGCACGTCGCGGCCGAGTACCTGGCGAACGCGCGCCGCAAAGCGGCCGGCGGTTTCCGGCGCGGCCAGCTCGCCGGTGTTGCCGACCACGCGCCGGTCCAGCGGGTCCAGCGGGCCGGTCACCAGCAAGCCGAGGCGGCGCGCCAGTTGCGCGTTGTTGCCCAGCTCGGGGTGGGCATCGAGCGGCAGATGGTAGGCAATCAGGTTGATGTCGTGCGCCAGCAGGGTGCCCAGCCGGCGGCGCTTCATGCCCACCACGCGGGCATCCTCGCTCTTCCAGAAATAGCCGTGGTGCACCAGGACCGCGTCGGCGCCGGCCTCCACCGCCGCATCGAGCAGTGCCTGGCTGGCGGTCACCCCGGTGACCAGCCGGCGAATCTCGGCCCGCCCCTCCACCTGCAGCCCGTTGGGGCAATAGTCGGCGAACTGCTGCGGTTGCAGCAGCGTATCAAGCGCAGCGAGCAGTTCCTGGCGGCGAACCATGCGGGCCTCGGTGGTGGCGGGAAGGGCGTAACGCAGTCACAACAGGACGACACGGCAAATACGTTACCCTGTGCACGCGGGGCGCACCATGCCGGCACCGGCCGCTGGCCCCGCCCCTCCCCGGCCCAGTCCTGCGAACCATGCCATGAAACGCCTGTTGCGCTTCCTGCTCTGGCCCGCCATCGGCGGCCTCGTTGCCGCGCTGGTGATCATCCGCTTCATGCCGCAACCGCAACCACCGGTGGCGTTGACCGCGCCGCCGCCGGCGCCGGTGGTGGAGATGACACCGGCGCCGGCCGCACCGGCCATGCCGGCCAGCGGC
This sequence comes from Gammaproteobacteria bacterium, assembly GCA_018262975.1. Lineage (GTDB taxonomy): Bacteria > Pseudomonadota > Gammaproteobacteria > Pseudomonadales > JADFDG01 > JADFDG01. The sequence goes on from JADFDG010000004.1 coordinate 137,097, forward strand.
CCGGTGTCCTACGCGGCTGCCGTGGAAGCGGCGGCGCCGGCGGTGGTGAACATCTACACCAGCAAGACCATCGAGACCCCGGTCAACCCGCTGTTCGCCGACCCGCGCTTCCGCCAGTTCTTCGGCATCGACCGCGTACCGACCCGCAAACGCATGGCCTCGAGCCTGGGCTCGGGCGTGATCATCAGCGCGCAGGGCTACGTGCTGACCAACCACCACGTGGTCGCCGACGCGGACGAAATCGTGGTGGCGCTGCGCGATGGCCGCGAAGCACGCGCCAAGGTGGTGGGCAGCGACCCGGACACCGACCTCGCCGTGCTGAAGGTGGCGCTCGACAACCTGCCGGTGATCAGCCTGCGCGACTCGCGCACGCTGCACATCGGCGACGTGGTGCTGGCGATCGGCAACCCGTTCGGCGTCGGCCAGACGGTGACCATCGGCATTGTCAGCGCCGTCGGTCGCAGCGAACTCGGAATCAACACCTTCGAGGATTTCATCCAGACCGACGCCGCCATCAATCCGGGCAACTCCGGTGGCGCGCTGGTGGACGCCAATGGCCAGCTGGTCGGCGTGAACAGCGCGATCTTCTCGCAGAGCGGCGGCTACCAGGGCATCGGCTTCGCCATCCCCACGCAACTCACCCAGCAGGTACTCAATGCCATCCTCGCCAACGGGCGCGTGATCCGCGGCTGGCTGGGCGTGGAATCGCAGGCCCTGACGCCGCAACTGGCGCAGGCCCTCGGGCACGAGGGGTCCGACGGCGTGGTGGTCAGCGGACTGGTGCGCAACGGGCCGGCGCACGCCGCCGGCATGCTGCCCGGCGACATCATCGCGGAAATCGACGGCAAGCCGGTGACCAGTCCGCGCCAGGTCATCGACCAGGTGGCCGCGCTGCAACCCGGCGCCAGGGTGCGCCTGCGCGTGCAGCGCGGCGAGAAGTCGCTGGACCTCGAGGCGACCGTCGCCGAACGTCCGGCACGCTGACCGCGCTCCTTGTAGCGAGGGGCCATGCCCCCGACGCTCTTGCTCCGTCCGTGTCGGGGGCATGGCCCCCTCGCTACAGGAAAGCGGACAGCTTCAGGCGAGGATGGCGCGCAGCGCGGCGATCAGCGCGGCGTTTTCTTCGGGCAGGCCGATGGTGACGCGCAGGTACGGCGCGACGCGCGCCGGCGAGCGGAAGTGGCGTACCAGCACCGCCTTTTCGCGCAACGCCTGCGCCAGTTCCGCGCCATCACAGCTGGCGTGGCGCGCGAACACGAAGTTCGCCGCCGACGGCAGCACGCTGAAGCCGAGCGCCTGCAACTCCGCCACCAGCGCCGTGCGGCTGTCGACAACCGCGCGGCAGGTTTGCGCGAAGTAGTCGCCGTCGGCCATGGCGGCGGCGGCGCCGACGATCGCCAGGCGGTCCAGCGGATAGGAATTGAAACTGTCCTTGATGCGCACCAGCGCCTCGATCAGCGCCGGGTGGCCGATGGCATAACCGACACGCAGCCCCGCCAGCGAACGCGACTTGGACAGCGTCTGCGTGACCAGCAGGTTGGGGTATTTCTGCGTCAGCGCCACCGCGCTGTCGGCACCGAAATCAACGTAGGCTTCGTCGACCACCACCACCGAGTCGACGTTGCGTGACACCAGCCGCTCGATGTCGTCCAGCGGCAGCGGCACGCCGGTCGGCGCGTTCGGATTGGGGAAGATGATGCCGCCGTTCGGCCGCAGGTACTCGTCGACGCGGATGGCAAACGACTCGTCGAGCGGCACCGCGGTGTAGTCGATGCCGTACAGGCCGCAGTACACCGGGTAGAAACTGTAGGTGATGTCCGGGAACAGGATCGGCTCGGCGTGGCGGAACAGGCCGAGGAACACGTGCGCGAGCACCTCGTCGGAACCGTTGCCGACGAACACGCATTCGCGCGGCACGCCGAAGTGCGCGGCCACCGCGTCCACCAGCGCGCCCGAGGTGGGGTCGGGGTAGCGGCGCAGGCTGGCGCCGAGTTCCGCCTGCATCGCCGCGATCGCACGCGGCGACGGCGGGTACGGGTTCTCGTTGGTGTTCAGCTTCACGAGGTTGGGAATCTTCGGCTGCTCGCCGGGCACGTAGGGCACCAGCTTGTGGACGAAGTCGCTCCAGTATCTGGACATGTCATTTCACCCGCAGGGCGGCGGAACGGGCGTGGGCGTCCAGGCCCTCGCACTGCGCCAGCGTGTCGGCGACGCGCCCCAGCACCTGCGCGCCCTGCGGCGAGCAGAAGATCAGCGAACTGCGCTTCTGGAAATCGTACACGCCAAGCGGGCTGGAAAAGCGCGCGGTGCCGCTGGTGGGCAGCACGTGGTTGGGCCCGGCGCAGTAGTCGCCCATGGCCTCCGGCGTGTGGCGGCCCATGAAGATCGCGCCCGCGTGGCGAATCAACGGCAGCAGCGCATCCGGTTCGGCCACCGACAGTTCCAGGTGTTCAGGCGCCACGCGGTTGACCACGTCGCAGGCATCGGCGAGATCACGCGCCAGCACGAACACGCCGCGACCTTCCAGCGAGGCACGGATGACATCGCGGCGCGGCAACGAGGGCAGCAGGCGATCCATGGCGCCCTGCACGGCATCGAGGAAAGCGGCATCCGGCGAGACGAGGATGGACTGCGCGTTCTCGTCGTGCTCGGCCTGCGAGAACAGGTCCATGGCGATCCATTCGGGATCGGTCTGCCCGTCGCAGACCACGAGGATCTCCGACGGTCCGGCGATCATGTCGATGCCGACCGTGCCGAACACCTGCTTCTTGGCGGTGGCCACGTAGATGTTGCCCGGGCCGACGATCTTGTCCACGCGCGGGATGGTGGCCGTGCCGTACGCCAGCGCCGCCACGGCCTGCGCACCACCGATGGTGAACACGCGGTCCACGCCGGCCTCGTGAGCAGCGGCCAGCACCAGGTCGCTGATTTCGCCGGCGGGTGCCGGCACGACCATGATGACCTCGCCGACACCGGCCACCTTCGCGGGAATGGCATTCATCAGCACCGACGAGGGATACGACGCCTTGCCGCCCGGCACGTACAGGCCGGCGCGATCGAGCGGCGACACGCGCTGCCCGAGGCGGTTGCCCAGCGCATCGGAATATTGCCAGTTGGACTGCAACTGGCGGCCGTGGAAATCGCGGATGCGCGCGGCGGCTTCGCGCAACGCCGCCAGCGCCGGCGCCGGCACGCGCGCCAGCGCGGCGGCCAGCGCGTCGCGGCTGATCTCCAGCGCACCGACCGACGCGGCATCGCGACGATCGAAACGGTTGGTGTATTCGAGCACTGCTGCATCACCGCGCGCGCGTACGTCGGCGATGATGGCAGCCACCGTCTGCTCGACGGCAGCATCGCGCTCCTCGCTCCAGGCCACGGCCTGCGCCAGTTGCGCGGCAAACGCGGCGTCAGCGGCATCCAGGCGACGGATCTGCAAGGCGCTCACGCGGCCCCCCGTTGCTCACACACCGCGCGCAACTGCTCGACCAGCCCGGCGATGCGCGCGTGCTTCATCTTGAAACTGCCCTTGTTGACGATCAGCCGCGCGCTGATGGTGGCAATCAACTCGGTCGGCTCCAGGCCGTTTTCCTTGAGCGTCTTGCCGGTATCGACGATGTCGACGATGCGGTCGGCCAGGCCCATCAGCGGCGCCAGTTCCATCGACCCGTACAGCTTGATCAGGTCGACCTGTTCGCCCTTCTCCGCGTAGTACTGCTTGGTGAGCTTGACGAACTTGGTGGCCACGCGCAGCCGTCCGGCCACCGGCGGGGCGTCCTTCTTCGCGGCGACCATCAGCCTGCAACGGGCGATACCCAGGTCCAGCGGCTCGTAGACGCCGGCCGCGCCGTGCTCCATCAGCACGTCCTTGCCGGCCACGCCGAGGTCGGCGGCGCCGTTCTCCACGAACACCGGCACGTCGGTGGCGCGGATGATGATCACGCGCAGGCCCGGATCGGTGGTGTCGAAGATGAGCTTGCGGCTCTTCGCCGGATCGTCGGTCAGGCGGATGCCCACGCGATCCAGCAGCGGCAGCGTGTCGTCGAGGATGCGGCCCTTCGACAGGGCGAGAATCACCGGCTCGGTCATGGCGTCAGCCCACCCGGCGGATCTGCGCGCCAAGCGCGAGGAACTTCTCCTCGATGCACTCGTAGCCGCGGTCGATGTGGTAGATGCGGTCGATCAGCGTATCGCCGTCGGCGCACAGCGCAGCGATCACCAGGCTCGCCGAGGCGCGCAGGTCGGTTGCCATCACCGGTGCGCCGGACAGCTTCGGCACACCGCGGCAGACCACCGTGTGGCCCTCGATGGTGAAATCGGCACCCATGCGCTGCATTTCCAGCACGTGCATGAAACGGTTCTCGAACACCGTCTCGATGATGGTGCTGGTGCCCTCGGCCACCGCGTTGAGCGCGCAGAACTGTGCCTGCATGTCGGTGGGGAACGCCGGGTACGGCGCGGTGCGCACGCTGACCGCCTTCGGACGGTTGCCCTTCATGTCCAGTTCGATGGTGTCGGCGGTGGTGCTGATGGAAGCACCGGCCTCGACCAGCTTGTCGAGCACCGCGTCGAGCGTGTCCGGGCGGGCATCGCGCAGGCGGATGCGGCCACCGGTGGCGGCAGCGGCGCACAGGTAGGTGCCGGTCTCGATGCGGTCGGCAATCACCTCGTGGACGCAACCGTGCAGTGCCGGCACGCCGCGGACGACGATCTTGTCAGTACCGGCGCCCTCGATCTGTGCGCCCATGGCGATCAGGCACTCGGCGAGGTCGACGATTTCCGGCTCGCGCGCGGCGTTCTCGAGGATGGTGGTGCCCTCGGCCAGCGTCGCGGCCATCAGCAGGTTCTCGGTGCCGGTCACCGTCACCACGTCGAACACGAAACGGCAGCCCTTCAGGCGCTTGCCGTGGGTGGTGGCGTGGATGTAGCCGTTCTTCACCTCGATGTCCGCGCCCATGGCGGTCAGGCCGCGCAGGTGCAGGTCGACCGGGCGCGAACCGATCGCGCAACCGCCGGGCAGCGACACGATGGCCTGGCCGAAGCGCGCCACCAGCGGGCCCAGCACGAGGATGGACGCACGCATTTTCTTCACCAGTTCGTACGGCGCGGTGAAGTCCTTGATGGTGCTGCTGTTGATCTCGACGCGCATGCGGTCGCCGATCACCACTTCCACGCCCATGCGGCCGAGCAGTTCGATCAGGCTGGTGACGTCGTGCAGGTGCGGCACGTTGCCGATCACCGACGGCGTTTCCGCCAGCAGCGTGGAGGCAAGGATGGGAAGCGAGGAATTCTTCGCGCCGGAGACGCGGATTTCGCCGTCGAGCGGACGACCACCGGTGATGAGCAACTTGTCCATCGGGAACCTGTCAGGGTGATGGCCCGCGGTACGCAGGCCGGGCTTGCGTGTTCAGAAACCGAGTTTCTGTTTCTTGTCCCACTCGGCGGGGGTGAAGGTCTGCAGCGTGATCGCGTGGATGGCGCCGCTGGTGATCTGCGGGTTGATGGTGCCGTAGACCAGTTGCTGCTTCTTGACCAGCGACAGGCCGGCGAACTGCTCGCTGACCACGGTGGCGGAGAAATGGCGGCCGTCGTCGCCCTGGACGATGGCGGTGGCGCCGGGGATGCCCTGCTCGATCAGGGCCTGGATCTCTTGCGGTGACATGGCGGTGGCCTGCCTGGAAGGTTTAGCCGCCCATGATAATCGATGCGACGCCCCGGCCGCCCGCGCTTCCCGCGTAGAGAGGGGGCCATGCCCCCGATGACTTACCGGGAAGGGTGCAGGTCGGGGGCATGGCCCCCTCTCTACAGGGGGAGGACGTCCTGGAGGCCGGACAGGCGGAGGATGCCGGCCAGGCGAGGGGGGACGTCGAGGATGCGCAGGGACTTGCCGGCGGCCACCGCAGCCCGCTGCCACTCGACCAGCACCACGGCGCTGACCGAGTTGACCCGCGACAGGCCGGCCAGCGACACCTCCACCGACGATCCGGGGGCGCCGGCGATCAGCGCCCGCCCGGCGGCGCAGGCCGCCACGGCGTCGTCGAACAGCAGGTCGCCCTCGACCGCGATGCGCCCCTCGCGGGCGGTCACCGTGGCCATCAGCCGGACTTCTTCTTTTCCGCCTCGACGCGCGAGCTCCAGTTGGCGATCACCTTGTCGATGTCACCACCGTACTGCTGCACCATCTCGGCGAAATTGTTGCGGTAGGTCATGCCGAGGTTCACGCCCTCCAGCACCAGGTTCTCCAGCTTCCAGGCACCCTGCTCGTTCAGGTACATGGCGTAACTGATCTTGTAGACAGTGCCGTCCTTCATGGTCACTTCCATGTTGACGGTGGCGCGGTCGGCCTCCACCTCGCCACGACCCGGCGGCAGCACCACGAACTTCTGGTCGTTGTAGTTGGCCAGTGCCGAACCGTAGGCACGGATCAGGCTCTTCTTGAACACCTCGCCGAAGCGCGCGCGCTGCTCGGGCGTGGCCGTCTTGTACTGCCTGGCCATGACCCGCTTGGCAATACGATCGAAGTCCACATAAGGGACCAGGTTTTCCTCGACGATCACATACAGGTGGTCAGGGTTTTTCTTGAACGTCGGACGATCGGCGACGATGCGCCCGAGCACGTCCCTGGTGGCCTTCTCGACGACCTGGTGGGGAGCCGGCAGGGCGCCGGCCGGCTGCACGGCGGCAGCGGCGACGGTGGCCAGCAGCAGGAACAGCGGGGCAAGCAGGGTAGCGGTCAGTCGGTTCATTCGGTGGGCTCCTTGTTCAACTGGTTGGACAAGAACTTGCCGATAAGGTTCTCGAGTACCAGCGAGGACTGGGTATCCCGGATGGTCGCCCCCGCGGCCAGCATCTCTTCGTCCGCTCCCGGGGTGAGGCCGATGTACTTCTCGCCCAGCAGGCCCGAGGTGAGGATGGCCGCACTGGTGTCGGTGGTCAGGCCCTTCACGTTGCCGTCGATGGCCATCTCGACCCTGGCGGAATAGGACTCCGGGTCCAGCTCGATGGCCGTGACGCGCCCGACCAGCACGCCGCCGATGGTCACCTTGGCGCGCACCGTCAGGCCGGACACGTTCTCGAACTTGCCGTAGATGAGGTAACTGTCGGCCGGGGCACTGAAGGTCAGCCCGCTGACCTTGATGGCCAGGAAGGCAAACGCCAGCAGGCCGGCGATGAGGAAGCCGCCGACGGCCAACTCGAGGGTGCGTGTTTTCATCTCAGAACCCCTTGAACATGACGGCGGTGAGCAGGAAATCCAGCCCCAGTACCGCCAGCGACGAATAGACCACGGTGCGCGTGGTGGCGCGCGAGATGCCTTCGGAGGTGGGCTCGGCGTCGTAACCCTGGAACACGGCGATCCAGATGCACACCGACGCGAACACCACGCTCTTGATGATGCCGTTGCCGACGTCCTCGCCGAACTCCACCGAGTTCTGCATGGCCGACCAGTAGGAACCGTCGTAGACGCCCAGCCATTCCACGCCGACCAGCCAGCCGCCGCAGATGGCCACCGCGGTGAAGATCATCGCCAGCAGCGGCATGGAAATCACGCCGGCCCAGAAACGCGGTGCGACGATGCGGCGCAACGGGTCCACGCCGATCATCTCCATGCTCGACAACTGCTCGGTGGACTTCATCAGGCCGATTTCCGCCGTCACCGCCGAGCCGGCCCGGCCGGCGAACAGCAAGGCGGTAACCACCGGCCCCAGTTCGCGGTTGAGGGTCAGCGCCACGATCTGCCCGAGGGCCGCCTCCGAGCCGAAGTCCACCAGCACGCGGTACAACTGCAGGCCCAGCACCATGCCGATGAACAACCCGGCGACCACGATGATCACCAGCGACAGCACGCCGATGGCGTAGATCTGCTTCGCCAGCAACGGCAACGCCGTGCGCGGATTGGGAACGGTGGCAATGCTGTGGAACAGCATGATGCCGGCGCGACCGGTGGCCTCGATCACCTCGAGCGCGCCGGCGCCGAGCCCCGCGACACGGGAGAGCAGGTCGCGTTGCTCAGCCACGGCCGGCCTCCCGCGGCACGCCGCCCGCCAGCAGGTCGTCGGCATAGCCGCGCGCCGGGTAATGGAACGGCACCGGGCCGTCCGGTTCGCCGCGCATGAACTGGCGCACCTCGGGGCTGTCGGAGGCCATGACCTCGGCCGGCGTACCCTGGCCGATCACCCGCCCGTTGGAGATCACGTAGATGTAGTCGGCGATGCTGGCGGTCTCCGGTACGTCATGCGAGACGATCACGCTGGTGACGCCCACCGACTCGTTGAGCGACTTGATCAGCTTGACCAGCACGCCCATGGCGATCGGGTCCTGGCCGGCAAACGGCTCGTCATACATCACCAGGTCAGGGTCCAGGGCGATGGCGCGCGCCAGCGCCACCCGCCGAGCCATGCCACCGGACAACTCGCTGGGCATCAGGTCGCGGGCGCCGCGCAGGCCGACGGCGTTGAGTTTCATCAGCACCAGGTCGCGGATCATCGACTCCGGCAGGCGCGTGTGCGCCCGCAGCGGGAAGGCCACGTTCTCGTAGACCGACAGGTCGGTGAACAGTGCGCCGCTCTGGAACAGCATGCCCATGCGACTGCGCGCCTCGTACAACTCGCGCCGGGACATGCCGGCCAGGTCCGCGCCCTCGACCTTCACGGTGCCGGCATCCGGCCGCAACTGGCCGCCGATCAGGCGCAGCAGCGTGGTCTTGCCGGTCCCCGAGGGGCCGAGGATCGCGGTGATGCGCCCGCGGGCGATGTCGATGTCGACGTCGTCGAAGATGGCGCGCGAGCCCCGACGGAAAGTCAGGCCGCGTATTTCGACGTGGTTGCCGGAGGCGCTCATGCCGTTTGCTGGTTCCGCCGGGTCGGGAAAAAGGAGGGCGCACTATACCACCCCGCTCCGCGTTCGACTGCGCCGGCGGCCAATCGTGCCGCGGCCGGCTCTGGTATCCTAGGCGCCCCGGGGACCGTTACCTGCGCCCCCCGGCGCGTCCGGGCCATGCCCCCGGCCACGCCCCGTCAGCACATCCTGGAACGACGCATGCAACGACAGCACGACTTCACCGCCTCGGCCCGGCGCGTCCTGCGCATGGAGGCCAGCGCCGTCGCCGACCTCGAACAGCGCATCGACGCCGGCTTCGGCCGCGCCTGCCAGATCCTGCTCGCCTGTCGCGGCCGCGTGGTGGTCACCGGCATGGGCAAGAGCGGGCACATCGGCAGCAAGATCGCCGCCACCCTCGCCTCCACCGGCACGCCGGCCTTCTTCGTGCATCCGGGCGAGGCCAGCCACGGCGACCTCGGCATGATCACCCCGGGCGACGCGGTGATCGCGCTGTCCAACTCCGGCGAGACCGCCGAAGTCCTCACCATTCTGCCGCTCATAAAGCGCATGAACGCGCCGCTGGTCAGCATGACCGGCAAGCCCGGCTCGACGCTGGCGCGCATGGCCGACGTCAACCTGGATGTCGGCGTGGCCCAGGAAGCCTGCCCGCTCAACCTCGCGCCCACCTCCAGCACCACCGCGGCGCTGGCCATGGGCGATGCGCTCGCGGTGGCGCTGCTGGAGGCACGCGGCTTCACGCCCGAGCAGTTCGCGCTGTCGCACCCGGGCGGCAGCCTGGGACGCCGCCTGCTGCTGATGGTCGACGACGTGATGCACAAGGGCGACGACATCCCGCGGGTGAAGCCGGATGCGGCGCTGTTCGACGCGCTGTTCGAAATCACCCGCGCCGGCAAGGGCATGACCACCGTGGTCGACGACGACGGCCGGCTGCTCGGCATCTTCACCGACGGCGACCTGCGCCGCACGCTCGACCACGAGGTCGACCTGCGCAAGACGCCGATCAGCGCCGTGATGAACCGCAAGTGCACCACGGTCAGGCCGGGCATCCTTGCCGCCGAATGCCTGCGCATCATGGAAGACCGCAAGATCAACGGCCTGGTGGTGGTCGACGACGACAACCGCCCGGTGGGCGTGCTGAACATGCTCACCCTGCTGCGCGCCGGCGTGTTCTGAGGAAGCCCGCATGCAATCCGTGCTCGACCGCGCCCGCCACGTGCGCCTGCTCGCCCTCGACTGCGACGGCGTGCTCACCGACGGCCGCCTGTACTACGGCAACGACGGCGAGGAGCTGAAGGCGTTCAGCATCCTCGACGGCCACGGCATCAAGATGCTGCGCGCCAGCGGCGTGGAGGTGGCGATCATCACCGGCCGCAAGAGCGACTTGGTGAAACGCCGTGCGAAGGAACTGGGCGTCACCGAATTGCTGCTGCAGGGCCGCGAAGACAAACTGGTCGCCTTGCAGGAACTGCTGCCGAAACTGGGCATCGGCCTGGACGCCGTGGCCTACTGCGGCGACGACCTGCCTGACCTTGCGGCCATCCAGCGCGTCGGCCTCGGCATCGCACCGGCCAACGCCTACGCCACCGTGCGCGAGCATGCGCACTGGGTGACCGGCGTGCGCGGCGGCGAGGGCGCGGTACGCGAGATCGCCGACCTCATCATGCGCGCGCAGGGCACGCTGGACGCTGCCATCGCCCGCTACCACGCACCCGCGGAGCGCACGTGAGCCTGCGCCGCGGCGTACTCAACACCACCGGCATGCTGACGCTGGCGGTGGCGGTGTTCTACAGCCTGGAATACTGGCCGCAACGCACGCCGCTGTTGCCGACCGGCAATGCGCCCGCGCACGCTGCCAACGAGCCGGACTACACCATCACCGAGTTCCACGCCATCGACCTCGACGAGCAGGGTCGGCTGCGCTACGAACTCACGGCCACCCGCCTGGTCCACTACCCGGAACCGGAACGCGCCGAACTGGTGGCACCCGACATGATTTTCTACCGCAGCGAATCGGCGCCGGGCCCGATCGCCGTGACGCCGGCCGACACCGCCGGCGAAGTTGCCGGCGACCCGGAAGCCGCGCCGGTGGCGCCGTCGACCGACCCCTGGCAACTCACCGCCGACGCCGGTCGCATCAGCGACGGCGGCGACCGCCTCGACCTGTCCGGCGACGTGAAGGTGGCGCGCGTGACGGAAACGGAAAATGCCGAGGCGCACATGACCATGGATGCGCCGAACCTGACGGTGTTCGGCCGCCAGCAACTTGCCACCACCGACGGCCCCGTCACCCTGCGCTCCGCGCAGGCGGAACTGCGCGGCGTCGGCATGACCATCGACATGAAACACGGGCAGATGCACCTGAAGTCGCAGGTACGGGGACACTATGATCCGCAATGAACAGCCCTGGCGCCTTGCGCTGCCGGGCGTCTTCCTCCTGCTGGCCAGCGGCATTGCCCACGGCATGCTCACCCTGGACCGCAACGCGCCGATCCAGATCGAGGCCGACTCGGCGGTGATCGACGAGCCGTCGGGCAGTGCGATCTATCGCGGCCGGGTGGTGCTGCAGCAGGGGCTGCTCAAGTTGCAGTCCAGCGAACTGACCGTCTACATCAAGGACGGCAAGGCCACAAAGGCCGTGGCCTCCGGTACGCCGGTGAAACTCGACCAGGCGCCCACGCCCACCGACGAGGCGATCCACGCCGAGGCGCGCCGCATCACCTTCCAGATCGAGGCCGACCGCATGCTGCTGGACAACCAGGCCACGCTGCGCCAGGGCGACCGCCTGTTCCAGGGCGCGCACATCGACTACGACGTGGTGAACCGCAAGGTGAATGCCAGCGGCGGCGGCTCGTCGCGCGTGCTGCTGGTGCTGCCGCCGACACCGGCGGGCACCGACAAGCCCGACGCCGACAAGGGCGGCCGCCAGCAATCCACCCTGCTGCCCGCCGGCAACGCCAAACCGTGAGGAACCGATGAGCACCCTGCGCGCGGAAAAGCTGGCGAAGGCATACAAGGGCCGACGCGTTGTCGAGGACGTTTCGCTGGAAGTGAACACCGGCGAGATCGTCGGCCTGCTGGGCCCCAACGGTGCCGGCAAGACCACCTGTTTCTACATGATCGTCGGCCTGGTGCCGCAGGATGCCGGGCGCATCAGCATCGATGGCAACGACATCGCCGCGCTGCCCATGCACGGACGGGCGCGCCGCGGCATCGGTTACCTGCCGCAGGAAGCGTCGATTTTCCGCCGCCTGACGGTGGCGGAGAACATCCTGTCCATCCTCGAGTTGCGCCGCGACCTCGACAAGACGCAGCGGCAGAAGGAACTCGACTCGCTGCTCGAGGAGTTCCATATCGGGCACCTGCGCGACAGCCTCGGCCAGGCACTGTCCGGTGGCGAGCGCCGTCGCGCCGAGATCGCCCGCGCGCTGGCCTCGCGCCCGTCGTTCATCCTGCTCGACGAGCCGTTCGCCGGCGTCGACCCGATCTCGGTCAGCGACATCAAGCAGATCGTCCGCCACCTGCGCGACCGCGGCATCGGCGTGCTGATCACCGACCACAACGTGCGCGAGACGCTCGACATCTGCGAGCGCGCCTACATCGTCGGCGGCGGCCACATCATCGCCACCGGCAGCCCCGCCGACGTACTGGCCAACCAGAAGGTCCGCGAGGTCTACCTCGGCGACGAATTCCGCCTGTAGCGAGGGGGCCATGCCCCCGATCCCCGATCCTCGCCCGTCGGGGGCATGGCCCCCTCGCTACAAAAGGCTGGCATCGTTGGGCATGACTCTTGCAGGCTGGTATTCTTCCCGTCATGAAGCAGTCGCTGCACCTCCAGGTCTCCCAGCACCTGACCATGACGCCGCAACTGCAGCAGGCCATCAAGCTGCTGCAGCTCTCCACGCTCGACCTGCAGCAGGAGATCCAGGCGGCGCTGGAATCCAACCCCCTGCTCGAACTCGACGAGGACGGTGACGGCGGTCCGGACGAGCCGGTCGACCCGGCCGTAGACGACCTCGACGACCCCATCCGCCTGCTGGAGCAGTTGCAGGCCAGCGGCAGCGAGGAGCCCACGCCGGACAACCAGGCCATGGACCTGGAGACCGCCAGTGACATGCCGGACGACTTGCCGGTGGACAGTGCCTGGGAAGACGTCTTTGAAAGCAGCGCCTCGGCCGGGCCCGCCGCCAGCGGCGAGGACCAGGACTTCGAGACCGGCGGCACCCGCGAATCGCTCGCCGACCGCCTGCTGTGGCAGCTCAACCTCACGCCGATGGGCGACCTCGACCGCGGCATCGCCTTCGCCATCATCGAGTGCCTGGACAGTGACGGCTACCTCACCACGCCACTCACCGACATCCGCGATGCCGTGCTGGCCGACGAGGACATGCAGGCCCTGGTGGCGGCCCGCCCCCAGGAAGCGGGCGAGGAGCCGCTGGGCCTTGACGAGATCGAGGCGGTGCTGCACCTGGTGCAGAGTTTCGACCCGCCCGGGGTGGCGGCGCGCGACCTGCGCGAGTGCCTGCTGATCCAGTTGCGCCAACTGCCGGCCGGCACCCCTTGGCGTACCGAGGCCCTGCGGCTGGTCGGCGACCACCTCGACCTGCTCGGCCAGCGCGACTTCGCCCTGCTGGGGCGCCGCCTGGGCCTGCGCGAGGAGCAACTGGGCCAGGTCATCCGCCTCATCCGCAGCCTGAACCCGCGCCCCGGTGGTTCGGTGGCCCAGGAGGAGTCCGGCTACGTGGTGCCCGACGTGGTGGTGCGCCGCGACGGCCGCCGCTGGCGGGTGGAGCTCAACCCGGACGCCACCCCGAAGCTGCGCATCAACGCCGGCTACGCGGCCATGGCCCGCGAGGCCAGTGCGCGCCGCGACGCCGAGTACCTGCGCAACCACCTGCAGGAAGCGCGCTGGCTGCTCAAGAGCCTGCGCTCGCGCAACGAGACCCTGCTGAAGGTTGCCAGCCGCATCGTCGAGGTACAGCAGGGCTTCCTTGACCAGGGGCCGGAGGCCATGAAGCCGCTGGTGCTGGCCGACATCGCCGAGTCCGTGGGCATGCACGAGTCGACCATTTCCCGGGTCACCACCGAGAAGTACATGCTCACCCCGCGCGGCATTTTCGAGTTGAAATACTTCTTCTCCAGCCACGTCGGTACCGCGGCGGGCGGGGAGTGTTCTTCCACTGCCATCCGTGCCATCATCAAGAAACTGGTCGCTGCGGAAAATCCTCGCAAACCCTTGAGTGACAACCAGATAGCGGACCTGCTGGTCGAACAGGGCATCAACGTGGCCCGTCGCACTATCGCCAAGTACCGCGAATCGCTCAACATCCTGTCATCCAGCGAGCGCAAGCGCCTCGTCTGAGGGCAGGGAAACCACCGGGACGATGTCCCGCAAGGAGCCTGACGATGCAGATCAATCTCCATGGCCACCACGTTGAACTGACCGACCCGATCAAGACCTACGTGAACGAAAAGTTCACCCGGCTGTCGCGCCACTTCGACCACATCACCAGCACCAACGTGGTGCTGTCGGTCGAGAAGAACCGCCAGAAGGCCGAGGCCACCATCCGCTTCTCCGGCGGCGAAGTGTTCGCCGATTCCACGGAGGCCGACCTGTATGCGGCGATCGACCTGCTGATCGACAAGCTCGACCGGCAGATCCTCAAGCACAAGGAAAAGATCAAGTCCCACAAGTAAGGCCTTCCCTCCCCTGTTGATGCCGGCGCCGCCCGCGCGGCGCCGGCCATCCGATACCCCCCATGCAAATCCTCGACATCCTTTCCCCGGAGCGCGCGCAGGCCGGCGTTGCCGCCGCCAGCAAGAAGCGCGCCCTGGAAATCGCCGCCGGCACGGTGGAGAAAGCCGTGGGCATCAGCGATGCCGCGCCACGCATTTTCGATGCGCTGCTGGCCCGTGAACGCCTCGGCAGCACGGCCCTCGGCGAGGGCGTGGCGGTGCCGCATTGCCGCCTGCCGGGTTGCGACCGCACCGTCGGCGTGCTGCTGCAGCTGGCCGAGGGCATCGATTTCGACGCCCCGGACAGCCAGCCGGTGGACCTGCTGTTCATCCTGGTGGTGCCCGAACAGGCCACCGACGAGCACCTGCAATTGCTGGGTCGCGTCGCCGGCATGTTCAATGATGCCGATGCTCGCCAGGCGCTGCGCGAGGCGCGCAGCGCCGCCGACCTGTACGCGCGCGTACAGGCATTTGAACACACTGCCTCCGCCGGTTAACGTGGGGGCTCCCCGCCCCCGTTTCGCCCGGGAATTCCCGCCATGCGCCTGATCGTCGTCAGCGGTCGCTCCGGTTCCGGCAAGACCACCGCCCTGCAGGTCCTCGAGGACGCCGGCTTCTATTGCGTGGACAACCTGCCGGTGGCGCTGCTGCCGGCGCTGGCGTCCGAGGTCCACCAGGACGCACAGGGCGGCACCAGCACGCGGCTGGGCAAGGTGGCCGTGGGCATCGATGCGCGCAACGTACCTGGCCAGCTCGAGCGTTTCCCGCAGTTGCTGCGCGAGATCGCCAACGAGGCCACGCTGGCCGGCGGCGGCAGCTGCGAGGTGATCTACCTCGACGCCGACGACGACACGCTGCTCACGCGCTTTGCCTCCACCCGCCGCAAGCACCCGCTGTCCTCCGACACCCTGCCGCTGGCGGAGGCGCTGATCCAGGAGCGCGCCCTGCTGGAACCCATCGCCTCGCTGGCCGACCTCGTCATCGACACCGGTTCGCTCACCGTGCACGGGCTGCGCGACCTGGTGCGCGCGCGCGTGGTCGGCAAGTCGCACAAGGGCATGGCGTTGCTGTTCGAGTCGTTCGGCTTCAAGCACGGCGTGCCGCCGGATGCCGACCTGGTGTTCGACGTGCGCTGCCTGCCCAACCCGTACTGGGTGCCGCACCTGCGCCAGCACACCGGGCTGGAGCCACAGATCATCGAATTCCTCGATGGCCAGGCCGAAGTCCAGGAAATGATCGGCGACCTGTTCGCCCTGCTGGACAAGTGGCTGCCGCGCTTCGAGCAGAATGACCGCCAGTACATGACCGTGGCGATCGGCTGCACCGGTGGCTACCACCGCTCGGTATACGTTGCCGAGCGCCTGGCCAAGGGGCTGGCCGACGTGGCCGCCCACGTGCAGGTACGCCACCGCGAACTGCTGCAGCAGGCCGGGAGCGCGCCGTGATCCGCCGCGACATCGAGATCATCAACAAGCTGGGCCTGCACGCGCGCGCGGCCGCGAAACTGGTCGCCGTGGCCGGCCGCTACAGCGCCCGCGCCTCCCTCGGGCGGCCAGGCCAGAAGGGCGCCGACGCGAAGAGCATCATGGCCATGCTGATGCTGGCCGCCGGCAAGGGCACCACCCTCGTACTCGAGTGCGACGGCAGCGACGAGCAGGAACAGGCCAATGCCATCTGCGCGCTGGTGGCCGATTACTTCGAGGAAGGCGAGTAACAGCCGGCAACACGACCGGGCTGCCCCTGGCGCCCGCGCCTCGCTAGACTAGCGCCCGCCAACCGCAAGGACCTGCCGACGGGAGCCCGGGATGCTCAGAGCCTTCCACGCCGAGGACAACAAGCTCCGCGAAGCCGCCAGCATCGACGACCGCGCGCTGGCCGGCGCCCTGTGGGTCGACCTGCTCGAGCCCACCGACGAGGAGCGCGAGCGCGCCGAGGTCATCTACAAGAAGGACCTGCCGGAGGCCGAGGAAGTCGAGGAGATCGAGGACTCGGCGCGCTTCTTCATCGAAGGCAACGATATCCACGTGCACACGCTGTACCTCGCGCAGTCCGAGGGCATGCACGACACCGCCTCGGTGGCCTTCATCCTCAAGCCGGAACGCCTGCTCACCATCCGCGACACAGATCTCGCCGACTTCCGCCTGATGCGCCTGCGCATCCGCCGCGGCCAGACCGATGCCTCCACGCCGCTGCGCCTGCTGGTGACGCTGTTCGAGCAGAAGGTGGAACACCTGGCCGACGCCATCGAGGACATCCACGGCGCGCTCGAGGAAGTGAGCCGGCTGGTGCTGGCCAACAAGCCGGAACAACTGGAAACGGCGATCGACCGCCTCGCCAAACTCGAGGACAGCAACGGCAAGGTGCGGCTGTGCCTGATGGATTCGCAGCGCTCGCTGTCGTTCCTGCAGCGGCACATCCGCCAGTCGCCGGACGACCTCGTCGCCTGCCGCGAGATGATGCGCGACCTCGAGGCGCTGATGTCGCACACCACGTTCCTGTTCGAGAAGATCAACTTCCTGATGGATGCCGCGCAGGGCTTCATCAACATCGACCAGAACCAGATCATCAAGATCTTCTCGATCGCCGCCGTGGTGTTCCTGCCGCCGACGCTGGTGGCGAGCATCTACGGCATGAACTTCTCGCACATGCCGGAACTGGCGCTCGAATGGGGCTACCCGGTGGCGCTGGTGCTGATGGTGATTTCCGGCATCGCGCCGTACTGGTACTTCAAGCGCAAGGGCTGGCTGTAACGGCTGCGGCCTGCAGCCAGACGAAAAAAAGGCCGCTTGCGCGGCCTTTTTTCGTCCGGCGGCAGGTTACTCGGTAACCGGCAGCAGGGTCAGTTCGACGCGGCGGTTGAGGGCCTTGCCTTCCGCGGTGCCGTTGTCCGCCACCGGGCGGGCTTCGCCGTAGCCGACGGTGGTCAGGCGCTCCGGCTTCACGCCCTTGCCGCGCAGGTAGTTGGCGACGCTGTTGGCGCGGCCCTGCGACAGGGTCAGGTTGGCGCTGTCGGTGCCGTCGCTGTCGGTGTGGCCGGCGACTTCCAGCACGGTCTTGTCGAATTCCTTGACCACCAGCACGACGGAATCCAGCACGCCGGTGAAGTCCGGCTTGATGTCGACCTTGGCGGTGTCGAAGGTGATGTTGCCCGGCATCACCAGGGTGATGTTGTCGCCCTCGCGCACGACGCGCACGCCGGTGCCCTCGAGCTGGGCGCGCAGCTTGGCTTCCTGGCGATCCATGTAGTTGCCGACCGCGCCACCGGCGATGGCGCCGACGCCGGCGGCCTTGAGGATGCGCTCGGTGCGCTGGCGGCGGTCATCGTCGCGGTTGTCGATGTAGGCGCCGATCGCGGCGATGCCCGCGCCGATGGCGGCGCCGGCGGTGGTCTTGCTGACCTGCTTCTCGCCGGTGTACGGGTCGTAGGTCATGCAGCCGGCCAGCAGGGTGGTGGCGGCGATGCCGGCGGCGAGGAGGTGGATCTTGCGCATGGGATGCTCCCGGTTTGCCTGGATACTTGAGATGGACACGATCGTCGATCGACGTGGTGCGCTAGGGTAACCCATCAGACGCCGGGGACGGCGCCGGGTTCCCGCCGTTCATCCACGGCGTGACGCAATTCAAGGTTTCTGCACGACCAGCCGTCCGCCTCAGCAGGCACCGGCGGCCAGGCGGGCCAGGAAGTGCTCAAGGGCGCGCGCGTAACTCTGTTCGGTGCGCGCCGCGAACGCCTGCTCGCCACCGGCGGGCACCAGCGCGGGCCTGGCGGCCAGCCGCGCCTGCCAGTCCACCGTGCACGCCTGCGGGCCGCGCGGTTCCACGCGGATGGTCACCACGAAGCCGGTTGCTTCCGACAGGCCCGGCCCGTCGATGACCTGGTATTCGGTGAACAACGCTTCGTTGTCCTGCACGACGAGGCGATGCTTCACCGGCGGAAACGGCGGGATGACGATGGTGCGCAAGGCGCCGGCGTGGTTGCCGTCGCTGCCGAACTCCGCGATGCCGGGGAACCAGTCGGGCAGGCGCGAGAAATTGCCCATCACGTTCCACACGCGCTCCGCGTCGAACGGCAGTTCGCGCACGATGCCGAAGCTGATCGCCGCCTGGCCGGACATGCGTCAGCCCTCCGCCGCGACCATCATCGACGGCAGCAGTATCGAGCCGACATGCACGTTGCCACGCGGATCGGCGTCGCCACCCACCGCCGCGAGGTCGCGGAACATGTCGCGCAGGTTGCCGGCGATGGTGATGCCCGAGACCGGGTGGGCGATGCGGCCGTTGCGCACCGCGAAGCCGGCGGCACCGCGCGAGTAGTCGCCGGTAACGAGATTGACGCCATGCCCGAGCAACTCGGTGACGACGATGCCATCGCCCATCTTCGCCAGCAGCGCATCGAAGGTTTCGCCGGTGCCGGTGACGAACACGTTGTGCGCGCCGCTACCGTTGCCGGTGGGCGCCATGCCGAGTTTGCGCGACGCGTACAGGCCCAGCATGTAACTGGCCAGCACGCCGTCACGGATGAAGTGCTTGTCGCAGGTGGGCAGGCCGTCGCCGTCGAAGGCGGCGCTGCCGGAATGGCGCGGCAGGCGCGGCTTTTCCTCGATCTGCAGCCACGAGGGGAACAATTGCTCGCCGAGCTTGTCGAGCAGGAACGAGGAGCGGCGATACAGCGCGCCACCGGAGATCGCCGACAGCAGGTGCCCGATGAGCGAGGTGGCGATTTCCGGCGCGAACAGTACAGGCATCTGCCCGGTGGCGATCGGCTGCGCGCCGAGGCGCGCCACGGTGCGCGCGCCGGCCTTGCGGCCGATCACGCCGGGCCCGGCCAGCGCACTGGCATCGCGGTTGCTGTCGTACCAGTAGTCACGCTGCATGTCGTCGCCGTCGCGCGCGATCAGCACGCACGACAGGCCATGGCGGGTGCCCGGGTAGCCGGCGAAGAAACCGTTGGAGTTGGCATAAACGCGGTACACCTCGTGGGTGTTCACCGTCGCGCCCTCGGAATTGACGATGCGGTTGTCCACCGCGCGGCCGGCCTCCTCGCATTCGCGGGCGAGGTTGGCGGCGGCATCGGCGTCGATGTGCCACGGGTGGTAAAGATCGAGGTCGGGAATGTCGCGCGCCAGCTGCTCCGGCGCCGCCAGCCCGGCAAACGGATCCTCGGAGGTATGGCGGGCGATTTCCAGCGCCGCCGCCACCGCCTCGCGGATGGCCTGCGGGCGGGTGTCGGAGGTGCTGGCGTGGCCCTTGCGCTGGCCGGCATAGACGGTGATGCCGAAGCCGCCGCTGCGGGTGAACTCCACGGTCTCGACTTCACCCATGCGCACCGACAGCGACAGGCCGCGCTCGGCGCTCACCCCCACCTCGGCGGCACTTGCCCCCTGGGCACGGGCCTCGTCGAGGATCTGCTGGACCAGGGATTCGAGGCGGGGCTTGTCGTCGAGGATCGGGGTGTCGTCTGCGGCAGGGGTGTTCAACGGGGGGACTCCATCGGCGCCGGCCGGGAAGCCCGGGCGGCATCTGGTATGATCGCGCCGATGTTAGCACCCACCCATTTTCCCGTCGAAACCCGCCTGCCCGCCGCCCCATGAGCAACGAAATCCCGCCGCTGCCCGACGAACGGATCAGCAAGACCAAGCGCAAGAAGCAGATGCACGACCTGCAGGACTTCGGCGAGATGCTGCTGGAACTGCCGGCCGCCACGCTGGCGAAACTGCCGCTGGACGAGCGCATGCTGCAGGCGGTAGCCGACTGGAAGAAGGTCCGCAGCTGGGAGGCCAAGCGGCGCCACATCCAGTACATCGGCCGCATCCTGCGCGAAGGTAACGGCGAGGAAGTGCGCGAGGCCTACGAGATCATCACCGACCCCAGCCGTCTGGCGCGGGTGGAACGCATGCGCGATGCGTTGATGACCGACGATGAGGCAGTCCAGGCATTCATCGCCGAGCACACCGACTGCGACGTGACGCACCTGCGCCAGTTGCTGCGCAACGCCCGCAAGGAGCGCGAGGAGCTGGTGAAGCTGCAGGAAGCCGGCACGCCGCCGGGCAACATCCCGAAGAGCGCCAACTACCAGAAGCTGTTCCAGTTCCTCAAGGAAGTGATGGGCGTCTGAGGAGGTCGGGGGCATGGCCCCCTCTCTACAACGAGCAGGTAGAGAGGGGGACATGCCCCCGACCGCATTCGCGCCCCTCAGAGGTCGTAGCAACCCGACCAGCCCTGCGCCTTGAAGGCGTTGATGCGCTCGACCCCGCGATCAAACGCACGCCGGATCGCCGCGGCGTCACGGTAATCGGTGACGTCGCGCCAGTTGGCCCGGTCCACCAGCGACAGCAGCATCACGGTGTTGAGGCGCGACCGGTCGGGTGCGTAGCGCGCCCGCATCGGTTCGAACAGGCCTTCCCGGAACGCGTGCCCCTCGGGCAGTCCGGTAGCGCAGGCCGCCATCTGCGGCGCGAGCCAGCGCTTGTAGGCCGCCAGCATCTCCGGGTCCTGGTACCACCCCCGCCAGAAGTAATCCTCGTAGCGGTCCACGGTGGCCTGGCCGATGGCGCAGGCCAGCGCGAGGTCGACCGGGTTGCCGGTGAGCATGGCGCCGCGCAGGTAGTCGCGCGCCCGCATCGGCTGGCTGGCGCGGTACTCAATCTCCGGGTATTCCTCGACCGACTGCGTGTAACGGCGCGGGTAGGTCAGCACGCCGCAGGCGTTCATGCGCGGCTGCCAGGTGAGCATCATCACCGCCTTCGCGAGGATGAACTCGCGCGGGTACTGCTGGTAGGCCGCATCGACGGCACGCATCATGAACTCGGCATCCGGCGTCGACAGCGCGATCAGTTGCTCGAAATCGGCGACCGACATCGTCTTGTCCTGCGGCAGCGCCGCCAGCCAGGCGTCGATGCGCGCCTTGTGCTCGCGGCGCGCCTGCTCGACCTGCTGCGACTTCTCGACATTGCGCGCATCCTGCTGGGCATTCTCGGCCGCCCACTTGCGATCGATCCAGTCGGAATAGGCCTGCGCCGACATGGCGGCGGCGTCGCGCTGCTCCTGTGCGCGCCGCTCGAGTTCGCGGATGAAACCGGGCTTCCCGACCGGCGAGATCTTCAGCGTGCCGTCCGGCGCATTGGCCCGCGCCCGCTCGCCCATCGACTCGATCTGCTGGCGGGTGATCGAGTTCATGTAGTTGTCGAAGGTGTCGGCACGTGCCGGCGCGACGATCGACAGCGCGGCCAGCAGCCCGCCGAGCATGCTCGCGCGCGCAAGGATTCGTTGATTCACCACCACAGGTACCCCGGCTCGATGGCGGCACAGACACGGCCGTCCTCGTTGAAGGCGATGTAGGCGCCCTCGTGGTTCTTCGTGCGCTTCTGGTTGTGCGGCAGGTATTCGTAGGTATCGAAATACCAGACGTCAATGTCGTCGCGCCCGGGTCGCGCGCAGGGCAGCATCCGGGCCTTGGCGCCTTCGCGCCAGCGCTTCTGGATCTTGGCGACCGTGAGCCGGGTCTTGTCAGCGGGATCGCCCATCAGCAGACGCACGTCTTCCTGGGTGCTGACGCCGGGGACCAGCAGGAAGGTCAGGCGCGAACCGATACGGTCGGATCCGGCGGACATGGCGGGCATCAGGCCCAGTGACAGCAAGGCCGCCAGGGCAAGGAAACGGGGATGACGCATCGTGGGGTTCCGGAGGCGTTCGACGGGGGGATTCTCGCCAACGCGAAGGCGGGTGCAAAGCCCCGTGAAACAGGGGGGGGGTCGGGGGCATGGCCCCCTCTCTACAGGAAGCGCGGGTAGAGAGGGGCCATGCCCCCGACCGCGACGGGTCCGCCGCGGATTAACCGCCGGTGCCGCCGACGACGATCTCGTCGATCAGCAGCGTCGGCTGGCCGACACCGACCGGCACGCTCTGCCCTTCCTTGCCGCAGGTCCCCACGCCGCCGTCGAGCGCCAGGTCGTTACCCACCATCGACACGCGGTTCATCACCTCCGGGCCATTGCCGATCAGCGTGGCGCCCTTCACCGGGCGCGTCACCTTGCCGTCCTCGATGAGGTAGGCCTCGGTGGTGCTGAACACGAACTTGCCGCTGGTGATGTCCACCTGGCCGCCACCGAAGTTGGCGGCGAAGATGCCCTTCTTCACCGAGCGGATGATGTCCGCCGGATCCGATTCGCCGGCCAGCATGTAGGTGTTGGTCATGCGCGGCATCGGCAGGTGCGCGTAGGACTCGCGGCGGCCGTTGCCGGTGGCAGCAACGCCCATCAGGCGCGCGTTCATCTTGTCCTGCATGTAGCCGGTGAGGATGCCGTTCTCGATCAGCTCGGTGCGCTGCGTCGGGGTGCCCTCGTCATCCACGGACAGCGAACCGCGACGGTTGGCCATGGTGCCGTCATCGACGATGGTGCACAGCGGCGACGCCACCTGCTGACCCATGCGGCCGGCGTACATCGACGAGCCCTTGCGGTTGAAGTCGCCTTCCAGGCCGTGGCCCACCGCCTCGTGCAGCAGCACGCCCGGCCAGCCGGGGCCGAGCACCACCGGCATGCGCCCGGCCGGCGCCGGTACCGCCTCGAGGTTGAGCAACGCCAAGCGCACCGCCTCGCGCACGTACGAAGAAGCGCGGTAACCCTCGAGGAACCAGCGGTAATCCACCCGGCCACCGCCGCCGGACGAGCCGCGCTCGCGACGACCGTTGTGCTCGGCGAGCACCGACACGTTCAGGCGCACCAGCGGACGCACGTCGGCGGCCAGGGCACCGTCGCTGGCGGCGACCAGCATCACCTCGTGCTCGCCGGCCAGCGACACCTGCACCTGGGTGATGCGCGGATCCAGCGCGCGCGCCTCGGCATCGAGGCGGCGCAGCAGTTCGATCTTTTCCGGGCCGGCCAGCACGTCGAGCGGGTTGGCGGCGATGTACAGCGGCGAGGCATGGCGTTCGGCGAAAACCGGCACGCGCTTTTGCTGCCCGGCGCGGGCGATACCCTGCGCCGCCGACGCGGCGCGCGCCAGGTCCGGCAACAGGATGCTGTCGGAATAGGCGAAGCCGGTCTTCTCGCCGCTGATGGCACGCACGCCCACGCCCTGCTCGATGCCGTGCGAGCCTTCCTTGACGATGCCGTCCTCCAGCAACCACGACTCGTGGCGGCTCCACTGGAAGTACAGGTCGGCCAGGTCGATGTCGCGGCCGAGCATGCCATCGAGCACGCGCGCCAGCGCGGCGCGATCGAGGTTGGCGGGCGCCAGCAGTTCGCGTTCGGCAATCGCCAATGCATGGGTCATGGGGAAACCTCGTCGGAATGCGGTTTGGCGGGCGCTGCGGCGCCCGCGGGTCCGGGTGTTGTATCGCATTGCAGGCGGCGATGCGCGAGCGAAGGCAGACGGGCGCGCACATCGGCAAGGCCGCCGGCCTCGAGGCTCGCCACGGCGATGCCCTCGCCGCTGTCGATGCCGGCCAGCACGCGCCCCCAGGGATCGACGATCATGCTGTGGCCAAAGGTCTCGCGACGCTCGTCGTGGCGACCGCCCTGCCCGGCGGCCAGCAGGAAACAACCGTTCTCGATGGCGCGCGCCCGCACCAGCACGTCCCAGTGCGCCTCGCCGGTCACGCGGGTGAACGCGCTGGGCAGCACGATGATCTCGGCGCCGCGGTCGACCATGGCGCGAAACAGTTCGGGGAAACGCAGGTCGTAGCAGATGGCGAGGCCCACGCGTGCGAACGGCGTGTCGACCACCACCACGGCATCGCCGGGCCGGAAGCGCTCCGACTCGCGGTAGCGTCCCTGCGCGTCGCCCACGTCCACGTCGAACAGGTGCAGCTTGTCGTAGCGCGCGGCGCACGTGCCGTCGGGCGCGAAGACCAGGCAAGCGGAATACACGCGCGGGTCCGCGTCGCCGCCGGCGCCGCGGACCGGTATCGATCCACCCACCAGCCAGATGCCGTGCTGGCGCGCCTGCCGTGCCAGGAAGGCCTGGAAGGGGGCCGCCGGATCGCCGAAGTCCTCGGCCAGCGCCTGCACGTCGGCAGCACTGAACACCGCGAAGTTTTCCGGCAACACCACCAGCCGCGCACCGGCGGCAGCGGCTTCGCCGACCAGGCGCGCCGTCGCGGCAAGATTCCGCGCAGGGTCGCGACCACTGACCATCTGCACCACGGCAACGCTCACGTCCTGCATCAGGCTAGTCCTTCCTGGCGGGTGCGGGCGCGCCTTCCACCTGGCGCACCTGCGGGTCGTTCCAGTTGCCGCTGACGTCATAGGCCAGCGTAGTCATCTTTTCCAGGCGATCGCCCCACAACTGTTCGAAGGCGACGATGCCGGCGCAAGCGGCCAGGCCCGCCAGGCAACCGACATACAGGTTGCTGTTGAGCGGGAGGGTGACACGCAGCCGGGTGTCCAGCGTGTCGGAGGCAAGGTCAGCGGTACCGGACAGTTCGAACATCGCCGACGGGCCCTTGACCACCAGGTCCTGCGTCGAGACCCGGCCACCCTCGAGTGCGAGCTTGCCGGTCAGCGTGTCGAAGGCAACGCCCTTCCTGTACAGGTCGGTGAAGTCGAACTTCATGCGCCGCTGCCAGGTGTTGACGTTGAAAACACCGAGTGCACGCAGTGCCTGCGAGCGGGCCGAGCCGGTAACGAAACGCCCGGCGCGAAAATCGAGCGCGACGGTGCCGGCGGCACGCAGCGGGTCGAAATCGGTCGGGCGACCGGACCAGGACAGGTCGAAGTCGGCCCTGGCCTGCTCGGAACTGAGGTTCGGTGCGAAACCGAACGCTTCGCTGACCCGCGCCAGGTCGTCGGCCGTCGCGGCACCCGCGAAGCGCGTGCGGCTGCCACCGGCGACCGGGAACCACGCGCCTTCCCCCTGGATGTCCAGCGCGCGCCAGGCCCCGTGCACATCGCGCAGCAATGCCTGCTGGCCGTCCGGCACCACCTCGAAAGACCAGCTGCCGTAGTCTTCCGCGCCGACCCGCACGGCGTTGATCGCCACGGCCATGCGCGGCAGCGACGCGGGCGACAGCGCCGGCCCGACACCCAGGCGCGCCGCGGTTGTCGCCGGCAGGTTGATGGCGTCCAACTGCAGCACCAGCGGCTTGTCGCCGCGCTCCTGGTACCCGTCGGGCAGCAGCGCCTGGCCACGCAACTGGTCGCTGTCCACGCGCAGCAACCAGCCGGCCGGTTCGCGCGCGAAGCCCAATGTCGCGTCATCCAGCAACAGGCCGCCGCCGACGTCCATGCGCGTGGCGCTGACGTTGATGCGCTGCAGGCGCTCACCCATGGACGTCATGCCGGCGACGGCACGCGACAGCGAGAAGTCACCGGCCGGCGCCGCCGCCCCGCCAGCCAGGCGGCCGACAAACGCCAGCCAGTCACCGATCACCAGCGACGGCGCACTGCCCTCGATGACAATGCCGGCGCCAGCGTTCGGCGCCAGTCGCGCATTGCCCAGCGCCACGGCGCCGGATACCGGCGCGCCGTCCGACAACACCAGGTCGGCGGCAAGCGCGCGCCCGTAGTTCAACGTCAGGCGCGGTTTGTCGGTGCCCAGCGTGTAGGAAAAACGCGTGTCGACGGCCGCGTCCGCCGGCTTGGCCAGCGGCGCCGGCGCCGTGGAGGAAATGCCGCGCAGGTCACTGCGCAATTCGAGCCGGGAATCACCGCCGCGCGCCGTGTCGAAGCGCAAGGTGAGCGCGGACTCCGCTTCACCACGCAACACGTCCAGCGCCGGCAACTTCAGCCAGGCGTTGACCGGCTGCATGCGCAACCGTCCGCGCAGGTCGACCACCGTCTGCTGGCGACCGTCGATGACCGAGGTTCGGGCCGTTCCGGCGAGGGCACTGCCGAGCGCCGTGCCGCGCATGTCCTGGCCGGAGAACCCGTCCTTGCTGTCAAAACGCAGCGCACCGGAAACATCGCTGATTTCCAGTGCATGTGCGGTTGATGTCAGGGTGGCACCGGCAACGTTCCCCGACGCCGTCACGTGTGGCGCCGCACTGCCACCCAGTGCAGTGACCACGCGCACCTGCGCATCGAGTCGCCCGTTGCCGTCCCAGCGCAGCAACTCGGCAGGCACCGCCGAGCGCAACGGCGTATCGCGGAACAGGCGGAACATGTCGGCCAGGTCGCCGTTCACCTGCGCCTGCACGT
Source organism: Gammaproteobacteria bacterium (assembly GCA_018262975.1). Taxonomy (GTDB): domain Bacteria; phylum Pseudomonadota; class Gammaproteobacteria; order Pseudomonadales; family JADFDG01; genus JADFDG01. The sequence continues at coordinate 163,802 of JADFDG010000004.1, forward strand.
CAAGTTGCGACGGCGCCCTGTCACGCGGCGTGACGGCGACCGTGATATCGCCGAGCTGGCTGTCGAGCAGGCGTGCCTGGCGGGCGCGCGCGACCACGTGGCCGCCGTCGATGAGCACGTCCGCATCGGCACTCTCGAGGCGCGGCCATTCCGGCAGGAACGCCAGCGACAGGCCACTGCCCTCGTAACGCATCTGGAAGGTACGCCCGGATTGCGTCGAGGCTTCGCGTCGCACCGGTCCGTCGAACAGGAACGAGCCGCGCGTGAGCCGGCCGGCGCCAAGTGCGCTCGTCAACCATTCGCGCAGGCCATCACTGACCGCCAGCGGCAGGTAGCGCGGCGTGGCGGCGGGGTTGCCGTCCTCGATGAGGCCAAGCAGCTGCAGCCGCGGCGATGCGTCGCCGGGCGGCAGTTGCAGGGTCAGCAAACCACTGGCGCGTGCGTCGGCGTTGCGCAGCGTGAAGCGGTTGCTCGCCAGCTGCCAGCCGCCGTCCGGCTGCCGGCGCCACACGATGCGCAGTGCACCCTCGGCCAACGGCAGCGGCGACGTGAAGACCTGCGGCAGGACGAGCTGGCCGTCGCTCACGGCCACGCTCGCCATGCCGGCATCCGGCTGCAGCTCGATACGACCACCAACACCCGACAGTCCCGGCAGTGCACCGTCCGCCTGCACGGCGAGTTGCGTGAAGCCGGCGGCAAGGCGCCAGCGGGCAGCCGGTTCCGCAGGCTCGTCCCAGGCAAAGCGCAGGTCGCGCAACTGGCCCTGCGGGGCGATACGGGCCAGGCGCCCGAGGTCCACGCGGTCCGGCGGTAACAGGTCGGCAAACCCCGCCAGCATCGGCAGGCTGCCGGCAGACAGCGCGACGCGCACCCGGCGCCGGCCCTCGGCGTCGCGGCGCCACTCCAGCGCGCCACTCGACTCCGGCCATGCCTGGCCCTGGCGACGGAAGCCGAGGCCGTCCAGCGCCAGCTGCCAACCATCGGCCAACGGCTGCCAGCGCACACGGGCGCTGGCGCCGAGCAGGCCTTCCACCTTCCGCCCGTCCGCCAGGCTCACGGCCAGGCTGTCGATCTGCACGCGCGAGGTCAGCGCCATGACACGCGCATCCCGCAGTTGCAGCCAGGCCTCGCCACCGCCCGACAGGGCGTCGATCCACAGCTCGCCGGCATCGCGGCGCGGCAGCCAGCCCTCCAGCGACGACGGCGATACCCGCAGGTACAGGGCGGCGACCAGTTCCGCCGGCAGCACCGGCGAACCGTCGAACTGCAGCACGAAACTGGCCGGCACACGCGAAGGGCCGAGCAGCGTGGCACGGCCGCCGATGGCATGCCGGTCGCCCTCGTTGTGCATGTGCAGGCGGATGTCCTCGATCGCGGTCACCGGCAGCCGTTCGCTTTCCACCACCACCCGCGCACGCTCGACGACGATATCGCGCTGCCGATAGACCACGGCGAGCGCCTGCCGGAGACGTTCGGCAGCCAGCGGATCGTTGACCTTGAACGGCATGCCCTTGACGCGGAAGCGGCCGTCCTCGTCCTGCACCAGCGTCAGGTCGATGCCCTCGATGCGCAGCAGGTCCAGCACCGGGCGGCGCGCAAGCAGCGAGCGGAACGGCGCCACTTCCAGGTCGATCGCCGGTGCTGCCAGCGCCGGCGCCTCCGGCGTGTCCTTCACGAACAGACGCACGCCGCGCAGGCGCACCACCGGCGTCAGCAGGCGCATGTTGCCTTCGATGGCATCGATCTCGACGCGCAGGTCCAGTTGCTGGCCGGTCCAGGCGGCGACGTCAGCGCGCTGCTTTTCCAGCAGCGAGAGCAGCTGGCCGGCGAGCACCACGTACAACGCGACCAGCACGATCGCCACCGCGCCGGAAATCCAGCCGATGGTGACCAGTCGATCGAGGAGGCGGCGGCGACGGTCGTTTGCGTTCATTGCGCTGCGGCCAGATGCTGTTCAGTCACGTCGCGTCGACCGCTGGCCGGTGCCAGCACGGCACGCCGAAGGCCTCGAGCAGTGCGACGGTTTCCGCCAGCGGCAAGCCGACCACGCCCGTGTAACTGCCGTCGATGCGGGTCACCAGCGTGCCGCCCAACCCCTGGATGCCATAGGCGCCGGCCTTGTCCAGCGGTTCGCCGGTTGCCACGTAGCGGGCGATCAGCCGGTCATCGAGGCGGCGGAACCACACCCGCGTTTCGCTGGTGCGCGAGAGGATCTCGCTGCCGCGGCACACCGCCACGGCAGTCAGTACGCGATGTTCGCGCCCCGACAGGCGCGCGAGCATGCGCGCGGCATCGGCGGCATCGGCGGGCTTGCCGAGGATCTCGTCGTCGACCACCACCGTGGTGTCGGCACCCAGCACCGGCAACGTGCCGGCCTGCGGCAGGACCGCCACTGCCTTGGCGCGCGCCAGCCGCTCGACGTAGTCGGCCGGCGCCTCGCCGTCGCGCAGGGTTTCATCCACGCCGGCAACCTGCACCACGTAGCGCACGCCCGCCTGCGCCAGCAACTCGCTGCGGCGCGGGGAGGCGGAGGCAAGGACGAGGTCGGGCTGCGCCACGGTCATCAATGCACGTTGAATACGCGACGCAGGCGATCCTGCAGGGCGAACGCCCAGGGCCACAGCGCCGCGGTCACCAGAACCGGCAGCAGGGCTGCCCAGAATACCGGCACCTGCACGCCGGCAAGGCTCGCCACGAAACGCGTGACGCCCAGCGCGCCGAGGCACAGCAACAGCACGGCGCCGACCTGTTGCGGCATGGGATAGACCTTCATGCGCGCCGCCAGCTGGCTGGCACCGAAGCCGACCACGCTGAACGCCAGCGCATGCATGCCCAGCGGCGTGCCGCGCAACACGTCCATGAACAGACCGACCCAGAACCCCGTCCAAGTCCCGAAGCGCTCCGGCAACGCCGCCGCCCAGTAGACGATGGCCAGCAGCGCGAATGACGGGCGCAGCCAGTCGAGCACCTCCGGCAACGGCATCACTGCCAGCAGCAGCGACGCCAGCATGCACAACACCACCAGCCAGGTGCCGCGACGACCGTTCCTCATGGCGACGACTCCTGCGCGGCGGGCGCGGGCACAACCGGTGCAACCGCCTGTTGCTGCATGAGGGTGGCCTGCAGTTCCTGCTGCGCGAACACCAGCAGCACGTGTCGCGCGCGGTCGGTGGCGGCGCTGGGGATGACGTCGACGGTCATGAAGGTCTCCTGCGGGTCCTTGACCACGCTGGCGACGCGACCGACCGGGTAGCCGCGCGGGAAGATCCCGCCCAGCCCGGAACTGACGAGCAGGTCGCCCTGGCGCACGTCGGCGGTGATGGGCAGGTACTGCAGCGACAGGTGGCCGGGACGGCCGATGCCGGCGGCAATGCTGCGCACGCCGTTGCGGTTGATCTCCACCGGCAGTCCGTGGCGCGAATCGGTGACCAGGATGATCCGCGACTGGCTCGGCCCCACGGCGATGATCTGGCCGATGATGCCGTTGGCGTCGAGCACCGGCTGGCCGACGTAGAGGCCGCTGTCCGTGCCCTTGTCGATGATGACTTCGAGGCGCGACGGGTCAGGATCGGTACCGATGATCTCGGCAACCAGCACGCTGGAATCGAGCAGCGCGGACGAGTTGAGCAGTTCACGCAGGCGCGCGTTTTCGGCGGTGAGCACGGCAAGGCGTTGCACGTGTCGCTGCAGCACGAGGTTTTCCTGCGCCAGCCGCGCGTTGTCTTCCTGCAGCGCGGCACGCGTGGCGAAGAGCTCCCCGATGCCTTGCACGGCGCGACGGGGCAGGTCCGCGGCGGTGATCATGGGTTCGGTGGCGCGCGACAACATGCTGCGCACGGGATCGAGCCAGTCCAGGCGCACGTCGACGAACACCAGCGCGGCCGCCACCAGCACGGCGACCAGCAGGCGGTAACCGGAATCCGGTTCGTCGGCGAACAGCGTCTTGGCCATGGGTGACGCGCTCTCCTGCCTGCGGCGGGAATGAAACGGGCGGCCATGGAGCCGCCCGCGGGATCACAGCATGTCGATCAGATGACGAGCAGTTCGAACCCGGGGGTGTCGAGCAACTCGAGCGCCTTGCCGCCGCCGCGCGCGACGCAGGTCAGCGGGTCTTCCGCCACCACCACCGGCAGGCCGGTCTCTTCCGAGATCAGCTTGTCGAGGTCGCGCAACAGCGCGCCGCCGCCGGTGAGCACGATGCCGCGCAGCGCGATGTCCGACGCCAGTTCCGGCGGACAGGCTTCCAGCACGTTCTTCACCGCGTTGACGATGCCGGTGAGCGGCTCCTGCAGGGCCTCGAGGATTTCCTCGCTGTTGAGCGTGAAGCTCCGCGGCACGCCCTCGGCGAGGTTGCGGCCACGCACGTCGATCTCGCGCAGCTCGTCGGACGGGAACGCGCTGCCGATTTCCTGCTTGATACGCTCGGCGGTGGCCTCGCCGATCAGCGAGCCGTACTGGCGACGCACGAAGGCAACGATGGCTTCGTCGAAACGGTCGCCGCCGATCTTCACGGAATCACCGTGCACGATGCCGTTGAGCGCGATGATGGCGATCTCGGTGGTGCCGCCACCGATGTCGACGACCATGGAGCCCGACGCCTCGGCCACCGGCAGGCCGGCGCCGACGGCTGCGGCCATCGGTTCGTAGATGAGTTCCACCTGGCTGGCGCCGGCGCCCTCGGCGGCATCGCGGATGGCGCGCTGCTCGACCAGCGTGGACTTGTACGGCACCGACACGATCACGCGCGGGCTCGGCGGGAAGATGCCGCGGTCGTGCACTTTCTTGATGAAGTGCTGCAGCATCTGCTCGGTGACCTCGAAGTCGGCGATCACGCCGTCCTTGAGCGGGCGCACCGCGGTGATGTTGCCGGGGGTGCGGCCCAGCATGCGCTTGGCTGCAGTACCCACTTCGATGACGCTCTTCTGGTTGCCGTTGTGGCGAATGGCGACAACGGAAGGCTCATCCAATACAATCCCGCGGTCGCGGACGTAGATGAGCGTGTTGGCCGTTCCCAGGTCGATCGACAGATCGGTGGAAAACGCCCTCCGGAGATTCTTCAGGAATTTCATGTCAGCGGGGCAACCTTGCGCTGGCCTGGAATGGGGGTTGAACCGGGAGTGGACCTGCAGGCGCGCGCCAGGCCAAACCCCTGTATTCGAAGGCGGCAACTGTAGCAACGCCGCCCCCGGCCGGGCAAGGACGCAGCACGCGAAAACCCCGCGAAATCCCGGACATAGCGCACAGTTCCGCGCATCCGAAGATTGGCGTAGACGAGCACCAGCCGTACACGATCCGTTACACAGCCGACCCCGACGGAGCCCGACATGGCGCTGACCGAAAGCGACGTGGAAAAGATTGCCCACCTGGCGCGCCTGAGCGTCACCGAGCGCGAGCGCGCCGAGGTGACCGCGCGCCTCACCAGCATCCTCGGCATGGTCGACCGCCTGCAGGCGGTCGACACCGCCGGGGTCGAACCGCTGGCACACCCGCTGGACGCCACCCAGCCCCTGCGCGCCGACCTGGTCACCGAGACCGACCGTCGCGATGACTACCAGCGCGTGGCCCCGGCCGTCGAAAACGGCCTGTTCCTCGTGCCCAAAGTGATCGAGTGAGGCCCCCGATGCACCGCCAGACCCTGGCCGCCCTGTCGCGCGGCCTCGCCGAGCGCCGCCATTCGAGCGTCGAGCTCACCCGCCATTTCCTCGACCGCATCGCCGCCCACGACCCGGGGCTGAACAGCTTCATCACGGTCACCACTGAGTCAGCACTTACTTCGGCCGCAGAGGCCGATAAACGGCGCTCCGCCGGCGAAGCCGGCCCCCTGCTGGGGCTGCCGCTGGCGCACAAGGACATCTTCTGCACCACCGGGGTACGCACCAGTTGCGGCTCGCGGATGCTCGACAACTTCGTCAGCCCCTACGAGTCGGCGGTGACCGCCCGCCTGGCCGCCGCCGGCATGGTCATGCTCGGCAAGACCAACATGGACGAGTTCGCCATGGGCTCGTCCAACGAGACCAGCTTCTATGGCCCGGTGAAGAACCCCTGGGACACCACCCGCGTGCCGGGCGGCTCCTCGGGCGGCTCCGCCGCGGCGGTCGCTGCCCGCCTCGCCCCGGCTGCCACCGGCACCGACACCGGCGGCTCCATCCGCCAGCCGGCCGCCCTGTGCAACCTCACCGGCATCAAGCCCACCTACGGGCGGGTGTCGCGCTGGGGGATGATTGCCTACGCCTCCTCGCTGGACCAGGGCGGCCCGATGGCGCAGACCGCCGAGGACTGCGCCCTGCTGCTCAGCGCCATGAGCGGCCATGACCCGCGCGACTCCACCTCGCTGGCCGAGCCGGTGCCGGACTACACCGCCACGCTCGGCGACGGCCTGCAGGGCCTGCGCATCGGTCTGCCGAAGCAGTTCTTCGGTGCCGGCCTCGACGCCGGCACCGAGCGCTGCGTGCGCGAGGCGATCGCCGTGCTGGAGAAGCTCGGCGCCCGCGTGATCGACGTGGACCTGCCGAACCTCGACCTGTCGGTACCGGCCTACTACGTGATCGCGCCGGCGGAAGCCTCGTCGAACCTGTCGCGCTACGACGGCGTGCGCTTCGGCCACCGCTGCGCCAACCCGCAGGATCTCACCGACCTGTACGAGCGCTCGCGCAGCGAGGGCTTCGGCGCGGAAGTGAAGCGCCGCATCCTGGTCGGCACCTACGCGCTGTCAGCCGGCTACTACGACGCCTACTACCTGAAGGCGCAACAGGTGCGCCGCCTGATCCGCGACGACTTCGTGCGCGCGTTCCGCGACGTGGACGTGATCGCCGGCCCGGTGTCGCCGACCACCGCCTTCCGCCTCGGCGAGAAAACGAGCGACCCGCTGGCCATGTACCTCGCCGACATCTACACGCTGGCGGTGAACCTCGCCGGCGTGCCGGGCATGTCGGTACCGTGCGGCTTCGACGGCGGCCTGCCGGTGGGCCTGCAACTGATCGGCAACTACTTCAGCGAAGGGAAACTGCTCAACGTGGCGCACCGCTACCAGCAGGAAACCGGTTGGCATACGCGCATTCCGGAGGCTTACGCATGAGCTGGGCCAGTGACTGGGACGTGGTGATCGGCCTGGAAGTGCATGTCCAGCTCGCCACGCAATCGAAAATCTTCTCCGGCTCGCCGACGGCTTTCGGCGCCGAGCCGAACACGCAGGCGTCGCTGGTCGACCTCGGCATGCCCGGCGTACTGCCGGTGCTCAACGCCGAGGCGGTGAAGATGGCGGTGCGCTTCGGCCTCGGCATCGATGCCGAGATCGGCCGCAAGAGCGTGTTCGCGCGCAAGAACTACTTCTACCCGGACCTGCCCAAGGGCTACCAGATCTCGCAGTACGAGCTGCCGATCGTGGGCAAGGGCCACGTTGACATCACCCTCGACGACGGCACCGTCAAGCGCATCGGCGTGACGCGCGCGCACCTCGAGGAAGACGCCGGCAAGTCGCTGCACGAGGACTTCCAGGGCATGTCCGGCATCGACCTCAACCGCGCCGGCACGCCGCTGCTGGAAATCGTGTCCGAGCCGGACATGCGCAACGCGAAGGAAGCGGTGGCCTACGCGCGCGCCATCCACGCGCTGATCCGCTACCTGGGCATTTCCGACGGCAACATGAACGAGGGCTCGATGCGCTGCGACTGCAACGTGTCGATCCGTCCGAAGGGCACCGAAGCATTCGGCACCCGCCGCGAGATCAAGAACGTCAACTCGTTCCGCTTCATCGAGAAGGCGATCAACGCCGAGGTGGAGTGGCAGGTCGAGCAACTGGAATCCGGCCGCAAGATCCAGCAGGCCACGGTGCTCTACGACCCGGCCACCAACACCACGCGCGCCATGCGCACCAAGGAAGAGGCCAACGACTACCGCTACTTCCCGGACCCGGACCTGCTGCCGGTAGTGGTCAGCGAGGCCTTCATCGAGGAGGTGCTCCGCGCCCTGCCGGAGCTGCCGGAGGCCAAGCGGGCCCGCTTCATTTCCGAGTTCGGCCTGGGCGACTACGACGCCGCCCGCCTGGTCGGCGACAAGGACCTGGCGCAGTTCTTCGAGACCGCCGTGCAGGCCGCCGGCAGCGCCAACGCCAAGCTGGTGGCCAACTGGACCATCTCCGAACTGCTTGGCCGCCTGAACGCCGATGAGAAGGAGATCACGGACAGCCCGGTGGCCGCCGGGCAGATTGGCGGACTGGTGGCGCGCATCGCCGACGGCACCCTGAGTTCGAAGCTGGCCAAGACCGTGTTCGACGCCCTGTGGAACGGCGAAGGCCCGACGGCCGATGCCATCATCGAGGCGCGCGGCCTGAAGCAGGTGAGCGACTCTGGCGCCATCGAGGCGATCGTGGACAAGGTGCTGGCCGCCAGCGCGGCGCAAGTCGAGGACTACCGCGCCTCCGACGAGTCCAAGCGCAAGAAGAAGCTCGGCTTCTTCGTCGGCCAGATCATGAAGGAATCGCAGGGCAAGGCGAATCCGCAGCAGGTCAACGAGATCCTGCTGCGCAAACTGGGAGGTTGAAGGGATGATTCCGCAGGCCGAGGTGGATGTCAGTTTCGCGGCGCTGTCGCGCCAGTTCCGCAAGCTTGCGCAGGACTTGCTCGAGCGCGCCAAGGTCGATGCGCAGCCCCTGCTGCTGGCCAACACGCGCGACGCCATCGCCGCCGGCCTGAACCCCAACCGCATCTACCGCGTCGACAGCGGCACCCTCACGGTCACCTACGACCGCAAGGCCCTGTACACGCTGGAGGAAGGCGACCTCGTGCTGCCGGACGCCGGTCTGCAGGCGTCCGCCGCCAGCGCCGTGCTCAACTACCAGAGCGAGGACACCGTGAAGCTCAGCGGCTTCGACACCCTGCAGTTCATGCAGGGCGTGCTGGGCGACCGCGAGAACGCCCGCGCCTGGACCAAGCTGCTGCTCACCCAGCAGGCACTGATGGTGCGCTGCATCGCCTCGCTGTCCGACCGCGAGACCCAGGCCACGCCGGGCTTCCAGTACTTCAATCCCGGCGAGGTGATCATCCAGCAGGGCGATCGCGCCGACTACGTGTTCAGCCTGTTCGAGGGCGAAGCGGAAGTGCTGGTGGACAACGTGGTGGTCGGGCAGATCAACGAGGGCGAGATCATCGGTGCGCTGGCGGTGCTGACCGAGCAGCCGCGCTCGGCCACCGTGCGGGCGAAGACGCGCTGCGCCGTGGTGAAGGTGCCGCGCGACCAGTTCGCGGTGCTGATCCGTTCCAACCCGACCATGATCCAGTCGCTGCTGGTGGACATGGCGCGGCACATCATGCGCCTGAACAAGCAGGTGGTGGACCTGTCGGTGCGCTGAGCGCCGCTCAGCCTTTCGTCGCATTGCCCCGGTCGCGGCATACCGCCACCATCCGCCCCAAGGAATCGCGTTCCTCGCACGGGAACGCACGCCAACGGAGGATGGCCATGTCGCGTTTGCTTCGCCTTTTGCTGGTGATGCCCGTACTGCTCGGGTCCACCTGCCTGCACGCCGCCACCGATAACTGGCTGGCCGGCCTCTACAACCAGCAACTCGCGCTGTACCGCATGGCCGGTACTTTTTACCTCACCACCACCGAGGATGCCGACCGCGAGCACCTCGACACCTTGCCGGTGCGCATTGCCGACTACCGCAAGGCGCTGGCGGACACCCGTGCCGCCGCCGACGGCAACAACGCCCGCGCGCGACAGGTCACGGCCATCGATGCCGCCTGGAAACCCGTGGAAGCGCTGGTGACGCGCGATATCCAGCAACTGATCGGCACCGAACGCCGCAAGTACATCAACAACGGCGCCTTCAACGCCTTCCAGCGCGCCACCGACCTCAACAACGCCATGCCGGCACTGGAAGCAGCGCTGGCTGCCGCCATTGGCAAGGCCAACGGGGACCGCAAGGAGGCCATGCTGCGCGGCGCGGTCGGCGCCGAGTCGCTGGCCACCCATTACGCGCGGCTGTCCACCGGTTATTTCGACGAGCAACGCCCGCAGGCGGGGATGCCGTCGCTGACGCAGGCAGTGCAGGCATTCAACACCGCGCTGGCCGGCGGGCGGCAACAGGTCGACCGCACCAACCCGCTGCAGCGCATGGCCATCGACCGCATCGAGGCGCGCTGGCGCTTCGTGCAACCGGCACTATCGGCGGATGCCGGCAAGCGGCCACGGGTGGTGTACCGCTACCTGGGCGAAATCAGCGAGAACTTCCTGAAGCTGGCCAACCCGGTCGGGCTGGACTGACGCGCCCGCCGCTCAGGCGCGCGCCGCGCACACCGGGCAGGCCGGATCGGGCTTGATGCGCAGCGCGCGCCACTCGTTGCGCATGCCGTCGAACAGCGACAGCCGCGCGTGGGCAGACTCGCCGTAACCGGCCAGCAGACGGATCGCCGCCAGCGCCTGCAGCGAACCCACCACGCCCACCAGCGGCGCCATCACGCCGTTGCGTACGCAGCCTTCGTCATCACCGCCCGTATCGCCGTAAAGGCAGGCGTAACACGGCGCCGCGTCATGACGGAAGTCGAATACCGCCAGCTGGCCTTCCATGCGAATCGCGGCGCCCGACACCAGCGGCACGCGCGCGGCGTGGCAGGCGCGGTTGATGGCGGCGCGTGTGGCAAAGTTGTCGCAGCAATCCACCACGCAGGACATGCCCGGCACCAGCGCGGCCAGCAGCGCGTCGTCGGCTTGCGCCACGTGCGGCGTCAACGTCACGCGCGGGTTGATGGCCTGCCCGGCAGCGGCAGCGCTTTCTGCCTTGGCACGACCGATGTCCGCGGTGCGGTGGGCAACCTGGCGCTGCAGGTTGGAAAGATCGACGCTGTCATGGTCGACGATCACCAACTCGCCCACGCCGGCGGCCGCCAGGTACAGGCACACCGGGCTGCCCAGCCCGCCGGCACCTACCACCAGCACGCGCGCCGCCAGCAGGCGCTCCTGGCCGGCGACATCGAAGCCCGGCAGCATGATCTGCCGGCTGTAGCGCAGCAGTTCGTCGTCGTCGAGGTCGCGCAGCTCAGGCATGGTGGGCGTGCTCCGGGTCGTCAGGCTGCTGCCAGCCGGCCAGCAGCGCGCGCGGATTGCCGGCGAGGTCATCCAGCGTCTTGACCGGCGCGAAGCCGGCTTCCGCGGCGATGGCGCGCACCGCCTCGCCCTGTTGCCAGCCGTGCTCGACGATCAGCCAGCCGCCGGGCAGCAGGCGCTCGCGCGCGCCGGCGACGATGCAGCGGATGTCGGCGAGGCCATCGTCGGCGGCCACCAGCGCGCGCCGCGGCTCGAAGCGCAGGTCGCCCTCGCCAAGGTGGGCGTCGTCGGGAGCGATGTAGGGCGGGTTGCTGATCACCAGGTCGAAGCGCTCGTCGGCGCCCACCGCGGCGTACCAGTCGCCTGCGGCAAAGCGCACGCAGGCGCCCAGGCGCGCGGCGTTGTCGCGCGCCACCGCCAGTGCCGCTTCGCTGGCATCGGTGGCGGTGACGTCCCAGTCCGGGCACTCCAGCGCCAGGGTGATGGCGATGGCGCCGCTGCCGGTACCGAGGTCGAGCACGCGCGCGCGCTCGGGCAATTTCATCTGCAACGTGGCGTCGATGAGCCGCTCGGTGTCCGGGCGAGGGATCAGGGTGTCCGGCGTGACGCGGAAGGCCCGCGCAAAGAACTCGCGCTCGCCGGTGAGATAGGCCACCGGCATGCCGCGCTGGCGTGCATCGACGAGGGTGTCATAGGCCGCGGCCGCTTTCGGTGCCAGCAACTGTTCCGGGTGCGCGTACAGCCAGGCGCGATTCACGCCCAGCAGGCGCATCATCAGCACTTCGGCGTCGAGCTTCGGCGACGGCGAGTGCGTCAACCGGCGGGCGGCCGACACCAGCAACTCGTGCACGCTGCTCATGCGGACTCCGCCAGCGCGGCGAGCTGGTCGGCCTGGTATTCCTGCACCAGCGGATCGATCACCGGGTCGAGATCGCCGGCCATGGTTTCGGCCAGGCGATAGAGCGTCAACTCGATGCGATGGTCGGTGATGCGCCCCTGCGGGAAGTTGTAGGTGCGGATGCGCTCGGAGCGGTCGCCGGTGCCCACCTGCAGGCGCCGTTGCTGCGCGGTATCGCGCGCCTGCGCTTCCTGCGCGCTGGACAACAGTTTCGCGGCCAGCAACGCCATCGCCCGCGCGCGGTTCTTGTGCTGGCTGCGCTCGTCCTGGCATTCCACCACGATGCCGGTGGGCAGGTGGGTAATGCGGATCGCGCTCTCGGTCACGTTCACGTGCTGGCCGCCGGCGCCGGAGGAGCGGAAGGTATCGACCTTGAGGTCTTCCTTGCGGATGTCCACCGCCTCGACTTCCGGCGGTTCGGCCAGCACGGCTACCGTGCAGGTGGACGTGTGCACGCGCCCCTGCGCCTCGGTGGCCGGCACGCGCTGCACGCGGTGGGTGCCGGACTCGAACTTCAGCCGCGAGTAAACGTCGGCACCGGCGATGCGGGCGATGATCTCGCGGAAACCGCCGTATTCACCGCCGCTGCTGTTCACCACTTCCACCTGCCAGCCACGGTTGGCGGCGTAGCGCGAGTACATGCGGAACAGGTCGCCGGCGAAGATGGCCGCCTCGTCGCCGCCGGCGGCGGCGCGGATCTCCAGGAACACGTTGGCACCGTCGAGCGGATCCCTGGGCACCAGCAGGCGCTGCAATTCTTCCTCGAGTGCCGGCAGGCGCGCGCGCAGCGCGTCCGCTTCCTCGGCGGCCAGCGCGCGCATTTCCGGGTCGCTTTCGCCGGCCATCTGCTCGGCGGCGGCCAGTTCGTCCTGGGCGCTGCGCCAGGCGCGGTAGCCGGCCACCACCGGTTCGAGCTCGGAATACTCGACCGAGTAACGGCGGAACCTGTCGCCATCGGAGGCAATGGACGGTTCGGCCAGCAGTCCCGACAGTTCCTCGTGGCGTTCCACCAGCCGCTCCAGGCGGCGCGCGATCGACGGCTTCACGCGTCGCCCCCGGGCGGGCTGCTGCCGTCGTCGCCAACCGCGAACAACGCGCGGGCAAACTCCAGCAGGTCTTCGCGGCCATCGGCGGCGGCCTGGCGCAGCACCACGCTGGGGTCGTGCAGCAACTTGTTCACCAGCGCGCGCGACATGCGCTGCATGACCTCGGCCGGATCACCGCCGCGGGCGATTTCCGCCTGCGCCTTTTCCAGTTCGGCGGCGCGCAGTGCCTCCACGCGCGCGCGCACCAGGCGCAGCGTCTCCGCCGCCCCCTGCTCGCGCTGCTGCACGCGGAACTGCGCGCTGCGCTCGGCGACGATGGCCTCGGCCTCGCGGGCAGCGGCCTCGCGCGCCTTGACGTTGCTGTCGATGACGCCCTGCAGGTCGTCCACGGTATACAGGTAGACGTCGTCGAGTTCGGCTACTTCCGGCTCGATATCGCGCGGCACGGCGAGGTCGACCAGGAACAGCGGCCGGTGGCGACGGCGTTTCAGCGCGCGCTCGACGGCTCCCTTGCCCAGCACCGGCACCTGTGCCGCGGTGCAGGAGATCACCATGTCGGCCTGCTCGAGCGCGTAGGGAATCTCGTCCATGGTGATGGCGCGACCGGCGTGGCGGTCGGCGAGCGCATGCGCGCGCTCCAGCGTGCGGTTGGCAACGGTCAGGCTGCGCACGCCGTTCTCGGCCAGGTGGCGCGCCACCAGCTCGATCATCTCGCCGGCACCGATCAACAGCGCGCGGGTGTCGCCGATGTCGCTGAACAGGTGCTTCGCCAGCGAAACGGCGGCAAACGCCACCGACACCGGGTTGGCGCCGATGGCGGTCTCGGTGCGCACCTTCTTGGCCACCGCGAACACCTGCTGGAAGCAGCGCTCGAGGCTCTTGCCGACCGTGCCGGCCTGGTGCGCCACCGCGTAGGCGTCCTTCATCTGGCCGAACACCTGCGGCTCGCCGAGCACCAGCGAATCGAGGCCGCTGGCGACGCGCATCATGTGGCGCACGGCCTCGTCGCCGTCGTGGGCATACAGCGCCGCCTGCAGGCGCTCGCCGGCCACCCGCTGCTGCACGGCGAGCCATTCGACCACCCGCCGGGCCTGCTCGCCGGGCGGAACGTCGCCGTCCGGCAGGCTCAGGTACACCTCGGTGCGGTTGCAGGTGGACAGCATGGCCACTTCATCAGCGCCGAGCTGCGCCCGCATCGCCGCCAGCAGGGCAGGCAGCCGTTCGCCGGGCACGGCGAGTTGCTCGCGCAACTCGACGGGTGCCGTGCGATGACTGACGCCGACCGCTAGCAGGGCCATGATCCTTCCATCGAATGCGGGGAAAAGGCGGGAAAAATGCGCGGCGTCGCCACGGCGACGCAAATCGCCGCGGATTTTGCGGGATTGGCCCGCGGAAAACAAATCACGCGCCGCCCGTCGCGCTCCCGTGGCGCCAGCCGTGCACGGCATGTACGCGGCTTGCCCGCCTGACGAACGGCATGCTTGAATCGAAAGACCTCCCCTCCCCGCCCGTCACCCAGCGCATGCAGCCAGCCGCCCGGCCGTCCGCCGGCTTACTCGTCGCCGCCTTCCTGGCCATGCCGGTCCTGGCGCTGCTTGCCGGCTGCCAGTCCCCGGGCACGCCGGCGGCCCCGCTCGCGGCTGCCGCCACGGCACCGCCGGCCGAGGCCGTGAGCACCTGGTCGGCCGGGACGCTGGGAGACCTGCTGGTTGCCGAAGTGGCCGGCCAGCGCGGCCAACTCGACACTGCCTTTGCCGCCTACCTGCGGCAGGCGCGCGCCACCCGTGACCCTGCGCTGGCCGCGCGCGCCACGCGCATTGCCTGGTACGGGCGCCAGCCGGCGCAGATCCGCGACGCCGCCCTGCTGTGGTCGGAACTGGCACCGCAGGACCCGGAGGCCAACGCCAACGCCGTGATGGGCCTGGTGCAGAACGGCGAGATCGAGGCGGCCTACCCGCTGCTGGACCGCCTGCTGGCCGACCAGCGCCAGCCGGTACGTTTCAATTTCATCGTGCAGTACGCACAGGAAGCCGACGCGCCCGGCCGCGCGCGCGTACGCGACCTGCTCGCCACGCTGTCCACCCGCCATCCCGGCCAGCCGCGCCTGTGGCTGGCGCGCAGCGCGCTCGCCGACATGGACGGCGATGCACCCGCCGCGCTGGAAATGGCCCGGCACGCCCGCGAGCTGGAACCGGACAATCCGGCCGCCATCGAACTGGAGGGCCGCCTGCTGGCAGCCACCGGCGACACCGCCGCCGCGCGCCGGCTGCTGCGCCAGGGCACCCGCGAGTTCCCCCGCGAGCGCGACCTGCGCCTGTCCTACCTGCGGGTACTGCTGGAAGCCGGCCGCGGCAACGACGCACGCAGGGAACTCAACGACATGCTGGCCATCTGGCCGGAAGACGGCGACCTCGCCATGTCGCTGGCGCTGGTCGAGTGGGAAATGGGCGAACCGGATGCCGCGCGCCGGCGCTTCGTGGCGCTGGCCGAGGCCGGCTACCGCGAGGACGAGACCTGGTTCTACGCCGGGCGCGTGGCCGCCGCGCAACGCCGCCACGAGGATGCGGCCAGTTATTTCCAGAACGTGAGGGGCACCCGCTTCCTGGCCGCGCAGGTGCAGGTCGCGCACGCCTGGCAGCGCCTCGGGCGGCTGCCCGACGCCCGCGCGCTGATCGCCACGTTGCGCGCGCAGGCACCGGAGTCCGCCGCGCAGCTCTACGTGGCCGAGAGCGAACTGCTGTGGCGCGCCGGTGACGACGCCGGCGCCCTCGCCCTGCTGGAGCAGGCGCTCGCCAACACACCCGGCGACGTCGAACTGCGCTATGCGCGCGCGCTGGCCGCCGAGCGCGTCGATCGCCTGGATGTCACCGAGGCCGACCTGCGCGCGTTGCTGGCGGCATCACCGGACAATCCCACGCTGCTCAACGCGCTGGGCTACACGCTGGCCGATCGCACGGACCGCCACGAGGAAGCACTCGCACTCATCGAGCGCGCGCTGGCGCTGGCGCCGAACGACCCGGCCATCATCGACAGCATGGGCTGGGTGCTGCACCGGCTCGGCCGCCACGACGAGGCGATCACCTGGCTGAAGCGCGCCTGGGCGCTGTCGCCCGACCCGGAAATCGGCGCCCACCTCGGCGAAGTCCTGTGGGCGGCCGGCAAGCACCGCGAAGCACGCCGCGCCTGGGATCGCGCGCTGGCCGTCGACCCCGACAACACCGCGCTCAAGCGCACGCTGGAACGCCATCCCCGATGATCACTCGCATCGCCGCCGCGCTGGCCGTTGCCCTGCTGCTGGGCGGCTGCGTGTTCAAGCCACAACCGCCGCCGGCCGACCTGCCGTGGTCCGCCGAATCCATGGCCGCCGCCAACCGCTTCGTCGTCAAGGGCAAGGTGGGCTTCCGCCGTGGCGAAACCGGCGGCAGCGCCGCACTCACCTGGCAACAGGACGGCGAACGCTATCGCCTGGCCGCCAGCGGTCCGCTGGGCCAGGGCGCCACCCGCATCAGCGGCAACAGCCGGCAGATCCGCATCGAGGACGGCAAGGGCATGCACGAGAGCGACGCGCCGGAAGCGCTGCTCGCCGAGGCGCTCGGCTGGCCGGTGTCGATCAACAGCCTGTCGTACTGGGTGCGCGGACTGGCCGCGCCGGGCTCGGCCGCCGAGGTGCAGAACGACGAAGCCGGACGACCCGCGCGCATCCGCCAGCAGGACTGGGAAATCGCCCTGGACCGCTGGCGCGGGGACGACGGCCGCATCCTGCCGCACCGCGTCGTCGCCACCGGCGGCGACAGCCGCGTCACGCTGCTCATCGAGCGCTGGGATTTCGCCGACGGCAAGGCCAGCCAATGACCACACCCGACCGCATCAGCCTGGCGGCGCCGGCCAAGCTCAACCTGTTCCTGCACGTGGTCGGCCGCCGCGCCGATGGCTACCACCTGCTGCAGACGCTGTTCCAGTTGCTCGACCGCGGCGACGTCATCACCGTGGAAACAGCCGCGGAACTGTCGCTCAACGACATCCCCGGCGTACCTCGCGAAGAGAACCTCGTGTGGCGTGCCGCACGCGCCCTGCAGCAACACACCGGCACCAGCCACGGCGCCCGCATCCACCTCGACAAGCGCCTGCCGGCCGGTGGCGGCCTCGGCGGCGGCTCGTCGGACGCCGCCTCCACGCTGCTGGCGCTCAACCGCCTGTGGCAACTGGGGCTGGACACCGACACCCTGGCCGCCATCGGGCTGTCGCTGGGCGCCGACGTGCCGGTGTTCGTGCGCGGGCGCACCGCCTTCGGCGAGGGCGTGGGCGAGCAACTGACCCCGGTCGATCTGCCCGAAAGCTGGTACCTGGTGGTCCATCCGGGCTGCCACGTGGCGACCGCGGATGTTTTCCGCGATCCGGCGTTGACACGGGATACCCCCCTGACGACAATAGCGGCCCTCCGCGACCCGGGGTTCCAATCCCGGTCACGGAACGACTGCGAAGCAGTGGTGAGGCGCCTGCATCCTCAGGTGGCCGATGCGCTCGACTGGCTCGGGCAATTCGGTACATCGAGGCTCACCGGTACCGGGGCCTGTGTTTTTCTGGCCTGCGCTACCGAGTCCGAAGCACGCCGCATCCTGCAGCTGGTTCCTCCCCGCTTTTCCGGGTTCGTTGCACGAGGCGTCAACCGCTCGCCGGCGACCCTCGCGGAGTGAGCAACGGCCCGCAGTCAAGGTTTTGCAGGGGTATCGCCAAGCGGTAAGGCAGCAGGTTTTGATCCTGCCATTCGGTGGTTCGAATCCATCTACCCCTGCCATTTCTTCCCCCGGGTTCCCCCGGCGCAGCAGCAGTCCACGACTCGCACGGCAGTCGCGTAACGCGCCGGGATTCCCCAACGTGCCGAGGTCGCTGACGTGTCCAAGCTTGTCGTCTTCACCGGCAACGCCAACCCGGAACTCGCCCAGAAGATCTGCGCGGCCCTGCACATCCCGCTGGGCAACGCCGAGGTCGCGCGCTTCAGCGACGGCGAGACCCAGGTGGAAATCCACGAGAACGTGCGCGGCAAGGACGTGTTCATCGTCCAGTCCACCTGCGCGCCGACCAACGACAACCTGATGGAGCTGGTGGTGATGGCCGACGCCCTGCGTCGCTCCTCCGCCGGCCGCATCACCGCGGTGATCCCCTACTTCGGCTACGCCCGCCAGGACCGCCGCGTGCGCTCGGCGCGCGTGCCGATCACCGCGAAGGTCGTCGCCGACATGATCCAGACCGTCGGCGTCGACCGCGTGCTCACCGTCGACCTGCACGCCGACCAGATCCAGGGCTTCTTCGACATCCCGGTGGACAACGTCTACTCGACGCCGGTCCTGCAGGCGGACATCGAGCGCCAGAAGTACGAGAACCTGATCGTGGTGTCGCCGGACGTGGGCGGCGTGCTGCGCGCACGCGCCATGGCCAAACAGCTCAACGACGCCGACCTCGCCATCATCGACAAGCGCCGCCCGAAGGCCAACGAAGCGCAGGTCATGCACATCATCGGCGACGTGAAGGACCGCACCTGCCTGGTGATCGACGACATGGTCGATACCGCCGGCACGCTGTGCAAGGCCGCCGCCGCGCTCAAGGACAACGGCGCCAAGCGCGTCGTCGCCTACTGCACGCACCCGGTGCTGTCCGGCCCGGCGATCGACAACATCATCAACTCCAGGCTCGACACGCTGGTGGTGACCGACACCATCCCGCTGTCCGAGCGCGCGATCGCCAGCGGCAAGATCCGCCAGGTGAGCATGGCCGGCATGCTGGCCGAGGCCGTGCGTCGCACCAGCAACGAGGAGTCGCTCTCCGCGATGTTCGATCGCGTGGGGCCGCTTTCCGGGCACTGAATCCGCACAACGTTTTCTAACCGCCTGCCGGCAACGGCGGGCACACAGCAACCATCCGCCAACCCGGTCGCAGGGCGCGGATGACAAAAGAGGAAAGCCAACATGGCCAACCAGTTCGAACTCGCGGCTGAGACCCGCAAGGACCAGGGCAAGGCTGCGAGCCGCCGCCTGCGTCGCCTTGCGGAAAAAGTACCGGGCATCATGTACGGTGCCAACAAGACCCCGACGCCGATCAGCGTCGGCCTGAAGGAGCTGTCGAAGGCCCTCGAAAACGAAGCCTTCTACTCCAAGATCCTCACCATCATCCTCGACGGCAAGGCGGAGAAGGCCATTCTCCGTGACCTGCAGCGTCACCCGGTGAAGAACATCCCGACCCACATCGACCTGCAGCGCATCGACGAGAATGCCAAGCTGACGATGCGCGTCCCGCTGCACTTCATCAACGAGGACATCTGCCACGGCGTGAAGGAACAGGGCGGCGAGATCCACCACGGCCTGTCCGACGTGGAAGTCAGCTGCTTGCCGAAGCACCTGCCGGAATACCTGACCGTCGACATGGCGGCGGTTACCGTCGGCCACGCCGTGCACCTGTCCGACCTGAAACTGCCGGAAGGCGTTGCGCTGGTGCAGTTGACGCTGGGCCACGACCTGTCGGTCGCCAACGTGCGCGCGCTCAAGGCCGAGGAAACCCCGGCTGCCGCCGAAGGCGAGAAGAAGAAGTAATCCCGCGGCCCGGCTTGCCGGGCCCGACGGGCAGACAGGCCGGGATGCGGCGTCCGTTGCACGGGCGAAGTATTCCGGCCTTTCTCTTTATGGCATTGCACTGACCAACGTCCATGAGCAACGGCAACCGCATCGCCCTCATCGTCGGCCTCGGCAACCCCGGGGCGGAATACGAGCGCACGCGCCACAATGCCGGCCAGTGGTACGTGGAGCGGCTGGCGCGCTCGCTGGGCGCCACGCTGGCAGCAGACAGCAAGTATTCCGGGCTGACCGCGCGGGTGAGCATCGCCGGCCAGGACGTGCGCCTGCTGGTACCCACCACGTTCATGAACCGCAGCGGACAGTCCACCAGCGCGCTGGCGACGTTCTTCAAGATCACGCCCGAGCAGATGCTGGTCGCACACGACGAACTCGACATGCCGCCCGGCGCCATCCGCATCAAGGTCGGTGGCGGCCATGGCGGCCACAACGGCCTGCGCGACATCGTCGCCTGCCACGCCAACAACGCCAATTTCCTGCGCCTGCGCATCGGCATCGGCCGCCCGGCACAGAAAGGCGACGTGACACCCTGGGTCCTTGGCAAGCCGCAGGCGGCCGACCAGGAGAAGATCGACGCGGCTATCGATGCGGCCATCGCCGAGACGGCGGTGATCGTCGCCGGTGACGCCGCGAAGGCAATGAACAGGCTCAACAGCATCAACCCGTAAAATGCAGACGGAGTGAGTGACATGGGTTTCAAATGCGGCATCGTCGGCCTGCCCAACGTCGGCAAGTCCACGCTCTTCAACGCGCTGACCAAGGCCGGCATCGCCGCCGAGAACTTCCCGTTCTGCACCATCGAGCCGCACACCGGCATCGTGCCGATGCCTGACCCGCGCCTCGACGTGCTCGCCGGCATCGTCAAGCCCGAGCGCGTGCTACCGACCACCATGGAATTCGTGGACATCGCCGGCATCGTTGCCGGCGCCTCCAAGGGTGAAGGCCTGGGCAACAAGTTCCTCGCCAACATCCGCGAGACCGACGCCATCGCCCACGTGGTGCGCTGTTTCGATGACGAGAACGTCATCCACGTCGCCGGCCGGGTCGATCCGCTGGACGACATCGACACCATCAACACCGAACTGGCGCTGGCCGACCTCGACTCGGTGGACAAGGCACTGCACAAGGCCTCGAAGTCAGCCAAGGCCGGCGAGAAGGACGCCATCGCGCTGAAGGCGGTGCTCGACAAGGTGCAGCCGCACCTCGCCGAGGGCAAGCCGGTGCGCACGCTGAAACTGTCGCCGGAAGACCTGGCGCAACTGAAGCAACTGCACTTGCTGACCGTGAAGCCGACCATGTACGTGGCCAACGTGATCGAGGGTGGCTTCGACAACAACCCGCTGCTGGACAAGGTGCGGGCCTTTGCCGCCTCCGAGGGCGCCGGCCTGGTGGTGATCTGCGCGAAGATCGAGGCGGAGATCGCCGACCTCGACGACGCCGACAAGATCGACTTCCTCAAGGACATCGGCATGGACGAGCCGGGCCTGAACCGCGTGATCCGCGCCGGCTACGACCTGCTGGGCCTGCAGACCTATTTCACCGCCGGCGTGAAGGAAGTGCGCGCCTGGACCGTGAAGGTCGGCGCTACCGCGCCGCAGGCTGCCGGCGTGATCCACACCGACTTCGAGAAGGGCTTCATCCGCGCCGAGGTCATCGCCTACAACGACTTCGTGCAGTACAAGGGCGAAGCCGGTGCCAAGGAAGCCGGCAAGCTGCGCCTGGAAGGCAAGGAATACATCGTCAAGGACGGCGACGTGATGCACTTCCGCTTCAACGTCTGACGCCCGCCATCCCGTAGCGAGGGGGCCATGCCCCCGATTGCTCTTCCTGCAATGGAAAAGCGGTCGGGGGCATGGCCCCCTCTCTACATGGGATCGGAAACGGGTGCGGGCGTGCGCGCGCCGGGCGCGTCCAGCAGGCCCACGATCATGTCGGTCATCGCCCGGATGTAATCCTTCTCGGTGATCGGCGCCGGTTCCTGCAGCAGGTAGCGGATGGTCGTGAAGATCGCCGCGTTCACCACCACGTACAGTTTCGCCTCCAGGTTCTTCACCGGGTAATCCCGGTAGTTCTTCAGGAAGTACGGCTGCGCGATCACCAGGAACACCTGCTCGAGCTGGTCCAGCACGCGGTCGGTGGGCACGCGGTTCCAGTTGCGCACCAGCTCGCGCATCAGCGGGTCGTTGCGGATCATGTAAAGGCCGACCGTCACCGCCGTGCGCGCCACGTCGCGCAGCGGGTAGCGGTTGACGTCGAACTGCTCGGCCCAGGCGCGGAATTTCGTGCCGATGTCGCGCCCCATGCGCTCCAGCAGGGCTTCGAGCAGCGCCTCCTTGTCGGGAAAGTACTGGTACAGCGAGCCGACGCTGACGCCCGCCTTCTCGGCGATGTGGTTGGTGGTGGTACCGTCGAGGCCACGCTCGGTGATCACCGCCGCGGTGGCATCGATCAGCCGGTTGACCAGTTCACGGGAACGTTGCTGGCGGGGCAGCCTGCGCATGGACGGATTCCGGGTCGGACTGAAAACGCGAGTTGAACGCGAGTCATTACTCATATTAGCCTGACCGCATTCCGCAATCCAGCCGAGGCCTGCTGATGCCCGCCGCCAACCCGGAGCACCACCAGCCATCCACCCCTGCCCGCCAGCAGCAGCCGCGGCGGCTCAAGCCCTGGCGGCAGGCGCGCCGGCGCTGGCTGCCCGATGCGCTCACCCGTCTGGTATTCGGCAAGCCGCTGCCACCCTCCCGCGATGAGTGGCAGCGCATTGAGGCCGCCCTCTGGCAGGGCGACGAGCCGATGGACAAGGTGGTGGCCTGGATGTTCGCCGCCGGCCCGCGGCAGGCACGCGCACAGTTCGAGCAGGCGCTCACCCGCGGTATCGACAGCCTCGACAACCCGCCCGCCGAGCTCGTGGAATTCTTCCGCCTGGTGGACACCCCGCCGGCCTGGCTGCGCACCGGGCTGCTCGACGACGGCGCGCGCGCCGCGCAGATGAGCGGCCACGTGGGTTTCTTCGTGCTGCGCGACCTGGCGCTGATGGGCGGCTACGCTTACTTCAACAGCTTCAACCAGGTGCTGGCGGCCACCGGCTCGCTGCACAAGGACGCCGGGCTGCGCCTGGGCGAAACCGGCAAGTGGCTGCAGGACGTGACCGACACCGGCGGCATGACGCGCTTCGGCGCCGGCTTCCTCTCGACGATCCGCGTGCGCATGGTGCACGCCATGGTGCGGCGCCACCTGCAGTCGAAAGACGACTGGGACGCCGACGCCTGGACCCTGCCCATCAACCAGATCGACATGCTGGCCACCTACCTGGCGTTCGGCCCGGTGACGCTGCTGGGCGCGCGTCTTTTCGGCGTGCCGGTGGGCCTGCGCGAGTCGCGCGCGGCGATGCACCTGTGGCGCTACATCGGCTGGCTGTCCGGCGTGCGAGAGGAATGGCTGGCCATCACCGAGCGCGACGGCCTGCGCAAGCTGTACCACACGTTCCTGACGCATGACCTGCCCGACGACAAGATCGGCCTGATGGGGCGCGCGCTGCGCGACCAGCCGCTCACCCAGCACCTGCCGGAACTGGCCGGCCACCCGCGCCTCGCCGCTCTGAAGCGCCGCTGGCTGTATCAACGGCACATCAGCAATTCGTCGCTGATCCTGCTGCCGACGCAACGGCGCCAGCTGGGCATCCCCTTCTACGCCCTGCCCTGGTATCCGCTGGCCACCGCGCCGTTCCGCTTCGCCTGGCTGGGCCTGCTGAAACTGCGGGGCGAGCGCGCGCAGGAAGCCTGGCGCCGCCACAGTCGGGAAAAGCAGCGCCAACTGCTACAAAGCTACTTCGCCGACCGCGAGGTGGACCTCATCCGCCCCGCGGCCGAACACCCGGCAAGCATCGACTACCGCTGAATCACCGCTTCCGCAAACACAACAACACCACAGAACAGAACGCCATGAAAATCCGCCAACTCGCTTGCAGCCTGCTGGCCCTGTGCCTTGCGCCTGTCGCCGTCCTCGGTGCCGAAGCACCCCGCAGCTACCCGGACGACCCGTTCGCCGACGACCGCCTGCTGCTGAAGCCCACCGAGATCGGCGCCACCCGCGGGCAGGTGCAGTTCTCCGCGCTGGGCGCGCTGGTGCAGGGTAGCAACAGCAAGGACACGTACCTGGGCGGCAAGCTCGGCCTGGAGTTCATGGCCAACGAATTCGGCGCCATCCGTATCACCGGCTTCCAGGACCTGGTCGAGCAGGACGGCGAGCAACTGGCGCACAAGTTCAGCTCGGCACGCGTAGGGCCGGCACTGCACCTGCGCCCGTGGAAGCGCGTTGACCTCGGCCCGTACCTGGAAGGCGGCATCGTCGTGGTCGATGCCGTGGACGGCCGCAGCAGCGCCAAGGAACCGGAGGTAGCGCTGGGCGGCTTCATCACCATCCACATCGACAGTTACGTGTTCATCCGCATGGAGCTGGAGCGCGCCTGGACCAACGTCGAGGTCGATGGCGTGCTCGACAACCACCACCGCTCCGCGGCCATGTTCGGCCTCGGCTTCAACTTCTGAGGTCGCCATGCCGAACAAGCCCCGCGTCCTCGTCATCGGTGCCGGCCCCGCCGGCCTCGGCGCCGCCGCCCGCCTGCTGGAGGAGTCCGGCGGCGCGGTGGACGTGCGCATCGTCCACATGGGTCACACGCTCGGCGGCAAGGCCGCCGGCTTCCGCCGCGCCGACGGCCGTGAATACGAACACGGCTGGCACATGATGGTCGGCTTCTACAAGAACATGCGCGCGCTGATGCAGCGCGCCGGCATCGACACCAGAAGCACGCTGCAGAGCATGCGCGGCGAAGCGCACATGCACGACCCGGTGAACAACACGCTGTTCACCGTGGGCGGCAACAGCGTGCTGGACGTGGTCCGCCAGTTCCTGTCCATGCCGATGCTCGACCCGGTGGAACGCCTGAACCTGGACCGCGTGATGGCGGAAGCCTTCCTGATCGCGCAGAGCGGCAATGACCTGACGCAATATGACGACCAGTGCTTCACCGCCTGGGCGATCGAGCGCGGCCTGCGCCCGCACCTGGCGCGCAGCGTCCCGTTGTTCCGCTTCTTCCGCGAGGCGTACTTCAACTACCCGGGCGAGATCAGCGCGTACCACTTCATGCAGAGCTTCAACCTGATGGGCACCATGCGCCAGGCGGAGCAGTTCGTGCTGCCCGGCGACTACACCACGGTGGTGTGGAACCCCATCGGCGAGTACATCAAGCGCATGGGCGGCGAGATCGTGCCGTACGTGAAGGCGCTCGACTGGCGCTACGAGGGCCGCCGCATCACCGGGGTGGATGTGGCGAAGCCCGACCCGGCCGGCCACGCGCATGGCCACGGCCACTGGGCCGCCGGCCCGTTGCCGGTGCAGGCGGACACGCGGCGCACGCTCGACGACTTCGACTACGTGATCTCCACCATTCCCAACGCGGTGTTCTGCAACATGAACAGCAGCGACGAACGCTGGTGGAGTTCGCCGTACTTCAGCCGGATGCGCAACCTGCGCAGCGCGTCCACCGTGTCGTTGACGGTGGTGACCCGCGACCCGGTGTGCCAGTACCCCGGCCCGGTGTTCGGCCTGCCGCCGCCGCTGGGCATCTGCACCAACATGAAGCCGTACTGGACGCGCTACCGCAACGACCCGGGCGTGGGCGCGGTGCTGGCGTTCGTGGGCCAGGAGCGCGGCTTCGAGGACTGGACAGACCAGCAGATCATCGACTTCACCTTCGACAACTTCTCGCAGGTGCAGGGCTTTGGCGACATCCGCGCCGCCGGCGTGCTGGACATCGAGTTCCACCGCAACGTGGCCGACCACTCGCGACTGTTCGACTGCGAGCCGGGCGTACAGCAGTTCCGCCCGGGGCCGCGCACGCCCTTCCACAACCTGTTCCTCGCCGGCGACTGGGTGCGCAACAAGGTGGACGTGATCTGCATGGAAGGCGCCATCACCTCCGGCATCGAGGCCGCCGACCTGGTGCTGGAACAGTTGGCAACTGGCAAGAACGGCACCGCGCGTGCCGGCGCGACGAAAGGAGAGATGGCGTGAACGAACTGGACGATCCCTTCAGCGCGACCGCCGACCCCTATCCGGCAGCGCCGCGCATCCCGGTACAGGCCGTCGACGCCACGCCACACGACTGCCAGTGTGGCAGCGGCCGCCTGTCACTCACGCGCCGCCAGGCCATGCTGGGGGTGGGCGCGCTGACCCTGCTGCCGGCGGTGGCGTCGGCCGGAGCGTTCCCGGTGCCGTGTGTGCAGGAAAAGCAGAAGATCACGCCCTGCCGCCACAAGTTCTGCCGGCACTACGCCGGCGAAGGCGACTATCACGGGCGCTGAGCGGCTCGGCTGGCCGTACGGGGGATCGCGACAAGGGCGGCGGGGCAACCGGCCGGATCCGGCCGGTTTACCGGCCAGCCCGCCGCGACCTTGACACCCCGCCGGTGCCAGCCGACAATGCGCGCCCCCGATTTACCGGTTTCTGGCTAGGTAGCTCAGCCGGTTAGAGCACGGCACTCATAATGCCGGGGTCCCCGGTTCGATTCCGGGCCTAGCCACCAGTACCAACAGGGCACCCCGTGTGCCCGCGCGTGAAACAAGAAGGCGGCTGCGGCCGCCTTTTTTGTTTGTGCTGAAAGCCCCGCGCAAGAGCTGCTGCGCGTGCGGCGCGGACAGCCTCGCGTCCTTGCATCCCCCCGGGCCGCGTTGCTAGCGTCAGCGCTCCACGCACCACCTGCCCGCCCCCATGAAGCACTTGCCCACCTGCCTTGCCATCCTGTCGCTGCTCGCGCCCGTGGGTGCGCTGGCGGATACCTTCAACGGCTACATGAACTCGATCACCCGCCAGCAGATCGAGCGCATGCACGACAACGCCCGCGCCAACGCGCCGGATGGCACGCTACGCATCTCGCCCACCCGCATCCCGCCGGGCTGGTTTCCCCGGGAAGACCAGTCTGTCGTGGAGCAGCGTACCCGGGAGGAGTCCGTCGAGGAGATCGATCGCCGCTGGCGCGCGGATCTCGCGGCGCGCGAGCAGCAATACGCGCGCTTCGCCGCGAAGGCACAGGCCGAGCGCGATGCGGTGGCAGAACGCGTGGTTGCCTATGCGCAGGAGCGGGCGGCCAACGGCGGCCTGCTCACCGTCGCCGACTATGACCACCTGCTGGCGCTGGCCATGCCCTGGGGCGACCTGATGCAGACGGTCACCGAGAGTGCAGCCTTGGTGTACCCGGACGCTTTCCTGATGCCCGCCGGTTTCCTTGCGCTCACGTCCTGCCCTAACCAGTACTGGCAAGGCGAACCGATCGACGGACGCGTGCCTGATGCCCGCCAGCGCATCGCGGAGTGCCAGCTGCAACAACCGGTGAATGCCCGCCCGCTGCTGCTCGGTGCGATCGCCAACGGCGACACGCTCGATCGCGCCTTGTCCTGCGCGCTGCTCTACGCCGCCTGGGCCAAGCCACATCATTTCGCGCCCGATTTCTCCACCGGCTTTTTCCGCGACCCCGCTTTCGATGCGGGCGTGACCTGGCCGGCCACGCTGGAACCCGCGCTGTCCCAGGTGTGCGACAGCCAGGTGCCGACCGGCTTCGCCCGCGGATTCATCGCGCCCTGGATCGATCATCTCGAGTCCGGCAACCGCGACGTCAAGCGACTGAACACCACCGCCTGGTGGGGACTGTTTTCCCGCGAGCGCTGGCGCAGCGTGAATCTCGACGACGAGCAAGCCGTGAACGCCGCGTACCGCGCCGGACTGGAGGCCAGCGTATCCCTCTTCTTCAAGGGAACAACCGGGAGGTGATGCCCATGTCCATGCACGCCCGCAACCTGCTGCGTCATGCTGCCCGTGCCGCCTGGCTCGCGCTGCTGCTCGGCGGATTTTCCGTATCAGCCATGGCCAGCCAGTCGTCGTTCCTGGAATGGCCGGAAGGCTTCCCGCAGGCGGCGGTCACCGGCTTCCAGCCCGGCGTCACCACCCGCGAACAGGTGCTGGCCGCCCTTGGCAAACCGCTGGAGACGCTGTCTGCACCGCGCAACAAGTTGCGCTACCGCGTCAAGGCGGCCTGCCTGCCGGATTACCGCCAGCGCAAGATAGAAAACGTGCTGCACTACCAGGACCGCATGCGCTTTCCGCTCAAGCTATACGGCAAGAAGCACAAGATGCAGCAGGACGTGCACGTCTATTTCGACGCCAACGGCCGCTACTGCGCCGCCACGGTGCTGCGCACGCTGCTCGAACAGGACGAAGCCGGCTTCCCCGGTCGCTATCACCTGAAGATCCTGTCCAAGGTCGGCGCCAACGACCCCCGGGAGTCCGCGCTGCAGCGGCTGGACTGGGACGAATACAATTGGGGGGACTGAAGGGCCGGCAGCAGCGCGCGCGACGCGCGCGCTCTGCCAGGAAGGCGCCCGACCAACCTCAGCGCCCGGCTCGCTCCTGGTATGCCTTCGCCTTCGCGTTGTCCGGCGCGATACGCTTCTGCGCACCGGCAACGCGCTTCACGAAGTCACCGAGGCCCTCGGGTAGCCCCTGCTCCAGCGCGCCGATCAGGCCCAGGCCCTTCGGCAACGTCACTTCTGGCCGCCCGTGGCGGCACGAGGCCACGATCTCGCGCGCCACGTCCGCGGGCTCGGACTGCGGCACGCCGCTGATGCCCAGGCCACCGGTGAGCTCCGTGCGCACCGCCGCCGGCAGGATGGTGGTGATGGTGACCTTCGATTTCGCGATCTCCGCGCGCACCGCGCGCGACAGGCTGGCCACGCCGAACTTCGTTGCCGTGTAGACCGCCGCGCCCGGCACGCTCATCTTGCCGGCCATGGAGGCCACGTTGACGATGTGGCCGCGGTTACGCGCCAGCATGCCCGGCAGCACCAGGCGCATGCCGGTGACCACGCCGCCGAGGTTGATGGCGATCTCGCGGTGCTGGGTTTCCAGCGTCTGGGTGGCGAAGTCGCCAGTGCGCATGATGCCGGCGTTGTTCACCAGCAGGTCCACCGGGCCGAGGCGCTCGGCCGCGGCGATGAACGCGGCGAAGGACGCCGGGTCGGCCACGTCCAGTTTCACGGCAATGGCGTTGGCACCGATGCCGCGCGCCACTTCCTCGGCATGGTGCATGTCGAGGTCGCCGATCACCACGCGCGCGCCGCGCGCCGCCAGCGCCTCGGCGGTGGCGCGGCCGATGCCCCGGCCGCCGCCCGTCACGCAGGCCACGCTGCCCTTGAGGTCGATGGCCATGTCAGCCACCCACCGGCTGGCGCAGGCCGAAGTAACCAATGACCTTCCACGAGGAAATATTCTTGTCCCACAGCAGCGCGCGGCCGAGGTGCACGTCGGGCACGATTTCCACCAGCTCGTCGCGCGTGCGCGGCAGCATCAGCGGGTTGGCGTGCTCCGGCGCGTTGTACTTGATCGCGCGCACCTGGCCGTAGGGCGGCAGCGGCGATTTTTCCAGCGCGTGGTAGAAGTGGAAGCCGATCAGTTCGCCGTTGACCTTCTCGAACTTGTAGCGCGGCATGACCAGCAGGGCCGACGGGCGCGTGCTCAGGGTCAGCCGGTTGTAGCCGGTGCCGGCCTTGCGGTCGAACGACTTGCCGGTCCAGCCGATGCCGCCCAGCAACTGGCCGAGGCGAACCATGCGGTCCACCAGCGTGAGCCAGGCTTCGCCGTACAGGTTCATCACCACGCCCTCGCAATCGCCGTCGGGCGATTCGCCGGCCGTGCCCTGCTCGAACAGCCAGTGCAGGCGGTGGTGTTCGGACGGTTCGACCAGTTCGTTGAGCCATTCCCACGCGTCGGCTTTCGCCTGCCGCGGACTTTTCGCGGCCAGTTCGCGGATCTTCTTCAGGCGGATGGCATCCGGCGTGGACGTGTCGCTTGCGGCGCCGGCGTGGCGGCGCGTGGCATGGGCAGTGGTCATGGTGATCTCCTCCAGATGTGCGGTTGTCGTGGTGAATGAAGCAGTCGGTAACAATTCAGGACGCGCGTCGCTTGAGGTCCGCGGTGAGCTTGCGGAAAGTCGCCACCTGGCGGCGCCCGAACACGGTGTTCATCAACGTGCGGTACATGCCGTCGCTGAGCACCTTGCGGGACAGCAGCGTCAGGTGGGCATCCAGGCCGATCACGTAGCGCTGGCGCGACGAGGTGTCGTTGGTCGCACGCCAGATGGCATCGGCCACGTCGGCCGGCAGCGTCGCGATGATCCCGGCGGCCTCGTCGATCAGGTCCAGCACCGGCCGGCCCTCGTCGTAGGCGGTGATGCCGGTGTTGTTGGCGCGGTCGGTCGAGCGCCCCCAGAACTCGGTCTTCACGATGCCAGGCTCGATGATCTTCACGCGGATGCCGTACGGCTTCACTTCGTACTGCAGCGAGTCACTGAAACCTTCCACCGCCCATTTGCTCGCGTGGTAGACGCTGTAGTACGGGAAGATGGAGCGTCCGGCGAAACTCGCCACGTTGACGATCACGCCATCGCGCTGCGCGCGCAGGTGCGGCAACACGGCCCGCGTCACCGCCATCAGGCCGAAGACGTTGGTCTGGAACTGGCGCTCGATCTGTTCCTCGCTGAAGGTCTCGAACGGGCCGATCAGGCCGTAGCCGGCGTTGTTCACCACTGCGTCGATGCGGCCGAACCGCGCCAGCGTCTCGTCGATCGCCGCCCTGATGGTTTCCGGGCGCGTGACGTCCAGCGCCGGGCAGATCACGCCGGGCAGGCGGTCCAGTTCAGTTTCCTTCTCCGGCGAGCGCATGGTCGCCGCCACGTTCCAGCCTTCGCGCTGGAAGCGCAGTGCGGTTTCGCGGCCGATGCCGCTGGAGGCGCCGGTGATCAGTACGGTCTTGGCCAAGGTCGGGCTCCGGGGGACGGCGGACCGCAAGCAAGCGGCCGGAATTATCTGGTACGATTGTGTACCAGTATTAGCCGTGAACGCGGCGCCGGTCAACCCGGGGCGCTTGCCCCCGGTCGCCACCCCCACTAAAAGGGGAACCGCCCATCCGCACAGGACCCCGCCCCATGGCCTCCACCGCCCGCCCCTACCAGGGTGAATCCGCGGAAAACCGCATCAAGGCCCGCCGGCGCCAGCTGCTGGAGACGGCCTATGCGCTGATGGGCATGGACGGCTGGCGCCAGGTGACCATCGACAACCTGTGCCGCGAGGCGAAGCTCAACAAGCGCTATTTCTACGAGAGCTTTCCCGACCTCGACGCGCTGGCCGGCGCGCTGGTGGACGACCTCGCCACGCAACTGATCGAGATCGGCATGCGCACCGTGGCGGAAGCGACCGCCGCCGGACTACCCACCGATGCGCTGGCGCGGAAGGTGCTGGGCGCGGTGATCGGCTTCCTCATCGACGAGCCGCAGCGCGCGCGCGTGCTGTTCACCGAGGTCGCGAGCAGTCCGCGCGCGGTCGCGCACCGGCAGGCAGCCGTGCACGCCTTCGCACAGACGCTGTCTGCTTACGGTCACCTGCACCACGATGCACAGGGCGCCACCGACGCGATCGCGCCGCTGGCGGCGTCGCTGTTGATCGGCGGCACCATCGATGCGGTGCTCAACTGGCTGGACGGCAAGATCCCGATGCCGCGCGAGCAGTTCATTGATGATCTGGCGGCGCTGTGGGTGGTGACCGGTGATGGCGCCGCGGCCCGGGCCAAGGCGCGGCGCTGAGCGCGGCCCCGCGCGAGCGGTCTACAGCACGCTGCCCCGCGCCAGCAGGGCGCGCAGCGCCGCCGGCTGGTAGCTGCGCTTCACGGTCACCGCGTAGAAGTTCTCGGCCACGTCCGGCAGCGCGAGGTATTCGCGAAGCTCGCCGCGGCGCAACTCGTCGCGCACCACCACCGGCGGCAGGATGGCGAAGGCGCCGCTGTCGCGCGCCAGCAGGCGCAGCATCGCCATGTCCTCCACCTCGGCGAGGATGTCCGGCTCGTACTGCCACAAGCTGCAGAACGCATCGAACGCCGAGCGCGTCTCCGACGGCATGCTCGGCAGCACCCAGCGCGCCGTTTCGAAACCCTTGGGGAAGCGCCCGCGCGGCTTGCGTCCCGGCGGACCGATCACCGAGACCGGCTGCCGCGCCAGCAGGCGTGCCTGCCAGGGCCGCGACGGGTTCACCGCGACGTTGATGTTGGACAGCACCACGTCCAGCGTGTGCGCCGCCAGCGCATCCAGCAACTCTGCAATGCCGCGCGACTGCACGACCAGGCGCACGTTGCGATCCGGCAACAGCGGCGCGAGGAAGCTGTCGGCGAAGTTCCGCGACATGGTGGACACCACGCCCACCCGCACCACCTGCAGCGCCGGGCCTTCGCCCTGCCGCGCCAGCGACGACAGTTCCTCGCCGCGCGTGAAGATCTCGTCCGCGTAGGCCAGCGCCCGCTGCCCCCACTCGGTGAGCTGCAGCCGCCCGCCCTCGCGGGCGAACAGGTCGTGGCCGAGGCTGTGCTCGAGCTGCTTGATCTGCGACGACAACGCCGACTGCGCGACGTGCAATTCGCGCGCCGCCTGCGACAGGTTGCCCGCGCGCGCCACGCGCCAGAAGTAGTACAGATGGTGGTAGTTGAGGCGGCTCACGCGGTGTGCCTGTTCTGTTTTATGGAACGTGCTGTTCTTTTATATCTATTTTACGTATCCCGGCAAGATCCCTAGGCTGGCGCCATCCTGTCCACCGGACCGCACCCGCCATGGCATACCCTCTGCTCCTGCTGCTCCCCGGCCTGCTGCATGCCGCCGCCGCCCTCGGCGGCGGGCCGGGCAAGGCACCGCTGCACCGCGGCCTGGCCGCGGCCGCCCTCGCGGCGGCGACGGTGGCCGTGGCGGCCAGCGCCGCCACCGGTGTGCCCGGCGACTGGCTGGCCGCCGGCCCCCTGCACCTGGTCATGGCGGTGCTGGTGAACGTGGTCGGCCTGGTGGTGATCCGCTACGCGTCGGTGAGCCTGCAGGGTGACGTCGCGGAGCAGCGCTGCCTCGCCGGGCTGCACGCCTGCCTCGCCGCGGTGAACCTGCTGGTGGTCACCAACCACCTGCTGGTGCTGTGGATGGCGTGGACGGCGATCAGCATCGCGCTGCACCAGTTGCTGGTGTGTTATCCGGAGCGCTTCCGCGCCGTGCTGGCCGCGCACAAGAAGTTCCTGTTCGCGCGCGTCGCCGAGGCGGCGGTGCTCGGCGCCGTGCTACTGCTGTGGCATGAGCATGGCACGTTCCGCATCGACCAGGTGCTCGCCGCGTATGCCGGCGGCAGCGCACTCAGCCTCGCTTCACAGGTTGCCGCGGTGCTGCTCGCCGCCGCCGCGCTCATCAAGTGCGCGCAGCTGCCGGTGCATGGCTGGCTGATCCAGGTCGTCGAGGCACCCACGCCGGTCTCCGCGCTACTGCATGCCGGCGTGATCAACCTCGGTGGTTACCTGATGATCCTGATGGCGCCGCTGGTCACGCAATCGGCGCCCGCGCGCTGGTTGCTGCTGGTGGTGGCCGGACTTACCGCGGTGCTCGCCGCGCTGGTGATGATGACGCGCATCAGCGTGAAGGTGCGGCTGGCCTGGTCCACCAGCGCGCAGATGGGACTGATGCTGGTCGAATGCGCGCTGGGACTGCACGCGCTGGCCTTGCTGCACCTGGTCGGCCACGCCTGCTACAAGGCCGGTGCCTTCCTCGGCGCCGGCAACGCGGTGAACGACTGGCTGGCCGCGCGCGTCGCCGGCGAAGCGCGGCCCGCGCCGAGCCGCCTCCTCGCCGGCGGCGTGCTGGCCGTCACGCTGGTGCTCGCGGCGGCGGCGCTGTTCCCGCAGGCCATGCACTGGCCGGAAGTCGCCTCCTGGTCGCTGGTCGCCGCCGCGTCCGGCACCTGGCTGGCGGGCAGCACGGGCTCGCTGGCGGCGCGCGCCATACTGCCCGGCGCCTTGCTGCTCGCCTATGTCACGCAAAAGATGCTGTTCGGCGCACTGCTGCCGCCAGCCACCGACCCCGGCCTGCCGGCCGCGCTGTGGGTGATCGCGCTGGCGTTCGCGCTGGTGGCCGGCCAGGCGGCATTGCTCGCCGCGACCGCCGCGACCGCCTCGGCCGCCCGTGACAGCACCTGGCGCCGCTGGCTGTTCGCCGGCCTGTACCTCGACGAGGCCGTGACACGCGCCACGCTGCGCCTCTGGCCCGTGCCGCTGCCGCGCCCGGCCAAACAACTTCCCGCCCACGCAGACGACGAGGTGACGCATGTCCGCCCTGCCTGAAACGCGCGCCGCGAACAGCGCCGCACGCACCCGCGATTTCCTCGCCGCCGGCCGGCGCATCGCACCCGCCTGGCCGCTGGACCAGCTGATCGCGGTGAATCCCTGGTGGGAATGGCGCGACCAGCCGTTCACCTCGGTGGCGGCCACGCTGGCGACCCTGGGCAACGTGCAATGCCTGCCCGGCGCCGGCACCAACACGCCACGCTGGCTCAACGTCAGTGACTGGATCGACCTGCCGGAGGCCAATCGCACGCGGCAACGGCGCGTCAGCTGGCACGAGGAAATCGTGCACCAGCTCAGCCAGTTCTGCGGTGATTTCCTGCAACGCACGCCGGCCGCCGGCGTGAATGCCGACACGCTGTACCGCGGCTGGCGCGACGTGGCGCGCCGCGATCGCGGGCTGCCGCTGCTGATGGGCGAACCCGGCTTGCCCAGCGTCCTCGCCGCACTGCCGGAAGACCGGCACGCGCTGGTCGAACTGGCGCTGTCGACACTCTCGGTGCGTGACGAACGCGTGCAGGACTATGGCGTGGCGCTGCTGCTGGACATCAACGGCTGGGCGTCGACGCTCGCCTGGCTACGCTGGCAGGCGCGCCTGGCGGGACGCGACAACGACGCCATCGAGGGTTTGCTGGCCGCGCGCCTGGCCTGGGACTACGCGCTCTGGCAACTGCATCACCCGCACGCCGCAGGGGAGTTGCCCGCGCGCTGGCAGGCGCAGTGGCACGCGCTGCCGGCGATGGTCGCCGATGCGTCGGTGAAGCAGCAGCCCGCCGTTGCTGCGCTGTGCGCGTCGGAGCGGCGATGGCAACAGTCGCTGCAGGCACGCCTGGCCGCGCCGCGTCCCGCCGTTGTCGAACGGGCGCAGGTACTGCAGGCGGCGTTCTGCATAGACGTGCGCTCGGAGCCCATGCGGCGCGCCCTCGAGGCCCAGGACCCGGGCATCCGCACGCTGGGTTTCGCGGGTTTTTTCGGTCTGCCGGTGGAATACCAGCCCGCCGGGTCCGGCTACGCGCGTCCGCAGTTGCCCGGCTTGCTGGCGCCGCGACTGCGCGTGGTCGATGCCGGCGACGCGCCGGACGGGCGCCGCCCGAGCGCGGCGTGCACGCTCGCCTGGAACCGCTTCAGCGGCGAAGCCACCACCGCCTTCACCGCCGTCGAAGGCGGCGGCCTGCTGCACCTGTTCAACCTGCTGCGCCGCGCCTTCACCACCGGCGCGCCCGCGCACCCGGTCAACGGCTTGCCCGCCGGCGGCCGGCTGCGCGTCGAGCGCGACGGCGTACCGCTGACGGCCACGGAACTCGCGGCGCTGGCCAACGGCGTGCTCGGCGCCATGGGCCTGCACGGCGAACTCGCGCCGCGCGTGCTGCTGGTGGGCCACGGCAGCACCACCTGCAACAACCCGCACGCCGCCGGCCTGGACTGCGGCGCCTGCGGCGGCCAGACCGGCGAGGTCAACGTGCGCCTGCTCGCGCAGATCCTCAACGACGACGAGGTACGCGCGGCGATGGCGGCGCCAGGCCGCACCATCGCGCCGGGTACGCGCTTCGTCGCCGCGCTGCACGACACCACCACCGACGCGATCCGCTGCTTCGCGCAGGCACCGGGCGACGTCGATGCCACGCTGCAAGGCTGGCTGGCCGCCGCCGGCGAAGCCGCACGCAGCCGGCGCGCACCGTCGCTCGGCATCGCCGCGCACGAGGACCCGCTGCGCGCCGTCACCGCGCGCAGCCGCGACTGGGCGCAGGTGCGCCCGGAGTGGGGCCTGGCCGGCAACGCGGGCTTCATTGTCGCGCCACGGGCGTTCACACGGCATCTCGACCTGCAGGGACGCTGCTTCCTGCACGACTACGACTGGCGCACCGACCGCGAATTCGCGCTCCTCGAGTTGATCATGACCGCGCCGATGGTGGTCACCCACTGGATCAACATGCAGTACAACGCGTCGGTCACCGACAACACGAAATACGGCAGCGGCAACAAGCTGCTGCACAACGTGGTGGGCGGCCACCTGGGCGTGTTCGAGGGCAACGGCGGCGACCTGCGCATCGGCCTGCCTCTGCAGTCTGTGCACGACGGCACGCGCTGGATGCACGAGCCGTTGCGCCTGGGCGTGTTCATCGCAGCGCCGGCGGCGGCGATCGATGCCGTCATCGCCCGCCATGAAACGGTGCGGCAGCTGGTGGAGAACGCCTGGTTGCACCTGTTCCGGCTGGATGACAACGGCGTCGCCACGCAACGGACCGCAGCCGGCTGGGAGCCGGCGGGACCGCCAGGGTGATGAGGTCGCGACGCGCGGCTAGGCGCGCGTGGAACCGGCGGTTGGCGGCCAGGCGAAGCGTGCCAGCGCGACCAGCGCCAGGACGCAGAACACCGCGCCGGCAAGGAACGTGGATTCGGCACCCATGCTGTCCCAGAGCAGCCCCGCCACCACGCTGGCCACCAGCATGGCGATGCCGCTGACCAGGTTGAAGAAGCCGAACGCCGTGCCGCGCAGGTCCGCCGGTGCGGTGTCGGCCACCATGGTCGCCAGCAGTCCCTGCGTCATGCCCATGTGCACGCCCCACAGCGCCACGCCGCCGAGTAGCGCCAGCCAGTGCGTGCTGCTCGCCAGCACAAGGTCCGCGGCGATGAGCACCACCAGGCCGGCGGCCAGCAACCCATGGTGGCTCACGCGATCGGACAACTTGCCGAACGGATAGGCCGACGCCGAGTACACGAGGTTCATCGCCACCATCACCAGCGGCACCAGTGCCAGTGCGATGCCCGATTGTTCGGCGCGCAGCACGAGGAAGGCCTCGCTGAAACGCGCCAGCGTGAAGACCGCGCCCACGCCCACCACCCACCAGTACGCATCGCCCAGCCGCCGCAGGTTCTCGCGGCGGATCGGGTTGCGTCCCTTGCCGGTCGCGGCATGTGCAGGCTCGCGCACGCCGAACAGCAGCAGGGCCACGGCCAGCAGGCCGGGGATGACCGCCACCCAGAACACCGCGCGGAGGTCGTTCGCCCACAGCAGCATCAGGCCCACCGCCAGCAACGGCCCGAGGAACGCGCCGACGGTATCGAGCGATTGCCGCAGCCCGAAGGCCGCACCGCGCATCTGCGGCGGCGCGATGTCGGCGACCAGCGCATCGCGCGGCGCGCCACGAATGCCCTTGCCCACGCGGTCGAGCAGGCGCGCGCCCAGCACCACGCCGGCCACCGGCGCAATGGCAAACAGCGGCTTGGAGAAGGCACCCAGCGCGTAGCCGAGCACGGCCAGCGGCTTGCGCCGGCCGAGGTAGTCACTGAGCGCCCCGGAGAACACTTTGGTGATAAGCGCGGTGGATTCCCCGAGACCCTCGATCAGGCCCACCATCAGCGCGCTGGCGCCGAGGGTCCCCACCAGGAACAGCGGCAGCAGGCTGTGGATCATTTCCGAGGAAACGTCCATCAGCAGACTGACGAAGCCCAGTACCCAGATGCTGGCTGGCAAGCGGTTCGCGTGCATGTACGTTCTCTCCCCGGAAGCCTGCAGTATTGGCGAGATAGCGCGACGTGCGCTACCGTCAGGCACCAGGGCAAAGCGCTTACGGCTCGCTTACACTGCCCGGGGTAGTTTGCGCCATGCCCGATCCACAGGTGCCCCGATCATGTACGTGCTGCTCGTTGAAGACCACGCCGACCTTGCGGCCAACCTCGGCGAATTCCTTGAGGCGCGCGGTGAGGTGGTGGACTACGCCGCGGACGGGCTCACCGGCCTGCATCTGGCCTCGACGCAGGCCTACGACGCCATCGTGCTGGACCTCGGCCTGCCCGGGATTGACGGGCTCGCGCTTTGCCAGCGCCTGCGCGAGTCAGCCACCGGCGACGTCCCCGTGCTGATGCTCACGGCGCGCGACACCGAGCAACACAAGCTGGCAGGCTTCGAGGCGGGCGCCGACGATTACCTCACCAAGCCATTTTCGCTGCCGGAACTGCACGTCCGCCTGCAGGCACTGGTGCGCCGCGCGCGCGGCAGGCCCCAACTGCTGAGGGTGGAGGATCTGGTGCTGGACCTGCGCACGCACAGCGTACGCCGCGGTGATCGCCGCCTCGCCCTGCGCCCGGCAGAACTGCGCTTGCTCGAGATCCTGATGCGCGCTGCACCGGGCGTCGTCACTCGGCGAGATGTCGAACGACAACTGTGGGGAGACGAGCCACCGGAGAGCGACGCGGCGCTGCGAGGCCACGTGCACGCGCTGCGCCAGGCCATCGAGGCGCCGGGCCTGCCCCGCCTGCTGCACACCCTCCATAGTGTCGGCTATCGGTTGGGGCGCGAGGATGCCTAGGCTCAGGTTACGCAGCAAACTGCTGCTGACCAACCTCGTTGCCGTATTCGTGCTGACCACCATCCTCGCGGCAGTGGCCTCGACCCTGTTCGAAACCTACGAAACACACACCCTCAAGGGGCAGGTCGCGGTGGACCTGGACCGCCTCGAAGCTCTTGTCGAGCGCAACCCCGCGGTCAACGGCATCGATTTCGGCAACAGCAGCGGCATCGTGGTGTCCGGAAGCACACTGGCAACCCTCGATCCGGTGCTGCGCGCCCTGCCCCTGGGCATCCACGAGGACGTCTTCATCGACGGCAACGAGTACTTTGCCGGCCACCGACAGGTCGCCGATAACGAACTTTTCGTCCTCATCGATGCGGGACCGTTCGAATCGCTGGAAGAACGACTGGCCCTGTATGCCCTCATCGGCCTGGTAGCCGGCGCCTTGGTCGCCATCCTCGCATCCACGTGGATATCAGCTCAGGTTTTGCGCCCGTTCACCGCCCTCACGTCCTGGCTGCACTCACTAAGACCTGGCAATGAGAGCAATTCATTTCCCCATCGCTTCGAAGACCCGGACATCGATGCACTGGCAAACACCCTGGAGTCCTACGTAGCGCGCATCGAGGATTTCATCCATCGCGAACAGCAATTGACTGAAGATGTCAGTCATGAATTGCGTACACCGCTAGCGGTTGTGCAAGGCGCTGTGACTTTGCTGCTGGATGACACGACGCTGGCACCTGCACAGCGCCACCGCGTAGAACGCATCGCGCGCGCCACCCGGCAGATGGGCGACCTGATCGAAGCCATTCTCTTTCTCGCGCGCGAGGACGGAGGCATCCGGGCAACGCCCATTGCGCTCGATGCACTGCTTGCCGATGTCGTCGAGACACGGCAGGATGCCGCCCGCCGCGCGGGCGCCCACCTCCTGCTTGATGTCGCAGCGCCTGTTTCTATCATCGCCCACCCCGGCATGGCGGCATCGATCATCGGCAACCTGCTGGATAACGCCATACGCCACGGCGGATCAGGCACGGTTCGCGTTGAGCTCACGCCCAATCGCCTCGCCATTACCGACCAGGGCCCGGGAATCGCACCGGCCCAGATCGAGGCGGTATTCAGTCGGCGCACGCGCGGAGAGGGCAGCCGCGGGCTGGGCCTTGGCCTGCACATCGTGCAGAGCCTGTGCCACCGCCTGGGTTGGCAGATCACCGTGGAGCCAGTCACGACCGGCGGCACACGGGTTGCGCTGACGTTTGCCGCACCGCCCGTCTAACGCTTCGCTAACGAATGCCAAACGCTGCCACAACGGCGCCACCGACAGCATCCCGGTACGCACCGTGGCCGCACCGGCCCTGACGGTGCCGGAGCGTCGGCATGCTGGTCCGGATTGGCAATACCCTTTTTCGATGGCGGAACGCGCTGTTCCCGGTGATTTTCGTCCTGCTGTTTGCCGGGGTACAACCGATACCGGCGGGCACCTTGCGCACGGCACTGGAGTTCGCCGGCCTCCTGCTGGTCCTTGGCGGCACAGGGGTGCGTGTCGCGGTCGCCGGCGTCCACTACATCAAGCGTGCGGGCGCGGCAAATCACATCCACGCCGGCGCCCTGCACACCGATGGCCTGTTCAGTGCTCTGCGTAACCCGCTGTACGTAGGTAACATCCTGCTGGGCGCAGGCTTCCTATCTCTGCTGGGAAGCCCGGGGACATGGCTTCCAGGCCTACTCGTGGTGTTCCTGGCATACCGCGCAATCGTCGCCGCCGAGGAAGACTACCTGGCCCGCACGTTTGGCGACACCTACGCCCGGTATTGCGCCACGGTGCCCCGGTGGCTGCCACGCCCTGGCGCATTACGCGTCGCGTT
Source organism: Gammaproteobacteria bacterium (assembly GCA_018262975.1). Lineage (GTDB taxonomy): Bacteria > Pseudomonadota > Gammaproteobacteria > Pseudomonadales > JADFDG01 > JADFDG01. Next base: position 203,810 of record JADFDG010000004.1, read on the forward strand.
GGAGGGCACCGCGTTTTCCTGGCGACGTGCCGTGGCGATGGAGTATTCGACCCTCGGCGCAACACTGCTTGCCCTGATTGCACTGCACGTGCGCAATGGCCACGGTAATGCGGATCCCATCCCATTCATTGACGCGATCTGCGCCACGCTTGTGGTCGCATTTGTCGCCATGCTGCGCACGGCAAAAAAGGCCGGGGCTTTCCACTGACATGCACTCGACGGAATCCCCCAAAGCGGCCATCCTGCTGCGCCGCCGGTATGAACTGTCTCCGGTTCAATTGACGGCAGCTTCAGCCGTCGTATTTGCGCTGTTCTACAACACTGCATTCTGGGAGCACATCCTCGGCAACGGCCGGCTTTCGGGGGCCAGCGGCGTGGCCAGCGCTGCCGGAACATTCCTGCTCCTGGCGAGCCTGAACTTCCTGTTGCTTTCCCCACTGCTCACCCGCTGGACAGCGAAACCGGTGCTTGCCGTACTCGTGGTACTCACCGCCGCAGCCACCTACTTCATGGACCGCTACGGCGCCTACATGGACCGCGCCATGATGCGCAACGTGATGGCGACGGACTGGCGAGAGGCGCGCGACCTTCTGCGGCCGGACATGCTGCCTTGGCTGGTAGCCTACGGCGCCCTGCCCCTTTGGCTGCTGTCCCGAACGGACATCCGCACACTGCCGCTGCGACAGTCCTGGTGGCACGGGCCCGCCGGCATGGCCGCCGCCGTGCTGATGGCTGGCGCCGGCCTCTGGATGGCTTCGTCGCAGCTTGTCCCGCAATTGCGGGAGCACAAGGAAATCCGCTATCTGGCCACGCCGGGCAATTACCTCGTATCGCTCGCCAGCGCCCTAGGAAGCCGCGCCAGCGCACACAAGACAGAAAGAATCCCGGTCGGCACGGACGCGCGACGGGCCCCTGCCGCTCAACGACCGCGTGTGCTTGTCATCGTCGTCGGGGAAACCGTCCGCGCCGCCAATTGGGGGCTTAACGGCTATGCGCGCCAGACCACGCCGCAGCTCGCCAGCCTCGATGTATTCAACTTCAGCGACGTCACCGCCTGCGGCACCAACACGGAAGTCAGTCTGCCCTGCATGTTCTCGCCACAAGGGCGACGGAACTACGATGAAGAAGCCATCCTGGGCAGCGAATCCCTACTGCATGTCGCGCAGCGCGCCGGCATTGCCGTAACGTGGATCGACAACCAGTCCGGCTGCAAGGGGGTCTGCGCCGGACTGCGCCAGGTAGATCCCCGCGTTCAGGCACCGCCTTCGCTCTGTACCGACGGGGAGTGCCTGGACGGCGTGCTTTTCGACGCATTGCAGCGGGAACTTTCTGCCAATCCGGGCGACCAGTTGGTGATCCTGCACCAGATGGGAAATCACGGACCTGCCTATTTCAAGCGCTATCCAGCGGAGTTCGCCCGCTTTCAGCCCGCCTGCGAAACGGCAGACCTATGGCAGTGCACGCCGGAAGCTGTCGCAAATGCCTACGACAACGCAATCCTGTACACGGACGACCTGCTCGGGCGGATCATTGACCTGCTGGAAAACCAGCCTGCGGACCGGGACACGGCGCTGATATACGTGTCCGACCACGGCGAGTCATTGGGCGAGAACGGCTTGTACCTGCACAGCCTGCCACGCGCCATCGCGCCTTCCACCCAGACGCACGTGCCCATGCTGATGTGGTTGTCCGACCGCATGCAGGAATCCCTTGGGTTGGATGCACCCTGCATGAGCGCACGAGGAAAACAGCCACTGACCCACGACAACCTCTTCCACACGGTGCTGGGGCTTCTGGCTGTAGAAACGCGCGTCCGGGAGCCGGCTCTGGATCTCATCGGAAATTGCAGCAGGCGCGGGCTCTGAATTCCGCTACACCGCCGCCCCCAGGTTGTAGCCCGCAAAACCGGGGACGAAATCGGGGGTAACTGGTCATTTTCCGCTGCAGAACCCCTTAAATATCAATAGGTTGGAATTCCGGAAGGGAGAGGGCCTAGCCACCACGCAAAAAGACGTCGCAAGGCGTTGATTCTAAAGACAAAAGCGGCTTCGGCCGCTTTTGTCTTTTATGGGCAATTGACGTGCGGCTTTTTGAAAAAAGCTGCGAGTATCGTGCTTCAGTTCGAGTGCCGATTGTTCATTTATTGATCGCATCGAGACGCGGTCGTTCGCACCAAACGACACGCACTGCACCAATCCACGTCCTAACAGGCCTGGTCACTGATGTGACGAATCAGTACGCAGCAGACGCAACCCATTGAACACCACGATCAGGCTGGCGCCCATGTCGGCAAAAACCGCCATCCACATGGTGGCGCTGCCGAAGATGGCCAGGATCAGAAAGACCGCCTTGATGCCGAGCGCCAGCGCAATGTTCTGCCACAGCACAGCACGGGTCTGGCGGGATATCCGGATCAACTCCGGAATACGGCGCAGGTCGTCGTTCATGATGACGACATCCGCCGCCTCCATCGCGATATCGGTACCGGCGGCGCCCATTGCGATGCCAATGTCTGCACGCGCGAGTGCCGGTGCGTCGTTGATGCCGTCGCCGGTCATGGCGGTGTAGCCGTAGCGCGCCCGCAGATCCTCGATGGCGGCCAGTTTGTCCGCAGGTAGCAGGTTGCCGCGCGCATCATCGATGCCGGCCTGAGTCGCAATGGTCTTTGCGGTCGTGACGTTGTCGCCGGTCAGCATCGCTGACGTGACGCCGGCAGCATGCAATTGAACAAGGGCATCGCGCGAACTTTGCTTGATGGTGTCGGCGACAGCAAAGATGGCGAGCACCTGACGCTCCGACGCGAGAATCGTGACCGTACGCCCCTGCACTTCCTGCCGGGCAAGCCGCTCCTCGATATCGGCGCTGCACAGGCCACGCTCCTCGATCAGGCGATGATTGCCGAGGATCAGGGTCTGTCCGTCGATTCTCGCCTGGATGCCACGCCCGGCGAGCGCCATGAATTCTGTCAGGCCGCCATTCCGCTGGGTTACGCCTTCGGCAATGGCGCGCGAAACCGGGTGATCCGAATGCGCCGCCAGTTCTGCGCCCCAACGCAGCACATGCTCCCGGTCGCCTGCAGTTGGCAACAGGTCGATGTCGACAAGTCGGGGCTTGCCTTCAGTGATCGTCCCGGTCTTGTCCAGCGCAATTGCCTTGATGCGGTGCGCGTTCTCCAGGTACACCCCGCCCTTGATCAGGATGCCGCGACGTGCGGCGGCTGCCAGCCCGCTGACCACGGTGACAGGCGTTGCCAAGACCAGCGCACACGGGCAGCCAATGACCAACAACACCAGCGCCTTGTAGATCGCCTGCAGCCAGGTCCAGTCCGCCAGTAACGGTCCGAGAATGGCGACTGCGATTGCCAGCGCAAAAATCACCGGTGTATAGATCGCGGCGAACCGGTCGACGAATTGCTGCGTCGGCGCACGCTCGGATTGCGCCTGCTCGACAGCATGAATGATGCGCGCCAGGGTCGTGTTGCCGGCTGCCGCAGTCACCCGGAATTCAAGCATCCCGGTTTCGTTGATCGTGCCGGCAAACAGGTTGTCACCGACCACTTTGTCCACCGGCAGGCTCTCGCCGGTCACCGGGGCCTGATTCACGGCACTGCTGCCTGCCGTGACAATCCCGTCCAGCGGAATGCGTGCCCCGGGCTTCACCCGCACGGTGGCATCCATCGGGATTTCGCTGGCAGGAACCGTCCGCCAACTGCCGTCCGCTTCCCGGATCTCTGCGGTGTCCGGCGCCAGATCGAGCAACTTCTTGATGGCGTTGCGCGCACGGTCAACTGACCGCGCCTCGATCAGTTCGGCGATGGCATAGAGCGCCATCACCATCGCCGCTTCCGGCCACTGACCAATCAGGAATGCGCCGGTCACGGCAACGGCCATGAGCGCATTCATGTTCAGACGGCCTTGCCGCACCGCAGAAATTCCCTTGCGATAGGTCGATACACCGGCTAGCGCAATGGCACCGGCAGCGAGGCCCATGCCAGACAATTCGAAGACCAGAGTGGACGGAGCGAAGTACGACACCGACTCGGCGGCAATCGCGAGCAGCAACGCGGCTACCGGGCGGCGGAATCCAGCATTCTCATCAGCAACAACGACTGCTGCGGAAGAGTTCGGTGGCGAGACAGGCTGCGGATCGAAGCCCGCCTTGCGTATCGCAGCCAACGCTTTTGGCAGCACATCCGCCGTTGCGTCGATGGCGAGCGTTCGTGCGGACAACTGGAAATTCAATCGCCGTATGCCGGGAACAGCCGACAGCGCCTGCCGGATTTCGCCCTCTTCGGTGGGGCAATCCATGGTCGGGATGCGAAAGGTCGTCTCCCCTGCAGATCCTGAACCGGATGCCGCTGTCGACACCGTTGCGGACGCACACACAGTGCCACAACCGCACGCGCCATCATCTTTCGCGCTTTGTTCCGAGGTCATCTGCCATCCCGGTCAACGTATTGGAGCCCGCAGGAACAACGGGCGGCGACCCGATCTGGACAGCCGCCCGCTCGCCCACATCTGAATGACGCAAGCCGGATTATTTGGCGGCCGGCGCCGGCGCATTCATCCAGTGCTGATGCTGCATCATGTTGTCCATCATCATTTGCTGCATGCCCATGTACTGGTCGGACATGTACTGGCGCTGCTTCTGCTGTTCGGGCGTCAGCTTGTTGTAGTAACCATGCATGCCATCCCAACCCATCATGTGGTCACCCATCATGTTGCTACCCATGCAGCAACCCATGCCGCCGGCAGTCCACATGTTCTGCATCATGTCCATGGAACCGCGCATGGTGTTCCAGTGCTCCTGCAGGAGCTTCTGACGCTCTTGCGGGTCCTGCGTCTGGCTGATCTTCGCCATCTGGTCATGCATCAACTGCATGTTCTGCTGCATTTGCGCGAGTTGCTTGTCGAACTCCGCCGGGTTCGGTGCAGCCGGTTGCGTCACAGCCTCCTTCTTGGGCGCATCTTTCGGTTTTTCTGCGGCCAGTACCGGTTGCGCTGCCAGTACGGCGAACGCCAGACCGATCGTTACGATTGCCTTTTTCATTGTCGACACCTCATGGATTGAAGAGACCACTGCCTTTCCTTGCGCGGCTTCAACAAAGCCGTACCACTTCATACCGCTACAACAACCGATTGCGCAGTCCCTGCGAAGAAATATGCTGCAATCCTTCTCTCAGAACGCCACCGCCACGCCCTCGATCGGTGCATTGGGTGACGCCATCAAGACTGCTTCCCATCCGCGGGGATGCCGGCACGTTGGGCAGCACGCCGGTTCATCACGAATGCTGTAATCAGCACGACAAGGCAAAGGACCTGTGCCAGGACGCCCTGCAGCGTCGGGTAGAGGCCTATCCACTCGATGCGCGGCAGCGAAACCAGTTCAGCAGGCAGCCACCCTGCCTCCTGCACGGCCGCAATACCCTTGCCAGTGAGTACCACGGCGAGGATGGCCATCAGGATGGCACTGAACGAGAAGAACTGCGCGATGGGCAGACGCGCCGACAGTCGCAGCATGCTCCAGGCAATACCTGCCAGGACAACGACCGCAAACAGGCTGCCGGCAACGATCGCGTGGCCGCCACCCTGGCTCCACATCGCCACGTAGAACAGGATCGTCTCGAACACCTCGCGGTACACCACCACGAAAGCAAGCAGGAACAGGAACCAACCGGAACTACGCGACGCTGCGGAGAGGACTTTCGCCTGGACGTATTGCTGCCAGGCGCCTGCCTGACTCTTGTTGTGCATCCAGATACCGACAAAAACGAGTACGGCTGCCGCGAATAACGAGGCAATACCTTCCGTCATCTCGCGGCTGGCGCCACTGATGGCGATCACGTTGGTCGCCAGCCACCAGGTAGCGACGCCGCCCGCCAGTGCCGCGAACGTTCCGCCATGAACGTACGCGACCTGCGTGCCGCGATCCGTCCGGCGCAGGAACGCGATGATCCCGACGACAATCAGCAATGCCTCAAGACCTTCGCGCAGAAGGATCGTGAATGCACCGAGGAATGCAGAGCTGGCATCGGTGACCGTCGACGAGAGGGTCGACTCCACGCGCGGCAGCAATGCCGTCACTGCATCAATGCGATCCTCAACCTGGGCGGCCGGTACTTTGTTGGTGATATCCGTACGCAAGGCGAGCATCGCCACTTCGACGGAGCGCATCAGCTCCTCGTCCTTCGCCTTGAGCGATGGCTCCAGCGGCTCGAAGCCATCGAGATAGGCAGCTACCGCCAGACGTGTGGCCTGCGCGTGGTCTCCCTTCCGGTAGGCATCAAGGCTCTGCGCGAGATTGTCGCGAACGACAGCGAGACTTTGTGATGCGTGCGGCTGGATCGCGTTCGGGTTGTGCCGCAAGTAAGCGGCAATGGCAGGGCCGGCATCACCGGGAACCGCTTCGACCATCGCTGCCGGTGTCAGCGTCGTCAATTGCTCAAGCGTGCCGAATTTTTCCCGCAGTTGCGCGTCGTCCTGCCAGCGCTTTTCACCGGTTTGCGCGAGCGCCGGATCGAAGGCGAACTGGCCGACGTAGAAGGCCAGCGCCCAGCGGTCCTCCTCGGGCGTATTCGCGAAACTCGACATGGACGTTCCATCCAGTCCCTGCGTGATCACCTGAAACAGGCCAAAGAGACTGCGTTGATCGGCGCGCTCCTTGTCGGTGAACGCGATCGGCGGGGGCGTCAGGCTGGCTGCCAGCGGGCCATCGCCCGCGCCCGTCACCCCGTGACAGGAAGCACAGTTCTCTGCGTATAGCGCTTTGCCGCGGGAGACATCCGGTACGCGGGCCGGCGCTTGTGGAACCGGGTAGGCCGCCAGCAATTGGCCGCCGAGATCTCGCGCCAGGCGCGCAACGGTATCTGGGTCCTGCCGCGCCTCGATTGCCTGGACCAGGCCCTGCGCCTGCCTTGCCAGTACCGCGCGGGCCTCTGATGGCGGGAGGGAGCCGATCTCCCGCGAAACGGTTCCGGCGAAGTCCTTCATCTCGGCGTATTCGCTGTCGCTGAGGACCTGCCCGTGGCCGACAGCGCCCCGGTAGTCGACGGCGACATAGTCCAGCATGCGCCAGAGGGTACGGACATCCGGGCTGGCGGCCAGCACGTTGGACGACAAAAGAACCAGTGCCAGGGGCAACGCGAACCGAAGTTTCACAACCAACCTCTCGAAAGCAGATATCCGGACGTTAATGCGACTGGATCTCATCTAACACCCTGTAGTAACTTCAGGGTCAAGCATTCTGGAGCCTGATCATGAGCGAAGCCCTGAAAATCGGCGAATTGGCCGGCCGGTTGAGCGTTCCGGTTGAAACGATCCGCTACTACGAGAAAGAGGGCCTGCTGCCCTCCCCGGCGCGAACCGCCGGCAACTATCGGCTGTACGACCAGAATGCCGTGGAACGCCTGACCTTCATCCGGAATTGCCGCACGCTGGGCATCACACTGGACGAAGTGCGCACGCTATTACGCGCCAAGGACAACCCCGACGCGGAATGTGGCTCAGTCAATCGTCTGGTCGACGCGCATATTGACCAGATCAACGTACACATTGCCGAACTGGAGCGTTTGAAGGGTAGCCTCCTGACGCTCCGAACTCGCTGCGGTCCCGCACGTCACGCGCGCGACTGCGGCATCCTCAACGAACTTGTCCATGAGCACGACCCGCGCTCACCGTGTTGAGTCGTCGCCGGCATCCGATTTTCCTTCGATCAGCTTTTGCAACTGCGGATCAATCGGCATCCGCCTGAACATGTTGACGTTGCTGCCGCCGGTATTGCCCGTCGGCACCACGCCGACCGCCGATCCCAGCGCACCAAATACGATCCGTACCGCCTGGCCGATCACGGCCACCGGCCTGCGGCGCTTCACCTCAACCCGCAACATGTGCCAATGCGTCTGCGCGTGCGGAACGACGTACGCCTGGCCCAGCACATGCGCACGCTCAAGGTGGGCGAACCCACCGTCGATGTCACCGGCCTCGATCAACGCCAATGCCTGGGCCATTTCACTGTTGAATGCCTGTCGCTGAACCGGATTCATCTGCGTCTCCCGATCACCGTTGATTCGCCACACACCACAGAGGCTAAAACCCTTGGCCTACCCAAGGGTCAAGCAAAGATCCGTCCCTCATGCGTTTTTAGGCGCGAACATGATGATGGCCATGCCAAGCATCGCGACCGCCGACCCCACCAGGTCCCACGTCGTTGGCCGGATGCCTTCGACAGACCACAGCCAGAGTATCGCCACGAAAATATAGACACCGCCGTAGGCCGCATACGTTCGTCCTGCGGCAGTCGGGTGCCATGAGAGCAGCCAGGCGAACAGCGCCAGGCTCAACGCTGCCGGCACCAGCAGCCAGATGCTCTTGTCTTGCTTGAGCCACAGCCACGGCAGATAGCAGCCAACGATTTCTGCAACCGCCGTGACCAGGAACAGTGCCAATGTCTTCAGTTCGAACATGCGACATCTCCAGCTTCCAGCCTTACGCCGACTTCCGGTAGGCCCAGCGGTACAGTGCCGGCAGCACGAACAAGCTCAACAGTGTGGCGGAAATGATTCCGCCGATGACCACCGTTGCCAGCGGACGCTGTACTTCCGCGCCGGTGCCGGTGTTGAGCGCCATCGGCAGGAAGCCGAGCGCGGCAACCAGCGCCACCATGATGATCGGACGCAGCCGCATCAGCGCGCCCTCAATGACCGCATCGACAACGTTTCGCCCTTGATCGCGCAGATCACGGATAGCCGACACCATCACGACGCCGGTCAGTACGGCTACGCCAGACAGTGTGATGAAACCGACGCCGGCGGTAATCGAGAGCGGAATGCCCCGCAGCCAAAGGGCAAGTACACCACCGGTTAGCGCCAGCGGCACGCCGCTGAATACCAGCAGCGCATCGATACCGGAACGGAAAGTCATCACCAGCAGGCCGAAGATCATCAGCAGCGTGACCGGCACCAGCAATTGCAGACGACCAACGGCAGACTCAAGTTGCTCGAAGGTTCCGCCGTAGGTGATCCATATCCCCGGTGGTAGTTTGACCTTCTCGTCAACGGCAATTTTCACGTCGGCAACGAAAGATCCCAGGTCACGATCACGCACGTTGGCGGTCACGGCGATTCGCCGCTTTCCGTTCTCGCGGTTGATCTGGTTCGGGCCTGGCGCCAGTTCCAGCTTCGCCACTTCCGCCAGCGGCACATAGTCTCCATCCGGCAACGCGATGGGCAACCGCCCCAGCGTGCGCAGGTCGTTGCGCAGGGATTCCGGCAAACGCACCACCAGTGCAAAACGACGGTCACCCTCCGACACCGTTCCCGCCTCGCGGCCACCGATGGCGGTTGCAACCGTGTCCTGCACATCGGCGATATTCAACCCGTAGCGCGCCAGCTTCGCGCGATCCGGTGTCACCGTGAGTACCGGCAGGCCGCTGACTTGCTCGACCTTCACATCTCCCGCACCCGGCACCTTGCGCAGCGCTTCGGCCACATCGTTGCCAAGAGCCAGTAGCTGGTCGAGATCGTCACCGTAGAGCTTGACGGCAAGGTCCGATCGCACGCCGGAGATCAGTTCGTTGAAGCGCAACTGGATCGGTTGCGACATCTCGAAATTGCTGCCGACCGTGCGATTGGCAGCCTCGTTGATGGCCTCGACAACTTCTGCCTTGGGTCTATCCGGATCAGGCCACTGATCGTGCGGCTTGAGAATCACATAACCGTCGGCAATGCTCGGAGGCATCGGGTCGGTCGCCACTTCCGCCGTGCCTACGCGGGCAAAGACGGTCTGCACTTCCGGCACGGTCAGCAGCTCCTTCTCAAGCGCCTTCTGCATTTCCAGCGACTGGGCGAGGCTGGTGCCGGGAATGCGCAACGCCTGCAGCGCGACGTCGCCTTCGTCCAGGCTCGGGATGAACTCCGCACCCAGGCGCGTGGCCAGCAGCAGGCTGCCGATCACCAGCAGCACCGCACCCGCAAACCACGGCATGGAGCGTGCCAGCACCTTGCGTAGCAAGGCTTCGTAGCGCGCGGACAACGCGTCGAAGTAGCGGCTGTCGTGCTCTTTCACCGGCTTGGTCATGAAGGCAGCCACTGCCGCCGGCACAAACGTCACCGACAGGAACAGCGCCGCGATCATGGCAATGATCACCGTCAGCGCCATCGGCTGGAACATCTTTCCTTCGACGCCGGTGAGGGCCAGGATCGGCAAGTTGACGAGTATCACCACCAGCACACTGACAATGCCGGGCACCGCCACTTCGCGCGTCGCTTCGAAGGTAACGTGCAGGCGCTCCCATGGCTCGAGTGGTCGCCCGTGATGTCGCTGGGCCAATGCGAGGCGCCGCATGCAGTTCTCCAGGATGATCACCGCCGCATCGACGATCAGGCCGAAGTCCAGTGCGCCCAGACTCATCAGGTTGGCGCTGACCTGGTTCTGAATCATGCCGGTGATGGTCAGCAGCATCGCCAGCGGGATCACCGCAGCGGCGATCAGCGTGGCACGCAGGTTGCCAATAAAGGCCAGCAGGACGATCACCACCAGCAGCGCGCCTTCGATCAGGTTTTTCTGCACCGTCCAGATGGTGCGTTCAACCAGTGACGTGCGGTTGTAAACCGTTTCAGCGCGTACGCCGGGCGGCAGCGTCTTGTTGATCTCCGCCAGCTTGGTCGCCACCCGCTCACTGACCGTCCGGCTGTTCTCGCCGATCAGCATGACGGCTGTGCCAAGCACGGTTTCGTGGCCATCACGGGTCGCGGAGCCGGTGCGCAGTTCACGGCCGACACCGACTTCCGCTACGTCGCGCACGCGCACCGGAATACCGCCACGCAAGGCGACAACGGTATTGCTGATATCGGCATCACCGGTTACCCGGCCGGTAACCCGCACCAGGTACTGCTCGCCGTTGCGCTCGATGTATCCGGCGCCGCGATTGGCGTTGTTGTTCTCCAGCGCCTCTGCCAGTTCGTTGAGCGAGACGCGGTAGGCCAGCAGCTTCGCCGGGGCCGGCGTGACATGGATCTGCTTGTCGTAGCCGCCGATACTGTTCACCTCGGTGACGCCGGGCACCTGGCGCAATTGCGGACGGATCACCCAGTCCTGCAGTTCGCGCAGCGCCATCGCATCCCAGGGCTGACCGTTGGGCTGGCGGGCGTCGGGATCGGCTTCAACGGTGTACTGGAAGATCTCGCCGAGTCCGGTCGCAATCGGCCCCATCATCGGCTCGATGCCTTCCGGCAATTGCCCGCTGGCTTCGCGCAGCCGTTCACCGACCAGTTGCCGCGCAAAGTAGAGATCCACGCCGTCATGGAAAACCACCGTGACCTGCGCGAGCCCGTAGCGCGACAGCGAGCGCGTGTAGGCAAGGTCCGGAATACCCGCCATCGCGGTTTCGATGGCGTAGGTGATGCGCTGCTCAACTTCCAGCGGCGAATAGCCTTCTGCCTCGACGTTGATCTGCACCTGGACGTTGGTGATGTCCGGTACGGCATCAATGGGCAGCTTCTGGTAATTCCAGATACCCAGCGCGCCCAATGTCGCGACGAAGATCAGGACGAGCCAGCGGCGTTCGATGGATTGCTTGAGGATGATGTCGATCATGACGACACCTCCGCTGTATGCGCGCGATTGTGATCAGTGCTCATGTTCGGCCTCGCCCTTGCCCTGCTCCGCCTTCAGCGCAAAGCTGTTGGCGGTCGCAATCACGTCACCGGCAGCAAGCCCTTCCTGCACTTCAACCCGGACACCATCGTTACGGCCGATCTTCACCGGCTGCGTGCGGAAACCGTGCTCAGTCTTCACGAACACCGACGGCTTTCCTTCGATGTCCTGCAGGGCCGATTGCGGAATCGTCAGCGCGGCCTTCGACGTGGCAACGGCTACCTCACCCGTCACGAACAGGCCGGTGGCCCAACGGCCATCACGATTGGCCAGCGGCACACGCACGGCAACGCTTTGGTTATCGCTGCTGCCGACCGGCGCAATCTGGTTGATCTTGCCTTCGGCCGTCAGCTCGCCTTCGCTGGTGAGAATGCGCACGATCTGGCCGGAACGCAGTTTCACGCGATCCGCCGGGAATGCGCTGAGTTCGGCGGTAACGCTGGACAGGTCAGTGATGGTGAATATCGGTGTGTCACCGGCGGTTTCGCCCGGATTGGTGTTGCGCGCAGTGACGGTGCCGGCAATCGGTGCCGTGACGGCGTAGACCTGCAGACTGTCGTTGCTTTCGACGGTGGCCAGCGTGGCGCCGGCCGCGACGCGATCACCGAGGTTCACGCGCACGGATTTCACGAGGCCGGGAAAGCGTGCGGCTACGTCACGGGTACGTGCGGGATCTACCGTTATCGTGCCAAAGAGCGACAACGTCTGGCGGATTTCTGCCGGGCCGGCTGCCTCGGTCTGGATACCGGCACGGGAGATGCGCTCGGCGTCGATGTCGAGCTCACCAGGGGCTTCTTCTTCGTGGCCCGCTTCGCCTTCGGCGTGGCCGGCCTCCCCTTCGTGGCCTGCTTCAGCCGCTTGGGTCTTGTCAGCCGTTTCGGCGGCCTGATCCGGGGCACCGCAGCCGGTGACAGCGACTGCCACGATCAGGGCAATAAAAATGCGATTCATGGTTTTACTCCTGCGTTCTGTTCCGGGCGCGCAATGGCCAGCCCGGTCAATGCCTCGATGTCGGCGAGCAACGTGTGATACGTCGCGGCGGCATCGATGGCAGCGGTTTCGGTGTCGATCAGTTCCTGTTGTGCGGAAGCCAGTTCCAGCCACGAGAATCGCCCGCGCTCAAAGCCGTAGCGGGTCTGCTCCAGTGCCTCATTGGCCAGCGGCAGCGCATCGTCATGCAGGGTCCGCGCTTCTTCGCGCGCCTGTTGCAGGCTGGCGAGCAATGCCATCAGGCGCAGTTCCGCATCACGTTGCGCGATGACGTTGTCAGCGCGCTGCGCTTCCAGACGCGCTTCGGCAGCGGCGACACCGCCACGGTTGCGATCAAACAGCGGGATAGGCAGGGAAACACCGAACAGCAACGCGCTGTCACTGGTGTCGGCGAAGTTGCGCATGCCGACGCTGGCCGTGATCGGCGGACGGCCCACGGCCTTCGCATGTGCCACCTCCGCCTCGCGCAGGCGCTCGCTGTTGCGCAAGGCCGCATGTACCGGGCTACGCGCGAGGGCAGTACGCAGTTCGGCTTCATTGAGGGTTGGCGGCAAGGTGAACAACGAGCCCTCGGCACGCGCGAAATCCGCGTCTTCCACACCCCACAGGCTGGCCAGTTGGCGGCGTGCCAAGGCGAGATCCTGCTCCGCACGCCGGCGCTCGATCTGCGCGCGCTGGTAGGCCATGCGGGCGCGATTACGCTCGGCAATCGGGGCACGGGCCGCCGCCGCCAAACGTTCGAGATCCGCACGGGTATTTTCCGCGAGGGTCTCCGCGCGCTGCGCCAGCGCGAGTTTTTCCTGCGCGGTGACCACGGCGATGAAACGCCGGGCCGTATCGGCCGCCAGATCCAGCTTCGCCAGCGACTGCGCATCCTGCGTCAGCGACAGGTTGGCCTCGGCCACGGCAACCCCGGCACGGCGCGTGCCGCCACCGAAGGTCTGGCTGATGGCGAGCGTGGTTTCAGCGCTGTCGGCACCCGCGTAGGCCCCGGAACCGGCGATGTTCTCCAGTTCCAGCGACAACTCGGGGTTGGGCATCACACCCGCTTGGTCGCGCTCGGCCATGGCAGCGGACACATACGCGGCCCCGGCCTTGAGGCGCGGGTTGGCGGCTTCGACGCGGCGCACCGCGTCCATCAGGGTCAGCGACGGCTCGGTCGCCGCCCCCGCTGGCCCGGCAGGGGATTCCGCCAGGGCTTCAACACAAACGAACAGGGCGATGGCCAAGGGCCACCGACCGAATGGGGATCGGGACATGCTTCCTCCGGAATGACGGCACGCTCCCGTTCAGGGCGCGCAATACCAGGCGTCGTTCAGGAGTGGGCTGGCGGGGCGTGCGCGGGAGGAAGGAGGCGCCAGGCGCGGGATGGCCGGGCGATGGCATGGGCAGGCGCCGGAACAATCTGCGGGGCCAGAGGCAGGAGCAGCAGGACGACGAATGCCGCCAGCAGGGCCGGCAGCGGGTTGTCGAAATGGGTAGCCGGACGGGTATCGTCCTGGGTCTTGAGTTCGATCTCGGCATCGCCGGCGACGTGGTGCCCACCGAGGTCAGCATGGTCAACGCTAGCGAGGTGAAAGGCCGACTCCCGCTCACCCGGGTCCAGACACAGGTGCATGTGCAACTGGGTCTGCAGGAACTGCACTGCAAGGAAAGTGCAGATCAGCAACAGGATAGGGAGACGGGCATTGGGTCGCATGGGCGCCGTTATACCGGAGGCGTCTACAGAGATTCAATGCGCATTAGGTTGCTGCTAGAGCCCGTGGCCGGGTCGAAGAACTGCATGACAGCACGATTATTCAGGGTGGCGCCCGCCGGCGTTATGTATCGAAAGGTGTGCTCGCAGGCACCTTTCGGTGGACGCCGCTCTCGAACCCCAGACCTCATTCGCAGCGCGCAAAATCGGGGCCAAATCCGGGGGTAACACGCCATTTCCCGAAACGAAACTCCTTATAAATCAACCGGTTGGAATTCCGACAGGGAGAGGGCCTAGCCACCATGCAAAAAGACGCCGCAAGGCGTTGATTCCAAAGACAAAAGCGGCTTCGGCCGCTTTTTGTTTTTCTGCACCATGCAGGCGCAGGTATTTCAGCATCTTCCGGGCAGTCGCCCGCCCCTTGCGGTAATTGCGGATCTCGGGAATACCCGCCCCCCCCTTGAGCCGGGCGCGCCCCGGGCAGAAGATAGTATTCAATTACTTTCTTTTCGGGGCTTGCCATGACCTCCCCCTCCAGATACCTCCCCGCCGAGGAACGCCGCACTGCCACGGTCGAGGCCGTGGTGGAACTCGCAGCAACCGGCAACCCCGGCGACATCACCACGGCAGCCATTGCCCACCATATGAACCTGACCCAGGGGGCGATCTTCCGTCACTTCCCTACCAAGGAAGCCATCTGGCAGGCGGTGATGGCATGGGTCGCGGAGCGCCTGCTGGAGCGGCTCGACCGAGGAGCGCAGGGCATCGATTCTCCGCTCGCCGCGATGGAGGCGATGTTCATGAGCCACATCGCGTTCGTCGCCGAGCACCCTGGCGTGCCGCGCATGATGTTCGGCGAGTTGCAGCGCGCTGAGCCCACCCCCGCCAAGCGGATGGTGCAGACGCTCATCCAGCGCTATGGCGAACGCCTGCAGGCACTGATCGAACGCGGCAAGGTTGCCGGGGAAATCGACGGTACTGTGGATGGTGATGCCGCCGCCATCCTGTTCATCGGCACGATCCAGGGCCTGGTAATGCAGTCGATGCTGGCCGGCGACGTGGAACGCATCCGGCGCGATGCACCCCGGGCATTCGCCATCTATCGGCGCGGCATCGGGAGTTCGCGATGAAGACCCTGCCGCTGCAACGCCGCACCCTCGCGCTACTCGCCTTCCTGGTGCCGCTGTTCGCACTGTTTGTCTATGTCGCACTGCGCTCCGGACCACTGGCACCGGTGGCCGTCACCACGCAAACCGTGGAAGCGAAGGCACTCACGCCGTCGTTGTTCGGCATCGGCACCGTCGAGGCGCGCTACACCCACAAAGTCGGACCGACCTCCGCCGGGCGCTTGAAATCACTCATGGTGCAGGTTGGCGAACGGGTGAAAGCCGGGCAAGTACTCGGTGTGATGGAACCCATCGACCTGAACGCCAGGGTCAACAGCCAGCAGGCAGCCCTGCAACGCGCCGAAGCCGCGCTGAAGGAAGTCGATGCGCGGGCCCAGTTCGCACGCACACAGGCGACACGTTACGAACAGCTCGCCGCCGCGAAACTCGTCAGTGACGAACTGGCCAGCACAAAGCGCCAGGAACGGCAGATTGCCGACGCGGCGCTGGACGGTGCCCGCGAAGAATTGCGGCGCGTGAAGTCTGAGCTCACGGCCACCGTCGCGCAACAACGTAACCTCACGCTGGTCGCACCAGTGAACGCCCTGGTGACTGTGCGTCATGTCGATCCCGGGACGACGGTAGTCGCCGGACAAGCGGTCATCGAACTGATCGACCCCGGAAGCCTCTGGATCAACGCCCGCCTCGATCAGGCCAGTGCCACCGGTCTCGCCGCAGGGCTGCCGGCACGCATCGTGCTGCGCTCACGCACTGGCAGCACGTTTGCCGGCCACGTGTTGCGCATCGAGCCGATGGCGGACGCGGTCACCGAGGAAATCCTCGCCAAGGTTGTCTTCGACACGCTGCCGGACCCGCTGCCACCCGTGGGCGAACTCGCGGAAGTCACGATGGACCTGCCCGCCGTTGCTGCCGCCCCCGTGATCCGCAACGCCGCCATCCATCGCGTGGGCGACAAGACCGGCGTGTGGAAACTCGTGGATGCGCTCGCCGTGTTCACGCCGGTGAAGACTGGCGCCGCGGATCTCGACGGCAACGTGCAGGTAACACAGGGCCTCGCACCCGGCGACGTCATCGTCCTCTACAGCGAAAAGCCGCTGTCCGCGGCTCACCGCATTCGCATCGTCGATCGCATTCCCGGCACAGCGCCATGATCAGCCTCGCCGGCCGCGACATCCTCCATGCCTGGGGAAAATTCGTCTTCACGGGCATCGGCCTGGGCCTGCTGATCGGCGTGACGCTGATCATGGCCGGTGTCTACCGCGGCATGGTCGACGACGGCAAGGCACTGCTCGACAACAGCGGCGCAGACCTGTGGGTCGTGCAACAGGATACGCTCGGCCCCTACGCCGAATCCTCCAGCCTCTACGACGATGTCTACCGCAGCCTTCTCGCAATGCCCGGCATCGCGCAGGCCGCCAACGTCACCTACCTCACCATGCAGGTGCGCCGCGGCGACACCGACGTACGCGCGATGGTGGTCGGCATCGTGGCCGGCCCCCCGGGCACGCTGGGCTGGCCACCGCACCTCGTCGCCGGGCGGCAGATCACGCGGGGTCACTACGAGGCGGTGGCGGACATCGCCACCGGCGCGCACCTCGGCGACCGGTTGACCATCCGGCGCAATCAATACACGGTGGTCGGACTCACACGGCGGATGGTGTCCTCCGGTGGCGATCCGATGATTTTCGTGCCACTGCGCGACGCGCAGGACGCGCAGTTCCTGAAGGACAACGACGCCATCCTGCAGGGCCGGCGACGCACCGAAGCCAACCCCGCGTTCAACCGGCCGGGCGTGCCGGACCTGGTCGATGCGACTATCCGTGCGCAGGGCAGCAACCGGTTCGTCAACGCAGTGCTCGTCCGTCTGGAACCCGGCAGCGATCCCGACGCGGTCGCCACCGACATCCGCCGCTGGAAAAAACTCACCGCCTACACGCGTCCGGCCATGGAGCGCATCCTCGTCGGCAAGCTGATCGCCACGTCGGCAAAGCAGATCGGCATGTTCCTCGCCATCCTTTCACTGGTCAGTGCGGCCATCGTCGCATTCATCATCTACACCCTGACCATGGACAGGATCCGCGAAATCGCCGTGCTCAAGCTGATCGGCACGCGCAACACCACCATCGCCGGAATGATCCTGCAGCAGGCGCTGGCGCTGGGTGCAATCGGCTTCGTGGTCGGCAAGATCAGCGCGACGTTCTCCGCGCCGCTGTTCCCGAAATACGTGCTGCTCATGCCGCAGGACTCGATCGCCGGCTTCGGCGCGGTGATGGTGATCTGCGTGCTGGCCAGCCTGGTGGCAATCCGCGTCGCACTGAAGGTCGACCCGGCCGAAGCGATCGGGGGCTGAGATGGCAGGCAATGGCATCCGCATCGAGGGCCTGAAGAAGCGCTATGGCGCGGGCGACACCGCCGTCGATGCACTGAAAGGCGTGGACATGCAGGTGGCGCCGGGCGAGGTGGTCGGTCTGATCGGTCCTTCCGGCTCCGGCAAGAGCACGCTGCTCAAATGCCTGGGCGCGGTGATCGACCCGACCGCGGGCCGCATGCAGCTTGGCGACGATCTGATCTACGACAACGACTGGAAAGTGCGCGACCTGCGGGCGCTGCGCCGCGACAAGATCGGTTTCGTGTTCCAGGCGCCCTACCTGATCCCGTTTCTTGACGTGACCGACAACGTCGCATTGCTGCCGATGCTGGCAGGCGTACCCAATCGCGAGGCGCGGGCACGTGCGCTGGATCTGCTAACCGCGCTCGACGTGCAGCACCGCGCCCGCGCCATGCCTTCGCAACTGTCGGGTGGCGAGCAGCAGCGCGTCGCGATCGCGCGCGGCCTCGTCAACAGGCCACCGGTGATCCTCGCCGACGAGCCGACCGCGCCGCTCGACAGTGAACGCGCGCTATCGGTGATACGCATCCTGAACGACATGGCCAGACGGTACGACACGGCGATCATCGTCGTCACCCACGACGAGAAGATCATTCCGACGTTCAGGCGCATCTACCACATCCGGGACGGGTTGACTCATGAGGAACAAGGTGAAGGCCGTGAGATTGGCTGATGGTGCTGAACGCTATCAACAACACGCTGGCGGGCAGTGCAAGACGCGCGGCAATGCATGGGCTTGGGCCATCCTGATCATGCTACTCAGCAACATCAGCATCGACGCATACGCCGCCCCCGCAACAGACAAGGAACCATTGCAACTCCGACAGATCATGCGCGACCTTGGCAAGAACATGCAGGCCGCCACGGACTCAATATCGCACGAGGACTGGGCCCGCGTGGCGGCCATCGCACGCGCCATCGCGGATCATCCGCAACCCCCGATAAGCGAAAAACTGCGTATCCTCGCGTATATCGGTAGCAACGTGCCGCGCTTCCGCGCATTCGACGGACAGACACACGATGCGGCTAACAGCATGGCGAATGCCGCCGCGCGGAAGGATGGTGCTGGCGTGATCGCCGCATTTGCGGATATCCAGTCAGGTTGCCTGGCGTGCCACCAGACATTCCGGAAAGCGTTCGTCGAGCACTTCTACGGTTCGCCGTGACGACGTCCCGAAGCAGGCAGGACGCCCCCACACACCCCGCCGCCAGCTGCCCGGCCGCCTTGCCAATTTTTGCCATCCCCGGCAGACTCACTCCATGAGCACCATGAACATCTCCCTCCCCGACAGCCTGAAGTCCTTCGTGGACGACCAGGTCCGGTCCGGCGGCTACGGCACCAGCAGCGAGTACGTTCGCGAACTGATCCGCAAGGACCAGGACCGCCTGAAGCTGCGCGAGTTGCTGCTCGCGGGCGCCGCCTCCGCTCCTGCCGCTGCGGCTGACGGGGCTTACTTCCAGAAGTTGCGCGACCGGGTCCGCCCGCCCGCGAAGAAGCGTCGGTGACCCACAAACCGGTCATCCCCCGGGAACTTGCCAACCGGGAGGTGGATGACGCCATCGCGTGGTACCTGAACGAGGGGGCCGACCAGGCCGCCCTCGACTTCATCGCGGCGCTGGAAAAGGCCTACGGGCATATCAGCCGCCACCCTGCGAGCGGCTCGAGCCGTTATGCGCACGAATTGAACCTGCCGGGCCTGCGCAGTTGGCCGTTGGCGAAGTTTCCCTACCTGGTTTTCTACGTCGAGCACACCGACCACGTTGATGTGTGGCGCGTGCTGCATGCCGAGCGAGACATTCCGGCGTGGATGAAGGAATCCGGCGTCGAGTGACGCGCGACGCCGCGATTTGAGCTGCAACAAGTTGTGAGCAAAACAGGGGCTGCCCCACTCACACCCAGGACCCGTTTTGCAGCGAGCAAAACCGGGGACGAATCCGGGGGTAACTGGTCACTTTCCGCAGTGGAAATCCTTATATTTCAATAGGTTGGAACTCTGACAGGGAGAGGGCCTAGCCACCATGCAAAAAGACGTCGCAAGGCGTTGTTTTTAAAGACAAAAGCGGCTTCGGCCGCTTTTTGTTTTTCTGCGCAATTGACGTTCATTTTTCGTCGGTTTTCTGACGTCGCGAGGGCTGAATTTTCAGCACTCACAATGGCCCCAAACGACCGGCGCCACTGACACCGCCCGTGACGCCAAGGCAGCCGCGCGCTGCGCTCGCCAATTCACCGATCCCGCGTCGCCTTCAAAGCAGCTCGACACCAAACGGCCTGACCGCCAGCGCAAACAGCCAGAAGCAAAGCACCGTGATCAGCGCGCTGGCCAGCAACGCCGGCCAGAAACCAAAGCGGGCGAGCAGCCACGGAAATGCCAGGAACATCGACAGGGTCGGCAACACGTACCAGAACGTGTACCAGGCGTGGTTGGCGAGCTTCTCGGTTGGCTGCTTCTCGACGTACAGCCATATCAGCGTCAGAACAGTCACCAACGGCAGCGCGGCGACCAGCGCGCCCAACTTGTCGTGGCGCTTTGCGAACTCCGAGACCAGCACGACTACGCCGGCAGTCACCAGGTATTTCGTCAGCAGCCACGCCATGGCTTCAGATTACCCGCTTGATATCGATGTAATCGCCGTTCACCCGGAGCGTCACCGTCACCGGCGCGTCGCCACGGTTGCGCCAGAACCAGCCGTGCTTGCCGTCGAAGGCGGCCGTGAGCACGCCCTCGTCCTTCTCCGTCTGCTTGCCCTTGCCATAGCCGTGGTAGAAATCACGCGGCGCGCCGTAGGGATCGCCGTGGGTGTCGTAGTTGACCTTGCCACCGTTGGCCGTCCACAGGTACTGCACCAGGGCACCCTGCCTCATCTCAAGTTTCACTTCCGCGCCCTGGCCGGGCTGCAGGGTGATCGACATTTCGTCCTGTCGCGCTGCGGACGACGGCGCATCCGCCGGAGCCTGCGCTGCCGCGCTTGCGCTTGATTGCGCCGGCATTTCCGGCACGGCAGGTTGCGGCGAAACAGCGTCAGTCGCCGCGTTCTCCTGCGCGATCGCCTGCTTGACCTCACCCATCTGCGTCAGCCCCAGCAGGCGGCCCATGCCCGTAGGGTCGACGGCGTACTCGGCAGGCATCACCACTGTCACGAGCAACAGCAACGCAACACCGAGCGCAATCACGGTGGAGTGCAGCAACTGGCGGGAGGTCGGCAAGTCGTCGGCAGAAGGCATCTGGTTGTTGAACACGGCAATGACTCCGTCAGGAAAGGTAATAGCCGGTGAGCTGGTAGCCCATCAGCAGGAATCCGGCGCTCATCATGGCGACGTTGGTCGCGTAGGCGTGACGGGCGAAGCCGTCAGTGCGTCGCCACCAGCCCATCGCGATAAGGATCGCAGCGAGCGCGAGCAACTGGCCGAGTTCGACACCGACGTTGAATGCAATCAGGTTTGGCACCAGGCCGTCCGGAGAAAAGTCGTACTCAAGAATCTTGGTGGCCAGGCCGAAACCGTGGATCAGGCCGAACAGCAGGGTCGCGCCGCGCGTGTCCGGCTGGAAACCGAACCACCGCCGGAATGCGCCGAGGTTGTCGAGGGCCTTGTAGACCACCGAGAAACCGATGATGGCGTCGATCAGGTAGGCGCTGACGCTGACCTGCATGAGCACGCCGGCCAGCAGCGTGATGGTGTGGCCAACGGCAAACAGCGTGACGTAGAGCGCGACATCCTTCAGCCGGTACAGGAAGAAGATCACGCCGAACAGGAACAGCAGGTGGTCGTAGCCGGTCATCATGTGCTTGGCGCCCATGTAGACGAAGGGCAGCAGCATCACGCCGGAACTTTCCTGGATAAATCCCTTGTCCCCGGAGGCAACGCCGTGCGCAAAGGCATCGACGGCAAACAGCGCGGCAAAAGCGGCCAACACGTAGAGCAGCGGCTTGGCGATGGCAGTCATGAATACAACCGTGGACGTGGCCGGAAGGCGGATTGACCGCATCCCCCCGGGGGGGATAGGCTGCGGCAGCATAACCGTCCCGCTCCGCGGGCATCAAGACCCCGGTGCAGCATGTGGGACTTGTCCATTTACGCCGGCCTGTTCGCCATTGCCTTTGGCGCAGCGACGCTGCTCCCCCTGCAATCGGAAGCCATGCTCACGGGCCTGCTGCTGGCCGGGCAACAGCCTGTGGGGTCGCTGTTGTTGATAGCGACTGCCGGCAACGTACTTGGCGCCGTCGTGAACTGGTGGTTGGGACGATACGTTGAGCAGTACAAGGACCGGCGCTGGTTCCCCGCCTCGCCGGCGCAACTGGCACGAGGTCAGGCCGCCTACGCGCGCTGGGGATACTGGTCGCTGCTGCTGAGCTGGATGCCGTTGGGCGGCGATGCGCTGACCGTCATCGCCGGCGTCATGCGCGAGCCGCCGTGGCGGTTCCTGCTCGTGGTCACGTTGGCCAAGGGTGGGCGCTACCTGTTCCTGGCCGGGGCCGTGCTGTGGTTTGCTGCACCCGCCTGATCAATATGCCGCGCAAGAGGAAAGTCATGACCGATCACCCGCACCTGCATGAGAGCCATGCCGACATCGCCAAGCGGCTGAAGCGCGCCCGCGGTCATCTCGACAGCATCGTCACCATGATCGAGGCAGGACGCGCCTGTACGGATATCGCGCAGCAGCTGCATGCTGTCGAAAAGGCGGTGTGCCAGGCCAAGCGGACGCTGATCCAGGACCACATCGATCACTGCCTGGAGCACAGCCTTGATGCCGCCCGCAAAGGCAGCCGGGATTCGCTTGAGGAATTCAGGCAGATCACGAAGTACCTCTGAGCGTTCATGGGATCTTTGCCGGCGCCCGTTGCCCGGCGAGTAGCCGGGGCCGTGGTGCGGCCAGGGTTTCACAGACACCGACGTGCCACTTGATGCGCTCCCCGGGCCCATGTGGCCAGCCGCGGCAGTCCTTGCCAATTTTTGCCATCCCCGGCAGACTTGCCCCATGAGCACCATGAACATCTCCCTCCCCGACACCCTGAAGTCCTTCGTGGATGACCAGGTCAAGTCCGGTGGCTACGGCACCAGCAGCGAGTACGTGCGCGAACTGATCCGCAAGGATCAGGACCGCCTCAAGCTGCGCGAACTGCTGCTGGCCGGGGCTACGTCAGCGCCAGCCGCTCCGGCTGACGGGGCTTACTTCCAGAAACTGCGCGACCGGGTCCGCCCGCCCGCTAACAAGCGTCGGTGACCCACAAGCCCGTCATCCCCCGGGAGCAGGCCAACCGGGACGTAGACGACGCCATCGCGTGGTACCTGAACGAGGGGGCCGAGCAGGCCGCCCTCGACTTCATCGCGGCGCTGGAAAAGGCCTACGGGCATATCAGCCGCCACCCTGCGAGCGGCTCGAGCCGTTATGCGCACGAATTGAACCTGCCGGGCCTGCGCAGTTGGCCGTTGGCGAAGTTTCCCTACCTGGTTTTCTACGTCGAGCACACCGACCACGTTGATGTGTGGCGCGTGCTGCATGCCGAGCGAGACATTCCGGCGTGGATGAAGGAATCCGGCGTCGAGTGACGCGCGACGCCGCGATTTGAGCTGCAACAAGTTGTGAGCAAAACAGGGGCTGCCCCACTCACACCCAGGACCCGTTTTGCAGCGAGCAAAACCGGGGACGAATCCGGGGGTAACTGGTCACTTTCCGCAGTGGAAATCCTTATATTTCAATAGGTTGGAACTCTGACAGGGAGAGGGCCTAGCCACCAGTACACCTTCCTGACGCTTTCACATCGGTCCGGAATCTCCAGCAAAAAACGCGGCCCTGGCCGCGTTTTTTGTTTTCCGGGCTGCGCCGCGATTCAGCGGTAGCTGATCAGGTACGTGCTGTACTCCCACACACTGACGTCCTCACCGGCCAGAACGGCCAACACGCGCCCGTCGTCGAGCAGCACGGCATCGTCCACGTCATAGAGGATGCCGGGCGTCCAGGGGACGGCCTGCTCCACCGTTGACCAGCCGCTGACCGGGTCGTAACGGCGCGCCCAGACCGCCGAGCCATCGGCGTCGTCGAGGGCGAGACGGGTCCACATCACGATGACGCGCCCGTTCGTGCGGTCCATGGCGGTGACCCACGTGCGCAGCCTCACCGTTTCGGCGTCGTCGCTCACCACGGTTTCGGTGGCGCCCCAGGCACCATCCACCCGGATGCGGGCATAGACGTTCTGCTGGTCCGCCCAGGTCGCCAGGATCCGGCCATCCGGCGCGATGCTGACCTCGGCCCTGTAGATGTCCGTACCGGTGGCTACGGTCTCGGCGGCCTGCCAGACTCCGTCCACGAGGCGCCGCGCCATGACGCCGGTGCGATCAGACAACGTCCAGTAGGCAAGTCCGTCGCCGTCGGCACCCATGGCGATGCGTATGCGGTCGATGCCCGGGTCACCGGATCCATCGAGTTCGGTGGGTGCGGCATCCCAGCCAACACCGGCGATATAGCGGCGTGCCAGCGCCTGGTTGCGCACCCCGTCCCACTGCTCCCAGACGACGGTGGCATTCCCACTGTCATCCAGTGCCACATCGGGGTAATTCGAGTAGCCGGACAGCGTGTCCAGTCGTTCGGCGGCTGCGCTCCAACCCGCCCCCTCGGAATACGAACGGGCCCACACATGACCGCTGGCGTCGTACCTTGCAAAGACCGTCATGACATCGCCGACAGCATTCACGGCCACGGAACCGCCCGTGCCGTCGCTCGCAAGGGCGTCCAGCGATTGGGCCGAGGCGTTCCAGCCCGTCAGCGGCGAATAGAGCCGCGCCTTGAAGTAGTCGGCTGGGGTGGTTTCCTCAGCATGCCACACCACGGCCGCCTGGCCGGACGCGTTCATGGCCACCCCGGTCAGCCCAGCGCGCAGCACGGCGTCATCGACCTGCACGGGACTCTCCCAACTCACGGCGTCGTCGGAAGTTGATGCATACACGTGCGAGTCCTTCGACCAGACGAGCAAAGCACGTTCGTCCGCGTCGACGACGAGCCTGGCTCCCTGGAATCCCTGGTGGAGTTCCGAGAACAGCACCGGAGACTTCCAGTCCGGCTCTGCAGGCCGGCTTGCGTTCGAGTCACCGCAACCAGCCTGGGTAAGGATCACTAGACCGAGTGCAACGAAACGCAACATCCAGACACCCCCCGGAAGCCTGAAAAATACGACTTGCAGGAAAGCCTAATTCACCCCGCAAATCCGTCGTTGACCTGAAGCAGGTTTACTGCGGTCTTGTTGTCGGCCAGGTACATGACGCTCCCGGCGACCTCAGGCCGCCGCGGGCAATGCCAGTTGCACGCGCAAGCCGCCGCCGGCGCTTTCCTCCAGCGCAAGCTCTCCACCGTACAGCTGCGCGAGGTCCAGCACGATCGCCAGTCCCAGGCCACTGCCGGGCGTCGACTCGTCCAGCCTCACGCCACGCTGGAGCACCGCCGCGCGCGCCTCCGGCGCGATGCCGGGTCCATCGTCCTCGACGACGATGTGCAACAGGCGCCCGTCGCGACGGGCCTGCACACGCACCGCCGTGCGCGCGCTGCGGCAGGCGTTGTCCAGCAGGTTGCCCAGCATC
Organism: Gammaproteobacteria bacterium; assembly: GCA_018262975.1. GTDB lineage: Bacteria > Pseudomonadota > Gammaproteobacteria > Pseudomonadales > JADFDG01 > JADFDG01. The sequence goes on from JADFDG010000004.1 coordinate 229,233, forward strand.
TCCTGCAGGTCCTGCTCCTCGCCGGCAAAGGCACAGCCTTCCGGCAACGCATCCGCCGTGAGCGTCAATTCACGCGCCGCGTACAACTTGCCCATCACCCTCAACAACTGGTCCACCAGCGGTTGCAGCGGCGTGCGCTGCCCGGGCAGTTGCCGGGTGGCCGCCACGCGCGCGCGCGCCAGGTGCCAGTCGATGTGTCGCTGCGCGACCTGTACCTGTTCACCGACCAGCGTGCGCAACTCCTGCTCGGAAGACTGGCGGGCGGCGTTGTCCAGCACCGCCAGCGGCGTCTTGAGCGCGTGCGCGAGGTTGCCGGCCTGCGTACGCGCCCGCGCCACCACCTCGGCATTGCGATCAAGTACGCCGTTGAAATCGTCGACCAGGGGTTGCAGTTCCGCGGGAAATTCGCCTTCCAGTCGTTGCGCCTGCCCGGCGCGCACCCGCTGCAGGGCGCGCTGCAGATTTGTCAGCGGCGACAGGCCCACGCCAACCTGCGCGAGCGCCGCCAGCACCAGCAGCACGCCGAGCGCCGCCAGCGACATCGCCAGCACGCCGCTGAATTCCGCTACCGCGGCGGTGACCGCGCTGCTGTCGGCCGCCACCGCGAGGCGCCAGCGGACCTGCGGTGCTTCATCGAAGCGCAGGGCCCGCTCGACCACGCGCAGGGTTTCACCGCGCGGCCCGGCGTGCTCGTGCGTGTGCAGGGCGCCATCCACCAGCGCATCGTCATGCAATGCCAGCTGCGTATCCCACAACGAACGCGAACGCAGCACGGCGACTTTCGCCTGCCCGTCACTCGCCAGGCGATCCACCTGCCAGTAAAGCCCCGAATAGGGCTTCTCCCAGCGCGGATCGGATAATGTGCGCGGATCGATGCGTGGCTCGCCCTGCGCATCCGGCTCAAGGCGCGCGGCGAGCTGGTCGAGTTGCTGAACCAACGCGGCGTCGAACTGGCGCAGCACGTGGTCGCGGAACAGGCCGGACAGCAATACATGGCTGCCGGCCAGCGCGATCACCAGTGTCACCAGCGTGGCCGCCAGCAGGCGCAGACGCAGCGAACTGGCCAGGCGCTTCACGGCGTCACCAGGCGGTAGCCCAGGCCACGCACGGTCTCGATCATCCCCGCCGGCAATTTCTTGCGCAGCCGGGCCACGAACACCTCGATGGTGTTGGAATCGCGTTCGAAGTCCTGCGCATAGATGTGCTCGGTGAGCTCGCCGCGCGATACCACCACGCCCGGGCGGTGCATGAGGTAGGCCAGTACACGGTATTCGTGGCTGGTCAGCGCGAGTGCCTGGCCGGCGAGCATGGCGCGGCCGGCGCGCGTGTCGAGCGTCACGTCGCCACAGCGCAGCACCGGCGACGCCTGGCCGCTGGCGCGGCGGATCAGCGCGCGCAGGCGGGCCAGCAGTTCTTCCATGTGGAATGGCTTGGTGAGGTAGTCGTCGGCACCGGCGTCGATGCCGGCCACCTTCTCGCTCCAGTTGTCGCGCGCGGTAAGGATCAGCACCGGCATCGTGCGCCCGGCGTCACGCCAGCGGCGCAACACGGTCAGGCCGTCCAGCACCGGCAGGCCGAGGTCGAGGATCACCGCGTCGAAGGCGCCGGTATCGCCAAGGAAATGCGCGTCCCGGCCGTTGTCGGCCTCGTCCACCGCGTAACCGGCAGCCTCGAGTCCGGCGCGCAACTGGGCGCGCAGCACGGGTTCGTCTTCGACCAGGAGGATATGCATGCCGTTGATCGTATCAGGGGGCGCGCTCGCGATCACCGGCGCGCACACGCTGGCGCAGCACTTCTCCTGAGGCGGCGTCGACCTTCAGCTTCACCAGCCGGCCATCCGCCTGCAGCAACTTGACCTCGTAGATCAGCAGTCCGTCGTCGTCCTCGAGCTCCACCTCCAGCAACTGGCCCGGATGGTCGCGCTCGAGGCGCTCGAGCAAGGTCTTCAGCGGCAACACCTGGCCGGCCCGCACGGCGGCCAGCGCCCGGTCCTGGTCGCTGTCGGCAGCCGCCATGGCGGAAAACAGGGCCAGGCCGAGGGCCATGGGAATGATGAGCAGTCGGGTTTTCATGGCTGCCATGGTCATGGGGTGAACCTGAACCGGGGATGAACGGCGACTTCAGGGTTGGTTCAACAGGGAGTGCGCAGACTGCCTGCCATCGAGCCAACCGGGAGATACCTGCCATGAAAGCCGCATTGAAGACCAGCATCATGCTCGCCGCCCTGCTGGCCACCGCCACTGCCAGCGACGCCCGGGCCGCCGACACCACACCGGCCCAGCAACTGCAGCGGTTCAGCAGCGAAGCCGGCGCGCCCGGCAACGCCACGCGCGGCAAGGCGTTCTTCAACAGCAAGCACGGCGACGAGTGGTCCTGCTCGTCCTGTCACGGCGCGCCCCCGACCGCTACCGGCAAGCATGCCTCCACCGGCAAGTCCATACCGCCGCTGGCGCCCGCGTTCAACGCCAAGGCCTTCACCGATTCGGCGAAGGTCGACAAATGGTTCCGCCGCAACTGCAAGGACGTGCTCTCGCGCGAATGCAGCGCCGCGGAAAAGGCCGACGTGATGGCCTACCTCAACAGCCTGCGCTGATCACACGTCAGCGCGCATACCCGGCGGAGCGATCGCATGAAACATCACAAACCGTTCCTTCACGCGTGCCTGCTGGCGGGCTTGGCCGCCACGCCGTTCACGTGGGCCGACAGCGGTCGCGCCATGCCGCGCATCGTACCGCCGGCCTACACCGGAGAATGCGGCGCCTGCCACATCGCCTATCCACCGAGCCTGCTGCCGGCGCGTTCCTGGCAGCGGATCATGACCGGCCTCGACAACCACTACGGCACCGACGCCACCCTCGATGACGCGACATTCAGGCAACTCGACACCTGGCTGCAGGCACACGCCGGCACCTACAAGCGCGTGACCAGCGAGCCGCCCGAGGACCGCATCACGCGATCGGCCTGGTTCGATCGCAAGCACCGCGACATCGACGCCACGGTCTGGAAACTGCCCGACGTGAAGAGCCCCGCCAACTGCGCGGCCTGCCACCGCGGCGCGGAACAAGGCCAGTTCGACGACGACAACCTGCGCCAGCCGGCCGGCCTCACGCCGCGCCAACGCCAGGCGTGGATCGACGATTGAAGCGCCACCAGGAGAATGCCATGCATACCTCGGAACCGATCGACAGCAGCACACACGGTGAAGTCGTCACCGAGCGGCCGACCCGGCTCGTGACCGACGCGCCGACACGCATGTTCCACGCCTTGTTCGCCGGCAGCTTCATCGGCGCCTTTGTCACCGCCGACAGCGAACACTGGCGGCTCGTGCACGTCACGCTGGGCTACCTGTTCGCCGGCCTGCTCGGATTCCGGGTGCTGTACGGTCTGTTCGGCCCACGTCACGCCCGGCTGAGCCTGCTGGTACGCCGGCTGGCATCGGCGCCCGCGTGGCTACGCTCGCTGAAGCAGACAGGCTCGTGGCGGGACATCAAGTGGCGCCAGGGCCAGAACCTCGCCGTCGCGGCCGCCATCCTCCTCATGTTGCTGCTGGTCATCCCCTTGACCCTGAGCGGCTACGCCACATGGAACGAATGGGGCGACGTGCTCGGCGGTGACTGGCCGGAAGAACTCCACGAGTTCCTCGCCAATGCCTTCCTGGCCATCGTGCTGGTGCACGTCGCGCTGATCGCGGTGCTGAGCGTGATGCGTCACCAGAACCAGGCCCTGCCCATGCTGACCGGGCGCGTTGCCGGCGAGGGCTCAAGCCCGGTGAAGGACAACAAGGCGTGGCTGGCCGTGGTCTTGCTGCTGGCCGCCGTCGGCTTCAGTGCCTGGCAAATGCAGAGTGCACCGGACGGTGCCGCGGCGGGCGCGGGCGACAATCCGGAAGTGCAGTACGACTCCGATCGCTTCGACCGCGACAGGGATGACGACTGACCACGCCACTGTGCGGACCCAAGCCCGGCGTCATGCCGGGCTTTTTCATTTCCAGCCGCGGCGGCTCGTTCAGATCAACGCGCCGTCCGGTCCTGGTAGGCCTTCGCCTGCGCGTTGTCCGGCGCGATGCGCTTCTGCGCGCCCACCGCCCGCTTCACGAAATCGCCGACTCCCTCCGGCAAGCCCTGTTCGAGCACGCCGAACAGGCCCAGGCCTTTCGGCAGCGTGACCTCCGGCCGCCCGTGCCGGCACGAGGCGACGATCTCGCGTGCGACATCCTCGGGCGCGGATTTCGGCACGCCGCTGATGCCCAGGCCACTGGTGAGTTCCGTGCGCACCGCCGCCGGCAGGACGGTGGTGATGGTGACCTTCGACTTTGCGATCTCCGCGCGCACCGCGCGCGAGAGGCTCGCCACGCCGAATTTCGTCGCCGTGTAGACCGCCGCGCCCGGCACGCTCATCTTGCCGGCCATGGAGGCCACGTTGACGATGTGGCCGCGGTTGCGTTCCAGCATGCCGGGCAACACCAGGCGCATGCCGGTCACCACGCCGCCGAGGTTGATGGCGATCTCGCGGTGCTGGGTGTGCAGTGTCTGCTCCGCGAACTCGCCGGTGCGCATGATGCCGGCGTTGTTGACCAGCAGGTCCACCGGGCCGAGGCGCTCGGCCTCGGCGATGAATGCGGCGAACGACTCGGGATCCGCCACGTCCAGCTTGAGCGCGACCGCACTGGCACCGATGGCGCGCGCCACTTCCTCGGCATGGTGCACGTCGAGGTCGCCGATCACCACGCGCGCACCGCGCGCCGCCAGTGCCTCGGCAGTGGCACGGCCGATGCCCCGCCCGCCGCCGGTCACGCAGGCCACGCTGCCCTTGAGGTCAATGGCCATGTCAGCCTCCTACCGGGTAGCGCAGGCCGAAGTAGCCGACGACCTTGAAGCCGTCCTTTTCCCGCAGCGCTGCACGGCCAAGAAAAACGTCCGGAACGATTTCCACCAGTTCGTCGCGCGTGCGCGGCATGACCAGCGGATTGGCGTGCTCGGGTGCGTCGTACCTGATCGAGCGCACCTGGCCGTACGGGGCAATCGGCGACTTCTCGATCGAGTGGTAGAAGTGGAAGCCGATCAGCTCACCGTTGATGCGCTCGAACTTGTAGCGCGGCAACGTCAGGAATGCGAAAGGACGCGAGCTGCCGGTGAGGCGGTTGTAGCCAGTGCCGGCCTTGCGGTCGAAGGACTTGCCGGCCCAACCGATACCGCCCAGCAACTGGCCAAGCCGCACCAGGCGGTCGAGGCCGGTCAGCCACAGTGCGCCGTACAGGTTCATCACGATGCCTTCGCAATCGCCGTCCGGTGCCTCGGGTGCCGTGCCCTGCGCAAACAGCCAGTGCAGGCGGTGATGCTCGGACGGCTCAACCAGCTCATTGAGCCACGCCCAGGCATCGGCCTTGGCCTGGCGCGGGTTCTTCGCGGCCAGCTCGCGCAGCTTTTTCAGGCGTGCGACATCCTGTGCAGAGCCGGTGGGGGTGGATGCAGTATCGGCGTGGCGGCGTGAGGCCTGGGCAGTAGTCATGGTGGTCTCCTCCAGATGTGCGGTTGTCGTGGTGAATGAAGCAGGCGGCGCCGGCTCAGGACGCGCGTCGCTTGAGGTCTGCGGTTAGCTTGCGGAACGTTGCCACCGGGCGACGGCCGAACAGCGTGGTCATCAGCGTCCGGTACATGCCGTCGCTGAGGACCTTGCGAGCCATCAGGGTCAGGTGCGCGTCCACGCCGATCACGTAGCGCTGGCGCGACGACTGATCGTTGGTCGCGCGCCAGATGGCCTCGGCGACGTCGGCCGGCAGCGTCGCGATGACGCCGGCGGCCTCGTCGATGAGGTCCAGCACCGGCTGGCCCTCGTCGTAGGCGGTGATGCCGGTGGCGTTGGCGCGGTCGGTCGAGCGCCCCCAGAACTCGGTCTTCACGATGCCCGGCTCGATGATCTTCACGCGGACGCCGTACGGCTTCAGTTCGTACTGCAGCGAGTCACTGAAGCCTTCCACCGCCCATTTGCTGGCGTGGTAGACGCTGTAGTACGGGAAGATGGAGCGTCCGGCGAAGCTCGCCACGTTGACGATCACGCCATCGCGCTGCGCGCGCAGGTGCGGCAGCACGGCGCGCGTCACCGCCATCAGCCCGAAGACGTTGGTCTGGAACTGGCGCTCGATCTGGTCCTCGCTGAAGGTCTCGAACGGACCGATCAGGCCGTAGCCGGCGTTGTTGACCACGGCGTCGATGTGGCCGAAGCGCGCCAGCGTCTGGTCGATGGCGGCGGTAATCGTCTCCGGGCGCGTGACATCCAGCGCCGGGCAGACCACGCCGGGCAGGCGATCCAGCTCGGTTTCCTTCTCCGGCGAGCGCATGGTCGCCGCCACGTTCCAGCCTTCGCGCTGGAAGCGCAGCGCGGTTTCTCGGCCGATGCCGCTGGAGGCACCGGTGATGAGGACGGTACGCGTCACGGGGGAACTCCGGTCGGGAAGGGACTGGCGGGCGACGTGCCCGCCCATATCTGGTACGTTACTGTACCAGTATAGCCGGAATCAACCCCCGCCCGGTTGCGCCCGCCGGACGGTGCCCCTACAAGTAGCCCCTGAGCCCACACCGGACACGCCCGATGGCCACGACTGCCCGCCCCTACCAGGGCGAATCTGCCGAAACCCGCATCAACGCCCGCCGCCGGCATCTGCTGGACACGGCGTTCGCCCTGATGACGGCGGGCGGCTGGCGGCAGGTGACCATCGACCACCTGTGCCGCGAAGCGAAGCTCAACAAGCGCTATTTCTACGAGAGCTTCCCCGACCTCGATGCGCTCGCCGGTGCCCTGGTGGACGATCTCGCGAACCGACTGATCGCCATCGGCCTGCAGAGCGCGGGCGACGCCGTCGGCGCAAGCCTGCCCACCGATGTCCTCGCGCGCCAGGTACTCGGCGACGTCGTCGGTTTCCTGATCGACGAACCGCAACGCGCGCGCATCCTGTTCACCGAGATTGCCAGCAGCCCGCACGCCATCGCGCACCGCCAGGCCGCCGTGCAGGCCTTTGCGCAGACCTTGTCCGCCTACGGCCACCTGCACCACGACGCGCAGGGCGCGACCGACCCGATCGCGCCGCTGGCCGCCGCGCTGCTCATTGGCGGCACCGTCGATGCCGTGCTCAACTGGCTCGACGGCAAGATCCCGATGTCGCGCGAGCAGTTCCTCGATGACCTCGCCGCGCTGTGGGTCATCACCGGCGACGGCGCCGCCGCACGCGCGAAGGCGCGGAAGTAAGATATAAGGTGTGCCGGCGCGCTGCGCCGCGAGAAATGAGACCTAGCCCCACGATCCATGCCGGTGCCCGCCATGTCCACACGCTCGCCCGCCACGCTGGTCGCGCTGTTGCTGCTTCTTTCCGTTATGACGTCCGCCCGTGCCGACCGCGACTGCAGCATTTACCGTGACTACAGCCAACGCAGCACCTGCGAACGGGAAGAAGCCGATCGACGGCAACGCGAGCGTGACGCGGTACGCGCGCAGCACGACCGTTACTGGCAGTCCCGCCAGTCGCCGGCAGAGCAGGCTTCGTCGACCCCGCCGGACGCGATACAACAACTGCGCGACGGGATGGAACGCGTGCGGCGCGAGGAAGAAGCCCAGCGCGCCTACCGCGAACGCATCGAGATGGAAGCCCGGATCTTGCAGCGCGCATGGGAGGCCTGGGATGAAGGCAAGCGCAACCTTGCCGAACAGAAGGCACGGGAACTGCAGCAAATGCGCACGGCTACCGAGGCACGGGTCACTGCCCTGCGCGCCACCTTTCCAGACCCGCAACAGCCCGACGCGTTTGAATGGCTGCAGCTGGTGCATGCTGCCTTGCCCAATCGCGACCTTGCCCAGGTGCTGGCGGCCGAGGGCTACGCCCGGTTCCCGGAACGGCTGCAACTGGTTTCCGCGCTGGCGCTCACGCTGCAATGCGCACCGGAGAACGTCTGGACGGACGACGATGGCGACACGCGCTGCAAGAAGCTTCCGCACGAGGAAGCCATCCCGCGGCTGGCCACGGCCCTGCCCGCGGCACCGCTGATCGAACGCATGCGCGCCTGCGCCCTGGTGGAAAGCACCGCCTTCGACATGACCGGCATGATCGGGAAGAAGGCCGCACGCCGCATGAAAGGCGCGGCGCATCTCGCCGGACTCCAACTCGCCGTCAACGCCTGCGAAACCGGCATCCCGGAAGTCCCCGCACCCACGCGTGACAAACTCTGGAAACACATCGCCGAATGGTCACATGTCCACAGTGTCGGTCTGCGTGCGCTGTACCACACCGAATCATGGAACGAGCGCTGGCACTTCGTCATGAACCCGGACTGGCAGGCACTCGCTGACAGCGGCTACCAGGATCTCGACCTGCTGGACAGGATGCTCAACGGAATGTCATTGGCTTGCCACAGCGCCATGCAGAACGAGCGCTGCGAGACGCCTGACGACATCTCCTGGCTGGCCGGTACGCTGCGCACAGCGCCGTAATCCCCGGTGACCGGGGCGGGACATCAGCCACCCACCCGCCGCACCCCGATCCGCGTGTCCCGCGGCGTGTGGCACGGCTGCGCGCCGGCGAGCCGGTAATCCAGTTGCGGGTAACCGCTCGCCAGGTGCAGCGGTTTCATCGGGCTCCCATACAGCGCCTTGTCCGACACCCCGTTGGCGAACTGCCAGGGCTGCCAGGGCTGCCAGGCGTGATACATCAGCACCGTGCCCGGGCGCATCGCCGGCGCCACCTTGGCGCGGCAACGGCAACTGCCCAGCTCGTTGAACAACTCGATTTCGTCGCCGTTGGCGACGCCGAGCGTCTGCGCGTCTTCCACCGCCAGCCACGCCGCCGGCTCGCCGCGCTGCAGGCGCAGCATGGTCGGGCTCTCGCGCCACTGCGAGTGGATGGACCAGCGCGTGTGGCCGCCGGTGAAGTGGAACGGCTGGCGGTGCGTGGCGAGCCCGGGCGACGGCTTGTAGATCGGGTGCGCCTCGCCGGCCTCGAGGAACCACGGATGGTCGATGTAAAACTGCATGCGTCCGGTCGCGGTCGGGTAACGCTTGTGGTCACGGATGAACCGCTGGTGCGGCGTGATGGTGCGACCCGGCATCTTCTCGGTGCCCATGCTGTTCGCCGGCGAGTACTTGCCGGTGGAGCGGATCGGCAGGGCACCGTGTTCGCGCAGGCGCGCCAGCGTGATGTCGTCCTCGAAGGGCTCGGCCAGCGCGCGTGCCAGGCCATGCTCCTTCAGCACCGACAGGAAATACGGGTTCGACATGCCGGAAATCTTCAGCATGAAGTCGAACGCCTTTTCCTTGCCCTCTTCGGTAGCCGGAAACCGGCCGTTGAATGACCAGCGCTCGTACAGGGTCGCGAGGTCCTTGTGTCGGCCGTAGAGGTCCGTGCTGAGGGTCTGGCCGCGGGCGACGGCGCGCTCGGCGATTTTCTTCGCCAGTTCGCCGGCCATCGTGAACTCGCTCTTGCTCTGGCCCTGCGGTTCGATCGCCTTGTCGTTGATGATCAGGTACGGCACGTAGCTGGGCGTGTACTTGAGCGCGAGCTTTTCATACCAGCCTGCGGCCGGCAGCAGGATGTCGGCATGCAGCGAGGTGTAGTTGAGCTGCGGCGTCATGGCGACGATCAGGCCCATCTTCGCCCACAGTCCCGCCTCCACCTGCTCGTGGCGCCACAGGCGGCGCAGCGGGTTGGAACCGGTGAAGAAGAACAGGTCCGGCACCTCGGCATTGGCCAGGTGCGGGTTGTTCCCGTAGCCGCCCTCCGTCATCGCCGCCTGCATGTATTCGGCGAGCCGGCGCGGGTAGGTGGTGTCCTCGGTCTCCGCCATACCGGCGCGCCACGCGGGCTCCAGCTGGTAGAAGAACGGCACGCCGGGCACCGCGCCGGAGCGCATCGCGCGCATGATGCCTTCCTGGTTCACGCTGTCTTCGTCGTTGGCGCCGAGCAGCATGCCGGCCACCGTCGCATTGCCGTCCAGGTCGAGGGATTCCACGGCCGCCAGCGCGCTGCGGATCGGCGCGTACGCGTCGCCCATGTTCTCCGACTGCCCGTAGGCCACGTAGGGGAACGCCTCCGGGATATTGAACGAGATGGTGCGGATGCCGCCGCCGCGCTTGCCGTGGCTGCCCACCAGCGCGCACAGCATCACCTGCAGGCGCTGCTCGAGGTCCGAGTGGAAGCCTTTCGCGGCGCCGTAGCTGGCGAAGATCATCGGTGACTTCGCCGCAGCGAAACCGCGCGCGAAACGGCGGACCACCTCCGGGTGCACTTTCGTGGTGGCGGCGACCTCCTCCGGCGACCACCCGGCGATGCGCTCGCCGAACAGGTTCCAGTTGGTGCGCACCTTGACCGTGCTGCCATCGGCAAGGCGCACCTCGAAGCGACCGTCGAGTACCAGATCGACGTCATCAGGGACGGTGGTTTCGCCGCTCTCGTGGTCCGCGCAGCCGGGCATCTCGAACGGCGCGCTGCGGCGACGGTCCCAGGCGTAATAGCGGTGCCGCCCTTCCGCCGACGGCTCGAGGTCCTGCACGCGCAGGAAGTGGCCGGTGTCCTCGCGCACCAGGAACGGGAAATCCGTGTACTGGCGCAGGTAATCCGCCTTGTAGAGACGCTCGGTGATGATCACGTGCACCGCGGCCATGGCGAACGCCGCGTCGGTGCGCGGCTCCACCGGCACCCACAGGTCGGCCTTGCTCGCCGTGGCGGAATAGTCCGGCGCGATGCACACCAGTTGCGCGCCGTTGTAGCGCGCCTCGGTCATGAAGTGTGCATCGGGAATGCGCGTGGTCACCGGGTTGCCCATCCACACCACGATGTAGTCGGAATGGAACCAGTCGTCGCTGGTGCCCTCGACGCTCTGCGTGCCGAGCGTCTGGATGGTGCCCATCAACATGTCGCCGAGCATCCCGTAGGAATCCAGCTCGGTGCAGCCCAGCAGCGAGAAAAGGCGGATTTCCCAGGCCTGGTCCGGACCGAAATCCATGTTGCTGGTGCCGTAGTCGTACACGATGCGCTGCGGCTTGCCGGCGGCCAGGTTGTCGATGATGCGATCGGCGATGGTGGTGTACGCCTCGTCCCAGCTGATGCGCTCCCAGCGTCCACCGCCTCGCGGACCAACACGCTTCATCGGGTACAGCACGCGCGTGGGCGAGTAGGTCTGCTCCGAGTAGCACGCGCCCTTCTGGCAACCGCGCGGGTTGAAGTCCGGGACGCCCTCCTCCTGCGCCTCGTAGACGCGGTTCTGCTCCTCGCGCCACACCAGCCCGTCGCGCACGTACACGTCCCAGCTGCAGGCACTCGCACAGTTGGCGCGGCCATGGCTGCTCTTGACGATGCGATCCCAGCGCCACTGGCCGCGCCAGATCTCTTCGGCGGAGCGGAACGGCGGCGGTTCGGGGCCCGGGTTGGCCGCCGGATTGGCGCGCAACAGGCCACCCGGCAGCAGCGCCGCGCCGACGAAGCCGCAGGCCGAACCTTTCAGGAACGTGCGTCTGTCCGTGGTCACGGCGAGTTCCGCCCTGCGCGGGATGCTCCGCGCGTCCGGCGCGAAACGTCACATGGAAAGAATTGCAGCCCGCTGCCCGGCGGGCCCCTTCCCCGATTTACCGCGCAACGGCGCGTCCGCCACCTGACAATGGTCAAGAATCGGCGCCCTCGCCCGGCCGGTGCGCCAGCCGGACAGGGTCAGCGCGGCTGGAACCGGCGCCCCCGGGCCAGCACCAGCAACGCGATACCGCAAAAGACCGCGCCGGCGTAGAAGGTGAATTCCGCGCCCAGACGGTCCCACAGCAGTCCGGCGACCACGCTCGCCACCAGCATGGCGATGCCGCTCACCAGGTTGAAGAATCCGAAGGCCGTACCGCGCAGGTCGGCCGGCGCCGTGTCGGCGACCATGGTGGCCAGCAGGCCCTGCGTCATGCCCATGTGCACCCCCCACAGCGCCACGCCACCGAGCACCGCCAGCCAGTGCGTGCTGCTGGCCAGCACGAGATCCGCGGCGATGAGAACCAGCAACCCGGCCGACAGCAGGCTGTGGTGGCTGACGCGATCGGACAACCTGCCGAACGGATAGGCCGACGCCGCATACACTAGGTTCATCGCCACCATCACCAGCGGTACCAGCGCCAGGGCGATGCCCGACTGCTCGGCGCGCAGCACCAGGAACGCTTCGCTGAAGCGCGCCAGTGTGAAAATCGATCCAATAGCCACCACCCACCAGTAGGCACTGCCCATCCGCCGCAGGTTCTCGCGGCGGATGGGATTGCGTCCCTTGCCCGGCGACGGATGTTCCGGCTCGCGCACCCCGAACAGCAGCAAGGCCACCGCCAGCAGGCCCGGTATGACTGCCACCCAGAAAACCGCGCGGAAATCATTCGCCCACAGCAGCATGAGTCCCACGGCCAGCAACGGCCCGAGGAACGCCCCGACGGTATCCAGCGATTGCCGCAGGCCGAACGCCGCACCACGCAGTTGCGGCGGCGTGATGTCCGCCACCAGCGCATCGCGTGGCGCGCCGCGGATGCCCTTGCCCACGCGATCGATGAGCCGTGCGCCCAGCACCACGCCGGCCACCGGCGCGATGGCGAACAACGGTTTCGAGAACGCACCCAGTGCATAACCCAGTACGGCCAGCGGCTTGCGCCGGCCGAGGTAGTCGCTGAGTGCGCCCGAGAACACCTTGACGATCAACGCGGTCGCTTCGGCAAGACCCTCGATCAGCCCCACCATCAGCGCACTGGCGCCGAGCGTGCCCACGAGGAACAACGGCAACAGGCTGTGGATCATCTCCGAGGAGACGTCCATCAGCAGGCTGACGAAGCCGAGGATCCAGATGCCGGCAGGCAGATGGCCACCGGGAGCCCCGGACGGATTGGTCACCACTGCTCAGTACAACTCGATGCCGGGCGACCGCACTGCCAGCGCGCCAACCTTGTCGCTGCGCGTGGCCATCACTGACAGCAGCACAACGACCGCGGCAGCAACCAGATACTTGGTGACAAGCCAGAACATGCAAGAGTCCCCCGGTTGGGAAGTTACCTGCAATATACCACACGGCAACCGCCGTCACCGGGACGACGCCCCCGCTGGTGCCCGGTGCCGGATTGCACAGACAGACTGTCAACGGTCAGCCTGCGAGCAAACCTTGACGCAGGTCAGCCAAGACGCGCTCCCGGCAACGGCAGGAGGCGCAAAATGTTTGTTTTTGGCACGCCAACGGAGAGTCGAATGGCACGCAATGGACCCGGCAGCAATACTTCCGCAACCCGACGGGGAAGGACGCCGACCGCGCCCACGCGTGGCGACAAGCGCCGCCCTGTGCAACTCGGTGACGTGTCGCCCGACGCATCCGGCCAGGGCCTCGAGGACTTCGCGGTGCGCGAATCGCGCGCCGCTGCGACTGCTGCCCGGGAGGCCTCGATCAAGGACATCATCGCCGCCGACGCGAACGACACCGCGACCCTGATGAAGCACCTGGATGCGGTTGTCAAAGGCCTTGCACCGGACGACCTCGCCACCTTGCGCAAGACTCTGTTCCGCGAGGCGCAGGCCGCAAAAGATCTCGCGAGCCTCAAGGCCGACGAGGAGCTGTCCGGCGACTGGCGCTCCGGCGGCTATCCTTACCGAAACCTGATGTCGCGCAAGCACTATGAGCGCCAGAAGTACCGCCTGCAGGTCGAACTGCTCAAGCTGCAGAAGTGGGTGAAGGAATCGGGCCAGCGCGTCGTGATCCTGTTCGAAGGCCGGGACGCCGCCGGCAAGGGCGGCACCATTAAGGAACCTCTGAACAACCTCTTCTGACACGCCGACACGCGCGCGTGAACGCTTCGATGCGTCAAAAATGACGCAGTTT
>JADFDG010000005.1 GCA_018262975.1 Gammaproteobacteria bacterium
TTTAGTCCGCTCGACGGCGATCAATCGGGCTGAACGACCAACCCCTCACCTACCCACAACGAACCCGGCCAGGCTCCCGCCTCGCCGGGTTTTCTTTTGCCTGGAGAAACCCATGAACCACGCAATTGCAGCACCCCAGCGCGCCCTGCGCCTGGCGTCCACGAAAGGCATGTCCCGCGACGAGTGGCTGATCATGCGCAAGCAAGGTATCGGCAGTAGCGATGCCGCCACAGCCGTTGGCCTGAACCCGTACCAGTCGCCGCTCGAGCTCTGGATGATCAAGACAGGCCGGGAAGAGAACCTGCCGAAGATCGACCCAAACGACGAGAGCCATCCCACCTACTGGGGCAACATCCTCGAACCCATCGTAGCGGCCCACTACACCAAGCACACCGGCCTGAAGGTCAGGAAGACCAACGCGATCCTGCAGCACCCGGACGAGGACAAGGGCTGGATGCTCGCCAACATCGATTACTCGATTGTCGGCAGCAAGGACGTGCAGATCCTGGAGTGCAAGACGGCCGGCGAATTCGGCTCGCGCCTGTGGCGGGACGGACCGCCGGAGTACGTGCAGGTGCAGGTGCAGCACCAGCTGGCCGTCACTGGCAGGCATGCGGCAGATGTTTGCGTGCTTTTGCACGGCCAGAAGATCGAGATCCACCGGATCGAGCGCGACGAGGAAGTCATCGTCCGCCTGATCGAACTGGAACGGCGCTTCTGGGATTACGTCATGACCGATACCCCGCCGCCGGCAGACGGCTCGGACTCGGCCGGAAAGGCCCTGCAGGCGCTCTACCCGTTCGACGGTGGCGAGACACTGGACCTCAGCGAGGAGCCTGCCTTCATCGAAGCGTTCGCCGACCTGGTTTCGGTACGCGCAGAGATCGAAGCCCGCAAGGAACTGGAAGCGCAGCTCAAGCAGCGCATCCAGGAACGGATGGGCGAGGCCAGCTATGCCCGTTTCGCCACCGGCGAGGTCAGTTGGAAGCGCAACAAGGCCGGCAGTCGCCGGTTCGTCATCAACCCCTGAACCCTCAACGCGCGGCGCCGGCCATGCCGGCCTGCGCATACCTAATTTGGGAGAACCACCATGATCAAGGGACTCGCTATTACCCCGCCCGTACTCGGGCGGATCAGCATTGGGCGTGTCGTCGAGAAGAACGGCAAGCGACTGCCCGAGAAAGACGACCAGTTCACCATCACCACCCAAGTCCAGGTTGCTGGTGCTTGGGTGCCACACCCTTACGACGAGGAACTGCGGAAGAACGCGCCGAACGGGAAACTGCGTAGCATTCCCGTGCGGATGCTGTTCAACGATCCGGACCTGAACCTGCGGGCCGAGTATTCGATGTTCGATCGGCAGACGGGGCGGCCAGTCTGCGTCGGTAATGGGGAGACCTGCCGTCGCGTAACGTCCGCCGGCGTCCAGACACTTCCCTGCCCGTCCCCTGACGCCTGCGAACTGGCCAAGGGCGGGATGTGTAAGCCTTATGGCCGGCTGAACGTCAGGATCGGGGATGACGATGAACTGGGGACGTTCATCTTCCGCACGACGGGCTTCAACTCGATCCGCACGCTGGCCGCGCGACTGAGTTATTACAAGGCGGTGTCGGGGAACCTGCTTTCGTGCCTGCCGCTGGAGCTTCGCCTACGGGGAAAGAGCACCACGCAGAGCCATCGTGGGGCGATCTACTACGTCGACCTGGGCGTGCGGGAAGGGATGACGCTGGAGGATGCCATCACCGAGGCAAAGGCCGCCGCAGCCAGGCGCTTGGAAGCGGGATTGGACCAACCGGCACTAGACGCCGCCGGGCAGGCGGGCTTCGGAAACGCCTCCTTCGAGTTCAGCGAGGACGAAGGGCCGGAGATTCTGGAGGAGTTCTACCCCACAGCAGAGCCGGAATCCGCACCAACTCAAGCAGGCATTACTGCCGTTCCCAGTGCCGGCCTTCGACGGCGCCTTGGACAGCAGTAGTACGCATCCCCGGCAGAGAGTAACGCTTGATCAACGCCCCTTGCTCGGAAACCACCCAGCTCATGGACGTGAGGATCAGCCTGCGCTTGGCTGATCCTCTTTTTTTGCCACCTTTCAACTAAATCAGCACCGCAATCGTAACGCACACAACGCGAACACGATTCTTCACGGCATACTCGTCCACGTGATAATCGCCAGCGTTATCTGCGGTATCCCGCTTTTCAATTCGGCCACTCACACCGAACGATGTTTCTCCGCGAAGCACGCATTCTTCTGCGTTATTTACCCCTTCGCCGTCTTGGATCTCGTACCATTCTCGGCAACAAATCACACTATCCGGTAGATCATCGATCCTGTCGCCACGTCCTTCCCATCCGCGTCAACGATATTGACGTCGCAAAAGATGAGTTCCTTACCACGCCGACGCACAACGCCCGTAGCCAATATGTCCCTGCCAATCGCCGCCGACAGGTAATTGATTGTCAGGCTCACCGTCGAGGCCTTCACTCCACGTGCTGCATCGTGCCCTGACCACGCCGCCAGGGCACCCGTCAAATCGAGCAGGCTGCTCATGACACCGCCATGAAGCGCCTCACCTCCCCCGACGAGCTCTCGACGGAACGGCACCTTTACAACAACCCGGTCCGGAACAAGTTCAACGATCTCGATACCCAGCAATTTCTGGAACGGGACACTGGGGTACGCCGACACGAGCGCATCTACAAAACCTTTCACGCTACCTCCCCGGCAACTGTCGCTCGCGACTTGCACTTCTCAAAAATGTAATTCGACATCGGCAAATGCTTGGCACGCCACAGCATTTCAACAGACGTCGACGGTCTCAGCATGGGCGCATCGCCGTGCTTGTCAAAATAATAGCTGTTGGATCCGCCACAGTTGTGATTCATGAAAACCGTATTCTTCTGGCGATCAAGGATGTCTGCGAAGTATGCATCATGCACGCTCTTTCGGATTTCAACAGACGTGGCGCCGCGCCGCCTTGCCTCGGCGATGCAGCGGGTCAAGTGAATTGCGTTTCCCTCGACCATTTTGAAGTATGAGGTGCCAATCAGCGCGTAGGGTCCGAGCATGATGTAGAAGTTCGGGAAGCCATGTACGGTCAGCCCTTCATAGGCCTGGAACCGGCTTTCGTCCCAGTACTCGCCGATTTCGCGCCCACCGCGGCCATGCACCGGGTATGACGGAAGGTTGCCCTTTTCAAAGGTTTTGTATCCCGTCGCAAGAATCAGGACATCGATGTCTCGCTGAACACCGTCAGCCGTAACGATGCCATTTTCCGTCACACGCTCAATCGGCGTCGTCACGAGGCCCACGTGCTTCTTTCCGAATGTGCTGAAGTATTCGTTGGAAAATGTAGGTCTCTTGCAGAGGAAGCCATAACGCGGGGTCAGCTTTTCCCAGAGATCCTCACGTCCGGGCAACTGATCCTTCATGTTGCTGATGGCTGCCTTCTCACAAAGCCTGACGATCCAAGGGAACTGACGGTAGTAGATCGCACCGATGACCATCAGCGCCTCACTGCCGATATCTGTTCCGACGCGCATGGTGCGCTGAGCCAGCGGAGACCATCTGAACAAACTTTGAGTCCATGCCGGCACCTGCCTATCCGGCTTCTTCAAGACCCAGATCGGCGTACGCTGATAAACATCCAGTCGCGCCACCTTGCGGGCGAGCTCCGGAACCAGTTGCACAGCCGTCGCCCCCGTCCCGATGACCGCGACGCGCTTGCCCGACAGGTCAATCCCCTCGTCCCACTCGGCTGTATGAATGATCTTGCCCTGGAAGCGATCGAGCCCGTCGATATCGGGTCGCTTTGCGTTAATGAGGCCGCCCGTGGCTGAAACCAGATGCCTGGCCGTGACGGACGTACCGTCGTTCAGCTCAATCGTCCAGACGTGCGAAATGTCATCGAACGTGGCATTTGTCACCGCGACATTGAAACGGGCCTTTTCGTATATCCGATATTTCGCCGCCACCCGCTCCACGTAATTTTGCAGTTCGCACCCCGGCGCAAAAAATCGCGACCAGTTGGGATTCTGCTCGAACGAATAGGAGTAGGTGAACGATGTGATGTCAACCGCGATGCCCGGATAGCGGTTATGGCGCCACGTCCCGCCTACCCCACTGCTTCTCTCGAGAATCAGGAAATCCTCGATGCCTTCCCCCTGGAGCTGAATTGCAGCACCGATCCCCGAAATGCCAGCCCCGATTATCACGACTTCATGATCCGGCCTGACTACGTGGTGTTTCGCGTTCGACTTCCCCAAAGACCTGTCAACAGCGATGTTCATGCGCCTTTCCCCCAGGATTTTCCGACGTCAACCGGCGATCAGGCGATACGTTTCGCCCAGCGTCTTCGCATACAGCCGCGGCGTCACTCGCTTGAACAACCATGCAATACGGCCATCAATCTGCGGCAACATGTACAGTTGCCCCTTGTCGAGTGCATCCAACGTCTTCCTGGCCACGGTATCACTGTCCGTGAGCGCAAACCGCGTCATCGCCTTGCTGGCAAACTCCTTGCGGTTATCAGGCAACTTGCCGTCTCGCACGATGTTCGTTGGTACAACCGTCGGGCAGAGTGCGGTCACCTTCACACCGGTCCCCGCAAGTTCTGCGTAGAGCGTTTCCGTGAGCGACAGCACACCCGCCTTGGTGACGTTGTAGGTTGTCATTTCCGGCGCAGCAGCAAATCCCGCCGCAGATGCGACGTTGATTACCCCGCCGTAACCCAGCGCCTTGAGCCTCGGCACAAAGTAGTGACAGCCATGGATCACGCCCCACAGGTTCACATGCAGGCAGGCCTTCCAGTCCTCCAGCGAAACCTCGCCAATGGGACCGCCGATGCCTATTCCTGCATTGTTTACAACCAGGCTGACGGGCCTACCGAGCAATTCGGGGGACCGCTCACTCAACTCGCGGACCTGCTCGGCCTCACCCACGTCGCATGCGACTGCATGGGCTTTTCCGCCGGCGCGCCTGATGATCGCAACCGTTTCCTCTGCCCGATCCATCCGTATGTCGGAGCAGATGACGGACCCGCCACGCCGGGCGATTTCCACGGCGAAGCTTCTTCCTATCCCGCTGCCAGCGCCGGTTACCACCGCGGCGGACGAACGTGACACCAATGCCTTTCCGGATTTCATGTTTTGTCCTTTCCTGGGGGATGCTTCAGACGGGTGCCGACACTTCGGCGCGGCTGCCAGAACGCGATTTCTTTGCCGAATATTTGGCACCATGACTGTTCTTGGAGGCTGCGTGCTTGCGCAGTGCCTCAAACGCCTTTGCCGTATCACCGGTACGATCGTATTCGCGCTTCCACACGCGAATGATCTCGCGGTTGTCGTCATCCCAGGGATGAAACGTCGGCGAATAGTAAGGAAGATAGGTCTTCAGCACGCCCGTGAGGATGCCAGGCGAAACGAACAGCGTTTTCGACATCCGCGCGGCGGAACGCCAGTTTGTCAGCTGGCCATCCGCATACAGCAGGTAGAAGTGATTCCCCAGCATCAGAGGAATGCCGAGGACTGTTGCTGCCGCCATGCCGCCCGTCCTCAGCAGATACCCCCTCAACCCGCCGCCGCTGGAATCGACGAACACATCGAAGCTGACGCTCTTGTGCTCGGTCTCCTCCACGAAATGCCAGTAGAGCATTGCCTTCAGCTCCGGAGAGGTTTCTTCGAATACTTCAGGATGCTCCAGCAGTACCGATGCAATCGTCGCCGTCATGTGCTCGAAGGCCGCTGCGATGGAGCTCTGCATGTCATCGCTGAGCCTTTTCTGCATCTGGACCCTGATCTTCTTGAAAATGCCCTCCACCTTGTCGATGGGGACACCATGCTTCGTCGCGATTGCGTTCATGACGTCGTGTTCGCGGGCGTGGATGCGCTCCTGGCGGATGAACTCGATGGCCGCCTTTTTGACCCCCGGATCGTCGAGCTTGTCGAGTTGACGGCGGGCGGAATTCATTACCCAGCGCTCACCGTCCGGTACGGCCGCCAGGATTCCGTTCATCCAGTGGGTGGTCCACGGATCACCGTTGAACCAGTGCCGCGCCACCGTCTGCTCCGTCATTTCGAAGTGGATGTCCCGGGTCACGACCTCGTCGTAACCGATCTTCCGATTGGCCAGTGCCATGCTGATTCCCCCGTCATTTTCGTCGACCAATGGTTGGTCGCCCGACCAACCATTGGCCACAGATAGCACGGATTTTGACCGATATCAAGCATGCAATCACCGCGCGATGCTAGATCAGCAGCGCCTTACAATGCCGCGTCGCGCCATGCATGATGGGCCCGGCCAGCCACTCCAAGGATCCCGAATGCGCCCTGCCAATAGCCGGATTTCACACGCCTTCTTGCGCAATGTCGCTGCGGCCTTGTGGGCCATGCTTGCAGCCTTGACGATGCTGTCAGCTGGTCCGGCCCATGCCGATGAGCCGTGGGTTCTTGTAGCCAAGGCCCGCAGTCCCTCCGAGGTGTCCCTCTGGACACGCTTCGTTTCCGGGCAGCAAATGAAGCAGTTTCGGGGCGAGACCTACACCACGGCATCCGGGTCGCAGGCGCTGGCGGCAATCCTCGAGACGACCACCCTTTCGCAGTGGTTGTGGCGTTGCGAGCAGGCCCGGATAGTTCGTCAGATATCGGAAGATGAATATGTTCTTTACCTGAAGTTCAACGCGTTCTGGCCGCTGGACGACCGCGACGCAGTGCTCCGGGTAATGATCCAGCGGGGTGCGCAGGAAGGATTGACGACCCTCACTGGCACCGCGCTGCCAGAAGAGATTCCCGCCGTCGACGGCGTGGTGCGCGTGCCTGCTATCGCTGCGTCCTTTTCCATCTCACCAGAGAAACAGGGAACACGTATCGGCATGACCGGCCATTTCGACCCTGGTGGCGTCATCCCCGTCTGGGCAGCCAACCTCGTAGTAACTGTCTTTCCGAAGTACTCACTGTCCCGCTTCCGGAGCCAGCTGGAAGAATCCCGCTAACCCTGCCTGACAACGTCAGGCAGGGAGTATCCGCCAAGCCCCGAAATGCACCCGGAACTATTGCATGTCGGCCCATTGACATTTGGTCGGTCGGCCAACTAAATTTAGTCCCAAGACAGGCTTTGACTGTCGATTGGTCAGGCGACTCGGGATAGAACATGAACACTTCCGCACCCCACTCAATGGCCCCGGATACCGGATTTGCGGCCATGGGCAATGCCTACAGGGCCAATGCCAGGGTCGATGTCGGGAGCCCGGACTTTGTGGCGCGACTGGATGCATGGCGACCGGGCAACTCGCTGGTATGGCGAGGCATTCGTGGCGCACTGCCACAGGCGGTTGGGCTCACGCGCGAAAAGTGCATGGTCGAAGATCACCGGATATGTTTCGTTCGTGGCGGCAGGAAACGGGACGCTCCGGTACTTCTCCTGCATGGATTCGGTGCCAGCAAGGAAAACTGGCTACATATGCAGCCCTTGATTGGAAAGGGCTTCAGCATGATCGCGCCGGACCTGCCCGGATTTGGCGAAAGCGATTTTCACCCTGGCCAGTCTTACGATTTTTTGTCTCAAGCAAGGCGCGTCGCAGCGTTTATTGAAGCATCGTCCAGCGGCCCCGTGCACCTCGTCGGGAACTCCATGGGCGGTGCGATCGCCGCCTATGTCGCAGCAGCGAGACCTGACCTGGTGAGGTCTCTGGTCCTGATGAACGCAGCAGGCATACCCGGTCGAGAGCAAAGTACGTTTGAGCGAACCGTCATGACCGGCAACAACACGCTCGTTCCGAGGACGTTGGCGCATACGCGACGGCTTGCAGCGCTCGTCGTGGCGCGAGGGGAAGTGATGTCCTGGGCCATCGCCCCTGTCCTGCACGCCGAAATGCGGCACCGGTACCACGTCAACCATAGGATCTTCTCCGACATCCTTGACGTGCAGGAAGACCCGAGGATCGTATTTTCAAGGATTTCTGCGCCAACACTCGTCCTGTGGGGCGACTCGGACAGGGTGCTGAGCGCGTCGTCAGCCCACGAAATGGCATCCATTATTCCCGGCGCCGAATATCGCATTTTGCGTGGTGTCGGGCATCTTCCCATGGTGGAGGCGCCACTCCGGACGACAAGAGCGATGACACGCCTGTGGCGGCATGCCGACTCAATTCGCGGCGAACAAAACTGAAACCTGCCAAGAACGATGTACTGACGGAGATATCACATGACTGCACGACTCGACCACATCATTGTCAGGAAAACGGCATTCGACGTTTCAGACGTACCGGTATGGTGGAACGACGGGGACCCTGTCATTACCCGTTTCTTCGATGCGCTGTCCGTGCACTTTCCGGATGGTGAAAGATTTTTCATCCAGTCTGTTCGTAACTTCCAGGACAAGGTGACCGACGAGAAGCTCAAGGCCGACGTCAAGGCCTTCTTCCGGCAGGAAGCACAACACGGCATCGTGCACGACACCTACAACGCTGTGATGGCGGCCCAGGGTGTCAATGTGGAGCGCATCCTGGCTGACATGCGGTTCGTGCTGAAATTTGCCCAGAAGTATTTGCCGCACAAGTACCAGTTGGCATTGACGGCCGCTTTCGAGCACATCACGGCAACCCTCGGCGAAGGCTTCATGGCCGGAAATGCGGACATGTTCCGAAACTCCCACCCGTCGATGCGAGCCATGTTCCTCTGGCACGGCGTCGAGGAAGTGGAACACAAGGCCGTGGCATACGACGTCTACGAGAAAGCCGCCGGCGGCGGTTACTTCACCCGGACATCGGCTCTCATCGTGGGAACCGCGCTGGTGCACGTCGTCGTCGGGCGAGTGCTCTGGCACATGCTGAAAGTCGACAAGGTGACCGGTCGCCCCCTGCTGATCGCGAAGGGGCTCTACCGGCTCTATGGTCCCAACGGAATGCTGACCAGCCTGCTGGTTCCCTACCTGGCCTGGTTCAGGCCTGGCTTCCACCCCTGGGATACCGGTATTCCGGAAAAAGTCAGCGCCTGGCTCCAGGCCTATGACGAGACCGGGGATCCCATGGCCGCTTCCCGCAAGGTATTCCCGGAAACAGCGGACAGGCAGGCTGCAGCATGAGTACGCCGTCAGGCGTTCGGGTTGTCAGCCCTCGGGGTGGTCGGCACCATGGTGGACAGTCGTCCAACCATCAGGAGCGGGATCACATGTCCCAGGAGTACTCAAGTTCGCTTGATGCGGAACGCGCGCGCGTACTGCAGATATCCGCGAAGTTGTTCAGGGAAAAGGGCTTCGACAAGACCTCGGTACGCCAGATCGCCGAGGCATGCGAGATACTGCCGGGCAGCCTGCACTACAGGTACAAGTCCAAGGATGAAATCCTTGTCGACATGATGCGGGTCGCCATCGACCGGACCATACGTCGAACAATCGCGGCTTCGGCCTCAATGGCCGACCCGGTGCTCCGGATCCGGGCAGCCCTGAAAGCACACATGGAGGTGCTGCTATCGGGTGACGACATGGTGTACGTGCTCCTGTTCGAGTGGCGAGCTCTCTCGGGAGAAGCTCGCAAGGAAATCATGCGCGAGCGTGATCGCTACGAGAGGCACTGGGATGCCATGCTCGATGCCCTGCAAATACAGGGAATGATCCGCAAGGACATCAACACAAAGACACTGAGGTTGATTGGCCTTGGAGCAATCAACTGGATGGCGACCTGGTACAGACCGGACGGTGGCCAGTCCCTGGATGAAATCTGCGACACGCTCTGGTCCATCATCTCGCGGGGAATTCTTGAGCATGTCGGTCGCTGACGGCGCGCTGCATGAAAGAAGCGCGGCAACAATGCCGATCCCACATCGGGTCGGCGTTCATTGCGGCAGCTCGGCGATCAGGGACATGATCGAATTCCACGGAACGACTCTGTCGGAGGCGTTCTGCTTCGGTCTCGGGTCCGGACTCGGAATCACCTACCTCGAGTTACCCGGCACGCCTATCCCGTTCATGGTGCATGTACGTTCGCTAGGCTTCGAGGAGAGAGTGTTCGAGTGCTTTGAGCCGAGGCAATCATGGCAACAGTTCGAATCACGTGACGCCGCTGACGAAGCACTGGCAAGACGACTGGATTGTGGCAAGCCAGCACTGTTGCTGACGGATATCTTTCATCTGCCCTATTACGGCAGCAAGACACATTTCCCGGGGCATGCCATCGTCGCCTGGAAGCGAGACACAGCACGAAACGAGGTGTTCGTCACCGATACCGAACGAGAGGAATTGCTGCGGGTACCAACAGAAAACCTGAGCAAGGCACGCTTCTCTGTACTCGCCCCATTCCTTCACCCTGGAAACATGTATTCGCCGGACGGCATGACGCCACGCGGAAATCTGGTGGATGACGCCATCAGCGCCATTCGTACGAATGCGCAGATGCTCGACACGGATCATGGCGCAGCAGGCCTTGGCGCCCTTTCGCTTTGGCGAGAAAAGCTGACCGACTGGGCGGCGCATCCGGAGTGGCGCTGGATTTGCCGGTTCGCCTACCAGGTGATCGAGAAGCGAGGCACGGGCGGCGGCGGATTTCGCGGCATGTACTCGAGATTCCTCGAAGAGGTTGCCGCCCGACACCCGTTCGCGGGTGTCCTCGTCAAGCCCATGCAGGAATGCGCGCAGGAGTGGACTGCGTTGTCACGTTCATTGAAGGCGGCTTCCGAGGCAGACGCACTTCCGCTTGCCGACATCAGGGAGCGCCTCCTCTCGGTCGAGGTTACCGAGAGACGCTACGTTGAGCTGGCCACGAAATTGTGAACTACGATGACACACGGGGTATTGGGTCGATGATTCCGGATAACCTTGCCAAGGCGAATGCTTTTTTCAGCAGCGCGCACCCCTTGTTCAGCCACATGGGGATATCTGTAGTTTCTGCCAGGAACGGTACGGCGGAGATGATGATGCCCTTCAATGGCGAGCTCACGGACGAGGATGGCGCGATGCACACAGGCGCCATCGTCACGCTGCTGGATACGACCTGCGGGCTGGCGGTTTTCTCGGCGCTCGACAGCATGCAGCCGATAGCCACCATCGATCTGCGCATCGACGTGGTCAGGCCGGTGCCCGCGGGCCAGGGCGTGCGGGCCGTCGTCGTCTGCGAAGCCATCCGCGACTGCGTCGCCTACATCTCGGGCAAAGCCTACAGCGAGGCCGGACAAGAACCACTGGTGATTGCCTGCGGAAGCTTCGCCACGAACACCATGGGCCCCGCATTCGACACGGCCAACATGCAGAGGGCATCGTCATGAACCCATCACCGTCCATTGACTGCAATCGCGGTAGCTCAGCCCCTCCGGGCCAGAGCCTGCTTGCCCAGGTTCCCTATGCGCGTTACCTCGGCATTGAAGAGGTCTGCCACAACGGCAAGCCGGCATTCCAGATGACTTTCCAGAATATCCATCTGGGCAACCCCCTGCTCCGCACGTTTCACGGCGGCGTGCTGGCGAGTTTTGCGGAAGTCGTCGCGACGGTGTACATGGCAAGGGAACAGGGGCTGGACAGGTTGCCGCGCTGCGCGAGCATGACCTTCGATTACCTGCGCCCCGCCTTCGCCGGGGCACTGCAGGCGGTGCCGACACTCGTACGTGGTGGCAAGCGGATCAGTACAGTGTCGGTGCAGGTATTCCTGGCCGGGAAACTGGTGTGCGCGGGACGATTCATTTTTGCCAACAGCCGCGTACAGGCATCCACCACACCCTGACGGGTATCCATTTTTTTTGGCATCGGGTCTTGGTTGGTCGTCCAACCGAACGCCCTGATCAGAAGGCGTCGTCCGGAAACGGGATTGAACAGCAGGTATCAAGACATGAAAAAGTCCAACCAGAGCCCTACGCCATCTCACCGACCGGACCATCGGGTAGTGATCATTGGTGCCGGCTTTTCCGGTATCAACATGGGTATACGGCTCAAGCAGCAAGGCATCACGGATTTCGTGATCCTGGAACGAGCAGGCGACATCGGCGGGACCTGGCGTGACAACATCTACCCGGGATGCGCATGCGACGTACCGTCGATTGTCTATTCCTACTCGTTCGCCCAGCACGCGGACTGGAGCCGGAGTTTCGCGGGCAGCGCGGAAATCCAGGACTACATCCGCCGCTGTGTCCGTCGCTATGACCTCGCGCCATGGATCCGCCTCAATGCCGGCGTATCACGCGCATCCTTTAACGAGGGGCAAGGCAGCTGGACGCTGGAGCTCGACAACGGCGAGCGAATTTCTGCCCGGGCAGTCGTGTCGGCAGTCGGCGGGCTGGTCAATCCGTCGATGCCGGAAATTGCAGGACTCGACAATTTCCGTGGTGAAGTCTTCCACACGGCGCGCTGGCGCAGTGATGTCAACCTGACCGGCAAGCGTGTCGCGGTCATCGGCACCGGCGCCAGCGCGATACAGGTCATCCCGTCGATCCAACCACAGGTTGAACGCCTCGATGTCTATCAGCGCACCCCACCCTGGGTGCTTCCGAAGCCGGATTTCGAGATTGCCGAACGGACGAAACGGCTGTTTGCCAACCTGCCGACGGCACAGCGGCTCCTGAGGAACACCATATTCTCGGCGAGCGAGGCCATTTTTGGTCCGCTGGTCATCCTTGACACGAAGGCATCCTCGGTTCTGGAGCACGTGGCGCGACGCAATCTGGTATCGAACGTACCGGATCCCGCACTGCGCGAAAAGCTGACACCGAAATACCGGATCGGCTGCAAGCGCGTACTGCTGTCCAGCGACTATTACCCGGCCATGACCCGGGAGAACGTCAGGCTCGTAACCGAACCGATTGCGCGCGTGACACCCACCGGCATCAAGACCGGGGACGGCAAGACCGAGAAAGTTGACGTCATTGTGCTGGCCACAGGGTTCCGCGTGGACATTGGCAGCGCGCCCTTTGAAATCGTCGGCCGCAACGGGAAGTCCCTGAGCGATGCGTGGTCGAATCCCGGCAGCAAGGCCTACCTTGGCATGAGCGTCGCCGGCTTCCCGAACTGGTTCTTCATGCTTGGCCCGAATACAGGACCGGGGCACACCTCGGTACTGGTCTATACCGAAGCGCAGGCGAACTACATCGCACAGGCAATAGGCAACCTGTTCGATCGACGACTGCGCTATCTGGATGTGCGCCGCGATGCCCAGGACGCGTGGCACCGGATGATCCAGGGGCGCATGAAGTACACCTCGTGGACCTCCGGGTGCTCGAGCTGGTACCTCGACAAGAACGGCGAGAACCACGCGCTATTTCCGGGCCTGGCATCGGAGTACGTCTGGCGTGCCCGCCAGTTCAGGCCGGAGCACTACGACGCCACCGTCTATTCGGCCAGCGCCTGATTTGGCATGAACGCAGGGTTTGCCTCTCTGGATAAAGCAAAGGAGTTCTGAGGATGTCGTTGACGCAGGGGCTGCACAGGGCAATGCAGACGGCGGGAAGCAGGATTGCTACCCGGTTCCAGGGCAGGGACAGGACATGGGCAGACGTCGGGCAACGAGTCGCTCGCCTGGCGGGAGGATTGCGCGCGCTTGGCGTCGGGCGAGGCGATCGTGTGGCCATTCTTTCACTGAACAGCGATCGCTACGTGGAATATTTTTATGCGGTCGCCTGGGCTGGTGCGGCGTGCAATCCGGTCAACATCCGTCTTGCACCGGCAGAGATCGCCTACACGCTCAACGACTCGAAATGCGAGGTCCTGTTCATCGACGAGACGTTC
Organism: Gammaproteobacteria bacterium; assembly: GCA_018262975.1. Classification (GTDB taxonomy): domain Bacteria; phylum Pseudomonadota; class Gammaproteobacteria; order Pseudomonadales; family JADFDG01; genus JADFDG01. The sequence continues at coordinate 13,697 of JADFDG010000005.1, forward strand.
GCCGCGTTGGTCCCCGAGTTGCGCTCGCTGGCACCGAGCGTCTCACACTACGTTTACATGGGCAACGCGGAAGCGCCGCCGGCGATGATCGACTACGAGGACTTGATTGCCCGGTCAGAGCCGGTTGACGACGCAGAAGCCGAAAGCGGTGAACTGGCCGGCCTTTTCTATACCGGCGGGACCACCGGGAAATCCAAGGGCGTGATGCTGACCCACGGCAACCTCGTCCATAACGCCATGAATGTCATCACGGCCATGGGCTACGACCGGGATGCCGTTTACCTGCACGCTGGCCCCATGTTCCATTTGGCCGACATGGCGAGCACATTTGCCGTGACCATGGTCGCTGCCACGCATTGCGCAATACCCCGCTTTGATGTCGAGCAGGTCCTGCAGGTCATGCAGGGCGCACGTGTGACGCACACACTGCTCGTACCAACCATGGTCAACCTGCTGGTCAGCTCGGGGCGTCTTCCGGACTATGACCTGAAGTCGCTGCGGCGAATGCTCTACGGCGCATCACCCATGCCGGAGGCGCTCCTGCGCAAGGCCATGGATGCGCTGCCTGCCGTCGGATTTACGCAGGGCTACGGGCAGACCGAGGCGTCGCCGCTGATCACCTTCCTGTCGGCAGAAGACCATCGTGCCGGCGGCGGCTTGCTCAGAAGCGCCGGCATGCCGGCCTATGGCGTGGACGTTCGCATTCTCGATGAGCGCGACCGACAGGTACCGCGCGGCACGGTCGGCGAAATCTGCGCGCGTGGTGCGAACGTAATGCTGGGCTACTGGGGCCTCGAAAGGCAGACAGCGGAAACCCTGCGCAACGGCTGGTTGCATACCGGCGACATGGGCTACATGGACGAGGACGGCTACGTATATATCGTGGACCGCGCCAAGGACATGGTGATTACCGGCGGAGAGAATGTCTTCTCCGTCGAGGTGGAAGGCGCCATTTATCAGCACCCCGCCGTGCAGGAATGCGCCGTGATCGGTATCCCGGATGAGCGCTGGGGCGAGGCGGTGCATGCCATCGTCGTACCGCGATCCGGCATGACGGTCAGTGGTGACGAAATCATCGCCCACTGCCGGTCGCTTATTGCCGCCTACAAGGTTCCGCGCAGTATTTCGCTCCACAGCGAATCACTGCCGCTGAGCGGCGCCGGAAAGATTCTCAAGACGGAACTGCGCAAGCCCTACTGGAAAGACATGACGAGAAATGTTGGATGAGCGGCAGCCGGTTACTTGTCCTCCTGGCAAACACACATCCCTGATCACCTGAAGAACACACCATGAATCTTGAGTTCACCGTAGAAGAATTGGCCTTCCAGAGGGAAGTGCGAGAGTGGTTCACCGAAAACGTGCCGGCATCGCTCAAGGCACGTTCTGACAATGGCCAGATGCCGGACAAGGACGAACAGCACGGGTGGGAACAGACCCTGGGCAAAAAGGGTTGGCTGGCGGTCGGCTGGCCGGCACAGCACGGCGGACCGGGGTGGACCGCGACACAACGATACATCTTTGACCTTGAGCGGGCCCGCGCGGGTGCGCCGCCGGCATCGCCCTTCGGCGTATCCATGGTAGGTCCCGTGCTCTACACGTTCGGCTCGGCGGATCAGAAGAAGCGCCACTTGACGGGGATCGTGAGCGGAGACGTCCACTGGTGCCAGGGCTATTCCGAACCCAACTCGGGCTCGGATCTCGCGTCCCTGAAGACCGCTGCGGTACGTGATGGCGACCATTACGTCGTCAACGGTCAGAAAATCTGGACGACGCAGGCGCACTGGGCGGACTGGTGCTTTTGCCTGGTGCGCACCGATCCGGTCGTCAAGCAGCAACAGGGCATTTCCTTCCTGCTGATCGACATGAGTACGCCCGGCATCGAGATCCGGCCCATTCATTCAATCGACGGCCACCACCACCTCAACGAGGTGTACTTCACCGATGTGCGGGTACCGGTGGAGAACCTGGTCGGCAGCGAGGGTATGGGGTGGACCATCGCCAAGTTCCTGCTGACCCATGAGCGGACCACCATCGCCGGCGTCGCCGACTCGAAGCGAGAAATCGAGCGACTCAAGCAGATGCTGAAGGACACAAAGCAAGGCAGTGGCTGCCGCTGGGATGACGCCTTTGCCCGTCGCAGGGTCGCTGAACTGGAAATTGACCTGGCGGCACTCGAGTACACCAACTTCAGAACGGTTGCCGCCACCGAAGAGGGCAAGGGCCTGGGGGCGGAGTCCTCCGGACTGAAGATCAAGGGCACCGAACTGCAACAAGCCATCACGCAGGCCATGGTCGAACTCGGGGGGCACCTCTCCCTCACCTGGGACAACGACGAGCCGGTCGGGAATTTCGCCTTCAACCGCACGCGCGAGCGATACAACTTCCTGCGCGCGGCAACGATCTACGGCGGCACCAACGAAATTCAGAAGAACGTCATCGCCAAGATGCTGCTTGGACTTTGATGACCTGGAATAGAAAAAGGATTAAACGATGGATTTTCGCTTATCGGATGACCAGCGCCTACTGGATGATTCTGCATCGAAGTATCTGGCTGGACAGTACAGTTTTGATCTCTACCGCAAGCAGCTCTCTGACGGTATCGCTTTTGACTCTTCACGCTGGTCCGCGATGGCAGAGCTGGGATGGATGGCCCTTCCCTTCCCGGAATCTGTCGGCGGCTTCGGTGGTTCGCTGGTGGACATCCAGTTGATTGCCAGACGTCTCGGCGAGCGACTGTGCACCGACCCATGGCTGACGTGCGCCATCCTGCCGGGAAAGCTGCTCGAGTTTGTTGGCACGGACAGCGCAAAACGGCTGCTCGCAGACATTGCCGCCGGCACCGCGCGTGGGGCTATGGCAGCCCTCGAAACCAATGGCCATTACGACCCGGGCCTTATCGCTACGCGCGTGACGGAGAGCGGTGATGGCATAAGACTCCATGGAATCAAATCAGTCGTCTTTGGCGCCGAGTACGCCCACGTTCTGCTGGTAACGGCCCGCGCGCAGAATGGCGAGGCGATGCTGGTCGCGGTGCCATCCACGGCGGATGGCCTCACCCTGAATAACTATCGTGTTGTCGACGGATCACGCGCATCGGAAGTCGTGTTATCCGGTGTCAGGCTGCCGGCGAGTGCCGTACTTGCGCGTGGACGGGTGGTCATTGATGCAGTCAAGCGCGCCATGGATGTTGCCAACGCCGCGATATGCGCGGACCTCCTGGGCGCCGCATCGGCCATGCTGAAAAGGACCCAGGAATACGCCAGGACACGAAAGCAGTTCGGCGTGACGATCGGCAGCTTCCAGGTGATCCAGCACTACCTGGTCGACATGTTCATCGAGACCCAGCAATCCGAGTCCCTGGTCTGGATGGCAGGAATCCTTGGCGATACGCCTGACTGTGCCGATCGCGAGCAGGCCATCTCCACCGCAAAGGCATACATCTCGCGCTCGGCAGTACTCGTGGCCCAGAAGTCGGTACAGATCCATGGCGGGATCGGCGTCACCGAGGAGCTGGACATCGGGCACTACTTCCGACGCGTGACGCACCATGCGCAACTCTTCGGAGATCGCGACCATCATGTCCAGAGGTACATGGCGTGCCAGCAGCGCGACGGCAAATGTTGATCCACGAAACCCTACACGAACGCTTCATTTCGGGAATATTCCATGCAGAACACATTTGACTACATCGTGGTAGGTGCGGGCTCTGCCGGGTGCGTCCTGGCCAACAGGCTGAGCGCAGGCGGAAAATATTCCGTATGCCTCGTGGAAGCTGGCCCACGCGATCGCAGCCCCTTCATTCATATCCCGTTCGGAATCATCGGACTCATCCGTGAGGGGCGACACAATTGGGGCTATTACACCGAGCCGGAACCACACCTCAAGAATCGTCGCCTCTACTGGCCGCGCGGAAAGACCTGGGGAGGCAGTAGCTCCATCAACGCGATGGTCTATATCAGGGGTAACCCGGCGGACTACGATGACTGGGCAGCCAACGGGTGCGAAGGATGGTCATGGAATGATCTCCTCCCTGTATTCCGCAGTCTTGAGAACAACGAAACGTGGCGTGACTCCCTGCTGCACGGCAACGCTGGCGAGCTGAATGTTGCCGAGGTTCGGGAAATCAACCCCCTTTCGAAAACTTTCATTGAAGCCGGACGCGAGGTTGGCTACCACGTCAACGAGGATTTCAACGGCGTAAGGCAGGATGGCGTCGGGTATTACCAGGTCACGCAAAAGAACGGCCTGCGGTTCAGCAGCGCGAAAGCGTTCCTCTATCCCGCCTTGTCGAGAAGCAATCTCACGGTTGAAAGTGATGCAGTCGTAACACGTGTCGTGGTGGAGGATGGGGTCGCACGCGGCGTGGAAATCCGCCAAGACGACCAGACACGCACGATCGGCTGCAGGAAAGAGGTCATCCTTTGCGGCGGAGCGATCAACTCGCCCCAGATACTGCTGCTTTCCGGAATCGGCCCGGCCACCGAGCTCGACGCGCTTGGCATACCAGTTGTCCAGGATTCACCGGGCGTCGGTAAGAACCTGCAGGATCACCTCGACATAACAGTGATGATCAACGAGTCGTCAAAAAAGTCGATAGGCCTGTCGCTGGCAGCGCTCCCGAAGTCCGTCATCGACGTATTCAAATTCATTTTCAAGCGCAAGGGCATGCTGGCTTCAAATGCCGCCGAGGCCGGCGCATTCCTCCACCTCCCGGACGATGCGCAAGGAAGGCCCGGAATCCAGCTGCATTTCATCCCGTCTTTCCTGCGCGACCACGGCAGGGACCTGTCCCCGGGTCACGGGTGCACGATCCATGCATGCCAGCTCAGACCCAGGAGCCGCGGGGAGATCACGTTGCGAGACAAGGATCCGCTGTCTCACCCATGCATCCATGCGAACTATCTTTCCGACCTGAAAGACGCAGAAGACATGATCAAGGCGACGCGCATCGCAAGAGAATTGTTTTCCACGAAGGCCTTCTCGCCCGTGAACGCCGGCGAGGACCTTCCCGGCGCCGGCGTTCAGTCTGATGCCGAAATCCTCGAGGACATCAGAAAGCGCGCGGAGACGATCTACCACCCCGCGGGCACTTGCCGCATGGGCGCAGACGAGGAAAGCGTCGTGGACCCAAAACTCAGGGTTCGTGGCGTAAAGGGCCTTCGCGTCGCCGACGCTTCGATCATGCCGACGCTGATCGGTGGCAACACGAATGCGCCCTGCATGGTTATTGGAGAGAAATGCGCGCGCCTGGTCCTTGCTGAGGCCGGAATGGCCTGACGTGGTCCATCCAAGATCGCCCGCCACAGGTTTAATCGTAGCAATGCAGACTCAGGTCACGTGACCATGACGGACACAACTCAAGGAGGACGACGTTCATGCCAGCCAGCACACAGGAAAGCGCCAACAGCGATCCGCTGAACGCACGCATCGCAACGGTTCACGAGGCAACACGTGCGATCTCCAGGCAGTTTCCTCGTTCCTACATCCTGGACTGCATAAAGGCCGACCGTTTTCCCGAGGAAATGTGGCGCGCCATGGGAAAGCAGGGCCTGCTGGGATTGTCGGTTCCCGAGGAACACGGCGGCTCAGGTGGTGGCGTGGTCGAGATCGTGGCACTTGGCGAGGCACTTGCGTTGGGGGGGGTGCCGACGCTGTTCCTGGTGGTCACAGGACTTAGCAGAGTACCGATCATTCGCCACGGCACGGCTCAACAAATCGCAAGGTTCGTCACCCCAACCTGCGACGGTTCGGTGAAGATATGTTTCGCGATCACCGAGCCGGATGCCGGAACCAACAGTTTCAATATGAGTACTTTCGCTCGCCCTGAGGGTGACGGGTGGATTCTCAACGGACAGAAGGTTTTCATCTCAGGAGCCCGTGACGCCGACTACATGCTGGTGATTGCGCGTACCAGAAAGGTATCCGAGGTAAGGCACCGTACGGATGGCATGTCGTTGTTTGTGGTGGACATGAAGTCCCCCGGCATACGGCTGGATCTCCTGAACATCCAGGTGGAGACCGCCGAGCGCCAGTACCAGGTATTTTTTGATGACGTACGCCTGCCCGCCGACTCTCTCATCGGCGAGGCTGACAAAGGCGCAAGGCTCATGTTCGAAGGCCTGAATTCAGAGCGCCTGCTCGCGGCTTCGGCAGCAATCGGCCTGGCCGACTTTGTCTTGAAAAAGGCGGTGTCTTACGCCCTGGATCGCAAGCCATTCGGGAAACCGATCGGCAGCTACCAGGCACTACAGCACAGGCTTGCGCTGGCAAAGGCTGAACTGGAGGCCGCGCGGCTCATGACGTACAGCGCAGCGGAGCGCTTCGATGCCGGAGAGGATGCGGGAGCCCACGCGAACATGGCCAAATTGCTGGCATCTCGCGCCGCGGCGGCCGCGATGGACGCAGCCATACAGACACACGGCGGATATGCCTTTGATCGTGACTACGACATCATTACGTTGTGGCCGATGATCCGCCTGATGGAAATTGCACCGATCAACAACGAAATGCTGCTCAACTACATCGGCGAACACGTTCTTGGGTTGCCGAAGTCTTACTGATGGAATGCAGCTCTGGAATGTGGGGTGGTTTGAACATGATTGCGACGTCTCCCGAATACCTGCAGGCAACCCGATTCCTTGATTTCGACAACGATGCCCTGCGGGTCTATGTTGAGCTCGTCTGCAGCGGCGCTTCGAATGATCGTGAGCGCGCCGTGGCGCTTTTCTACGCAGTACGCGATGACATTCGTTACGACCCCTACTCCTGTAACCTGACCGCGGACAGCTTGCGGGCCAGCCACGTACTTGCGTCAGGTCGTGGGTATTGCGTCGGAAAGGCCGTGCTTCTGGCTGCAGCGGGCCGTGCCGCAGGCATACCGACCCGGTTGGGGTTTGCCGATGTACGCAACCATTTCACCAGCCCACAGTTGGCTGAACTGATGGGTACGGACGTCTTCTACTACCACGGTTACGCCGATTTCTACCTGGGCGGGAAATGGGTCAAGCTGACCCCGGCCTTTAATCGGGAACTGTGCGATAAAATGCAGTCTCCGGCGCTTGAATTCGATGGCGAGAATGATGCCATTTTCCAGGAAATAGAGGACGACTCCCAAGGCAGGTTGCGCATGGAGTACCTCCGCTATCACGAGCCAGTGAGCGACCTCGATCCTGAAGTCATTTTTGCCGAATACCGCAAGCGATACCCAAGGATGATGTCCGCCTTGGGGTCGGCATGACGGGAGGTTTGGCGCATATAAAGGCGCGCCTGAAGTGCGCGCCATAAATCACAGGCCTTCAAGGAACTCAATCAGCGCCTCGTTGAAGATATCGTTGCGGTCCCCGGCCACCATGTGTCCGGCTCCACCGACCGAGCGGACGATGGCACGAGGGATCCTTGTTCTAAACTCGTCAATCACCTCGTCGTCGACCACGTCGCTCACGCCGCCCCTCAGCAGCATGACAGGCTGGGTCAGTTGTTCCGCTGCGCGATAGAGTGGCTCCGCCTGCTCCTCACGCTGCCTTACGCCGCGGAATTGCTTCAGCAACGCCGGATCCCAGTGCCAGTACCAGCGCCCATCCTCGCGGAGACGCAGGTTTTTTTTCAGGCCGGAGGCATCCGCACGCTGACTTCGCTGGGGCTGATAGGCCGCGACCGCGGACGCAGCGTCTTCCAAAGATGCAAAGCCCGACGTGTGTGCCGACATGAAGTCCAGGATCCGCTGAACGCCACCAGCGTTGGTCCGCGGCGCTATGTCCACGAGCACCAGCGCTCGCGACACTTCACCGGCCATTTCCTCCGCGCCGTCGCCTGCGCTGGCGTTCGCCAGCAGCGAGGCCATCCCTCCCAGCGAGGCACCAACAATGACGGGCGGGGTCGATTGGTCCAGCGCGAGGGCTCGCACATCGGCTGCGAAGTCGGACGTTTCATAGCGAGCCGCTCTACCGCTGTCCCCATGCCCGCGCAAGTCCGCGGCAATGGCCCGCCATCCTCGGGCACCCAAAGCCTCGACCGTCTTTCCCCACGCGTGGCGTGTCTGACCTCCTCCGTGAAAAAACAGTACCGGAGCACCGTTCTCGGGACCTGCGACAGTCAACGCAATCCTGATGCCATCGGGCGCTAAAAAGTATGTATCAATTGACATGGTTCGTTGCCTAACCAATTCGCTCTACGCCTTGCCACAATTCCGCTTCCAGTTCCTTCTTGGGCAACTTGCCCGCGAGGTTTCGCGGCAATCCCCTGAAAAGGACCTTTCGCGGCAACTTGAACCCATACAGCCCAGCCAGGCGACAGTGCTCCAGAACCTGTTCCTGCGTGACAGACGCACCCTCCACACACTGGACGACAGCCACCGGGATTTCGCCAAGATCCGGATCCGGCGCGCGCACGACCGCGACATCGAGTACGGAGGGGTGCCTCTTGATGACATCCTCGATTTCGTTCGGAAATATGTTCACGCCGCCGGAAATGATCATCTCCTTTTCGCGCGACGTGAGGTAAAGGAATTCGTCCTCATCGAGGTATCCGATCAATCCGTCGTCATACCAGGCCTTGCCTTCGATGACGCGATAGCAGTCGTCGGTCTTCTTCTGCTCGCCAACGTACTGCAGGCCCATGGTCAGGGCGGACCGCAGCATCACCTTGCCTTCCTTGCCCGCAGGTACCCAGGCATTGGTTTCCGGATCCAGGATCCGGCATTGGGCTGCCCGCACTTTGCCAACGCTCCGATAGCGCTCTGGTTTCGCAGCGTAGTCTTCCGGCAACAACATGGTGATCAACCCGGTCTCCGATGCACCGTAGTACTCGTGGAAAACGTCACCGGGAGCACCACAGGAACGGAAAAGCGCATTGATCTCCTTCTTGACATGCGGCGGGCAAGGAGCGGCCGCACAGATGAGCGTCCGCATCGAGGACAGGTCATATCTGCTTCGCTCGCCTTCCGGCAGTGCCAGAACACGCTCCAGCATGGTGGGCGCCACGAACGTCCAGTTGATGCGCTCCTCCTGTATCGCCTGCAGGAATCCCTCCGGTGCGAACTTGCCCATGGGGACAACGGTACCGCCGAACAGAAATGGCAATACCGCAACCTGGACGCCAGCGTGATACAAGGGACCTGGAACCAGCGAACGGGCGTTCCTCGTGATGCGGTCATGCAGTGCGCCCAGACCGTACCAGCCAAGTGCGGACAACTGGCCCAGAGACATCCGCACGGCTTCCTCCCGGCTTGCGCCACGGCGCGCCTTGTCGCTGTCACCGAACATGGCCTCCTGATCGATGTTGATGAACTTCGGCGTGCCCGTCGTGCCACCGCTGTACGCCTTTGCCGACATGTGGAATCGCCCAGGCCAAAGACGCGGCGTCGCCTGCCAGATCAGGTGCTCGTAAGACAACGTACCCGGAACTTCCGCATCCTTGCCTACAACAACAATGCTCTCGAGCAGAGGCAGCTGGTTGCGTATCGACAGTAACTGCTCGACGAAAGCCATGTCCGTCATCACCATGCGTGCACCCGATCGGTTGATGCACGCCGCGAGTTCGGCAGGCTTGAGATGCCAGTTGAGCATGGGCATCAGAATGCCGGAGAGATTGCAGGCCTGGTTGATCTCGAACCAGTGACGGCTGTTGTAGAGCAGCACTGCACAGGCATCTCCTTCCCGCAGGCCTGCCAGGTGCATCGCGTCGGTGAGCCTCAGCACACGATCCTTGAACGCACCGAACGTCATCCTGAAATCGCCGTCTACGATGGCTTCCCGGTGCTCCAGCGAATCCCAGAGGGCGAGAAAGTATTCACGACCCAGCCCATGGCCAGACCGCCTGTTTCGCCACCAGGCCCTTGCGAGCGCGGATGCCATCCGCGTAGCGCCAACCTGTCCGACCACTGCGGACAGCGCCTTCCGTGCCTCATCCGAGGTCAACACGCCAATTCTCGACATGACTCCGCTCCGCTTAGGCTGATCGACGCCAGAAGGTCAACGCACCTTTACCGACCGACAGCGCACGCTTGAGGCAATGGTGCGGTGATCAGCGCCTGCCCAGGAAACACACAGCTGATATGTTCCGGACTTCATCGGCATATCGAACACGTAGACATACTTTCGGCCACCCAGCGACGACAATTGCTCCCGGGTCGGCATGACGGAGTAGTCGCCGATATCGATGTGCAGATGCGTGCCGGTCTTACCGGATGACATGGTATTCGTCGCAAGGTCTGCGTCGGTCTCGATGGCTACGGCCATCCGCGAATCCAGCACATCGTTGTCGGCGGGAAACGTGATCGACAGTGATGGGACCTTTACCGCAGACGCGGAGGCCGGTGCCGGTACGGCATGTTTATGCGCGTGATTGGCATGGTCATCTGCCGAATATGCCAACGGCGCCATGACGAGCGCCGGCAGAATAACAACCGCTCCGAACATACATTTGACTGTGTATTTCATGAAACCTCCTGTGATTTATATGCCTGCTAATGGATATGATCATCCGGTTCTGGCGGGACCATCGTGTCGCCTGCAAGACGCTCAACAGCCAACACAACGTGCTCTGGATCAATTTCAGTACTCATGTCGGCACGCCAAACCAAACGCGCACGTAAATAGCCATATCGATCGACGACAAAGATTGCCCTTTCGACTGGCGGAACGAGGTCGGCCTTCTCGCCCTGAAAGTCGATGGTTCTCGACAACAACGCGTAAGATGCCTCTACAGCTACCGGGTCCTGCGGGACATGGAAACCACGCGGTAGCGCATTGAATTTCGCTTTCGAAACCAAAACAAACGGCATCGAACCTCCGGACTGGTCCATCGCACTGACCATCGCGGCCACATCATCTGTGGTGCCGGCCAGCATGATCACCACCGGCGATATACCACGCCATCGCTTGAGGCTTCCGGCATCCTTCACATTGAAATCCGGCGCGGCAAGCCACGCATCGTTGCGTATAACCTCACCCGATATCACGCGGGCCTGGAAGCCCTGGGAAAACGCCCGCAAAAAGTTCACGAGATCCCAGCGGTCCTGCGGAGAGAGCAGGCCGGAAAATCCGGGCATCCCCGACTGGGGAATACCGTGCGAGAGCCACCAGTACATGTCCCCGGCCGTGTGCAGCGCCGTGTGCGGCGCCGACAGGTCTGCCGGCGGTCGCTTCGGAACAAGCTTCGCCAGCGCCCCGTCCCCGCGCCCTCCGGTACCGTGACACGATTGGCAATGCTGTTCGTATAGCGCGGCTCCACTGGCGATGGATTCCGCCATGTAGGCGATATCACTGCGGCGAAACGAATCGGGAAATGCCGGTACCGACGCAGACCACCCCGCTACCGCCCCGAACAACAACACGGATGTCCCCCACGCGGCGACAACCGTTCGACGCCTGCTGAGCACCTTCGCGAGAGTCCAGCCGATGATGGCCAGACCCAGCATGAACAGGGAAGAAACCGCCAGGTGACGCAATGCCTTGTCGTCCCATATCGCATCCAGCGATACCCGGAACGGCAACCACCACTGGGCAGCATCGTGGGATGCCGGCGTCGACAGGGAGATCGCAGAGGCAGCGAAGATGACCGCCAGCACGAGCGTGAACTCGACACCTACCGTGAGGATGGCCCGGCGGCGTTGTCCCTCCAAGACCAGGTGTCCTGCATTCATTGCCCGCCGCACCCTGTTTGCAGTCCACATGACGGCCGCGACAACTAGAACCTTGATGAGCAGCCACTGTCCCCAGGAAGTACCGAGCAGGTCACCCTGCGTATCGATAAACCGGTACGACAACAGAAGCCCCGTAACGATCACCACAGCCACGCTTGCCATCGCAAGGATCGAAAAGCTTCTCATCGTTACCGTGAAACGAGATGCCGCGAACGACTCCTCCCGCAGCGTTATTGCAAAAACAAGCCACGGAACAAGCCCGCCGATCCAGAGACTCAAGGCAATAAGATGAAGCCCATGTGCAATCTGGAGTGTTGATTGCTCGCCGCTGTAGTGCCCAGTGAGCACTCCCAGCAGAATGACCATCCCGGCCATCAGCGCCACCCCTGCGTTTGCCGGCTCGCCTTTGCTACCAAATTTTCTCCACGAAGCAACCAACCACCCGATTATCAATAACGCCAGAAAAACCCTAACCATCCATACCTGGCCAGGCAGAGAGAACAGCACGAATTCAATCATTGCACTCGTGTAGTCCGACGATGCGATGGATGTATCGGCGATTTGCCCATACTGAATCCGCATCAGCAGAAACTGGGTAATGACAAAGACACACGCCATCGTCAGGGATATTTCCCGCAGACGCTGCGTCGCAGCCAACACCTTTTCCCTGGGCTCATCACATTGATTGATCGCAATGAAAACCGGTGTAGCGAAGATCACCGCGACGGATACCGTCGACGCCATGCGCGCGGCAATCTGCAGAACTTCCATCAGCGCTCGCCGACTGGATCAGCAACCGTGAATTCATAACCCCATTTGACGACGTGTCCATCCACCGAAAGCACGCGGTACCTGACCGTGTATCGTCCCGGCTCCAGCGGCGGCAATGTCACCCGCAACGCTTTCGGTTCACCGTCGACACCACCCGGCTTGCCTACCCCGTCCACAGGTTCCCCGCCTGCGCGCTCCAGCGACACCGCAGACCACCTCGCCTCAACCCGCTCATTGAACCAGAGCGTCAACGTCACCGGCCTGCCGTCAGCGATTACCGTTGACCGCGGACCTGGCTCCGCACGCACCATGGCGGAATGTGCATTGACGGCACCGGACGCCGCCATCAACGCCACGGCGAGCAGCACGCGCATCATGAAGCACTGCCCTTCGTCGCGAGCCGGTACAGGCCAACGGAGACGCCAACCGCCAGCAACATGGCAACGCCGTAGGACCAGTATGTTTTCCTGCCCACCGAGAACGGGAACACCGATGTCCTGACCTGTCCCTCGGCGTCCCTCGCGGTAACGATTCCGATGAACATCCCCGCCTCGTCGAAGCGGTGCCTGGCGCTCAGTGTTCCATGCGGGTATTTCTTCGGCTCCAGGTGGTACACCGATGCCTTCTCGATGGCTTCAGGCCCGCCCAGGTCCTCCCATGTCGCAGTGACGCCGATCTTGTTCACATCCCGCACGATTCTGAAATCGACGTCCATGCCTCGCAGCTCGTCGGACATGAAGTCCATCACCATGATGACATTGCCGGTGTCCGGGATATCCTCACAGAACTCCTGCGTCGAGCGCGACTCCGGAATGTATCCGGTGAAGTGTGACCTCATGTCCCCGAGCTTCATGATGCAGACATCTTCCTCTACCGACACGCCGCCGTGCCCCTGCACGTTTCCAGCAAGGGCCGACAGCAGCGCAGCACACACGAGAACTCGCGTCATATGCATCACATGAACACCGGAAGCATGGAACCACCGACTTCCACATAATCGCGCGCACCATCATCGGCGTAAAAATAGAGCATCGCGCCAAAGCGGGAATCAGGATCGTAAATAAGGCTGGTCAGTCGGTAGGTTTCCCACAGCGCGTCCTCTGCGAATACCTTGATCCTGGCCGACTCACCCGCCTTGATCGGACCGCCCTCGACACGCAACCCACCCGACGCGACGAGATCATGCGAATCAGCCGGTTTGATATCGATCACCGAAGGATCAACGAATCGAACATTGGCGACGGTCAAATTTCCAAGCTTTACGTCCTTGCCTGAACGATTGTTGACATCAAGGGTCAGCTCGAAACTCCTGCCGGGAATCCGGTAGCGCGCGTCCGCAACCGTTACATCGACTTCACGGTCTGCGCTGACATCAATCTCGGGAAGATGCACGATGCCGGTCTGCAGCGGCGTGGTGATGGGATACTCGTCTTGCGCCCAGAAGTATCCGAAGCCGATCAACGACAGCGTCACGGCGAGCAGGGTTGCCGCCACCTTCTTGTCCGTAGGCGTGATGATGTCGTCCGCCTTGTCTCCCAACTCGGCGACACGGCGGTAGCGCGGAATGATGATCGGGCATTTCGTCAGCCAGTAGATGAACCATACGAGCCCCACGGCAAACCAGAGCAAGCTCCAGAATGCAATGTTTCCCATGCCGTAGGTTTCCAGATCGATGGTCTCACCGGTCATTGTCTTGACCGTGTTCTGGAAGTCAGCCTGGCTTCCACCCACCTCCACCCAGAACCCCGGCCCTATCACCGGCCCCGTGTCCTTGACGCTGAGCACCGGATGCACGTGATAGCGTCCGGGCGTCCTTGCCTTGAGCGTGATGCTGTATTGATAGGTCTGCCCCTTGTAGAACCGCGTCGACCTGATCATCGGCATGCCGTTGACCCGGGAATCCACCCTGACAAACGTCGGCCCGGGTACCCCGATGTTTAGGAACGCCGTTCCATCCGGTCCGGCCATGTGCTCCGGCCAGTTTACGGATGGAACAAACGAACCCGACACCACAACCGTGTCGTTCACGTTGAGCTTTGTCGTCGAGACGGCCGTATCGAACCAGTGTACCGTCCTCATTCGCAAACCGGCCTGCTGCGCGCGCTCTCCGTGGGCGAACGCCAGATCAGGAATGGCAGCCGCCTGGATCAAGAGAATGAAGGCAACGAGATACTTCTTCATGTTCTGCGCCTCAGAAGATCCGCTTGATCCAGACCGCGCGTGACGCCAACGCGCCCACCCAGGTCCAGAAGTAGTACATCAGGATCGCGAGGAATCCCGCGAACACGGCGGTAAGCGGCGTAACCGCCTCACCGAAGGTGCGCAAGGTGGACTGCTCGATTATTCGCACATATTCCGGAATCGCGGTACGGACGTATTCGTAGCCCATGAGGTCCGCCACGGTAACCAAGGTTCCGTTGTATTCGACCGGGACACGAAACGGCGCCATCAACGGCCAATTGATCGGGTAAATCAGCACGGCGAAAAAGAACGCTCCGAACAGTCCCGTGACAAAGAAACTCCTTGTCAGCATCAGCGTGCAGTCCAGTATCAGCCCCAACCCTATGAATGTTGACGGCGACACCATGTTGAGCGGGAATCCGGCAAATATTTCGAAGTTCATGACCCGGCTCACCCACGCGGCAAGCGCGAAACTGAGCAGCGCCACCGACGCTGCCAGCGGCAATCGCAGTTTCGTCCAGAGCAGGTAACCGAAGACCGCGGGCAATACCAATAATGACAGCGGCGTCACCAGTGGCCACCAACGGCGATCGCGCCAGTCTACCCAGTAGTCCCAGTCGCCCACCGTGAGCGCAAAGTGGAAGCTGAAAATTCCAGCAAACAGCAACACGATCAGCGGTATCGCCATCAGGTCGATGTTCTTGTAGACCTGCCACTGCTGCTCTCGCGTCGTGACGGCTGATCTCGCCTTGGGGCGAGCCTCAGCAGCTTCGTTGGTATCCGTCATGATGCCTCTTCAATCATCGTTGTTTGTTTCGAGTTACGCCGGGCCATTGCGACCCGGCGCGTCATGCCGTCAGGCCTCTGCGACGTCAGTGTCGCCTTCCAGCTTCGACAGCGATATGAGCCGCGTGATGATCTGGATGAGGAATCCACCCGCAGCGAATGCAGACCAACCGAGCAACACGAATCCCCAATGGACAGGCGCGGCAAACAGCTCTTCCGCATAGAAGAATGTGTGGCCCCACTCGTTGAATCCGAGGTTTGGCATGATCATGATTGGACCGGCGACCAGAAGCGCCATCGGCATCGATACGCGCTCATGGAATTGTGGCAGCCGCGTATGCGCATAAACGAAGGCAGCCGAACCGATGATGATGAAAGCCGGAATACCGAAGTAGAAGAGTGCAATATGCGTTGGCGTGAAGTCCGTATCCCGCACCGTAACCTGGTGCCATGCGGCATCCGCCTCGGTATAGAGTGAAGCCGCGAGATAGGCGATCACCGCGAAGACGACCACAAATCCAAGCAGTACGTAGTGCCGGCGCAATTCCTCCTGTGGCGTGATGGACATGACGTTGCGGTCACGGGTCATCCACAGGTAGCCAATCACCGCGCAAAAAACCACGGCTTCGATCGCGAGCTGCGCATACAGCAAATTCATCCAGTAGATCTGGAATTCCGGTTCGAAGTAGTCGAGGCCCACCGTGAACGACGTCACGTGCTGGTAGTAGCGGTAGGCACCGAACAGTGCCAGGAGCGCGACCAGGAACGCCCCGATTCGCCCCCAGGGAACGGCCGGGGGCAACTCTGCGTTGGCCGTGACTGCATTTGCGTTCTTCATCTGCGCCTCCTCGGGCTTCCCCTGATGACCTGCCATTGAATATCAGTTGGTTGGGCGTCCGCCCAAATGACAACTTAATGTGCGTTCAGTAGGTGCATGATGTCAAGCGCCCCAATCGGGTACGTTAGTTCCAGTTGCGGGTATACCGATCGTTCGTTTAGTGTGACCTGATCCTCGAAGCTGGAGACTCCTCGTGAAATCCGCCACAACGCAATCACCGCTGGCTGGTCGCCAACGCATTCTCGAGGCCTGTACCCCTCTCTTTGCGGAAAGCGGTTTTCACGGCGTGTCCATGAGGGATGTTGCCGGGGCCGTGGGTATGACCCCGGCAGCCCTCTACTACCATTTCCCGGACAAGGACGCCCTCTACCTGGCCGTGATCGACCGTCTGTACCAGGACCGCGTGCCTGGGTTGCTGGCGCAGGTGGTTGTGGATGGGTCGCCATGGGAGCGCCTCGAAAGACTCGTCAACGGTATCGTTCAACTGAACCTGACCGACCCGAACCTGCTGCGCCTCTCGCAATGGATCCTGCTGGACAGGGACCCGGAACGTACCCGCCGGCTCGGCGAGCGCATCGTCGGTCCGTTCCTGGATGCGGTGAGTTCACTGGTTTCCGGTATCAACGACGACATAGACCCGCGCTGGGCCGCGCTTTCCGTATTCAGCCTGGTGATGCTGCCCTTTCACGCCGCCGGGGTAACCGCCGATCTTCCCGGTTTCCGTCAACCCACGCGCGAGCCGGCCGCGCTGACAGCGCATGTGATGCAGATGCTTCGCATGGGCATTGGCAGTCGCGAGGTACGGTAATGCGACGCGTCATTGCCCTTTCAATTTGCCTCGCCGCGATCCTCATCACCGCCTGCAACGAGCCCCAGCCGATTGAAACGGCGCCGCGACAATGGCCGCTGCACGTTTTCGTTACGGAAAACGGCGTATTACGCAACTACGCTGCCATAGGCTCGGTGGTTTCCGACTCACGCATCGAGGTGTCTTCAAGACTCTCGGGCTACTTGCGCGAATTACGGGTTCGCGAGGGCGACCACGTTACCTCCGGGCAGTCTATTGCACGTATTGATGCCCCTGATGTCGATGCCGCGATTCGTCAAGCCGAGGCGGGGCGGATTGCTGCGCAGGCGGCCTTCGACGACGCAAACGTGGATCTCGAGCGATTCCGCCAATTGCAGACCAAGGGCTTTATCTCCGACAGCGATCTGCGCAAGGCGCAACTGAAGGTTGATGCCGCACGCGAGTCACTCAACCAGGCAACCGCAGCACTCGACAACGCACAGGAGCAACGGCGCTATGCCCACATTGCGAGCCCTGTCAGCGGGTCGGTGGTGGCGGTACTTCGCAAGCCCGGTGACCTTGTGGTGCCCGGCGCGCCCATCCTGCTGGTGGAAGGTGGTCGCGATCTCCTGTTTGAAACCACCGTCAACGAACGCCAGGTTGCGGCACTCAAGGCAGGCCAGCCCGTCAATGTGTCACTCGACGGTATGGACCGCCCCCTGAAGGGCAGCATCGCCCGCATCGTGCAGTCCGCGGATCCTGTCACGCGCACCTATCCGGTGAAAATTGCGCTCAAGGACACGCGCGGCGTACTGCCAGGAATGTTCGGGCGCGCGGAACTTCCGCTCGGCCGCGAAGACGGCATGGTCCTGCCACGTGCGGCCATCGCCGAACGTGGGGGGCTCAAGGGCACCTTTGTGGTCGATGCACAACAGTCCATTCGATTCCGCTGGCTGCGCCTTGGCCGTGAGTGGCCGGACCGTGTGGAGGTACTGGCAGGCATTTCGCCAGGGGAACCGGTTGCACTTTCCGTGCCCGCCGAAGCTCACGAGGGCGACCTGGTAGAGGTGTTGGCAGAAACGACCGGGGACCGTCAGTAGTGAAACCCTCAACCGGCCGCAAGACCTTTGCGGAAAAATTCAGCGTTGCCGCTTGGCTGGCCGACAGTTTTGTCACGTCGCGACTGACATCCGCCTTCATGCTCACCTGCGCGCTCATCGGCTGCTGGGCAATTCTGGAAACGCCGCGGCAGGACAACCCGCGCATCGTGGTGCCGGCCGCCAGCGTGCGTGTCGAGATGCCAGGTGCAACCCCGGCGGAGCTGGAGGCGCTGGTCATCCGCCCCCTGGAAGCGGAGATCGCGCGCCTGCCGGCCGTCGACGATGTGGATTCGATCGCTGTCAGTTCGGTCGCGCAGATTTTCGTGACCTTTGAAACGACCGAGCGTCAGGAGGACGTGCTGACACGCCTGTACGATCGCATCGGCGCGCGCGGCGACCTGCTGCCTCCGGAGGCAGGGCCGATACTCATCCGGGGCGTGAGCGTGGACGACGTGCCCATTGTCACGCTGACACTCGCAAGTTCCCGCTACGACGACCATGCGCTGAAGCGGGTTGCCGACCGGGTCGCGGAAGGACTGCGCACCGTGCCCGGTGCGTCGGGTGTCGAAGTGCATGGAGGTGCGGACCGCGAGTTGCGCATCGAACTTGACCCGGACCGCATGCAGGCCTTTGGCATCACGCTCGACCAATTGCGGGCCATGCTTGCCTCGGGGAACGTGGCCGCGCCGGTCGGCACCGTGGTCCGCGACGGTACGCAGCGCGCTCTCTTCGTCGATGGATTCATCCGGAGCGCCGAGGACGTACGTCGCACCGTAGTGGGCCATTACCGCGGAAAGCCCATCGCACTGGGGGATGTCGCACAGGTCGTCGACGGCCCGACGGAGGAGCGCACCCGCCTGTCGCGACTGGCATTCGGGCCTGCCGATCCGCGTTTCGGCACCACGCCGGATGCCGAACGCCCGGCCGTCACGGTTGCCGTGGCTAAGGCGGCAGAAGCCAACGCCGTGTTCGTCGCCGAGGACATCCTGACGCGTGTCGAGGGGATGCAGAAGAACTTGATTCCGCCGGGAATCGATGTCGTCGTCACCCGCAATGACGGCGCGTTCGCCAATGACACGGTCAACGGATTGATCGAGCACC
Source organism: Gammaproteobacteria bacterium (assembly GCA_018262975.1). GTDB lineage: Bacteria > Pseudomonadota > Gammaproteobacteria > Pseudomonadales > JADFDG01 > JADFDG01. Next base: position 32,902 of record JADFDG010000005.1, read on the forward strand.
TGCTGGTTGCCATTGCCGCCGTCTTCCTGGTCGTCACGATATTCCTCGGCTTGCGCCAGGCGATGATCGTCGGGTTGGGTATTCCGCTGGTACTGGCCCTGACGCTGGGGATGGTCTACATCGCCGGCTACAGCATCAACCGCGTGACACTTTTCGGGCTGATCCTGTCGCTCGGCCTGCTGGTGGATGACGCCATCGTGGTGATTGAAAACGTCCATCGGCACTACAACATGCCCGGTGTCAGGGACCGACGCGCAGCCACGGTACTCGCCACCCGGGAAATCGGTAACCCAACCAATCTCGCCACACTCGCGGTGATGGTGGTGTTTCTGTCGCTGATTTCCGTCACCGGGATGTCTGGCCAGTTTTTCTATCCCATCGCCTACACCGTTCCGGTGGCGATGGCCTCTTCCCTCATCGTTGCTTACACCGTTGTTCCATGGGCAGCACTGCGCTGGTTACCACGCGATGCATCGCATGACGAGCACGAACACGGGGAGCGCGGGTTGTATGGATGGCTCTCCACCCGCTACCGGCGCCATGTAGGCCCCCTCATCGACAACCAGAAGCAACGGCGCCGTGCCGTGTTTGCTGTTGTGGTGCTGGTGTTCATCGCGCTACTCCAGCCGGCCTGGCAATTTGTTCGACCCGCTGGCGTCAATTCACCGATGGCCTGGTTTGGCCTCGAGATGGGCATGATGCCCGGCGACAACAAGAACACGTTCAACATCGTGATTACGTTGCCGGAATCGGCAGCTATCGAGGAAACTGACCGTGTCGCCCGGGACGTCGGCGCGGCGCTGCGTTCCGTCCCGGAAATCCGCGACTACCAGGTGTGGATGGGCGGTTCCGGCATCATCGATTTCAACGGCATGCTGCGCGGCACAGGCGACAAGACCGGTGACAACTATGCCGAGATCCGCGTCAACCTCGTCGACAAGCACGACCGCGCGACCAAATCGCACGACGTCGTCCGCCCATTGCGGCCTATCCTGCAGGCCATCGTCGCGCGGTCGCCCGGCGCCACGGTCCAGCTGGTCGAGGATCCACCCGGTCCGCCGGTGCGGGCTAACATACACGCCGAAATCTACGGCCATGACCCTGCCCGCATGCGGGTGGCCAGCGAAGCCGTGCACAAGGTGTTCGCGGGGACCCGCAACATCGTCGAGGTGACGGACACAGAGCCGGCCGATGTCGAGCGTTTCCGCTTTGTGGTTGACCGCGAGAAGGCAGCTCTGTCCGGCGTTACCGCCGCGGATGTGGCCACGGCACTGAGAAGACTGGTGGAAGGAGAATCTCTCGGCCGGGCGCGCATGGACGACGAACTGAACCCGGTGCCCATCCGACTGGTCATCCCTCGCCGCTACCAGATCGATCCCTCCCTGCTTGACCGCGCCTGGGTCAGCAACGCCCAAGGGGCACGCGTGCCCCTATCAGCCGTCGTGCGCACGGAACGCGACATCATCGAGCGCCCCATCCAGCGCAGAAACGGTGAGCGGGTTACCTATGTCGCGGCCGAGCCGGGTGAGTCGCCTCCCATTTATGCCGTGCTCGACATCAATCAGAAGCTGCAGGGCATGGCGCTGCCCGACGGTACGACGCTGACCACCGGCAACCTCGGCCTGATTACAGAAGTGCCGGACACCACACAGGGAATCCAGGTGTTCTGGGGCGGTCAACAGCGCCAGATGCTCGACACCTACCGCGACATGTTCCGCGCGCTGGGTATCGCGATCGTTCTGCTCTACCTCATCCTCGTGGCTTACTACCAGTCGTTCAGCCTGCCTGTGGTCGCACTGGCGGCCATTCCGCTGGGACTGATTGGAGTGTTCCCGGGCCACTGGATCCTCGGACAACAGTTCACGGCACCCTCAATCGTCGGCGTGATTGCGCTTGCCGGCGTTGTCGTGCGCAACGGACTGTTGATCATCGACTTCGTGCTTGAGTACCGACTGCAGGGCAAAGGGCTTCGGGAGGCAGTGATCGAGGCAGGCGCGATCCGCTTGCGTCCGATCATGCTGACCGCCCTGGCCGTGATACTGGGCAGCGCGATCATGCTCGCCGACCCCATGTTCATCGGCCTGGCGATTTCCCTGATCTTCGGAACGCTGGCTTCGACGGTGCTGTCGCTGTTGTTCCTGCCGGTGTTGCTGTATTTCGTGATGGGGTGGCGGGAGCGGCGGGATGGCAGGGGAAGGCAAGCTGATTGATAACCATCGCCAGTAAACAATGACCTTCCCGCCTGGCCGATGCAGATATCCCAGAAGACGTGGACGTGACCCTGACGATCGTTCGCAACCTCGAATCTCTCGTGGCATCACCAGCCATTGCTGAACGAATCGCCGGCCTCTCCATTGCCCTGCGAATGGCATTGATCGAGGACCTGGGACTTTAGGTGCCCTAGACGCCTACCCCTGAGCGAAAGACCACTACCACGAAGGCTGTGCCGCTGGCCGGCCACGCTTCAGGGCTACGTCCAGCGGCCGCCCGGTTCCGAAGATCCTCAGGTCATGTGGATTGATCCGCAGGTGCTGCCCGTCGTCCCTGGCGATGCACTGCTGGACTTCAATACAGGTGAGGCATGGCCTCGATAAATCATCCCGATCCCGAGACGAGAGTAGCGCTCCTTGTGGGCATTGCAGTAATCGAAGGTTCCTGCGCCGCCAACTCGCCGCAGCGCACCAGCGGGGACGGCTCAAGCAGTACTTCAACCGCGCCGTGCTCGGGCCCAAGCTGCTGGTCGTCGATGAGATTGGCTACCTGCCGTTCGGTCGCGATGAAGCCAACCTGTTCTTCAGCGTCATCGCCAAGCGCCATGAGCGCGGCAGCATGGTCCTCACCAGCAACCTGCCGTTCACCCAGTGGGCCACCGCCTTCGCTGACTTCAACGGTTCATGCCGTTCGCTAGAGAGTACCTTGAAAAGCAAACTCGAACCTCAAGGCAGCCGCTAACCACGCGCTGCCGTAACGGGGAAGCAACTGCCGATACTCTCGAGCCAATTCTTCGCTGAAGCCCGATCTTTGAATGCGTAGCACTTGCGACCAGTCAAACGCAGCTTCCTGAAGCTACCCCATATCGCTTCCCGACTGGAAAGCGGCGCATGTTCCCCACGATCAGATCGGGTTCCGTCGATGTTGATCACGTTGTTCACCGACTTCTCCATCTGCGCTTTTGGAGGCATGACCCTCATATGTGCAGGGGTCCTGTCGTAGTTGAAACAATTGCTCAAAAGGATCGCGCCCTCAGGGAGGGACAACAGCATCTTTTTGGTCAACGTACCCTCGTAGATGCAACCAGGCGGCGGCGGAACACCGCCATACTTGTCGTTCGTTTTCATTTTCTCTCTCACTGGAAATCGCATGGTTTCTCGAAGTTCCATCCACTGGAAATCAGGAACTCGACCACTACGGTCATCGCTTTCCCGCAGGCCGTCAACGCCAATTTCCGGCAGGTTAACAACCGAATCGCAGACCTGATACATCATGAGAACCGGTGAGAATTGGCGAGACAAAAGGGATGAACACCTAGTTACACTTTTTGACCATGTGGAATGAAAAACACAGCGCTCTAAACACCTTCCGAAACGCCGTTTTCATCTACGCAGGTGGTCTCCCACGCTTATCCGCCAAGTCTGGAGCACGCCCCGTCGAGAATGTGCGGGCGCCGCGCGGCCTCATGCGTAAGTGCTGATCGTCATCCTTGACCAGATACAACAAGCAATACACCACATCCTCCCAACCATCCGAGTCACCGCGCTGGAATAGGCCCGTGCCCTGATAGACGCGGTATTCCGCCTTCTTCGCATTGCAACTGAAGTAAGTGCCCATACCAGACGTTATGTTTTCCACCCAGAACTGGCCGATCTGATGCGACTTGTAAACGTCATCTCGAACCTCCCAGCCCAGAAAGAAGACAACGACATGGAGGTGATACCCTTTTCCATCAGTCCCCTGCTCAATGGACCATGCGTACCCGACCTTGTGCTCGAAAATTGGATGACGATTCGCCATGGCCTTCAGCAAGGCATCAAGGTGCGCGTAAACGTGATCTATCGTGATGAATCCTTGGCACTCGTCCCTATATCCGAAATCTAGGCGCACTACGCTCAAACGGCAGTAGTACTCACGCAATGCCCATGCATAACGAGTAATCGACTGTTCCTTGAGTGACGACTGGTAGCGCCTGTCATCAGCCATCCGACTGAAAATCGTTCGAGAAAATCCATTTCGAATGTAGGAAACAACGCGATTCATCGCTTCGCAATGCTGCGCCGTCGGCGATTCAAGACCAATAACCATCGGCCCTGGAAAATACCCGCTGATAAACCCGGCATATCTGCACGCTTCAATGAATATCTGGATGTGCTCGGAGTAGTCGTGGTAGCCATCCACGACGGACAGATATTCGCGAAAGAACCGAAGGTGACTTGCCAGCGAATATGGGTGTATCGACTGTTTTCGCTTTGAGACTTGCTCGATCAGAAAGGCAGGCAACCCGGTTGCCACGCACTCATTAACAAAATCTTCAATCCCCAACAGGATGCTGGCTTGACCAGGCTGGCCGTTCGGGTACAACCCGATGCGCTCGCAAACCGCGCGATATGAGCGTCTGCCGTTGTTGTTGTCACTGAACCAATCCTGAATCGATTGATCATCTCGGTATGCATCGTCTTCCATTTCATCGGCCTCTGATGGAGGGATTCTCCATAGAGATATCGATGAACGTGAAAATTAACTCCTTACACAAAAAGCCACGCTTTGGGGCGTGGCTTTTCTTAGATAGTTTTCCCCCGCAGATTTACCACCAAATCTAATAATAATAGGTAAGCAGAAATGCACAGCCTTCTCTCAAGCATAAAAATCCTGAAGAGAACAGGAAATCCGGCTGAAAACGGCCGTAATTAGCGAATCTTAATTAACTGAGAATTCTCATTTTGACGACACGTGATGCGCATGCTTCTTGCGTGCGATTTTCACTACGTCCGCTTGCGAGACTTTATCGAAGTGATGCTTGCTTTCTGCGAGCCAATTGCCAATCGGTACAAACGCTCCAGTGCCCCGAGTTTTTCGCCCGCGTAGTCGTGCACGTTGTAGTGACGATCCTGCACGCCGGACAATCCGTGCGACTGCAGATGAGCCCTAGTCTCCTTGGGAACGCCCAACGCTGCCAAGCGGGTTTCCACGGTGCGGCGTATGTCTCCCGGCGTAAACAATTGGGCAGACTCCCCCGCCTGGATCATGGCTGCAGCCACCTTCTGCACCAGCCCGCCAAGCGCGTCATATCCCGCCCCAGTCTCACCGCTGGTGACGGTAAAGAGATAAGGCCCGATACGGGGCTTGGCCATGGCCTCGAGACACGCAACGGCATCCGGCAGCAGAGGCACCAAATGGCGCCTGGGCTTGTCTCTCCTGCCCTTGGGGTCGGAAAGAATGATGGCATCCCCATCAAGATCCCGAACGGTCAGCCGCGAGAGCTGCGCCACGCGCTGCCCGCCAGTTAGCAGGTGAAACCTGAGCAATGCGCCGTCTGGATCAGGCATGGCGGAAATCCGACGCCAATATGCGCGCAGCTCATCCACGGACAATGCCCGCTCACGCACGCCGCTCGCACCATCGATGGTAGGCATGTCTCGCAGGGGATTTGCACGAACATTGAAGCGCCTCAACGGGATCGCCCCGCCAGCCTTTCGAGATTTCATGGCAGCGGAGAAGGCCGCCCGAAGGTAGGAGCGGAGCTTTGCCGCCTCGCGCAACTTGCCCGCTTCCGTAAGCCGGTCCAACGCCGGTGACACAGCATCTTCATCAGCATCATCGACGGGCAAGTCCCACAGCTTGGGAAAGGCATCCCGGATATGCCGATGCAGGGCCTTCTCGACACTGCCTGCGGAGGTCTTGCCCCCAGAACGCAGCAAACCGACATATGCCCCTAGCAAGCCTCCAAGGCTCAGCTCGGCGCGGCGACGCTTGGCCTCCGCCTCCACGGCGTCCCGTTCTTTGGCTGCCAGCAGATCTCGATCAGCACGATCCTTCGCTTCCTGGATGGCACCCCGAAGGTCTCGCTCGCCGGCCATGTAGCGTTCCCGCAACCGGGTTGCCTTGATCCTGGCTTGCTCGAGCGTGAGCAGAAATTGACCGTCACCTCGTTCCGACCACTCACCAATTTTGAGCAGATCGCGCGAGCCATCCGGAAGCGTGTACCGGAAGTAAAAACACACTGCGCCACCAGCAAGCCGACGCGCAGTAAAACGACCACCGCCACGCGTGGAGTCATCCGAAATCCACTCGCCAAATTTGAGCGCTTCGAGTTGCTTGACGCGAATCATGACTCCCGCCCCTGCCCACCCAATCAAGGGACGGCGCGTGCCGCCCGTGTGCCGTTGGTGTGCCGTTTGAGGTAAGATTCTACGCTACTTGGCGAGCACCGATAAGAAGACTATCAGTGCAAAATCCTTGTATTTCAATGCGATAGAGAATCAGCGAGAACTCACAAGAACATGCCCGTGGGGACTCATAATCCCTTGGTCCTCGGTTCAAGTCCGAGCGGGCCCACCATTTCCGCCCTTTCCTGTAGCGAGGGGGCCATGACCCCGACCCCGCACCCCCTCCGCCAGGCCCGCCGTGGACCGTGAGCCGAACAGGCGCCCATAATCGGCTCACCAAATGAGCCCATTGGTGCCCATATTCGCCTCACCCTGCCCGGAGCGGCCCGAAAAGTTGATGCCTCACTTTAAAATCATCGTGGCAACCCTGCTCGCCACCACCCTGGCCGGCTGCTTCTACCCCGTGCACAAGACCCTGCAGCCGGCAGCCACCGCGCGCGTATTCGATTCCACGCAGCAACCGGCCAGCAACGCCACCGTCACGCTGGTTTCCAGCAGCGTGCTGCCGGTGCCGTTCGAGATCCTGCGCACCAGCGTGCCGGCACTGGGCGGGCAGGCGGAATTCCACGCCATCAAGGACTGGCGGATCGAGGCACTTACCATCGGCGGCATGCAGTTCTACCAGTGGACCTGGTGCGTGACCGCACCAGGCCACGAGACGCTGGTAAGTGGCCCCTTCCGGCGCGGCAAGTTCGACGACGAACCACGCTTCGTGCTCACGCCGGGCACGCCGTCGCCCTGCCCGACCGGCGCGGACACGGACTACTGAGACGCCGCACGAAATACGGCCACGGGAGGCCACGACCATGCGCCTGTTGCTGCTGATCGCACTCTTCGTCGCCACCGCCAGCGGCCACGCCGGCCTGCTGCGCGACCGCCATCCGGATGCCAACGCGCTCACCGCCGGCACCCACACGCTGCGCATGACCCACGATGGCCGCACGCGCCAGTACATCGTGCACGTGCCGCCCGGCTACGACGCCGGCAAGCCCGCGCCACTGGTCATCGCCTTCCACGGTGGCGGCGGCCACGCCGCCTGGATGGCCGACGATCGGCGCTACGGCCTCATCAGCGCCGCCGACCGCGATGGCTACGTGGTGGTATTTCCCAACGGCTACAGCAAGCTGCGACGCGGCCGCTTCGCCACCTGGAACGCGGGGGGCTGCTGCGGCGACGCGCGCGACCGCGACAGTGACGACGTGGGCTTCACGCGCGCGCTGGTGGCACGCATGCAGCAGCAACTGAACATCGACCCGCAACGCATCTACGCCGTCGGCATGTCCAACGGCGGCATGATGGCGCATCGCCTGGCCTGCGATGCCGCCGACCTGTTCAGCGGCGTGGCCTCCGTGGCCGGCACCGACGCCACGCTCACCTGCAACCCGTCGCGCGCGATATCCGTGCTGCACATCCATGCACAGGACGATACCCACGTGCTGTTCAAGGGCGGCGCCGGCAAGGACGCCTTCCGCGACAGCGCGAAGGTCATGAATTTCGTGTCCGTGCCGGAAACCATGGCGCGCTGGACGCGGCGCAACCAGTGCGAGGAAAATCCGCAGCGCACCCTGCAAACGGACGGCGCCTGGTGCGACACCTGGAGCCACTGCGCCAACGGTTCCCGCGTACAACTGTGCGTCACCGCCGATGGCGGCCACAGCTGGCCGGGTGCCGCGCGGGTCCGCGCCGGCAAGCAACCTGCGTCGCAATCACTCGATGCCAACGCAACTTTCTGGCAATTCTTTTCCCGCTAGCACTGCTTTCGTAGAGAGGGGGCCATGCCCCCGATGCCTTTCACAACGTCGGGGGCATGGCCCCCTCTCTACGAATAGCGATCAGGCACCATGCCCCCGTACCACGTATCCCCGCCATTGCCCACCCCCCCCGAACACGTCCCCCTTGTTCACGGTAGGGTCACGCCCCGACCTGCCACCGATAATCCCCATCGATTCCGTTCAGCCAGAACAACAACGATGGAGCAGCCATGACAACGGTATTCCGCAACCACCGCACAACGCTGGCCACACTGCTGATAGGGGTAAGCTTCGCCCTCACCGGCTGCAGTGACGACGACAGCAGTGCCGGCGGCAGCACCAGCACCACCATCAGCGGCACTGCCGCCACCGGCCTCGCCATGGCTGGCGCCACCATCGAAGTGCGCTGCAACGGCGGCGTGACCCGTACCGGCATCACCACCAACGCCAGCGGCGGCTGGAGCACCACCGTGCCCACCGCCAGCCTGCCCTGCGTGATCAGGGCCCAGGACGATTCCAACACCTGGTACTCGTTCACCACGGGCACCGGTAGCAGCATCGTCGCCAACGTCACGCCGCTGAGCACGCTGGCACTTGCCGACTTGCTGGGTGCGGATCCCGACACCCTGTTTGCCGCACTCGGCGATGCCAATCTCGCCGGACTGAGCAGCACCAACATCAACGCTGCCCTGGCGGCACTGAACACCGCGCTCGCCGGCTATGCACTGCCGGCGGACTTCAATGCCATCACCACGCTGCTGGTCGCGGCCACCGAAGGCCAGGACGGCAACCATTACGACGACCTGCTTGAACAGTTGCTGAATGCGCTGGGCGCCACCTCGTTCGACACCCTGCTGACCGGCGCGGCCTCCGGCACCTATCCGGTACTGCCAACGCCTGCCTATACGCCCGGCGCCACGTCGATGGAGGATTTCCTTGCCACCTTCGCCGGCGACTACACGCTGCAGGTGACCACATCGGGCGGTGAAGGCAGTTCGGGAAGCACGGCCGCCGCATTGTTCCCGGAGGGCAGCGCGCGCGTCGTGCACATCCATGCCAATGGCGACGTGAGCATCGATGCGGTCGGCCGCACCGTCACGTACGCGGCCAGCGACTACAACCGCGATTTCATCGGCACCGGCAGCACGGAAAACCAGTTGCGCTATCGCACGAACGATGCCAACAACTGGCTTGAGCTGTACATCACCTACGATCCGGCCACCGGCACGCTGCGCGTCCAGCCGTCCGGCTTCGTCAACGACGAAGGCTATGCCTGGCTCGAAGCGCGCATCTACGTGCCGGCGGACGAACCGGAGACGCCTGTTGAAACCTGCACCAGCGGCGACGACAAGCTGGTCTTCACCAATGCCCCGGCAGACTTCTGCGGCTTCACGCGCAGCGCCTCGGCCAACAGCATCGACCACTACTTCCAGTTCACTTCGGCCGCCGGCACCCACGGGGTGACGTACGTGAAGTTCAACCTGAACAATGACGACTCGGCCGTCGAGAGCATGGTGATCGAGAACGATGACTACGCCTTTGGCTGTGGCGGCGCACTGCCGGCCTGCAACGGCGTGACCATCACCAGCGGCAGCACCTGGAAGCAGTTCGCCCTTGCCAACACCACGTTCACCGCGATCAGCGGCGCCACCAACCCGATGACGGTCAGCGGCCTGCTGATCCATCCGGTGGCGTCATCGGGTGGTGGTGATGGTGACGAGGAAACCACGCTGGCACGGAAACTCAGTGCGCCGTTCGCCGGCACCTATACGCTCAGCTGCTATTCCAATGGCAGCAGCAGCCCGCTGGTGACGCGCACCGTGGTGGTCAACGCCGATGGCAGCAGCACCCTCGACGGCAACGCAGTGATGGCCGAAGGCCACGGCGGCAACATCCGTTACCACCGGGGCTCGAGCGACACCTACGAATACGGCGCCACCTTCGTCGACCCGTCGACCTACCAGGAAACCAGCTTCCGCCTGAAATTCATGTCCGATGGTGCACTGGTGACTGATACCAACCGCAGTCACACCGCGTACATCAACGGCCAGGGCGGCACCTGCACGGGCACCGCTGGCCCCGCCGTCGGCAGCAACCCGATCAGCAAGGCAGGCCTGCCCACCCTGGTCGGTAGCTATGCCCTGACCGACACGCTCACCTGCAGCGGTGCATCGGCACCCCTGCCCAACGGCTCCACGGAAGTGGCGATCGACAGTGACGGCACGCTGCGCGCTGGCACCTTCAGCCTGTCACCGGCGCAATACACTGCCGCGGGCTCAGCGTTCACCATCCAGGATGGTCTCACCTTCCCGGGCACCAGCATCCTGACTCCAGCCGTGATCGGTTTCACCGTGGGAGGGGAAGTGCCCGTTGAAGGCGGCGGCACTCTCACGGGCGGATTCTTCTTCCGCCTCGACGGCACCGGAAACGCAACGCAAGTCAGGCCGGAACTGAATCCCTCCGTCGCCAACTGCACGCCATAAGCCTGCCGCTCTCGGCCTTCGTAGCGAGGGGGCCATGCCCCCGATGCTTTTCACAACATCGGGGGCATGGCCCCCTCTCTACATTCAGGCGGCAGGAAACGCCACGATGTGTTCCACGTCCAGGCGAATACCGATGCGCTCGCCGTGCGGGTGGTCGTGGTGGCTGGGCACCAGCGACACCAGTCGCTCGCCACCATCGAGTTCCAGCGTGTAAAGGAAGTCCGCGCCACGGAACGAGCGGTTCACCACGCGCGCGGTAAGCGGGCTGGCGTCGTCATGGATGATGTCGTCGGGACGCAGCAGCACCTGCGCGCGCGCGCCGGGGAAAAACGCCACGTGGCTGTCGCGCTGCGGCAGCCGCCCGAACACCGTCTCCAGCATGCCGTCAGCCGCCACGGTGGCCGGCAGCATCGTGCCCTGCCCGACGAAGCCCGCCACGAACAGGTCGGCCGGGCGATGGTAGAGGTTGTAGGGCGTGTCCCACTGCACGAGGGAGCCCTCGCGCATCACGCCAATCTCGTCGGCCATCACGAACGCTTCCTGCTGGTCGTGCGTGACCAGCAGCGCGGTGATGCCCAGCGCGCGCACCAGGTCGCGCACTTCCACCGCCAGCCGCTCGCGCAGCTCGCGATCGAGACTGGAAAACGGCTCGTCCAGCAACAGCAGCCGCGGCCGCGGCGCCAGCGCACGCGCCAGTGCCACGCGCTGCTGCTGGCCACCGGACAGTTCGTGCGGGTAGCGACCGCCGAAACCCTCGAGGCCGACGCGCGCCAGCAATTCCTCGACGCGTTGCGCGCGCTCGGCGCGCGCCAGCGCACGCAGGCCGAACGCCACGTTGTTCGCCACGGTCAGGTGCGGGAACAGTGCCAGGTCCTGGAACACCACGCCCACGCCGCGCGCCTCCGGCGGCACGTACACACCGGCCGCGGCCACGGTGCGGCCCTCCAGGCGCACGCTGCCGCCACGCGGGCGCTCGAAGCCCGCCACGCAACGCAGCAGCGTGGTCTTGCCGCAACCGGACGGCCCCAGCAACGCGGCGATGCCGCCTGCGGCCAGTTGGAACGACGCGTCGCGCAGCACGGGCTGGGCACCGTAGGCGTGTTCGAGCCGGTCTACCTGCAACAAGGGGTTCATGGGCGAATGTCCTCCTCACCGGGTGCGTATAATGCCGGCGTTCCCGTCTTTCCGGCAGCCCGATGAACGACTCCGTCGCCACCCGCTCCCGCCTGCTCCCGGGCGCCGCACTGCTGATTGCCGTGCTGGTGGCGCTGCCCCTGCTGGCAGTGGTCGGCCGCATCGCCGATCCGTCGGCCGCTGACAGCTGGGCGCACCTGCTGTCCACGGTACTGCCCGACTACGTGCGCAACACGCTGCTGCTGTGCGCCGGCGTCGCCTTCGGCACGTTCATGCTCGGCACCTTTGCCGCCTGGCTGGTGGCGGCCCATCGCTTCCCCGGTCGCGACCTGTTCGCCTGGGCGCTGGTGCTGCCGCTGGCCATGCCGGCCTGGATCGTCGCCTACGTGTACACCGACTGGCTGCAGTTTTCCGGGCCGGTGCAGTCGCTGCTGCGCGAGTTCACCGGCTGGCAATACGGCGACTACCAGTTCCCCCCCATCCGCAGCCTGGGCGGCGCCATCGTCGTGTTCAGCCTGGTGCTCTACCCCTACGTGTACCTGCTGGCGCGCGACGCCTTCCTCGATGCCTCCGGCACCTTGCGCGATGCCGCCCGCTCGCTGGGCTCCAGTTATTTCGGCGCGCTGTTCCGCGTGGCCTTGCCGATGGCGCGTCCGGCCATCGCCGTGGGCCTGGCGCTCGCCATGATGGAAACCGTGGCCGATTTCGGCGCCGTGTCGTATTTCGGCGTGCAGACCTTCACCACCGGCATCTACCGCGCCTGGTATTCGCTCGGCGACCCGGTGGCCAGCGCGCAACTGTCGGCGCTGCTGCTGGCCGGCGTCATCGCCCTGCTGGTGCTCGAACGACGTGCGCGCGGCCGCGCACGCTTCGTCGCCCGCACCGGGCACCGTGATGCCGAACCCGTGGCGCTCGCCGGCTGGCGCGCCTGGCTCGCCACGCTGGCCTGCGCCCTGCCCGTGATCGGCGGCTTCCTGCTGCCGGCGCTGCTGCTTGGCATGCTGGCGCGCGGACACCTCGACCTGCTGGATGCGACCCGCTACATCACGCTGTCCGCCAACAGCGCGCTGCTCTCCACGCTGGTGGCCGTGGTGGCGGTGCTGGTGGCCCTGCTGCTCGGTTATGCCGCGCGCGGCGCGCGCCGCAGCGTGCAGGCCGTCACCGGCGCGGCCGGCTTCGGTTACGCCGTGCCCGGCACCGTGCTGGCGGTGGGCGTGCTCACCCTCGCCAGCGCGTTCGACGACCTGCTGTTCCGTCTCAACGACAACGAGCTGCCGCCGCTGCTGCTCGGCGGCTCGCTGGCACTGGTGGTCTACGCGCTGGTGGTGCGCTTCCTGGCACTGGCGCAGGGCAGCATCGATGCCGGCCTGGCACGCATCCAGCCGTCCATGGACGACGCGGCGCGCGCGCTGGGCGAATCGCGTCACGGCGTGCTGCGCCGCGTGCACGCGCCGATGCTGGCCGGCAGCCTGCTCACCGCGCTGCTGCTGGTGTTCGTGGAAGTGATGAAGGAACTGCCGGCCACGCTGATGCTGCGCCCGTTCGGCTTCGACACGCTCGCCACGCAGGCCTGGCTCTACGCCGCCGACGAGCGCCTCGGCGAAGCGGCGTGGCCGTCGTTGCTGATCGTGCTGGTCGGGCTGCTGCCGGTGCTGGTACTCACCCGCCGCGGCGGCGGCGCAAATTAACGATACCCCGCCCGGTCAAACAACATCTGCGCCTTCGCGGTGTTCTTCGCCACCTTGCGCAGGTCCACCGTGTCGGCCTTGAAATCACCCAGCTGCGTCAGGCCCGGGTTGCTGACCTTCACCGCCGGCACCGCCGGCCACTCGTTGTTGCCGTCGGCGAAGTAGCGCTGCGCGGAGTCGCTGGACAGGTACTCCAGGAAACGCACGGCATTGGCCTTGTTGCGCGCATGTTTGAGGATGCCGGCGCCGGACACGTTCAGGTGCGTGCCGAAGGTCGCCTGGTTGGGCCAGACCACGCCCACTTTCGCCATCACCGCCTGGTCTTCCGGCTTCTCCGAGCGCAGCAGGCGCGCGATGTAATAGCTGTTCGATACCGTCACGCCGCACTCGCCGGCAGCCACCGCCTTGATCTGGTCGGTGTCACCGCCCTGCGGCGGACGCGCGAAGTTGGCCACGAGACCGCGCGCCCAGGCCTCGGTCTTCGCTTCGCCCAGGTGGGTGATCAGCGCCGCGCCCAGCGACAGGTTGTACGGGTGCGAACCGGCACGCGAACACACCTTGCCGCGCAGCGCCGGGCCGGCGAGCGACTCGTAGGTGGACACGGTGGCAGGATCGATTTTTTCCTTGTTGTAGACGATGGCGCGCGCACGCGTGGAGAACGCTACCCAGTCGCTACCGCGCAGGTGGCGCGGGATGCGCTTTTCCAGCTCGCGCGACAGGATCGGCTGGAACAGGCCCAGTTCGCTGGCGCGCGCCAGCCGCGCGATATCCACCGTGATCAGCACGTCGGCCTGGCTGCGCGGCCCTTCCTGGCGCAGGCGCTCGACCAGTTCGTCGTCCTTGCCCTCCAGGCGCACGATGCGGATGCCGGTCTGCTTCTCGAAGTCGGCGTAAAGGCGCTCGTCGGTCTGGTAATGGCGGGCGGTGTACAGGTTCAGCACCTTGTCGGCGGCGGCGGCGCTCGCCATGGACAGGGTGGCGGTAACGGCAAGGACGAGGGAGGCCAGGCGCATGCGGACGTCTCCGGGAAAGGACTATCCCCCCATATTAATGCGATGGATTCTCATTCGCAAGGAGCGGCCGGGCTAGTACTTGACCGACACGCTCAGGGCCCCGAAGTCGTCGTCCTCTTCCTGCGTAGTGAACTCCCGCGTGCGCAGCACATGGGTGTAACTGACCCGCACGGTGTGCCAGTCGATCACCCCCCCGAACTGCAGGTCGGACACCAGGTCCTCGCGCTCCACGCTGCGGCTGTCCTGCCAGGTGTTGCCGTCCAGGAACAGGTTGTTGGCCACCGCCCGGGCCTCGACCGCGGCAAACAGGTAGCCACTGATCTGCCGCACCGGCGAGAAGTCGCCCCAGGCAGGGCCACCGGGCTCGATGCGCGGCGGCCCGTAATCGCGCGGCAGCCGCCGCCCGTAGCGCACGGTGAAGCCCACGGCGGCATGGCTCATGACATTGCCGGCGGTGATGCCCAGGTGCGGGGTGAGATCCACCTGCGCGCCCAGCAAGGTGGTGCCGGCCGCCTCGCGCCAGCGTCGCTGGTAGGCCAGCAACAACCCCGGCTCGTTGCGTAACTGGGTGTCCCAGCCGGCCGGCAGGGTGGCATCCACCAGCGAATGCATCCAGCGCTGCACCTCTTCCGCACGGGCGGCCGGCCCCACCGTGCCGGCGGTCAGGCTGAACAGGTCCAGCTGGCGGCCGTCGCCCACGCCGATGCCCACCGACGCGTACAACCAGCCGGCGTAGGGACGCGCGTCGGGTGGCGGATCCACCGCTTCGATGTCGTCAGGCGTGTACATGCTCTGCCCGAAGGCATAGCCGTGGCGCACCTCGCCGGTATCCGGGAACCAGGGCAGCCAGCGGGCCAGGCGCGGCACCCAGTGGGGGCGCGGCGCCTCCGGTCCGGGTACCCAGACCATGCGCACGCCACTGGTGTAATGGCGGTCCACGTCATAGAACAGGTCGTTGTCATAGACGAACGTGAAGGTGTCGCCGGAGCCGGAGCCGGCGTCGGCGTCAGCGGAGGAGGCCGCCGCCAGTGAGGGCGCGGCCATGGCCACAAGGGCGGCCAGCAGCGCGCCAGCCCGCCAGGTCGGTCCCCCCGCCACCATCACGGCCTCCTCGCCTCCTCGCCCCTGGCGCCCGCCCCCGGGGCGCCGGCGGCAAACCTGACCTTTGCTGAGCTCAGCATATCCCGTCCGGCGCTCAGCAATAACCGAAGCCCTTGATTGCAGGCGGGTCCCGGATGATGAACGATTGCATAATAGGACGGTCCGATAACACGTGACCCCGGAACAGAAGCCCGCCATGAACAGCCTTGCCGACATCCAGCCGAACCGCGCCCTCCTGCTGGCGCTGTGCCTGCTCATGCCGCTGGCAGCCCAGGCCGGCGGCCAGAACAAGCTGTTCGACGCCAAGGATGCCGTGCGCAACTCGTTCTGGAAGGAGTTGTACTTTGCCGGCGGCGAGGCCCTGTGGTGCAAGACGAAATTCGTCGATGCCGGCGCCCGCGTCACCGCCGATTCCATCTACCAGGTGCCGTGGATCAAGGACGCCGTCGGCTGCACCACGCGCGAGCAATGCGAATCGAACAAGGAATTCCAGCGCATCACCGCCGACCTGCACAACATGTACCCGGCCGAGAAGCGCGTGCAGCTCGACCGCCGCAACATCCTGTTCGACAAGGTTTCCAACTCGGACCCGCTGCCGGAGAAGACCTGCGTCTACCGCATGTTCGGCGGCCAGATGGAACCCAACAACGAGATCAAGGGCGAAGTCGCGCGCGCCATCCTCTACATCCACGCCGAGTACGACCTGAAGGTGCCCGGCCCGATCAACATGTTCATCGACTGGAACAACATCGATCCGCCGAGCGCGCACGAAAAGACGCGCAACGACCTGATCGAGAAGATCCAGGGCAACCGCAACAAGTTCATCGACAACCCGAAGCTGGCCGAGAAGTACCGCGCCCGCTGATTCCATGCAGAGAGGGGGCCATCCCCCAACCATCCCGCGCCAACAAAAAGGCCGCGCATTGCGCGGCCTTTTTGCATCCGGACGCCCGCTTAAAACAATCCCGCATCCATCGCCATCAACGGCTGCGATCCCGCCTTCACCTGCGCCGCCAGCGCATCCGCCTTCGGCAGCAAGCGCTGGAAGTAGAAGCGGCCGGTGAGCAGCTTGGCGGCGTAGAACGCGTCGGCCTGCGCCTTCGGCGCGGCGATCGCCATCATGCGCACCCACAGCCACGCGTAGGTCACCAGGCCGAACAGCTCCAGGTAATCCACGCTGGCTGCGCCGATGGCATTGGCATCACCCTTCGCCTCGTCCACCAGCCACGCGGTGGTGTCTTCCAGCAGCTTCAGCACGCGGTTGGCCTCGGCCAGTTCCGCCTCGACGCCGGCCACGCCCTTCAGCGCATCCAGCGTGGCATGCATCTGCGCGAAATACACCTGCGCGTACTGGCCGCCGTTGCGCGCCACCTTGCGGCCGGCGAGGTCGAGCGCCTGGATGCCGTTGGTGCCCTCGTAGATCTGCGCGATGCGCGCGTCGCGCACCAGCTGCTCCATGCCCCACTCGCGGATGTAGCCGTGGCCGCCGAAGCACTGCTGGCCGGCCACGCAGGCCTCGAAGCCCTTGTCGGAGAAGAAGGCTTTCGCCACCGGCGTCAGCAACTGCACCAGCGCGTCGGCCTCGGCGCGCACCTTCGCGTCGGCGTGGTACTTGGCAAGGTCGAGCTGTTCACCCACGAAGCAGGCAAACGCGCGGCCGCCCTCGCTGTATGCGCGCGCGGTGAGCAGCATGCGGCGCACGTCCGGGTGCACGATGATCGGGTCGGCAACCTTGTCCTTCGCCACCGCGCCGGTGGCGGCGCGGCCCTGGATGCGGTCCTTCGCGTAGGCCGCGGCGCTCTGGTACGCCACTTCGCCCAGGCCCAGGCCCTGGATGCCGATCGACAGGCGCTCGTAGTTCATCATGGTGAACATGTAGGCCAGGCCGTTGCCCGGCTCACCCACGATCCAGCCCTGCGCGCCGTCGAAGTTCAGCACCGCGGTGGCCGAACCCTTGATGCCCATCTTGTGCTCGATGGAACCGCAGTTCACCGGGTTGCGCGCGCCAACGGAGCCGTCGGCGTTCACCAGGTACTTCGGCACGATGAACAGCGAGATGCCCTTCGGGCCCGGCGGGGCGTCCGGCAGCTTGGCCAGCACCAGGTGGATGATGTTCTCCGCCAGGTCGTGCTCGCCGCCGGTGATGAAGATCTTGGTGCCGCTGACGGCGAAACTGCCGTCGCCGTTCGGCACCGCCTTCGTGCGGATGATGCCGAGGTCGGTGCCGGAGTGCGGCTCGGTCAGGCACATGGTGCCGCACCAGCGGCCTTCATAGATCGGCGGCAGGTACATCGCCTTCTGTTCGTCACTGGCATGCGAGGCGATGCACAGCGTGCAGCCGTTCGACAGCATCGGGTACAGCGCGAACGAACTGTTGGCGCCGTACAGCATCTCGTCGAACATCACGGTGAGCATCTTCGGCATGCCCTGGCCGCCGTATTCCGGCACGCCGGACAGCGCCGTCCAGCCGCCCTCGGCGAGCTGACGGAACGCCTCGCGGAAGCCCTTCGGCGTCTTCACCGTGGCGAAGCCGTCGCTGCCCTGCGACCACTGGCAGCCTTCCTCGTCACCGCTGCGGTTGAGCGGGAACAGCACGTTCTCCGACAACTTCGCCGCCTCGCCGAGGATCGCGTCGGCAAGATCGGGCGTGACTTCGCGGGTCGCGTCCATCGACGCCCAGCGCGCCGGGGCGTCGAACAACTCGTTGAGCACGAACTGCATGTCGCGCAGCGGAGCCTTGTAAACGGCCATGATCTCTCCCCTCTCTACGGGCTAAAAAAACGGGGGCTCGTGGCCCCCGTTGCGGAACGTCGGGGGCATGGCCCCCTCGCTACCAAAAGGGAGCGTGCAATCAGAACGCGAACTGCTCGACCTTCATGTCCATCAGGCACTCCAGGCCACCCTCGATCGCCAGCTTGTGGCTCGCGGTGCGCGGCAGGATGCGCTTGAAGTAGAAGCGCGCGGTCTTGACCTTGGCGTCGTAGAAATCGGCCTCGTTGCCGGCGGCCAGCTTCTCCTGCGCCACTTTCGCCATGCGCGCCCAGAAGTAGGCCATGGTGACGTAGCCGGAGTACATCAGGTAGTCCACGGCGGCGGCACCGGCATTTTCCGGGTTCTGCATGGCCTTCATGCCGATGGCCATGGTCATGTCGCCCCACTCCTTGTTGAGGGCGACCAGCGGCTCGACGAATTCCTTCATCGCGGCATCGTTGGCGTTTTCCTGGCAGAACTTGTGCACCATCTTCGTGAAGGTGCGCAGCGCGGCGCCCTGGGTCTGCAGCACCTTGCGGCCGAGCAGGTCCAGCGCCTGGATGCCGGTGGTGCCTTCGTACAGGGTGGAGATACGCGCGTCGCGTACGTTCTGCTCCATGCCCCACTCGCGGATGAAGCCGTGGCCGCCGTAGACCTGCACGCCGTGGTTGGCGCTTTCGAGGCCGGCCTCGGTCAGGAAGGCCTTGGCGATCGGGGTGAGGAAGCCCAGCAGCTCGTCGGCCGCCTTGCGCTCTTCTTCCGTCTTCGCGCGCTTCACCGCGTCACCGGTCATCGCGGTGAAGTACAGCAGCGCGCGGCCACCCTCGGCGAACGCCTTGGTGGTCAGCAGCATGCGGCGCACGTCCGGGTGCACGATGATCGGGTCGGCCGGGCCGTTCGGGTTCTTCGGGCCGGACAGCGAACGCATCGCCAGGCGGTCCTTGGCGTAGGTCAGTGCGCCCTGGAAAGCGGCCTCGGCGTGGCACACGCCCTGCACCGCGGTACCGATGCGCGCGAAGTTCATGAACGTGAACATCGCGTTCAGGCCGCGGTTCGGCGGGCCGATCAGGTAGCCGGTGGCGCCGTCGAAGTTCATCACGCAGGTCGCGGACGCCTTGATGCCCATCTTGTGCTCGATGGAACCGCACTTCACCGGGTTGCGCGCGCCCAGCGAGCCGTCGGCGTTCACGATGAACTTCGGCACGATGAACAGCGAGATGCCCTTGGTGCCGGCCGGGGCGTCCGGCAGGCGCGCCAGCACGATGTGGATGATGTTGTCGGTGAGGTCGTGCTCGCCGCCGGAGATGAAGATCTTGGTGCCGTACAGCTTGTAGCTGCCGTCGGCCTGCGGTTCGGCGCGAGTCTTGAGGATGCCGAGGTCGGAGCCGCAGTGCGGCTCGGTCAGGCACATGGTGCCGGCCCAGTCACCGCTGATCAGCTTCGGCAGGTAGGTGTCCTTCTGCTGCTGCGTGCCGTGCTCCTCGATGGTGGCGAGCGCACCGTGCGCGAGGCCCGGGTACATGCCCCACGACCAGTTGGCGGTGCCCGTCATTTCGCTGATGGCGATCGACGCGGAACCCGGCATGTCCTGGCCACCGTACGCCGCCGGGCCGCCCATGGCCGGCAGGCCCATCTCGACATACTTCCGGTACGCTTCCTTGAAGCCCTTCGGCGTGGTCACGACGCCGTCGTTGAAGGTGCAACCTTCCTCGTCGCCGCTGCGGTTGATCGGGGAGAGTTCGTTCTCCGCGAATTTCGCGGCCTGCTCGAGCAGCGCATCCACCAGTTCGCCGTTCACTTCCTCGATGCCGAGGTTCTGGTAGTGGGCATCAAGACCGAGGACTTCGTGGAACACGAAGCGCATGTCACGCACGGGGGCTTTGTACTGGGCCATGGGATCTCTCCACTGCTGGGGATGGTCGCGCGCGGGGTGGCGGGTGGCCGGGTCCGGCGCGGGATCGTGGTTAAAAAACGCTCAAACGGGCGTTTGTCGCGGACCGATACTAACCAGCGAAAAAATGACCGTTAAGTTCTGCGTGTGACCATCGGGTCAAACGCTCGTTGGCTGATCCGGGCCCCTGTTTTCGCCGCCCTGATCCATTGCAAATCAAATGGTTATTACGTACTTGCCGAAGCACCCCGGCCACCGCCGCCGCCATTTCACCTTACACTTGTAGCGAATGCGCTCTTCGTGGAGAGGGGGCCATGCCCCCGACCCCCATCGCTTCGGCGATAATGTCCGGATCGGGGGCATGGCTCCCTCTCTACACACGGGAAAGCGCCCCATGCTGGACAAGAAACTGCTCGATCTGCTGGTTTGCCCGGTCAGCCGCGGCCCGCTGGTCTACGACCAGGCCAGCAACGAACTGCGCTGCCTCGCCAGCGGCCTGGCCTACCCCGTACGCGACGGCCTGGCGGTCATGCTGGAGGACCAGGCCCGCCCCCTGAGCCCCGCCGAGCTGGAAGCGCTCCGCCAACGCTGATCGGCCCGCGGTCACTACCTGTTTACTTTCTGTCCGCCCCCGTATATATAACCGCCGCTTTCGGGTCGGCAGTTGCCGGCCCTCCCCAGCCGGAACCGCCCACGGAGGCAGACATCGTGGCCCAGTTCGAAGAAGAGGAAGCACCGGCGGCCGAGGAGTCCGAGGAAGCCGTGCCGGATACGCGCTTCAGCGCGACCACCAACAAGGACGCCGTTGCGCGCCGCCGCCGCATCGAGGAAGTCATCGAGAGCAAGCGAGTGAAGAACTACTCTTCCGAGTACGACGACTTCGACCTCGACTGATTCCACTTGCCCCCCCTGTAGAGAGGGGGCCATGCCCCCGACGCTTTTCTGAAAGCCCGGGGGCATGGCCCCCTCTCTACATTGAAGAGCGTGACCAACACCATGCCCGCCCTGTTCGTCGACGCGCTGACCGTCATCGATTTCACCTACCTGCACCCCACCCGCTGGCTGGTGGGCGAGAGCTGGATCGTGGACATCGAACTGCACGGCGCCCTCGACGAGCAGGGCATGGTGTTCGACTTCGGCGACGTGAAAAAGGCGCTCAAGCGCGAGATCGACCGCCTGGCCGACCACCGATTGCTGCTGCCGGACGCGATGCCGGGCCTGGACGTGGTGACGCTGCCCGACGGCAACCTGCGCATCACGCGCGCGCACGGCGACGAGCACCTGCTCATCGAATGCCCGCCGGAAGCGGTGTTGCGGCTGGCGGTGGCGGAAATCGACCGCGCCGGCGTGGCCGCCTTCCTGGTGGCCACGTTGCGTGACACCGTACCCGCCAACGTCGAGCGCATCGTCGTGCGCCTGCGCGAAGAATCGATCGACGGCGCCTTCTATCACTACAGCCACGGGCTGAAGAAGCACAACGGCGCCTGCCAGCGCATCGCCCACGGCCACCGCTCGCGTATCGAGATCGAGGAAGACGGCGCGCGCAACGGCGTGCTGGAGAAGCGCTGGGCCGCGCAGTTCCGCGACATCTACATCGGCAGCAGCGAAGACCTGCTGTACACCTCCGCCAGCGCGCACCTGCGCTTCGGCTACGTGTCACGCGAAGGCCGCTACCTGCTCGAACTGCACCGCCGGCACGTGTACCTGATCGACACCGACTCCACCGTCGAGCACATCGCCCAGCACATCGCCGACGCGCTGCACCTGGCGCACCCGGCGCGCAAATACCGCGTGAAGGCCTACGAAGGCGTCGCCAAGGGCGCCATCGGCCTGGCCTGACCCTGTAGAGAGGGGGCCATCAGCGCGGCGGCACGAGCTTCTGCGCGTCGATCCGCTCGCCGAACCAGTTCATGCGCCAGTCCAGGTGCGGCCCCGACGAACGACCGGTGGCCCCGGACTTCGCCACCACCTCGCCCTGCTGCACGCGCTGGCCTTCCGTCACCAGCACCTTCGACAGGTGCATCAGCGTGGAGGAAACCCCGTGGCCGTGGTCGATGATCACCGTGCCGCCGGAATAGAACATGTCCGGGTGCGCCAGCGTGACGATGCCGGCGGCCGGCGCCTTCACCGGTGTACCGGTGGGAATGCCCACGTCCACGCCGTAATGCGGGCGCTTGGGCACGCCGTTGTAGTAGCGCTGTGAACCGTACACGCCGGTGATCGGGCCGTCCGCCGGCCAGATGAACGACTGCAGGAAATCCGTCCGCTCGTCGTCGCGCGCCCGCGCCGCGGCAATCTGCGCGCTCTCGACCTCGATGCGCGCCAGGTCCTTCGCCGACGGGTTCATGATGCGTTCGCTGATGCCGGTCACGCGCTGGATGTTGTACTCGCGTGGCTTCACCGCCAGCGTGGACGTGAGCGTGTTGCCGTCGGCGGCCGCCACCTGCAGCGCGACTTCGGCCGGCGCATCGCGATCCAGGCCGAACACGAAGGTGCCGTCGGCGGCCACGCGCAGCGCACGTTCGCCCAGCGTCACGCGACTGCCCGGCGCGGTGCGCCCCACCACCATCGCGCCCTGCTCGATGCTGCCCTGCAGCATCAGCACCAGCGGCATGGCCACCGGTTGCTCGCGCACCACCGCGGCGGGCGGCTCGGGAACGGTTACCGGCGTGCTGCACCCGGCCAGCGCCAGGGCGGCGACCAACGCCGCGACGTAATGGATCGGGCGCATGGCCCCCTCCCTACAGGTAGGCTGCGACATCGGTGACATCCAGTTGCTCGGGCTTGAGGGGAGCCGCCTGCGCGTACTGTTCCCACACGCGCGCCTCGACGAACAAGCGGTACAGGTCCGGGTCGATGTGCCGGTCATCGCGCATGCGCTTCATGATCGACAGCGCCTGCGAGATTTTCATCGGCGCCTTGTACGGACGCTCGCTGGCGGTGAGCGCCTCGAAGATATCGGCGATGGCCATCATGCGCGCCGGCAGCGACATCTCCTCGCGCTTGAGGCCCTTCGGGAAACCGGTGCCGTCCATCTTCTCGTGGTGGCCGCCGGCGTATTCCGGCACGCGGCGCAGTTTCTTCGGGAACGGCAGCCCCTCGAGCATGTCGATGGTGACCTTCATGTGGTCGTTGATCTTCTGCCGCTCCTCGCCGGTGAGCGTGCCGCGCTCGATGCAGAGGTTGTAGACCTCTTCCTCGGTGAGCATGGGCTGCGGATCGCCGTTGGCGTCGTGCCAGGTGCGGCCCGCGATCAGGCGCACGCGGTCCTTGGACTCCTGCGACATGAACTCGCCGCCCTTGTTGCTGCGCGCGATGAACTCGCGGTCATCGGCCAGCGCCTCCAGCATGGAGGCCAGCTCGGCGCGGATCTGCCCGGCCTTGTCCGGCGCATCCACCATGCGCCGGCAGTATTCGTATTCCAGCTCGGCGCGCGCCACCGCAAAACGGGTGTTCACCGCGTCGATGCCGTCGCGCAGGCCATGCAGCTTGGTGGACTTGTCCAGCACCGAGTCGGGCGTAGCCAGCTTGCCGCAGTCGTGCAACCACGACGCCACCCGCAACTCGTACCAGCCTTCCTCGTCCAGGTCGAAGGTGCGGAAGGTCTGCTCGTCGGCGCAGGCCGCGCGCGCGATCAGCTCGGTCAGCAGCGGCACGCGCTGGCAGTGCGCGGAGGTGTGCGGGCTCTTGGCGTCGATCGCCCGCGCGATGGTCTTGATGAACGCATCGAGCAGGTTCTTCAGGTCCTGCACCAGGATCTGGTTGTTCAGGGCGATGGCCGCGTAGGACGCCAGCGCGCTGATCACCGGCACCACGCGGTCGCCGAAGGGAATGACCCGGTTGGAATCCACTTCGCGCGCATTGATCAGCTGCAGCACGCCGATCACTTCCTGGGCGTGGTTGAGCAGCGGGATGGTCAGCATGGACTGCGAGCGGTAGCCGTTGAGCTCGTCGAACTTCAGCGTGCCGGAGAAGTCGAACTCGTCGGTGTCGCAGTGCACGTCCTCGATGTTGATCATCTTGCGCGTGTGCGCCACGTACACTGCCACCAGGCGGTGGTTCTCATGGCCGTGCTCGTCGAACATCGGCAGCGGCGGCAGGCTGACCGGCGCGCCGCCGATGCCGCCCTGCTTGAAGCCCAGCTTGTCGTTGCGCAGCAGCGCGAAGCGCAACACCGGCTTCGCCAGGTCCGACTCGTCCAGCAGGTACAGCGTGCCGCCCTCGGCACGCGCCAGCCGCTGCGCCTCGTCGAGGATGCGCTCGAGCAGCACGCTGGTGTTGGTCTGCGCCGACAGCGCCACCAGCAACTGGCGCTGCTCCTCGGACAGGCGCTGCTGGTCGATGGCCAGCGCGGCGAAGCGCGCCAGGAAAGTGGCGATATTCTCGGCATCGCCGGAAAACGGCACGATCTTGCCGGCGTCGTCGCGGGCATTGATCAGCTGCAGCACGCCCACCGTTTCGCCGGCACCGTTCACCAGCGGCACCGCCAGCAGCGACACGCTGCGCACCTTGTGCTTGGTGTCGAAGTCGCGGGTGCCGGTGAAGTCGAAGCGCGAGGCCGCGTACACGTCCGGCACGTTCACCACCTTGCGGATCAGCGCGGCGTGGCAGGCCACGTGGCGGTGGTTCTCCTCGTTCTTCGCGTCGATCAGCGGCAGGGGGGCGAACGGCATCTGCGCCGGCCCGTCGTGGCCCAGGCGGATGCCCAGCGGCTCGTTGCGGATGATGGCGAAGCGCAGCAGGCGCGGCCGCTCGCGGCGGTCGCCCACCCGCGAGTCGGTCAGGTACAGGGTGCCGCCCTCGGAGCGGGTCAGGCGCATGGCCTCCGCCACGATGGTGTCGCACAGGCGGTGGATGTCCCGCTCGGCGAACAGGCGCAGGGCCACGTCGAGCAGCTGGCGATGCAGTTCGAGGTCGTTGGCGGGGTGGGTCATGGTCCGGTCCCTGGCCTGGTTGTGCGGGCAATGGCGGCTATCGTCGCCAATCATACAGAGTCCGGCATGGGCGACGGATGACAGCGTGTAGAATGTCCGCCTTTTCCCGGGGGAGCCGCCATGTTCAAGCAACTCGAGACCGCCCCGGCCGGCACCATCGTGGTGCTCTCCGAGGTGCTGGCCGCGCTGCGCTTCAACGCCGACGGCCTGCTGCCGGCCATCGCCCAGCAGCACGACACCGGCGAGGTGCTGATGCTGGCCTGGATGAACCGCGAGGCACTGGCCGAAACGCTGGCCACCGGCCGCGTCTGCTACTGGTCGCGCTCGCGCAAGGGCCTGTGGCGCAAGGGCGAGACCTCCGGCCAGGTGCAGAAGCTGGTGTCCATGGCCATCGACTGCGACGGCGACACCCTGCTGCTCAAGGTCGACCAGCAGGGGCCGGCCTGCCACACCGGCCGGCGCGACTGCTTCTACAACCGCGTCGACGGCGACCACGTGACGGTGGCCTGCGACCCGCTGGTATCCCCCGAAACGCTCTACGGCAAAGACAAGAAGTGATCCCGCGATGACCACCCATCCGCTGCGCGTCTACAACACCCTCACCGGCGAGAAGGAAAACTTCGTCCCGCAGGACCCGGACCGCGTGACGATGTACGTGTGCGGCCCCACCGTCTACAACCTGGTGCACATCGGCAACGCGCGCCCGGTGACGGTGTTCGACGTGCTGTTCCGCCTGCTGCGCGCGCTGTACGGCGCCGACCACGTGGTCTACGCGCGCAACATCACCGACGTGGACGACAAGATCAACAAGGCCGCCGCCGCCAACGGCGAATCCATCGAGGCACTGGCCGAGCGTTTCGCCGCCGAGTTCCACAAGGACATGGCCGGCCTCAACACGCTGCCGCCCAGCGTCGAGCCGCGCGCCACCCATCACATCCACGAAATGGTGAAGATGACGCAGTCGCTCATCGACAAGGGCCATGCCTACGTCGCCGAGGGCCACGCGCTGTTCGACGTGCAGTCCATGCCCGATTACGGCCGCCTGTCGAAGCGCTCGCTGGACGACATGCTGGCCGGCGCGCGCGTGGAAGTGGCGCCGTACAAGAAATACGCCGGCGATTTCGTGCTGTGGAAGCCCTCGAAGCAGGGCGAGCCGGCCTGGCCGAGCCCGTGGGGCCCGGGCCGCCCGGGCTGGCACCTGGAGTGCTCGGCGATGATAGAGAAGCACCTGGGCGAGACCATCGACATCCACGGTGGCGGCTCGGACCTCATCTTCCCGCACCACGAGAACGAGATCGCCCAGGGCACCTGCGCGCACGGCAAGCCCTACGTGCGCTACTGGATGCACAACGGCTTCATCAACATGGACGGCGAGAAGATGTCCAAGTCGCTGGGCAACGTGCGCACCGTGCGCGACCTGCTCGGCCTGTTCAACGGCGAGATCCTGCGCTTCGCGCTGCTGTCGGCGCACTACCGCTCGCCGCTCAACTGGAGCGAGGACCTGCTCAGGCAGGCAAAAGCTGCGCTGGACACGCTGTACGGAGCGCTGCGCAACAGCCGCGACATCGACGCCACGCCGTCCGACATGCGTCGCACGGCATTCCTCGACGCCCTGCTCGACGACCTCAACACGCCGCTGGCCATCAGCGAGATGCACAGGCTCGCCTCGCGCGTGAATGATCGCGCCGCGAGCGCGGACGAAAAGCGCGAAGCGAAAGCGCAACTGCTCGGCGCCGCGCAACTGCTGGGCCTGCTGTGGCAGGACCCGGACGCCTGGTTCCAGCAGGGCAGCACCGGCGAACTGGACGCTGCCGCCATCGAGGCACGCATCGCCGAGCGCAATGCCGCCAAGAAGGCGAAGGACTTCGCGCGCGCCGACGCCATCCGCGCCGGACTGCTGGCACAGGGCATCGTGCTGGAAGACTCGCGCGAAGGCACGCGCTGGTCGCGGGGCTGACACCGTGAAGGCGGCACTGCAGAAGGCCTGGCGCGCGCTGTCGCGCCTGCTGGCGTGGCCGCTGATCCTGCTGGTGAAGGCCTACCGGCTGTTCCTCAGCCCGTTCGTGGGCCAGCACTGCCGCTTCACCCCCACCTGCTCGCAGTACGCCATCGAGGCACTGCAGGTGCACGGCGTGGTGAAGGGCAGCTACCTCACCGTGCACCGGCTCGGCCGCTGCCACCCCTGGTGCGAAGGCGGCTACGACCCCGTCCCGCCCCCCGACCAACCCCGCTCTTCGTAGCGAGGGGGCCATGCCCCCGACGCTTTTTCTCCCGTCTTCCGTGATCGGGGGCATGGCCCCCTCTCTACATGAAGCGCGTGTTATACTATAACATTCCAAATCCCACCCCCGACGCACGCCACCATGACCCGCCACCTCCTCCCCCTTGCCCTGCTCGCCACCACCCTCCCGGCCTTCGCCGCCGACGCGCCGGCACTGACCAACCCGCAGATCTCCCTGATCCTCGACGGCGTGGCATACGCCGACGACATCAACGGCACCGGCAACGAACTGCTCGACGATACCGCCGGCATCAGCCACGCCCACGTGCACGATGACGCGCATGACCACGGCGGCATCGGGGAAGGCTTCAACCTGCGCGGCGCCGAGCTGGTGCTGTCCGCCACCGTGGACCAGCTGTTCGACGCGTACGCCAACCTGGCGTTCGCGCATGACAGCGTCGAACTCGAGGAAGCCTGGTTCACCACCCGCGCCCTGCCGGCCGGCTGGCAGGTGAAGGGCGGCAAGTTCTTCTCCGGCTTCGGCTATGCCAACGCCAAGCACCCGCACAGCTGGGACTTTGTCAACCAGAACCTCGCGTACTTGTCGCTGCTCGGCGACCACGGCATCAACGACACCGGCGTGCAACTCACCTGGACGCCCGCCACCGACACCTGGATGCAGGTCGGCGCGGAAATCCTGCAGGGCGACGAGCAGGAGAGACTCGGCGCCGGCATCGATGCCGATGCGCTGCAGGAAATGCTCGACGAGAACAGCCTGGCGCTGGCCACGCCGTTCGCCGACAACACGCGCCGCGGCCCGCAACTGTTCACGCTGTTCGCGAAGACCGCGCCGGATCTCGGCACCGCGCACGCACTGCAACTGGGCGTGAGTTACGCCCGCCACACCGGCCAGCAGGAAGCCCACGAGGAAGGCGACCCGGTCGTCACCGACATCCTGTACGCGGAAGGCGATGCATCGATCCTTGGCCTGGAAGTGGTCTACAAGCGCGCCGCCACCGGCCGCAACGGAGTGGGCGCACTGCGTGCCAGCGCCGAATACCTGCGCCTCGACAAGGACCTCGCCATCGTCAACCACACCGACGCGCTGGAGATCGGTGGCACGCTCACCGGCACCCAGGACGCGCTGTACGTGCAGGGCGTGTACGGCTTCGCGCCGCGCTGGGAAGCCGGCCTGCGCTACGACGCCACCGGCCTGACCAACGAAACCAGCGAGGGTGGCAACACGGAAACGGCTGGCGACAGTTCGCGTCTCAGCGCGGTACTGGCCTTCCGCCCCAGCGAGTTCTCGCTGCTGCGCCTGCAACTGTCCAGTGCCGAAATCGCTACCGACGCCGGTGACGAATCCTTTGGCCAGGTCATGCTGCAGTACAATCTGAGCCTGGGTGCGCACGGCGCACACACTTTCTGACGCCCCGCGAGGCACCATGCTGCACCCACTGCATAAGCGGATCACCTTATTGCTCGCTGTAATGGCAGGCCTGGCCACCGGCGTACCGGCACAGGCCGCACTGCGCGTATTCGCCTGCGAACCGGAATGGGCCGCGCTCGCAACGGAAATCGGCGGGCGGCACGTGGAAAGCTACGTGGCCACCAGCGCCCACCAGGACCCGCATCACGTCGACGCGCGGCCTAGCCTGGTGGCCCAGTTGCGCAAGGCGGACCTGGTGGTCTGCAACGGCGCCGGCCTGGAAGCCGGCTGGCTGCCCGTCTTGCTGTCGCGCAGTGCCAACCCGTCCTTGAAGGGCGAGCGACTGTTCATGGCGGCGGAGGAAGTCCAGCGCCTCGGCGCGCAGGCACAGGTCGATCGCAGCAAGGGCGACGTGCACGCCGAAGGCAACCCGCACGTGCACCTTGATCCGCGCCGCATGGTGCAGATCGGCAACGCCCTGGCGGCAACACTGGCCGGCATCGACGGCGCGCATGCCAGCGACTATCGCGCGAACGCCGCGCGCTTCTCCGCGGACATGAGCGCGGCCATCGCCGGCTGGGAAAAGTCGGCAAGCAGCGTGCGCGGCCAGGCGGTAATCGTCTATCACGACGCCTGGCCGTACCTGGTCGAGTGGCTCGGACTCGTACAGGCAGCCACCGTCGAACCCTTGCCCGGCGTACCGCCCGGCGCACAGCATCTCGCGAAGGTCGCGCAGACCGCGCAAGCGCGCAACGCCCGCGCCGTACTGCACACCACCTACGACGACGTGCGCGCCGTGCGCCAGGTGGCACAGCAGGGCCGCACCTGCGCCATCGAACTGCCGTACACCGTCGGTGGCGCCCCCGGCACGGAAACGTTGCGCGCGTTCTACGACACCCTCGTCAACCGCATCGTGAAGGGTTGCCGGTGATCGCCCTCGAGCTGCTCGCTCCCGCCTTCTGTGCCGGCCTGCTGGTGCTGGCCACGCACGTCCCGCTCGGCCGGCAGGTACTCGCGCGCGGCATCATCTTCCTTGATCTGGCCATTGCGCAGGTGGCGGCCACCGGCGCACTGCTGACGCTGCTGGTCCTGCACGACCACGAGGCCTGGCAGGCACAGCTCGGTGCCGGCGTTGCGGCACTGCTGGGCGCACTGCTGCTGCACGAATGCGACAAGCGCTGGCCGCAAATCCAGGAAGCGATCATCGGCACCACTTTCGTGCTGTCGGCCACGCTCGCGCTGTTGTTGCTGGCCAGCGACCCGCACGGCGGCGAAGCGCTGCGCGATGCGCTGGCGGGGCAGATCCTGTGGGTGGACTGGGCGCAGTTGCTGACCGCCGGCGCGTTGAGCGTGCTGGTGCTGTTGCTGCTGCGCCACGGCCGCGGCGCGCTGCTCGGGTTCTACCTGCCGTTCGCGCTGGCGGTGACGGTATCGGTGCAGATGGTGGGCGTGTACCTGGTGTTCTCCAGCCTGATCCTGCCGGCACTGGCGGTACGCGGCCTGCAAGGACGCGTCGCGCTCGCGCACGCACTGCTGGTTGGCGCCGCCGGCTACGCGCTGGGCCTGGCCGCTTCCTGGTACGGCGACCTGCCCGCCGGCCCCGCGGCCGTGTGGGGACTGGCCCTGGCCGCACTCGCCGGTCGCTTCCTGCTGCCCCGCCCCCGCTCTTCGTAGCGAGGGGGCCATGCCCCCGACCGCTTTTGCCCTTCCCGCTCTTCGTCGCGCCCCGACGCCACAATGTCGGGGGCATGGCCCCCTCGCCACGAGGGCGCGGGCATAATGCAGGCCGTGGACACACCGCTGCCCTTTCCCGCCATCCCGCTCGCTTCCGACGACTATGTCGCCGGTGACGCGGCACTGCGCCCGCAACGCGGCGCACGACGCGCGCTGTTGCTGTCGCTGCTGCTGCACGCGGCGCTGATCGGCGTACTGGCCATGCTGCCGAAGCCGCCGGCCCTGTGGGGCGAGGAATCGGTCGTGCGCATTGCCCTGCTGCACGGGCTGCCGGCCGCGGCGACATCGATCAGCGAGATCAGTGATGCCACCACGCCCGCCGTGCCGGCCAGCGCGGCCACGCCCGCGCCTGCGCCTGCGGAACAACCGCGGCGCGAACCGGACACGCCGGCCGTGACGCCGGCAACGCCTGCCGCGCAACCGCCAACCCCGGCCACGCAAGCAGCCGCCAGCGCACCGCTGATCGATCGCCAGGGAGCCGCCGTCATCGACGCACCGCCGGGCGTGCAAATCGACATGCACATGATCGATTCCATCCGTGACGGCTACCTGCGCGATCTCAATGCCTACCTGCGCCAGCAACCGGTCACCTATCCGGAAGAAGCGCGACGCCGCAACGAAAGTGGCCACGCGATGGTGGAAATCTCGCTGGACCGCGCCGGCAACCTGCTGTCGGTCCGGCTCGACCAGTCCAGCGGCAGCGACATCCTCGACGCCGCCGCGATGGACACCGTGCGTCGCGCGGCCCCCTACCCGGCGCCACCGCTGGGCTTGCCCTACGCGGAAGTCAGCGGCATCGTGCTGCCGGTATTCTTCCGGCTGCAATAACCCATCCTGGAGCAACCGCATGCAAACGCCCGCCGCGCGACCGGACCTGCCGCGCAACCTGCTCACGCTGCTGGTGGCCGGCGGCCTCATCGTCGGCTGCTACCTCGTGCTGGCGCCGTTCCTGTTGTCGTTGCTGTGGGCAGCGGCCATCGTCGTGGCCACCTGGCCCTTGATGATCGCCCTGCAGGATCGCCTCGGTGGCCGGCGCGCGCTGGCGGTCGCCATCATCACCGTCTGCCTGTTGTTGTTGCTGGTGGCGCCACTGACAGTCGCGGTGGTCACCATCGTCGGCAACATCGACGAACTCACCATGCTCACCGCGCGCATCGCCCACTACGCCAGCCTGCCGCCGCCGGCATGGCTCAACGAACTGCCGGCCAGCGCGCAACTGGTGGAGGCCTGGCAGCGCGCGGCCTCGCTGACGCCCGCCGAACTGCAGGAAAAATTCACGCCCTATGCCACGCGCATGGCCGGCTGGCTGCTCAGCGAAGCCGGCAGCATCACCGTGGTGGTGGTCCAGTTCCTGCTCACCGTGGCGATGAGCGCGGTGCTGTTCATGGGTGGCGAAACCGCGGCCCGCGGCGTGCGTCGCTTCGCGCATCGACTGGGCGGCGAACGCGGTGACAACGCGGTGGTGCTGGCCGCACAGGCCGTGCGCGCCGTGGCGCTCGGCGTGGTGGTGACGGCCGTGGTGCAGTCTTCGCTGGCCGGCATCGGCATGGCGATGGCCGGCATTCCCTTCGCCGGGCTACTCACCGCGGTCACGCTGTTGCTGTGCATCGCGCAGATCGGCGTGTTCCCGGTACTGCTGCCGGCGGTGATCTGGCTGTTCTGGTCCGGCGACACCGGCTGGGGCATCTTCCTGGCGGTGTGGTCGGTGATCGTCGGCACGCTCGACAATTTCCTGCGCCCCTGGCTGATCCGCCGCGGCGCCGACCTCCCGCTGGTGCTGATCCTCGCCGGCGTCATCGGCGGCCTGCTGGCCTTCGGCATCATCGGGCTGTTCGTCGGGCCGGTACTGCTGGCGGTGAGCTACCGCCTGCTGCAGGCGTGGATCGACGCCACCCCGGCGCCCTGATGTAGAGAGGGGGCCATGCCCCCGACGCTTTTCCTCTCTTCAAACAAAAACGGCGCCCGAAGGCGCCGTTTTTATCGGGGGCATGGCCCCCTCTCTACAAGACGATCAGAAGCGGAAGTCGTCGGCGGGCATGGCCATCAGGCTGGCGGCGCCGGCGAGCATGTTCTCGCGGTGCACCAGCGTGCGCGGCAGCATGCGGTCGAACCAGAACTGAGCGGTGTTCAGCTTGGCCTGGTGGAACTTCGCATCGCCCTCGCCGGCCGCCAGCTTCGCTGCCGACACCGCCGCCATGCGCGCCCACCAGTACGACACCACCACGTAGCCCGAGTACATCAGGTAGTCCACGCTGGCGGCACCGGCCTCGTCGAAGCCACCGCTCATGGTCTTCATGATCACTTTCTGCGTGAGCTCCTGCCACTCGTCGAGTTTCGCCGACAGCGCCGCCACGTGCGGCTTCACCGCCTCGTTGTTGGCATGGGCCGCGCAGAACGCGCGCAGTTGCTCCACGAACGCCGCCAGCGGCTTGCCCTGCGCCATCAGCGTCTTGCGGCCAACCAGGTCGAGCGCCTGCACCTGGGTGGTGCCCTCGTAGATGGTGGCGATGCGGCAATCACGCACCAGTTGCTCCATCCCGTGCTCGCGCATGTAGCCGTGGCCACCCATCACCTGCACGCCGTGGTTGGTGGCCTCGTAGCCCACCTCGGTGATGAAGCCCTTGATGATCGGCGTGAGGAAGCCGAGTTCGTTGTTGGCCTGCTTGCGGATCTCCGGCGAGGCACCGTGACCGGCCAGGTCGGCGAGGCGCGCGCCCTCATGGATCAATGCGCGACAGCCCTCGGTGATGGCCTTCTGCGTCATCAGCATCTGGCGCACGCCCGGGTGCACGATGATCGGGTCGGCGGCACCGTTGGGGTTCTTGGCACCGGTGAGCGAACGCATCTGCAGGCGATCCTTCGCGTATTGCAGTGCGCCCTGGAAGGACGCATCGGCCAGGCCGAGCGCCTGCACGCCGGACCCGATACGCGCGTTGTTCATCAGCGTGAACATCGCCTTCAGGCCGCCATTCACTTCGCCCACCAGCCAGCCGGTGGCGCCGTCGAAGTTCATCACGCAGGTGGGCGACGCCATGTAGCCCATCTTGTGCTCGATGGAACCGCAGCTCACCGCGTTGCGCGCGCCATTGCTCCCGTCGGCGTTGAGGATGAGCTTGGGCACCACGAACAGCGAGATGCCGGCCGTGCCGTCCGGCGCACCCGGCAACTTCGCCAGCACCAGGTGGATGATGTTCTCGGTGACATCCTGCTCGCCGAACGAGATGAAGATCTTGGTGCCGGTGACCTTGTACGAACCATCGGCCTGCGGCTCGGCTTTCGTCTTGATGATGCCGAGGTCGGTGCCGGCGTGCGGCTCGGTCAGGCACATGGTGGCGCCGTAGCGGCCATCGACCAGGCCGGGGAAATATTGCTGGCGCTGTTCCTCGCTGCCGTGCGAATCGATGGTGTGCATCACCGCCATCGGCAGGCCCACCAGCATCACCCACGGCGGATTCACCGCGCCCATCATCTCGTTGGCCACCAGGCCCAGCGAAGCGGGCAGGCCCTGGCCGCCCCAGCGCGGCGCCGCGGCCATGCGCGTCCAGCCGTTGGCCACGAACAGTTCGCGGGCCGCCTTGTAGCCCTTGGGCAGGCGCACCTGGCCCTTGTCGAAGTGGCAGCCTTCCTCGTCGCCGCTGCGGTACAGCGGGTGCAGCACGTCCTCGGCGAAACGCGCCGCCTCGCCGAGCATCATGTCGATGGTCTCGCCGTCCACCGCGTCACCGCCCGGCAGCCCCCGGTAGTGGGCCGGGAAGTCGATGACGTCCTTCATCAGGTACTGGATGTCGGCAAGCGGGGCCTTGTACTGCGCCATGGCGAGGGTCTCCGGGAGGGAAAATGTCAGGCCCGGAGCATAGGGCGGGCGGCGTGACCCGGCAGTCGCACAATGGATCAAGTCGATTGGCCGGGACCGCTCGTCGGCATGTATTTTGACATCAAAGCATTATCGAGGCATAACGTTCGTCCACGAAATACATGAGGTGACGGCCCATGACCCGCCAGGACGAGGTCCTTGTCGCCCTGCGGCGCATCATTCGCGCCACTGACCAGAACTCCAAGCGTCTGGGCCGTGACACCGGCCTGACGGTGCCGCAGATCGTGCTGATGCGCGCGATCGCCACCAATCCCGGCTCCACCGCCGGCTTCCTCACCGGGCAGGTGAGCCTGTCGCAGGCCACCGTATCGACCATTCTCGACCGGCTGGAGGAGCGAGGGCTGGTGACGCGCCAGCGCAACCCGCGCGACAAGCGCGTGGTCAACGTGGCACTCACCGACGCCGGCCGCGCGCTGCTCGAGCAGGCGCCGGCGCCGCTGCAGGAATCCTTCCGCGCCCGTTTCGAGATGCTGCCGGGCAACCAGCGCGAACTGATCGTGCAGGCCCTCGATACCGTCGCCACCATGATGGGCGCCGGCAACCTCGATGCCGCGCCCATCCTCACGCTGGGCAACATCCCGGAGCAACTGCCGTCGCCGGCCAGTCTCGCCACGTTGCGCCCGCCCACCGCCGATGACGGCCCGGCACTGCACGCGCTGGTGCGCGCCTGCCCGCCGCTCGATGAGAACTCGCGCTACTGCAACCTGCTGCAGTGCACGCACTTCGCGGACACCGCAGTGGTGGCCGAACACGACGGGCGACTGGTCGGCGCCATCACCGGCTACCGCCTGCCGGCGCGCCCGGACACGTTGTTCGTCTGGCAGGTAGCCACCCACCCCGACGCACGCGGCCACGGCCTCGGCAAGCGCATGCTCGCGCACCTGCTGGCGCGCGAATCATTGCAGGACATCAAGCATCTCGAGACCACCGTCACCGCGGGCAACGCGCCGTCGGCGGCACTGTTCGACGCGTTCGCGCGCAGCCACGACTGCGGCGTGACACGCACACCACTGTTCGACCGCGAGCGCCACCTGGGCAACAGCCAGGACAGCGAGTGGCTGCTGCACATCGGCCCGCTTTCCCGTAGCGAGGGGGCCATGCCCCCGATCGCGGTTTGCCGATGACGTCGGGGGCGTGGCCCCCTCGCTACAAAAGGCATCGGGGGCATGGCCCCCTCTCTACACAAGCAACGGGTCCCGGAGGCCCACAACGGCAACGCAACGGCCAGGCCAGGCCACAGCAACAGGAGAGAAACCATGAACAGCAACGTATTCGAACGACTCGAATCGTCCGTGCGCAGTTACTGCCGCACGTTCCCCACCGTGTTCACCCGCGCCAGCGGCAGCCGCATCCACGATGCGCGCGGCAACAGCTACATCGACTTCCTCGCCGGCGCGGGCACCCTCAACTACGGGCACAACCATCCGGCCCTGAAGGAGGCGCTGCTGGAGTACGTGGCGGACGACAACATCGTCCACAGCCTCGACCTGCACACGGCGGCCAAGCAGCGTTTCCTGGAGACTTTCGAGTCGCTGGTGCTCAAGCCGCGCAACATGCGCTACGTCATGCAGTTCACCGGCCCCACCGGCACCAACGCGGTGGAAGCGGCGCTGAAAGTCGCGCGCAAGGCCACCGGCCGCACCAATGTCATCGCCTTCACCAACGGCTTCCACGGCGTGACACTCGGCGCGCTGGCCTGCACCGGTAACCGCCACCACCGTGGTGCCGCCGGCGTCGATCCGGCCGGCGTCAATCGCCTGCCCTACGACGGCTATCTCGGCGACGGTATCGATACCACCGCCTACCTCGACAAGCTGCTGGGCGACAACTCCAGCGGCGTGGACCTGCCGGCGGCGGTGATCGTGGAGACCGTGCAGGGCGAAGGCGGCATCAACAGCGCCAGCGCGCAATGGCTGCGCCACCTCGAGCGCGTCTGTCGCAAGCACCGCGTGCTGCTGATCATCGACGACATCCAGGCCGGTTGCGGCCGCACCGGCAGCTTCTTCAGCTTCGAGGAAGCCGGCATCCGCCCGGACATCATCACGCTGTCGAAGTCGCTGTCCGGCTTCGGCCTGCCGATGGCGGTGGTACTGATGAAGCCGGCACTGGACTGCTGGGAACCCGGCGAACACAACGGTACCTTCCGCGGCCACAACCTGGCGTTCATCACCGCCACGCGTGCGCTGGAAACCTTCTGGACGGACGATCGACTTTCCCTCGCCGTGCAGCGCAAGGGCGAACAGGTCGGCGAACGACTCGCCGCGCTGGCGCAGCGTTTCCCGACGCTCGAGGCCCGCGGTCGCGGCCTGATGCGCGGCCTGCGCACGCCCGGCGAGGAATACGCCACGGAGATCGCCGCCGCCTGCTTCGACCAGGGCCTGATCGTGGAGACCTGCGGCCCGCGCGACGACGTGCTCAAGGTGCTCTGCCCGCTGACCATCCCTGATGACGAGCTCGGCCTGGGGCTGGACATCATCGAGCGCAATGTCGTCCGGCGCATGGAACGCGACGGCAAGCGCAACGCGCGCGTCGCCGCGGGGGTCTTCCGCCCATGATCGTACGCAACCTGTTCGAGGCGCGCCGCAGTGCGCGCTGCGTGACCGCGGAAAACTGGGAGAGCGTCCGCCTGGTGCTGGCCGATGACAAGGCCGGCTTTTCCTTCCACATCACCACCATCAAGGCCGGCACCGAGACGCCGATCTGGTACAAGCACCACGTGGAAGCGGTGTACTGCATCCGTGGCGAAGGCGAGGTGGTCACCGTCGACGACGAGGTGGTGCACACCATCACCCCCGGCACCATGTACCTGCTGGACCGGCATGACCGCCACCTGCTGCGCGCGAAGCGCGAAATGGAACTGGCCTGCGTGTTCAGCCCGGCACTCACCGGCCGCGAAACGCACGGCCCGGACGGCGCTTATCCACCGGCCACGGGCGGCGGGACGTGAACGGCGAGGCATTCTTCAAGTCGGCGTCGCTGCTGTTCCTGCTGCTCAACCCGTTCCTGATGAGCGTCTACCTGGTCCAGCTCGTGCGCGAACTGGACCAGCGCAGCTTCCGCCAGGTGATGCGGCGCGCCCACCTGATCTCGCTGGGCGTCTTCGGGCTGTTTGCAGTGGCCGGCGACATGCTGTTCGAGCGCGTGCTCAGCGTGCGCTTCGCGTCGTTCCTGATCTTCGGCGGCATCGTGTTCCTGCTGATCGGCATCCGCTCGGTGTTCAACGGCACCGTGGCGCTCAGCGAAACGCGCGGCCTGCCGGAGCACCTGGCCGGCTCGGTGGCCATGCCGTTCATGATCGGGCCAGGCACCGTGAGTGCCAGCGTGATGGCCGGCGCCCAGCAACCGGCGTGGCTCGCACTGGCCGCGGTGTCTTGCGCGCTGGCGGCTTCCTATTTCTCCATCGTCGCGCTCAAGCGCGTGCTCGACTCGGTGCGCCGGCGCAATGAGTCGCTGGTACAACGCTACATGGAGGTCACCGGCCGCATCGTCGCGTTGTTCACCGGTACCTATGCAGTGGAAATGATCGTGCGCGGCGTGGAGATCATCGTCGCCGAGCGCGGTGTCTGAACGGAGCGAATACCATGATTGACCATTACCCCGGCCGCCAGGGCGGCTCACCGCTGATCCTGCCGCGCCTCGAACCGGTGACATGGCGCAAGTGGCAGCGCGGTGCTCCGCTGACGCAGACCCAGCACGCGCGCTGGACCGTCGACGGCTTCCTCGTACACCAGGAACTGTTCACCGCCGCCGAGCTGGCCTGCTTCCAGGAGGAGGCGGCACGCCTGGCGGAAGACGCGCGCGTACTGGCGGACGAATCCGCCATCACCGAGCGCGGCAGCGGCGCGCTGCGCTCGCTGTTCCGGCCGCAGGCGCACAGCGCGCTGGTACGCCGCCTGATGCAGGATCCCCGCATCCTCGACATCGTCGAATACCTGCTCGACAGCCCGGTGTACGTCCACCAGTCGCGCATCAACTACAAGCCCGCATTCCGCGGCCGCGAATTCTGGTGGCACTCGGATTTCGAGACCTGGCACCACGAGGACGGCCTGCCGGGCATGCGCACCATCAGCGTGTCGATCAGCCTGACCGACAACACGCCGTACAACGGTCCGCTGCTGCTGATACCCGGCTCGCACCGCTGGTACGTGAGCTGCCCCACGCCCACGCCGCCCGACCACTTCCGCGCGTCGTTGCGCGAGCAGACGGTGGGCACGCCGGACGAGGGCAGCCTGCGCAGGCTGGCGGAACGCGGCGTCGAGGCGGTGACCGGCCCGGCCGGCCTGGTGACCTTTTTCGACTGCAACACCATGCACGGCTCGCCGGGCAACATCACCCCGTGGCCACGCAGCAACCTGTTCTTCGTCTACAACAGCGTGCACAACACCCCCGAGGCGCCCTTCGGCGGCCAACCGCCACGCCCCGCCTTCGTCGCCGAACGTCGCGACTTCACGCCGCTCGGTCGCGCCGGCACCACCACTCCCGCCTGAGCGCCTTGTCAACCGCCCAAGCGCTTGCTAGGTTGGCCGGAACCCGTCGGTTCCCCCTCTCGCCCCCTGCAGAGAGGGGGCCATGCCCCCGACGCTTTTGCGCTTCCTGCCGTGGGGCACGCCCCGGCCCATAACAACAACAACGAGGTGCGGTCGATGTCGCAGTTCCACCCCCTGCTGAACAAACTGCCCGAACCCGTGCGCGCCGCCCTTCCCGGCGCCAACCAGCGCGCCGTCTACAGCCTGCCCGCCGACGCGCCCACCCGCGTGCCCGATCCCAACGCGCGTCTCACGCTGAAGACCACCGCACTCAAGCGCATCCTGGGCACGAAGAACGATCCCAACCCCACGCAGGCGCAGTACGCGGAATTCGTCGGCTTCCTGTACAAGGGCGATCCGCTCGCCGACGCCGTGGTCGGCTGGATGCACGAGACCGGCCACAAGAAAGCGCGCGCCATCATCGAGCGCGCTACCGAACACGGCATCGCCTCCATCGACGATCCGGCACCGGCACTGAAGGCGTTTTTCGACCAGGTGGAATTCGTGCCGCTGTGGGTCGACCCGGCCAAGCTCGACCTCGGCTGCGATGCACACCGCCGCACCGGCCCGATGGCCGAACTGGTGCTGCGCAACGTCGCGCTGATGGGCGGCTACGTGGCCGCCGCCGCCACCAAGCCGCTGGCGTTCACCGCGCAACTGGACAAGGCCACCGCGCGCCGCCTGGTGGAAACCGGCAAATACTGGGTGGAAGTGACTACCCGCGGCTCGCTGCTGCCGGGCAACCCTGGCTGGAAAACCTCCATCCACGTGCGCCTGATGCACGCGCAGGTGCGCTGGATGCTCACCCATTCGGGCAAGTGGGACAGCCGCGCCTGGGGCGCGCCGCTCAACCAGGCGGACACCGTCGCCACCAACCTGCTGTTCTCGTACATCTTCATGCACTCGCTGCGCGCGCTGGGCTTCCATTTCACCAGCGACGAGCGCGATTCCATCATCCACCTGTGGCGCTACGCCGGCTACCTGATGGGCGTGGACGAACGACTGTTGCCGGCCAGCGAGGATGACGCCGCGCGCATCGCCTTCCTCAACTACCTCACGCTGGCCGAGCCCGACGAGGACAGCCGCCGCCTGGCGCAGTCGCTGCTGGACGTGTCGTGGGAATTCGGCGAGAAGACGCCGGGCATGCCGCGCTGGCTGGTGAACATCGAGTACCACTACCGCGCCGGTTTCTCGCGGCTGATCCTCGGCAAGCAAAGTTCGGACATGCTCGGCCTGCCGGACACCGCCGCCAAGTTCGGCGTGCTGGCCACCGTGCCGCTGGTGGCCGGTTTCGAGGCGGTGCGCCGCCTGGTGCCGGGCGCCACGAAACTGGTGGTGAAGGCCGGGGAACTGCTGCACGAGCGCGGCCTGGAGCAGGCCATCAACACCTACAACGCCGACACCACCTTCACCCCGGTCAAGCAACTGGCCCGTTGACCGTTCTTCGCCCTTCGTAGAGAGGGGGCCATGCCCCCGACTGCCCTTGCTGTTCGCGTATCGGGGGCATGGCCCCCTCTCTACAGCACGTATGCAGCGGCCTTATGCTAGGGGAATCGCCGTAACCGCGAGGACGAGGAAGTCCGATGTCCGACAGCACCCACCGCGTCGTGTTTGCCGGCAAGCCGCTGCCCGGTGTCGACCGCGACACCGCCATCGGCAATTTCGCGCAACTGCTCAAGCGCACCCCCGAGCAGGTCGCCGCCGCCTTTTCAGGCAAGCCCACCGTCCTCAAGAAAGGCCTCAGCGCCGCGGATGCCGAGAAGTATTGCCGCGCGCTGGAGAAAGCCGGCCTGGCCGTGACGGTCGAGTCCGAAGCCCCGGCGCCGGCGGCCTCGCCGTCGCTGTCACTGTCGCTCGCACCCACCGACGACGAGCCGGTCCGCGCCGCGGCGCCAGCGCCCGCGCCGGCCCCGGTGGTAGCCGCGCCGAAGATTTCCGCTTCCCTGGCCCTCGTGGACGACGAACCCAAGCACGAAGAATCGGCCGCCTCGCCCGCGGCGCAGAAGAACTCGGCCACCATGACCTGCCCGGCCTGCGGCCACCAGCAGGCCAAGGCCGAGGTGTGCGAAGCGTGCCACGTGGTGATCGCGAAATTCCTGGCGCGCAAGGCCGAGAAGGAAAAGCAGGAAGCCGAGCGCGCTGCCCGCGAAGCCGCGGCGGCCACCGAGGTGGTGGAAGAGCAGCCCGCCGAAGCGAAGCCCTCGCTCCTGTCCCGCCTGTTCGGCAAGAAATAACGCCGCTCTTCGTAGAGAGGGGGCCATGCCCCCGATAGAAAAGGCGCCCGATGGGCGCCTTTTTGCTGGAAACGAAAAAGCGTCGGGGGCATGGCCCCCTCTCTACATGAGCGTCATGTGCCCAATGGCGCCAGGTCAAACTGCGGCGCCGCGTCGTCCCACTCCACCACGCCCAGCAACGGTGCCTGCAATGCCGCGCGCAGCGTGTCGATGTTTTCCGCGCGCGCTTCCATGTGCGGATCCACCGCGTTCGCTACCCAGCCCGCGAGGCGCAGGCCATCGCGACGGATCGCTTCGGCCGTCAGCAGCGCGTGATTGAGGCACCCGAGGCGCAGGCCCACCACCAGGATCACCGGCACGGCGAGGTCGCGGGCGAAATCGGCCAGCGTTTCCATGTCGTTCAACGGCACGCGCCAGCCACCGGCGCCTTCCACCAGCGTCACGTCGGCGCGCGCCTGCATGATCGCGCCGCGCACCAGCCCGGACAGCTGGTTCACGCGCACGCGCCGTGATTCACGCGCCGCGGCGATGTGCGGCGACAGCGGCGCCACCAGCGCCACCGGGTTCACCTGCGCATAGGGCAACTGCACGGTCGATGCCGCCATCAACGCCAGCGCATCGTCATTGCGCAAACCGTCGCCGGAATCCACGCAACCGGCCGCCACCGGCTTCAGGCCCAGCACCTGCTTGCCTTCCGCAGCCAGCGCGCGCAGCAGCAACGCGGTGACGTGCGTCTTGCCCACGCCCGTGTCGGTGCCGGTGACGAAGAAAACGCGACGACTCACCGGCGCGCCTCCAGGATCAGCA
This sequence comes from Gammaproteobacteria bacterium, assembly GCA_018262975.1. Classification (GTDB taxonomy): domain Bacteria; phylum Pseudomonadota; class Gammaproteobacteria; order Pseudomonadales; family JADFDG01; genus JADFDG01. The sequence continues at coordinate 74,853 of JADFDG010000005.1, forward strand.
CTTTCCAGGTGACCGGCAGGCCGGCCGGCTCGCGGCGCGCTTCGTAGGCATCGACCACCCGCTGCAGCGTGCGCGGACTGGTCAGGCCGGTGGCGCGACCCGGGTGCTGGTTGTGCGCGCCCAGCGCCTTCAGGCTGCGCATCAGCGTGACGGCATCGGGCACGTGCACGCGCAGCGTGCGCTGGAGGATGTCCGCATGCGCGAAACCCGCCGCCGCCACGGCGTCCGCCAGCTCGTCTTCGCTCATGAAGCGATGCACGTGGGGCGCGGCGTCCACGGTCGCCCAGGCTTCCGCCAGCTCACGCAGCGAACCCTCGCCCGGCAACGACAGCACCAGCTGGCCGCCGCGGTGCAACACGCGCCGCATATCGGTGAGCGCGCGCACCGGGTCCGGACACCACTGCAACATGAAATTGCTGTACACCAGGTCGAACGCCTTTTCCTCGAAGGGAATTTCCTCGGCGTCGCCCACGTAATAGCTGATCTGCGGATGGTCATGCACTTCCACCGCGTACTCGAGCATGCCTTCGGCAATGTCGATGGCGTCCACTTCGGCAATCGGCAGTCGCTGCGCCAGTTGCAGCGTCATGGCACCGCTGCCGCAACCCACGTCGAGGGCGTTGCGGATCTCCTGCTGGTGCTGGATGGACTTCAGCAACCAGCCCCCTACCGTGCGCTGCACGTCGGCCACCGAATCGTAGTCGGCGGCGGCACGCGAAAAACTGCCGGCCACGGCCTGCTTGTCGAACGAGGTCATGCGAACTCCAGGAAGAAGGCGTCGAGGTCGGCGGCCACGGCCACCGGCGCGGAAAGAAAGGGGGCGTGCGCGGCGCCGGCGACGATACGCGTGCGGGCCCCGGGCAGGCAATGCGCGATGTCCGCAGCGGCAGCCGCCGGCACCAGCGCGTCATACTCGCCGAACAGCCACAGAGACGGACAGGCCAGGGTTGCGCCGCGCAGGTCGGCATCGCGCAGGGCGGTGAGCGTGTGCAGCAACAGCGCGGGATCCGGCGACGGCGCGGCGTCGATGGCGGCGCGCAAGGTGCGCAGGTCGGCCTTCGCGCCCTTCGTAGCGAGGGGGCCATGCCCCCGATGCTCTTCAAGAGCGGTCGGGGGCATGGCCCCCTCGCTACAAAGAGCAGGAATCGGGGGCATGGCCCCCTCGCCACGAAGAGCGGGAGCGGCTGCGCGGACAACCAGCGCGGCAAAACGGCCCAGCGCCACTACCGGATCGGCCGCCACCTGCGCGTAAAACGCCGCGAACTCATCCGCGGGCATCGCCGCCGGCCAGTCCTCGCGCGCCACGAACACCAGGTTGCTGCCGATGGCCGCCACCGCGCGCACGCGCTGCGGTGCTGCCCGCGCGGCGGCCACGGCCACCATGCCGCCCAGCGACCAGCCCACCCACACCGCGCGTGACGGTGCCTGCGCCAGCGCCTGCGTGGCCAGCGCATCCAGCGACGCGCCATCAGCGAGCGCCAGCACGTGCACGCACCAGCGCGCGGACAGCGCATCAACCAGCGGCGCCAGCACCGTCGCCGGCAATCCCCAGCCGGGCAGCAGCACCAGGTCCGGCTTCGGCAGGTCGGTCATGTTCACTCCGCCGCCGGCACCGCCACCGCGCGCGCAAAACGCGGCGCCAGTTGCGCGAGCACGTCCAGCAGGCGTTCCACGTGCGCTTCATCGTGCGCGGCACTGAAGGTGATGCGCAGGCGCGCGCTGCCCTCGGGCACCGTCGGCGGACGGATCGCCGCCACCAGGATCCCGGCCTCGCGCAGCGCCGCGCTGAACGCCAGCGCATCTTCGCTGGTGCCCACCAGCAGCGGCTGGATCGGCGTGGACGATGGCATCAACGAATAACCCAGTGCACTGGCACCGGCGCGGAAGCGTTCAACGTGCGCAGCGAGTCGTTCGCGACGCCACTCATCGCGCCGCACCAGCTCCAGGCTGGCCAGCGTCGCCACGGCGACCGCCGGCGGCATCGCCGTGGTGTAGATGTAACTGCGCGCCGACTGGATGAGCGTTTCCACCAGGTCGTCGCTGCCGGCAACGAAGGCGCCGAAAGTACCGAAGGCCTTGCCCAGCGTACCTACCAGCACCGGCACGTCATCCACGCCCAGCCCCGCGGCATCCACGCAACCGCGGCCCTCGTCGCCGAGCACACCCATGCCGTGTGCGTCATCCACCATCAGCCACGCGTCGCGCGCGCGGCACACGGCGGCCAGTTCGCCCAGCGGTGCCACGTCGCCGTCCATGCTGAACACGCCGTCGGTGACTACCAGCTTGCGGTTCGCCTCGCCCTTGTCGAGCAGCGCGGCGCACTGGTCCACGTCGTTGTGGCGATAGCGGCGGAAGCGCGCGCCGCTGGCCAGGCCGCCATCGATCAGCGACGCATGGTTGAGGCGGTCTTCCAGCACTGCGTCACCGGCGCCCACCAGCGCCGCGAGCGTGCCGGTGTTGGCCATCCAGCCGGTGGAAAACAGCAAGGCGCGCGGCCGGCGCGTGAAATCCGCCAGCGCTTCCTCGAGCTCGTGGTGCGCGCGCGTGTGACCGGTGACCAGGTGCGATGCGCCGCTGCCAACGCCGTACTCGGTGGCGCCGGCGTGGAACGCCGCCACCACCTGTGGATGATTGGCGAGGCCGAGGTAATCGTTGCTGCAGAAGTTGAGCAGGCGCGCGCCGTCGATGACGGTTTCGGCGCCGGCCGGCGCATCCACCGTGCGCCGCTCGCGGTACAGGTGCGCCGCCCGCCGCTCCGCCAGCGCCGTGGAGAGCGGGCGGTCAGCTGGCGGCATGCTCGCCGATATTCATCGGGTGGATGCCCAGGCGCTGGAACAGCGCCTGGTCGGCGCTCATTTCCTTGTTGGTGGTGGTGAGCAGCTTGCAGCCGTAGAAAATCGAGTTGGCACCGGCGAGGAAGCACAGCGCCTGCGTGCTGTCGTCCATCGACTCGCGGCCCGCGGACAGGCGCACGAACGATTTCGGCATCAGCAGGCGCGCCACGGCGATGGTGCGCACGAATTCCAGGTGATCGAGATCGTCCACGCCTTCCAGCGGCGTGCCGGCGATCTTCACCAGCATGTTGATCGGTACCGAATCCGGGTGCTGCGGCAGGTTGGCCAGCGACTGCAACAGACCGATGCGGTCGTTGCGCGTCTCGCCCATGCCGATGATGCCGCCGGAGCACACCTTCATGCCCGCCTCGCGCACATACGACAGCGTGTCCAGGCGATCCTGGTAGGTGCGCGTGGTGATGATCTGGTTGTAGTACTCGGGCGAGGTGTCGAGGTTGTGGTTGTAGTAGTCCAGCCCGGCCTCGGCCAGTTGCTGCGACTGGTCGCGCGACAGCATGCCCAGCGTCATGCAGGTTTCCAGGCCCAGCGCTTTCACCTGGCGCACCATCTCCAGCACGTACGGCATGTCCTTCTCGCGCGGGCTGCGCCAGGCGGCGCCCATGCAGAAGCGCGACGAACCGGCTTCCTTCGCGGCCTTCGCCTCGGCGATGACCTTCTCGATCTCCAGCAGCTTTTCCTTCTCGAGGCCGGTGCTGTGGTGGCCCGACTGCGAGCAGTACTTGCAGTCTTCCGGGCAGGCGCCGGTCTTGATCGACAGCAGCGTGGACACCTGCACGGCGTTGGCATCGAAATGCTGGCGGTGCACGGTCTGCGCGCGGAACAGCAGGTCGTTGAACGGCAGGCGGAACAGCGCCTCGATCTCGCCGCGCGACCAGTCATGGCGCAGGCCATCGTCGGCGTGCACGGCGGGCTGCTTGCCTACGCCAGCACGGGGATCGAACTGCTGAACGGCATCCGGGGAAATGGCCATGATCGGGGACCTCGGGCGGCGGTCGGCCGCTTGCTGGTGCGGGACGCGGGGCGTCGGGAAAGGGGGGACTCAACGTATCCATGTTATCCCGCCCGACCGAGTGGTCAACCTGGAAGGACCCGGAAGGTGAATATCTGGACGTTTTTTGACCTTGCGCAGCCTGCCTGCCTCGTCTGCGGGCTGGCCAGTGGCCGCGGCCTGCCGCTGTGTGCCGGCTGCGAAGCGGACCTGCCCCGCCTCGGCCCGGCCTGCCCGCGCTGCGCCCTGCCGGAGGCCGACCCCGCCCTGCCCGACCCCGCGCGCGCACTGCGCCCGGGCAGCCCCTGCGCACACTGCCGCCGCCATCCCCCGCTCACCGCCCTCACCCTGGCGCCCTGCCGCTACGAGTTCCCCGCCGACCGCCTGGTGCAGGAGCTCAAGTTCCACGGGCGGCTACCGGCCGCGCGCGTGCTCGGGCACCTGCTCGCGCAGGCCGCCACCGCCGCGCACGCCAACCGGCCCCTGCCGGCGGCGCTGGTGCCCATCCCGCTGCACCGCAAGCGCCTGCGCGAACGCGGTTTCAACCAGGCCGAACGCATCGCCCGCGAAGCGGGCCGGCGGCTGGGCATTCCCGTGGATACCCGCGCGCTGGAGCGCACCCGCCACACCAGCGCGCAATCGGGCCTCGACCTCGCGCTGCGCCGGAACAACCTGGTCGGTGCGTTCCGCGTGGTGGCGCCCTTGCCGGCGCACGTCGCCATCGTCGACGACGTGATCACCTCCGGCAGCACCATGCTGGCGGTGGCCGAAACGCTCGCCGCCGCCGGCGTCACCACCATCGAAGCCTGGTCCGCCACCCGCACCCTGTAACGAGGGGGCCATGCCCCCGACGCTTTTTTTCAACAACCCATCGGGGGCACGGCCCCCTCTCTACATACAATGGGTGGATGAACATCACCGACTACGCGGCGCTCTCGCCGGACCTCGTCATCGACGCCATCGAAGCCACCGGGCGCACCAGCGACGCGCGCGTGCTCGCCCTCAACAGCTACGAAAACCGCGTGTACCAGGTCGGCATCGAGGACGGCGTGCCCGTCATCGCCAAGTTCTACCGCCCCAACCGCTGGAGCGACGCGCAGATCCGCGAGGAACACGCCTTCTGCCTGGAACTGGCCGACGCCGAACTGCCGGTGGTCGCGCCACTGGCCAACGTGCACGGCGACACGCTGCACACCCACGCCGGCTACCGCTACGCACTGTTCACCCGCAAGGGCGGCCAGGCACCGGAGCCGGGCGATCTCGACCAGATGCACCGCATCGGCACCCTGCTGGGCCGCATCCACGCGGTGGCGCAGGCGCAGCCATTCGCGCACAGGCCCACGCTGGACATCGCCGGCTTCCTCGACCGCCCGGTGCAATGCCTGCAGCCGTTCCTGCCCGACGCGCTGGCCACGCAGTACAACCGCCTGGTGACCGACCTGCGCGCGCTGCTCGAGCCGGTCCTGCGCAACGCCACCACCATCCGCACCCAGGGCGACTGTCATCCGGGCAACATCGTCTGGACGCGCGACGACGGCCCCTGGTTCGTGGATTTCGACGACTGCCGCATGGCCCCGGCGGTACAGGACCTGTGGATGATGCTCTCCGGCGACCGCCTCGAGCAGGAACGCGGGCTGGGCGAAATGCTCGACGGCTATACCGCCTTCTGCGATTTCGACGCGCGCGAACTGGCGCTGGTGGAGCCGCTGCGCACGCTGCGCCTCATCCACTACGCCGGCTGGATCGCCGAACGCTGGGAAGACCCGGCCTTCCCGCGCGCCTTCCCCTGGTTCAACTCGCCGCGCTGGTGGCAGTCCCACCTGGGCGAACTGGAAGAACAGCGCCAGTTGCTGGCCGAACCACCCCTGCGCTGGCTGTGACCCGCAGGCCGTCGGGCCCGGCTATCGGCGCGGCCCTTTCCGGCTAGAATGCGCAGGCCTGACGGATTCGGGCCCAGGAGAAAACCATGCGATCGCTGCGCACGACCCTTTCCGGTGGCCTGCTTGCCACCCTGCTTGCCGCCACCGCCACCCCTGCCTTCAGCGCCGACAGCGCCTACGACGGCGTCACCATCATCCGTGGCACCGTCTACTCGGTGGGTCGCGCCGACCCGCGCGGCCAGGGCCTCCCGGATGATCTCGATTCCGGCGTGTTCATCGACGCCAACTATTCCAGCGTGATGCTCAACGGCGGCGTGGGTGCCAAGGACTTCAACGGCCACCGCGTGGTGAACGCCTACGCCGGCTTCGGCTTCGGCCGCCTGATCCAGATCCAGGCCGGCTACGGCGATCGCGGCACGCTCGGCCGCGTGCGTTCCGACCTGAACCTGCGCTCGGTGTACAACTTCCTGACGCAGCAGCGCCAGGCCAAGCGCGAGCGCACGCTCGCCGACCGCATCACCTTCACCTACACGGCCGAGCGCTACAGCGACAAGGAAAGCGAAGAATTCGACAACGGCACCATCGGTGTCGGCGTCCTCTTCGAAGGCCCGTTCTAAGCCCCGCCCTACCGCTCTCCGCTCTTCGTAGAGAGGGGGCCATGCCCCCGATGTTTTTCAAAAGCATCGGGGGCATGGCCCCCTCTCTACATTGGAATCAGAGCCCCGCGTTCTTCAACCGGTTGGCCTGCTGGCGGTACACCGCCACCGGGTTGCCACCGAAGATATCCACCAGCCCGAACACGTGGTTGATCTCGTCCACGTGGTTCATGTGGTAGTCGTCGCGTATCACCTTGCCCAGCCGGCTCTTGCAGCTGGAAATCAGGCCGTCGTTCTTGCCGGTGTAGAACAGCGAAGTGATCGCCAGCAGCGGGTCGCTGATGTCAGCGGCGTTGGTCAACTGCGAGCCGCCGCTCCACGAGTAGTAGCGCACGCCGTTCACCACCTCGGCGCCGTTGCCGCAGTACTGCGCCGGGATGCCTTGCGGGTACTTCGCGTTGAATTCCGCCGCGCCCGCCGACAGCGCATACAACGCCGCCGCGCCGTCCTGCTGGTAGTCGGTACCGGACAGCAGACCGATCAGGCTGCCCAGCGCCGAGGCCACCTTGTCCACGAGCACGTCGGTGACCGGCACGTTGCTGGTCACGCCGTAGATCACGTCCGCCAGATCAGCACTGCCGTTGGCACCACCCACGCTGGTCACCGACGCCACCAGGTCCGGGCGCACCGCTGCCACGTAACGGATGGTGGGGCCGCCGTGGCTGTGCCCGACCAGGTTCACTTTCTTCGCACCGGTGGCGGCGAGGATCTGTTTCACCTGCAGCAGCAGCGCTTCGCCACGGATTTCCGAGCTGTTCGCCTGCGGCACTTCCACCGTGTACACCTTGCCGCCGCTGCGCGAGATCTCCCAGGGAATGCGGTAGAAATACTCGATGCCGGCGATGTCATCGAAGCCCATCAGGCCGTGCACCAGCACGGTCGGGTACTTCGTCTTCGTGTAGGTATCGGTGAACAGGAAAGCGGATGCGGTGGAACTCAGGCCAACCAGCACGAGCAAACCGGCCAATCGCAGGTAAATCCTTTTCATGACGCCATCCTTAGGTTGTTTTTCTGATGCAAACGATCGCGACTGCGCACACGCGACCAGGCACGTTCAGGACAGCAAGAAGCGTTCCAGCAGCGACGAGCGGCTGACATGCGCGTCACGCGCGGCGACAAGAAAACTCGCGCGTTTCCACCGGTAACACCGGGCCACGCGCACGCGCGGGCACTGCGCGTCCGGTAACACCCGGCGCGCAGGCAGCGTAAGAAGAAAAGGCGAGCGTCAGGTGCGCGGTGTGCCCGGCGTCCAGCGACCCATCACCGGGGCCACGCGGTTGAAGTAGAAATCGACCTCGTCGGTGAGCCGGCCGGTGTCGGCCACCACCCAGCCCCACAGCACGCCGATGCCGGCGTTGGTCAGCAACTTCATCAGTTCCGGCGTGGTGAGATCGGGCACCTCGCCGCGCTTGCGCAGGCGGATGAAGAACGTCTCGGCCATCGGCGCGTTCTGCGCCACCATCGAGCCGTACATCTGCTGTATCACCGGCATGAACTCGCCGGCCTCGCGTACCAGCACGCGGCAGAACGGCTTGTTCTGGTCGAGGTAGGTGGCTGCCGCGTAGAGCACGATGCGCAGGCGCTCCATCGGCGGCTCGCCGGCGGGACCGACGAGGTTGGCGAGCACGATGCCGGCCAGCTGGCGGAAGTTTTCCTCGACGATGGTGACGAGGATCTCGTCCTTGCTGGTGAACACCTTGTAGATGGTGGCCTTGCTGACCCCGGCGCGCTCGGCAATGTCCTGCACTTCCGCGGCACGGAAACCCTTCTCGGAGAACACGCTCTGCGCGGCGGTGAGGATCCGCTCGCGCCGATCCACCGCGTCATGCCCCAGCCACTGCCCGTCAGTCATCCACCCACCTGCTTCTGCTCTTGCTCTTCGTAGAGAGGGGGCCATGCCCCCGATTGCTCTTCGCTCTCGCTCTTCCGTAAAAGCATCGGGGGCATGGCCCCCTCTCTACAGGGTCCGTTGTTACAGGATAGCGGGATTACCGTTGTAGCGCGGACCGCCGCGCGCCAGGTAATCGGCCAGCACCGCCCGGGCCGCCGGCCGCAGGCGCGGCCCCACCACCTCGATACCCCGCCCGGCCAGCTCGCGCCGCCAGGCGGCCGGGCGCGGGCCCTCGTCGAAGCCGATGGCCTCCACGTCGGCACGGGTGGCCGCATAAAGCAACCGACGCACGCCGCTCCAGGCAATGGCCCCGGTGCACATGCCACAGGGCTCGGCGCTGCTCACCAGCACCGCCGCCCGGCCGGCCAGCGACCATTGCCCGGCGCCCTGTTGCGCCAGCCCCAGCGCCACGGTCTCGGCGTGCGCCAGCGCGCACTGGCTGGGCACCACGGTATTCACCGCACAGCCCAGGCGCTCGCCGCTGGCCTCGTCGTACACCACTGCCGCGAACGGGCCGCCGGTACCCCGCGCCACCTGCTCGCTGGCCAGATCGAGCACCTCGGCAAGGCGCGCGCGATCGTCGGCCGGCAGGGCCCGGGCGGCCAGCCAGGGCGCCAGCCAGCCGGGCTGGGCGATGCGCAGTTCGGTATTCATTCCCATGCGTCCCGTATCCGTTTGCAGGACAGGGATTGTCGCTGACGCAAACGCTCAGTGAAATGTGCAGCGCGGACAGTGACAGGAGCGGGGGCAGGGCCGACCCTGTACCCCGCATACATGTAGAGAGGGGGCCATGCCCCCGATAAAAGCGTCGGGGGCGTGGCCCCCTCTCTACGAAGAGCAAGGGCAAATAGCGAAGAGCGTCGGGGGCATGGCCCCCTCTCTACAACACCGAGGAGTGCCGAGATGATCGAGTGGTCTGAATCCCAGCGGATGATCCAGAAGATGGTGCGCGACTTCGTCGAGAAGGAAATCGTGCCCAACATCGACGCCATCGAATACGAAGGCGTACCCCCCTACGACATCCTGCGCAAGCTGGCGAAAACCTTCGGCCTCGACGTGATGGCCAAGATGGAATTCGACAAGCAGATCGCTGCTGCCGAAGCCGCCGAGCGTGGTGAGGTGAAGGAGAAGAAGGAGCGCAAGGAAGGCTTCAATGCCATGGCCGCCGAAGAAGCCGCCATGCGCATGATCCCGATCATCGAGATCTGCCGCCACGCGCAGGGCCTGGTCACCGCCATGGGCGTTTCCATCGGCCTCACCGGTGGCGCCATCATGAGCAAGGGCACCATCGAGCAGAAGAAGCGCTGGGCGCTGGACCTGCTCACCCTGAACAAGATTGGCGCATGGGCCATCTCCGAGCCGAACGCCGGTTCCGATGCCTTCGGCCAGATGAAGACGGTTGCCCGCCGCGACGGCAACGGCGGCTACGTCATCAACGGTTCCAAGACCTGGATCACCAACGGCCCGTACGCCGACACCATCGTGCTGATCTGCAAGCTCGACGAGCCGGGCGTGGATCCGAAGGATCGCAAGATCGTTTCGTTCATCCTCGACAAGGGCATGCCGGGCCTCGAGCAGTCCAAGCCGTTCAAGAAGATGGGCATCGGCTCCTCGCCCACCGGCGAACTGTTCCTCAATGACGTGCACTGCGGCCCTGAGCGCCTGATGGGCGGCAGCGAGGACGGCTACGGCCGCTCCGGCGCCAAGGGCACCTTCTCCACGGAGCGCGCTGGCGTTGCCGCCATGGCACTCGGCATGGTTGAACGCGCGCTGGAACTGTCGCTGGAATACTCCAAGACCCGCGTCCAGTTCGGCAAGCCGATCGGCGAGAACCAGCTGATCCAGCTCAAGCTCGCCAAGATGGAAGTGGCGCGCGTGAACCTGCAGAACCTGGTGTTCCGCTACATCGAGCTGATGGGCTACGGCAAGGACATGACGCTGGCCGAAGCCTCGGCGATGAAACTGTACGCCGCGCAGACCTGCATGGAAGTCACCACCGAAGCCGTACAGATCTTCGGCGGCATGGGCTACATGCGCGAAGCGCGCGTCGAGCAGCTGATGCGCGACTCGAAGATCCTGCAGATCTACGCCGGTACCGACGAGATGCAGGTCATCGCCATCGCGAAGGACCTGCTGTCGCGCTGATCGCTGTCAGCCCTTCGCTCTTCGTAGAGAGGGGGCCATGCCCCCGACGCTCCTGAAAATCGTCGGGGGCATGGCCCCCTCTCTACAAAGCGGGGGGGCCTCCCCCCCCGTATCCCCAATGATGTTGACACCGCTCAACGTGCGCCGCCGGACCTGCATTGACATGAACCGGGGCAGGGCCTAGCCTGCCAACTCCCCCGTGCTTGTAACCGGCTGGTTACATTTCATTCATCAGACCGAAAGGACTTTCGACTATGACGACCAAGAACAAGAGTGGCTTCCAGCGCCTGCGCGGCGTGGCGGCTGCAGGTGTTGCCGCCACTGCCGGCCTCTTCGGCGCTGCCGGTTCGGCCCGTGCTGCCACCACTGACTGGAGCACCATTACCATTGCCGCCGTCCCGGCCATTAACGGCTGGGATGCAATCTGGTCGTTCGGCTCTTCCTCTTCGGCCTATGTCAGCGAGCTGACCCTGACCAATGGCACCAGCTACCGTAGCGACGGTCTGGACGGCGCCCTGTACTTGGCCGTTGACGGTAACTGGTATGAGAACCCGGAAGGCGTCTTCGACGTTACTGACGGCGTCGCCACCTACCCGACCCAAGAGAACATTGTCCCGGGCGTGAATGCGGGCATTGAATACCGCTTCTTCGACCAGCGTGCTGCCGTACGCGCGGTGTACACGCTCACCAACACCACCGGGGCGCCGATCACCATCAACGCCGCCATTTTCGGAGACGTGGGTTCGGACGGCTCCACCACCGTCCAGCGCAGTTCCGATGGCAACCTGACCGCCGATGACAGCGACCTGTGGACCATCACCAGCGACCAGGACGTGGGTGTTGACTCCACCGATGGCGACGATCCGGTGATGATCATCACCCGCCACGGTGCTGGCGCACGCGTCACCGGCGAACAGAGCTGGGTGTTCGGCGATGGCGACGACGAGTTCCAGAACGAGTACGCCATCACCATCCCGGCCAACAGCACCGTCCGCCTGCTGGCCTTCATCGAAGGCACGGCGACGCTGGCACAGGCCAAGGCCCAGGTTTCCGCATACAACGACATCGGCACGCTGCAAGCGGCCGGGTTGCTTGAAGGCTTGAGCGCCGAAGAAATCGCTTCTGTCGTCAACTACGGCGGCGGCGGCGGCTACGTCAGCGGCTTCGGCTCCGGTACCGGCAGCGTGGGTGGCGGCGGTGCGCTTCCGGCCGGCCTGCTGGTCGGCCTGGCTGGCCTGCTCGCCCTGCGCGTGCGCCGCAAGCAAGCCTGACGCGTCACCTCGCAGGACAAAGAGCCGCCGCAAGGCGGCTCTTTCATTTCTGTCACCCGCTTTGCAGGATCACGATCGCATGGAAACCGTCGCCGGAAAGTCGTTGGTACTCGGGCTGCTCGGCAGGGGCCGCCTCGTCGAGGCACGCGACGCCGCCGAGCAACTGCTGACGCGCGCACCGGAGGACACCGATGCGCTTTACGCGGCCGCCATGGCGCGCCTGGTAGGCGGCGACACCGCGTCGGCGTTGCCACTGCTGGTCACGGCTGCCGCACGACTGCCCCTGGACCCCGTCATAGCCTGCAACCTGGGCATGGCCCACCTGCGACTGGGCGACAGCTCCGCGGGCATTCCCCACCTGCAGCGAGCACTGGCGCTGCGCCCCGAATACGACCTGGCCGCCTACAACCTCGCCTGCGCCCACATCGCCGCCGGGCAGGTCGAAGCGGCGCAGCCGTTGCTGCGCGACCTGCTGGCAAAATCCCCTGGCAATGCCGAATGGCAGTGCGCGCTCGCCGACACCTATCGCCTGAAAGGCGACTGGCGACGAGCCATCAAGGGTTACCAACAGGCGCTGGCGCACAATCCCGCGCTGTTCAGTGCCAATCTCAACATTTCCGGGTTGCTCACCCACGTGGGTGAAGCCGAACAGGCCATCGAGCACGCCCGCCGCGCACTGGCGGCATCGCCAAAGGATGCCAACGCGCACCTGCACCTGGGCCGCGCACTGGCAGCCACCGAACACTACGAAGAAGCGATGGACGTACTGGCCGACGGCCACGACATCGACCCGACGCACCGCGGACTGGGCATTGCCATCGGGCGCTGCTTCATGAGCCAGGGCGAGCACCACGAAGCGGGTGACTGGTTCAGCCAGGTCCTGCAGCAGCACCCCGACGATCTCGATGCGCTGTGCGGCCTGGCGAAGACCGCGCTCGAGGACGAAAACGCCGAACGGGCACTGCAGATCCTGCTGCCGCACCGCGAACGCGGCGACAACAACCCGGAATACCTGCTCACGCTAGCCGACGCGCAATGGGACGACGGCGACGCCGATGGCGCCCTGGCGACGCTGGAGCGCGCACGCGAACTTCATCCGCAACGTGCTTCCGTCCACGTGCGCATGGGCAACATCCATTCGTCCTCTGGCGACGTGCCCAAGGCCATTGCCTGCTTCGAGCAGGCGCTCGCCGACCAGCCGAATTGCGTACCGGCCATCAATGGCCTGGCCAGCGCACAGCGCGGCAAGATCGATCCCGCCATCATCAACAAGGCGCACGACTTGCTCAACAAGGCGGGCATCCCGGACGGCCCGGCCGCCACACTGAACTTCGCACTGGCCTTCTACCACGACGGCCGCAAGGAACCGGAAATCGCCGCACGGCACCTGCGCGAAGGCAACCGCCTGCAGTGGGAAGCGCGCAGCCGGCGCGGCTGGACGTATGACCCGGCCGACCACAAGCGACAGATCGATGCGCTCATCGCCACATTCACGAAGGAATTCTTCGAAGAACACCAGGGCATCGGCAACCCGGACCCGATGCCGGCGTTCATCGTCGGCATGCCGCGATCCGGCACCACGCTCACCGAGCAGATCCTCGCGCGGCACAGCCAGGTACTCGGGGTAGGCGAGCGAAACTATGCAACGCGCGCCTTCAATGCCTTCGTGCACAAGAACGCGAATGGAAAACTCGACGTCGCCACTGCGTTCAGGAACGTCACGGCATTGGACCTTGCGCCATTCGCCGCCGAGTACCTGCGCATCCTGCAGAAACTCGCCGACAAATCCGGCAAGCCCGGCGTCACCCGCGTGCTCGACAAGATGCCGGACAACTACTCGATGGTGGGCTGGATAGCGCTGCTGTTCCCCAACGCGAAAATCATCCATGCGCGCCGTGACGTGCGCGACGTGGCGATGAGTTGTTTCCAGACGCAGTTCGGCGCCATCCGCTGGGCCTGCCATCCGGAACACATCGTCGAGCGTATCCGCCAGTACCAGCGCATCATGCAGCACTGGCGCGAAGTGCTGCCGGGGCGTTTCTTCGAGAGCAGCTACGAAACGCTCACCAACGACCAGGAGCTCGAATCACGGCGACTGGTGCGCTGGCTCGACCTGCCGTGGGAAGACCAGTGCCTGAAGTTCTACGAATCCGACCGCCTGGTGCGCACCGCCAGCATCACGCAAGTGCGCCAGCCGATCTACAAGACGTCGGTGGCGAAGTGGAAGGCGTACGAGCCGTACCTGCCGGACCTGCTCGAGCCCCTCGCCGCCCTCAACCACAAACCCCTGTAGAGAGGGGGCCATGCCCCCGATGCTCTTCGCTCTTCGTAGAGAGGGGGCCATGCCCCCGATAAAAAACGCCGCGCATTGCGCGGCGTTCTTTTGAACCCATCGGGGGCATGGCCCCCTCTCTACAGGAGAGCGAATCAGCTGCCGCGAATCCGCCGCCAGCCCCACTCCACGAACACCCCCGCCAGCATCGCCCCCACGAACAGGAAGGCCTCGCTGTGCCCGTACACCAGCGCGCCCACCGCCGGCGCCGGGCAGTAGCCGAACAGGCCCCAGCCGATACCGAACAGCACCGAGCCGAACACCAGGCGGAAATCGATGTCGGTGCGCGTCGGCAGCCAGAACTTGTCGTCGAACAGCGGCGTCTTGCGGCGCAGCACCAGGCGGAAGCACACCAGCGTCACCGTCACCGCGGCGCCCATCACGAACACCAGGGTCGGGTCCCAGGCGCCGAACAGGTCGAGGAAGGCCTGCACCTTGCGCGGGTCGGTCATGCCGGCGGCGGCCAGGCCCGCACCGAACAGCGCACCGGCGACCAGCGCCAGCAGGTTGCGTTTCTGTACGTTGTTCATCGCGTCAGCCTCCCAGCACGTGGCGGACCACGTACACCGTCACGGCGCCGGCGCCCATGAAACTCAGCGTGGCCACCAGCGAACGCGCCGACAGGCGCCCCAGGCCGCACACGCCGTGGCCGCTGGTGCAGCCGTTGGCCATCTGCGTGCCGAAGCCCACGATGAGCCCGGCGGCAATCACCAGCCACGGCGACGCGCCGGTTGCATCGGGTACCGGCAGGCCGGACGCGAAGTGCCACAGCAGCGTGCCGAGCGCGAGGCCGGCAAGGAACAACCAGCGCCAGGTGCGCTCGCTGTTGTCGGGCAGGATGGCGGCGGCGAGGATGCCGCAGATGCCGGCGATGCGGCCGTTGAACAGCAGCAGCAGCGTGGCGGAAAGGCCGATCAACAGGCCGCCGATAATCGCGTACGCGTAAGTCATTTCCAGGTATCCGTCATCAACGCGTCGGTTGCAGGACGATGAGGCCGGCATCCAGCAGCGCGTCGATCAACGCCTGCGGTGCATCCGCCGCCACCACGTACGTGTGCCGTCCCTCGGCAAACAACTTGCGCTCTTCCAGTCGCGCACGCGCGATGTCGCCATCCACGCGCACCAGCCCGGCCTGCTGACCCTTCATCGCTTCACGCGCCGCGCGATCCACGTCCACGTCGGCCACCGCCGCACCACCGGCAGACGCGCCCTTCAACAGGCCGGCGCCCACCGTGTTGTTGGTGAGACGGTCAATGAGGATGAAACCGCCGGTGTCCTTGTTGTCCACGTAGGGATCGAAGGCAATCGCGCGGTCCAGGCTCACCGTGCACTCGGCAATGCCGTTCAACTCCAGCTTGCTGGCCGCGCTGTGCTCCAGCGTATTCACGTTCACCTGGTGACGGATGCCCGTCACGGTGGCATTCACCGTGCGCGTACCGATCTTCAGCAGGTACGGGCGGCCCGGCTGCAGCGCTTCCTCGTGCATCCACACCAGCATCACGTCGAAGCGGCTGGCCACCGCGGCCGGCGCCGTGGCCAGCGAAATCACGTCGCCGCGCGAAATGTCGATCTCGTCGGCCAGCGTCAGCGTCACCGACTGCCCGGCACTGGCCTCGGCGAGATCGCCGTCCATGGTGACGATGCGCGTGACGGTGCTCTCGCGGCCGGACGGCTGCGCCACGATGCGGTCACCGGTCTTCACCACGCCGCTGGCGATGGTGCCGGCGAAGCCGCGGAAATCCAGGTTCGGGCGGTTCACCCACTGCACCGGCAGGCGGAAGGCGCCGCGGCGCGCGCGCTCCTCGTCAATGGACACCGTTTCCAGGTAGTCCATCAGCGTGGTGCCCGTGTACCAGGGCGTGTTGGCGCTGCGCTCGGTGATGTTGTCGCCCTTGAACGCCGACATCGGAATCGGGGTGATGTCCGCGGCCACGCCCACCTGCGCGGCGAACGCGCGGTAATCGGCAACAATCTTGTCGAACACGTCCTGGCGGTAATCCATCAGGTCCATCTTGTTGATGGCCAGCACGATGTGGCGGATGCCCAGCAGGTTCACCAGGTAGCTGTGGCGGCGCGTCTGCGTCAGCACGCCCTTGCGCGCATCGATCATCAGCACGGCCACGTCGGCGGTGGAGGCGCCGGTCACCATGTTGCGCGTGTACTGCTCGTGCCCGGGGGTGTCGGCCACGATGAACTTGCGCTTGTCCGTGGAGAAGAACCGGTAGGCCACGTCGATGGTGATGCCCTGCTCGCGCTCGGCGGCCAGGCCATCAACCAGCAGCGCGAAGTCGATCTGGTCGCCCTGGGTGCCGAACTTCTTCGAGTCGGCTTCCACGGCGGCCAGCTGGTCCTCGAACAGCATCTTCGATTCGTACAGCAGGCGACCGATCAGCGTGCTCTTGCCGTCGTCCACGCTGCCGCAGGTGATGAAGCGCAGCAGGCTCTTGTACTGGTGCGACTTGAGGTAGGCCTCGATGTCGGTGGCGATGAGGTCGGAGACGTGTGCCATGTCAGAAGTACCCTTCCTGCTTCTTCTTCTCCATCGACGCGGACTGATCGTGGTCGATCATGCGGCCCTGGCGCTCGGAGTGACGGGTGAGCAGCATTTCCTGGATGATCGCCGGCAGCGTGTCGGCCTCGGACTCGATGGCACCGGACAGCGGGTAGCAGCCGAGCGTGCGGAAGCGCACCTTCTTCATTACCGGCTGTTCGCCGGGCTTCAGGCGCATGCGGTCGTCATCGACCATGATCAGCGTACCGTCGCGATCCACCACCGGGCGCTCCGCGGCGAAATACAGCGGCACGATCGGGATGTTCTCGAGGTAGATGTATTGCCAGATGTCCAGCTCGGTCCAGTTGGAGATCGGGAACACGCGGATGGACTCGCCCTTGTGCTTGCGCGCGTTGTACAGCTTCCACAGCTCCGGGCGCTGGTTCTTCGGGTCCCAGCGGTGCTCGGCGGAACGGAAGGAGAACACGCGCTCCTTCGCGCGCGACTTTTCCTCGTCGCGGCGCGCGCCACCGAAGGCGGCATCGAAACCGTACTTGTCGAGCGCCTGCTTGAGGCCCTCGGTCTTCATCACGTCGGTGTGGATGGCCGAACCGTGGTCGAAGGGATTGATGTTGCGCGCCACGCCTTCCGGGTTGATGTGCACCAGCAGGTCCATGCCGGACTCGCGCGCCATGCGGTCGCGCATCGCGTACATGTCGCGGAACTTCCAGCGCGTGTCCACGTGCAGCAGCGGGAACGGCGGCGGCGCCGGGAAGAACGCCTTGCGCGCCAGGTGCAGCATTACGGCGCTGTCCTTGCCGATGGAATAGAGCATCACCGGGTTGTCGGACTCGGCGACAACCTCGCGCATGATGTGGATGCTCTCGGCTTCCAGCCGTTGCAGGTGGGTGAGGGACATGGGGGCCTCAACGGGAATTCGGGGATTTGACCGGGCGGCAAGATAGCCGGTCCCGGCCACCCGGAACAGGAATAAACAGTCCTATCCTTATTCCTATTTCCTGTAGAGAGGGGGCCATGCCCCCGAGCTTTTTACAAATCGGGGGCATGGCCCCCTCTCTACGAAGAGCGGAGCGGTCAGGACAGGAACGGGTTGTACTTCTTCTCGTCCCCGAAGGTGCTCATGGGCCCGTGGCCGGGGATGAAGGCCACGTCGTCGCCCAGGGGCAGCAGATTGTCCTTGATGGCGCTGATCAACTGGTCGTAGTTGCCGCCCGGGAAGTCGGTGCGGCCGATACTGTTCTGGAACAGCACGTCGCCCACGATGGCCAGGCGGTCGGCCGGCGAGAAGAACACCACGTGGCCGGGGGTGTGGCCGGGGCAGTGGCGCACGTCGAGGGTGACGTTGCCCACCTGGACGGTATCGCCCTGGTGCAGCCAGCGGTCGGGCTTGAACGGCAGGGCCGGCGGGAAGCCGAACATCTTCGCCTGCTGCACCAGGCCGTCAATCCAGTACTGGTCGCCCTCGTGCGGGCCCTCGATGGGGATGCCCAGCTTCTGCGCCAGCTCGCCGGTACCGCCGGCGTGGTCGATGTGGGCGTGGGTCAGCAGGATCTTGCTGATGGTCACCCCCTCCTCGGCCGCCGCCTCGAGGATCTGGTCGAGGTCGCCGCCCGGGTCGATGACCGCCCCCTGCTTCGTCTCCTCGCACCACAGCAGGGTGCAGTTCTGCTCGAACTGCGTCACCGGAATGATCACCACACGCACGCTGCACACTCCTCAATGGGGCTCAGCCGCCTATTGTAGAGAGGGGGCCATGCCCCCGACGCCCTTCCGCCCCAAAAAACAATCGGGGGCATGGCCCCCTCGCTACGAAAAGCGGGTCGGGGGCATGGCCCCCTCGCTACAATGACGGGATGATCAACCCCGACCTGGCCATCTACCTGCTCATCACCGGCTACGGCGACGACCCGGCGCCGGTGACGGACCTGCTGGGCCTCACCCCCACCCACGTGTGGCGACGCGGCGACGCCTTCTGCGAGGACGTGCCCGAAGCGCGCCGCCTGCGCAGCCAGTGGATGCTGGCCAGCGGCCTGCCGGCGCACGAGGCCGGTTTCGGCGCCCATGCCCGCGCCCTGCTGGAGATGCTCGAACCGCGCGCCGAGGCCGTGCAGCGCGCCGCGCAGCAGTGGCAGGTGTCGCTGGTGGTGGGCAGCTTCTTCCACCACGGCGACCCCGCGCTCTATCTCGACGAGGACGTCCTCACGCGTCTGGCGGCACTGGGCCTGGAGGCCAGCTTCGACCAGATCGAACACCGCCCCGGCTTCGGCACCCCGCTCGCCTTCGACGACGAGCCCACCGACCCCTTCCTGTAGCGAGGGGGCCATGCCCCCGATGCTTTTGCTTTCTACAAATCGGGGGCGTGGCCCCCTCTCTACGCGCGGGGCGAACCATCGTGCGAAATATCACGCGCAACGTCTGGCTAACGAATCACATATCCTGTTGTTTTACTTAGCAACAATAATGGGATACGCTTCGCAAATACCCCCGAAATCCCGACCGAACAGGTATGTACGCCCCTACCCCCTGGCTGCCATCAGAGTCCTCCCCGAACACCGCCTCGCTGGCGGCGCTGCGGACCATGGCCAGCGAACTGCGGCGACTGGACGCGACGCTAGCCGCCCGGGTCTCCGCAGGGGCGCGGCCCGGA
Source organism: Gammaproteobacteria bacterium (assembly GCA_018262975.1). GTDB lineage: Bacteria > Pseudomonadota > Gammaproteobacteria > Pseudomonadales > JADFDG01 > JADFDG01. The sequence continues at coordinate 94,030 of JADFDG010000005.1, forward strand.
CTGAGCGCGGCACTGGCACTGGTCAACAGTTATTACTCCAACCGCATTGAAGGCAACCCGACCCGCCTGCGCGACATCGAGCAGGCCGCGGCCAGGCAGCCCGCTGCCCAAGACCACCACACGCGCGAACACACCGCGTGGATACGCACGCAGGGCCAACTCGATACGCTGGCCGCGCAATTCCCGGTCGCCAGCATTGATTTCATCAACGCAGTACACGGCGCGCTTTACGCAGACGCCACACCCGAGTCACTCGCCTTGCGCAACAGCGTCGGCGAAACCAAGGCCCACATGGCAGCCGGCGCATTGCGGCCGGATCAACCGGAGCCGGCGGCGCGGGAAGTCCTGGTCGGCCTGCACCATGCGCCCGGTGCACACGAAGTGCGCGCACTGCTCGAGCAACTGTTCGCGCAAGTGAATGCACCCACCATCACCGGTGACCGGCAACTGATTGCCGCGGCCTGCCTGCATCACCGCTTGTCATGGATCCACCCGTATCCGGATGGCAATGGCCGCATCAACCGCCTGCAAACCGACGCCTGGCTGCGCCACGCCTGCGGCCTGGAAGGCTATGGCCTGTGGTCGATGTCGCGCGGCTTCGCGCGAAGCGTCACCACATACATGAACGCCTTGCGGCAGGCGGACCGGGAGCGCGCAGGAGATCTCGACGGCCGCGGCAACCTGAGCGAACGTGGCCTGCTGGCCTTCTGCGAGTACTTCCTGCAAACGGCAGTCGACCAGACGCGCTTCATGAGCGACGCGCTGGACCCACCGCAATTCCTCGACCGACTCGAAAAATGGGCGCTAGTCGGCGGCCCGGGCTTCGACGTCGCACGCAAACTGTCGAGCAAGCACCTGCTCGCGCTCGAGCTCGCCTGGACCCGGGGCCATGTCACCAGCGCCCAACTGGCCTCGCGCGCCAACGCCACCGAGCGCACGGCCCAATACTGCATCCGGGACCTGCAGGACTGCTCGCGCCCCTTCCTTGCCGAAGTGGGCGCCGGCCGCTACGCCATGCAGTTTCCGGTGGCCGCCTGCGAACACTGGTTCCCCGACCTGTTCTGACCCCCGCCCCACCCTTCGTAGCGAGGGGGCCATGCCCCAACCCGCCCTTGCCCTTCGTAGAGAGGGGGCCATGCCCCCGATTGGTAAAAGCGTCGGGGGCATGGCCCCCCCTCTACAGAAGAGCGGTTCTGCGATCGCAGATTATCCGGGGCGCAATCACCCCGTCCCCTACAAAAATCCACGCTCGCAGATTTTTCCGCCCCATCCCACCGCGCAACAGGTAATATTCTGCGATCGAAGAATCCGGGCCTACCCATGGATCCCACCGTCCCCATCCGCACGCCCGCCGACCTGGGCGACCTCATCCGGCGCACCCGCAAGCAACTGGGGATGACGCAGGCCGAGCTGGCCGCCATCACCGGCCTGAGCCTCGCGTTCGTCAATCACGTGGAGAACGGCAAGGCGACTGCGCAACTGGGCAAAACATTGATGCTGCTGCAGCAACTGGGCATCCGCCTGCACGCGCGGACACCGGAGCACCCGGCATGAGCGGACCGTGGGAAGCCGGCGCGCGCCGGCTGGACGTCTTCCTCAACGAATCGCGCGTTGGCGAACTGGCAACGCGCGATGACATCTGGGCATTTCGCTACGACAGCGGCTGGATGGACCGGCAGCGCATGCCGCTGTGCAACAGCCTGCCGCTCGCACCGCACTGGCAGATCGACACGCCCACGCAGCGACCCGCCTTCTGGTTTTTCGAAAACCTGCTGCCGGAAGAACAGGCCCTGCAGGCCACGGCGCGCACGCTGGGACTACGTCCCGAGCAGCACTTCGAACTGCTGGCAGCGCTGGGCGCCGAATCCGCCGGTGCGCTCACGCTGCTGCCGCCGGGCAGCGCGCCCGGTGCAGCCGATATCCGCATCCTCGATGACAGCACGTTTCAACATCGCCTGCGCGACCTGGCCGGCGGCAGCCTGACGCGTGACGCACCGAAACGCATGAGCCTCGCCGGTGCGCAGCACAAACTCGCGGTGATCTACGACAGCACCCACGATTGCCTCTACGAACCCGTGGGTACCCAAGCGTCCACGCACATCCTCAAGCCACAGCACCCGCACCCTTACTACAGCCACAGCGTCGCCAACGAATATTTCTGCATGCGGCTGGCAGACGCGAGCGGATTGCCGGTGCCACCTGTCTGGATCCACCGGACCGGGACACAGTCCGTTTACCTGGTTGAGCGATTTGACCGGCGACGCGGGCCGGATGACGTGCAGCGACTCTACGCGCTGGATACCTGCCAGTTACTGGGCATTCCGCGCCGCAGCAAATACGACGCCTCCACACTGGAGAACCTGCGCCTCGCGATCGACCAGACCACCGCACCGGCGGCCACCCGGCAACAGGTCCTGCGCTGGATCGCCTTCAACGTACTGATCGGCAACGGCGACGCGCACCTGAAAAACCTGAGTTTCCTGCGCGACGGCGATGAACTCTGGCTGGCACCGGCCTATGACCTGGTGTCCACGGCGGTGTATGCCGTGGACGACGCCGCAGAAAGCGGCCAGGCCGACGGCCTGGCGCGCGTGGACATGGTCGTGCCGCTGGCCGGGGAGACCCGGTTGCTGGCCCTGCGCCGCCAGCACCTGCGCGACAGCGCGCGCGCCCTGGGCGCCCGCCCGGCGGCAATGGATACCGTCCTCGACCGGCTGCTCGCGCAGTTGCCAGCCGCCGCCGACCGCCTGCTGGCGGAAATCGAAACGGCCGCCTGGGCCGACGCGGGCGCACGCCGCCTGCTGCGCCAGATCCGCCACGCCGTCATCGCCCGCATGGCCCCCTCGCTATAAATGAACGAAAATGACCGGATGACCGCCCGCCTGCTCACGCTCCCCGAAAACACCGCCGGCCGCGACTTCGTGGTGAGCGACATCCACGGCTATTTCGATGCGCTGGACGCCGCACTCGCCACACGAGCATTCGATGCGCAGAAGGACCGCCTGGTCTCCGTGGGCGACCTCATCGACCGCGGCCCGCAATCGCCGCGGGCGCTGCACTACCTCGCACAACCGTGGTTCTTCTGCGTGCGCGGCAACCACGAGCAGGCCATGCTCGACTGGCTGAACCCGCTGCTGGCCGGCGCCGCACCGGCCATCGTGCGCGATGCCGCCATGCGCCATGCGTCATTCGGTGGCGACTGGGTATTGCCGCTGCTCACGCGCGCGCTGCACCCGCAACAACCGGACACGCGCGAAGCCGCGCAATGGCAGCAGGCACTCGGCGCGCTGCCGCTGGCCATCGAGATCCCGCGCAAGGGCGAGCGCATCGGCGTGGTGCATGCCACGGTGCCGGGCGGCGACTGGGCGCAATATGAAAACCGCGCGCCGCTGGACGAACCGCTGGCGCCGGGCGAACTGGCGACGTTCTGGCACCGTCGCCCGCTGGACGATGCCCCCGAACAACGCGTGCGCGGCATCGACCGCGTGTACGCCGGTCACAACGTGGTGGACAAGCCGGAAGTGATCGGCAACCTGCACATGATCGAGACGGGTGCGTGGAAAGGCCGCGCGCTGACGCTCATTGATCTCGACGACAAGCCCGCCCCGAAAAAACGCTGGCGACTCTTCCTGTAGAGAGGGGGCCATGCCCCCGATGCTCTTGCTTTACGCCAATCGGGGGCATGGCCCCCTCTCTACGAAGTGCGGGTCGGGGGCATGGCCCCCTCGCTACGAAGTGCGGGTCGGGGCCATGGCCCCCCTCTCTACAGCTTGATATTGGCAAGTGCATCTTCGAATTCGGCGAGCGCGCGTGGCGACGCCGCGAGCGCTTCGTCCACGGCCGGCTTCGCGCGCTTGAGGTAGCGGAGCGCCGAAGCGGGAAGTTCCGCCACAGCCGACTCCACCGCGCCAGGGAAACGCTCTCCCAGCACCGCCAACAGGACGCTGGCCTGGTGAATATCCTTGTCGCTCTTGGCATCACGGCCCGTGCGCAACTGCGACACCACCAATTTGTGGATCGCAAACCGCTCAGCCACAGGCACCCGCACAGGGCACGCGCCCTCGCTGCACAGCAAGGTAGCCATCGTTGTTTCTCCCAGCAGGTAAGCCAGGAATGGCAAGGTGGTGGCGTGCGCTTTCAGCTCCGGTACTTCCGCAATGCCTATGCTCGCGTCCCGGGAAGGAACCAGCAGATCGACATGGAATCTCGACTTGCCCTGCCTCTTGAAACTGGATGAAGGCTTGCGGATATCGAGCTGCGGAACCTCCACGAAATGGATACCACTGTCCCTCAACATCTCCAGAAAGGAGCTTTCCGGGTATTTTTCGAAGGCCAGTTCTTCTCGCCTGGCGACATCAACATCCTCGGTCGCGTATGCAGCCGCCCGCACGCCCATCTGGTTCAACAGGATGCCAAATGCGTGCGAGCCCACGAGCGTGGCGCCTGCCTGGAACAGGCCGTGCAGGTGCAGGGCCGCGAGCGTGGCATAGGTCTGCGAATCGGCCGCCTGAAATCCCTCGCGGATCAACAGGCGGATATCGCGCAGCAGCGCCTTGGTTTCGTTGATGCGGCCGCGAAGTGCCTCGACACCCTCATCGGCCTCGCCCACCAACCCGAGGTATTTTTCCCGCTGGGTACCCGCGCCGTCGTAGTAACGATGCACGTAATACTGCCGGCCATGCTGGTTGCTGCGCACACTGATCGAGCCCGGTGTGCCCGCAAAGACCGGCGCCCCGGATTTCACATGGCCGTCGATGGTGCCGTAGAGCGTGGAGAGCGCCGGCGGAACGGAATGGAACAGCGGTGTGCTCATGGCAGTGCCCTGATGGCGGCGAGACCAGACCGCCTATATCCCTCAAGATATCAACTCAAGGGATACGGTGCCAGCCCGCTCATCACCCTCTAGAGAGGGGGCCATGCCCCCGACACCTTTGCTCTCCCGCTCTTCGTAGAGAGGGGGCCATGCCCCCGATTTTTCGTTTGAAGAGCCAGAGCATCGGGGGCATGGCCCCCTCTCTACATCGGGAGTGCTGGACAACCCTGCACTTGTATGACACTGTCATAATTCTTCATACACCCCGAAAGGTAGATATCCGTCATGGCCAGCACCGTCGCCAAAAGCGTCCGGCTTGATGCCGACATCGACGCCCGGCTCGAAAGCCTGGCGCAAGCCAAGGACCGCGCGCCGCACTACCTGATGCGACAAGCCATCCAGGAATACGTCGAGCGCGAAGAAAAGCGGATGGCCTTCATCAGCGAAGGGCGGGCTGCCTGGGAAAATTACCAGCGCACCGGCGAGCACCTGACGATGGATGAATTCTCGACGCTGGTCGCCGAACTCAAGGCGAGGCAGGGCGGCAAGAACGCGCCGGAATGAAGGTTGTCATTACGCCGGAAGCGGCAAACGACCTGCGGCGCCTGCACGCCTTCCTCGACGAGAAGAACCCCGTAGCCGCCGATCGCGCGGTGGATGACATCCTGGATGCGCTGCACATGCTGTCCGGGAATCCCCGCGCCGGCTTTCCTTGCCCCGAGGAACCCGACGCTCGGGAGTTGATCATACCGTCGGGAAAATCCGGCTACGTCGTGCTCTACCGGGAAGACCAGCGAACACTGGTCGTGCTTGCCATCCGCCACCAATCCGAAGCCGGCTACCCTCCACCCCTGTAGCGAGGGGGCGATGCCCCCTCGCTACGAAGATCGGTGCGAACCGGGCAACCAGCCGAGGCGCCCCAGCACGCTCAGCACCGTGGGCCAGAAGATCGTATTGAGGACGTCGTGCAGGCTTTCGTGCCAATTCCAGATGCCGTTGTGGGCGAAATCACCGCGCATGTCCACGGCCTCGCCGGCCAGCGCCGCGGCCAGCACCACCACCCAGGGCAGCCAGCTGCCCAGCGGTTTGCGCAGGGCCACGCACAGGCCCACCAGCAGCAGCAGACCCACGTACACGTGCAGGGCGTCCTGGCTGAGGTGGGTCACCTGCATGGCGAAGCGCTTGGCCTGCGAGACCAGTTCCGGATCCATCATTCCCGCCGTTCAGCCCGATACTCGAAGGCAGCGATATTCGCGGTAGCGCCCGCAGGGCGCAAGCGTAGAGAGGGAGGTAGACTGGCGGGATGAACATCCTCGTCACCGGCGGTGCCGGTTACATCGGCTCGCACACCGTGCTGGCCCTGCTGGAAGCGGGCCACCGGGTCGTGGTGGTCGACAACCTCTGCAAGAGTTCGCCCGAATCCCTGCGCCGGGTGGCCGAGCTGGCCGGCCGCGCCCCTGCCTTCGTCCAGGGCGACATCCGCGACCGCCCCCTCATCACGACTCTGCTCCACGAACACCACATCGACGCCGTGGTGCACCTCGCGGGACTTAAGGCCGTCGCCGAATCCGTAGCCAACCCGCAGCAGTACCACGACAACAACGTCACCGGCAGCCTGTGCCTGCTGCAGGCCATGCAGGACTCCGGCGTCAAACACATCGTGTTCAGTTCATCGGCCACCGTGTACGGCGACCCGGTGTTCCTGCCCTACACGGAAGACCATCCGCTCAACCCCGCCAACCCGTATGGCATGACCAAGCTGGCGGTAGAAAACGCCCTGCGCGACCTGTACCGCGCGCAACCGGACTGGCGCATTGCCATCCTGCGCTACTTCAACCCGGTGAGCGCCCATGAAAGCGGACGCATTGGCGAGGATCCGCACGGCACGCCGAACAACCTGATGCCCCTCCTCGCGCAGGTGGCCGCCGGCCGGCGCGAAAGCCTGCAAGTATTCGGCAACGACTACGCCACGCCCGACGGCACCGGCGTGCGCGATTACCTGTGTAAGCTCCCCCGCGTCCTGGACACCCATAAGTAGAGGTTTCTGCCAGACTAACCCCTGACAGGAGACCGAGATATGCGTAAGTCGAAGTTCACCGAGAGCCAGATCCTGGCGGCCCTGAAGCAGGCCGAGTCGGGCCTGCCGGTCAACGACGTGTGCCGGCAGATCGGCGTGAGTCCGGCGACGTTCTACAAGTGGCGCGCCAAGTACGGCGGGCTGGACGCCTCGGAGCTGTCCCGGATGCGGGAGCTCGAGGAGGAGAACGCCAAGCTCAAGCAGATGTACGCCGAGTTGAGCCTGCGGGCCCGCGCCATGGAAGTGGTCATCGCAAAAAAGTTCTGAGCCTCGACCACAAGCGGCAGTTGGTGGGGCAGCTGGTTGAAGCCGAAGGTACCAGCGTTTTGATGGCCTGCGATGTCGTGGGCCTTGAGCGCAGCAGCTGGTACTCGGTGCCGCAACGCAAGCCGAAGCCTGAAGATCTGCTGATCGAGGAGTTCCTCCGGCAGTGCGTGGAGAAGCGTCCGCGACGCGGCTTCTGGAAGTGCTACAAGCTGGCCCGCCGCAAGGGCTTTGTCTGGAATCATAAGCGCGTATATCGCGTTTACCGGCAGATTGGCCTGCATTTACGCCGTCGCGTGCGTTACCGGCCGCCGGCAGCGGTGAAGCAGCCGATGCCGACGCAGGTGGCACCGGGTGTGGTCTGGGCCATGGATTTCATGAGGGACACGCTGATGAGCGGCCAGGTCTTCCGCACGCTGAACCTGATCGACGAGTTCAACCGCGAGGCCTTGGCCATCGAGATCGATCTCTCCATGCCGTCCGAGCGCGTGATCCGGGTGCTCGACCAGGTGAAGGCCTGGCGGGTCCTGCCGATGATGATCCGCGTCGACAACGGGCCGGAGTTCGTGGCGGAAGCCCTGGCGGAATGGGGCGAACGGAACGGCGTGCTGCTGCACTTTATCCCCAAGGGCAGCCCGCAGAGCAACAGCTTGATCGAGCGGTTCAACCGGAGCTTCCGGGAAGACATCCTGGACTGCTACCTGTTCGAGTCGCTGGACGAGGTCCGGGATGCCGCGTGGGAGTGGTTGCTCGAATACAACGAGGAGCGCCCGCACGACAGCCTGGACGACATGACCCCGCTGGAGTACCGGCGCAAGTACGAGTCACAACAGGCGGAGGTCTCTACGAACTGATGTCCAGTTGACGGGGGAGCTTACACCTGCACGTGATGGACCTGGCGATGGGCCACCTGCGCACCCTCGACTGGTTGGCGCATGAAAAGGGAGTGCTCACCGTGAACCTCGGCACCGGGCAAGGGCACTCGGTGCTGGAAATGGTGAAGGCGTTCGAGCGGGCCAGTGGCTGCCGCGTGGCGTACGAGATGGCACCGCGCAGGCCGGGTGACATTGCGGCCTATTACGCCTCTGCCGCGCAGGCAGGGAAGATCCTCGGGTGGAAAGCCACGCGGGGCATCGACGAGATGTGCCGCGACGCGTGGAACTGGCAACAACAGAACCCAAACGGCTACATGTAGAGAGGACGCCACGCGCCCGATACGGCGTCCGTCGGCAGCGGGGTGCTGGTCGGGGGCATGGCCCCCTCGCTACAAGAAACGCGGTCGCAGGTGGGCGCGGTGAGGTCGGGGATATAACCTTCCACCACCTCGGTGAGCACTTCCTTCAGGCCCTGCACGTCGTTCTCGCGCGCCAGTTCCTGCAGCGTCGTCAGCATGGCCAGGTAGTCTTCCAGCGGCAGGAAGTTTTCCATGGCGCGCATGATGCGCGGGTGCGCGGTGCCGGTGACGTTGTCGCCAATCAGCAACTCCTCGTACAGCTTCTCGCCGGGGCGCAGGCCGCTGAAAGCGATCTCGATGTCGCCGTCGCCGTCCGCGGTTTTTTCGGTGAGACCACTCAGGTGGATCATCTTGCGCGCGAGATCAAGAATGCGCACCGGCTCGCCCATGTCCAGCACGAACACGTCGCCGCCCGCGCCCATGGCACCGGCCTGGATCACCAGTTGCGAGGCCTCGGGAATGGTCATGAAATAACGGGTGACTTCCGGGTGGGTCACGGTCACCGGGCCGCCGGCCGCGATCTGCTTGCGGAACAGCGGCACCACCGAACCCGACGAACCCAGCACGTTGCCGAAGCGCACCATGCAGAAGCGCGTTTTCACGCCCGGCGCGTCGGCCAGCGCCTGCAAGGCCAGCTCGGCCACGCGCTTGGAGGCGCCCATGACGTTGGTGGGGCGCACGGCCTTGTCGGTGGAAATGAGCACGAAAGTGGCCACGTTGGCGCGCACGGCGGCCCGCGCGGCGCGGAAGGTACCGAAGGTGTTGTTGACGATGCCCTCGAACGGGTTGGACTCCACCAGCGGCACGTGCTTGTAGGCCGCCGCGTGGTACACCGTGTTCACGCGGTGCAACCACATCACGCTGGCCATGCGCTCCTCGTGCATCACCGAGCCCAGCACCGGCACGATGGGCACGTTGCCGGGCATCGCCTGCAGTTCCTGCTCGATGTTGTACAGCGCGAACTCGCTCACATCCCAGATGATCAGTTTCGACGGGCGGTTCAGCAGCACCTGACGGCACAGCTCGGAACCGATGGAGCCCCCGGCGCCGGTCACCATCACGCACTTGCCGGTGATGTCCTTCTGCAGCAGGCCGTCCACCGGCGGCACCGGGTCGCGGCCCAGCAGGTCGGCAATGTCCACGTCGCGCACGTCGGACATGGACACCTGGCCGCCCACCAGTTGCGTCATGCCCGGCAGCGCGCGCACGTGCACCTTGAACGGCTCCAGGCGATTGATCACCTCGCGGCGACGCGCACGGCTGGCCGAGGGCATGGCCAGCAGCACTTCATCGATGCGCAGGTCCTGGAACAGCTCGGCAAAGTCCTTGCCGGCGTACACGCGCAGGCCCAGCACGGTGGTGCCGGCGAGGCTCTTGTCGTCGTCGAAGAACGCCACCGGGCAGTACTCGGACGAGGCACGCAGGGCCGCCAGTAATTGCTGGCCGGCGGCGCCGGCGCCGTAAATTGCCACGCGGTGCGCGCAGCCGTCGGCGAACAGGAACTTGCGGATGAGCGCGCGGATGCCCGAGCGGGTGGCCCACACCCACAGGAACATGAAGAAGCCGAAACTGAAGGGCACGCTGCGCGGCAGGAAGGTGATGCCGGAAATGGCCACCGCGAGCAACATCGCGGCCACGGCCGTCACCGCGATCATCAGGTCATGCAGCAACTTTTCATCGAAGGCACGCACCACGGCACGGTAAACACCGCTGACGTACAGCGCGCCCACGGTGAGCAAGGCAATCCACGCCGGCCACAACGGCAGGTCCGGCAAGATGGCCGGGTGCACGGTGTCCATGCGCAAGGCATGCGCCAACCAGAACAGCAGCGGCAGCGCCACGGCATCGGCGGCGAGCAGCACCAGTTGCTTGCCGCGCCGCGGCAAGGCGGAAAGTTGCACCAACATCGGTTTCATTGGATTTGTCCTTATCCTGCCGGCCCGAGGCCGTACATCTCCATTTCGAACACAGGTCAGCGCAAAGCCAGCGCCGCTACCTCGCGGATTACCGCGCAGGTCTTTTCAATCTCGGCCGGCGTCAGCGTGGGGTGGGTGAGGAACATCAGGCTGGTTTCGCCCAGTTCCCTTGCCACCGGCAAACGCTCGGCAGGCCGCCAGGGCGTGCCATCAAAGGCCTTTTCCAGGTACACCTCGGAACAGGACCCCGAATAGCACGGCACCCCGCGGGCCACGATCTCGTTCATGATGCGATCGCGGCTCCAGCCCTCAGCCAGGGCCTCGGGGCGGACGAAAGCATAAGCCCGATACCAGGCGTGTTCCACTTCGGCGGGTACCGGCGGTACGCGCAGCACGGGTGAACGGCTGCACGCCTCGAGGATGGCGGTGGCGTTGGCAGTACGGGCGCGGTGCCAGTCGGCCATGCGGCCCAGCTGAATGCGGCCAATCACGCCCTGCATCTCCAGCATGCGCCAGTTGGTGCCGAAGGACTCGTGCAGCCAGCGGAAACCCGGCGCGTGCTGGCGGTTGTACACCGCGTCGTAACTCTTGCCGTGGTCCTTGTACGACCAGCCGGCACTCCACAAATCCGGACTGTTGGTGGTGAACATGCCGCCTTCGCCACCGGTGGTCATGATCTTGTCCTGGCAGAACGACCAGGCCGCCGCGTCGCCCAGCCCGCCCACCGGCGTGCCGCGCCATTTGGCGCCATGGGCCTGCGCGCAATCCTCGATCACGGCGAGGTCATGTTCCAGGGCCAGCGCATTGAGGCCGTCCATGTCGCAGGGCCAGCCGGCCAGGTGCACGGCAATGATGGCGCGGGTGCGCGGCGTGATCACGCGCGCCACCGTGTCCGGGGTGATGTTCTGGGAGTCGCGGCACACGTCGGCGAACACCGGCGTGGCACCGGCAGTGACGATGGTGCTCACCGAGGCCAGGAAGGTGCGCGGGGTCACGATGACCTCGTCGCCGGGGCCGATGCCGAGCACCCTCAGGGCAAGATCCAGCGCCAACGTGCCGTTGGACAGCGCGACCGCATGCGGCACTTCGCACCAGGCGGCGAATTCCTTTTCGAATTCGCGGCATTCCTGGCCGGTCCAGTAGTTCACCTTGTTGGAGAGCAGCACGCGCGAAACGGCGTCGGCTTCTTCAGGGGTGAAGCTGGGCCAGGGGGAAAAGGGGGTGTTCAACATGTTCGCACAACCTGAAATTATGACTTGATCAAAGGCCGGGCCGGATTGCCCACCACCGTGATACCCGCAGGAACATCGCGGGTCACCACGGCACCCATACCCACCACGGCGCCCTTGCCAATGACCAGCGGCTTGCCGGGGACACCCTGCTTGATCACCGCGCCGGCGCCGATGTAGGCGTGGTCTTCAATGACGATATTACCGTTGCACTTCACGCCGGGCGCGAACGTGACGTAATTACCGATCACGCAATCGTGCTCCACGTAACTGTAGAGATTGGCCTGGAAGTGCCTGCCGATACGGATGTTCGAGGTGATGGTCACGAAGGGGCTGAGTGCGGCCCCCTCGCCTATCTGGACATCATCCATCAGGACCGCATTGGCTGCCTGCACGGACCAGAACTGTATTCCGTCCGCGGCAAGTTGCTGCGCGAGCCTTTCCCGTACCCGGCTGTTGGCAATGCCAATGACCACGTGGCGGGACGATGCGGGCAAGGCCAGGAACTCGGCATACCGGCATACCTGATGGCCGTTGGCCCGTTCGGCAGCCGGGTTGTCGTCGATAAAGACCAGACGGTCCAGCGGCACACCGGCCGCCCGCAGCATTTCCCGCGCCAGCGGCATGATGCCGCGACCGCAGCCACTCACCCCGTAGACCGCATACAGCGGGGCCCTCATGGCGACTTGCTACCGGTGAACTTGCTCATGGTGGCCTCGCCTTCCGCGGAAATACCGTCGCGGACCAACACCTTCTTTACGGTGAGAAAAAGAATCTTGATATCAAGCCAGAAGGACTGGTTATCCACGTACCACACATCCAGCTTGAACTTGTCTTCCCAACTGAGGGCGTTGCGGCCGTTGACCTGGGCCCAGCCGGTGACGCCGGGGCGAGCATCGTGACGACGAGCCTGCTCCGGCGAGTAAAGCGGCAGGTACTCCATCAGCAAAGGACGGGGGCCGACCAGGCTCATATCGCCCTTGAGTACGTTCCACAACTCCGGAAACTCATCCAGGCTGGACGACCGCAGGAAACGCCCCAACGCCGTTAGCCGCAGCTCATCCGGCAATGGATTACCTTGTTCATCCAAAGCATCGCGCATGGTACGGAACTTCACCATCAGGAAGGGCTTGCCGTGCAGCCCAGGGCGAACCTGGCGAAAAAGGATCGGAGAACCGAGATTGAAACGAATCAGGCCGGCCACAACCACCAGCACGGGGGAAAGCGCCAGCAGCCCGCCTGCGGAAGCAACGATATCGAATGCACGCTTGATCACGTCACTGCCCCTTCCACCCACGCCACGAATCGCGCCGCCAGAATATCCCGATCGTATTCGGCCCTCGCCAACTCGCGAGCACGCTGCCCCATGGCCGGCAGCAGGTCGCGGTGGTCCGCCGCGTGCACCAGGGCATTGGCGAAGGCCTCGGGATCTTCCGGGCCAACCGGATAGCCGCACTGGCTCTTCTGAATCAGTTCGGCCAGCCAGCCCGGGTAGTTATTCAGTACCGGCAGCCCGGCGGCAATATAGTCAAAAAACTTGTTGGGGGACGTGCCGTAATAGAAGGCCGGGACGTTGGCGAGGATCTGCATGCCAATATCCGCCGACGCCATGAGACCGGCCAGCTTCCTCTTGGATACCGGCGGATGAAAGACCACATTGTCGAGCCCTTCGCGTGCCGCCCGAGCCTGCAGGCCGGGCTTGAGCATGCCGTCACCCACCAGCACCAGTTTGATGTCACCACGCCCACGACGCTTCAGAACCGCTGCGGCATCAAGCACGGCATCCAGGCCATTCGCCAGACCATGAGTGCCAGTAAAAATCGCCATCAGATCACTGGCAGCCACGGATTCAGGACGCCACGGCTCGACCGCTTCGGCAAAGATGTCCAGATCGCAGCCGTTGGGCACCGCTATTACACGGTCGGACGAAATCCCGCGTTTCATGATCCCCTCGACAATGCCCGGGGAAAGACCGATCAAACGATGGGCCGAGTGGTAGGAAGCCCATTCCAGGACAGACATCATCGCCAGCACAACGGGATTGGTAATGACTCCCATGGCCTTGGGCAACTCAGGCCAGAGGTCGCGCACTTCGAAGACGAATGGCTTGCCGCGCAGCCATCGCGCGAAGATGCCCGGAATGCCCGCGGTCAGTGGCGTGGTGGTGGCGAACACCACGTCACAGTCATGGCGCAGCGCAACCATTATGCTGCGCCAGGCAAACAGCAGGAAAACCAGCGCCCGGCTAACGAACCCCATCTTGTTGGAGTACGGCAACTCGAACTCGATGACATCAATGCCACTGACGTTCCCGGTGCGGCGCCCGTGTTCGAAGGCCTGCTCAAGCCCCGTATGCCCGGTGCTGCCACAGACCATGGTCACTGTATGACCACGAGCGATGAGGCGACGCGCCATTTCGTAAGATCGCGTCCCGGTCGACCCCTGAGGTGTCGAAAAGTGCTGGTGAAAATAGAGGATCTTCATGAATTCCACTCAACGATCGTCCGGATCGTGCCAGCCTGACTGACCTCAACCTCAAGAACGGGTAATGCTGTTTTCTGCAGGTAATAACGGGATTCCCAACCCTCTGCCAGCGCCATACGATCAACCGGCAGGTCCGTCACAACGGTCAGTCTGACGCGACCGTTGGTCCATGTAGTGCGCTCACGCGTCCACTCACCGGGCTGCAAGCGCCAACGCAGGACGGCGTTCTTGCGGAAGCCGGCAACCCGGTCCTCCACAACCATACGGCCAACCTCCAGAGCAACCTTGCGCTGGTGTTCCGCGCGCCAACCATCCCGATATCCAACCTCAACCCTATCGGCCACTTCGGTGGTGATGAACACCGGCTTGCCAGACACCTTGAGCCAGTCGCCGAACAGGAAGCGACTGATGCGCGGCATCTGGTCCCGACCGTCAAACTGAACGGTGTTGTGCGATCCGGTGCCCGGGAAGTAAGACAGCCACTCATCCCCGGCGTTGTAGCTGTAGGAACCGGCGTCACGAAGCACATTCTCACCGTCCAGCCACAAATCAAGGTGCAGGGCATCAGCCTGACTCGGGCGGAAACGGAAGCGAGGATAGCGCAAAGCGACAAAGGCCCGCCCCCTGTAAAGACAGGCATAACCGCCGTCATCAAACAGCCGCGTCACAGGAGGCGGCTCAACCTGGTCCGGCACGGGCAAGCCAAGCCAAAGCAAGGGTTCATTCCAGCTACCCGCACCTGACCATGCCGATTTGCCTGAAAACAGGGTCATGGCTAACTGCACGGATGGCCGGTAGTCGCGGTAATCAGTTACCGACAACGGCAGGAGGCGCGCCCCGTCATTGGCACCGAGATTGGGAGCATCCCCGTTATCCCCGCGAGTCATGGCACGCAACCACTTCGTTGCGGCCTGCGCACGCTCATAGAACAGCGCGGAGAAAGCATCCAGCGCAAGATCCCGGCGCCAGAGTTCGGCCATGGACAAAGTGTCCAGCATCACGCGATGGTAGTTCACCGAGTATTGGCTGAAGCTTCCGTCGGGGGAGATCAGCCGGGCAATGCGGTTCTCCAGCCAACGGCGCCCCATGGCCTGCCACTTGGCGCCGCGCGAAGCGGGCCGGTGCCTGTAGAGCCAGCTTCCGCCAATGAATAGCGCCGCCGCCTCGGATGTGCCGTGGTTGTTGTCTTGGGCGACTGCATAGCCAATGGTGGGCGCGATGCGCTGCAAATGAAGATCTATCAAGTCGAGCAGGCTGTCCGACGGTGACGAATGTTGCCCTAGAAGACGCGCCGCCATGGCCAAATGCATGACACGAATGGATGCTTCCTGGCCGCACTTCCAGTTGGGTCCGAGATATGGCGGATTGGCCCGGCTCCAATCACAGAGCCACGCGTCCAGACGTTGCAACGCTTCCTTATCTCCGGCCACAGCATGCTGGGCACAAGCAAGCACCCAGTCGAAGCGGGACGCTTCCCAAACCACCTTGATGTCGCCAACGCGGCCGTCGAAGTCCGGAATCTGCCACCAAGGTCGGTCCGGTTGCCCTATCGCCTGACCGAGCAGCACATTGGCATGCCATGCAGGTGGCACTTCGCTAATAGGCAGCTCAAAGACGCCAAAGTAGCGGAGCGATGCATACCAGTTGGCAGGCAGCGGCGCTCCGCACAACATTTGCGTCATGCGCTGATCAACAAAGAAAGGGCCCTGTGGTACCGGCGCCACAAGGCTCCGCACCGGGTTCACCCCGGTCCTTACGCCCAAGCGATATGCCAGCACCCGCAAGAGGTTCATCACCCCGAGCAAGTACGCCGTACGCGCCTTTGTAACCAGCAACATATAGGGCGCCTGAGGGCTACTGGCTTCTCAGAAGCTGAGCAGCCTGAATAGTCACGCTGGCCACCTCAAAGATCTCATCCACCGGAATTGGCGCTGGCTTGCCCTTGGCGACAGCATCCAGGAAGGCGGCCGAACAAGCCTCCTGTCCTTTATCCTGCCGCCAAAGATTCATTTTTCCGAAGCCGGGCCAGCCGTAGCCCTTGAGCTTGCGGAAATTATCCAATTGCAGAACTCGACCAGCCGCAAATACCTCGACGCGCTCCTTGGGGAAACTCGCAGCGCCGTTCGCAAGATAATGAATGGTGCCAAATGATCCGTCTGCAAAGCCCAACGTGATGGAAGCCTTGTCCTCGGAAACCTGGACACCCGGAGCATTGCCCATCCGCCGAGCCTGAACAGACACCACCGGCGAACCGGCGAGATAACGCATCAAATCGATGAAGTGGCAGGCCTCGCCGATGATCCGACCGCCGCCGACTGCGGGATCTTGCGTCCAATGTTCAGAGGGGATAGCCCCGGCATTCATGGTCATGATGAAGGATTTTGGCTCCTTAACAGCACCAAGCAGTTCCTTCATCTTGACGACCTGCGGCGCAAATCGTCGGTTAAAGCCCACCATGAGGTGCCGCGGCGTACTGGTCGCCACCACACGCTGCCACGCGTCCTTTACCAAGCCAAGCTCGTCTTCCGTGATGGCCAAGGGCTTTTCTACGAACACATGCTTTCCAGCCTCAAGCGCCTGCACAACGAATCGGGCGTGAGTATTGTGACGGGTGACAACGGCAACAGTGTTGATATCGGGATCAGCCAGCATGGCAGCCACATCCGTGGATGCCTGGGCAAATCCAGCCTTTTCGCCGTGAATGACGCCGTTTATGCCGCCGGCTGTCACAATCGTATGGAACTGTGCCCCAGCCTTCTTGAAGGCCGGAATCAGCATGCGCGATGCGTAGTTACCCGCACCGATAAACCCACAGACAGGCTTGGCAGAATCAAACTGAATACCAGGATTCAGCGTGACCTGCCGCTGGACCAAGTCAACCGCCGCCGGGTTGTACTGCAGCAAGATACCGAGAGCTTTCTTGTCCGCGGTCAGCACCTCATAAGCATCAGGGGCGCTATCGAATGCGAAGCGATGCGTAATCAACGGCTTAACGTCCAGGCGGCCATCCGCCATCATGTCAAGCACCGCCTCGAAGTTCCGCTGCTCGGTCCAGCGTACAAATCCGAAGGGATAATCCTGACCGTGCTCTTCGTAAGCAGGATCGTAACGCCCAGGACCATACGAGCAGGAAACCTGGAATGACAGTTCTTTCTCGTAAAAATCAGCCCGATTGAGTTCAAGTCCGGTCACACCGACCAGTACAATGCGGCCACGCTTGCGCGACATACGCGCGGCCTGCATAACGGGGTCCGATGACGGCGTGGACGCGGTAATGATGACACCATCAACTCCGCGACCACGACTGAACGCCATGCCGGCCGCGATGGGGTCTTCCCCCCTACCGGGATTACACGTTTCCGCACCAAACTGGCGCGCCAATGCCAACTTGTGCTCGTCAAAATCGATGGCCAGCACGCGGCAACCTTGAGCACGCAGCAACTGGACGGTCAGCAGTCCGATAAGACCAGTCCCAGTCACAACAAAGGTTTCTCCCAAGGTGGGCGCAGCCAAGCGAATCCCTTGAAGCCCAATGCTGGCGACGACAGTAAAGGCCGCACTTTCGTCATCGACCGCATCGGGAATACGTGCACACAAGTTCTTCCCGACCTTTACGACCTCGGAATGAGGACCGTTAGACACGACCCGATCACCGGGGGTAAATCCAGCTACTTCCCCGCCTACAGCCGAGACAACACCGACATTGCAGTACCCCAATGGCAGCGGCTGGCCCAATTTTGAACGAACAGCGTCAACGGTGGCCAACAACCCATCGGTCTGGACCTTCTCCAGAACCATCTTTACCTTCTCGGGCTGCCGCAAGGCCTTATGCGCAAGAGATGCTCGCCCAAATTCAACAAGCATGCGCTCGGTGCCGGCGGATATTAGCGACGCGGACGAAAATATAGCGAGCTCATGGGAATTGGGAATTGGGCTTGGACTCTCTTGGAGATATGTCATACCGCCCCCCAGGTCCTGCAAAATCTGCCTCATCTTAATCTCGCTCTCGAATCACTTTTGCCGGAACACCCGCCACGATCACAAAGGGAGGAACATTTCGAGTCACCACACTACCTGCCGCCACGACCGCTCCTTCGCCAATGGAAACCCCTGGCAAAATTACACAATGTGCGCCAATCCAAACATCGGAAGCGATGCGCACCGCCCCCCGTAAGTGGCCGGCACCAAATATTCTACCCCTAGTGGCCGGAACCACATGATTCGACGAAAGGATCTGCGTGTAGTAGCCAACCAAAGTTCGATCACCGATCGTCACGCCCCCATCAGTTGTGATTAGGACCCCCAAAGCCAGATCCACATCATCACCGAGCTGCAGATTGCGGCCAGTACAAACCCAGACCCCAGGGTAATACACCACCCGCCTGCCAACCCGCGCGCCCAGCAGGCGTAGAAAGGCGGACTTAAGCGAATTCAATGCCCTATACCGCGGCAAAGAGAAAATGGCTCTCATAACCATCTCGAAGGTGACTACCAGAAAGTACTTCATTTCGCCGCCCTAAGATTCTTCCAAATACCTGCCGCCCGTTGCTTCTGGCTGGGCAATCGATCGAGATTTTCCCTTCCAACCATAAGCATGCGCATTACATCCGCGCTCGGAGCCGAGATTATTGACTCAATTGCACTGACCACAGACGGAACACTATGGGGGTCACAGTAGAGGGCGCTCTCCCGACAGATTTCCCGGGCGAAATCACGATCAGAGCAGATTAGGACGGTCGACGTTCGCCAAGCCTCCATATAGTTATTCGAATAGCTCTCGAGATCGGACAGACTAATAAGGACCGAGCATCGCGCGTACAGACCGCCTATGGCTTCCGGACCAACTGAACCAATAAAGTCAAAGCAGTCATCAAGA
The DNA here is from genome assembly GCA_018262975.1 of Gammaproteobacteria bacterium. Classification (GTDB taxonomy): domain Bacteria; phylum Pseudomonadota; class Gammaproteobacteria; order Pseudomonadales; family JADFDG01; genus JADFDG01. The sequence goes on from JADFDG010000005.1 coordinate 112,923, forward strand.
ATCCCGCTATCGATTACCGAATGCTTCTCTACCGCCTTCAAGCACCGCAAGAAATCCCGGCGAGAAAAGCTGCAAACAAACCGCACACGACTACCATTACGGCGCAAGAGCTCAGCAACCTCATACAGGCGCCACGTGTTTTTATGGTACGCAACCCCACTTAATACCAATACCTCCAAAATGTTGCCGGCCACAGGCCGACGATCTGACGGAGCGATATCGGGTATAAATTCACTTGGAGATGGCGGCGAGACAAATATCTCCACATCTGCACCTAAGACCGACAACAATCTTTTCCGCATCACCTCCGTCTCGCAAAGGATTGTTGTAGCCCGCCTAAGTCGCGAGATCCTTACAAAGTTCCACAGCCTCTTTTTAAGTCTCTCAATCCGAGGAACATATGACCAGTATGGGCTATCCTCATAGCAAATAATCGGATACGCGACACTTACGACAGCGCGAACACCGTTAGTCACGGGCATGCCTGCTCCAAAAAACGTGTAGATGCTCTCGACTTGGTACTTTCGCAACAGGCGAGGAAATTGAACATACTCAAACAGGGCTCGCCCAATAAGGCCATTTGGCACGACCCCTACAACACTGAACTCACCATCACACAGTCTTTGAGCGATCGCAGCACTTACTACTAAGTGGACATCTACCGAATTGTGAAGCTCCTCCTTGCTTACCGAAAGAAAGTTGGACGCGAGTTGAAGGCCGCCTCCAGATTTGATCGCCGATAGATCAATTAAGTAAGACACGCGAACCTCACAGATAATCCAAGTAAATTGGCACGTCCCTCAACGAAGGGCGCGAGCGAGCTACAACCCGCACACCCACTCGATCGGCGCCACCTCCCTATTCGCGATGCAGCTCCTCGCCGACCCAATCGCCTCACCTGCGTCTTGTCACACATCACATCGACTCATCAATCCCACCTTGGGCTCGACAAACTGAGCGCTGAAACTCATAGCGCCTTGATATGCGATGCCTTTACTAGCGCGCCCCAATAAACCATAGGGGATTCCATGGATGACTCGAATAGAAAGTAGACATAGGACAACTTCTCTAACGTTGGCCGGGATACCCCCCCTGCGTCGACCATGCAAACTTGTGAAAGACGTATACCGCAAGCATCGGAACGTTTTGGATTACGCCAAAGAGAAATAGCGACGTAACCCCGTCTCGATACACCTGAATAAACGACACCATTACTGCCAAATAGACATACATTGCGACCGATCGGCTGCCACCCGACAGCGCCAAGCAGAACCAGCGAGTAAGTACCCAAGCCAACACAAAGGGAATAAGGACAATTCCAACATACCCGAAGTTTACATAGGCCTCTCCCAAGTACGTAATAATCCGACCCTCTTTATCATAGGGACGATCCTGTGTTGCCATGGCGATGGTGTGATCGCCGAGCCCCGGTTTGTCCGGCCAGATTGCCCTAGGAATAAATAGGGTAATAGCACTCAAATAGGTTTCACCGAAATATCTAGTCCCAAACTCATCGGAAAGGGTCAATGCTCCGGCGAACTGATCAAGGAAGGTTGATTTGGCCTGGGCATCTTGCTCCACAAGCAGAAACGCCTGTCGTATACGGTGACTAATTTCCTGGGCATCGCCTGCCTGATATGCCATCCCGATATATTTTAGTTGCGGGAACAGCAGGACAAGTAGGAGTCCAATCAAGGCAACCCTTTGATTCGGCCATCGCAGGTTTCGTTGCGCCAAATACGATGACATGAGAAAAATCATCGGCAGCACCATCATGAAGCGATGATAGCCTTGGAGTGAGACCACAATCAGCAAGGCCCCGAGACCAACAAGAAGATACCAGCGAAATCCCCACACATGTATTGCAAGACATAGCGCCCCGATAGGCCACATTGAAAAGACCTTATAGAGCTGCTCCCCCGCGCCGAAAATTTCCGCGCTATTCCGCGTAAGCAGAAAGAATGGCATACCCGCCAATAGGAAAAAGACGACTATGTAGAGCACCTTTCGCGGATTCAACTCAAGCCGCGAAACCTTGGCCCTCGGCCTACTAGGCGCGCATAGCACCCCCAACCCAAACAAAATTAGCGCAATATCCGCAACAATAATCGCCCGAGCAATCTCCCCGCTGTCGATCATCCTGAACGCAAGAACGTCGCCATATAGCGGCACATCACCCAGCGCCAAACCAACCAGCCGTATTGAGAAGGCGTATACATGGAAGAACAGATAGACAGTCGCCGGATGAGCAAACGTCAACCTTCGATATAGCAGCGCCAAAAATGCCCCGACGCAGACGACGTCGAGAATCACAAGCCCAAAAAGGTCGTCCATGCACTAATCACCAGCTATTTCAATTGACGCAAAATCATCTCGGCGCGAATCTGGCAAACGGATGTATGCCGCTCAAACAAATACCAGACCAGATAACCGGCGGCTATAGCGCACAGAAGAGCAGACGCAAACAGCAGTAGCGCAGGCATACCAAACTGTTGCCGCGCCCCACCCGTAGCAGCCCCAACAACAAGCACAACTAGTGGCAAATGGGTTGCGTATAGCGAATAGGAAATCTTCGCGAAGAAAGTCGAGATTCGAGAAAGCCCATGCAACGGCAGCGGCCGATCTACAGCCGCATGTATCAGCAGGGAAAATGCAATGGCAACACATACATCCATCCAAATCGATGGGGCAGCCTTTACGGAAAGGGTTATTGCGCCAAGAAAGGTCGTCATCGCCAAAAGAATATATTTAGACGAAGCGTGACCACGCGAGTTGAGCCCAGGTCTACCCCTTAGGTGCGCGACGAGGGCGCCCATGGCCCAAATGCCGAAATAGCCCGCCCCCTGCAGCCCGGACAGCCCTACAAAGCCAAGCAGAGCCAGAAGCGACGGCCAAAGTAACCGCCCGTTTCGAATCGAAAGTGGATACAGTATCGCTGGAAATAGAATGTAGAACCAAAATTCGTACGCCAAACTCCATAGCGCGCCATTTGAACCAAATGTCTGCACTATGATCGACTGAAGAAAAAAGATGTTCCCTAATAGTACATCTGGAGCCAAGCGCCCACTGACGTCAAAGTTAATTAGCGCGCCACTTGATTGGCCGGCATACAGAGATTCCGCAACACCCGTGGATATGCCAACATAATCCAGAATAAGGGTGAGCGCGAGCGCGGGCAGCAAGACAATGGAAAGCCGGATATAGCGACGAAGTATGTATGAGCGGAAATTCCAAGATCCCCTCCGCATAGAAAATATCGCACTTCCCCCAACCAAATACCCACTCAAAACAAAGAATACGATTACTGCCTGATGGCCGAGCGCGGTCACGAAATAGAAGGCTAACTGAAGAGTCCCACCCCCATCCCAAGGCTCAAAGATGAGCGCCCTCAGGTGCCCTGCGACCACAAGAAGTGCCGCCATCCCCCTAATCAAATCCAGGACATCATCATGCCTAGATCCAGCATCGCTCATGAGTTTATCTCCCAGAAGATCTTCTCCGAGCGCTCAAAGCAAAACTGCTTTGCTGTCTCATAGGCTCGAGATGACATCTGCTTGAGGAGATCTTCATTAGCCAAGAGCTTTTCCAGGCTCGAGGCAATCTCGGGTGCCGATCTGGCTGAAACAACAAACCCGTTCTCACTATCCCGAACAACCTCTCCACAATTCCTAGTTGCAATCACGGGAAGTCCGAACGACATTGCCTCAAGCTGTACCTGCCCAAACCCATCAGAAAGGCTTGGAAACACCAACACATGGGCTTCAAGGTATTGCTCAGTCAACTGCCTCCTATTGATGTGCCCGAGGAGCGTAACTTTCCACCCCCTAGCGGCCATGAACTCTGGCGAGATATGTACCGCACCTGCCGCGACAAATTCATATCTATCCCTTAGCAGCTTTTCAGCCTCAGCAAAATATTGAAATCCCTTTGCAAGGCATACGCTGCCTACGAACAATACCCTTGGCTTTTGTCCTTGCTTTGGCGGAACCAGAGTTCTAGTCGACTCTGGCATCTGCACACTTAGCGGAAGGATGGCAACCTTCTCTGGTCGCACGCCTCGACTAACGATCGCCGCTTTCGAATGCTCGGAGTTCACAATAATCGAATCAGCCTCCTCCCATTCAGCGTGGAGTCGGTCAATGTACCTTGCGTTAGGCAACATCACCGTCGGTTCCGCGCCAGGCCACATATCTGACTCTTCTTGACGCATTTCATACCAAGCAATGCCCGGATCGATTTGGCCGTACACAGCCCTTGCGCCCACGCTGTGGGCCAAGCGGATAACCTCTAGCCCTGCACAGGTATATGCAAAGACCGTATCTCCATCATCGATCCCAACGGAAGAAATTCTGCGGCTTGCCCAGTCTCCAAATGATCGCCCCTCGTAGCACCAAGCATCAAACCTAGTAAAGCGCCGTAATGCTATCCGTTGGGCTATCGAATAGACATTTCGAGACATCACTCGAGCACCCACCAGCTCACTATTGAATCTACTCTTCATCCTATACAACGGGCCCGGCAAATCAACGCGATTTGCCCACGGGATCCACATGTCGGTGGAAAGAGACTTCAGCAGTGACTTCTTGTGTAGTAGGCGTGGTATCAGGTATGACTCACGCGCACCAATTTGAGTTGCATGCCAGCCCATCACAATCGCGCCCCATTTATCCGGGCCTCTATTTTGTCTATAACCAGCAAGAGAATGAGGCCAAAGATTCCAGAAGCCGCATAGAGGTACAAAAATTCTGCCAAACCAACGTCAAGGAGGCGCGACACTATTGTCATAGAGACAACCAGAATTACGAACGCCATCTCCCCATATAGAACGGCAACACTCCTACCAATAATCTTCATCAGCCTCACAAGGACAACCCGGAAGTTAGACACAACCCCAACCAACGCAACCGCCGATGAAATATCAACCATTGGCAAATACTTATCTCCGAGCACCAATTCAACAACTACTGGGACGACTGCGGTCATTAGCAATGCCACGACTATTAGCACTAAAGCCAATTTCGAGAGTAGGAAGGCATAGGTCTCAATGTTGGGATCAACATCACCTACAAGCTTGGAGAGTAGCAGCGTTGCGGTAGCTTGGCCGACTACAGCCAAAGGAGCACCGATGATGGTCATTCCGACTAGGTAGTGCGCCACTTCAGAACTCGAAAACAAAAGAGATGCCGCGACCCTATCAAACTGCGAAGCAAGAACACCTACCACAGCAGCAAGGCTTATCACGCGCCACCTATGCCACTCAACCTGTACTGGCTCAGCCAACTCGTTGCGGCCGGTGCCACCAACAACCAGCGCCGCATACAGAATAAGGTTAGATGCGAGGTTGGCGGCCAGCAGCCATTCGACAGAGAAATCGCCTAGCGACCAAAGCACTGCTAGGCCTACCATGTAGCCAACCGGCTGAATTAATTTATAGACCGAAAGCACATGCACCTTGCCTAGCAGGGTAATCTGCGCAATCTTCACTGCGGAATAGAAATTCAATGGCACAAATAGCAGGGCGTACCAAAGGAATCTTGACAATCCATCTATCGCGAGAATCGCGCACAGTGCGAGAAAAGTCACAATGCAAAGAAGCACAACGTCGCGACGCAAGAATGGAAATCTGGAAGGTTTTCGCCCTGAAAGATAATAATCGACATGCCCAGTCAAGAAAGCCCCAGACAAAAGAGTTACCCATATGAGCACCTCGCCAAACACACCCCGATCCTCCACCGAAGCGCATCTCGCGACCAGAATTCCCCCAGCAAATCCCAACCCAGTAATTATTGCGTTAGAGGTTAGGAGACTTGCCATTCTTAATCGCGACATCGAGATGCCCTCAATCAGTAGACTCACGACGGGGCAGACCTAACCTCCCTCTCGTATCTATGGCCACCTTTCCATCAGGAATTGTTATTCCGTCAAAACACTTGTGGTCGACAAGGAGCAAAATTATATCCGCCGCATGAATCGCGTCATCCAAGCTCACGACCGGCACCTCAGGAACCCACTTCACAACATCTACGACATGAGGCTCGACCGCAATCACATCTACTTCTTTGCACGCCGAGAGCTTTTTCGTAACTTCTACGGCAGGACTTTCCCTTAGGTCATCTATATCGGCCTTAAAGCTTAATCCCAAGCACGCAACCACGGGTTTTGGCTTCGCAAGACTTGCCGCAACATTGCGAACTCTGCTTACAACCCAGTCTGGCTTCCGGTCATTTACCTGCCGTGCCGTTGCAATTAGGCGAGCCTCATCCGGCGCGGACGCCACAATAAACCACGGATCCACCGCGATGCAGTGCCCGCCAACACCTGGGCCAGGCTGCAGGACATTTACACGAGGATGGCGGTTCGCGAGAGAAATCAGCTCCCATACATTGATCTGCAATTTTTCGCAAATCATGGAAAGCTCATTGGCGAATGCTATATTCACATCCCGGAATGAGTTTTCCGTCAGTTTGCACATCTCCGCCGTCCGCGCATTCGTGACGACGCACTCCCCCTGCACAAACAACTTGTAAAGGCTCACCGCCGCCCGTGAGCACTTCGGCGTCATGCCGCCAATCACGCGGTCATTATTGACCAACTCCACCAACACCTTCCCCGGCAACACCCGCTCCGGGCAATGCGCCACGCACACATCGGCATCTTCGCCGGCCTGCTGCGGAAAGCTCAGGTCCGGCCGCGCTTCGGCCAGCCACGCCGCCATCTGCTCGGTAGCACCCACCGGCGACGTCGATTCGAGAATGACCAGGTTGCCCTTCTTGAGCACCGGCGCGATCGCCTTCGCAGCCGCCTCGATGTACTTCAGGTCTGGCTGTTTGTCTTCCTTGAACGGCGTCGGCACCGCCACGATGAAGGCATCCGCCGGCTCCGGCTTGGTGGTGGCACGCAGGTTGCCCGACTGCACCACCGAGCGCACCACGATATCCAGGTCGGGCTCGATGATATGGATGCCGCCGCTGTTGATCGTGTCCACAGCCTTCTGGTTCACGTCCACGCCAATCACCTTCAGCCCGCGCGAGGCAAAGGTGGCGGCGGTGGGCAGGCCGATATAGCCCAGGCCAATAACGGAGAGGGTTTCAAACTTCATGTGATCGCCCTTGTTTGGCATGTCGCAATGACTCAGTGCGTGGACAGTGCGCGCGCGATGCGCTCGCAGGCCTTGCCGTCGCCGTAGGGGTTATGGGAAAACGCCATGGCCTTGTAGGCATCGGCATCGTTCAACAGGGTCGCCGCTTCGCGGCAGATAACGTCGGTGTCGGTGCCCACCAGCTTCACGGTGCCGGCCGCCACGGCTTCCGGGCGTTCGGTGGTGTCACGCATCACCAGCACCGGCTTGCCCAGCGACGGCGCTTCTTCCTGGATGCCGCCGGAGTCCGTGAGGATCAGCGTGCTGCGGTCCATCAGGTATACGAACGGCAGGTAGTCCTGCGGATCGATCAGATGCACGTTACCAATGCCGCCCAGCAGGCGCTTCACCGGCTCCTGCACGTTCGGGTTGAGGTGCACCGGGTAAAGCACCTGCACGTCGGCATTTTCCCGCGCAATGCGCGCCAGCGCTTCGCAGATGCGCTCGAAGCCGCCGCCAAAGTTCTCCCGGCGGTGGCCCGTCACTAGCACCAGTCGCTTGCCGGCGTCGAGGAACGAGAACTGCGCGGCAAAGCGCTGTTGCAGGGCTTCATCGCTGCGAATCTTGTCGCGTACCTGCAGCAGCGCATCGATCACCGTGTTGCCGGTGACATGGATTGCGTCCGCGCTTACGCCTTCGCGCAACAGGTTATCGCGTGATGCCGTGGTGGGTGCGAAGTGCCACTGGGTCAGCACGCCGGTAAGTTTGCGGTTGGCCTCTTCCGGCCAGGGCGAGTACAGGTTGCCGGTGCGCAGGCCTGCTTCCACGTGACCCACGGCAATGCGCTGGTAATAGGCAGCCAGCGAGGCGGCAAACGTGGTGGAGGTGTCACCGTGCACCAGCACCACGTCCGGGCGCCATTCGGCGAACACGGTCTTCATACCCTGCAGTACGCCGCTGGTGATGTCCGTGAGGTCCTGCCCCGGCTTCATCAGGTTCAGGTCAAATTCGGGCTTGATACCGAACAGCTCCAGCACCTGGTCGAGCATTTGCCGGTGTTGGCCGGTCACGCACACGCGGGCATCGAAGGCGCTGTTGGCCTTGAGGGTCTGTACCAACGGCGCCATCTTGATGGCTTCGGGGCGGGTACCGAATACGAGCAGGACTTTCGTGGCTTCCATGTCAATGCGCTGCGATTACGTTGCGGGCGTCCGCGGGTGTTCCGGGTATGGGATCAAGCCCCGGGCCTGTGCAGGCGCCATGGAGTGTTTCACCACGGGCCGCTAGACGGCCCGTGCCGGGGGTTGAGTCCATTCGATTGGCGTCCCTTGGTGCTGAGGCTGTGCCGTCCCGGGAGCCCGGGGATTTGGGGGCGCATTGTGCCCCAACGGGTGTGGAATTCTAATGACCAATTTGGGGGATGTGGCGCGCGGATCTGTAGAGAGGGGGCCATGCCCCCGATCTGTCGGCGGGGATCGCGAACAACCCGACGGGTGGTCGGGGGCATGGCCCCCTCGCTACGAAGAGCGGTCGGGGGTGTGGCCCCCGCGCCGCGAAAGGCACAGTCGGGGGCGTGGCCCCCTCGCTACATAGAAGGAAGGGGGTGTAATGGTTTTGGCGTTGAGCTTGGGCGGGTGGGGCTGTAGGATGCCGGGACTTGTTATGGCCCGGTGTGGGCCGCACCGTTTCCGGAGGGACCCCTCATGCAAGTCACCCGTATCCTCGCCCGTGGCATCGCCCTGCTGATGCTGCTGGTTTCCGTGAGCGCCTGGGCCGTTACCCAGCAGCAAGTGCTCACCGCCATCAAGAACAAGGACGCCAGCGCCCACGAGAAGCTCGCCGCTTACGCCGCCGAGAACAACACGTCGGTGGCCGAGGTCGTAGGTACCCTGGTGGCTGCCAACCCGAGTTTGGCCGGCTCCATCACCGCCGCCGGCGTGAAGGCCAACCCCAGCAACGCCGGTGAGATCACCCGCGCCGCGCTCACTGCCGTGCAGAACAACCCCAACGTCACGCCCGCCCAGTTGCAGGCGGTGCAGGCGGCCATCATCCAGAACGCCGTGGCCAATGCGCCGGAAGGCCAGATCGCCAACATCCGTAGCGCCGCCGCTACGGAAGGCGTGCCGGCTTCGGTGGTCAACAGCGCCGTGGTCGCCGGCCAGACCGCCGCATCGGCCGCCACGGCCAGCGCGTCGCTGGTGTCCAGCCTGCCCACCAACAGCACCACCTACACCGGTGACGCCAGCACTGGCGGCGGCGTGTCCAGCCCCTGATCCGGGTGGCTGTACGCTGAAGGCCGGGCATGTCCCGGCCTTTTTTGTTCCTGCTGTTGTGTAGAGAGGGGGTTGGGTGTGTCCATGGGCCGTCTGCCACTCATCGCGCTCGTTGTTTCGCCCTTCCTGCTGGGCCTGAACCGGCCGCTGGCGTGGGTGGCCCTGGGCCTGTTGCTGCTGCTAGGCTGGCTGCGCCGGCCGGTGGCGCTGTGGCCGGCCACCCCGGGCCTGCGCCTGCTGCTGGCACTGGCCGCGGGCTTCGCCCTGCTGCTGCCCTTGCTGCAACTGGCCGGTGGCACCTGCAGTGCCGTGCCCTCCCCCTGGCCCTGCACCACCGACCCCGAGCGCACCTGGCTGGCGCTGCCGCTGTGGGGGCTGTTGCTGTTCTGGTTTGCGTGGCTGCTCTCCCCGGCCCGCCCGTCCACCGATGACCTGTTGAAGGCAGTAGCCATCAGCGGCAGCGTGCAGGCGGCTTACGGGCTGGCGCTGCATTTCACGGGCAGCACGCCGCTGTTCATGGCGCACGTGTTCCATAACGAGGGCGTGCCCATCGGCGGCTTTACCAACCGCAACCATTTCGCCGCGTTCCTGTACCTGTGCATCTTCGCCACCGTGGCGCTGGTGCTGCGCCTGCCCGCCGACACCGGCCAGGGTCGCGCCGCGCGCTGGCGGCTGCTGCTGGACCAACGCCTGCTGTGGCGCCTGCTCATCGTGTTGATGGTGCTGGCGCTCATCGCCACCCGGTCGCGCGCCGGCAACGCCGGTTTGCTGATTGGCCTGGCCGCGGGTTTTGCCTGGTTGTGGCTGGTGGAGCGCCGCCGCAGTGCGCGCGGCGGCCGGCCGTTGCGCCTGGGCTTCGTGGGGCTGGTGATCGGTTCAGTGGTGCTGGTGGACTCGGTGCTGATCGGCAGTTTTGTCGGGCTGGAGAAAGTGCAGCAGCGCCTCGCCGAAACGTCACTGCAAACGGAAGTGCGCGTGGACGTGAATGCCGTGCTGGCCAATCACGCGCAGTTGTTCACCCCGCTGGGCCACGGCAGCGGCAGTTTCCTCGCCGCGTTCGAGCCGGTGAAGCCCGCCGATGCGCCGCTGCTGTTCATCCAGGCGCACAACGATTACCTGCAGGTGCTGGTGGAACGCGGCTGGCTGGGGGCGTTGTGGTTTGCGCTGGTGTTGGCGGTGTTGTGCGCACTGGCGCTGCGCGGCGGGCGCTCGGGCCGGGGCGCGGAGGTGCGCTTCGCGTTCGTGGCCGCCACGGTGGCGCTGCTGGTGCATGCGGGGGTGGAGTACGTGACGCAGATACCGGCGATCTGGTTGGCGTGGCTGGTGCTGGCCGCGCTGGCCGTGCGCCCCGGCGTAACGCCGCCGACCGGGCGCCGATAAAACATCGGGGGCATGGCCCCCTCACCACATGTAGAGAGGGGGCCATGCCCCCGATCGTTTCCCCGTAGAGAGGGGGCCATGCCCCCGATTGGGCGTCGGAAAATCAAAAGCGTCGGGGGCATGGCCCCCTCGCCACGATACTATGACGCGACACAGCGCCCGGACGGCACCCCATAGCCCCTACCTCATTGATAAGGCACGAGAAAAGATGAGTCCGACTATCCATAGGGAGAAGGGGTACAGATTCTTTTTCTTCTCCAGGGAGGAGCCTAGAATGCATGTGCACGTCATGTGCGAGACAGGAGAGGCCAAGTTCTGGCTGGAGCCCGAAATTGAGTTGGCAAAGAACTTCAGCTTGAGCCGCCTGCAACTTCGTGAAATCGAGAGCGTCATTGAGGCCCATAGCCATGAGTTCATTAGCGCGTGGAAAGAGCACTTCGGCGGCTGAAGTCACCCACGTCTCCAGCCATGGCGTTTGGATTCTTGTGCAAGACGAAGAGCTGTTCATGTCATACCAGGATTTCCCCTGGTTCAAGGACCAACCGCTCAAGGCAGTCCTTGCCGTTCAGGAAGCGGCCAACGGCCGTCTCTACTGGCCGGAAATCGACGTGGATCTCACCATCGACATCATCAGGAATCCTGAACGCTTCCCGCTTACGGCCAAGTAGCGAGGGGGCCATGCCCCCGATTTGACGTCGTTAAAACATCGGGCGCATGGCGCCCTCGCTACATGTAGAGAGGGGGCCATGCCCCCGACCGTTTCCCTGTAGAGAGGGGGCCATGCCCCCGATTGGGCGTCGGAAGAGCAAAAACGTCGGGGGCATGGCCCCCTCGCTACGGGCGCTCTACGCGTCGGTCGGTGTGCTTCCTGGCGCTCTTGATGAAGTCGGCGTCAAAAGTCTTGAGCACCTCCTGCTCCTTGCTGAGCGCAAGATGAAACGCATCAGCAAAGTCAAACCCGGCTTCATGCCAGTCAATGACTTGCGCCACGCGTTGGCCATCGCTGACGGTGACGTTGTGCAGGCCACAGATACGCCGGAAAGCCGTGCATATTTCGGCCGGGGTCAGGTCAAAGGCAACGCGTAGCACCCACTCCGCCTCCAGCAGCACCGTATCCGGGATGAAGATGTCCCCGGAAGTGAACAGCTCATGGCAGGCCTTGCTCTGTGCCGGGTTATCGACAACCAGCAATCGCACCAGGACATTGGTATCAATTGCTACCACGCCACCTCCTCCGCAAGTCCTGCGCCAAAGCGGCCTCGATCTCCTCGTCAGTCTTCGGCGTGACCTTGCCCTTGAACATGCCAAAGACCTCGGCAAGCTCCGTGGGGGCAAACGGCGCTTTGGGCTTCAGCAAGAGGCCATCCCCGGTGTCGATCACGATCAGCTCAAGGCCGGGCTCCCAGTGAAGGGCGCTGCGAAAGGCCTTGGGAATGATCACCTGGCCTTTGCTGGAGAGCTTGGTGGTTTCCATGGGGGCACCCAAAAGTAAGACGTGTGTAAGATTACGGCGCCCGCCGCTGCCCCGTCAACCCACGCCCAATCCCCTCACCACACGTAGCGAGGGGGCCATGCCCCCGATTGGGTGTCGTTAAAACATCGGGCGCATGGCGCCCTCGCTACATGTAGCGAGGGGGCCATGCCCCCGATTGGGCGCCGGTGGTGGGGGTAGCAAACGGGAAAATGGGTGTAATTGGGTGTAGTATTGGGTGATGCTACTCACCGACACCCTCCGGATCACCCCCGAAATCCTCGGCCTGATCGCCCGCATCGACGAATTCAAGGGCGCATGGCGGGCCTTGGGCACGCTCGCGCCGGAGCGCCTGTCGGCACTGCGGCGGGTGGCCACCATCGAGAGCATCGGCTCGTCCACCCGTATCGAGGGCAGCCAGCTCACCGACCGCGAGGTGGAGCGCCTGCTCTCCAACCTGGCCATCCAGGCCTTCCACACCCGCGACGAGCAGGAGGTGGCCGGCTACGCCGAGCTGATGGATCTGGTGTTCAGCGCGTGGCAGGACATCCCGTTCAACGAGAACCACATCAAGCAACTGCACCAGGTCCTGCTGCGCCACAGCGGAAAGGACGCACGCCACCGCGGCCAGTACAAGACCAACTCGAACAGCGTCGCCGCCTTTGACGAGGACGGCACACAGATCGGTATCGTCTTCGAGACCGCCACGCCTTTCGACACGCCACGCTTGATGGCCGAACTGGTGGCGTGGGTGAACAATGAACGCGCGAAGGGTCTTCTGCACCCTTTGCTGGTCATCGCGATCTTCGTGGTGGTGTTCCTGGAGATCCATCCCTTCCAGGATGGCAACGGACGTTTGAGCCGGGCATTGACGACCCTGCTGTTGCTCCAGGCCGGTTACGCCTGGGTGCCGTACAGTTCGCTGGAAAGCGTGATCGAGCTGAACAAGGAAGCCTATTACCTTGCGCTGCGGCAGACCCAGGGAACCATCCGTACGTCAGCGCCCGACTGGCAACCCTGGCTGGCGTTCTTCTTGCGCTCGTTGTCCGAGCAGGTTCGGCGCCTCGAAAAGAAAATCGAGCGCGAAAGAATCGTGCTGGACGCGCTGCCCCCACTGTCACTGCAGATCGTGGAATTTGCCCGCGAGCACGGGCGGGTAACCATGATGGATGCCATCAAGTTGACCGGCGCCAGCCGCAACACCCTCAAGCAGCACTTCCGCGACCTGACCGAACGCAACTACCTCGAGCCACACGGCCGCGGCCGCGGCGCCTGGTACCGCCTCCCGTAGCGAGGGGGCCATGCCCCCGATTGGGCGTCGTTAAAACATCGGGCGCATGGCGCCCTCGCTACATGTAGAGAGGGGGCCATGCCCCCGACCGTTTCCCTGTAGAGAGGGGGCCATGCCCCCGATTGGGCGTCGGAAAATCAAAAGCGTCGGGGGCATGGCCCCCTCGCTACGAATGGGGTGTCGTGTCGGTCATTCCGTGGCGATGAAGGCACGGACGGATGCGCGCTGCTTCGCGATGCGCTCCAGTTCCTGCGCATCCCACCTTCCGTAATACGCCACCATGTCCCGCGCCAGCGGCTGGAACGCCGGTTCGCCCAGCGCGTATTCGCACACGAAGTTCACCAGCGAGCGCCAGTACAGGCGCGCATGCGGTGCAGCACGCATCAGCCGCTGCACCGCGTCGCGCGCACCGGCCACGTCGTTCGCCAGCACGTGCCCGCGCACTTCCAGCACCAGCAGTTCGCCGTCTGCCATGCGCTGTGCTTTCGCCTGCGCGATGGCCGCCAGCACCTGCACGCCCGCCTCGGCATCCGGCACGAAGCCGCCGTACACGCCGAACAGCGCCACGCGCGCACGGTCGATCTGCAGGGACGTTTTCCAGGGCCAGATGGCGGTGGCACCGTCGAGCGCGTTGCGCACCCGCTGCCACTCGGCTTCGTCGCCTGCGCGCCCGAAGTCGCGGCGCTCGCCCCAGGTGTCGGTGTGCATGCCCACCCACACCTGCAGCAGTTCGCCGGCCAGCACGTACAGCAGCAGCGCGGCGATCACCGCGCCAACCGTGAGTGCCGGGGCGCGCCGCATGCCCGTCAACCCTTGGCGTTGTCGGTGTAGCCTTCGTAGCGGCCGTAGTAGCCGTAGTAGTGGTACTGGTGCCGCTGCAGCAGGTCTTCACCCACCTGGTTGAGCACCGCACCGGCCACCCGCGAACCACGCTCGCCCAGGCGATGCACGCTGTCCGCTACCGCTTCGCGGCTGGTGCGGTCGGCGTGCACCACGTACACCACGCCATCCGACTGCGCACCCACCACCAGCGCGTCGCTCACCGCGCCCAGCGGCGCGGTGTCGATCACGATGCGGTCGTAGCCGCGCGTCTTCAGGTCTTCCAGCAACTGCGCGAAGCGCGCCGAAGACAACAGTTCCGACGGGTTCGGCGGAATGGCACCGGCCGGGATCACGTGCAGGTTGTCGGCCAGTTTCACCACGCAGTCATCGAAGCTGTTCACGCGCGCCAGCAACTGCGCCAGGCCCTTGCCGCCCGGCGGCAGGCCCAGCGCGCGCTGCACCGACGGCTTGCGCAGGTCGGCGTCGATCAGCAGCACGGTTTCCAGTTCCGCCAGCGAGCGCGCCAGGCACAGCGCCACCGTGGTCTTGCCTTCGCCCGGCACCGTGGAGGTCACCGCCAGCACGCCGCGGCGCGCCACCACGTCATCCAGGATGATGTTGGTGCGCAGCGATTTCACTGCCTCGTCGAAGGCGCGGTCGTGCAGCTCCAGCGTGGCCTGGTAGGGGTTGCCGTCGCGCGGCAGTTTCAGCAGCGGCAACACGCCCAGCGGCGCCACGCCGATGTCACGCAGTTGCTGCGGGGTCTTCACGCCGCGGTCCAGCAGCGCCGCCACGAACACGCTGGCGGTGGCCAGCATGAAGGTGAGCAGGAACGCCACCATCACGATCAGGCTCTTGCGCGGCTTGGCCGGCGCGGTAGCCGCCACACCGGCGTCCACGATGCGCGCGCTGGGCGCTTCCCACTTGCCACTCTCGGCGGTTTCGTTCACCCGCTGCAGGAAGGTGTCGTAGAGGTAGCGATTCACTTCCACGTTGCGCTGCAACTGGCGCATGCGCGCCTCCTTGCGGCTGATCTCCTGGATCTCGCGCAGCTTGGCGTTGTATTCCAGTTCGATGGCGCGCTGCTTGTCGCGCGCTTCCAGCAGCTTGGGGTGCTGTTCGCCGTAGCGGCGCGACAGCTCGGTGGTTTCACCGCGCGCCGCGGAGAGCTGCTTGTTCAGTTCCTTGAGCTCTTCGGCCGGCACCGCCTGCACGCCCTGCGAGCCCTGCCCGCCCTGCAGGTTCACCAGGTTGTTCTTTTCCAGGAAGCCCTGCAGTTCGCCCTCGGACTGCTCGAGCTTGCTCTTCAGGTCGGTGAGGCGGCTGCCCAGCCAGGTGGCGGCGCTGCGCGTGATCTGCAGTTGCACCTCCATCTGGTTCTCGATGTAGGTGTTGGCGATGGCGTCGGTGATCAGCGCCGCCTTGCGCGGGTCCGGGTGCTCGATGCTGATCTTCACCAGTTGCGTCTTGCGCACCGGCTCGATGCGCAGTGCCTCCTGCAGGCGGCCAGCGACCGCGTCCAGTTTCTCGGCGTCGCTGCGCGCCGGCTTGCTCTCCGCGGGCAGCACCCAGCCGAGCACGCGCGCTTTCAGGCCGGGCTTCTCGCTGTAGAAAAATTCGTCGTTCACCAGGTCCAGTTGCGCGGCCACGCGGCGGGCAATTTCCCGCGAGCGCACGATGGCGAACTGCGTTTCGTAGTATTCGCTGCCGGTGGATTCCAGGTCATAGACCTGGTCGATCTTCAGTGCCTTGGCCTGTTGCGCTTCCACCATCAGGGTGGTGGTGGCCGGGTACAGCGGCGTGATGTTGCTGGCCACCACGTAGGCCACCGCCGCCACCAGCAGCGCCACCAGCAGCACGCGCCACTTCCACGGGCTGAAGGTTTCCCACAGGTCGCGCAGGTCGATTTCGTCGCCGGCCGCGAAGGTGTCGGGCGCGGCCTGTTCCGGTTGCCGGTTCATGACTGGGCGTTACTCAGAAGAAACTTTGATCGATGGTGATGATGTCGCCCGGCGCCACCGGCGCATCCACGTCCACCTGCACCGGCATGCGGTTGGGGTCGGCGTCGCGGATGATGAACAGGCGGCTGCGCGAGGCGCGCGGCGAGAACCCGCCGGCCAGCGAGGCGGCCTTGCGCACGGTCATGCCCGGCTGCCACGGGAAGCCGCCCGGCTTCTGCACTTCGCCGTTCACGAAGAAGTGGCGGTATTCCAGCACCTGCACGGTGACTTTCGGGTTGAGCAGGTATTCCGGCTGCAAGCCCGTGGTGATCTGCTGGCGCAGTTGCGCGATGGTGAGGCCGGCCACTTTCAGCTCGCCCAGGAACGGGTAGTTGATGGCGCCCTGGTCGTTCACCAGCACCTGCAGCGACAGGTCTTCCTCGCCCAGCACGACAATGCCCAGCTTGTCGCCCACGCCCAGGCGGTAGCCGTCGCCACCGCTGGTGACCGGCGGCATGGCCGCGGGCGCGGTGCTTGTCGCAGTGCCGGTCGCAGCGTCCGGCGTGGATGGCGCGGCCTGTGCGGGCAGTGCGGCCGGTGCTGCTTGCGCGGCGGCCGGCGCATTTTCGCCGGGCACGACCAGCCGCGCTTCGCTGGTGAAGATGGAGCTGTCGGCCAGCGCGCAGCCGGTACCGGCCAGCGCGACCGCCAAAACAAACACAGCGGCCAGGAGCCGCTGCGTGTACTGCAGGAAGGAAACGGTCATGCGTTATCCGGGCGCGTGGCCCCGTCAGAGCGTCAGGACGGCGTTGAGGGCGATCACGTCGCGGTCGTAGTCGAGCGTGTTATCGGTGGAATCGTCTTCGTGCGTCCGGTACGACAGCCCGAACAGTGCCCAGCGACGGAACTTGTAGTCCACGCCGAAACCGAGGTCACTGGCTTCGTCTTCGCGGGTGGCGCCTTCGTAGGTGGTGGTGGCTTGCGACACGCTCACCCACGGTTCCACGCGCTCGGTGAGCAGGTGCGAGAAGCGCGCCGACACGGTTTCGGTTTTCTTGGCGTCGGCACCCGGCACGTCGCTTTCGCTGTACGACTGGGCGAGACTCAGGTCCAGCAGGTTGCGTTCGCTCGGCGACCACTTCACGCCCACCTTGTAGGACGGGTCGCTGAGGTCTTCGCGCACAGCATCCTTGAAGTTCTTTTCCTGCATACCGGCCTTGGCGTAACCGGTGGTCTTGCCGGACACGTCCCACTCCACGCCCAGCAGGTATTCCAGGCCGGTGTTGTCGGCGCTGTTGCCGGCGGTGTAGTCGTAGCGCGACAGGTTCACCTCGGCGGTGGCGTCGGTGCGGCCACCGACTTTCCACAGGAACTTCGCGCCGATGCCGGTCTTGTCGTAGTCGAGGAAATCGGTGCGCAGTTCGTTGTTGGTGTAGTTGCGGCGAGTCAGGTCGCCGCTCAGCACCAGGCGACCACGGCTGCCGGACTGGCCCAGCGCCATGGCGCCGTTGGCGGCGGTTTCGCGGTAAGTATCCGGCTCGGCGTCACACACCGGCAGGCCACCATCCACGCGGCAACCGCGCGTGTTGCCACTGCCGCGCGGATCGTGGCCCTGGCGGATGCCCATGCCGCCGCTCATGGCGAGGTTGGCCTTGAGCATGCTGCGGCCGTTCAAACCGAAGGTGTAGTCCAGGAAGTTGTCGTCGCTGTTGTCGGTGACGAAACCGCCGGTGACCTGCGCCTTGAGTTCGCCGAATTCCTCGTCGTCACCCACGCGCACCAATACGCCCGGGCTCACGGTGAGAATCAGCGTTTCGTTCTCGCCGCCGGCCGGCTCGCCGTAGAAGTTGCTGTCCTGCGCAACGCCGAGGTTCAGCGTGGGCACGATGTCGTGCAGGTCGGTGCGGATCACTGCCGGCTCGGGTGCCAGCGCTGCGTTGGCGATGACCGGCGCCATGGTGGCGGCCAGCAGCAGGGAAATCTTCCTCATCGGTGTCCGTCCTGAATGTCCTGAAATTGCATTGGGTGGCGGCGCCACGCGCCGGCTGCACCATCCTGTTCGCCTTGCCCGGGTGCACCGGCGCGCCATGCGGTCGCGGGTGCCTGGGACTTGCCCCGGTCGTGCCTTGCATCCGTCGCATCTTCCATGCCACGGATGCTGCTTGCAGGCGGGGCCGCGATTATGCCCCAGCCGCCATCCCGATGCCCGTATTTTGTTTAGCAAATCAGCCACTAAGCACCCCCCCCCGCTCTTCGTAGAGAGGGGGCCATGCCCCCGAGCTTTTGCTTTAATCGACAAATCGGGGGCATGGCCCCCTCTCTACAGGGGATACCGGCCGGGGTAACCCGTTTACCGTATACGCACATTTCTGGGGTGGAACGTCCCGCCCAATGACCTTAGAGTCACGGCACTCCCTGCTCAGCCGTATGTAGTAGCCATGACCCTCTTCCGCCACCGCGCCGACATCCCGGCCGCGCTGTTCGTGCTTGGCGTGTTCGCCCTGCAGCTCACCGTGTTCTTCGCCGTGGACAACCCCTGGCACGCGGCCGGCTACGTGGCCCTGCTGATGCTGGCCCAGGTGTCCTGCGGGGCCATCTGCCACAACCACCACCACGTGAACATCTTCACCCGCCGCCCGCTCAACCGGCTGCTGGAGGTGGTGATGTACCTGCAGACCGGCACCAGCCCCTACTCCTGGACCATCCACCACAACATCGGCCACCACCACGAATACCTGCACCCGGACACGGACCCGTCGGCCTGGCAGCACAAGGACGGTCGCAGGATGCACCGCCTCTATTACGATTTCGTGCAGGCCGCGCGCATCTACCCCGAGATCTGGCGGATCGGCCGCCATTACCCGGTGCTGTTCACCCGCTTCAAGCGCATGTTCGTGCTCAGCAACCTGGTGCTGCTGGCCTTCGTGGCGCTGGACCCGCTGATGGCGCTGATCGTGTTCGTGGTGCCCATGCTGCTGATGCTGGTGCTGCTGCTGGACAACACCTACCTGCAGCACTCCGGCCTGGCGCTGGACAACCACCTGGTGGCCTCGCGCAGCGTGGAGAACCGCCTGTACAACCTCACCAGCTGGAACCTGGGCTACCACGCCGCCCACCACATGCGCCCGGGCATCCACTGGACCGAACTGCCGGCCCTGCACGCGCAGATCCGCCCGCAGATCCCGCCGCACCTGATCACCACCAGCGTGATGGGCCTGCCCAGCGAAGCCGAAAAGGCCCTCCTCCGCGCCCAGGCCACCGCCGACGGCGCCGCCCGCTCCTCGTAGAGAGGGGGCCATGCCCCCGATTGCTCTTCGCCCTTCGCTCTTCGTAGAGAGGGGGCCATGCCCCCGATCTTTTCGCGTTGATGGGATAATCGGGGGCATGGCCCCCTCTCTACAGAAGAGCTATCGGAGGCACGGCCCCCTCTCTACAGGAAAGCGGAGCAAGTCCATGTCCTGCTGCCAGTACGTTTCCCTGCACCAGCTGGTGATCCTCATCGATCGCCTGCGCAACGCCCCGCTCACCGCCGACGAGCGCGCCGAGCACGAGCGCTTCTTCCTCAAGTGCGTGCCCACCCCCGAGGCGCTCGCCTTCGTGCTGCACCCCGAGCAGCACCCGGCCAATCCGCACCCCGGCACCGTGCCGGACAACGACACGCTCGCGCGCGTCGCGGCGGCCATGCGCGGCTGAACTGATATCGGGGGCATGGCCCCCTCGCTACATCCTGCTCTTCGTAGAGAGGGGGCCATGCCCCCGACGCTTTTTCCTACCCCGACCCGCGCCTCCCTCCCGCACCGTTCAACGCCAATCGCCACTCACCGGCGCCGCTGCCATTCGGCAAAGTGCACCCCATCGCTACACGGATGTAACGCAATGGGTTACACTCATGATCAGTTCGTTCAGGCACAAGGGGCTGGAAGAGTTCTACCGCACCGGTAGCACCCGCGGCATCAAGGCACAGCACGCGCCCAGACTGAGAATCCTGCTCACCGTGCTTGAAGCCGCACGAGCCCCCTCCGACATTTCACCGCCGGGCGCCCGTTCGCCGGCATTCGGGCTCCATCCATTGAAAGGCGCGCGTCAAGACGAATGGGCAATGACAGTGCAGGCAAACTGGCGCCTGACCTTTCGCTTTACACCCAACGGCACCGGGTCGCTGGACTATGAGGACTACCACTGATCGGCGCTGCCACTCGCAGCAAGGTGACCACCATGAATGCGCGCGCGCCCGATAAGGGCATGTTCAACCCCGCCCACCCCGGCGAAGTACTGCGGGACGGGTACCTTCACGCCCTCGGCCTGACCCAGGCCAAGGCGGCCGAGTTGCTCGGTGTGTCGCGCAAGACCGTCTCCGAACTGGTCAATGCACGCGCACCCGTCACCGCCGAGATGGCGATGCGAATTTCGCTCGTGTTCGGCACCGACCCGGCCTTCTGGCTGCGCATGCAGGCCACCCGCGACGCCTGGGAGGTCCAGCAACGCGCCAAGGAAATCCGCAAGACCGTAACCCCCTACACCCGCCATTGCTCCTCGTAGAGAGGGGGCCATGCCCCCGAGTCGCTCTTCGTAGCGAGGGGGCCATGCCCCCGATTTGCTAAGATCAATCGCATCGGGGGCATGGCCCCCTCTCTACATGATGGGGACCCGCGGCATGCCGTCGTTCGACACCGTTTCCGAGATCAACATGCACGAAGTCACCAACGCCATCGACCAGGCGGTGCGTGAAATCGAGCAGCGTTTCGACCTGCGCGGCACCGGTGCCGAGGTGCGCCTGGAAAAGACCGTGATCCACCTCGTGGCCACCGCCGACTTCCAGCTCAAGCAGGTGCGCGAGATCGTCGAGGCCAAGCTGATCAAGCGCGGCATCGACATCACCTGCCTCGAGGAAGGCAAGGTGGAAGGCGCCGGCAAGGAACTGCGCCAGACGCTCACCGTGAAGGAAGGCATCGACCAGGAGCACGCCAAGAAGATCGTCGCGCTGGTGAAGGAAGCGAAGATGAAGGTTCAGGCCTCCATCCAGGGCGACAAGGTCCGCATCACCGGCAAGCAGCGCGACGACCTTCAGGAAGCCATCGCCCTCATCAAGAACGGCAAGATCGGCATCCCCCTGCAGTTCAACAACTTCCGCGACTGACCGGCGCTCTTCGCTCTCCGCTCTTCGTAGAGAGGGGGCCATGCCCCCGATTTTTTGAAAGGCAAAGAGCATCGGGGGCATGGCCCCCTCCCTACAGAACGTGGCGGCGATGTCTGCTTAAGGGCGGACGGCCCGCGCTGCATGCTCTGCGCCATGAGACAGCAGAGTCATCTTCGCCTCGGTCGCCACAGTGCGTCCGGCCAGCAATACCTCATCACCGCCGTCACCCACCAACGTCGCCCGTTCATGGCCGACTTCGCCATCGCCCGCCAGGTGATCGAGGCCATGCGTCACGCCGATGCACGCGGTGACGCTTGCACGTTCGCCTTCGTGGTCATGCCCGACCACATTCACTGGCTGGTGTCGCTGGAGAATGCACAAAGCCTTGCCGTGCTGGTGGGCACCATGAAGTCGCGCGCCGCGCGACTGGTCAACGCACACTGCGCGCCCGCGCATCGCTTCGTCTGGCAACCGGGCTTTCATGACCGCGCGCTGCGCCGCCACGAAAATGCGCATGCCATCGCGGATTACATCGTTGCCAACCCGCTACGCGCGGGGCTTGCCGCGGAAATCGGCGACTACCCCCACTGGGACATCTGCCCCGGCGATGCTTCCCTGTAGAGAGGGGGCCATGCCCCCGACGCTCTTCGCCTTTCAACAAATCGGGGGCATGGCCCCCTCTCTACAATAGGTGTATCTTTGGAGACACATTATGGGTCACCTAAAGCCTTTATGCATCTCCAAAGAGACATATGAACGATCTCGCATCCGTCGCCGAAGCCCTGCGCCTTCTCCGCCGCGAGGCAGGCCTCAGCCAAGCGGAGCTGGCCAGCCGCGCCGGCGTGGCGCGCGTCACCGTGGCCCGGATGGAAGCGGCCAGCCAGGGGGACATGAGCGTCTCGGCCCTGCTGCGCCTGCTCACCGCTCTGGACCAGGAGTTGCTGGTCCGGCCAGCCGGCCATCGCCGCACGCTCGATGACATCCTCGCCGAGCAACGCCAGGGTGGCCGCTCGTGAGGCTGGAGGTACGCGTCAACGGACGCAAGGTCGCCTCGCTGTTCCGGGAGGCAGAAGACTACGTTCTGCTCTACGACCGGGATGCCGCGGAAAGCGACTTCGTGTCATTGACCATGCCGGTGCGTGCGCGCCCGTGGATATGGCCACGCGCGCTGCACCCGTTCTTTCGCCAGAACCTGCCCGAGGGCTACCTGCTGGGCATCCTTCGCGAATCATTCGGGCGCTACCTCGACGGCACCGACCTGTCGCTGCTCGCGCTCGTCGGCGGCTCGGGCATCGGTCGCGTCACCGTAGTACCGGAGGGCAAACCGGATGCAGGTCCCGTAACCGCCTTCGACCTGCAACGCGTGCTGCACGGCGACAACAGCGCAGCCGCTTTCGAAGCGCTGGTGCGCGAACACGCACTGAATGCGGTGTCCGGCGTATACCCGAAGTTCCTCGCGCCGCCAGACCACACGCCAATCGTCAGCGGCCGCGTGACGTTGCGCACCGGGCGTTACCTGGTGAAGGGATCGGGGGAACGCACCCCGTTCCTGGCCATGAACGAACACTATTCACTCGCCGTGTTGCGGCGCACCGGCGCGCTGCCGGTGGTGGATTCACGGTTGTCCGACGATGGCCGCGTGCTGGCGGTGACCCGCTTCGATGTGGATGGGCATGGTCATCCGCACCGCGGCCTGGAAGACGCCTGCAACCTGCTGGGCCGTCCCCCCGAGGAAAAATACGCACCCACCACCGAAGAAGCGCTGCGGGCACTTCGCACCTACCTGGCGCCCGGCACGGCTGTGCGCGACCTGGAACGACTGGGCTGGCTGATCCTGTCCAGTTACGTGATCCGCAACGCCGACCAGCACAGCAAGAATCTCGCGCTCTGCTACACGTGCGCGGACGACGTCGAACTGGCACCTGCCTATGCCGTGGTGACGACGCAGGCTTACCCGGAATTTGCGCGGAATATTCCCGGGCTCAGCATCGAAGGCCGCAAGTCGTGGGTGGCCGGAAAGTC
Source organism: Gammaproteobacteria bacterium (assembly GCA_018262975.1). Lineage (GTDB taxonomy): Bacteria > Pseudomonadota > Gammaproteobacteria > Pseudomonadales > JADFDG01 > JADFDG01. The sequence goes on from JADFDG010000005.1 coordinate 136,337, forward strand.
GCTGCAGCGACTGTTCAATGTGCGGCTGGGCATTTCGCCCTCTCGCTTCCGGGAAATGACTGAATGCCTGTGCGAGGCCGCTACGGAAACCGGCCGCGAACTGCTGCCGATGGCCCGCGAGTACCCCGAGCGGGCCGACGTGATTCGCAACATGCTGCATGCCTGGAACGACGGGATGGAAAGCATTCGCAGCGCGAAGCCGGCGCCTGCGCAAAGGGCGCTGCAGCCGGACCTGGATGCCGCCGGACTTGGCCACCGCGACAGGCCGGCGGGCAACACCGTGGTCGGAAAATCACCCCTGATCGGCAAGAAGCGCCCCTTCTGACCACCCCAAAAAAATGTAGAGAGGGGGCCATGCCCCCGAGCTTTTCGCTTTTCAACAAATCGGGGGCATGGCCCCCTCTCTACAGAAAAGCAGGGGTGTATCAATAATGCGGCGGCGGGGGCTCTTCGCCGGGGGTGCCGTGCATCAGCGGCACCAGCATCTCCACCTGCTCGCGGGTGCGGCGCAGCAGGGCCTCGAGGCGGGCGATCCGCTGGTCCTGCTCCACCACCACCTTGTTCAGCTGGTCCACGGTGTCGTCCTGGAACGCCAGGCGGCTTTCCAGCTCGGTGATGCGCGCCAGCAGGGCGTCGGTTTCGGTCATGGTGGCATTCGCGACAGGTTTCGATCGGTGGCGTATGCTCAGGCGGCGCCCCCGCCCGGTCAAGCGTAGATGCCGCGAATGGATATCGACGAACTCATCAGCACCCTGCGCCGCAACGAGCAGATCGTCCGCAAGCTGTTCGACATTGAAAGCAGCATCCTTGGCACCACCCGCTTCCGCGACCTCTTCGAGAACCTGCTCACCCAGATCGAGCAGCAGTTCAACATCCCCCACGTGTGGCTCACCCTGGTGCACGACGAGGCCATCACCTCGCTGATCGCCGACCTGCAGCAGTCGCCGCAAACGCGCAACCACCTGGTGATCGTCGAGCAGCGCACCTTCAACGCGCTGGTGGGCACCGGCGACGACCCGCACCTGGTCAACGCCGGCCTGGACCGCTACCTGCCGCTGGTACCGCCGGCCTTCCGCGGCAGCCTCGGCTCCATGGCCATCGCCCCCATCCGTTTCGAGGGGCGCATCATCGGCAGCTTCAACCAGGGCGACGGCGATGCCGGGCGGTTTTCCCCGGACAAGGACACGTTTTTCCTGCGCCAGCTGGCGGTGAAGGTGTCCATCTGCCTGGCCAACGTCACCGCCCACGAGCAACTGCGCGTGCTGGCCACCCGCGACCCGCTCACCCACCTGCCCAACCGCCGCGAGCTCGAGCAGATCCTGCACCGCGAGTTCGAGCGCGCGCGCCGCCAGGAGGTGCCGCTGGCGGTGGTGTTCCTCGATTGCGACGACTTCAAGCAGGTGAACGACAAGCTCGGCCACGACGCCGGCGACGCCTACCTGCACCACGTGGCCCGCGAACTGTCCGCGGCCATCCGCACCTCCGACTGCGCCTTCCGCTTCGCCGGCGACGAGTTCGTGCTGGTACTGCCCGGCCAGACCGAGGTGGAGGCCCGCCAGATGGGCGAGCGCCTGCGCAATCGCTTTGCCGGCTCGCCGCTGGTGTACGGCGGCGCCCCGGTGCCGGTGAAGCTGAGCCTGGGGGCCGCCTGCTCCCGCGAGGACGGGGTGCCCGATGCCCAGGCCCTGCTGCGCCTGGCCGACGCCCGCCTCTACGAGGACAAGCGGACCAAGCACCAGCGGTGACCCCTCCTCGCTCTTCGTAGAGAGGGGGCCATGCCCCCGATATGTAGCGAGGGGGCCATGCCCCCGATTGGTAGTAGAGCGCGGCCGGGGACGGTATCATCGGTATCCCCACCGGGGCACGTCTGGAAAACAATAATGAAAACAATGCGCTGGATTGCCATGGCCGCCCTGGCCGCCACCCTCGCCTCGCTCGCCGGCTGCTCGACCACGCGCCTGCAGGGTATGACCGAGGACGATGTCTATTACTCGCCGCGCGCCGCCTACGGCGTGCCGCTGTACCTGAGCCCGTTCCGCGGCCAGGTGGACGTGCAGGAGCGCTGCAACGCCGCCGGTGGTTCCACCACTTTCTGGGACGCGCAGGGCCGCTTCTTCCGCGTGGATTACCTGAAGATCGACGAGCACCCGATGGCGCAGGCGCCGCGCTTCGCGTCCGACCAGACGCTGCTCAACTCGGTGATGAACAACTACCTGCGCGAAGTGCTGCCCGGCGGCAAGGCCATCGAGGACGCCGACACCGTGGTGCGCGAGTTCCTCAAGGACCGCGAGCCGCGCGCACTGTTCGTGGTGCTGGACCTGAACGTGGATTCCGGCCGCGTCACCGACCGCAACGACCCGCTCATCCGCGGTACCTATTACTACGGCTTCCTGCTGTTCAAGCGCGGTGAATTCATCTACGTGGTGCAGCACTACCAGCCGGCACTGATGAAGGACAAGATGCTGCAACTGCTCGGCCGCCTGGCCGACAACTTGATCATCCCGGGCAAGACACGCAGCGACACCGAGTCCGAACTGGCGCTGCAGCGCTGGAAGACGTCCTTCGGCGGCCTGAGTTTCGGCAAGAAGCCGGTGGAAACTGAAAACGAGGAAGGTGGCAACGTCGAAGTCGACGTGCGCCCCTGCGACTGACCCATGCCGAAACGTCAGATCATCTACCTGGGCCTGGCCATCGCCGGGCTCTGCCTGACCTGGTACCACAACATCGCCTTCATGCAGGAAAACGGCAGCGCATTCGTACTGCAGCCGTTCATTGACGGCGTGTTCGCCAACCACGCGTCGTCGTCGATCGGCTGGGACATCACCATCGCCTGCGCCGCCTTCATCACCTGGATGATCCACGAGTCGCGCCGCATCGGCATGAAGCACACCTGGGTCTACATCGTGCTGACCTTCTGCGTGGCCTTCGCCTTCGCCGGGCCGCTGTACCTGTTCATGCGCGACCGGCACATGGCGGCGCAGAAGGAAATCTGACCAATGGCGGTTATACTATGATCGTGAAAATCATAGTATAACCGGATGTTTACTGAGCTCTCCCCCGCCGCCCAGACGGCCTACGCGCAACTGCTTGAGGCCTGCCAGGGTGCCGGCTTCCGGCAGACCATCGCCGACATCCCCGGATCCTTCTCGCACAAGCAGGTGAAGGGCTCGGGCTATTGGTACTACCAGTACTACGACCTTGGCGGCCGCCTGCGCCAGGTTTACGTCGGTCCGGACAGCGATGCCGTGCGCGCCCTTGTCGAGCAGCGCAAGGAGCCCGCGAGTGACGACAGCCTCGGTCGTCTGGCCCGCGCGGCCGAGGCCCTGGGCTGTGCACCACTCTCCACCCAGCACTACCGTGTGATTGCCCGCCTGGCCGAATACGGCTTCTTCCGCGCCGGAGGCATCCTGGTCGGGACTCACGCCTTCCTGGCCTTCGGCAACATGCTGGGCGTGAGTTGGCACACGCTGACCCGCACGCAGGACATCGACTTCGCCCATGCCGGGCGCAACCTCGCCATCGCGCTGCCCGCGGATATAGAAGTCCATGCCGGCAACGCCCTGGAATCACTGCAGATGGGACTGCTGCCAGGTCTGGGCGCCTCAGGCAAGACTGGCGCCACGTGGCTGAACCCGCGCGATCCGGCATTCCAGATCGACTTCCTCACCACCCTTCATCGCGAAGGCAGCCAGCCGCTGGCTCACGAGGGGCTGGGCGTGACGCTGCAACCGCTGAAATTCATGGAGTACCTCCTGCAGGACAGCCAGCAGGCCGCGCTGTTTGCGGCCAGCAAGGCCACCCTTGCCAACGTGCCCGACCCTGCCCGCTATGCCCTGCACAAGTTGCTGGTTGCGGTGGAAAGACCCGCCGCGCAGGCCACCAAGGCAGACAAGGACCTGCAGCAGGCTCACGCACTGCTCTGCCTTCTGCGCGAAAGGCGTCCCTGGGACGTGGAGCGCGCCTGGCAGGATCTGCGGGAACGCGGTGATGGCTGGGTGTCCCGCTCACGCTCCGCGCTCGCTATCATGGCGCGCCGGTCAGGCCCCGACATTCCCGACTGGCTGCTGGCCATGAAGCCGGCCTGACCCCCAGGGACTCCGTCATGCTGCAACCCGACTCCTCGCTCCCCACCGTTCCGCTCAAGCCCGCTCCCTGGGACCTCACCGGCCAGGGCTGGATCATCGCCATGAAACTGCCGGCCGACTCGCCGGCGCGCGATGACTTCATGGATCGCTCGCTGCGCGGCCAGGGCCGCGGCGGCTACGCGCTGATGATGTTCGTGGACTACGCGAAATCGGATGCCGGCCCCTACCACGAGCTGCTGCTGATCCCCGGCAATTTCCCGTTCGCCGACGGCAAGCGTCACCTGTCGATCAGCCGCATCCTCGTGTCCACCTGGGACAGCGTGGTGAACGGCCGCCGCAACTGGGGCATTCCCAAGGACCGCTGCGATTTCGACGTGCAGTACAACGCCGGTGGCAGCGGCGAGGACCACATCGTGCTGCGCGACAACGGCACCGTGATGGCAGAGCTGAAGCTGAAGGCGACCTGGCCGTTCTCCCTGCCGATGCTCGGCGGCCTCGTGCCCGAAGCCATGCGCACGCTCGCCCAGCGCTACAACAGCCAGGATTATTTCTACGCGCCGTCGTCCGGCGGCTGGATCCGTCCGGGCCGCGTGGTGTCGTGGCGCTTCGACAACGCGCTGTTCCCCGACGTGAGCGGCGCGAAAGTGCTGGCGGCGGTGAAGATCCCGAACTTCCGCATGACCTTCCCGCTCGCGCGCACCCTGCCGGCCCGCTGACCTGACACCATGAAACGCCAGTTCGTTGCCGTCACCGCGTTACTGCTCGTGCTGGGCGGCGGCGTGGCGTTGTTTTCCGCGCTGCTGGCGCACTGCACGCCCCCGCCGGCACCCCCGCCGCCGCCGATCGTGCTGCCGCCGCCGGTGAAAGCGGAGACCCTCGAGCAGATCCGCGAGCGCAAACGGCTGTTCATCGCGCTGCTGCTGCCGATGGTGCAGGCCGAGAACGCGCGCCTGCTGGTGGACCGCGAGCGCATCAACCGCATCGAGCAGGAACTCGCCGGCGAGGACGACATCAGCCGCGAGGACTTCGAGTGGCTCAAGCAGATGGCCACCGACTACGACCTCGACCCGGCCGCGCGCCGCAACCCGGAATTCTTTGCCTCGCTGCGCCGCCGCGTGGACATCGTGCCGTCTTCGCTGCTGGTGGCGCAGGCCGCCATCGAGTCCGGCTGGGGGCGCTCGCAGATCACCCGCGAGGCCAACAATTTCTTCGGCCATTACTGCTACGGCAAGGACTGCGGCGTACCCGCGCCCGGTGCCGGTGACCTGCGCGTGTTCGACTCGCCGGAAGACAGCGTGAAGGCGTACATGCACAACATCAACAGCCACGGTGCCTACCGCGCCCTGCGCATGCAGCGCGAGAAGTTGCGCGCCGCCAGCAAGCAGATCACCGGCACCGCGCTGGCCGGCAGCCTGACTGCCTATTCGGAGCGCGGCGACGCCTATGTCGCCGACGTGAAGGCCATGATCCGCGCCAACAAGCTCGACCAGCTACCTAACCTGTAAGGAGATCTTCGTGGACTACAACTCGGAACAGATGCGCACCGCCATCGCCAAGGGCATGCCCTTCATCGCCAACACCGGCCTGGTGGTGGAGCAGCTGGAGAAGGGCTACACGAAGATGCGCATGCCGTTCGAAGGCAACAAGAACCACGTGGGCACCATGTACGCCGGCGCGCTGTTCACCCTCGCCGAGTTCCCCGGCGGCGCCATCTTCCTGTCGTCTTTCGACACCACCAAGTACTACCCGATCGTGCGCGACATGAGCATCCGCTTCCGTCGCCCGGCCACCAGTGACGTGTGGATCGAGGTGAAGGTGTCCGACGAATTCATCCAGAAAGTGCAGGCGGAGACCGAGGCCAACGGCAAGTCCGACTACGAGTGGGAATCGGAGCTGAAGGACGCCAACGGCACCGTGGTGGCGATTGCGAAGAGCATCTTCCAGCTGCGCAGGATCGGCACCTGAGCCTGTTCGTCGCAAACAAAAACGCCGCGCATTGCGCGGCGTTTTTTTATCGGGGGCATGGCCCCCTCTCTACATGTGGTAGGCCGCGCTCAGCTCGTGCACGGCCGCCACGAACACCTTCGCGCGCTCCGGGTCCGCGAACTGCGAGATGCCGTGGCCCAGGTTGAACACGTGGCCATTGCCCTTGCCGAACGCAGCGAGGATGTTCGCCACTTCCTCGCGGATGCGCGCCGGCGTGCCGTACAGCACCGACGGGTCCATGTTGCCCTGCAGCGCCACGCGGCTGCCCACGCGTGCGCGCGCGGTGCCGATGTCCGTGGTCCAGTCCAGGCCCAGCGCATCGGCGCCGGTGTCGGCCATCGCTTCCAGCCACTGGCCGCCGCCCTTGGTGAACAGGATCACCGGCACCTTGCGGCCCTCGTGCTCGCGGATCAGGCCGTTCACGATCTTCTGCATGTAGGCGAGTGAAAACTCGCGGTAGGCCGCCGCGCTCAGCGCGCCGCCCCAGGTGTCGAAGATCTGCACCGCCTGCGCGCCCGAGCGGATCTGCTCGTTGAGGTAGGCGGTGACCGCCTGCGCGAGCTTGTCGAGCAGCGCGTGCAGCACCTGCGGCTGCGAGTACAGCATGGTCTTGGTGTGGCGGAATTCCTTGGAGGAGCCGCCCTCGATCATGTACGTGGCCAGCGTCCACGGGCTACCGGAGAAGCCGATCAGCGGCACGCGGCCGTTGAGCTCGCGGCGGATGACGCGCACGCACTCCATCACGTAGCCGAGGTCCTTCTGCGCATCCGGCACCGGCAGCGCGGCCACGTCGGCTTCCGTGCGCACCGTCTTGCGGAAGCGCGGGCCCTCGCCTTCCTCGAAGTACAGGCCCAGGCCCATGGCGTCCGGCACGGTGAGGATGTCGGAGAACAGGATGGCGGCGTCGAGCGGGAAGCGCTCCAGCGGCTGCAGGGTGACTTCGCAGGCGAACTGCGCGTTCTTGCACAGGTCGAGGAAGGAACCGGCGTTGGCGCGCGTGGCGCGGTACTCCGGCAGGTAACGACCGGCCTGGCGCATCATCCACACCGGCGTCACGTCCACGGGCTGGCGCAGCAGTGCGCGGAGGAATCGGTCGTTCTTCAGTTCGGACATGGCACCACCCCTCAAAAAAACATCGGGGGCATGGCCCCCTCTCTGCGGGATTGTACCCTGTAGAGAGGGGGCCATGCCCCCGAGCATTTTCATGTAGAGAGGGGACCATGCCCCCGACAGCTCTTCTGTAGCGAGGGGGCCATGCCCCCGATACGTTGAAAGAGCAAAAGCGTCGGGGGCATGGCCCCCTCTCTACGAAGAGCGGAGAGCGAAGAGCGGTGCGCGATCAGACGTCCAGGTAGTCGAGGATGCCCTCGGCGGCCTGGCGGCCTTCGTAGATGGCGGTCACCACCAGGTCGGAGCCGCGCACCATGTCGCCGCCGGCGAACACTTTCGGGTTCGACGTCTGGAACTTGTACTTCGACTCCGCCGGCGCGACCACGCGGCCGCTGCTGTCGATGCCGATGTTGTGCTGCTCGAACCACTTGGCGGGGCTCGGGCGGAAACCGAAGGCGATCAGCACGGCGTCGGCCGGCAGGATCTCCTCGGAGCCCGGGATCGGTTCCGGCAGGCGACGGCCACGGTTGTCCGGCTCGCCCAGTCGCGTTTCCACCACCTTCACGCCGGCCACCACGCCGTTCTCGGCCACGATCTCGATCGGCTGGCGGTTGAACAGGAACTCCACGCCTTCCTCGCGCGCGTTCTTCACCTCGCGGCGCGAACCCGGCATGTTTTCCTCGTCGCGGCGGTAGGCGCAGGTGACGCTCTTCGCGCCCTGGCGGATGGCCGTGCGGTTGCAGTCCATCGCGGTGTCGCCACCGCCCAGCACCACCACGCGCTTGCCGACCATGTTGATGTATTCAACAGGGTTCTTTTCGAGTTTCAGGTGGCGGTTCACCACCGACACCAGGTAGGGGAGCGCTTCGTACACGCCCGGCAGGTTCTCGCCCGGGAAGCCGCCCTTCATGTAGTTGTAGGTGCCCATGCCGAGGAACACCGCGTCGAATTCCTTGAGCAGGTCGTCGAAGGACACGTCCTTGCCCACGTTCACGCCCAGGCGGAACTCGATGCCCATTTCCTCGAACACGCGGCGACGACGCTGCATCACCGGCTTCTCGAGCTTGAACTCGGGGATGCCGAAGGTGAGCAGGCCACCGATCTCGCGGTGCTTGTCGAACACCACCGGGCGCACGCCGTTGCGCACCAGCACGTCGGCGCAACCGAGGCCGGCCGGGCCGGCGCCGATGATGGCCACGCGCTTGTTGGTCCACACCACCTTGGACATGTCCGGGCGCCAGCCCAGGGCCAGCGCGGTGTCGGTGATGTATTTCTCGGCCGAACCGATGGTGACCGCGCCGAAGCCGTCGTTCAGCGTGCAGGCGCCTTCGCACAGGCGGTCCTGCGGGCACACGCGGCCGCACACTTCCGGCAGCGTGTTGGTCTGGTGGCAGAGTTCCGCCGCCTCGAACAGGTTGCCTTCCGACACCAGCTTCAGCCAGTTCGGGATGTAGTTGTGCACCGGGCACTTCCACTCGCAGTACGGGTTGCCGCACGCGAGGCAGCGGTGCGCCTGCTCCTCGACCTCGTCCTTCTGGAACGGATCGTAGATCTCCACGAAATTCTTGCGGCGGACCTCTGCGTCCTTTTTAGCCGGATCGATCCGCTCCAGTTCCATGAACTGGAAATCGTTGTTGAGTCGCTGCTTGTTGGCCATGTCTGCGATTCCTCAGGCCGGGTTCGCGCGCGTGGTCTTGAACAGTTCCTTCAGGTTGGCCGCCTTGGGCTTCACCAGCCAGAACTTGTTCTGCAACACGTCGAAGTTGTCGAGGACGTAGGCGCCCCACTCACTGCCGGTCTCGCGCACGTACTCCTCGATGATGCCGCGCAGGTGCGCGCGGTACGCCTCGGTGGCCTCGGAATTGATGCGGTGCAGCTCGATCAGTTCCGGGTTGTGGCGATCGTAGAAGTTCTGCTCGAGGTCGAGCACGTAGGCGAAACCGCCGGTCATGCCCGCGCCGAAGTTGACACCGGTGGAGCCAAGCACGGTCACGCAGCCGCCGGTCATGTACTCGCAGCAGTGGTCACCCGCGCCTTCCACCACCACGTGGGCGCCGGAGTTGCGCACGGCGAAGCGCTCGCCGGCGCGGCCGGCGGCGAACAGCTTGCCGCCGGTGGCGCCGTACAGGCAGGTGTTGCCGATGATGGCGGTTTCGTTCGACTTGAAGGCCGAACCCTGCGGCGGACGGATGACGATCTTGCCGCCGGCCATGCCCTTGCCGACGTAGTCGTTGGCATCGCCTTCCAGGTACAGGTTCAGGCCACCGGCGTTCCACACGCCGAAACTCTGGCCTGCCGTGCCGGTGAAGCGCACGGTGATGGGCGCATCCGCCATGCCCTTGTCGCCGTGGCGACGGGCGATCTCGCCGGAAATGCGCGCGCCGATCGAGCGGTCGCAGTTGCATATCTCGAAGCGGAACTCGCCACCCTGCTTGCCCTCGATGGCCGGCAGCATCTGCTGGACCATCCGCTCGGCGAGCTCGCCCTTGTCGAACGACGGGTTGCGCGCCTGCTGACAGAACTGCGGCTTGTCGGCCGGGATATTGCCGTTGTCGATCAGCGGCTTGAGGTCCAGGCGCGCGTGCTTGGCGGTGGTGCCGGGCAGGATCTCCAGCAGGTCGGTGCGACCGATGAGGTCCTCGAGCTTGCGCACGCCCAGTTTCGCCATCCACTCGCGCGTTTCCATCGCCAGGAAGCGGAAGAAGGCCATGACCATCTCCGCGGTGCCGTGGAAGTGCGCCTGGCGCAGCGCGTCGTTCTGGGTGGCCACGCCGGTGGCGCAGTTGTTCAGGTGGCAGATGCGCAGGTACTTGCAGCCCAGCGCCACCATCGGGGTGGTGCCGAAACCGAACGACTCGGCACCGAGGATCGCGGCTTTCACCACGTCCAGGCCGGTCTTCAGGCCGCCGTCGGTCTGCACGCGCACGCGGCCGCGCAGGTCGTTGGCGCGCAGCGCCTGCTGCGCTTCGGACAGGCCCAGTTCCCACGGGCTGCCGGCGTACTTGATCGAGCTCAGCGGCGACGCGGCGGTACCGCCGTCGTAACCGGAGATGGTGATCAGGTCGGCGTAGGCCTTGGCCACGCCGGCGGCGATGGTGCCCACGCCCGGCTCGGCCACGAGTTTCACCGACACCAGCGCCTGCGGGTTCACCTGCTTGAGGTCGAAGATCAGCTGCGCGAGGTCTTCGATCGAGTAGATGTCGTGGTGCGGCGGCGGCGAGATCAGTGTGACGCCCGGCACCGAGTAACGCAGGCGCGCGATCAGCTCGTTCACCTTGCCACCCGGCAGCTGGCCGCCCTCGCCCGGCTTGGCGCCCTGGGCGATCTTGATCTGCAGCACTTCGGCGCTGGTCAGGTACGCCGGCGTGACGCCGAAACGGCCCGAGGCCACCTGCTTGATCTTCGAGACGCGGTCGGTGCCGTAACGCGCCGGGTCTTCGCCACCTTCACCGGAGTTGGAGCGGCCGCCGAGGGTGTTCATCGCCAGCGCGATGGCCTCGTGCGCTTCCGGCGATAGCGCGCCCAGCGACATGCCGGCCGAGTCGAAGCGCGGCAGGATCTTCTCGATCGGCTCGACCTCGTCGAGCGGGATCGCCTTCGCGTCCTTCTTCAGGCCGAACAGGTCGCGGATGGTGGCCACCGGGCGGTTGTTCACCAGCGCCGCGTATTCCTTCCAGTCCTCGAAGGTGCCGCCGTCCACCGCCTTGTGCAGCGCGTGGATCACGTCCGGGTTGAACGCGTGGTATTCCTTGCCGTGCACGAACTTCAGCAAGCCGCCGGCATCGATCGGCTTGCGCGCCTTCCAGGCGTCATCGGCCAGTTGTTGCTGGTCCGCCTGGATGTCCTGGAAGTTGGCGCCCTGGATGCGGCTCGGTACGCCGCGGAAGCACAGGTCCACCACGTCGCTGCCCAGGCCGATGCCTTCGAACAGCTGCGAGCCGCGGTAGGACGAGATGGTGGAAATGCCCATCTTGGACATGATTTTCATCAGGCCCTTGTTGATGGACTTGCGGAAGTTCTTCTGCGCCTCGGCGGGGTCGGCGAGGATGTCGCCGCGCGCGATCTGGTCGCAGATGATCTCGTATGCCAGGTACGGGTACACCGCCGTGGCACCGAAGCCCAGCAGCACCGCGAAGTGGTGCGGGTCGCGCGCGGTGGCCGTGACCACGATCAGGTTCGAGTCGCAGCGCAGGCCCTTCTCGGTGAGGTGGTGGTGCACCGCGCCGGTGGCCATCGCCGCGTGGATGGGCAGCTTGCCCTGCTCCAGGCCACGGTCGGACAGCACGATGAACGGCTTGCCGGCGCGCACGGCCGCCTCGGCACGCGCACACAGGTCGTTGATGGCCGCCTGCAGGCCGATGGCCGGGTCGTACTGGAGGCTCAGGCGCTCGTTGGGGAACTGCGCCAGCGACATCAGCTTTTCGTACTTGGCGCTGGACAGGATCGGCGAGGCGATGATGACGCGCTTCGCGTGTTCCGGCGATTCCTCGAAGATGTTGCTCTCGCGGCCCAGGCAGGTTTCCAGCGACATGACGATCGCTTCGCGCAGCGGGTCGATCGGCGGGTTGGTCACCTGCGCGAACTGCTGGCGGAAGTAGTCGAACAGGTTGCGCACGCGCGCGGACAGCACCGCCATCGGCGCGTCGTCGCCCATCGAGCCGACCGCTTCCTGCGCGCTCTCGGCCATCGGCCGGATGATCTGGTCACGCTCCTCGAAGGAGACGTTGAACATCTTCTGGTAGGTGTTGAGCTGTACCGCGTCCATGGCGCCACGCACGGGATCTTCCTGCTCGGAAGCCTCGATGCGGATGGCGTTTTCCTTCAGCCACTGGCGGTACGGGTTCTTCGCCTTGAGCGCGCCGTCGATGTCGGCGGTCTTCAGCATCTTGCCCGTGTGGGTGTCGATGGCGAGGATGTTGCCCGGGCCGACGCGACCCTTGGACACCACGTCCTCCGGCTGGTAGCCGGACACGCCGATTTCCGACGCCAGGGTGATGAAGCCGTTCTTCGTGATCACCCAGCGCGCCGGGCGCAGGCCGTTGCGGTCGAGCAGGCACACCGCGTAGCGGCCGTCGGTGATCACCACGCCGGCGGGGCCGTCCCACGGCTCCATGTGCAGCGCGTTGTACTCGTGGAAGCCGCGCTGGTCGGCGTCCATGGTTTCCACGTTCTGCCAGGCCGGCGGAATCATCATGCGCACGGCGCGGAACAGGTCCATACCGCCGTTCACCAGCAGCTCCAGCATGTTGTCCATCGAGGACGAGTCGGAGCCGGTGCGGTTGACGACCGGGTGCGTGTCCTTCAGGCCCGGCAGGTTCGGCGTCTCGAACTTGTTGATGCGCGCCACCGACCAGTTGCGGTTGGCCTGCACGGTGTTGATCTCGCCGTTGTGGGCGAGCATGCGGAACGGGTGCGCGAGGTGCCAGCGCGGCAGCGTGTTGGTGGAGAAACGCTGGTGGAAGACGACGATGGCCGTTTCCATTTCCGGGCGCGCGAGGTCCGGGTAGAAGGCGGTGATGTCGGCCGGCATCATCAGGCCCTTGTACACCACCACGTTGGCCGACAGGCTCGGCACGTAGAAGTACGCGTCCTGCTTCAGGCGCACCTCGGCCTTGCGGCGCGCGAGGTACAGCTTGCGGTTGAGCGCGACGTTGTCGAGGTCCTTCGCGTCGACGAAGACCTGCTCGAACTGCGGCAGCGATTCCAGCGCGATGCGGCCCAGCACCGACGGATCGGTGGGCACCTTGCGCCAGCCGGCGACGTTGACGCCCTGCGCCTTGAGCTCCTCGTTGAGGACGTCCTTCGCCTGCTGCGCGAGCTTCGCGTCCGGGTTGAGGAAGACCATGCCCACGGCCCAGGTCTGCGCCAGCTCGACCTTCAGTTCGTCCTTCGCGATCTTGCGGAAGAAGCCTTCGGGCTTCTGCAGCATCAGGCCGCAACCGTCGCCGGTCTTGCCGTCGGCGGACACGGCGCCGCGGTGCTCCATGCAGGCCAGCGACCTGATCGCGGTCTGCAGCAGGTCATGACTGGCCTTGCCCTTCATGTGGGCAATCAGGCCGAAGCCGCAGTTGTCCCGGACATCGTCCAGGCTGTACAGGCCCGCGCGAACGGAGGTCGTCTGGAGCATCGACGTTTCCTCAATGAAATCAAAGTGATAGCGAAAGACGCTGCGGCCGGGACAAGAGTGCCCAGCCAAAGGGCCGAGCATTCTATATGCAGGGGGGAAAGGGGTACAACCTGACTTTTCCGGATCCGTCAAGTGCACCAATGTGGTGCATTTTGGGTCCGTGTAGAGAGGGGGCCATGCCCCCGATTGTTTTTGGCGGGCGTAGAGCAATCGGGGGCATGGCCCCCTCTCTACGAAGAGCGAGAGCGTCAATCCTTGCGGCGGCGCAACTCGTCCTGGATGCCCTGGAAGCTGCGTGCCCACGGCTTGAGCTTCTGCAGGTCGGCGGGCAGCTTCGCGATGGCGGCCTTGGCATCTTCCTTGGTACGCCAGCTGCCGGTGACGGCCACGTACCAGGGCAGGTCCTCGCGCACGGTGCGGAACGTGCGCACGCCCGTGGCTGCATGCTTCGCGCAGAACTGCCGCACCGCCTCCTCGTTGAAACTGGCGAACAGCTGCAGCGTGTGGCTGGCCGCACGCTCCTTGAGCAGCGATTCCTCGTCGGCGCTGTAGCGCTTCACCACTTTCTGCGGCTCGGCGACCGGCGCCGGGACCGGCACCGGCTCGACGGCCCGTGGCGGCGGCAACGCGACGGCCGTGCCGTTGGCCGGGGGCGCGGCCGGCACCGCCGGGGCCACGACCGTGGCCGGCGCCGCGGGCTCCTCCGGCGAGTAGCCATTGATCACCACCGGACGCGGCACCGCCACCGCCAGCGCGCGGTTGCCGGGAACCACGCCGACCGCCGCGTTGGCGGCGGATGCGCTGCCCGGCGCCGGCAAGGAGAGCGGGATTTCCGCCAGCGTCACCGGCTCGGCGCTCTCCTCGCCCGGCTCGATGCGCGCGAGCAGCCACAGCAGCAACACCAGCGCGACCACCGTCAGCGCCACGTGCCACACCGGGAAACCGTTGGGCAACAACGGCGTGCGCCGCGCCGCACCGGCCTCCAGCAATTCCACGAGCTTGCCCGGCAGGCCCTGCGATTGCCGGTGCAGCTTCGCCATGGCGCGATGCGACGGCAGTTCGTCCTCGTCGTCCACCGCGAGCCATGCGGCCACGAAGTCTTCGCTTTCTTCTTCGTCGAAGGAACGCAGCAGCACGCGCGCCGGCTGCAGGTCGCGCTCCAGCGACGCCTCCAGCGTTTCATCACCGGCCATCACCAGCGTCACGGCCGCGTCGCGCGCAACGCCGATCAGGGCGGCGCGCGTTTCCTCGCCGAGCTCGTGCGCGTCATCCACCAGTAGCACCGGCAGGCGCTGCGCTTCGCGGACCAGCGCCACGCCATCGAGCAGCGCCGCGCGCTCGTCGCCCGCCACCGGCGGCGTGCCCAGCGCTTCGGTCAGCAGTGCGAAGCACTGCGCGGGACTCATCAGGATGTCGCCGCTCACCCGCGCGACGGCCAGCACGTCCGGATCGGCCTCGGCACAGAAGCGCTCGACCAGCGCGCTGCGCCCGCAACCGGACGGACCTTCCAGCAACACCAGCGCGTCGCCGCGGTGGATGGATTCGAAGATGGCGTCGATGGCGGCACGGCGGCCACCGCCCTCGTAGAAGAATCCCGGCGCGTCGCTCATGCATCACCTCCGAGGTACGCAGCGAGGGTGGCGCGCAGCATGTCCGGCGCGAATTCGTCGGTGATCACGCAGCGGCCGATGCCGCGCAGCAACACCAGGCGGATCTTGCCGTGGATGTTCTTCTTGTCGACCTGCATCAGGGACAGGAAGCCGTCGATGGTGAACGTACCATCGGTCGGCGGCGCAACCGGCAATGCGGCGCGCTCGAGCAGCGCGACGATGCGCGCGCGCTCTGCCTCGGCCATCCAGCCCAGGCGCACCGACAGGTCGGCGGCCATGGCCATGCCGGCACCCACCGCCTCGCCATGCAGCCAGTTTCCGTAGCCGCAGCCGGTCTCGATGGCGTGGCCGAAGGTGTGGCCGAGGTTGAGCGTGGCGCGCTCGCCGGTCTCGAATTCGTCGGCGGCCACCACGTCCGCCTTGTTGCGGCAGGAGCGTTCGATGGCTTCCACCAGCACGGCGGCTTCACGCGCCATCAGCGCGTCCATGTTTGCTTCCAGCCAGGCAAAGAACTGCGGGTCGCGGATCAGGCCGTACTTGATGATTTCCGCCAGGCCGGCGCTGAACTCGCGCGGCGGCAGCGTGGCCAGCGTCTGCACGTCGATCACCACCACCTGCGGCTGGTGGAAGGCACCGATCATGTTCTTGCCGCGCGGATGGTTCACGCCGGTCTTGCCGCCCACCGAGGAGTCCACCTGCGACAGCAGCGTGGTGGGTACCTGGATGAATGGCACGCCGCGCTGGTAGCAGGCGGCGGCGAAGCCGGTCATGTCACCGATCACGCCGCCACCGAGCGCCACCAGCGTGGTGGTGCGGTTGTGGCGCCTGGCCAGCAACGCATCGAACACCTGGTCCAGCGTGGCCAGCGTCTTGAATTCCTCACCATCCGGCAGGACCACTGCGTCCACCTGGCGGCCGTCACGCGCCAGCGCAGCCTGCACGCGCTCAAGGTACAGCGGCGCGATGGACGTGTTGGTGACGATCATCACCTGCCGCCCGCGGATCCCCGCGTCGAACAACGCCGCCTGGTCGAGCAGGCCTTCGCCGATGTGGATGGGATAGGCGCGGTCGCCGAGGCCAACGGTCAGTGTTTTCACGGGCGTGATCGGGAAAAGGTGTGTGTAGGGAGGGGGCCGTGCCCCCGACCGGGAAAAAGCAATCGGGGGCATGGCCCCCTCTCTACATGGTAGGGGCGTGGGGTCGGGGCAGACAACTGACGATGGCGCCCACGGCCTCGCGGACGTTGCCGGCGTTGGTGTTGACCACCAGGTGCGCCACTTCGCGGTACAGGGGTTCGCGTTCGGCGAGGATGCGCTCGAACACCGCGCGCGGATTGTCCGTACGCAACAGGGGGCGATTGCGGTCACGCGCGGTGCGCGCCAGCAACTGGTCGATGTCGGCGGAAAGGTAGACCACGAAGCCACGCCCGTGCAGGGCGGCCCGGTTCTCCGGGCGCAGCACGGCCCCGCCACCGGTGGCGAGGACGATGCGCGAACGGCGGGTCAGGTCGTCGATAACCTGGGATTCGCGACGGCGGAAGCCGTCCTCACCCTCGACCTGGAAGATCCACGGGATGTCGGCGCCGGTGCGGGCCTCGATCTCGTGGTCGGAATCGATAAAGGAATAGCCCAGCGCTGCTGCCAGCTGGCGACCCACGGTGGTCTTGCCTGCCCCCATGGGTCCCACCAGGAATACGCTGGGCTGTTCCTCCATTTAATGCGTTGGCTTGCGGACGGCCAGGGCTCAGCCCTTGGCCGCCAGCTCCTGCACGATCTTCGGCGTGATGAAGATCAGCAGCTCGGCTTTCTCGTCACGACGGACGTCCTTGCGGAAGAAGCGTCCGAGCAGCGGGAGGTCGCCCAGCAGCGGGGTCTTGATGGTGGCATCGATCGTTTCCGTCTTGAAGATGCCGCCCAGCACGACCGTGTCGCCGTCGTTCACCAGCACCACCGTTTCGATGCGGTTGGTGTTGATGACCGGGATGTTGGTGGCGGTGATCTCGCCGACCGAGTCGTTGTTGACCTTCAGCTGCATGATCACCTTGCCGTCCGGCGTGATCTGCGGCTTCACGGTCAGGCGCAACTCTGCGTCCTTGAAGGAGGTGGACACCGCGCCGCTCGACGAGGCCTCGAAGTACGGGATGGCGGTACCGGAGGCGATCATCGCTTCCTGCTGGTCGGTGGTCAGCACCTTCGGCGTGGCAACGATCTCGCCGTGGCCGTCGCTGGACAGTGCCGACAGTTCCATCTCGAGCAGGCCGGAGTCGAGGTCGAGCATGCCCAGCGCCAGGCGGGAGGCGCCGGCGGTGGTAACGCCCATATCCACGGCGAGCTGGTCCGGGTTCTTGAACTTGATGTCGGAGAAGCCGAGGCCGGTACCGCTCTCGATGCCCGGACCCGTGCCCGGAGTCACGGCACCGTTGCCGTCGAGCTGCTCGAGCATGCCTTCCAGCGAACCGGAACCCAGTACGGCACGGTCACCATCGACTGCGTACGAGTTCATGCCCCAGCGCACGCCCAGCTCCTTGGCGAAGTCGGTGGTGGCCAGCACGATACGCGCCTCGATCAGCACCTGGCGTACCGGTACGTCGAGACGGCTCACCAGCGCGCGGATTTCTTCCAGCTTGGCGCCGGTTTCGACCACGATCAGGGTGTTGGTGCGGGCATCGACCGATACCGAGCCGCGCGACGACATGATGCTCTTGTCGCCGGAAAGCAGCTTGGCGATGTCCTCGGCCGTGGCGTAGTTGATCTGCACGAACTCCGAGCGCAGCGGGGCCAGTGCCTCGGACTGCTTGTAGGCTTCCAGCTCGAGGCGCTCGCGGGCGGCAATCTCGTCAGCCGGGGCGACCAGCAGTACGTTGCCCACCTGGCGCTTGTCCAGGCCCTTGGTCTTCAGCACGAGATCCAGCGCCTGGTCCCACGGTACGTTCTGCAGGCGCAGGGTGATGCGGCCACTGACGGTGTCGGAGGCAACCAGGTTGAGCGAGGTGAAGTCTGCGATCAGCTGCAGGACGCTGCGAACCTCGATGTCCTGGAAGTTGAGCGACAGTTTCTCGCCCGTGTACATGAAGCTGTCGGACTTGCGCTTCTGGCCTTCGGCCACCGACACCGGCTTCACGCCGATGATCATTTCCTTGTCAGCCTGGTAGGCGAGGTAGTCGAACTGGCCTTTCGGCTGGATGACCATCACCACGTTCTCACCCGACGAGGACGTGACGATGCTGGTAACCGGGGTGGCGAAGTCGGTGACGTCGAGCTTGCGACGCAGCGATTCCGGCAGCGAGGCGCCCATGAACTCGGCGACGATGCGGCCACCGTCCTGGCGTACGTCAACCGGGATCGACGAGGAGGACATGCTGACCACGACCTGGCCTTCGCCATCGGCGGTGCGACGGAAGTCGATGCCGGCGATACCGCGACCGGTCACTTTCGCCTTCAGGCCACCGCTGGTGGCGGGAGCGGCGGCAGGGGCCTGCTCGGCCGCGGCGGCAACCGTCGGCGCTTCGGCCGGCGCAACCTGCTGGCCAACCGTCACCACCAGCGTATTGCCTTCAACGCGCGCGTTGTAGCCGACCAGCTCGGTGAGGTTGATGATGACGCGGGTGCGGTCACGCGCCTCGACCACCGTCATGCTGCGCGCATTGCCGGTACCGAGGTTGTGGTACTTGCTCTCGAGGTGGCTCTTGGCACCGACGATGTCCAGGGCGATGCGCGCCGGCTTCTCGATCTGGTAGCCGGTGGGTTGCGGCGGCGCACCATTGAAGCCCAGGCGGATCTCCATCTGGTTGCCCGGCAGCGCCGCGAACTCCAGCTTCTCCACCGCCAGGTCGTCGGCGACGGCAAAGCCGGCGAAGAATGCGGCGATCCACAGCAGAAGCGCCTTTGTCGTTGTTTTCATGGCATCGCCTCGAAACAGGTTCGCAATTTTCATCTGCACATTCCTCCGGACGTCACTCGCCTTCCAGACGAATCGTGCGCGGCCTTTCAACCCAGCCGTCATGGCCATCGGGCACGATCTCCAGTACCGAAACCCTCGATTCCTCGACCGTGGCTACACGACCGAAGTTCTTGCCCATGTAGTTGCCCACGCGTACGCGGTGCACGCCACCGTCGGTGTCGGCAACCAGCGCTTCGAGAGCACCACCCGGACGGTTGATCGTGCCCACCATCTTCAGGCCCTCGATGTTGTACTGCTCGAGGTATTCCTTGGGACGGGTCAGGTCCGGCGCAACGGCCTTGGTTTCCATCTCCGGTACCAGCGCCTCGTCCATCGGCGGCTGGAACGGACTACGCAGCTTGTGGGCAGCGTAGGTGAAGGTGGGCTGCGACTTGAATTCCGGCGGCGGCTGGATGGCACCACGCGGCCGCTGGCGGATCTCGTCGAGTGCTTTCTTCAGGTCGGCGAATTCCTGGTTGGAACTGCAGCCCGGCAGCATCGTGGCGGATGCCAGGCAGACGGCCAGGCCCAGGGTCATGCGCATGATTTGCCCACCCATGTTGTGCGAGCGCTCCCGGATGCGGTTCATTTGCCGCCTTCCTTGGACTTCTTGTCCTTCTTGTCTTTCTTGTCCGCCTTGCCCTTCTTGCCCTTCTTGCCCTTGTCGGGGGCAGGTTCGGCAGGGGCCTCTTCGTTGTAGCGGTAGGTCTTGGCGGTGATCGTCATGTCGAGCACGCGCGCGCGGCTCTGGCTTTCCGACGCTCCCTTCTTGCCGCCGCCCTTGGACTGCTGGGTAACGATGGAGAAGTCGTGCAGCGTGACGATGCGCGGCAGCGCCGCGATACCGCTCACGAACGCACCGAAGCCGTGGTAGTCGCCGGACACCTTGATGTTGATCGGCAGCTCGGCATAGAACTCGCGCTTGGCTTCGGTGCCGAGGTCAATGGACGTGAACTCCAGGCCACTGCCCAGGCCCGTGTGGGTGATGTCCTCGAGCAGGCTCGGCACCTCGGTATCCTTCGGCAGTTGCCGCAGCAGGGCGCCGAAGGCCTCTTCCATGTCGGCCAGCTGCTTCTTGTAGGCATCGAGGTTCATCGCCTTGAAGGCCTTTTCCTCGTAATCCTTCAGCAGCGTTTCCTGCTTGTTGCGCTCGGCATCCACCTGCTTGTTGAGCTCGGTGACGAACATGACGTAGCCGGCGAAGATCACGACGGCGAACGCACCCAGCCAGATGGTCAACTTGACCACCACCGGCCAGCTGCCAGGGTTGTTCCAGTTGACGCCCCTGAACGAGGCGGTCAATTCCTGGAACTTGGCTTCCATATTCACAGGCTAACCTCCGCGCTCAGTTCTTCTTCTTCGACTTGGCGTCTTCAGCCGGGGCGGCCCCCTGGCCACCGGCTTCCGCCGCAGCCTCGGCAGCCTGGTTCTCCAGATCCAGCGTGAGCTGGAACTGGAACATCTCGCCCTGGGCAACGACCTTGACCAGCTGCGGGTTGCGGAACCAGACCGAACCCTCGAGGCTGCGCATCAGGTTGGAAATGCGGTTGTTGGACTCGGCGACGCCGATGACCTCGAACTTGTTGCCGGTCTGCTTGATGGACGTGTAGAAGACGCCGTCCGGCAGCGTTTCGACGAACTGGTCGAACACGTGGACGATCACCGGGCGGTTGCCCTGCAGGCCCTGGATCACGTTCATGCGCTCGATGAGGCCGTCGCGGCGACGCTGCAGCTCTTCGATCTCGGCGATGCTTTCCTCAAGCTGGGCGATCTGCCCCTCGATGTAGCTGTTGCGGGACTTCTGGTTCTCGACGTCGGCAGCCACCATCTGCTTCCAGAGGAAGGCGAGGAACAGCGCGGCCACGACCACGCCGGCCAGAACGACGAGGAACTCCTGCATCTCTTGCTTGCGGCGTTCTTCGCGCCAGGGGAGTAGGTTGATCTTTGCCATCAGTCGAAACTCCGCAGCGCGAGACCGCAGGCAATCATCAGGGCCGGCGCGTCATTGGTGATGGCGGCGGCGCTCACCTTGGAGGACAGCGCCATGTTCACGAAGGGGTTGGCGACGATGGCCGGGGTGCCGATCTTGGCCTGCACGAGGTCGGACAGGCCGGGGATGGAGGCGGTACCGCCCGCCAGCACCACGTGGTTCACGTCGCTGAACTGGCTCGCGGAGAAGAAGAACTGCAGCGAGCGGGTGATCTGCTGGACGATGGCTTCCTTGAACGGCTCGAGGACTTCGGACTCGTAGTCGTCCGGCAGGCCGCCCTGCTTCTTGGCCAGGCCGGCTTCCTCGAAGGACAGGCCGTAGCGGCGCTGGATTTCCTCGGTGAGCTGCTTGCCGCCGAAGAGCTGCTCGCGGGTGTAGATGATCTTGCCGGCGCGCAGCACGTTCAGGGTGGTCATGGTGGCGCCGACGTCGACGATGGCGACGGTCTGGGCGATGTCATCAGCCTCGATCTGCGGGGCGATCAGGCCGTAGGCGCGCTCCATGGCATAGGCCTCGACGTCCACCACCTTGGCGATCAGGCCACCGATCTGCAGGGCGTCCTTGCGGAGCTCGACGTTCTCGGTGCGGGAGGCGGCGATCAGCACCTCGATGCGGTCGGGATTGTTGGCCACCGGCCCCTGCGGCTCGAAATCCAGGCTGACTTCGTCCAGCGGGTACGGGATGTACTGGTCGGCCTCGACGCGGATCTGGTTTTCCATCTCGTCCGTCGAGAGGCCGGCGTCCATCTCGATGATCTTGGTGATCACCGATGAGCCGGCCACCGCCACCGCGGCGTGCTTGGCCGACGGTTTGGCGCGGGCCACCAGGCGGCCAATGGCCTCACCGACGCCTTCCACGTCGGTGATGACCTTCTCGACCACGGCATTGGGGGGCAGCGGCTCGACGCCGTAGCTTTCCACCCGGTACCGATCACCCGAACGGCTGAGTTCGAGCAGCTTCACTGAGGTCGAACTGATGTCCAGCCCCAGCAAACTGTTGGATTTCTTCGAGAGAAAGGGCAGCACAGTGATCTTCCTGGTTGTTGTTGTCGGCCCGTTTTTCCAGCGGGAATATATACTTACAGAAGATTCATGTCTAACGACATTAAATAACAGTTTTACCGCCCCCGCAACGACGACCTCCGGCTTCTGTGCGCCTGTTCCGCCGGCAGGCGATGGCCTATAATCGCCCACCTCCGCCAATTCATTGTTTTTTCAGGAAAAATGCCCAAACTCAAGGCGCTGCCAGCCTTCATCCTGTGGGTTATCTTCAGCGCCGTCTGCGGCATGGTTCTCGTTGCCTCGGCCGCCTACCTGTACCTGGTACCCGCCCTGCCGTCCGTCGAGCAGCTCCGCGACGTGTCCTTCCAGATCCCCCTGCGGGTCTATACCCGCGACGGCAAGCTGATCGGGGAGTTCGGGGAGAAGCGCCGCTCGCCGGCCAGCTTCGACGAGGTGCCCCCCGACCTGATCAACGCCATCGTCGCCGCCGAGGACGACCGTTTCTTCCGCCACCACGGCATCGACTACGGCGGCCTGGTGCGCGCCGCCTACGAACTCGTGCGCTACCGCGAGATCCGTTCCGGCGGCAGCACCATCACCATGCAGGTGGCGCGCAATTTCTTCCTCGACCGCGAACAGAAATTCACCCGCAAGTTCAACGAGATCCTGCTGGCGCGGCAGATCGAGCGGGAACTGACGAAGAAGGAAATCTTCGAGCTGTACATCAACAAGATCTACCTCGGGCACCGCGCCTACGGCGTGGCCGCGGCCGCGGAGGTCTACTACGGCAAGCCGCTCAAGGACCTCACGCTCGCGCAGATGGCAATGATCGCCGGCCTGCCGAAGGCACCGTCCGCGTACAACCCGATCACCAATCCCGAGCGCGCGATGGTGCGCCGCGACTGGATCCTCAAGCGCATGTACCAACTCGACAGCATCGACGAGTCGCGCTACGAGGCGGCGAAGGCGGAACCCAACACCGCCAGCTTCCATGGCTCGCAGTCGGAAGTCGACGCGCTGCACGTGGCGGACATGGTGCGTACCTACATGCTCGACAAATACGGACCGGAAGCCACCGACCAGGGCTACCGCGTCTACACCACCATCGACTCGTCGTTGCAGAAAGCGGCCACCGACGCGGTGTTCCTCGGCCTGATGGCCTATGACCGTCGCCACGGCTGGCGCGGCGCCGAAGCGCACGTCGATCCGGCGACGCTGCACGCGCTGCCGGGCAGCAACGGCAAGAACGGCGCCTGGCCGGATTCACTCAAGGACGTGCGCCAGGTGAGTTACCTGGAACCCGGCATCGTGCTGGCCACCAGCGACACCGCGGTGACCGTGCTGCGCCGCGCCGGCGACACCGTGGATATCCCGTTCAGCACCCTGGGCTGGGCGCGCAAGTACATGAGCGCCGACGCCATGGGCCCGGCGCCGAAGAAACCCGCCGACGTGGTGAAGCCCGGCGACGTGGTGCGCATCTACGCGCAGAAAGGCGCGCAGGGCTACACCTGGCAACTCGGCCAGGTGCCGGGCGCGCAATCGGCGCTGGTGTCGCTGAAGCCCGATGACGGCTCCATCGCCGCGCTGGTGGGCGGCTTCAGCTACATGCAGAGCCGCTTCAACCGCGCCGTGCAGGGCGATCGCCAGGCCGGCTCGGCCTTCAAGCCGTTCCTGTACGCGGCGGCGCTCGAGCACGGTTTCACGCCGGCGTCGATCATCAACGACGCGCCGATCGTCTTCCACGACCCCGGCATGGACAAGGCCTGGCGCCCGGAAAACGACAACGAGAAATTCTACGGGCCGATGCGCCTGCGCCAGGCGCTGTACCTGTCGCGCAACCTGGTGTCGGTGCGGCTGATCATGCAACTGCCGATCGACCACGTGCTGGACTACACCGCGAACCTGGGGATCCCGAAGGAAAAGTTGCCACGCAACTTCTCGATGGCGCTGGGCACCGCCAGCCTGTCGCCGCTGGAGATCACCAACGCCTACGCCGTGTTCGCCAGCGGCGGCTATCGCACGTCACCGTACCTGATCGACCGCATCGAGGACGGCAACGGCACCGTGCTGTGGAAGGCCGAGCCGCTGCGCGTGTGCCGCAGCTGCAACGGCAGCGGCAGCCACGCACCGCGGGTGATGGATGAACGCACGGCCTACCAGATGAACTCGATGCTGCAGGACGTGGTCCGCCGCGGCACCGCCACCCGCGCGCTGGCGCTTGGCCGCGACGACATCGCCGGCAAGACCGGCACCACCAACGATTCGCGCGACGCGTGGTTCGCCGGCTACAACCCGACGCTGGCGACCACGGTATGGGTGGGCTTCGACCAGCCGCAGACGCTGGGCCGCAACGAGTACGGCGGCACCGCGGCACTGCCGATCTGGATCGATTACATGCGCGTGGCGATGGCAGGCAAGCCGTCGGCCTACCTGCCGCAACCGCCGGGCATCGTGACGGTGAAGATCGACCCGGCCACCGGACAACCGGCACCACCGGGGCAGGCGGATGCGATCTTCGAGATCTTCCGCGAGGAGAACCAGCCGACCGGTGCGCCGGCCGCGCCCGCCGGCGGCGGTAGCGAAGGCAACGGCGACACGGTCGAGGAACTGTTCTGACGACGCGGGGTGGCACCGGCCGCCCCCCTGTTCCCGGGCACAAAAAAGCCGCGCGATGCGCGGCTTTTTTTCGACCCGCAAGCGGTCACTTCTTGCTGGCGATGACGCCGAAGCGCTGCTTGAACTTGTCGATGCGGCCACCGGTATCCATGACCTTCTGGGTGCCCGTGTAGAACGGGTGGCAGGCGGCGCACACGTCAACGTGCACGTCCTTGCAGAGGGTGCTGCGGGTGGTGAAGCTGTTGCCGCAGGTGCAGGAGACCTTGATCTCGTCGTACTGCGGGTGGATTTCCGGTTTCATGGGTTCTTCCTCAGGATGTCGTCGCGTCGCCACCCGGTCCGGCTGCCGGTTGCGGCATGAAGCCGCCGGGTACCACGCTGTTTGGCCAACGGCCGGCCGGAAGGCCCACCGCAAGGGAGGCGGGATGATAGGGAGGCGCCTGCCCGTTGGCAAGCGCGGGCCCGGCCCCGGGTGCTAGACTGCCGGCCTTTTCCGCTCCCCGGTCGTCCCCCGCCGTGCCGCCGATCGTCGTCCGCGTCGCCGTGCCGTCGCCCCTGCGGCGACTGCTCGACTACAGCCTTCCCCCCGCGCTGGCCGGCGGCGAGATCCGCGGCTGCCGGGTGCGGGTGCCCTTTGGCGCCCGCGAAGTGGTGGGCGTGGTGCTGGACACCACCGACCGGACCGACGTGCCGGCGGACAAGCTCAAGCCGGTACGCGCACGCCTGGACCCGGTCCCGGTGCTGGCGCCGGACCTGCTGGCCCTGTGCCGCTGGGCCGCCTCCTATTACCACCACGCCCCGGGCGACGTGATCGCCACCGCCCTGCCCGTGCTGCTGCGCCAGGGCGAGGCCGCCGGGCGCCGCAAGCTGCCGGTGTGGCGGGCCACCCCCGGCGGCCGCGGGGCGCCGGCCAGCGCAACCGCGCGCTCGGCGAAGCAGGCAGCCGCGCTGGCCGCACTGTGCGCCCACGAAGACGGCATTCCCCGCGCCCTGCTGGACGGGCTCGGCATCGAGCGCGCCCAGCTGGTGGCGCTGCAGAAGAAGGGGCTGGCCGAAGAGATTGAAGTGGACGTGGAACCGGGCGCCGGCGACGCCGACCCGGTCCATGCGCCGCTGCTGGCGGAAGTGCCGCTGGTGGCATCGGCCGACCAGGCCAACGCGCTGGCCGCGGTGCGCGCGCAGATCGACGCGTTCCGCGTGTTCCTGGTGGAAGGCGTCACCGGCAGCGGCAAGACCGAGGTGTACCTGCAACTGGCCGCCGACGTGCTCGCGCGCGGGCGCCAGGTGCTGGTGCTGGTACCGGAGATCGGGCTGACGCCGCAAACCGTCGAGCGTTTCCGGCGCCGTTTCAACCGGCCGGTGGTGGTACTGCATTCCGGGCTCAACGACCGCGAACGGCTCGATGCCTGGCTGGACGCGGCCAGCGGCCGCGCGGCCATCGTGCTCGGTACGCGCTCGGCGGTGTTCACGCCGCTGGCATCGCCGGGGCTGGTGATCGTCGACGAGGAACACGACGCTTCGTTCAAGCAGCAGGATGGCTTCCGTTACCACGCGCGCGACCTCGCCATCCTGCGCGCGCGCAACGCCGGCGTGCCGGTGGTGCTGGGCAGCGCGACGCCGGCACTGGAGAGCCTGCACAACGCGGCGTCCGGCAAGTACGCGCACCTGCGCCTGACCCAGCGGGCCGGCAGCGCGGTGAAGCCGCGCATGGACGTGATCGATATCCGCAAGCAAAAGCTGGTGGAAGGCCTGGGCGAATCGCTGCTGCGCGAGGCGCGCGCGACCCTGGCGCGCGGCGAGCAGGTCTTGCTGTTCATCAACCGCCGCGGCTTCGCGCCGGCACTGGTCTGCCACGACTGCGGCTGGACCGCCGACTGCCGGCGCTGCGATGCGCGCTACACGCTGCACCTGGACCCGCGCCACCTGCACTGCCACCACTGCGGCAGCGAGGCCGGCATTCCGCGCGCCTGCCCGAAGTGTGGCGGTACCGACCTGGTGCCGGTGGGGCTGGGCACCGAACGCGTGGAACAATCGCTGGGCACTTTGCTACCCGGGGCGTCGCTGCTGCGCCTGGACAGCGATACCGCGCGCCGCAAGGCCACGCTGCCGCGCCTGCTCGAGCAGGTACACGCCGGCAAGCCGCTGGTGCTGGTGGGCACCCAGATGCTGGCCAAGGGCCACCATTTCCCGCACGTGACGCTGGTGGGCATCCTCGATGCCGACAGCGGCCTGCTGAGCGCCGATTTCCGCGCCGGCGAGCGGCTGGCGCAGGTGCTGGTGCAGGTGGCCGGGCGCGCCGGCCGCGCGGAAAAGCCCGGGCAGGTGCTGGTGCAGACCCGCCAGCCGGACCACCCGCTGCTGGTGCGGCTGCTGAAGGAAGGCTATGACGCCTGGGCACGCGATGCGCTGGCCGAGCGCAGGATGGCGGAACTGCCACCGTGGACGCGGCTGGCGCTGGTGCGCGCCGAGGCCACCCGTGACACGACCGCGCTGGACTGGCTGGAAAACGTGAAGGCCGCTGCCAGCGCGCTGCTGGACGACAGCGACCTGCTGCTGATGGGCCCGGCGCCGGCACCCATGGCCCGGCGTGGCGGCCGCTACCGGGCGCAACTGCTGGTGCAGGCCGGCAACAGCGGCGAACTGCACCGCTTCCTGGAGCGGCTGGTGCCGCTGATCGAGGCCGACCCGGAGTCGCGGCGGGTCCGCTGGTCGCTGGACGTGGATCCGGTCGACCTTTACTGATCGCCTCCCTCTCTGCATGTAGAATCGCGGTTTTACATGCAACGGGCTTGCCGCCTTCATGAAGACTGAACTTTCCGCCCTGCTCGGCCAGGCCGTGGCCACGCTGGTCGCCAACGGCACGCTGCCGGCCGGTACCGCCGCCGACATCCGTCTCGATGCCACCAAGGACAAGGCCCACGGCGATTTCGCCACCAACCTCGCGATGATGCTGGCCAAGCCGGCCGGCAAGCCGCCGCGCGCGGTGGCCGAGGCCATCGTGGCCGCGTTGCCGGCCAACGCCATCATCACCAAGGTGGACATCGCCGGCCCCGGCTTCATCAACTTCTTCCTCGCGCAGGGCAGCCAGTTCAACGCGGTGCGCCGCGTGATCGACGACCTGCACGTGTTCGCGCGCCCGAACGTCGGCAACGGCGAGAAAGTGCTGCTGGAGTACGTGTCCGCCAACCCGACCGGCCCCATGCACGTGGGCCACGGCCGTGGCGCGGCCTTCGGCTCGGCACTCGCCAACCTGCTGGAGGCCACCGGCCACCAGGTACACCGCGAGTACTACATCAACGATTTCGGCCGCCAGACCGACGTGCTGGCGGTGAGCCTGTGGCTGCGCTACCTGGAGCATTTCGGCGCGCCGGTGCGCATCCCGTCGCGCGCCTACCCGGGCGCCTACGTGAAGGAATGCGCGATCCGCCTGGCCAACGACTACGGCGAGCGTTTCCGCAAGCATTACGCGGACGTGGTGGACGGCCTGCCGCCGGACCCGGAAGAAGGCGGCGACGAGGTGAAGGCCCTGCGCGAGCAGCATCTCGACGCGCTGATCGAACGCACCAAGAAGATGCTCGGCGACGATTACCGCGAGCTGCAGCAGTACGGCCTGGACGAGCAGATGGCGGCGATCCGTCACACGCTCGGCGCGCTGAACGTGAACTTCGACCGCTTCTATTCCGAGCGCGCGCTGGTGGAAGGCGGCTCGGTGCACAAGGCGCTGGACAAGCTGCGCGCCGCCGGGCATGCCTACGAGAAGGATGGCGCGCTGTGGTTGCGTACCACCGCGCTGGGCGACGAGAAGGACCGCGTGCTGGTGCGTGACGACGGCTCGTTCACCTATTTCGCCTCCGACGTGGCCTACCACCTCGAGAAGCTCGAGCGCGGCTACGACACGCTGGTGGACGTGTGGGGCGCCGACCACCACGGCTACATCGCGCGCGTGCGCGCCGCCATCGAGTTCCTGTCCGGCAAGGGCGACCGCTTCCACGTGTCGCTGATCCAGTTCGTGACACTGGCGTCGGGCCGCATGGGCAAGCGCAGCGGCAATTTCGTGACGCTGCAGGACCTGGTCGACGAGGCCGGCACCGATGCGACGCGCTTCTTCTACCTGACGCGCTCGTCGGACCAGCACCTGGAATTCGACATCGACCTCGCGCGCTCGCAGAGCAACGAGAACCCGGTCTACTACCTGCAGTATGCGCACGCGCGCGTGCGCAGCATGTTCCGCACGCTCACCGAGCGCGGCTGGCACTACGACGAGCAGGCCGGCCTCGCGGCACTGCCGCAACTGCCGGAAGAGGCCGCCGCCGACCTGGCGCGCCGCCTCGGCCAATGGCCGGAAACGCTCGCCGCTGCGGCGCGCAACAAGTCGCCGCACATGCTCACGCACTGGCTGCGCGAGCTGGCGCAGGAATTCCACAGCTACTACAACGCGCACAAGGTCCTGGTGGACGACGCCGCCGCGCGCAATGCGCGCCTGGTGCTCTCCGAGGCCGTGCGCCGCGTCATTGCCGACGGGCTGGGCCTGCTCGGCGTGAGCGCACCGGACAGCATGTGAGGTAACGGATGTCCCGCAATGCCGGCAACAAGAAGCGTGGCGCGCAGCCGCGCGGTTCCTCGGGTGGCGGCAGCAAGCACTGGCCGTTCTTCGTCGGCGGCCTGCTGCTGGGCTTGCTGCTGGCCGGCGGCGTGTACCTGCTGAAGATCCTGCCTACCGCGATGGAATTGCGCGAACGGGCCAAGGCCGAGCAGGCCGCCTGCGCCGATGAGCCGGCGCCGTCGAAGAAAGGCGACAAGCCGGCCGACGCGAAAGCCGCGAAGGCCGACGGCGAGCCGGTGAAGTTCCAGTTCTACACCATGCTGCCGCAGCAGGAAGTGGTGGCACCGGTGGCCGGCGACAAGACCACGGTAGCGACGCCGCCACCGCTGCCGCCGGAGGACAAGCCCGCCGCTGCCGACAAGCCCGCCGCGGAGAAGCCGGCGGCGTCCGCCGCGCGCTTCCAGTTGCAGGCCGGCTCGTTCCGCACCCGCCAGGAAGCGGACCGGCGACGCGCCGAGCTGGTGCTATCCGGCCAGAGCGTGAACGTGCAGAACGTTAAAACCGGCAATGGCGAGGAGTGGTTCCGGGTCATGGTCGGGCCGTTCGGCAGCGAAGCCGACATGCAGAAGGCACGGCAACAGCTGTCGGCCATGAAGGTCGATACGCTGCCCATCCGCCTGCGCTGAGCGCCTTCCGCCTTTCGCAGAGAGGGGGCCATGCCCCCGATGCCCTGTCCTGGCCCCATTGAATCGGGGGCGGGGCGACCTCACATAGAGGGAGCCGGGGGTGTCGGGGGCATGGCCTCCTCTCTACATAACGGGATCAGTATCCAATGACGACAATTGTTTCGGTGCGGCGCAACGGGCGCGTGGTGATCGGTGGTGACGGCCAGGTTTCGCTGGGCAACACCATCATGAAGGGCAACGCGCGCAAGGTGCGCCGGCTGGGCAACGGCAAGGTGCTGGCGGGCTTTGCCGGCGGTACCGCCGATGCGTTCACCCTGTTCGAACGCTTCGACGCCAAGCTCGAGAAGCACGGCGGCAACCTCACCCGCGCCGCGGTGGAACTGGCCAAGGACTGGCGCACCGACCGCATGCTGCGCCGCCTGGAAGCGCTGCTGGCCGTGGCCGACCACACCGCGTCGCTGATCATTACCGGCAACGGCGACGTGATCGAACCGGAGAACGACCTGATCGCCATCGGCTCCGGCGGGCCCTACGCACAGGCGGCAGCGACCGCGCTGCTGCAGAACACCGACCTCGACGCGCGCGCCATCGTCGAGAAGTCGCTGCAGATCGCCGGCAGCATCTGCGTGTTCACCAACAGCAACGTCACCATCGAGGAGCTCGGCGCATGAGCGACATGACTCCCCGCGAGATCGTCAGCGAACTCGACCGCTACATCGTGGGCCAGCATGCCGCCAAGCGTGCCGTGGCCGTTGCCCTGCGCAACCGCTGGCGCCGCCTGCAACTGCCGGAGGCGCTGCGCCACGATATCGTGCCGAAGAACATCCTCATGATCGGCCCCACCGGCGTGGGCAAGACGGAGATCGCCCGCCGGCTGGCGCGGCTGGCCAATGCGCCGTTCATCAAGGTGGAAGCCACCAAGTTCACCGAGGTGGGCTACGTGGGCCGCGACGTGGAAACCATCGTGCGCGACCTGGTGGAAACGGCGATGAAGATGCAGCGCCAGGAGGCCATGGCGGCCTCGCGCGTGAAGGCCGAGGAAGCCGCCGAGGAGCGCCTGCTGGACGCCCTGCTGCGCCCCGCACGCGACGACTTCGCGAACGCGCCGCAACAGCCGGCGCCCGGCGACAACGTCACGCGCAACCTGTTCCGCCGCAAGCTGCGCGCCGGCGAACTGGATGACCGCGAGATCGAGATCGACGTGGCACAGACCCAAGTGGGCGTGAACATCATGGCGCCGCCGGGGCTGGAGGAAATGACCAGCCAGCTGCAGAGCATGTTCGCCAACATGGGCCGCGACCGCCGCAAGACGCAGCGCATCAAGGTGAAGGAGGCACTGAAGCTGGTGCGCGAGGAAGAAGCCGCCAAGCTGGTGAATGACGAGGAGATCAAGGATGCCGCGCTGCGCGCCGTGGAACAGGGCGGCATCGTGTTCATCGACGAGATCGACAAGGTATGCCGGCGCGGCGAAACCAGCGGCGCCGACGTGTCGCGTGAAGGCGTGCAGCGCGACCTGCTGCCGCTGATCGAGGGCAGCACGGTGAACACCAAGTACGGCCCGGTGAAGACCGACCACGTGCTGTTCATCTGCTCGGGCGCTTTCCACCTGGCCAAGCCGTCGGACCTGATCCCGGAACTTCAGGGCCGCCTGCCGATCCGCGTCGAGCTGGAGGCGCTGAGCGCGCAGGACTTCGAGCGCATCCTCAAGGAACCGACCAACTCGCTCACCACGCAGTACCGCGAGCTGCTCGGCACCGAGGGTCTCAAGGTGGAATTCGGCGACGACGCCGTGCGTCGCATTGCCGAGATTGCCTTCCAGGTGAACGAGCGCACCGAGAACATCGGGGCTCGCCGCCTGCATACGGTGATGGAGAAGTTGCTGGAGGACGTGTCGTTCGACGCGGCCGACGTGGCGCTCAAGCAGGCCGGTGCGACGCTGCAGATCGATGCGGCGCGTGTTGATCGCGTGCTCGGTGGCGTGGTGCAGGACGAGGACCTGTCGCGCTACATCCTGTAGAGAGGGGGCCATGCCCCCGATTTGTCGAGCAGCGACGGCGAAGAGCGTCGGGGGCATGCCCCCTCTCTACATCAGGGGGAGGACGGGGCCCTGGCGAGGACGGCGGCGGCTTCCTCGTGGCCGAGGGCCGCGGCGCGCTCGAGGTAATAGCGCGCCTCTTCCTTGTCCTTGCCCACGTAATTGCCGATCCAGTACATGTAGCCCAGCAGGTATAGCGAGTCCGGCTCGCCGGCTTCCGCCGCTTCGGTCAGCAATTCCACGGTGCGGTCGCGGTCGCGCTCGACACCGTTGGCATCCCAGTAGCGCAGGGCAAGGACGCGCTTCGCCATCGCGTCCAGCGGCGCCGCCTCCTCGAGCAACTTCGTGGCAGCGGACTGGTCCTTCGGCACGCAGGTGCCGTTGTCCAGCATCATGGCGAGATCGCGCATGGCCGGCGGGCTGCCCTGCTTCGCCAGCGCCTCGAACTGCGGCAGTCGCTCGCACCGCCGTTCCTTCGGCAACTCCCAGTAGGCGACGTTGTTCTGCAGCGTCAGCGCCGCGAGGTCGCCCTTCGCCGCCAACTGCTCGAGCACCTGCTTGCCGCGCGTGTAGAACGGCTCGCCGCCGTGCTCGATCAGCGCGGCGGCGTAGGTGTAGCGCTCGAAGTCGTTGGTGAAGGCAGCCTCCGCCTCTGCTGCCTTGAAGTTCTCGATGACCATGTCCGCGCGATCGAGCATGCGAATCATCGGCACCACGCACTGCGGGTTGTGGTAGGTCTCGTAGCAGGTGCGGAAATGCGCCACTGATTCGCGCACCGACTCGATGTCCTTGCCGTTCATGGCGTTCCGTATGCCTTGCAGCATGTGGTAGCGCGACATCCACTCGTCGGTACGGTAGAACGACTTGACGTCCGAATCCCACGCGCGCTGCGCCGCGGCGCGCGCAGCGACCAGGTCCACGCGCGTACCGACGCCGGCGTAGTAAGCCAGGCCGAGTTCAGTGCAGAGATTCGGGTGATCGCCGACGGTCGGCGAGCACCACGGCGTCAGCACCTCTATGGCCTTGGTCGTACCTTCCGGCCCCTTGCCCTGCAGCCACAAGGCGTACTCCAGCGCCGCCAGGTCCACGCCCTCGCCGATGGCGCGGTTGAACGCGCGCTCGTAGGCCTCGTCGCCAAGCGCAGGCGCCGACTTGCGCGCAATGGCCAGTGCACCGCCGGCGTCGACGATGGCCTGTCCCAGCCACACGGCTTCCTTGTCCGCGCGCGCCTTGTACTTCTGCCAGGTGGCATCGTCCGCCACCAGCATCGTGCTGATCTGCGCCATCAGCGCGGCGTCGCGTTTCTGGTTCCGGGCGTCCTTGAAGGACGCGTAGGCGCCGCCGATGAATCGCGCCAGCTTCTCGATCTGCCATTCACCCGACACGTCGATCGGGCCGGCGCTGTAGAAGCCGCTGTCGACCAGGCTGCGCGACATGCGGTCGTGGTATTGCCACGCCGCGCTGTGGCTGGAGTAGTTGTCGCGCTGCGAGGCGTGGTAATCGGTGCTGCCGCTGGCATGCGCGAGCCCCGCGCACGCCAGCAGCAGGACAAGCAACGGCGCGAAGCCCCTCACTGGCGCGTGCCCGCCATGCGCTCCAGCTCGGCGAACGGCATGGTGAGCGCTTCCTCGAGCCATCCGGCGAGGTCTTCGGCAGTCTTGGCATCGTAGGGATGGATCCTGTAGATGCCCTGGATGGCTTCCTTCAGCATGGCGTCACCGCCGTCGGGCTGCACTTCCACCACCAGCTGCACGTTGGCCGCCATGCACTGGGCATTGCCCGGCGCACAGGTGCGTGCCCACGACAGCGCCTCGACGCTGTCCTGCTCCACGCCGATGCCGTTGCGGAATTTCTGCGCCATGATGAACTGCGCTTCGCTTTCCCCGGCGTTGGCGGCCTTGAGGATCCACGCGGTGCCCGCGGCCGGATCGGCCGCCACGCCGAAGCCACGCTCCAGCATCATGCCGTACATGCGCATGCCCTTGACCTGGCCGGCCTCGGCGGCTTTTTTCGCCCAGGATGCGGCCGTCGCCCAGTCGGCGTCGGTCATCTGCTGCTTCGAACTGTGCATGGTGGCGAGCCAGAAGTAGGCGCGCGCGTTACCCTTCGCCGCGGCCTTCTCGAATTCCTTCATCGCCGCGTCCCAGTCGGCGGTGACGCCGGCCCAGCCATTGGCCAGCACCATGCCGCGCTCGACCATCGCGTCGGCATCGGCATCGCCCAGCGCCTGCATCATCGCGAACCCGCGCGGACCCTGGTTCTTGTCGACCTGGCCACGCAGCACCATCTTGGCGTGCTCCCGCTTGCCGGCGAGGCTGCCGGCGGCGCCGGCGGCCTCGAAACTCTTCTGCGCTTCCGGGAATTTCGACGGACCACCCACACCCAGCCACTGGCAGGCGCCCAGCAGATACAGCGATTCGGCGTCGGTCTTGCCGGCCAGCGATTTCACCCACGCACTCTTGGTGAGCGAGCCGTTCTTCGCCTTGGCCGCCTTGTAGGCGGCGTTGACCGCTGCGTTGGCGGCGTCGAGGCTGTCGTCGTAGTAGATGTCGAGATCCTTGGCCTTGGCCTGGGCGGCCTTGCGGGCAAAGATCACCGACGGATTTTCCATCGCCTCGACGGTACCCATCTCCAGGCGCGTAGGCGGCGCGGCGTTCGCTTCAAGCGTGGCTTCCAGGCGTACCGGCTGTTCGGCCACCGCCAGTCCCGCCACCATGCTTCCCATCGCCACCCACAAGGCCGCGCGCTTCATCAGTGCTTCTCCATCCGCCAGGGTTGCCCGCGACATGCGGGTGTTTGGCTGATGGTGGGGACAAACGCGGGAAGAAGACAATCCCGGGATCAGGGGGATCGGGGGCATGGCCCCCTCTCTACGAAGAGCGAAAGGCGGGAGAGGAAGATCAGCCGAGCAGGGATTCGAGGCTCGCGATGGCCGCCGCGTCAGGATTGGTCAGCGTGACGTGGCCGATCTTGCGGCCGGCGCGCTCGGCCTTGCCGTAGTCGTGCACGGCCAGGCCGTCCATCGCCAGCAGCGCCTGGCGGTCCGGCCAGAAGCCCAGCACGTTCCAGGTGATCACCGGCGCGCGCAGCGCGGTGCTGCCGAGCGGCAGGCCCAGCACGGCGCGCACATGGTTCTCGAACTGGCTGGTGACCGCGCCCTCGATGGTCCAGTGCCCGCTGTTGTGCACGCGCGGCGCGAACTCGTTGATGAGGATCCCTGCGCCGGTGCGGAAGAATTCCACCGCCAGCACGCCGCGGTAATCCAGCGACTGCATCAGCGTGCGCAGGCAGCGTTCGCCCTCGGCGACTTCGTCGCGCGATACCGTGCCGTTCACGTCCGGCTCGGTGCGCACGAGGATGCCGTCGCGGTGCACGTTCAACGACGGCGTCCAGAAACGGATGTCGCCGTCGGCGCCGCGCACCGCCACCAGCGAGAACTCGCCGCGGAAATCGATCTCCGCCTCGACGGTGTACGGCGCCGCCTCGGCGGGAATCGCGGCGATGTCGGCCGCCGAATTCACCTTCCACTGGCCGCGGCCATCGTAGCCGCCGCTGGCTGCCTTCACGCGGCACGGGAAACCCACCTGCGCGCACGCGGCCGGCAAATCGGCGTGGATGCCGGCCTGCGACCACTTCGGCTGCGGCAAGCCGAGCGCCGTCAGGTGCTCGCGCTCACGGCGACGGTCACGCTTGAGATCGAGCGCAGCCGGCGTGGGCCACAGCGCGGCGTGCTGCATCACCTGCGTGAAGATGCGCGGGTCGATGGTCTCGATCTCGGTGGTGGCCGCATCGAGCCCGTGCGTGAAATCGTTGATCTCCGCCACGTCGAGCTGGCTGTAGCGCGCCCCGAAATCCAGCAGCGCCGCGTCGTCCTTCGGGACGAGGAAACGGCAGCGCACGCCGAGCGGGATGGCGGAAAGTGCGAGCATGCGGCCGAGCTGGCCGCCGCCGATGATGCCGAGGGTTTTCATCGCGTGGACGTGTGCGTCGTGAAAGTGGATGTCAGCCGTTTTCCGGCATGCGCGGATCGTCGCTGGCCAGCACCTTGTCGGTCTGGTTCTTGCGCCAGGCATGCACCTTGGCGCGCAGCGCGTCATCGGTGGTGGCCAGCGCCTGCGCGGCGAACAGCGCGGCGTTGATGGCGCCGGCCTTGCCGATGGCGAAGGTGCCCACCGGCACGCCGCCGGGCATCTGCACGATGGACAGCAGCGAATCGAGGCCGTTGAGCGCGTGCGACTGCACCGGCACGCCCAGCACCGGCACCGGCGTCTTGGACGCGATCATGCCCGGCAGGTGCGCGGCGCCGCCGGCGCCGGCGATCACGAAGCGCAGGCCGCGTTCCTCGGCGGTGGCGCCGAATTCGAACAGGCGGTCCGGCGTGCGGTGCGCGGACACCACCTTCGCCTCGTGCGGGATGCCGAGTGCTTCCAGCGTTTCCACGGCGTGGCGCATGGTTTCCCAGTCGCTGCGCGAGCCCATGACGACGGCCACCAGCGGTTTGTTCGAACTCATCGGCAACTAGCTCCAGGCGCGCGGATACGGGGTCAACGGTTAACGACGAGATCCGTGTACAACGGGATCCCGACGAGGACGTTGAACGGGAAAGTGATGGCCAGCGAGGCGGTGATCGACAGGTTGTGGCGGGCCTCGGGGATGGCAATGCGCATCGCCGCCGGCACCGCGATATAGGACGCACTGGCGCCCAGGATCGCAACCATCGCCACCCCGCCGGGCGACAACCCGGCCAGTGTACCCGCGACGGCCCCCAGCGCGGCACCCGTCAGCGGCATGAGGGTGCCGAAGGCGACCAGGAAGGGGCCGACCTGGCGCAGGTCGCCCAGCCGGGACGCGGCGATCAGGCCCATCTCCACCAGGAACAGGGCCAGTGCGCCCTTGAACAGGTCGATGAACAGCGGCGCCACCGGCTCGACCCCGGCCGGCCCGGCCACCGCGCCGATCACCAGGCCGCCGCCCATCAGCAGGATGCCCTTGTTCAGGAAGATCTCGTGGGCCAGCTGGCCACCGCCGCCGGCACCGATGCCCGCCCGGCGTGCCAGCCAGATACCGACGCCGATGGCCGGCATTTCGAGCAGCACCACGAATACCGGCAGGTAGGCCTCGTGGGCCACCCCGAGGCTGTCCAGGTGGGCAATGCCCACCGCGTAGGTGGCCACGCTGACCGAGCCGTAGTGCGCGGCAATGGAAGCGGCATCGGCCACCGGCAACTTGCCCAGCGCGCGCAGAACCGGATAGCCGATCAGCGGCAGGATCAGCCCCAGCGACATCACCGGCAGCGCCTGCAGCAGCACGTCCTGCAGCGGGAAGCGGGCCAGCTCCATGCCGCCCTTCAGGCCGATGGCCAGCAACAGGTACAGGCTCAGCGTGTCATAGAGCCCGGTGGGCAGGCGCAGGTCGGAACGCACCAGGCCGGCGAAGGCGCCCAGCGCGAAGAACAGGATGATGATGTCGATGTTCATGGGTGACTCGAGTTGGCGGCCGGCAGCACACGTGACAGCACGATCAGCCCGGCGACCGTCGAAAGGCCAGTGCCGAGCAGGATGCCGAGGCGCGCCTGGTCGATGTACAGGCTGCCCGGCGGCCAGGCCAGGGTGGTGATGAAAAGGCTCATGGTGAAACCGATACCACACAGCAGTGACATGCCGTACAGCTGGCCCCAGGTGGTGCCGGTGGGCAAGCGGGCAATGCCCAGGCGGATCACCAGCAGGCTGGCGCCGAAGATACCCACCTGTTTGCCGAGGAACAGGCCGAGGGCCACCCCCAGCGTGACCGGTTCCATCAAGGTCGCGAGCGTGACGCCCTGCAGTGGCACGCCGGCATTGGCAAAGGCGAACACCGGCACGATGAACAGCGTGACCCACGGCTGCAGTTCGCGCTCCAGCGAAGCGACCGGCGAACGCTGGCCGGCGCGATCTCGCAGGGGGATACACAGTG
This sequence comes from Gammaproteobacteria bacterium, assembly GCA_018262975.1. Taxonomy (GTDB): domain Bacteria; phylum Pseudomonadota; class Gammaproteobacteria; order Pseudomonadales; family JADFDG01; genus JADFDG01. Next base: position 174,017 of record JADFDG010000005.1, read on the forward strand.
CCAGCAAGACCCCGGCCAGCGTGGCATGCACGCCCGACTTCAGCACGAAACTCCACATGAAGAAGCCGACCAGCAGGTACGGGGTGATGCGCGTCACCCCGTTGTTGTTCATCAGGATGAGCAGCGCCAGCGCGCCACCGGCCAGCGTCATCGACAGTTGCGACAACTGGCTGGTGTAGAACAGGGCGATGACGACGATGGCGCCCAGGTCATCGAGGATCGCCACCGACAGCAGGAAGACCTTCAGCGCCGGCGGCACCCGCCGGCCGAACAGGCTGAGCACGCCGAGGGCAAAGGCGATGTCGGTGGCCGACGGAATGGCCCAGCCGTGCATGGCCGCCGGGTCGCCGGCGGTCACCTGGCTGAACACCAGCGCCGGCACTGCCATGCCTCCCAGCGCCGCCACCGCCGGCAAGACCACCTGGCCCAGGCGCGACAACTCGCCCTCGACCACCTCGCGCTTGATCTCGAGGCCGACCAGGAAGAAGAACACGGCCATCAGGCCATCATTGATCCACAGCAGCAGGGGCTTCTCGATGCCCAGTTCGCCGATGCTGATCTGGCCGCGGGTCTCCAGCAGCGTCCGGTAATAGACATCGAACGGCCCGTTGGCCAGCAGCAGGGCCGCGATGGCCCCGGCCGCCAGCAGGACACCGCCGATCTTTTCAGGGGAAAAACCGCCGCTGTGGGCGTCAGGATGGGAGGTCGCCATAGTCCCCTAGTGTAGCCCGCCGCACTGCTAGAATGGCCACCCCCGCGACCCGTCACCGGAATGCCATGCAGGCCCCCGAGCAACTGCGCACCGAACTGGAGCGTTACCACGCCCTGCGCCAGCACGCCGACCCGGCGTTCCGGGCGCGCCTGCATGCCCTGCAGGCCTTCCAGGCGCGACGCCTGCAACATACCCATGCCGCCCTGGTGGCCGACCCGCAGTACCGCGACGCCACCGGGCTGTTCCTCGACGACATCTACGGCGGCATCGACCTGATGCCCATGGCGCGCGAGATCGAGCGCGCCCTGCCCCTGGCCATGCGCCTGCTGCCCGACTCGGTACTGCGCACCTCCGCCACCGCGCTGGAGATCATGGTGCTGCTGCAGTCGGTCGACGAAGCGCTGTGCGAGCTGTATTTCGAAAAGCACGGCCACGCGGAACTGCAACTCGACTACTACATCGCCGCGGTACGCGAACTCGGCCGTTTCGACGAACGCCGGCGCGTGCTGGCGCTGGTGCGCGAACTCGGCCATGGTCTCGACAAGTACGTGCGCAGCCGGGTGATCTTCGCCACCTTCCGCCTGGCCAGCAAGCCGGCGCACAAGTACGGCCTGGGCGCGCTGTACGATTTTCTCGACCGCGGCTTCCGCGTGATGCGCCCGCTGGGCAGCACCCATGAACTGTTCGACGGCATGGCCCGCGACGAGGAGGCGGTACTCGATCGCCTCCAGGCCGGCGTTGCCGACCCCTTCCTACTCGAAGGAAAGACGCTGTGAGCGACCCGAACAACAGGCAGGACACCACCCACTTCGGCTTCGAAACAGTGAAGCGCGAGGAAAAGGTCAAGCGCGTCGCCGGCGTGTTCCACTCGGTGGCCGCCCAGTACGACCTGATGAACGACCTGATGTCGGCCGGCATCCACCGCCTGTGGAAGCGCTTCGCGCTGGAAGTCAGCGGCGTGCGCCCGGGCCAGCGCGTGCTGGACCTCGCCGCCGGCACCGGCGACATCAGCATGCTGTTCGCCGACCGAGTGGGGCCGACCGGCACGGTGGTCATGAGCGACATCAACGATTCGATGCTGGGCGTGGGCCGTGACCGCGTCACCGACCGCGGCTACGCCGGCAACATCGAGTTCGTGCTGGCCAACGCCGAGAAGTTGCCGTTTGCCTCCAACAGTTTCGACATCGTCAGCATCGGCTTCGGCCTGCGCAACGTCACCGACAAGGACGCCGCGCTCGCCGAGATGCACCGCGTGCTCAAGCCGGGCGGCCGCGTGCTGGTGCTGGAGTTCTCCAAGCCGGTGATCGAGCCGCTGTCACGCCTGTACGACCTCTACTCGTTCAGCCTGCTGCCGAAGATCGGCCGTATCGTCACCGGTGACGAGGACAGTTACCGCTACCTCGCCGAGTCCATCCGCATGCATCCCGACCAGGAAACGCTGCGCGGCATGATGGAAAAGGCCGGGCTGGTGAAGTGCGAGTACTTCAACATGACGGCGGGCATCGTTGCCGTGCACCGGGGATTCAAGGCATGAGCCGCGACCCGCGCGACCGACCCTCGCTGCGCGACACCGCCACCGGCGGCAGCGTATTCGCGCCGGTACTGACCCTGCTGGAGCGCGCACTAAACGATGCGCTGCGCTATGACCCGGCCACCCGCCAGCGCCTCGCCGCCCACAAGGGCCGCGTGCTGGCCATCGAGTGCCGCCAGCCGCCGGTGAACGCCTACTTCCTATTCACCGCGGAGGGCGTTGAGATCTACGACAGTTGCGAGACGGAAACCGACGCCACCATCCGCGCCGGCGCCATCGGCCTGCTGCGCCAGCTGGCGGCCGAGCGCCCGGACGTTGCGCCCGCCGGTGGCGACGTGCAGGTGGCCGGTGATGCGCGCTTCGTGCAGGAGATCGTGAAGATCGCCCGCGACGTGGATATCGACTGGGAAGAACCACTGGCACGCATCGTCGGCGACGTGGCGGCACGCCAAGTGGGCGAACTGCTGCGTGGCGCGGCAACATTCTTCATGCGCGCCACCACCAGCCTCAAGCGCGACGGCGAGGATTTCCTGCGCCATGAACTGGCGCTGTTCCCGCCCAAGCAGGCGATGCGCGAGTTCCTCACCGACATCGACGAGTTGCGTCTCGACACCGACCGCGTGGCGGCGCGCATCGCCGCCCTGCGCGCACGCGCCGACGCCCTGGCCGCCGGCAACCGGAACTCCTGACGCGATGAGCAACGCCGCGCGCATCCTCAAGGTTCTCAACACCATCGCCCGCTATCGCTTGCTGGCGCTGCTGCCGGGCCACCCGCTCACCTGGCCGGCGCGTGCGCTGCTGTGGCTGTTCCCGGGACGCTGGCTGCCGGCACCCGCTGCGCCCGAGGCGGCGCGGCTGCGCCTGGCGCTGGAACAGCTCGGCCCGATCTTCGTGAAGCTCGGCCAGCTGCTCGCCACCCGCCGCGACCTGTTCGACGACGGGGTGTGCGACGAACTCGCGAAGCTGCAGGACCAGGTGGCGCCGTTCCCCGACCATATCGCGCACGCCATCATCGCCCGCGAGACGGGACGGCCGGTTAGCGAGGTGTTCGCGCGCATCGACCCGACACCGCTGGCCGCCGCGTCGGTGGCGCAGGTGTACGCCGCGCAGCGCATTGATGGCCGCGAAGTAGTGATCAAGTTGCTGCGCCCGGGCATCGCCACTGCCATCGAAGCCGACCTCGCCGTGATGCGCATGCTGGCCGGCTGGCTGGAAGCGCTGTGGGACGAGGCAAAGCTGTTCCAGCCGTCGCGCGTGGTGGCGCAGTACGCCGACACCATCCATGCCGAGATCGATTTGCGCCGCGAGGCCGCGAACAGCGAGCGCATGCGGCTGGCCTTCGCGGATTCGTCGCTGCTGTACATCCCGCCCATGCACATGGACCTGGTGCGCGAGACCATGCTGGTCATGGACCGCATGCACGGCGTGCCGGTCACCGACGTGGCGACGCTCGACGCGCTGGGCATCGACCGGCGCGTGCTGGCCACGCGCGGCGTCGAGATCTTCTTCACCCAGGTCTTCCGCGACAATTTCTTCCACGCGGACATGCACCCGGGCAACATCTTCGTGTCGCGCGAGCATGTGCAGGCGCCGCAATACATCGCCATTGATTGCGCCATCGCCGGCAGCCTGACCCGCGAGGACCAGCTGCTGCTGGCGCGCCTCACGCTGGCGCTGATCCAGCGCGACTGGCGTCGGCTGGTGCGACTGGTGGACGACAACGGCTGGCTGCCGGCCGGCACCGACCTCGACGCCTTTACCCGCGACGTGGAAGCCATTGCCGCGCCGGTGATGGACCGCCCGATCGCCGAGGTGGCGTTCGCGCCCACCGTGCTCAAGCTGTTTGCGCTGGCCCGGCACTACCACGTGGGCGCACCGGTGCAGTTCATGCTGCTGATCAAGACGCTGGCGCACATCGAGGGCCTCGGCCGCCGCCTGTACCCGCAACTGGACATCTGGACCATCGGCCGACCGATGCTGGAAGAGTGGCTGTACGCGCAGTTCTCGCCGGCAGTGGTGGCGAAGGATTTCGCGCGCGCGGCACCGGACTGGCTCGCGTCCCTGCCCGACCTGCCGCGCCACTTCGACGAGGCCTTCCGCGCACTGCGCCAAAGCGAGCGGCGCCACAACGCGCTGCGCGACGAGCTGCGTGCGCGCGAGACGCGGCTCAAGCGCACCGTGGTGCTCACCGGTGCCGGCGCGGCGCTGCTGGTGTCAGGCTTGCTGCAGGCGGGCATTGTCGCGGGCTTCACCGCGGCTGCCGGCGCGATCCTGCTCGGGGTCGCGCTCTTCCTATAGAGAGGGGGAAGGCATCAGGCCTTCAGCCACTGCACGATCTCGTCGCGCGTCGGGATGCGACCGCTGCACACCAGTTTTTCGTTGATGACCAGGCCCGGCGACGACATCAGGTCGTACGCAAGCATCTCCTTCATGTCGGTGACCTTGGAGAACTCCGCGGCGATACCGGCAATCGTCGCCGCTTCGCGCGCCACCGCCTCCAGCTTGCGGCAGTTGGCACAACCCGAACCCAGGATCTTGACCGTTACCATGCAACACCTCCACCCCGTCGATTTCCGGACATTCACGCCTGCTGCAACTGCCGGCGGCGCAGCCGCGCAATAGCCACCGCCAGCACGGCAATCCACCCGCAAAGAACCAGCAACAACAGGCCCGGACTCACGCCATCCACCCAGGCCCCGTAGAGCAGCCCCGCCGTCACGCTGAATACCGCCACCATGCCCACGTAGGCGGCCGTCTTGGCGCGACCGATGACGGCGGCGACCATCAGCATGCTTTGCAGGCTCAACTCCGGATCGGCCATGAGATAGGCGAGCAACGGCCCCGGGTGCATGCCGAGGTCCAGGAACATGCGCGCCACGGGGACTTCCACCAGCGTCGGGAAGTACATGAACACGCCGAACAGCACCGCGACCGCGTTAGCCATCACCGTATTGCTGCCGGCCAGGCTCTCGATCCACTCCGGCCGGATGACCTCGCGCACCATGCCGACGATGAATACGCCGACCACCAGCAACACGAAGATCTGCTTCACGAAGCGCCACGATTCCCATAGCCATGCCTGGCGGTCATCAACGCCGAGGCGGCCGAGGAAATGCCAGGCTGACCACAGCGTGGCGCCCACCGCGACGAACCGGCCGGTGACCCCCACTTCCACGCCGCCGGCATGCGGCGTGATGCGCAGCGTTGCCACCAGCAACGTGGCAGCTGCAAGACCCAGGGTGACCCAGGTCCAGCGGTTGGCGCCCTCGATGATGTTTTCCATGCCCTTCCAGGCCACGGCGGCAATCAGCAGCAACAGGCCGATGAGCACCGAGCCCTGCACGCTCACGCCCTCTTCTCCTTTTGCTGGATCGAAGGGAACCCAGCGCGACAGCGTTTGTTGCCAGGTGTCCACCCAGGACAGCGGCAGATCGACGGCCGCGAGCGTTGCGGTGAGTGGCCACAATTTCAACGTGCCGGCGATGAGCAGGGCGACCAGCGACAGCAACACGCCGAGGGCCGCCGGCGTGATCACGGCCTGGCCGGCAAACAGCGCATCGGTCTGCGCGTCATGGCGGGCGTCGTCCCGCCAGAACAGCATCGCCATCAACACGCCAATGCCCATGCCGAACAGCAGGCAGAGCAGCAATCTCGCGGCAGCGAACTCCGGCCCGAGGATGCTGCCCGTGTAGGCGAGCGCCATGATGTTGCCCGCCGGCGCGAAGAACAGGAAGGTGATGGCCGGACCGATGCCGGCGCCCTTGCGGAAAATGCCGGCGAACAACGGCACGATGGTGCACGAGCACACCGCCAGCAGTGAACCGGCGGCGGCCGCTGCCGGGTAAGACACGTGCGCCGGCGTGCTGCGGCCGAGCCAGCGCGTGATGCTGCCCTTGGGAATCAGCGCCGCCATCGCACCGGCGATGAAGAATGCCGGCAACAGGCACAACAGCACGTGTGCAGCGAGGTAGGCCGCCAGGTTGCCGGTACCGCTTTTCAGCAAGGGCAGGATCAGGTCCACTCGCTCACCTCCCGCGTTCGTACCACGGCTTGCTGGCGTTGACCACGCGCACCACCAGCAGCATCACCGGCACCTCGATCAGCACGCCAACCACGGTGGCCAGCGCGGCCCCGGAATGAAAGCCGAACAGGCTGATCGCCGTGGCCACCGCCAGCTCGAAGAAATTCGACGCGCCGATCAGCGCCGACGGGCAGGCGATCTCGTGACGCTCGCCGACGGCACGGTTCAGCCAGTAGGCGAGCCCCGAGTTGAACAGTACCTGTATCAGGATCGGCACCGCCAGCAAGGCAATGACCAGCGGCTGCGCGAGGATCTGTTCGCCCTGGTAGCCGAACAGCAACACCAGCGTGGCCAGCAGCGCCCCCATCGACCACGGGCCGATCCGCGCCATCGCCGCGTCGAAGGCCGCTTGCCCTTGCGCCAGCAGGGCCTTGCGCCACCACTGGGCGATGGCCACCGGGATCACGATGTAAAGCACCACCGACGTGAGCAACGTATCCCACGGCACGCTGATGGACGCCATGCCCAGCAGCACCGCGACGATCGGTGCAAACGCAACGATCATGATCGCGTCGTTGACCGCCACCTGGGTCAGCGTGAACAGCGGATCGCCATTGGTGAGGCGGCTCCACACGAACACCATCGCCGTGCACGGCGCGGCGGCCAGCAGGATCAGGCCGGCTACGTAGCTGTCGATCTGGTCGGCGGGCAGGTACGGCGCGAACAGGTGGCGGATGAAGATCCACGCCAGCAGTGCCATCGAGAACGGCTTGACCAGCCAGTTCACGAACAGCGTGACGCCGATACCGCGCGTGTGCTGGCGCAACTCGCGCATGGCGGAGAAGTCCACTTTCACCAGCATCGGGATGATCATCACCCAGATCAGCAGGCCGACGGGGATGTTGACCTGCGCGACCTCGAGGCTGCCGAACGTCTGGAAGAACGCGGGCAGCAACTTGCCGAGCGCGACGCCGGCGACGATGCACAGGAACACCCACCACGTGAGGTGCCGTTCGAACAGGTTCATGGGCGTTACCTCACCTGGGTGCCGATGCGATCGAGCCCGGCCTTGAGCCGTGCCTTGTCGTTCTTCAATTCATCCAGCGGCAGCGCGAGGAATGCCTCGATGCGCGCGCGCAGGATGCGATAGGCCGTCATGAACGCCGCATCGATTTCCTCGTCGGTTCCGGTGGCATGCGCCGGGTCCTCGACGCCCCAGTGGGTGCGCAGCACCGGGCCGAGGTAGGCCGGGCAGGTCTCGCCGGCCGCACTGCCGCAAACGGTGATCACGATGTCCGGCGTCACCGGCAGGTCGTCCCAGGACTTGCTGTGGTATCCCTCGGTGGAGATGCCTTCGCGCGCCAGCAGCGCGAGCGATCGCGGATGCACGTACCCGGCCGGCTTGCTGCCGGCACTGACGGCGCGCCAGCCGGCCGGCGCCAGATGGTTGAAGGTCGCTTCGGCGAGGATCGAACGGCAGGAGTTGCCGGTGCAGAGGAACAGTACGTTCATGGGTCAACCTTTGCGGCGGGTCGCCGGGGTTTCGGGGGTGCAGGCAGCCGGCTCCGGCGGCGCCAGGCATTTGCCTGGCTGCCCGCCACAGCATTCCTCGGTGAGGAAGGCCACCATGTCGCGCATCTGCGCCAGGTTGGCCCGGTAGCGCAGGAAGCGGCCCTCCTGCGCGACGGTCACCATGCCGGCGTGGCTCATGGCCTTCAGGTGGAAGGACAAGGTGGTGGCCGGGATGTCCAGGGCAGCGGCGATCGCACCGGCAACCATGCCCTCCTCGCCCTGGCGGACCAGCAACCGGTAGACGTCCAGCCGCACCGCCGACGCCAGTGACTCGAACACGCGTATGGCCTCGGCCTTGTCCATCGACCCCACCCTTCCAGAATACTGGAACTATTGAAGCATCGCCGGGACGACCGGTCAAACCGGGACCGCCCCCCCTGTCACCCCATCGCCGCAAAACCTTCAACAAGCCGCAAGCAGGCTGTCATCCACGCTGACTACGGTGGCCGGGCATTTCCCTTTCCCGCCAACTCCCACGGGTGCATTGCCATGGCAGACCACCAGCACGACTCCTCCCTCGAGCTCGAGGACATCGGTACCAATGACTCCTCCAATACGCACATCGGCGAACTGATCGACGCGCGCCTGTCGCGCCGCCAGGTGCTCGGCGGCGGCCTCGGCGCCGGCGCGGCGATGGTGTTCGGCACCCTGCCGCTGGTGGGCTGCGCCGACGACGATGACGACAACAGCGTGGCACCGGCCCCGAAGCTGGGCTTCACCGCCGTGGACAAGAGCACCGATGACATCGTGGTCGTGCCGGAAGGCTACTCGTACAGCGTCCTGTACGCGCTGGGCGACCCGATCGACGACGTGCAGCCCGAGTGGGCCGGCGACGGCACCGAAACCGCCGACTCCTACCTGAAGCGCTCCGGCGACCACCACGACGCGATCGCCTACTTCGGCCTGTCGGCTTCCGGCGAGTGGTCGCCGAAGAACAGCAGCAACGGCCTGCTGGTGATGAACCACGAGGCGCTCACCACCATCTACCTGCACGACGCCTACGACAACAACGTGGCGCCGCGCGACGCCGGGCAGGCGCAGAAGGAAATCTACGCGCACGGCGTGTCGGTCGTCGAGATCAGCAAGAACCTGGCCGGCGAATTCGAGGTGGTACGCACCTCCGATTTCAACCGCCGCGTGACGGCTCAGACGCCGATGGTCCTGAGCGGCCCGCTAGCAGGCTCCGACTGGGTGGTGACCAAGTACGACACCAACGGCGTGAACTGCCGTGGCACCGTCAACAACTGTGCCAACGGCGTCACGCCGTGGGGTACGTACCTGGCCTGCGAGGAAAACTGGGCCGGTTACTTCACGCGCAATGCCGGCGATGCCGCCGCGCGGACTGCCGCGGAACTGGAGCTGTTCCGTCGCTACGGCATCAAGGACGGCGCCGCCGGCCGCCACAAGTGGGCATCGGTCGATGAAGCCGCCGCCGGCGTGACCGACGAGCGCTTCAGCCGCTGGAACACCTCGGCGACCGCCGCCAGCGCCGACCTCGACTACCGCAACGAGCACAACACCATGGGCTGGTGCGTGGAAATCGATCCGTTCGACCCGGCTTCCACGCCGAAAAAGCGCACCGCGCTTGGCCGCATGGGCCACGAGGGCTGCTGGTTCGCCCCCGCCGTTGCCGGCAAGCCGCTGGTGGCCTACATGGGCGATGACTCGCAGTTCGAGTACATCTACAAGTTCGTATCGACGCAGAACTGGAACCCGGCCGACGTCAACGGCGGTCACGCCGCAGGCGACAAGTACCTGGACAGCGGCAAGCTGTACGTGGCGCGCTTCAACAACAACGGTACCGGCACCTGGATCGAGTTGACGCACGGCATCAACGGTCTCACCGAGGAGAACACGCTGTTCCCGTTCGATTCGCAGGCCTCCGTGCTGGTTGCCACCCGCCTGGCCGCCGACGCCGTCGGCGCCACCAGGATGGACCGCCCGGAATGGGGTGGCGTGAACCCGCGTAATGGCGAGGTTTACCTGACGCTGACCAACAACTCGTCCCGCTCGGCCACCAACGCCGCCAACCCGCGCGTTTACGACAAGGACACCGGCAGCTCCACCACCAGCCTGAACGGCAACGTCAACGGCCACATCGTCCGCTGGCGCGAAACTGACAATAACCACGCGGCCACCGCCTTCGCCTGGGACATCTACGTGTTCGCCTCGCGCGCCGCCTACCCGGCCTACGTCAACCTGTCGTTCCTCGACGACAGCAACGACATGTCCAGCCCGGACGGCCTGTGGTTCGACCCGCGCGGCATGCTGTGGATCCAGACTGACGACGGCGCCTACACCGAGGCCATCGCCACGGACGACACCGCCACCAACTGCATGATGCTGGCGGCGGTGCCTGGCAAGGTCGGCGACGGCGCCTACTACGAGGTCCCCACCGCCACCGGCACCCAGCCAACCTACGTCGGCAAGGCACCGGGCACCGACCTGCGCCGCTTCCTGGTCGGCCCGGTCGACTGCGAGATCACCGGTGTGTGCATGACCCCGGACAACAAGACCATGTTCGTGAACATCCAGCACCCGGGCGAAGGCGGGACCCTGCCGCCGACCCTGAGCAACTGGCCGGCAGGCGGTTCCGCCCGCCCGCGCTCGGCCACCATCGTCATCACCCGTGACGACGGCGGCGAGATCGGCATCGCCTGACCGCTGACGCCCGCCTGTAGCGAGGGGGCCATGCCCCCGACGCTCTTGCTCTTCAACGAATCGGGGGCATGGCCCCCTCTCTACGAGGAGCGGGACAGGTCGATCCGGTCAATTCAGGAGTATGTCGCCCTCCCCGCAAGGACGGTGATGGACGGTTGGGGTATCCTTGCGGGTGCCCCAACCTTTTTTGTGATCCCCCATGAGCGACATCCTCGACGCCCTCCACGAAACCCTGGAACGCCGCAAGGCGGCCGATCCGGAGAAGTCGTACGTCGCCCAGCTGCACCGCAAGGGCATCAACCAGATCCTCAAGAAAGTCGGCGAGGAATGCGCGGAGACCATCGTGGCCGCCAAGGATGCTGCCGTGACCGGCAGCACCCGCGACCTGGTCAACGAAACCGCCGACCTGTGGTTCCACACGCTCGTCATGCTTTCGCACCTTGGCGTGAGCCACCGCGACGTGCTCGCGGAACTCGAGCGCCGTTTCGATCTTTCCGGGCTGGCCGAGAAAGCCAGCCGCAAATCGTAGGGAGTCACCGCCATGATCAGTACCGGCCAGATCATCGTCATCCTCGTCGTCGTCCTGCTGCTGTTCGGGACCAAGCGCCTGCGCAACATCGGCGGCGACCTCGGCGCGGCCATCAAGGGCTTCAAGCAGTCGATGGGCGAAGGCGAGCAGGAGGCGGCCAAGAAGGACGCGCCGCCCAACCAGCAGATCGCGCAGGACGGCGGCCGGGTCATCGACCAGGCCGCGCAGAAGCAGGACGAGACCAAGAAGTCCTGATCCGCTGCACGCGAGCCTGACGCATGTTCGACATCGGCTTCGGTGAGTTGCTGGTCTGCGCGATTGTCGCGCTGCTGGTGCTCGGCCCCGAGCGGTTGCCCGGCGCGGTGCGCACGGTCGGTCGCTGGGTCGGCCGCGCGCGGCACACGGTCAACCAGTTCACCGACCAGATCGACCGCGAGATCCGCGCCGAGGAACTCAAGCGGCGGATCGAGGAAGAGATGAAGAAGGCCGGGATGAAGGAGATGACCCGCGAGGTCGACGACGTCTCCCGGCAGGTGAAGGAGGCGCTCAACGCGCCGCTGTCGATTGCCCCGCTGGTGGGCGCCGACCATCTGCGCAGCGAGGGGGCCACGCCCCCGGCAAGTAGCGAGGGGGCCATGCCCCCGGCAAGTAGCGAGGGGGCCATGCCCCCGACAGGTAGCGAGCAGGCCACACCGCCGGCTTCTGCGTCACCGGACGCGCCGGGTTCGACGCAGGAAGAGCATCGGGGGCATGGCCCCCTCTCTACAGCACCGACGACCGAAGCGAGTCGTACGCCGCAATGACCGATCCGCAACAACCCCGCGAACAAACGCTCATCGAGCACCTGCTGGAGCTGCGCGACCGCCTGCTGCGCGCGGTGGTCGTGGTGCTGGTGCTGTTCCTGGTGCTGCTGTCGTTTGCCAACGACATCTACCATGCACTGGCCAAACCGCTGCTGGACGTGATGCCGGAAGGCACGTCGATGATCGCTACCGGCGTGGCGAGCACCTTCGTGGCACCGATGAAGCTCACCGGCTGGGTGGCGTTCTTCATTGCCGTGCCTTACGTGCTGTTCCAGGTGTGGGGATTCGTGGCGCCCGGCCTCTACCAGCACGAAAAGCGCCTGGCTGCGCCGATCCTGGTGTCGAGCGTGCTGCTGTTCTACGCGGGCATGGCATTCGCGTATTTCGTGGTGTTCCCGCTGGTATTCGCCTTCTTCACCGCCACCGCGCCGGAAGGCGTGCAGGTGATGACCGACATCGACGCCTACCTGTCCTTCGTGCTGGTGCTGTTCCTGGCCTTCGGTATTGCGTTCGAGACGCCGGTCGCCGTGGTGCTGCTGGTGACCATGGGCATCGTCAACACGCAGACACTGGCCAATGCACGCCCGTACGTGATCGTGGCGGCGTTCGTGATCGGCATGCTGCTCACGCCACCGGACATCCTCTCGCAGTTCCTCATGGCGATCCCGATGTGGATGCTGTTCGAGGTCGGCCTGCTAGTCGGGCGGCTGATCGAGAAGCGGCGCGGCACAGGCAGCGGGACGACCTGACGCACGCGCACCGGCAGCCTCGGCCAGGAAGGCCAGCAGCGCACCCCGCGCGGCCTCGCGTTGCGGCCCGCGCGGACCTAGCGCCGCATTGTGCGGCCCCCGCGTCGCCAGGAAGCAACGTGAGCTGCCTGCTGCCGCGAAGATGCGCAGGCCGTGCGCATACGGCACCACCTCGTCATCCTTGCTGTGCATCACCAGCAGCGGCAATTCGCCCAGGCGGCGTACCGCCTGCTCGGGGGCGTGCTTGCCGGTCACCAGCCAGGACAACGGGTACTGCAACGGCCACAACAACCAGGAACCGGACAGCGCGTCGCGGGCAATGCGCCGGTAGCTGCTGAAGCCGCTGTCGGCCACCACGGCGGCGAGCTCATCGCGGTACGGATCGGCGGCCACCGCTTCCAGCAGCAGGGCGGCGCCCAGGCTCTGGCCGAGCGCGAACACCGGCACGCCAGCCTCATGACCACGCGCAAGGCACCAGTCCAGGCCGGCGCGCACGTCGTCGAACACTTCCGGGAACGTCGCCTTGCCCTGCGATGCACCGTAACCGCGATAATCCACCAGCAGGACGTCGTAGCCCGCTTCCGGCAGCCAGGCGACGTTGACGATGTGGGTACTGATGTTCTCGGCGTTGCCGTGGAAGAAACAGACCACCCCGCGTGGGCGCTGCGCCTGCAGGTGCCACGCAAACAGCTGCACGCCGTCGGCGGCGCGCAGCGCAACGTCGCGCTTGGCCAGTCCCATCTCCTGCGGATCCAGCACCTGCTGGCGCATCGGGTAGAAGAACAGGTTGGTGCAACCGGCGAGCAGCAGCGTGCCCGCCAGCGGCAGCACCGCGGCGAACCGCCGCGCGCTAGAAGTAGCGGTGCAGCACCAGTTGCGCATCCATCACCTCGCGATCGTTGCTTCCCTGCCCCGCGCCCTGCCAGCGCAGTTGTGCACGCACGCCCCAGTCGCGGCCCAGGTGCCACTGCGCCGCGGCACGCGCCTCGCCGCGCGTGAAGCCGTCAACGAACTGCAGCGCGCGCGCATCGATCGACCACGCGGCGCGGGCATACTGGCCGGTGAGCCCCAGCGCCGGGCCGGCCGCGGCGTCCAGCAGGTGCTCGTGGCTGCCATGGTGTTCCAAGCGCCCCTCGACGAAGGCACGCGCCAGCAGGCCATCGCCCAGTTGCCACGCAACGCCGCCGCCACCTTCGAAATGCCGCGCGGTATGCATCGACAGGTCCGGCAGCAGCGCACGCTCGAAGCCACCACGCACCCGCCATGACCAGGCAGGGAAGAAGCGATCGCGCGGCGCCAGGCTGAACACGTTGGCCACGTCGAGGTGGTCCAGTTTCGCTTCGCCGGCGCGCAGGTGCAATTCGATGTCGAACATCTCCAGCTCCGCGCCGGGCAGGTAGCCGTCCAGCGGATCGAGCAGGTCGTGGTAGCTGCCACGTATACCGAGCACGGCGTACTCGCTGCCGGCATCCAGCGCGCCGGCGTCGGCGAGAGTCCCGCCGCCCAGCGCGAGGCGATGCGTGCGATGGCCGCTCTCCGGCGCCGCCACCGGTGGCACTTCCGAACCCGGGTTGATGCCCAGCGCATTCAGTTCGCGCAGCAGCACCAGGCTGCGTTGCGCACGCACCGGGTCACGCCCCTGCTGCTTGCGCGCGCGGTAGACCATGCCGGCATGCGCCGTCGACAGTACGTCGGCCCGCCGTTCCGGCGGCAACGCACGGAACTGCGGATCTTCGGCCACCGCCGCGTCGTCCATCAGCGCCAGCGCGTAGTCTCGCTGCGCGGGATCCAGGCGTTCGATGCGCGCACGCAACTCTCGCTCGGCCGACGGCCGCAACAGCGGCTGCTGTGCCACGCCCGGCTCGCGCACGCTGCGGATGGTATTCACCGGCACCTCGGCAAAGCGCCAGCGATCGGTGAGTTGCAGCGACGGGCGCGCCACTTCCAGCAACTCCAGCAGGCGGTAGGAGCAGTTCTCGTCGAAGAAGTAGTAGTCGAAGCGCGTCTGCTGCACCTCCCAGAGGTGGTCGACGAGGAACGCGGTTTCCGTCGCGTCGAGGTCCAGCGGGTATTCCCACAGGTCGCGGTTCTCCATGCGACCGTAGTGCTGGATCTTCCCGAAATAGGGCTCGACCTGGAAATAACCGGCATAGCCGCCGGCCAGGCCCTTCCAGATGTACGGCAACGACCCGTCGGCGCCGGTGGTGTCGGCGCCGAAACTCACCGCGCGCGACAGCCACACGGTCGCGGTCTCGCCCTCGGGCGGATCGATGCGCAACAGGGTGTGGCCGAACATCGACGACGGGCTGTTGAGGTAGGAGCCCGGAAATACCAGCGTTATGCGGCCGGCGTTGACGGTGCCGCGCCACGCGGCATACGCCGGGCACGCGGCCAGCGCATCGGGCAGCGGCTGTCCCAGCCGCGCTGCCAACCAGCGGTGGCGCGCCACGAAGCGGCAGGCCGGCGCACCGTCACCGGCGGGCGCATCGGCGGCAAACAGGGTGCGAATGGTAGCGGCCAGCTCAGCAGCGAAATCAGCATTGCCATCGCGCGCCAGGAAGAAACCGGGGTCATCCACATAGCTGCGCCCGCGGTCACGGCTGGTGCCGCCGCGGTTCACGTGCAGCAACGCGAGCCACTGCGGGTCTTCGGCGAGGCGTAATGCAGAGGCGCGCGCGAGCAGCGCATCGACGCGGGCATCGGGCACGGCGTCGATATCGGCGCGCGCACCACCTGCCAGCAGGGCCAGCAGCAGGCCGGCCATCAGCACGCGGATATTCATGGGCAGCAGGGCATCCGAAACGAAAATGCCCCGGAAGCCGGGGCATTTCGTCAAGCGAGGTCGATCAGACCGAGTACTTGGACAGCTGGGCGTCCTGCTTCATCAGGTCGTTGAGGACGCTGACGAACTGCTCGGAGGTCACTTCGGCCTGCGGGAACAGGGCGGAGAAGTTTTCCTGGGTGAGCTTGGCGAACGCGGCGCGGTCTTCCGGCTTGATGCCGAGGATCACGGCCAGCGCCGTCAGCGCATCGCCCTCACCAACGGCGGCGTTGGCAGCGATTTCGTCCATCATGCCGTCGGCCATCACCAGCGCCTTGCCGTCGTAGCTCAGCTTGACGTTGGTGTTGCAGCCGTTGGTGCCGGTGGTCATGCCGAAGGTGGCATTGTAGGAGGTGCCGTTGATCAGGGTGGCCAGCAGGTGGACCGGCAGGCCCGACTTGCCTTCGAGGAGCATATTGCCCCAGCCGCAACCGTTGCCGCCGGCGGCGTCAGCCATGGCGGTGGTGGAAGCGCCGGCGAGAACCGCAGCGAGGAGGATCTTTTTCATTCCATGTCTCCGATTGTTATGGTCGGTCTAGTCCAGCCGTCGAGGATGACGGACCCGCCGATCATAGCCCCGATTGCCCCGGGCGGGGCAACCCGCATTCAGGTGACCTGCAGCAAGAATGTGACCGGGCCGTCATTGACCAGCGACACCTGCATGTCGGCGCCGAAGCGGCCGGTCTGTACCCGGCCACGGCGCACCTGCACTTCGGCCACGAAACGCTCGTACAGGGCACGGCCGAGATCCGGCGGGGCCGCCGGGGTGAAACTGGGCCGATTGCCGCCGCCGGTATCGGCGGCCAGGGTGAATTGCGACACCACCAGCACGCCGCCATCGATGTCGCCGACCGAGCGGTTCATCTTGCCGGCATCGTCGGCGAACACGCGGTAGTTCAGCACGCGTTCGGCCAGTCGCACGCACTTCTGCTCGTCGTCGCCGCGCTCCACGCCCAGCAGTACCAGCAGGCCCGGGCCGATCTCGCCGATGCGCTCGCCGGCCATGTCCACCGACGCGGCGCGCACGCGCTGGATCAGCGCCTTCATGCCGGCGCCCCGCTGCCGTCGGCGCGCACCTGCGGTGCCAGGCGTTCGGCGAACTCATCGGTCGCACGCAGCAGCGCCGCGGTGATGCCCGGCTCGGTCACCGCGTGCGCAGCGTCGGGAATGATCTCCAGGCGCGCGCGCGGCCAGGCGCGCTGCAGGTCGAAGGCCTGTTCCACCGGGCAGACGATGTCGTAGCGACCGTGGACGATCACGCCCGGAATGTCGGCAAGGCAGTGCGCATCGCGCAGCAACTGTTCCGGCGCGAAGAAGCAGTCGTTCACGAAGTAGTGGTTCTCGATGCCGGCGAACGCCAGCGCGACCTGCGGATCACGGTAGTGGTCCTCCAGGCCGGGATCGCGGTGCAATGTGGCGCAACGGCCTTCCCAGACGCTCCAGGCGATGGCACAGCGTTCACGCTCGGCCTGGTCGTTGCCGGTGAGGCGGCGGTGGTAGGCCTGCATCAGGTCGCCGCGTTCCGGCTCGGGAATGGGCGCTAGGAAGTCCTGCCAGTAGTCCGGGTACACACGGTCGGCACCGGACTGGTAGAACCAGTGCAGGTCGCGCGGGCGGCACAGGAAGATGCCGCGCAGGACCAGCCCCAGCGTGCGCTCGGGATACTTTTCCGCATAGGCGAGCGCGAGGGTGGAGCCCCAGGAACCACCGAACACCAGCCAGCGGGCAATGCCCAGGTGCATGCGGATGCGTTCCATGTCGGCGACCAGCGACCAGGTGTCGTTGCCGCGCAGTTCCGCGTGCGGCGTGGAGCGGCCGCAGCCGCGCTGGTCGAACAGCACGATGCGGTAGCGCGCCGGGTCGAAGAAGCGCCGGTGCAGGGGCGAGCAACCGCCACCGGGGCCGCCATGCAGGAACACCACCGGGATGCCTTGCGGGTTGCCGCACTCCTCCACGTGGAGTTCGTGCGGTGCATCCACGGCGAGGCGGAAGCTGTGGTAGGGCTCGATGTCCGTGTAGAGCTGCATGGGCGGGCCTGGATGTGGAAAGGGGGCCATGCCCCCGACCATCGCGATGATAGTCGGGGGCATGGCCCCCTCTCTACAGGGATGCGCGTCGGGGCATGCCCCTCGCTACATCACTTCAGGGCGGCGTTGGCGGCGCGCTTGCGGTCGTTTTCCTTGAGGTACTTCTTGCGCACGCGGATGTTTACCGGGGTGACTTCCACCAGTTCGTCGTCCTCGATGAACTCGAGGGCGCTTTCCAGCGTCAGCTTGATCGGCGGCGTCAGGATGATGTTCTCGTCGGAACCCGAGGCGCGCATGTTGGTCAGCTGCTTGCCCTTGGTCGGGTTGACCACCATGTCGTTGCCGCGCGAGTGGATGCCGACGACCATGCCCTCGTACACCTCCACGCCCGGCTCCACGAACAGGCGGCCGCGCTCCTGCAGGTTGAACAGCGCATAGCCCAGCACGGTGCCGTTGACCATGGAGATCATCACGCCGTTCGGGCGGCCTGCCACTTCACCCATCTTCGCCGGACCGTAGTGCGAGAAGCTGGAGGTCAGGATGCCGGTGCCGGAGGTCAGCGTGAGGAACTCGCTGCGGAAGCCGATCAGGCCGCGCGACGGCATGGTGGCCTCGATGCGCACGCGGCCCTTGCCGTCGAGCACCATGTCGGTCATCTCGCCCTTGCGCAGGCCGAGTTGCTCCATCACCACGCCCTGGTGCTGCTCTTCCACGTCGAAGATCACGTTTTCGTACGGCTCGTGAACCTCGTCGCCGACCTGCTTCATGATCACTTCCGGACGCGACACGCCCAGTTCGAAGCCTTCGCGGCGCATGTTCTCGATCAGGATCGCCAGGTGCAGCTCGCCGCGGCCGGAAACCTTGAACTTGTCCGGCGAATCGCCCGGCTCGACACGCAGCGCCACGTTGTGCAGCAGCTCCTTGTCGAGGCGGTCCTTGATGTTGCGCGAGGTGACGTACTTGCCGTCCTGGCCGGCAAACGGCGAATCGTTCACCTGGAAGGTCATGCTCACGGTCGGCTCGTCCACCGACAGCGGCGGCAGCTGCTCGACGTTCTGCGGGTCGCAGATGGTGTCGGAGATCTTCAGGTCCGGGATGCCGGTGATGCAGACGATGTCGCCGGCGGTGGCCTCGGCCACCTCGATGCGCTCCAGGCCCATGTGGCCCATCACCTGCAGGATCTTGCCGTTGCGCTTGTTGCCATCGCGGTCGACCACGGTAACCTGGGTGCCCGGCTTGACCTTGCCGCGCACGATGCGGCCGATGCCGATGATGCCGGTGTAGTTGTTGTAGTCCAGCTGCGAGATCTGCATCTGGAACGCACCGTCGATGTCCACCTGCGGCGGGCTCACCTTGTCGACGATGGTCTGGAACAGCGCCGTCATGTCGGTGCCGATCTTGTCCGGCGCCATGCCGGCCACGCCGTTCAGCGCGCTGGCATAGACGATCGGGAAGTCCAGCTGCTCCTCGGTGGCGCCGAGGCGGTCGAACAGGTCGAACACCTGGTCGACGACCCAGTTCGGGCGCGCACCCGGGCGGTCGACCTTGTTCACCACCACGATCGGGTTGAGGCCCTGCGCGAACGCCTTGAGCGTCACGAAGCGCGTCTGCGGCATCGGGCCGTCCATCGCGTCGACCAGCAGCAGCACGCAGTCGACCATCGACAGCACGCGCTCCACCTCGCCGCCGAAGTCGGCGTGCCCGGGGGTGTCGACGATGTTGATGCGGTACTCGGTGCCGGTGCGGTCGTCGGTCCAGCGGATGGCGGTGTTCTTCGCCAGGATGGTGATGCCGCGTTCTTTCTCGATGTCGTTGGAGTCCATGACCCGCTCGCCGACGTCGGCGCGGGCGTTGAGCGTGCCCGATTGCTTGAGCAGCTTGTCGACGAGGGTGGTCTTGCCGTGGTCGACGTGGGCAATGATCGCGATGTTGCGGATGTTCTGGACTGCAGACGACATGGACGGGTTACCGACTGGGGGCCCGGGAACGGGCGGGAACGGCCCGGGGGCCGTCAAAAAGGCGGCGGAGTATACACCCGAAACGCCGACAGGCCGGTTACCGGCCGATCAGCGCATCCACGACCCGGGCAGCGCCGGCGGGGTCCAGCCCGCCGCCGGTGAGTACCCCCAGGAAGACCTCGCGCTCGGCCTCCAGGCGGGCCGGCCCGTAACCCTGGTCCGCCAGCTCCCGGCGGAGACCGGGCACCGCGGCCAGCGCCCGCTCGAGCGCCCGTGCCTGCCAGGCCGCCTCGGCGGCCGCCTGCTCGTCGTGCCAGGCGCGGGTTTCCGCGTCCAGCCGTGCCCTCAGGGCATCGATCGCCGCCTGCCGTTCTTTCTGGCGGACCACCAGCGCTTCACGCGGCGCCAACAACTCCGGCGCACCCTGCCAGCCCGCCTGCCAGGCGGCAACGCGCGCCCGCATGTCGTCCTCGGCCGGGTCACGCAGGCGCTTCATCCACCAGCCGTCGGCGCGCTCCGGGGCCGGCTGCTGGCCGGCCAGGGCCAGCGGCGGCGCCACCAGCGTGTTCCAAGCCGCCCCGGCCACCGGCAACGCCACGCCCTCGCCGCCGGCATGGCCAACGGCCATCGCGGCCGGCGCCACCAGCGCACCCGCCGGCACGCCCAACGCGCCGGCACCCCAGACACCGATGCCACCCGGCACGCCCAGGCCCACGCGTACCGCGCTGATGGTCGAGGCCTCGACCACCGCCCAGGGCCAGGCGAGCCACCAGCCGAACACCCGCTTCTGCACGCGGCGGTTGGCGGCAGAGGCCGCGTCACGCCAGGCCTTCCGGGTCCCGTCGACGGTGAATTCCCCGAGGATGTCGTGGCGCCCGTACAGCATGGTCTTCACCGCGATCTCGCGCGCGGCGCGGTAATAGGCGGGCTTGCCGTATTCCTGCAGGTCCTTGCCGGCAGCCCGCCAGCCTTTCGGGACGTGGCGTGCCGGCGGAACGTAGCCGGGCACCAGCCAGATGTTGTACTGGGCCTGGTCGCGACCGGTGATGGTGCCGTAAAGGAGCAACTCCTTTTTCTGTGCGCCGTCGAGGAAATACTCCTCGTCCGCCGCCGTTGCGGCGACGGCGGCCAGGGCCAGCAGCCCGGCCGCCAGCCCGCGCAGGAAACGCATCACCGGATGCTCAGTCGGCGCGCAGGTGCCCGGCCTTCTTGGCCGCGCGCACGCCGAGGGTCACCACCACGATGGCGGCGAGCGCCACCCAGGTGCCGGTCGGCACCGTGCCTCCGGCGACCCAGGCCTCATACGACAGCAGCACGGTGATGCCCGCGGCCACCGCGGTGATCGTCGAGTATTCCTTGGCGATCACGCGGCGCACGTTGAACGCCATGCCCGCCGACGCCGCCGGCAGGCGGGCCAGGTTCGGGATCCAGCGGTTCACGTCCTTGCAGTAGGCGTCGTAGGCCGCGCCGAACTTGCCGCGCAGGAAGTTCTCCTCGGCGGCGACGATCGCGGTGTAGACGAACAGCGTCAGCAGGATGCCGGACACCATCAGCACCGGCTGCGCGTGCACGATCAGCGCACCGCAGGCGATCAGGATGTTGCCGACGTAGAGCGGATTGCGGCAGACGGTGAAGAAGCCGCCGGTGACCAGGTCGTCGGCGTAGACCTTCTTGTCCAGGCCGCCGCGCTTGATGTACTTCAAGCCGACCACGCCGACGCGCAGCGCTTCGCCGGCGACCATCGCCAGGATGCCGATCACGTCCAGCAGGGTCTCGTCGATGCCCAGCGAGGACCCCTGCGCCGGGCGGACGATCACCAGCAGCAGCATGACCAGCGGGAACACCTTGTCGCGCCACTTGAAGAAGAAGTTACCGATGGAGATGAGCATGGCGGGTCCCGGGATGGTCAGTTGCGGATGGCGATGAAGGCGGAGAAGTTGTACCAGCGGAAGAATTCCTCCACCGTGCCGAAGCCGTTGTTCAGCAGCAGTTCGCGGTTTTCCTCGTAGCGGTACGGCACCAGCACGTTCTCCAGCGCCTCGCGCTTCTTGGCGATCTCGACGTCGGAGTAGCCGTTGCGGCGCTTGTAGTCGTAGTAGTGGTCGATGTACAGGCGGTTGAGGCGCGAGTCCGGCAGCACCAGTTTCTCGATCAGGATCAGCGCGCCGTTGTGGCGCATGCCGGCGGCGATGCGCTGCACGATGCGCTCGCGGTACAGCGGCCGCACGAACTGCAGCGTCAGCAGCATGGTGACCACCGAGGCATCCTCGATCTGCAGGCCCTCGTGCATGTCCTGGCAGACCAGGTCCACGCTGCGGTTCGGCGCCAGTTTCTGCAGCTTGGTGCGCGCCTTGTCGAGCATCTCCTGCGAATTGTCGATGCCGACGAAGTGGACGTCCGGGTGCACGGTGCAGTCCAGCAGCGCCAGCGTGGTGGCGGTGGAGCAGCCGAGGTCGTAGAGGCGCGTGCCCGGCTCGGCGAAATCGGTGGCCATTTCGACCACCATGCGCTGCATCTCGTCGTAGTAGGGCACGGAGCGCGAGACCATGTCGTCGAAGGCCGCCGCGACGGTGGCATCGAAACGGAAGTCCGCGACGCTCATGTCGGGGTTGTCGAACACCTTGTCCGCGATGGTGTTGCCCCGGATATCGTCGCGCGGCTTTTGCGTCATCGGGTGAGCTCCTCCTGGGTTCCGGCCGCCGGCGGGCGACGGCACGCTGCCCGGGCGGCGCCCGGGGTCCACGTTGCAGCCCGACAGTCTACCACACGACCGGCGGCCCCGCCGACGGCCGGCGACGGGGCTATAATCCGCGCCCCCTGACCCACCCCCGCCCCGCCACCATGACCACGCCCGTCCGCCGCCGCGCCCTTGCCCTGCTGTCCGGAGGCCTGGACTCGATGCTGGCCGTGCGCGTCATCCAGGAACAGGGCATCGAGGTGGAGGGGATCAACTTCTACACCGGCTTCTGCGTCGAAGGGCACACCCACGCCATCCGCGAGCGGGACCAGAAGAAGCCCAAGCGCAACAACGCGCTGTGGAGCGCCGAGCAGCTCGGCATCAAGCTGCACATCGAGGACATCAGCGAGGAATACAAGGACGTCGTGCTCAACCCGAAGCACGGCTACGGCGCCAACCTCAACCCCTGCCTCGACTGCAAGATCTTCATGGTCGGCAAGGCCAGCCTGATGATCAACAAGGCGCGCGAGCACGCCGCCGACAACGGCTTCGACTTCATCATCACCGGCGAGGTGATGGGCCAGCGCCCGAACAGCCAGCTCAAGCACAAGCTGCCGATCATCGCCCGCGAATCCGGCGCCGACGACCGCCTGCTGCGGCCGCTCTCGGCGAAGAACATGCCGAAGACGCTGCCGGAGCGCGAGGGCTGGGTGGACCGCGAGAAGCTCTACGGTTTCTCCGGGCGCAGCCGCAAGCCGCAATTCGCGCTGGCGAAGCAGTTCGGCTTCACCGAGTGGGCGACGCCCGCCGGCGGCTGCTGCTTTCTCACCGACGAGAACTATTCGCGCAAGCTCGCGGACCTCTGGCAGGCGCGCGGCGAGCGCGACTACGAGCTCGACGACATCATGCTGCTGAAGGTCGGCCGCCACCTGCGTCCGGCACCGCACTACAAGCTGATCGTCGCCCGCGAGGACGGCGAGAACCATTTCATGATGGGCTACCGCAAGCAGTTCGCCCACGTGATGCCGCTGGACCACGGCGGCCCGTTCGTGCTGGTGGACGGCAAACCCACCGCCGAGGACCTGGTGTTCGCCGCGCGCGTCAGCGGCCGCTTCGGCCAGGGTCGCGAGCGCGAGTTGCTGAAGTTCGAGATCACCGACGCCAGCGGCGTCAGTCGCCAGGTGGACGTGGCCCCGCTCAAGGCCAGCGAGATCCCCGAAGGCTGGTACCTCTGATGGCCCGGCACACCCTCGATGCCCGGCGGCTGCTCTGCCCGCTGCCGGTCATCCGCACCCAGAACGCCATGAAGAACCTGGCCCCCGGGGACGTCCTCGAGGTCACCGCCACCGACCCTGGCGTGCTGCAGGACATCCCGGCCTGGTGCCGGATCAACGGCCACAAGGTACTCTCCAGCTGCCGCGAAGCGGGCGAAATCCATATCGAGATCGAACACGGGGGTGCCGACGCACCATAGTGGTGCCAATGCGCCCCCGTAGTGCACCATTGCGGTGCGCGCGCCCCGCTGCGGTGCCGCAAGCCCCTTGATTCGCCGCCGGTTGGGGCTACCGGCACCATGGCACAGTATTTGCTCCCATCGGGAGCGATGCCTGCGGCGTCCCCGCAGGCCCCATTTCAAGGCAAGCCAACACACGTTGTTTCCGGGAGGAACACATGTCCAAGAAAACGCTCCAGCTGATCAAGGACCACGAAGCCAAGTGGGTCGACGTCCGCTTCACCGATTTCCGCGGCAAGGAACAGCACGTCACGTTCCCGGCCGAGGCCTTCGATGAGGACACCTTCGAGAACGGCGTGATGTTCGACGGCTCCTCGATCGCCGGCTGGAAGGGCATCGAAGCCTCCGACATGATCCTGCGCCCGCAGGACGAGACCTCCTACCTCGACCCGTTCTACGAGGACACCACGGTCGTCGTCACCTGCAACATCATCGAGCCGTCGACCATGCAGGTCTACGACCGCGACCCGCGCTCGGTGGCCATGAAGGCCGAGGCCTACCTGAAGGCCTCCGGCATCGGCGACACCTGCTTCGTCGGCCCGGAACCCGAATTCTTCATCTTCGACTCCGTGAAGTGGAAGTCGGACATGGGCGGCCAGATGTACCAGATCCACTCCGAAGAAGCCGCGTGGGACGTCCACGGTGACCAGGCCGGCGGCGAAGCCGGCAAGGGCCACGGCGGCCACCGCCCGACCGTCAAGGGCGGCTACTTCCCGGTTCCGCCGGTCGACTCGCTGCACGACATTCGCGCCGCGATGTGCAACACGCTGCAGGCCATCGGCCTGACCGTCGAAGTCCACCACCACGAAGTGGCGAACGCCGGCCAGTGCGAGATCGGCGTGAAGTTCAACACGCTGGTGCGCAAGGCCGACGAGCTGCAGCAGCTCAAGTACGTGGTGCACAACGTCGCCAACGCCTATGGCAAGACCGCCACGTTCATGCCGAAGCCGCTGATCGGTGACAACGGTTCGGGCATGCACTGCCACATGTCGATCTGGAAGGACGGCAAGAACCTGTTCGCCGGCAACGGCTACTCGGGCCTGTCCGAGACCGCGCTGTACTTCATCGGCGGCATCATCAAGCACGCCAAGGCGCTCAACGCCATCACCAACCCGTCGACCAACTCGTACAAGCGACTGGTCCCGGGCTTCGAGGCGCCGGTGATGCTGGCCTACTCCGCGCGCAACCGCTCGGCGTCGATCCGCATCCCGTACGTGTCCAACCCGAAGGCGCGCCGCATCGAGATGCGCTTCCCGGATCCGGCTGCCAACCCGTACCTGGCGTTCGCCGCGCTGATGATGGCCGGCCTGGACGGCGTCCAGAACAAGATCCACCCGGGCGAGCCGTCGGACAAGGACCTGTACCACCTGCCGCCGGAAGAGTCGGTGAAAGTGCCGCGCGTGTGCCACTCGCTGGAGATGGCCATCGACGAACTCAAGAAGGACCACGAGTTCCTGCTCAAGGGCGACGTGTTCACCAAGGACATGATCGAAGCCTACATCGACCTCAAGATGGCCGACGTCCAGCGCCTGCGCATGACGCCGCACCCGATCGAGTTCGACATGTACTACAGCTGCTGATCCTCCCGGACAGCACGCCTGTGGAGGCCGCCCGCGAGGGCGGCCTTTTTTTTGGTTCATCTCCCATTTCCGGGGAAGGCCGCCCGGATCTTGAGGAAGAAGTAGGCATCATCGCGGTAGCCATAGGCCATGCGCTTGATGACCTTGATCTTGTTGTTGATGCCCTCGATGAGGTTCGTCCCCAGGGGCCACTGGCAGTGCGCCAGGATGCCTCCAAGGTACGGCTTCAGGTTGCGGGCGAAGCGCCGCAGCGGCTCGATGCCGCTGCGCATCGCGCGGCGATACCACTGCCGCCAGAAGCGCAGGGCGTAGCCGGCGTGGCGGTAGTCCCATAGCGCCTTGAGGTCGTCCTTGAGCACATACACGGTGAACAACTGGCGGTTGGCGGCAAGCAGTTCATCAAGGCGCACCTGATCGGCTTCCGGCACGTTCTCGCGGTTACGCAACAGCAGCCAGCGCGAGTGTTTCACCACTTGGCGAGCCTGCCTGTCGGCGCGCAGCCGGTTCGCCTCGTCGACACGCACGCGATCGATGACCTCCCGCCCGTACTTCGCCACCACGTGGAAAAGGTCATAGACGATCTTCGCCTGCGGGCACTGCGCGCGCACTTCCTCGGCAAAGCCGGCATTCATG
>JADFDG010000006.1 GCA_018262975.1 Gammaproteobacteria bacterium
AAACTGCGTCATTTTTGACGCATCGAAGCGTTCACGCGCGCGTGTCGGCGTGTCAGAAGAGGTTGTTCAGAGGTTCCCTAACGCGTCTGCGTAGCTTTTCCGAGGAGCTGACCAAGGCCATCTACCAAGAAGAGCGGCTGCCGCGTCTTCCGCAGTCGAGCTTCTATGACCTAGTGAAAAATCCGGTGTTTGTCGATTGCGTCAGCAAGCCCTTGGTGCACCAGATCAACTTTCTACGCATTCAAGGCAACGACACTGCCCATGGTGCACAAGGAGAACTACGAAACGCACAGCTGGCGCTGAAGACCGCGTACCAACTTGCCATGTACATGGCTGTTAAGTACTACGATATTTCCAAGGTCTCGATTCCTGATTTTGTCGATGTGCCAGATCCAACGGCGACGCTGGTAAATCTGCAAAAGACTGTCTCCAGCTACGAGAAGGAACTCAACCAGCAGCAGGAAGAGCTGCAGCGAGTGATGGAGAAGCTGGAGCAGGAGCGAGTCCGCAATCTCGACAAGCTGGAGCTGCCTGCCAAACGCGAACAGCACAACCGTCAGGAGCACAGCCAGAAAGTATCCGATAGTCTGCAATGGAGCGAGGCGAAGACCCGCGCCCAGCTGATCGATGCCATGCTGGTGCAGGCGGGCTGGGATATCAGCAATCCCTCGCAGGTTGGCCAGGAAGTGGACGTCGACTTTCCCGATAACGTCTCTGGAAAGGGGCGTGCTGATTACGTTCTGTGGGGCGACAACGGTCAGCCGCTGGCCGTGATTGAGGCCAAGAAATCCGGGAATGTCAGCCTGCAGGCAGGACGTGAGCAGGCCCGCATGTATGCCGATGGCTTCGAGCGCATGGGTATGCAGCGCCCCGTGATCTTCTACAGCAACGGCTACGAAACCTTTATCTGGGACGACAAGCAGTACAACACCTACCGTCCGGTATACGGCCTCTACAGCAAAGACAGTCTCGAGTACCTGATCTACCAGCGCCAATACCGCAAGCCGGACCTGGAGCGCCACAATCCGGATCTGCACATTGCGGATCGCCCATACCAGATAGAAGCTATCAAAACGGTCGCGGCCCACTTCCAGCAGCAGCGCCGTCGTGCGCTGATCATTCAGGCTACCGGCACGGGTAAGACCCGCGTGGCTATTGCGTTGGCGGAGCTGCTATTGCGCACCGGATGGGCCAAGCGCGTGCTGTTCCTGTGTGATCGCAAAGAGCTGCGTGTACAGGCTGATGATGCCTTCAAGCAGAACCTGCCCAGCGAGCCACGCTGCGTTATCGGCGAAACCAACAAGGTTGATCAAACCGCGCGCATCTACATCGCCACCTATCCGGGCATGATGAACCGATTCGCCCAGCTTGATGTGGGCTTCTTCGACCTGATCGTTGCGGACGAAAGCCATCGCAGCATCTACAACAAGTACCGCGACATTTTCGATTACTTCGATGCCCTGCAGGTGGGCCTCACTGCCACGCCGGTGAAATTCATCAGTCGCAACACCTTCGACATGTTCGACTGTGAGACCACCGACCCGACCTTCGAGTTCGGCCTTGATGCGGCCATCAATAACGATCCGCCTTATCTCGTGCCTTTCCGTGTTAAGGATCTAACCACCGATTTTCTGCGTGACGGCATTCACTACAACGACCTGAGCGAAGAACAGCAGCGTCAACTCGAAGAGGACCTCGGCGAGGAGGAGGCAAGGCGAACCACCATCGCCGGCAAGGACATCGGTCGCAAGATATTCAGCGAGGACACTGACCGCATCATTCTGGAAAACCTGATCAACAACGGTATCAAGGACGAGACTGGTTCACTGGTCGGTAAGACCATCATCTTTGCCCAACGTCAGGACCACGCCGAGCACCTGGAAAGGCTCTTCTGCAAACTCTACCCGCAGCATGGTAGCAAGGTCTGCAAGGTCATCCACAATCAAATCCCGCACGTGGATACCCTCATCAAGGAATTCAAGAAGCCGGACAACGACTTTCGCGTCGCCATATCGGTGGACATGCTCGACACTGGCATCGACGTGCCGGAAGTGGTCAACTTGGTGTTCGCGAAGCCGGTTAAATCCTGGGTGAAATTCTGGCAGATGATCGGACGCGGCACGCGCTTGCGGCCCAATCTGTTTGGTCCGGGCAAGCACAAGACTGAGTTTTTCATCTTCGACCATTACGGAAACTTCGACTTCTTCGAGCAGGAGTACGAAGAGCCAGAAGACAAGGGTGGCAAGTCGCTCCTGCAGACCACCTTCGAAGCGCGTCTTGAGCTGGCGCAGGCTGCCCTCAAGCACAATCATGCCGCCGCCTTCGATGCTGCTATTGAATTACTGCGTGCGGACATCAACGACCTGCCGGAGAGCAGCGTTGCAGTCAAACGCGAGCTGCGTGCCGTGCACCAGCTTCAGCAGGGAAGCCAACTGCAAAAGTTTGACGCCAAGACCCAGCACCTTCTTGCAACCACCATCGCCACGCTGATGTCGGCTCGAGTGCTGCGCGACAAGCATGCCAGTGCACTCGACAAGCTTATCGCTGGTATCGAACGCTGCCTGGTGGAACAGGCCAGTTGTTTCGAGGACGGGAAGATTGCCCTGCTGGAAGAGATCGACAAGCTTGCCGTCAATATTCAGGCGGTTCGCCAGAAGGATGCCTTGATTGCGGAGATCCGCAGTGCGGACTTCTGGCTTAACGCGAATATTGGAAAGTTGGAGCGCGCGCGGCAGGAGTTGCGCGGCATTATGAAATACCGCAAATCGGGTGACGGGCCGCTATACAACACGTCGGGCACGCGGACCGCCGATGGCGGTGTTCGGGAGGCAGAGCGTCAGATCAAGATCGCCGGGGCCAACGAGGCGATGATCTACCGGCGCCGCCTCAAGGACATCCTCGACGGTATGCTGGTTGCCAACCCGACCCTGCAGAAGATCCATAGGGGCGAGCCGATTGCCGAGCAGGAGTTGAACTCGCTCACCTCGACCATCCTCACTACCCACCCCGGCGTAAGTCTGGAAGTGCTCAATGAGTTCTATGGTCGTACCGCCAGCGAGTTGCAGTTGACCGTGCGCGAACTGATTGGTTTGGATGTCCAGGCCATCGAGCGGCATTTCGCCCAATTTCTCCATACCCATCCCGGCCTCACGGCCCAGCAGGTGCGTTTCATGAACCTGCTGAAGAGTTACATCGCCCAGCACGGCAGCATCGTCATCGAGAAGCTCTACGACGCGCCCTTCACCAGCATTTCTCACGAAGGCATCGACGGTGTGTTTACCCCTGCCGATGTGGGCGATCTGGTGGGTGTGCTCAAGCCCTTCTTGCGCGGGGAAAACCCGCCCAACAGTCACTAGGAGAGCAAATGCCGGCAGGCCAATGGACTATCGACATTATTGTCATCACAGCTGTACTCGCACTGGCTGGTGTGCTGCTTGGGTACTTCGCGGCGGCTTTGCGTCAGGGTAGGCAGATCAGCTTGTTGACTGCCCAGCTTGAGCAGGCCCAGCAGGCTCAAGCGGCAGCAGCGGCAAGCAGTGCGGCGCTGCGCGACCAGCTCAAGGTGGAAGAGTTGCGCGTCCAAGAACTGCAAATCGCAGAATCAAAGCTCAAGGCTCAGCTTCAGGCCGCAGTCGACAATTTGACTCGGCTCAATCTGGAACAACAGGAGGCCAAGGAGCGTCATGCGGCTCTTGAGGCTAAGTTGGAACAGTCTGCCAAAGGGCATCATGAAGCGGTAACTCAGCATGAAGCAGCGCTGACAGAGATTCGCGGGCTTAAGTCGAAGATAGACGACTACCAAGTCCGTTTGGAGCAGGCCAATACGGCGCTACAACAAGAGCGCCTAACGGTCAGTGATCTCAAGTCGGCACTTGCAGAAGAGGGGAAAAAGGCCAAAGGATTTGAAGCAGCCAACAATGAGGCCCGGGCACAACTGTCTGAGCTGAAGGAGCAGCTGAGGGCTGTAGGCGAAAAGCTTGAAGCTATGCAGGGCGAACTGGCAGAGACCAAGCGTCAGGAAACAAAGCTCCAGGCCGAGCTAGGTGAGCGCGAGGCCAGCCATTCTCGCGAGTTGGCCAACTTCGAGAAGCAGAAAGCCAGCCTGAGTGAGCAGTTCAAGCTGCTCTCCAACGAGATCCTTGAGGCCAAAACTCAAGCCTTGCAGGAAAGCAGCAAGCTGAGCCTGAACGCCGTGATGACACCTTTTCAGCAGTCCATCGACACGTTCAAGCGTGAGGTGCAGGAGATCCACCACCGGGAAACCACTCAGCAGGGTGAGCTGCGCAAGGAGCTAGAACAGCTTAAAACGCTGAACCAGCAGATCACTACCGAGGCTCATGAACTCTCTACTGCGCTGCGTGGCCAGAAGAAGCTGCAAGGCAATTGGGGCGAGCTGGTACTGGAAAACGTGCTCGACCGCTCGGGCCTGCAACTGGGCAAGGACTACAAGCGCGAAGTCAGCATCACCACCGAGGAGGGCCGCCAGCGCCCCGATGCCGTGGTGTACCTCCCACAAAGCAGGCACCTGGTCATCGATGCCAAGGTCTCTCTAAACGCCTACACCCGTTTTGTTAACGCCGAAGACGAGCACGAGCGCGCCGTGGCGCTCAAGGAGCATGTGCAGGCCGTCGCCAGCCGCATCAAGGAACTGGCCGACCGCGATTACTACAAGCTGCCAGGGCTGAACTCGCCGGAAATGGTGTTCATGTTCATCCCTATCGAGTCCGCCTTTGTCGAAGCGCTCAAGGCTGACGAAACCCTATTCCAGCAGGCTATCGAGAACAACGTACTGGTGGCCACGCCCACCACGCTGCTGACTAGCCTCAACATCGTCCGCCAGCTCTGGCGGTATGAGGATCAAAACAAGCACACCGCCGCGCTGGCCAGCCGGGCGGAAGGTGTGTTCAAAAAGCTCAATACCTTTCTGGCCAGCTTCGAGAAGATTAAAAAGGGCCTGGAAACGGCCACCGAAGCCTACGTTAAGGCCGAAGGCCAGTTGGTCAGCGGTAAGGCCAACCTGGTTAAGCAAGTTGGCGAATTCAAGAACCTGGCGCCCGCCATCAAAGCCCAGCTGCCGACCTATTTCGTCGACAAGGCCGCGCTGGAAATCGACTTTATCCCTGCCGACCAGAGCATTGAAGCCCTGAGTGACAGCGCCGACGATGAAGACTCGCCGACTGAAACCGACACTGAAAACGACGACGAGACCGCCTAATGCTCACCGGCAAAATCCGCAACGATATCGACAAGCTCTGGGAAAAGTTCTGGACTGGCGGTATCACCAATCCGCTGACCGTGATCGAGCAAATCAGCTACCTGATGTTCGCCCGAATGCTCGACATGCAGGAAGATGTGGCCGAACGCAAAGCCAGTCGCGGCGGAAAGCCCTTTGTCCGCCTGTTCCCCAATACCCCGGAAGGCCAGCTTCTGCGCTGGAAGAACTTCCGCAACATGAGCGGTAGGGAGCTGCATAAGCACCTCAAACAGAACGTCTATCCGTTCTTCGCCAAACTTGGTGGTGCTGGAGGCGAGGGTGGCGATCGTGAAGGCCTCGGCCATATCAGCGAGTACATGCAGGACGCCGATCTGGAGATCAAGAACGAGTCCGTTCTTACCTCCGCCGTGGAGATGGTCAACGACCTGCCTCTGACCCAGAGTGACGTAAAGGGCGATATTTACGAATACTTGCTGAGCAAGCTCACTACCGCTGGCATCAATGGCCAGTTCCGTACGCCGCGACACATTATCGACGCGATGATCGAGCTGATCGCCCCGCAGCCAACCGAGGTAATCTGCGATCCGGCATGCGGTACTGCTGGGTTTCTTGCCCGCACCATGGAATACCTCAACCGCGTGCATTCCAGTCCGCAAGGTACCTTCACGGACGATGACGGGAATGTGCATTACTCCGGTGACTTGCTGGAACCCTACCGCCAGCACATCAACAGCCAGATGTTCTGGGGGTTCGATTTCGACACCACCATGCTGCGCGTCTCCAGCATGAACATGATGCTGCACGGCGTGAGCGGCGCAAACATCCGCTACCAGGACTCTCTGAGCAAGTCCATTAAGGAGCATTACCCGCGTCAGGAGCAGAACTTCTTCGATGTGGTGCTGGCCAACCCGCCATTCAAAGGCAGCCTGGACGAAACCAACACCAACCCCGACGTGCTCGGCCTGGTGAAAACCAAGAAGACCGAGCTGCTGTTCGTCGCCCATATCCTCCGCTCGCTCAAGCTCGGTGGTCGCGCGGCCGTGATCGTGCCGGACGGCGTGCTGTTTGGCTCCTCCAAGGCTCACCAGCAATTGCGCCAGGAGCTGCTCGACAACAACCAGTTGGAAGGCATCGTCAGCCTGCCCAGCGGCGTGTTCAAACCCTACGCCGGTGTCAGCACCGCCATCCTGATTTTCACCAAGGGCGGCACCACCGAGCGTGTGTGGTTCTACGACCTGCAAGCCGACGGTTACTCACTGGACGACAAGCGCACCGAGCTGAAAGGCGAGGGCAGCAACGATCTGCCTGACGCCATCGCCCAGTGGCACAAATACCGGCAAATGGTGGAGGGCAATATTAGCGCCGGCACCATCAACACCCTGTTCGGCGACAAGCGCAAAAAGGCCTTTGTCGTGCCGGCCGAGGACATCGCCGCCAACAAATACGACCTCAGCATCAACCGCTACAAGGAAGTGGAGTACCAGCAGGAAGCCTTTGATGATCCAAAAGTGATTCTGCAACGGCTGAAAGGGCTGGAGCAGGAGATTCTGGCGGATCTGGATGAGCTGGAGGGGATGCTGTGAGTTGGCCACTGGTAAAGCTCAGTGACTGTTGCGAGGTTGTTGGTGGCGCTACCCCCAAGCGCGAAGTTCCAGAGTATTGGGACTCCCCTGACGTGCCGTGGGTTACCCCCAAGGATGTGTCTGATTTGGTCTGTCCAACCTTAGAGGATGCGCCTGAATACATATCTGAGGCTGGATTCAAGAGCTGCTCGACATCAATGCTTCCAAAGGGAAGCGTTCTGGTGACTTCCCGTGCGCCGATTGGAAATATCGCTATTGCTGGTAGAGATTTGTGTACGAATCAAGGCTTTAAGAGCCTTATTCCTGGCGAGAGTGTGGATGGCCTGTATCTGTATTACTGCATGAAACATAGCTCTCAGCGGTTGCAGGCACTTGGTAATGGCGCAACATTCAAAGAAGTTTCCAAAAAAATCGTGGAGGAGTTTGAAATCCCTCTCCCGCCCCTGCCCGAGCAAAGGCGCATCGCCGCCATCCTCGACAAGGCAGACGCCATCCGCCGCAAACGCCAGCAAGCCATCCAGCTCGCCGACGACTTCCTCCGCGCCGTGTTTCTGGAAATGTTCGGCGACCCGGTGACCAATCCGAAGGGGTGGCCTGTGCTGAAAATGTCGGAGGTTATTGATTTTCGGGGCGGTAGCCAACCTCCCAAGGAGACCTTTGAGTACGAAGAACAAGACGGATATATCCGTCTCGTGCAGATTCGCGACTTCAGGACGGATAAGTTCAAAACATATATCCCGGAGCATCTCGCTAAGCGCCGATTTGATGTTGATGATGTGATGATCGGTCGATACGGGCCGCCAGTCTTTCAAATACTTAGAGGTCTCTCGGGATCCTATAATGTTGCATTGATGAAGGCAGTGCCTAAGCGTGGGGCGACGAAGGATTTCATTTACAGGCTTCTTCAGCTCCCGGCATATCAGGATGCGGTCGTATCAAATTCTGAACGTACCGCAGGCCAGACCGGCGTTAACTTGGATTTGCTCAATGGCCTGGATGTTCCATTGCCGCCACTTGATTTCCAGATGTTGATTTCAAAACGGGTTGGGAAAGTTGATGAGTATGTAGAAAGGCAAAGGAAGAATTTAGATGATGCTGAGAATTTGTATAATTCACTAAGTCAGGCGGCCTTCTCCGGCCTGCTCTAGATAGGGAAGTCCCAATGCGCCTCAAGTCCGTCAGGCTCGACCATTTCCGAGGCTATCGCGCCACTACAATCATCCCAATCGATGAAGCCATGACCGGCATTGTCGGTCGCAATGACTACGGCAAGTCGACCATCCTCGAGGCCTTGGCCATCTTCTTCGAGAGCGGCGATGTTAAGGCCGATAAGAGCGATATGAATTGCTTCAGCTTGGCTGAAGGCGCCGAGCAGTTCGAGATTGCCTGTGAGTTTGACGGACTGCCTGAGGCGCTGATTCTGGATGAAAACGCCCATACGTCCTTGGCGCAGGAATACCTACTCAACGCCGATGGCGCGCTGGAAATTGTTAAGACCTACAAGGCCAGCACAGGCAAGCTGGAACGCACCGCCATACGCTGCCAGCACCCTGCGGATGAGGTTCTAGCTGGGCTGCTGAGCCTAAAAATCGCCGAACTGAAGAAGCTTGGGGAACAGCGCGGAATTTCCGATCAAGTTGTAGATAAGCGCGTGGCGT
Source organism: Gammaproteobacteria bacterium (assembly GCA_018262975.1). Lineage (GTDB taxonomy): Bacteria > Pseudomonadota > Gammaproteobacteria > Pseudomonadales > JADFDG01 > JADFDG01. Next base: position 8,457 of record JADFDG010000006.1, read on the forward strand.
CACAGTGGCGGCATGCTATTCGCGCGGCAGCACAGCCTATTGCCTGTCAGGAGATGCTGCTCGACGTCAGCAAAGGACTTTCGACTGACAGTAAGTCCATCTGGGAAAAGATCGATGCCCACTTGCCTATTTTTGCCCTTTTTAAGGCTGATCGTGAAAGCAGCGATGGCGATGCCGAGGCTAAGAACCCGCTGCAACAGGCGGTCAAGGAGGCCCAGTCTGCGTTGCAGGATCAGATCAGCGCCCTGGAGCAGCAGATCGAAGCCAGTGTGCTGGATGTCGCGACCCGCACCCTCGACAAGTTGCGGGAAATGGCTCCCGAGTTAGCCAGTGAGTTGACCCCGCGTTTCAAAGAAAAGCCAAAGTGGAGTTTCAGTTTCACCCTGGATGGTGAGAACGGCATTCCCATCAACAAGCGCGGCAGCGGCGTGCGCCGACTGATCCTGCTAAATTTCTTTCGGGCCGAGGCGGAGAAGGCGGTGGTGGGTTCCCAGCGTAATGTGATTTACGCCATCGAAGAGCCGGAAACCTCCCAGCACCCCAACTACCAGATCATGCTGATGAAGGCGCTGCTGGAGCTTTCCAACCAGCCCAACCGGCAGATCGTTGTTACTACTCACGTCCCTGCACTAGCCGGGCTGATTCCCATCGATGGCGTTCGCTACGTCACTCGAGATGAAAACGGAGTTCCTGTCGTCAGGATGCCCAGCGACGATGTCCTCAGGGAGGCTGCCGAGAGCCTGGGTGTGCTCCCGGAAACGGGGATGGAGCGGGCAAGGGGCATCATTCTGGTGGAAGGGAAAAGCGATATCACCTTCCTTCGGCACGCGGCTAGCACTCTCAAGGCTGCGAATGTTGTTGACCGGGACCTCGATGACCAAGGGTTAATCCCTATTCACGTCGGCGGATGTGGAAATGTTAAGCATTGGGTTACACATAAGCTTGCCGACGAAATTGGTCTTCCTTGGTGCGTATTCCTGGACTCGGATATTGGAGACCCCCTCCAGCACAAGTCGAATCTCAAGCGAAAGCAAGAGGTTGAGGGCTTGGGCAGGGCTTTTTACTCAACACGCAAGCGCGAAATCGAGAATTATCTGTGCCCTGAATTGATTCAAAAGCAGGCGGGTGTTTTGGTTGTCTTTACAGACACCTGTGATGCTAAGCAGATAATTGGTGATGCAGTTGGCATGAATCCTGACGATGTTTCAGAAAGATTCTGGCCGCTGATGAATTCTGAACAGATTCTTCAGAGCTCGATGTACCGTGATGGCGAGGAAGAGCGATCGGAGATTAAGGAGTTGATCGAGAGCTTGTTGGCGCTGGCTGACTGATTTTCAAGTGCGAAGTGGGGATGGGGTCGTTAACGTACCCCTCATTCAGTATTCTCGCTGGTTGAATGTAATCGTGGATTCATTATCGATCTTGTCAGTTTGAGGCAAAAAAAAGAAGGCTCCGAACAGAGCCTTCGGTTGCTCGCTGCCTTCAGCCCGTGGCATTGGTTTGCTGCATGGCTTTCAGCTTCTCTTTTAAGGGCGTGAGGCTAGGCTCGGCGTCCGATTCGGTGCTCTGCGGGTAGAACTCCTCTAGGATTTCCGTGCCTTCCTCCTCGGAGAACTCGAAGGCGGCGTTTCCGAAGCCCGCGTGAGCCGCAGCGTCCAGTGCTGGTTGGTCCAGTCCCGCTTCCGAGCGTCTTGTCGCCATAGCCTTTGCGTCGGTGAGGGCTGCCTCTAGCGACATACCCTCCCGCACGCCCAGGTCGACGTAGTAGATCGCCCCACGATGGCTCTGCGTGGTGCTCTTGCCGCGCAGGCGTAATTCCAAAGGCAGGCAGGCCAGCAGGTTCCCCGACACCGCCTTGTAGTAGCTCAGGCGTGCCGCCAGCGTTCGGATCGAGTTGAACCCCGTGGTACGGAAGATGAACGTTCCCAGCTCGTCGTCATCGCCGATCCTGACGTTGAGCCGGCCATAGGGCTTACAGGCCCCGCCCTTGGCCAACTCGCAAGCATCCGGGGAGGGGCAGGGCAGCGTCTGCACTCCCGAGGCGCTCACCCGCCTGCAGGTCTCCCCGTTGCCCACGCAGACCGGTCTCCCCGTCTGGCGGTCGAACATCGAATACTCCGCCCGCAGGTTCAGGTCCGGATCATTGAAAAGCATCCGAACCGGGATACTGCGCAACTTTCCGTTCGGCGCGTTCTTGCGCAGCTCTTCGTCGTAGGGGTGCGGCACCCAGGCACCGGCGACCTGGACCTGGGTGGTGATGGTGAACTGGTCGTCCTTCTCGGGCAGTCGCTTGCCGTTCTTCTCGATGACACGCCCGATGCTGATCCGCCCGAGCACGGGCGGGGTGATCGCAAGGCCTTTGATCATGGTCGTTCTCCCAATGGAATGAGCGCAGGCCGGCATGACCGGCACCGCGCGTTGAGGGCTCAGGGGTTAATGACGAACCGGCGGCTGCCGGCCTTGTTTCGCTTCCAGCTCACGGCGCCGGTAGCGAACCGGGCATAGCTCGCCTCACCCATACGTTCCTGGATGCGCTGCTTGAGTTGGGCTTCCAGTTCCTTGCGGGCTTCGATTTCGGCGCGCACCGACACTAGGTCGGCGAAGGCTTCCGTGAAGGCGGGCTCCTCACTGAGATCCAGCGTGTTTCCACGGTCAAACGGATAGAGCGCTTGCAGCGCCTTGCCCGCAGAGTCCGAGCCATCAGTCGGCGGCGGGGTATCGGTGATGACGTATTCCCAGAAGCGCCGTTCCAGCTCGATCAGCCGGGCGATGACTTCCTCGTCTCGCTCGACCCGATGGATCTCGATCCTCTGACCGTGCAGCAGCACGCACACATCCGCCGCCTGCCTGCCAGTGACAGCCAACTGGTGCTGGACCTGCACCTGCACGTACTCCGGCGGCCCTTCACGCCACAGGCGCGAGCCGAACTCACCGGCCGTTTTGCACTCGAGAATCTGCACGTCCTTGCTGCCAACAATCGAGTAATCGATGTTGGCGAGCATCCAGCCCTTGTCCTCGTCCGGGTGCTGGAGGATGGCGTTGGTCTTCCTGACCTTGAGGCCCGTGTGCTTGGTGTAGTGCGCCGCTACGATGGGCTCGAGGATGTTGCCCCAGTAGGTCGGGTGGTTCTCGTCGTTCGGATCGATCTTCGGCAGGAGCTCGTCGCGGCCCGTCTTGATCATCCAGAGTTCGAGCGGCGACTGGTAAGGGTTCAGTCCGACCGCCGTGGCCGCATCGCTGCTGCCGATGCCTTGCTTGCGCATGATTAGCCACTCGTCGCGGCTCATGCCTTTCGTGGACGCGAGGCGCAAGGCGCGCTGGGTTGCTGCAATCGATTGGTTCATGGGTTTCTCCAGGCAATAAAAAACCCGGCGGGGCGTTAGCCCGGCCGGGTTGGGGGGGGTAGGTGGTCAGGTGTTCGTTACGGTGCGCAAGAAACGACGAAGCCGGGCATGCGCCCGGCTTCCAGAGTTGACCCTAGCCCTGATGGGCTCGGGCCTGCCTGAGCCCGATGGGGCCTATTAGCAGAGGCACCGGCACGGCGGCATGCCGCAGGTTCCGCAGACACTACGGTGAACGTCACCGCAGTATTCGCAGGTGTACGGGGAGCGTGGCTCCATGGTGAAGAGCTTGCCGCGGAGCGGGGTCTTGCCTTTGGCGAGGCGGATGAACATGGCGTTTTCTTCCCTGGTGGATGTGGATGCGACTAATGACCTCTAAAAAGGTCACCATGTGCTTTATAGGGCGTTTAGCGTACCCTCGCAAGACCTAACACTTTTCCAGACCCCAGTCCGGGGTCTGGGGGAGTGCCGTGGACATAACAGAGGCCTTTGGGCGTGCCGTCAAAGCGCGTCGTGCCGAGGTGGGGATCACCCAGGAAGACCTGGCTGACAAGGCCGAGGTAGCCCGGTCTTTCGTATCAGCCATGGAGCGGGGCGAAAAGGCCCCGACCATTCGGACGGTCTGGCGACTGGCATCAGCACTTCACTGCAAGCCCTCCGACCTCTGGCTCACCACTGAGCGCTTGGTCGACGAAGGCGCCCAGAAAAAGCGACGCTGACCGAGGGCCTGCCCGGCGCAGTCAGGCCTCCTCCTTGAAGAAGTCCGTCAGCAATGTGCGGATTATCGTTCTCGCCTTGTCGACCTCGGGCAATTGCCCGTCATTCAGAATCACGTGGTCCCCCAACAGGGTGCCGAGTTCCGAGATGACCTCGTACTCGAACACCCCCGGGAAACCCTGCGACGCATCCCGCCAGCGCGATTCCACCTGCCGCCAGACTTCGGGCAGGTAGATACAGCACTGCCAGATCAGTTCCAGGCACCCTTGGTTCCAAGCATCCAGTACGCGCCGGGCGCGATCCGGCTCGCAACTCGACACCAGGACCCCCTCGAACAGGAACGCGCCCCAGACAGCAGCCAGATCAGCCGGAATGGGGGTTCCGGCACTGGCTGGTAGCGGACACCGGTTCATGCCGCCACCTCCAGCGCCTTACGCACCGACTGCCGCCCCTCCGAGAACACCGTGACGTTCGGATGGACGTAAGCCAGCAACTGAAACCACCAGGGCTCTTCCGTGAGCTGGCGGTGCTGGTCGGCATGCCCGTTGTTGCCGCTGACATGGACCTCAAGACAGCGCTCGCAAGCGAGCATCTCGCACACCAGGTTCCGCTCCCAGCGGTTGGTCTGGATGGTCAGGATGTGCAGGTGGGAAAGATCCAGCGCATAGCGCACACCGGATTCCAGCAACGCCCGGTACTCGCCCCAGGACGACAACGCCCAGTAGTCCCCGTGGGTCGGATAGTGACCCTCAACTCCCACGGGGACACCGAACAGGTCTTCCAGTTCGCGGGTGTAGCGGAAGATCTCCGCCAGCGAGGCCTCGTGCCGCCGGCCGGCGTGTGCCGTATAGGCTGGCGCTCCCAGTGCCTGCGACACGCGCGCCAGTTCGCGGAAGTAATCCCGCTCCTGCGGCCAGTCGCAGATGTCCGCCCATCGATGCACGCCGCGCACGCGCACGTTGGCATGCAGGCGCCAGTGGATTTGCGGGAAGGCCTCGCGGACCTGCTGCGCCGTCTCGACCGTAAACAAGCCGTGGTTCTGCGGGCAGATCTGCACGTGTTCCGTCGAGAGTCGGCCCCACAAGGGTTCCTCCGGCGGGGTCACGAGCATCTCGGCGATGGCGATCAGGTGCGGGGTGCGACCGTAGGCCCCGAGCGATACGTGGATGGGTGGCCGACTACAGGGAGTGCTCATAGCTGGTGCTCTCCGTGTAGTAGGCCGTGTGCTCAAGGTGGATTGCGTCGTCGGGGACGTTGATGGTCACCGTGCCGCAGGCGCCGTCATCGTTCTCCCAGCCGCCATAAAGCGCATCGACCCAGCGCATGGCGAAGTCGCGCACCGCTTCGTCCAGCGCCAATTCGGTCTCGCGCATGGAGCAGGCGCGCTGGCCGTAGCCGAGGTACTGCACATCGACCACGTGTTGCTTGACCTTGATCGCGCTGAGCCCGTCCAGAACCTCGGGCGGCTGCACGGCCAGATCGCAGGTGTCGCCGGAATCCCCGGCGCCGGAATAGTCGACGGTGGCCATGACAATGCCCTGGTCCTTCAGGGCCTGGATCAGGATCTCGCGGTTCTTCTCTTGCGCCTGCGTGGCAAGCGCCTGGTAATCAGACATGGGAATCTCCTGCGCCAGCGAGGGCGCATCAGGTATCGGAAGCCACAACGCAAAAGCCCGGCGCGAGGCCGGGCTTCTGTGCCGTGAGGTGGTGGTGCGGTCAGGAGACCAGCGCGAGTGCCTGGTCGAGGGCTTTCTGCTTGAGCGCGGCGCCGTTGCCGAACCAGGCCGAGTCGAGGCGGTAGTCGGTATTGCGCGCCCGGCGCTCGTGGTCGACGAACTCCGTCACGGCGTTGAGCAGGCCGTAGGCCGTGTTCTTCGACGAGGCCAGCTCCGAGCCGCGGCCCTGGCCGTTGTAGAGCTCCAGCGTGCGCTTCATCAGCCGCTCGCTGGTCTGGGCAGGGCCGGCCTTGTTCTCGTCGGCAAACAGCTTCCAGAAGAACTGCTCGGCATCGGTCGCCTTCACCTTCCGCTGGCTGAGCGCCTTCAACTGGTACATGAACCGGTCCCAGCTCGATACACAGATCCCCAGCTGACGCTTCACGGCCTGCGGATCAAACGTGGTGGAGTGGGGCACCTTCACCGCGCTGGGGCTGCCGTCCAGGGCGACGGTCAGGGTGTTGTTGCAGACCACACGGATCATCGTGAACTGCGCCGTGGTCGCCAGCGTGCCGTCACAGGCCGTGGCCAGCAGCACGTAGCCATTGCTGACGTCATTGCCCTTGAACACGGTGGACTGGCCGGTGCGGGCCAGCGCCCACACCTTGCGGCCACCCTTGAGCACACCTGCGGTTTCCAGCTCGAAGCCGGAGATCTCGGTGAGGTCGCGGTAGAACTCCAGCACTTCGCGTGGCTGCACCACACGGAAACGCTGGCTCACGACCGAGAGCGGGGCTTCCGTGTCCGAGCGGTAGAGGACCTTGTGGTCCTCGAAGGTCTTGATGCTGCGCAGGTGCTGGGCACCGCCGGTCATGAAGCTGACCGGGGCTTCCTTGATGGTCCAGTCCATCCCGGCCTGCTTGGCCCAGGTCTCGATGGGCTGGCGCGGCGCGAGCTGGTTACCCAGCCCGTGCCACGGGGTTTGGCCGACGTAGGCCATGGTTTCGACAAGATGAGCCATGAGGGCTTCCTCCTGAAAAAGGCATAGCAGCCCGCACCCGTCGGGGTGGGGCCAGTGTGGGCGTAAGGTGCGACAGGGGTTGTCGTCGTTGCGACGACAGGGGGGGGGCGTCAGAGCAGGCCGCGCTCGGCGAAGCTGACGTAGCTGTTCCGGGACACGACGAAGTGGTCGAGGACCCGCACGTCGATGAGGGCGAGGGCATCCGTCAGGCGACGGGTGATCTGCCGGTCAGCCATCGAAGGCTCGCACTCACCGCTGGGGTGGTTGTGGGCAAAGATCACCGCACCGGCGTTGAACTCCAGCGCCTTCTGGACGACGACGCGGGAATAGACCGAGGCGCCGTCCACCGTGCCAGTGAACAGGGTCTCGAAGCGGAGCAGGTGGTGCTGGGTGGACAGGAAGAGGGCGGCGAAGTGCTCGTTCTTTTCCTGCGCCAGGGCGAGTTGAACGAAGCGGGCCGCGTTGGCCGGGTTGGACATGACCTCCTTGCCGGCCATGTCGTCGAGCAGGATGTCGGCTGCGACCCGGACCAGGTCCTCCGGCCGGAAGTAACCGCGCACCCGGTACAGGCCCTGCTCGTTCTTGATGAACTGCGCTTTTGGCATGGTGGGCTCCAGAAACAAGAAGGCCCGCGCGAGGCGGGCCGGTTCGGGATGGGCAGGGTCACTCCCGACGCTGATTGAACGTGTGCCCGCAGGCCAGGCACTGGAAGTTGTCGAGGATGTTCTCGTCGACGAAACCGCCCAGCGAGGCACCGGCAGTACCGCCGGTGACGCCGCCAAGCAGCCCCCCGAGGAGGGCGCCGGCGACCGTGCCTAGGGCGACACCGGCGGGGCCGCCGACGACGCCGATGGCGGCACCGGCCTGGGCTCCGCGGACGGCGGCAACAGCACCGCCAGCCGCGCCGGCAACGGTGCCAACGGTAGAACCGACCTTACGGCCGGCATCGATGGTGCCAATCAGGCCTGACTGGCACTTGGGACATTGGATGGACATGGAGCGTCTCCTGGGAAGTGGCTGCCGAAAGGCAGAAACGGAAACGCCCCGGGGCCGCTTGCGCGAAGACCGGGGCGTTGTCAGGAGGGTGATATGTATCTGAAACTTGCTGCAATCGCTACGCTTCGGATATCAGGCTGGGTTCCAGCAGGACCTAACACCCATTGCCTGGCAGCATGTGGGTCACGGCAGCGTGATCACTGATGGAAGCGTCACGTTATTTTTTCCGGAGAAAGGAAAATCAGATGGGGTGGGTCGATAAGACAACCAAGTTCCTAGTGTCCGCTGCTCTCCTGGCCTGGATCATTGCGGGCAGTTTCTCATTGAATCTTTTTGTTCTAATTCATCTCTCAAATGAGCTTCCGGCGATAGCTGTCGATCGAGCACCAGACATGCCCTCTATGCTGGAATTTTCATTTCAAGTATTTCTGTTATCCGTGATCTTTGTATGGGCCCCGGTGGCCATATACCTGCTGAAGATTTTGCGCAGAGGTAGTCGGTGGTTGGCGGCGATCGCTTCCTCTCCCTTAATGTCTGCGTCCACCGGAATCATTGTCTCGTGGCAGGTATATGACGGTCATTGGGGCTACTATGGCTGGACTTTATTGGCAAGTGCATTGATCGGAATTATCGGCATGATTGTTTACATCGCCATGTGCCCCGATCTCGGCGAAGCCGATAAGCAAGTGGCCAATGTTAGCGCTTCGATAGATCCCTTGCAGGAAGATGCAAGAGAACCGGGATCCACTAGAACCAATCCTCAGGGTTTCGAATGCCAGCTGCTTGCCGAGCCTCAAGCGAGCTCAGAGAATCCTCTGCGGCCGAAAAGCTCGGAAGACACTGATAGCCAGCCAAGAAATGTAGTTCCTGATGATGGTCGCTTTGTCAGTAGAGTATTTGGCAGGCGCTGGGACTATCAAGCAAGAGAATCAAACTTTTACGAAAAGGCGTCAAAGGTGGCTAATTCCGTAAAAGCGTATGCCGGAGAAGATCTATGCGCCTTTCAGCTCTCAGATGACTTTGTTGATAGTGTCTACTACGGTGATTGTGTTGTCGCGAATGAGCACGCGGTCAGGCTAAAGAATGCCTTAACTGTCGCGGTCTTCAAGGATGATTCTCCGGATTTTGTTATAGCACCATCCACGACGAGAATAGTCTTGTCTCACAAATACAGAAAGCACTGTATCAGCGTTTCATTTTTAGAAGAGCACGCTCTGTTAGAGTGGAGCATTGGGTCAAAGTGCAAATTCATACCAATATCAACGATTGGATGCTACAAGGATGTTGTTGTTGCGCGTGAGTGGGAGCATAAAACCGCTTCTGGAGAGAGAGATAGAAGATTCAAAGATAATCGACTCGTTGACGTTGAAGGGTTGTGTGATGTCGTCATTATTGATTCTGTTTGCTTGGTGTCTCGTCGCCCTGTCAGGGCTGGAGATTTCTGTATTGTAGATGTGTTTACTCGCATTTATGGAAAGAAGCATGTTCATGTAAGCAGGGAGATGCCGCGTGAGTATACTTTCCTGGCAAAAGGCGACCTTATGGGGTAGGGGGCAGTAGTGCCATTTCGACGCCTCACCGCCGATTACCTAAATGCACGTGGTCTCTGCAAGAACCGTCTTTCCTTTGTAGTGAGATTCGGATGGTGGCGCATATGTCTGGGCTAAAGTGGCGACCAATGACTTGGTTTCGTTTTGCGGTAGTGCCGCTATTGTTGCTTGGACTTCCCGCCATCTCGGCTTTAGGGGCGAGTTTTGACTGCAGCAAGGCCTCGACTGCCATAGAGAAGACGATTTGCTCAGACCAAGAGCTTTCACTGCTCGATGAGAAACTTGGCCATGAGTACTTAAGGGCTAAGCAGCTTGATCCTTCGATCATTGAGTCTCAGCGGTCTTGGCTGAGAGAGCGAAATCGATGCGTTGATGCCGCATGCTTGCTCCACGCGTACCGCGATCGGATTTCGGCTCTTGGCGAGATATCCGAAAGGAAGTCGCAGGCGGACTCGAATGTACGTCAATCTACAGGTGTGGGCGGTGGCGTATCGCAGGCCGAGCCCGAGGGTGGCGCAATTTCGTCGCAGGGTTCTGCGCCGGCCTCTGAGTCGGTGGCCGACGGCGGAGGGCAGCCTGATTTGGATATGAGCGGGGTTTGGCTATGGACCGGTGTGATTGGATTGATCGTGGCCGCGTCTGCTTGGCCCAGGCGGGATGGCCGTTTTACGACCGGCTACAAAGGCAATCGAAGCCCATTGAATCGGTGGGTGCTTATCGGCGTAGCTCTGATGCTCATTGGATTCTTCGGGCTTGGGATGTCTTAGCTGGGAATTGCGACGTCAACTGGCTGTCGCATTGACATGGTTGTTGCGGCCCGGTAAACGTAATATCAGAGCATCTTGGAGGGTCGAGTCATGGCGAAGACGGAGCGGAAGTCGCACTTGCGCAAGATCAAGGTCACCAAGGGAAAGCCTGGTGCGACCTCCACCTCGATTAAGGTTGTTAGGGTCAAGGCGGCAAAGGTCAAGAAGCCAACTAAGAAGCGCTAGCCAGCCGCATTAGCGTCTCCAGCGCCATCCTCTTTTCCGCCGCATAGTCGTGCATGTTGTAATGCCTGTGCTGTACCCCATGTAGCCCATGCGACTGCAAGTGAGCGCGAATCTCGCCGTTGATTCCCGCCGCGGCCAAGCGGGTTTCTACGGTGCGCCTCAGATCGCCGAGCGTGAACGGCTCCCGCACCTCCCCGGCATCCACCATTTCCGCGACAACCGCCTGGAGGGCATGCCGGAACGTCGTGTGCGTGACAGGCTTCTCGCCCATGGTCAGGGTTAGCAGGTAAGGCCCCGTGGCCGGCGCGCCCATCTGTTCAAGCGCTTCCTTTGCCCCCGGCAGCAGCGGGACCAGGTGTCGGCGTGCCTCCGTGCGTCGTCCCTTGCTGTCGCTGATCACAGCAGCATCCCCGTCGAGATCGCGAACGGTCAAACGGACCAGTTGTTGAATGCGCTGGCCTCCAGTCAGCAAATGGAAGCGGAGCAGGGCGCCCTCGGGTCCCTTCATGGCCTGGATGCGACGCCAGTACGCCTGCAGTTCCGCAAGATCCAGAACGCGTGAGCGCGCCTTGCTGGCGCCTTCAATCGTCGGCACATCCCGCAGGGGGTTGTGCCGGATACCGAACTTCCTCAGGCCGACTGCGGCGCCCGACGACCGGGCTCGGATGGCAGCCGAGAATGCTGCCCTCAGGTAGGAGCGGACCTTGGCCGCTTCGCGCAGCTTGCCGGCTTCGGTAATCAGATCCAGCACGGGGGCGATGCTGTCGTCATCGACCCGATCCGCCGGCAGCTTCCAGATCTTCGGGAAAGCATCCCGGATGTGGCGATGGATCGAAGTTTCCACCGCCCGCGCGCTCGGTTTCTGCAGGTGCTTGAGATGGGCCACATAGGCCTCGAGGAGGGCGCCCAGCGTCTGCTCTTGGGCTCGCCGGGCGACTTCCGCCTCCTGCTCCTTTTTGCGCTGGCTCTCCCGGACGGCTTCTGCCTGCTGTTCCTTGCGCATCTGGATGGCCGCACGCAGGTCGGTTTCGCCGGCCTGGTAGCGGCTGCGCAGTTCGTTGGCCTTCTGGCGGGCGCCGGCCAGTGTCAATTGCAGTTCGCCGTCGTTGGTTTCGGACCACTCGCCGATGGGAAGCTGGACGCGCTTGCCGTCGGGACCGGTGTAGCGGAAATAAAAGATGACCCGGCCGCTCTGGTTGCGACGGGCATAGAGCTGGCCGGCGCCTCGGGGGTCACCGTCAGAAAGCCACTTGAGCGGCTTGGCAGTTTCCAACTGCTTTACCCGGATAAGATTGCCCACGAGCGCCCCTCAAGTCCCCCGCAACGGAGACGGAGTCTACCATTTCCGTCTCCGTTCCGTCTCCGTTAGGCGCTGGTTTCAGGCGTGACGTGACGGAAGACTGCGGACAGTAAAATGAATAAGCTATTGATAATGCTAGTATTCCATTTTCGTGGCGGACGGTGGCGGAAAGTTTGCAAGGGACTTAAAATCCCTCATCCGCAAGGGTATGCCGGTTCGAGTCCGGCCCCGGGCACCAATTAAATCAATTAGTTAACGCGCCGTATTGGATGGGCCTCAACAGCCAGGCCGAAGGCCGGGAAGCGACCGCGTTGCCGACCGTGATCGGCGTTCCTGACATCAGGATCCCGCGTACTTCCGCCAGATCCGCTGGGCCCGTCTTTTTTTGTGTGAGGCTCCGTTCGCTGCCCGCCAGGCATTTGTTGCCTGGCGGGCAGTCGCTTCATCGATCCCTGCTCAAACCCAATTCTTCCCACATCCAGCCGAAGTTGTACGCCGGCATACCGCGCTGCATTGCGCCGTGCGCGGTACTGCGCTCAAGGTCCTTGAGCCAGGCGATGGTGCGTTCGCGGCCGGCCTTGGTTTTCACCGCCTGGGCCGGCGTCTTGTTGCCGAGCGCCGGGATGGGCATGCGTATGGTTTCGCGGTAGTGGCGATCGAGAATGGCGAGGATCATGTCGTGCTGCCCCTCCGGGGACGGCATCGCTGCCGGCGCAGCACCACCATCGGGGACCGGCACCGCGTTGAGATCCATTTCCTCGTAGCTGATCAGGGCAGGGCCGACCTTGTCGCGCAGGGCCTCCTGCAGCATCAGCAATCCGCGCTCCATGCGCTGGCGAGAGTTCGTCGCGAACACGAGATGCTTGCGCTCGATTACAGCATCGCCGAGCAGCGTTCCGGCCGGGCTTCCCGGTTGTGACTTCTTCCGCGCCTTCGGTGTCACATCAGGCGCTTCACCGCTGGCGAGCCAGACCCAGCGCAGGTGGTTGTCGGATGCCGGTTCCCAGCCGGGGAGGGTGTTCATGATGGCGGCGATCTCTTCGGCACGGGCCAGCAGCGGCAGCCGGCTCTTGCTCAGGAGGAGTTCATCGCCATCGCGATTGACGACCTGCGGGCGTGGCGCGAACTTGCCGGCGTTCAGCCAGGCGATCCAGGCGGTGGTGCTCAGCGAGGGCATCGGGTCGGCACTGCTGTCTGCCTTGCGCAGGCGGGCATAGCCGCTTTCGCGCCAGCCGGCGCGCTTCAGGTAGTCGGCCGCCATGCAGGTGCCGTCGGCGCGACGCCGGGTCGCGAAATCCTCGAAGACGGTGGCGATGAATTCGCCGGACTGGTCGCCGACGATGTCACTGATGTCGGCGGGGTCGACGTCCAAGGCCTCGGCGGCGTGTTCCATGTGCTCCCGGATCACCTCCCCGAAGAGCGACTTCCACTCGGGCCGGGTGGCGTACTTCTGCATGTTGGTGATCAGGGAACCGGTCTTGCTCATGGGGGGAACTGGGGGGTGGGCGGGCAAGGGGGGGGATATTTCACCAGAGTCCGCAGGGGAGGGGTCAGATTTACTCCGGCGCACCCTGGTAGCCGACTGGCAGCCCTGATTGCGGATTGTCAGATACGAATGTATATTTCTGACATAGGAGTCATGACCATGAGCCGTCTTGCCGAAAGCATCCTGTCTGCTGCCCGGGCTATGCCTGAGGGCGGTCTGTTGTCCCCCAAGGAGTTCCTGCATCTGGGGTCGCGGGCGGCCATAGACAAAACCTTGTCCCGGCTGACCCAGGAGGGGAAATTGCTGCGGGTGAGTCGTGGTGCGTATGTCGCGCCCCGCGAGGGCCGATTTGGTTCCCGTCCGCCTTCTACCGAATCCGTGATGCAGGCCATCGAGGCCAGTTGCGGTGAAACGGTCGTGGCCAGTGGCGCGGCTGAAGCCAACGCGCTGGGGCTGACCACGCAGGTGCCTATCCGCGAGGTCTTTCTCACCTCCGGTGCATCCCGAACCTTGCATCTTGGCGCCCGGTGCGTGGAGCTCAAGCATGGCAACCGTTGGCAACTACTGCTGGGCAAGCGCCCTGCGGGCAAGGTGATCCGTGCGCTCTCATGGCTGGGGCCGGAGGCTGCGCCGGCGGCGCTGAAGCAACTGCGCGCCAAACTGCCCGAGTCCGAGTGGGAGGCCGTGCGTGGCGCGCGGGCCGCTTTGCCGAGCTGGATGGCCAAGGTGGTCAGCGAGACCCTGCAAAGTGAGGCAGGGGTGCATGGCTGATTCCTGGTTTTCGCTCAGCCGGAAAGATCAGGTTGAGGCCCTGGAATTTGCTGCGGCTCGTAGCGGCCGGCCTGCGCACTTGCTCGAAAAAGACATCTGGGTGGTCTGGGTACTGTCCGCCATCTATGAATCCGATCTGGCCGACAAACTCACCTTCAAGGGCGGTACCTCGCTGTCCAAGGTCTATCGCATCATTGATCGGTTTTCCGAAGACGTGGATCTCACTTATGACATCCGCGAACTGGCTGCCGACCTGCTGAAGCAGGGTAACCCCATCCCCGATTCGGCCAGCCAGCAGAAAAAGATCAGCAGTGCGATACGCCATCGCTTGCCTGACTGGATCGAGTCGACGGTCAAGCCGGTGATCGCCGCAGCGCTGGCGAAATCCGGGCTGGAGGCAGGCCTGGCGCTGGCGGGTAAAGACCGGAGCACACTGATCCTGTCCTATCCGGCCGTAAGAACCGGAACTGGCTATGCGCCGCCCACTATCCAACTCGAGTTCGGCGCCCGTGCGACGGGCGAGCCCCACCATGTTCGGCCGGTAGCCTGCGACATGGCGCCAGAAATTGAAGGCGTCACGTTTCCTGTCGCCCAGCCACTGGTGATGGCGGCAGAGCGTACCTTCTGGGAGAAGGCGACCGCTGCCCATGTGTATTGTTTGCAGGGGCGGCTGCATGGCGAGCGCTATTCTCGTCACTGGTACGATCTGGCAGCCATCGCAAAAACGCCGCACTTCGCCGCTGCTTGCGCCGACCGGACGCTGGCCAGGGCCGTCGCTGAACACAAGTCGGTGTTCTTCGTCGAAAAGGACGCCGCAGGTAAAAGGATTGATTATTTCGCCGCCACTGGCGGCCAGTTACAACTCATCCCGACAGGTGAATCGTTGGCGGCGCTCGAAAACGATTATGCCGCCATGGTGGAAGACGGTCTGTTGGCGCTGAATCAACCGAGCTTCGCCGACATCATTGAGCAGTGCCGCGCCATACAGAACGCGGCTAATCGTCAGGTTGCGCGGGGTTAACGGCCCTGCGCATGCCGAATCCACACCAAGGGCGGCCGCGACCTCAACGTGGCCGATCGCAAGCAGTTCGATTTGAATGGCCTGTATCGCTAGCCTCGTGGCTGACCGTTGATGCCTGGTACCGCATCCGCCCCGACGGCACCTACGCCTGGGACACGCTGCTGCGTAACCCGGCGGATGTGAGCACGGCGTGGGAACGCAACAGCCTCACCGATGACCGCGACGACGCGGCATTTGCCGCCACCAACCAGACGCTGGGCTTCAGTTCGCGCTACCAGAACCGGCAGGCGGACATCCCGGTGCCGGGCGAGAAGCTGCGCGTGGTGGCCATCAACCGCACCACCGGCTACGTGGGCAGCACCACGTTCACCCTCGGCCAGACCGGCGCCGACGGCACCAGCGTTGGCCAGGAAGTGCCGATGATCACGCTGTTGCCGCCCAACCTGAAGGTGTGGGCCAAGCGCACGCGCAAGCTCGACGCCGGCCTCGAGAAGGACGAGACCAAGGAATACCTCATCGGCAACGAAGGCGCCGCCACGCCGGACGACCAGGTGGTGGCGATCTACACCGAGTGGCTGGACGCCGACGGGCGCCCGCTGCCGGAGGGCCTGGGCCTGAACCGCGGCAAGGACTTCGGCCTCACCGGCCGCCTGCTGAAACTGGTGGGCGACAGCCTGGAGCCGGTGCAGGCCGGCACGGCGGTGGACAGCACGCAACTGGACATCAACAACGACCCGGACAGCACCGCCGACGACGCGCAGCAGGCCAACCTCGGCGGCACGCGCGCCGCGGATTTCCCCATCGCCCCGGGCCGCCACCTGCAGCTGGTGCAGTTGCCGGACGACCGGCGCACCAACGCGCATTTCTTCGTGAACGTGATCGGGCGCGCCAAGAGCAAGGAGGATGCCGATCCCTGCACCTGGTGTAATTTCGAGACCACCGGCAGCAACGAAGGCCTGCTCGCCAAGCGCCGCAGCCTGTACACGCCGTTCCTGGTGCCGCGCTACGACGAGGCCGCAACGCTCAAGTTGCGCCGCGAGCGCAACGCCCTGGCGGCACAGGAAGCCGAGCAGACTCCGCCGCCGGGCGGTGATACGAATGCCGAAGCCCTCGGCCGCGTCGAGGCGCAGTACGCCTGGGTGCTGCGGCCGGAGTACCAGTTCAGCCTGATTGACCTGGAGGTCAGCAAGATCGAGGCATACCGACTGGACGAGGACGGCAATCCGATCCCGGACAGCGCGCGCGACCTGCTCGATGACGAGGAACCGGTGATCACCAACACCGATGACCTGATCCGCGTGCTGTATTCGCTGGTGATTCCGGAGGAGAATTTCCTCGGTTCGTTCGAACACCCCAACGAGGACAGCCCGGAGGCCACCTGGAGCTCCCGCGAGTACATCCTCGCGCTGGGCGAGGAGGAGATGCGCCTCACCGTCGGCCCGGGCGGCCAGATCGACTTCGAGAACCTGGCCCACCTGGCCAGCCTCGACGTCGAGGACTTCCTCACCGTGCGCCTGTACCTGAACGGCGATGATCCGAACCTGCTGTGGGAGTGGGCGTTTGAGTACCTGGCGCTCGACACGCAGGACACCGAGATCGATGCACGCAACAGCAAGTTCATTCCGGTTTCGGCCGACGAACCCACGGTCGATCTGCAGGCCCTGCTGGTGGGCTATTACAAGCGCGACCCCGCGACGCGGCGCCCGGCGCGCGTCAAATGGGAAATCATCGAGGGCTTTGGCACCCTCGAGTCCAGCGAGCAGACCAGCGAGGATGTCGGATCTTTCTTCAACACGCTGACCTTGCCCCGCACGGCCGGCTCGAAGGCGAAGATCCGCGTCAGCCTGATCGACGACCCGGACACCTACAGCGAGCTGGGGCCTTTCATCGTTCTGCCCGGCGAGCCGGCACACATCGAGGTTGCGAGCAGCGGGCAGGCCGTGCAGATGGCGCAGGGGCACGTCGACCTCACCGCCAACGTCTACGACGCCGCCTTCAACAAGGTGGCCGACGGCACGCCGGTGGACGTGCAGCCGGTCGGTGAGTTGCGCGTGGCGGGGGAGGTGACGGGAACGGACAATGGCACCACCCAGGCGCGCGTGCTCGGTGACCTGACCCCGGGCGATTACCAGGTCAGGGTAGCGGTCGGCGACGTGAGCGAAGTGGTCGACGTGAATGTCGCGCCGTTGACGGTGGAATTCGTGAACCCGCCCCATCAGGTCCCACCCGGTTCGACGACCACCGTCCAGGTACGTGTCACGCGCCCCGACGGCACGGCCGCGGAGGGCGTGCCGGTGGAGGTGGCCGGCGAAGGTTTGCTGCCGGCCGACCGTGCCGTGCTCACCGACGCGTCCGGCCATGCGCAGGTGCCGGTGCTGGCCAGCCCGCGTGCCCGTGCCTCGATACTCAAGGCGCGCGTCGGGTTCGGCGTGGCCGTGAACACGCCGGTCAACAGTGAATCCCCGGCGGGCTCGGTGCGGCCCGTGCTGTCGGAGCATGCGATCGTGGGCGACAAGCCCGCCGGCGAGCGCGTGCCGTACCAGCGCTACGACGGTGTCGGTTTGAACCTGCCGACCGTCACGGCCACCACGGCCACCGTCGACGTGCCAACCGGCGGCCTGCGCGTGCAGCTCGGTCACCTGCTGGACCCCAATCACCGTCCGCTCGCCGCGTTCACGCTCAATGAACTCGAAACCGTGGTCACCACGGTGGACGGCAATGACACCGCGGAGTTGCGCAGCCCGGCGGCGGCCGGCGCCGGCTATGCCGTCGTGACCGGTGGCGAGATCGTGCGCGACTCCCGGCACGGGCCGTTCACCGACAGCCTGCAATTGCACGGTGGCGGGCGGGTCCGCTTGCCGCTGATGGATGCTGCGCCCGCGGAGCCCGGCTTCCGGCTGGACTTCAAGGCCCTCACGCCGGGCGTCCTGCTCTCGTACGGCCCGCTGCAGGCCGTGTACCAGGCCGACGACACCGTGCGCGTGACGCTGGAGACCGCCACGGGCACGCTCAGCCTCACCACCGACACCGTGACCCGCGGTGCCTGGCACCGCTTTGGCCTGCGCGTGAGCAACGGCCAGCTGGTGGCGCAGGTCGAAGGGCGCCCGGCCGTCACGGCGACGCTGTCCGGCGCGGTTCCCTGGCGCTCGGTGCGTGCCGAACTGGGTATCGGGATGGCCGGCAACCTGCGCGAGTTCGCGTGGTACGACGCCGCCAGTACGCCGCTGGTGACGTTTGCCGACGGCAGTATCAGCAAGACCCTCACGGCCACCGGCACCCAGGCGCTGTCGATTGTCAGCACCGTCAGCCTCAACCCCGACCGCGATGCGATCGTGCCGCAACACAACGTGGCCATCCAGGTGAGCAACACCGCCGGCACGCAGGCCGATGAGCAGTTGCTGACGCTGGTGGACTCCAGCCGCTGGGCAGAGGTCCTGGGCGCCTATGCCTCGTTTGCCTACAACGGCAGCGAAGTGCCGCCGATCAACACCGCCGGGCTCACCAACCCGGCGATCTATGGCCCGCCGGCTCTGATCGACCAGGCGACGGGGTTCTTCATTCAGCCGGCGTATGCGTTGGATGTCTATGATCTTGGTGGGGGGCTGCTCTCCGCCGGCAAGGCGTTTCTAGACGTCATGTGGCTGAACGATATCAAGGTCATCTACGCCGAGCTCAATCACCTCATTGATGGCGAGACCGTGAACTGGACGGCGCTGGCATTCAGCACGGCGAGCCTGATTCCCGCCTTCAAGGCGTTGAGGATCGCAGATCGTATCGGGGCGCCCCTGGCACGCGTGTTTGCCAAGCTGTCGGCGCATCCGGCAGCGATGAGTATGTTGGGCAAGGCGTTGCTGCAGACCAGCAAGCGGGCGTTGAGCGAACGGAATATTGACGTGTTCGTTCAGTGGGGGCCATTCCTCATCGCGATGGTCGAGATTGCTGATAGCGAGAATCTGCTCAACGTCCTGTTTGGCACGATCGGCAATACCGACGATGTCTTCGCCCTGATGACGTTCCTGACGTTGCCGGCTGATGGCTGGGATGGCGACGGCGATCCGCCGGCCGTCGAGGTGACGGCGCCCGCCAGCCTTGCCTCGGTTGATGCGCCACGCGTTGTCGTTCCGGGCAATGTTGCACGCGCTATTGTCTTCGACAACGTGTTGCCGGATCAGGTCGACCATCCTGTTGATCAACTCATGGGCATGGTGGTCACCAACGCGTATGCAGCGAGCAGGCCCGGTCGGCGTCGGGTGGACATGGGTGAGTTGAAGAGTGCTGCCAGGAAGGACTTTGACAACCTGACGCCAGCAGAAATCAACGAGATCGTTGCTCTGAAGGGTCAGATCCGCGCCTTCGTGGATGGCCTGCGGTCCGCCTCAGCTGGAAATCTGCGCGTGAAGGCAGTCCGGATCGGATCGGCACTGATCCGGATCTCGCGCGCCACGGGTGCGAAGGGCCTCAGCAACCTGATCAAGGGGCCGCGCAACATGCGAGTCAGTCGGCTAACCCTGTTGGGTACGATCTACTACCTTGAGGATCAGGGCCGGCAGCGGAAGATTGACGACGAAACCCGCGGCAAGCTGCGGCGGATGTACCAGACGATTCTGGCAGATAGCCCCGATGGCCTGTTGACCGAAGAGGAGGCGCAGGATGCGCTCGATGAGCTCCTTGCGGAGGGCAACCCGGGGAGGGCCAAGGAGTTGACCAAATCAGGACACGCCAGTGCCATGCAGGTTGTTGCCGCGGCCTATTATCAGGCAAAGGCGATAGGAATTGGGCAGCCCAGGTTGAAGGCTCTGGAAAAGGAGCGGAGTATTTTCATATTTCCGAGTGACCGGGCGCGCATTGATGCTGGCGTGCCGGTGTTGCGACTAATCCGCCGTATCGATGTTCTCTTGGAAGTGGACTCTGGCCCGGAAAAATGGGTCGAGCTGAAATCCTACATGGGCAAGCCCGGGCGGCTGGATATGCCGGCCAGCAACCGCGTCTCCCTGGCCCCTTGGAATCTGGGGGCAGACAAGTCAGGCAAGAACTCGTCCATGCACAAGCAGTACTATGTGGACCGGTTCGCGATGTCGAACAGTGGCAAGGCAGTAGTGGACGGACGGCCAGCGCGCCTGCGAAATGCCACTATTATTTCTGTCGATGGGTACCGCTGGTGGTTCCAGAAGTTCAAGCGAACAGTGCGGCCGGCAAATGGGCCTGGAGCAGGACAGGTACAGCAGTCCGTGACGTTGGGTAAGATTAAGGAACGGTTCGCAAAACGCCCAGAGGGCATGACAACAGTCGTCAAGTTCAACCTTCTGGGGGAAGGGCGATCCGACCTTCAGGTTGCGGAGCTCACTGTTGGTGAGATGAACGCCAAGGCCTTGCTCAAGGAAGCTCTGAGAGATGCCGGCGAAAGCACCGCATCTGAACTGCTCGATCTGGTTTCTGAAATTGATGTCGAATGAGGGTTTCTAGGTGGGTCCTGTCTATCAGCTTGGCATGTCCAATGAAGATTGGTTGTTGGCCCGAGAACTCTGCTGGGATGAATCTATTGCCATAGATCTGAAACAAAAGTATCCCCGCTCACAGGTCAAGTTGATACGCGAGGTGTATGACGGGAAAGCCGAAGTTCGGCTGCAGGACGGGCGGTGGCACGTGGGCAAGACGCTTGTCCCGAGAGAGACCTGGCAATATATGCGGCAGCAAGGCCCAGTACTTTGGTCGCAGCCGGAGATACATGCCTCTTGGGGCGAGGAAGGTAGCATCATCTCCCCTGTACGTGCACTCCGGCACTTGGTGCCACTGCACCCTAGCAGGGCATTCTCCCATGGAGGCTGGCGCCTAGAATCCAGCATCGAGCTGTTCCATTTCGTCATGGGCCGGTCTTTCTCCCCGGGAATGCTTGTCGACTATCACCTGCCCGGCAGTGAGTCGCCGTTCCCGTGGCACCCCAATGCGTTAGCAGCCCATTGGCTGCGGGGACTTATGGTCTGGGCAAGAGCGATGCCTTGGTCGCAGCCTTGTCCCTATGTTTGGCCCATGGCGTATCTAACCGAGTATTTTGTGTCAGTGTTACCGTCCGTTTCTCCGGTGCTTTTTTCCGAGAGATTTTCGGAGTTCCCAAACGCGAGGGCGCGTCAACTGGAGGTGAGGTCTGATGTTTACTGGCTTGGGATATGGGAGTCGATACTTGTTGAAAACCTGTCTGGTAACGGGTTCGATAGCGCCCAAATTGATCGCCGCGTAGAGCTTGTTCGCCCATTTGTCACGGCCTTTGAGGCCCGCGTTCTGCAAGACGACGTGCGTGCCGACTTCCGTGAGTTCTATCTGCGTGCCAAGGAGCAGGAGCGTGACGAGGAGCGTCGTCCGGAGGACATCCCATCCGCGGAAATCCTGCCCCCGGAAGAGGATATTTCCGAGGGCGAAGATGCGCTGTTTTCTGGATACATCATGTAACTCCGTGGCTGGATATGGGGCCCCGGTATGGAAATCGATGTCGACATTTGCTTCAGGGTTCCCGAAGGTCAGCCGCGCCTGGCGCGTTTCGCCCAGACGCTTGCTCGCCAGAAGCCCAATGAGGAGTGGCTGCTTCCGGAGGGCGGGGAGGAGAGCCCCGACTTTGTTTCGTTGCTTGACGACTGGACGGGTTGCTTCTATCAGGTAACGGATTACGAGTGCGTGGACGGACTCCACAAGGCATCGTACATGCTCGGGTCGGAAGCCGAGATCTTCGTGGCTGCTTACCTTAAGGTACTTGAGTCCGCCGGCGCTGCTGACGTGCATGCGCGCTTCTCGTCAGTAGACCTCGAGGACTACGAGTTCGAGATGCGTATCGTGAACGGGAAAGCAGCCAAGCGCAGGCCCGGGTGGTCATTCTAGCCGCGCCCGCGGGCTGCCCCGCGTGGGATCTGCTGCATTGCAGACGTGATTGGGCTGAATTGGGATTGCGAATTTGACATGGCAATGAATCCTGATATTCAAGATCCTGCCTGGATCAAGTCGCGTGAGAAGGCTTGGAAGCGCATCAAAAGCAACAATCGTGGCGTAGGCCTGAGCGGGAAGGATCTGGAATTCATCCGGCGGGTGTGCTTTGGCGAGCGCGTGGAGGACCTGTGGGACGGGCCGGGCGGAATGTGTCCCTACTGGGTTTCGTTCTGGCATTACTTTCCGATTCAGAATCATGAGTTTTGGCGGGAGGTACTGGTTCATCAGCGACCCAGATACCAAGTCAAGCGCGGGGTGGAAAGCCAGGTCGCTCAAGCTGCACGTGCTGGTAGGGATTACTCTGATTGGAATGATGGCTACTGCGGCTGGGACCTCGAGACCTCCATCGAGTTCGGTCGCTACATCTTTGGTGATCGCTATAAGCCGGAAGGCTATACCTTTGAAGGCATAGCCATGCCGTACCCGAATCCGCCAGGAAAGATTTATATAGACTGGTTAAGAAGCTTCAGCGTATGGAGCGACAGCGCTCGCCCTGACGCCGTGGCGTTGCATCAGCTTGAGCTGTGGGTTTCTGTTCTGCCTTTAGTCCCGGGGTTTCTATTCTCCAGGCGCCCGTCATCGCACCGAGACCTAATGATCGCTCAGAAGCAACTGTCGTCTCTGCTTAGTCTTCTGGCAAGGCCGGTAGAGACCAGTTTGGAGCTTTTCGCCATTGATGGCATCCATCTCTCAGATTCCGATATGGAACGCAGAGTCTCTGTTCTCATGGGCGTTCGGGACCGACTATTGCAATCCGACGTCAGGTATGAGCTTCGATCTGCGATTGAGCTGTACGATCGCAATGTATTCGCGACATACGCGGTGGATGAGGACGCCCCCTTGATGGCGGCGGAGGACCTGTCAGAGTCTGAAGTCCAAAGCCTCTTTCGAATTTGAGTGCTTGCCGCATGGAATGGAATGTCGACCTGAAATTCTCCTACTCTGAGCAGCGCTCTCCGAAGCTGGCGCAGTTCATGGCCGGTGCGGTCGAGGAGGAGGTTGATGACGATCTGCTCCGGGAGATCCCCGGCGTCGCTGCCGCCCTGAAGGCGCTGGACTCGGCCTGCGATCAGGATTTCTTCTCTTTCGAGTCCATCAATGACGACGACGGCGAAGCGGAACTCGGCTGGATGCCGCCGGATGAGCCGGAAGTATTTGCAGAGCACGCTCTGCGGGTCCTTGCTGCCGCCGGCGCCGACTCCCTGTCCGCCGAGGTATGGACCGCCGACCACGAGGGTCCCTCGATCCGCCTGACGCTCAAGGATGGGCGGGTGCTCCGGGAAGAAGTGGACGGTTGGTAGGCCCTGACGTGCCCGACGCACTCACCAGGCGCGGGCCATGCACGCGGCCACCAGAGTCTGCGGGCAGGCCGCTCTGCCTGTGCAGGAAGTGCTGGGTCATTACATGCATGACTAGACTAGACTAGACTAGACTAGAGGTAGTCCGATGGAGGTCCCATGCAACCCGTCAACATGCTTCAAGCCAAGACCCACCTTTCCCGCTTGGTAGAGGCCCTTGAGAAGGGCGAGGAGCGCGAGGTGATCATTGCCCGCAATGGCAGGCCTGTGGCCCGCCTGGTTCCTGCGACACCGGCTTCGCCAGTCGAGCGCCGGCTCGGTGTGGCCAAGGGTGCCTTTCAGGTGCCGGACGATATTGACGCCCACAACGCTGAGGTCGCGCGCTTGTTCAATGCCGGGAGCGGCGCGTGAACCTGCTGCTGGATACGCAGATTGCCCTCTGGGCCATCACGGACAGCCCGAAACTGGGTACCAAGGCGCGCGAGCTGATTCTGTCCCCCAGCGCGCTGATCTGGGTGAGCACCGCATCGCTGTGGGAAATCGCGATCAAGCACTCGCTTGGACGGGGCGACATGCCGGTGTCGGCGGCGGATGCGATGCGCTACTTCCGGGAGGCAGGGTACCAGTTCCTGCCCATCGAGCCGGAGCATGCCGCCACCATCGAAAAACTGCAGCTGCACCACCAGGATCCCTTTGACCGCATGCTGGTCGCCCAGGCCATGACGGAACCGATGCGGCTGCTGACGAGGGACGCGCATTTGCCGGCGTACGGCGATTGGGTCGAGCCTGTTTGACGCTTACCGACGCTGCTCAGGCGGAGCGACTGCAAGCGATGCCGGGGAGAGGCATCTGCGGTATCCGTTCGGTATCCGTTCGGCGGTGGTTTCAGGGTTATCCCCGCGAACCTCGGCGAACGCCGGAGCGCCTAACTCTTTGATTAAAAAGGAACCAGTGAGCGCCTCCGCACCCCCGCGAACAGCCACTCGCAGGACTTAAAATCCCTCATCCGCAAGGGTATGCCGGTTCGAGTCCGGCCCCGGGCACCAGTCCTGCCGGGCGCTGCGCTCAGCCGCCCGGCTTCTTCTCGGCAATGATGCTGCCGTAGATGTCCTTCCCCGACGCCCGGCGGATATACAGCGCCAGTTCACGCTCCGCTTCGTCGCGGTCGGAAAACGGCCCTTCGAGGGTGCCTTCGCGCGTGGAGAAGTAGTACTTGCCGTTGGACACGCTGAAGCGGTCGGCGCGGAAGTGCTTGCGGGTGGCATTGTCGCCGGCGCGGGGGGTATCGGCCATGAGCTCTGCTCCTTGAGTCTGCGTTGGTCCGGGGAAAATGGCGGGGCAGCGCACCGGCTGCCCCGCGTAAACGCGCGGTCAGCCGCCCTTGTAGTCCGGGCCTTCCTTCATCAACCCGTAGAAGTACGTGGACATGCGCTGGTTCTCTTCCAGCGACAGGTCGGTGGCCATCTTGCGCACGGTGGTGTGCGACAGCGAACGGATGCTCGAATGACCCAGGTCCACGCCCTTGCGCGCGATGAAGCCGAGTTTGATCATGCTGGTGGGGCGGCTGAACATGTAGTCCAGTGCCACATCGATGAACTCGTTCATCACCTCGATCTGCGCGTCCACGTTGTCGCGGTTGCCCGACATGGTGGCTTCGTGCAGCGCTTCGAAACGGGTGGTGAAGTGTTGCGTCAGCGGCCAGCTCACGTGCGGCACGCCGTCCAGGTAGATGCGGCGCTCGGCCACGTACGGAGCCAGGCCCTTGAGCTCGTCGTTGGAGAGCTTGGCAACCACCGTCTTGATCAGGCCATGGGTGGTCTTTTCCACCAGGCTGCCGAGGCCGTCAAACATGCGCTTGCGGAACGGCGTCAGCTCGATCTGGCGCATGGGGCCGTGGAACAGCGCTTCCAGTTGCAGGTCCACGAACTCGAAGGCGATCTGCGTGAACACCGGTGCCTGCGGCTCGCGGCTGCCCGATTTCATGGCATCGAGGAATTTCGTGGTGTTCTGCTCGAGCGTGGCAGGGCTGGGGATGGCAACGTAAATACTGGGCATCGGGACGCGGTCCGGCTGTCGGTGGAAGTGACACCGATATTAAGGGTAAACGCCGTGTTTGCGCAGGGAGGTCAGACCAGGTTGGCCGGAAATGGCCAACGACGGGCCGCCGGCACGGGGCCGGCGGTCGCCATCGAGGGTCTTGCAGCGGGAAGAATCAATCTCGGGCCATGAGGCCGCGCGTGGCGCGGTATGGCGGGGGGCGAATGGTCGGAGTGAAAGGATTCGAACCTTCGACCCCTACGTCCCGAACGTAGTGCTCTACCAGGCTGAGCTACACTCCGACGCCCCGTCCGAGGCCGCGTATTCTACACATCCGCACCCGGAGTGCAAAAAAATTTAACGATGCACCGCCGGTCGCGCGGCCGGGCGGATCACGCCCCGGTCAGGCCGGCCAGATCAGCCGCCAGCCCGTCACGGATCAGGCGGACGGTGGCGGCGCGCGTGCGGCGCTTGGTGGTGGCGAAGGCGCGTGTATCCAGCGCCGCCAGCCGCTCTGCCTGCACGCAGGCGAAATCCAGCAGCGACAGCTCGTCCACCACCTCGTCGAGGTAGCCGGCATCCACCGCCACCGACGGGGCGAAGATCTCCGCGTTGAGGACGGCGCGGCTGAAATAGCGCGGGCTCAGGCGGTCGCGGCCCAGTTCGGCGCCGAACTGCGGCATGGTCATGCCGATCTGCACTTCGTTCAGGCCGATCTTGAAGTTGCCCTCGGTACCGGTGCGCCAGTCGGCGGTGAACAGCAGGATGCCGCCCATGGCCAGCGCATGCCCGCTGCAGGCGATCACCACCGGCTTGGGGAATTCGTAGAGGCGCAGCGCCAGTTCGGCACCGGCCTGCACCAGTGCCTTCATGGCAGCCGGGCCGGCGCCCATCACCGACAGGTCGAAACCGGCGGAAAAACGCCCGTCGCGTCCGGTGAGCACCAGCGCGCGCACGCCGGCATCGGCTTCGATCCCGTCGAGACGGGCGTTCAGCTGGTCGATCAGCGCGTGCGAGAAGGCGTTGGCCTTGCCGTCGTCGAGCGTGACCAGGGCCAGCTGCTTGTCGCGTTCGAGGCGGACGATGTCGGTCATGGCAGGCTCCGGGGCGGTGATGGCGCGATGATAGCCGCCCCCGGGGGCACCGCAAGCATTCGCCTCAGCCGGTCGCCGTGGCGGCGGGGCGGGCGCGCAGGCGCGCCAGGTAACTGCCGATGCGCTGCGACAGCGTGCGCTCGGCCTCGGAGGCGGCTTCTTCCACGCGCAGGGCTGCCGGCACCGCCGCCACGCTGCGGCGGGCCTCCTGGTGGCGGGCGATGGAGGCTTCCAGGCTGCGCGCCAGCATGCCGGGACGCAACGGCTTGGGCAGGTAGCGGAACACCTGCGCCTGGTTGATCAGGCGGATCAGCCGCGGCGTGTCGCGCATGGCCGTGACCACGATGCCGACCACGTCCGGGTAGTTCTGCTTGAGCGTGTGCAGCAGGTGGGTCATGTCATCGCCGTTGACCATCGCCTCGGTGACCACCACGCCGATCGGCCGCTTGCCGAGCAGTTCCACGGCCTGCGTCAGGTTAGTGGCCTCGTGCACGGGGCGCGCGCCGCCGACAATGCCACGCACGGCAGCGGCACTGTGTGGCTCGCTGTCGATCACCAGGATCTCGCAGGTCGCGTCGGGCCGGCTTTCCGGTGCCGCGGGTGCGTCGCGTGCTTCGAGTGCGGCGGTGCGCTGTGCCAGCGCCACGGCAACGGCCTCGCGCACGGTCTTCTGGATGCCGTCGACGGTCCAGGGTTTGCTCAGGTAGCGCCAGATACCGCCGTCGTTCACCGCGTCGATGGCGGCATCGAGGTCGGAATAGCCGGTGAGCAGTATGCGCACGGTGTCCGGCGAGCGTTCGCGCACGCCGGCCAGCAGTTCCGCGCCGAGCATCTGCGGCATGCGCTGGTCGCTCACCACCACGTCAATACGCTGCTCGCTGACCAGCCTCAGGGCTTCCTGCGGATCGGTGGTGACCAGCACCCGGCACAACGGCCGGAACAGGATGTTCAGCGTGCGCAGGATGCGTTCCTCGTCGTCCACGAACAGTACCGTGGCCTGGCGCGGGTCGTTCATGCGTGCATCCTCCGGTGTTCAGGGGCGGGCAGGGCGGTGTTGGCGGCCGTGGCAGGCAAGTCGCGACTGACCGGCAGGCTCACCACGAAACGCGTTCCTCTTCCGGGCGCGGAGGCCACGCGCAGGGCGCCGCCGTGTTCCTGCACAATGCGGTAGCAGATGGCGAGTCCAAGGCCGGTGCCCTGGCCCACCGGCTTGGTGGTGAAGAACGGATCGAAAATGCGCGGCAGGACATCGCGCGGGATGCCCTTGCCGGTGTCCTGGACGGTGATGCTGACGTGCCCGCCCTCGTGGCGGGTGCGCACCAGGATGCGGCCGCGGCCGTCGATAGCCTGGGCGCCGTTGGTAATGAGGTTGAGCAGCACCTGGTTGATCTGCGACGGCACGCAGGCGATCGGCGGCAAGTCGCCGAGGTCGCGCAACACCTCGACGCGTTCCTTGAGCACGTTGCGCGCGATCAGCAGGGCGCCCGCCACGCATTCGTTGATGTCGACGTCCTCGCTGGCCGCGCGGTCCAGCCGCGAGAAGTCCTTGAGGCTGGACACCAGTTCGCCGATCTGCGTGCAGCCGTAGATCGTGTCCTCGAGCAACTGGCCGAGGTCTTCCAGCAACAGTTGCGGCGCGTCGCGGTCGAGGCGCTGGCGGGTGGCCATGACCTGTGCCGCCACGTGGTCGGGATCGGCGTCGGCATCGCCGAGCAGGTGCACCAGGTCGAGGGTTTCGTCGGCAACGGCGCGCAGACCGGCGACCAGACCCTGCAGCATCTCCACGTTGTTGCGCACGTAGCCCAGCGGCGTGTTCAGTTCGTGGGCAACGCCCGCCACCATCTGGCCCAGCGAGGCCATCTTTTCCGACTGCACCAGGTGCGCCTGCGACTCCTTCAGGCGATGCAGCGCGCCGGCCAGCTCCTGGTTGCGCCGCGCGATGCGCTGATCCATGGCCTTGAGCAGGTCCACCACCACGCCCATGCCGGCGTAGTCGCCGTCGCGGGTGATGATGAAGTCCTCGCGGATGGGAAAGCCGATCCTTGCCGTCACCTGCGGCGAAGCGTCTTCGACCGTGCTGTCGGCCTCGACGCAAATGGGGTCGCGCTGCATGAGATCGGCTACTGTGCGCCGGCCATAGAGGTCGCGGCCAAAGCGACTGAGGTAGACCTGCTGCACGGCATGGCGGGTGAGGACGCCCACCGGACGGTTGCCCTCCAGTACGGGCAGCGACAGGAACGGCTCGCAGGCGCTGTCGAGCAGCGTCTCCGCGGCGGCGGCAATACTGGTTTCCGGTGACAGCGCGACGCAGTCGCGTGCCAGTGCGGCGATCGTGGACATGCACGGCTCCTCGATCCGCCTGCGGCTCCTGCCGGGGCTGGCGTCCTGCCTTTACAAGGCGGTTTACGGCGGCGAGTGTCGTGCGTGAATGCTAACGAATGATGACATTCCGGCGACGCTGGCCGCCGCCGGAAGTTTCGTGCGGGACTTTCAGAGGTACGGGCGCAGGATGGTGTCGCCGCGCACTTCGGCGCGGATCACGTGCAGGAAGGTGTAGGCGCCCAGCAGCTTGCGCGCCAGGAAGATGAACTCCTTGGGCGGCACGTCGAAATGCAGTGACAGCGCGGATTTCGACGCCTTCAGCATCACGCGGTCGGGCAGGTCGCTCTTGCCCCACAGGTATTCCTTGCTGTCGTTGAGCACGTAGTCCGGCATCGGGTGCACGTCCGGGTCGGCCAGCACTTCCACGGCCATGAAGCACAACTCCACAAAGCCGTCGAGCACGCTGTCCGGCACGTTCTTGTTCAGGAACTTCAGGTCGTGCATGGCCTTGACCAGGCGAGTGCGATCGCGGAAATACGAGGCGCGGATCATTTCGCGGCCCGGGCCCAGCACCGCGTCGTCGAAATCGCGGAAGGCGCCGAAATCCAGCAACACGATGCGGTCCTTGCCGTCGTCGCCGATCTGGATCAGGTAGTTGCCGAAGTTGGGATCGGTCTGCATCTTGCTCCAGACGAACACTTCCTGGCAGCAGATGTCCATGATCGCCTTGCCGATCTCGTTGCGGCGCGCCTGCGGCAGGCCCAGCACCTTCGGGTCGGACACGCCCACGCCGCGCTCGAAGGAGGTGCACAGCACGTTGCCGGTGGAGTATTCCGGGAACACGTCCGGCACGCGGTAGCGCGGGTCGTCCTTGAGGATCTCGCCGAAATGGCGGGTGGTGTCCAGTTCGAGGTGGTAGTTCACCTCGCGCTTGAGCATTGAATGGACTTCATCCAGCCACTGGTTGAACTCCTCGGTGATCGGCACCAGGCGGGTGAGCTTGAGCAGTTGCACCATCGCCTGCAGGTCGCTGTCGATGGCGGCGGCCACGCCCGGGTACTGGATCTTCAGCGCCAGTTCCTTGCCGTCGGACTTGCGGCGCGCCTTGTGCACCTGGCCCAGCGAGGCGGCGCCCAGCGGCTCGGTCTCGATGTCCAGTTCGTCCATGCGCTCGCCGAGTTCGCTGCGCAGGTGGCGCGACAGCGCCGACCATTCCAGCGCGGTGGTCTCCGATTCCAGCGTGTGCAGCGCGGCGGTGACTTCCGCCGGCAGGAAGTGTTCGCCCAGCAGCGCCATCATCTGGCCGACTTTCACCACGCTGCCCTTGAGCTTGCCGAGCTCGTGCACCAGGTACTGGGCCTGTTCGGAGAGGATTTCCTTCTGCCGCTGCTCGCGCTCCTCGCCGGAGTTCAGCAGGTTGCCGGCGGACTGCAGCGCGAAGCGCGCGGAGGCCATGAAACCGGCCTTGGCCATCGAAAAACGGCGCTCCAGCGCACCGGTCTTGATGCGGCTGACCTTCTCGGACATCGGGAACTCCAGGTGGCAGGGGCGGGCGACGGCCGCCGGCGCGCGGATTGTAAGCGAATGCACGCGGCCTGCCTGCGCATTGTCCGACCGGCGCGTCATGCCGATAATCCGTCTTTCCGCCACGAGGGCCCCGAGCATGCCGACGCCGGCCACCGATACCTGGGTGCTCCTGAGAGGACTCATCCGCGAGCAGCGGCACTGGGAGCAGTTTCCGGCGGTGCTGGCCGCGCAATTGCCCGGGGCTCGTATTGTCTGCATCGACCTGCCGGGCAACGGCGCCCGCTGCGAGGAGCCCAGCCCTTGGCGGATCCGCGGCATGGTCGACGGGCTGCGCGCCGACCTGGCAGCACGCGGCGAGCAAGGGCCTTTCTCGGTGGTGGCGCTGTCGCTGGGCGGCATGACGGCGCTGGAATGGATGAGCCTGTACCCGCAGGAAGTGCGCCGCGCGGCGTTGATCAACACCAGCCTGAGCGCGCTCAGTCCTTTCTGGCATCGCCTGCGCCCGGCCAATTACGTGCGCATGCTGGCCGGTGTCGCGGCCGGTGGCATTGCGCGCGAGCGCATGATCCTCGACATCACCACCAACCAGGTCGATGACATCGAGCCCATCGCGCAGCGCTGGGCAGGGTATGCGCGCGAGTACCCGGTGAGCCCGCGCAGCATGCTGGCGCAGTTGTTCGCCGCCGGCACCTACCGTCGCCCCGCGCAGGGGCCGTCGTGTCCGGCGCTGGTGCTCAATGGCGGGGGCGACCGCCTGGTGGACCCGCGTTGCAGCGAGCGGGTCGCCGCGGTGTTCGGCCTGCCGCTCGAGCGCCACCTGCAGGCCGGCCATGACCTCGCGCTGGACGCCCCGCAGTGGCTGGCCGCGCGGTTGGCTGCCTTCGCAGCCCGCACCGCCTGAATATCAGCGAATATTCCCGACAATCCCCGGAGATCCCCGCACGATGTTCGAGTTCGACCAGTTTTCCGGGCTCACCGCGCTCGGTGAACACCGCTACGGCGTCACCCTCAGTGACCGCTGGAACGTTGGTCCGGTGCCCAACGGCGGCTACCTGATCGCGCTGGCCGGCAAGGCCATGGCCGAGGCCTGCACGCACAAG
The DNA here is from genome assembly GCA_018262975.1 of Gammaproteobacteria bacterium. Classification (GTDB taxonomy): domain Bacteria; phylum Pseudomonadota; class Gammaproteobacteria; order Pseudomonadales; family JADFDG01; genus JADFDG01. Next base: position 39,657 of record JADFDG010000006.1, read on the forward strand.
GACCCGCTGACCATCACCGGCCACTACCTGCGCCCCGCGGTGGCCGGTCCGGCGGAACTGGTGGTGACGCCGGTGAAGCAGGGCGGCACCTTCGACAACGCGCAGGTGTCGATCGTGCAGGCCGGCAGCGAGCGCTGCCGGTTTATCGGCGCCTACGGCACGCTGGCGCAGATCAGCGGGCCGAGCTGGCGCGAGGCCGGTCCGCCGCAGATGCCGCCGCCGGAAGCCTGCCGCGAATTGCCGAAGACGGTGACCATCGCCAGTCGCTACGAATCGCGTTTCGATCCGGCCAGCACCGCCTGGTTGTCGGGTGAGCAGGGGCCGTCGGAATTCCGGGTCTGGATACGCCACGTCGACGGGCGTCCCAACGATGCGCTGAGCCTGTTGCTGTATGCCGATGCGTTGCCGCCGCCGGTGTTCAACCGCGTGGGTCCGTCCGGCTGGGTACCGACCGTGGAACTGACGGTGCACCTGCGTGCGGTGCCGGCGCCGGGTTTCGTGCAGTGCCGATTCCACACGCGCTTCGTCACCAGCGGCCTGCTGGAGACCGATGGCGAGCTGTGGGATTCGCGCGGGGAGCTGGTAGCGTTGTCGCGGCAACTGGCGCGGTTGCGCGGGTAAAAGAGATCGGGGGGCAGAAAGATCGGGGGCATGGCCCCCTCGCTACAGGGTGTTCCGATGTAGCGAGGGGGCCATGCCCCCGATGCTCTTTCTTTCCGACCCTTACCGCCGCGTTTCCAGCAACGGTCCCGTGGCTCGCGCCCGCTGCTGGGCGGCCGCCCGTGCCGCCGCCTGGCGCTGGCGGTAGATCTGTATCTGGTCGGCCAGCACGGTGCCGGCTTCCTGCATCATCGCCCGGTCGACCGGGCTCTCGGCGTTGTCGCCGGCCGCGGCCAGGTCGTCGTTGATCTTCTCGAGTTCCTCGAAGGACTTCAGCACCGCCTCGCCGCGGGCCTTGCGCCGCTTGTTCTCGATGTCCAGCGACTTCTGGCGCATCTGGTCGCGTTCCTGGCGACGGGTCGCCTCGTTCAGCGACACCTGTTTCTGCGCACGCGTCTGCTTGAGCAGCGCCAGCTGTTCGCGCACGTACTGGAAGTCCGGGTTGGTCGAGGTGCGCGCCTCGTTGCGCTTGCGCAACTCCGGCAGCATGGACGAGAAGTCGCCGATGCGCAGGTAGCGGGCAGGGCGGATGGTGTCCCACGGCATGGCGTTGGGCAGCGCGCTCTCGCCGATCTCGTCGAAATCGACCAGGCTGGGGAACGCGACGTCCGGCAACACGCCCTGCAGCTGGGTGCTCTCGCCGCTGATGCGGTAGAACTTGGCCTGGGTGATCTTCAGTTGGCCCTGGTTGAGCGGGCGCAGCGTCTGCACGGTACCCTTGCCGAAAGTCTGCTCGCCGATCACCAGGCCGCGGCCGTAGTCCTGGATCGCGGCGGCGAAGATTTCCGAGGCCGATGCGGAGAAGCGGTTGACCAGCACGGCCAGCGGACCGTCATAGCGCACTTCCGGATCGTAGTCGCCGTCCGGTTCAACCTTGCCGTTGGCCCAGCGCACCTGCACGACCGGTCCGGTGCGGATGAACAGGCCGACCAGCGACTGGACTTCCTCCAGCGATCCGCCACCGTTGTTGCGCAGGTCCAGCACGATGCCGTCGATCTTTTCGGCGCGCAGTTCGTCAACCAGCTTGGCAACGTCGCGGGTGGTGCTGCGGTAATCGGGGTCGCCGCGATGGGCTGCGTCGAAGTCGATGTAGAAGGTGGGCAGGGTGATGACGCCGATACGGAACTTCTGGCCCTGCGAACCAACCTCGATCACCTGCTTGCGCGCGGCCTGCTCCTCGAGCTTCACCGCGTCACGCACCAGCGACACCACCCGGGTCTCGGAGCTGTCCTTGGCGGTGGCGGGGATGATTTCCAGGCGGACCTGCGAGCCCTTCTCGCCGCGGATCAGTTCCACGACCTCGTCCAGTCGCCAGCCGATCACATCCACCAGTTCGCCATTGCCCTGGGCGACGCTGACGATGCGGTCGTTGGGGCGCACCTGGCCCGAACGCTCTGCCGGGCTGCCCGGCACCAGCTTGACGACCTTGGTGTATTCGTCTTCCTGTTGGAGTACCGCGCCGATGCCCTGCAGTTGCAGCGACATGTTGATGTTGAAGTTCTCGCTGGTCTGCGGCGAGAGGTATTCGGTGTGCGGGTCGTAGAGCGCGGTGAGGGCGTTCATGTAGGTCGAGAACGCATCCTCGGCGCGCATCTGCAGCGTGCGGTTGAGCTGGTTGCGGTAGCGCTTGGCCAGCAGCTTCTGCACTTCGGCATCGGGCTTGCCGGACAGGCGCATGTCGAGGATCGCGGCCTTCAGGCGGCGACGCCAGATGTCATTCATCTCGGCCTTGGTGGCCGGCCAGCGGGCTTCCTTGCGCTCCAGTTCGATGAATTCGTCCTTGCCGAAGTCGAAGCGGCCGACCCCCTTGTCCAGTTCGCCGACCAGGTATTGCAGGCGCTCGACCACGCGCAACTGGTAGCGGTTGAAGACCTGGAAGGCCGGGTCGAGATCGCCCAGGCGCAGCGCACGCTCGAAGCGGGGCTTGAGTTTCTCGAGTTCGGCGATGTCGCTGGCGTAGAAGTAAATGCGCTGGTCGTCGAGTGCGCGCAGGTACTCGTCGAACAACTTGCCGGCCAGCGCGCCGTCCACCGGCTGCTGGCGGTAGTGCGACTGCAACTGCCGCACGACATTGATCCCCGCCTTGACCTCCTCGCGCTCAGGTGCCAGCAGGGGCGGGCGCGCCGCCAGTGCCGCCGCGGTGTCATCCACCAGGTTGGCGGCGGTGGTGGAGCCGGCGGCCAGCAGCGTCAGCAGGCCGGCAGCCAGCAGGCGGGCCGCACGCGGGAACTTGGACATCAGGGCGAAGCGATCCGGGGTCATGGTCGGCATCTTGGGCCGCGAAGGCGGCGTAACCGGTGAATGGTAGATAGGGTGGTGCGTGCTGGCAACGCGGGGTTATCCGTCAACCGACACCGAGCACCTCGCGCAGCCGCCGCATGGCCTGGACCAGGGAAGCGGTCTCGACCAGGGCCGCCGCGGCAAACTCGGCCGCCGGGTCCTCCAGGGCGTCGGCCTCGCTGGCGTCCTCGTCCGTTTCAAGGCGGGTGGCACGCAGGGTCAGGTCCTCGCCGAGCCGGAAACGCAGGCGCTCGGCCCACAACACCTCCAGTTCGACGACTTCAAAGCCGGCTTCGATGTGACCCGCCGCATCGGCGGCAAGTTCCGCCGACCCGCGTACGCGGACCACGCGCTGGCGGTCACGCGGGTCGCGCAGTACGCAGGTGGTGCCCGAGGCCAAGGTGGCCGGCAGGCGGTCGCTGCGCAACCAGCGGGTCAGTTGCGCCGGCACCGGCTTGGCGATTTCCGGCAGGCGCAGGGGCAGGGTGCCCATGGCCGCGCGCACGGCCTCCACCAGGCGATCAGCGGCGCTGGCGGTGACCGCATCGGTCAGCACCAGCCCGGCCTCGGCATCGATCAGCAAGGGGTAGCGACGGCTGCGGGTGAAGGCGCGTGGCCGCAGTTCGGCCAGCACGCGCTCCTTGAGGTCCGCCACTTCACGCCGCCCGGCCGGGCGGCCCTTCTCCGCTGCCAGTTCGCGGGCACGGCGCATGACCTCTTCGCGGACGACGGCGGCGGGCACCACGCGCTGCTCGACGCGCAGCATCATCAACTGGCGTTCGCCGAGTTCCAGCACCAGCGGCCCATCCTCGCTGCCGTCGGGCGACACCCAGCCGGCGCTTTCCGGTTGCTGCGGGCGGCAGGACTCGAAGCGCAACGGCTCGAGTTGCTCGATGAGTCGGGTGGTGCGGGGACGGCCCCGACCGGTGAAATCGAAGGTGCGCAGGTTGCGGAACAGCATGGCGGCAGCAGGCGGGCAGTGCGGGCGCGCATTATGCGCGCTGGCCCGGTGGCCGGCCAGCGCGCCCGCCCGCATAATGCCCGTTCGACCGCCATGGAAGTCCCGCGTGCTGCACCGCGTCTGGTTCTCGTTGTTCGCCATCGGCTTCGTCGCCGCCACCTGGCAACTCCTGGCGCACGGCGACGCATCGCTCTACGGCGCCATTGTCGAGGCCTGCTTCGCGATGGCGAAACTCTCGGTGGAGATTGCCATCGGCCTGGTCGGCGCGCTGGCCCTGTGGCTGGGCCTGTTCCGCGTCGCCGAGCAGGCGGGCCTGATCGCCGCCATATCCCGCCGGCTCGACCCGGTCTTCCGCGTGCTGATGCCCGGGGTGCCGAGTGGCCACCCGGCGGTGGGCGCGGTCACCATGAACCTGTCGGCCAACATGCTCGGGCTGGACAACGCCGCCACGCCGCTGGGCCTGAAGGCCATGCGCGAGTTGCAGTCGCTCAATAGCACGCCGGAGCGCGCCACCGATGCGCAAATCCTGTTCCTGGTGCTCAACACGTCCAGCGTGACACTGCTGCCGGTGTCCATTTTTGTCTACCGGGCCCAGCAGGGCGCGGCCGACCCGGCCCTGGTGTTCCTGCCCATCCTGCTCGCCACCACCTGCTCGACCCTGGCGGGCCTGCTGGTGGTGGCCGCCCTGCAGCGGTTGCCGCTGTGGCGCCTGCTTGCGCAGTGGCCAGTGGTGGTGGGCATCGCCGCCCTCGGGGCGCTGCTGGCCACCCTGATGATCCTGCCGCGCGAGGCCGTCGCCGGCGTGTCGTCGGCGGCCGGCAACATCGCCTTGCTGGGCATCATCATGACCTTCCTGGCCGTGGGCCTGTGGCGTGGCCACGATATCTATTCCTCCTTCATCGAGGGCGCCGAGGAGGGCTTCCGCACGGCGGTGGCACTGATTCCGTACCTGGTCGCCATGCTGGTCGCCGTCGGCGTGCTGCGGGCCAGCGGGGCGCTGGACGCACTGCTGGCACTGCTGCGCAACGGCGTGGCCTGGGGTGGCTTCGACACCCGCTGGGTCGACGCCATGCCCACCGCACTGGTCAAGCCGTTCAGTGGCAGCGGTGCGCGCGCCATGATGCTGGAGACCATGCAGACCCATGGCGTGGATTCCTTCGCTGCCCGTCTGGCCGCGGTCATCCAGGGCAGCACCGAGACGACTTTCTACGTCCTCGCGGTGTATTTCGGCAGCGTCGGCATCCGCCACGCCCGCTATGCGCTGTGGTGCGGCCTGCTGGCCGATGCCGCCGGGGTGGTGGCCGCCATCGCCGTCTGCTACGCCTTCTTCGGCTGACCCGCTGCGCCCCGCCATCCCCTGCGTGGTGGATGGCGGGGGCGGTGGCCGGCCTGCTACATTCTGTGGCCATACCACTTCAGGACAGGGGCGGCTCCCGCGGATGATCCCGCCGGCCGCGCCAGGGACCCGAGACAAGATCTCAAATGGATGACAACCGCGCCCACCGCCGCCTGAACGTCGACTTCGACGCGTTCATCACTACTTCCGGGCTGCGGGACCATCCCTGCAAGGTCCGTGACTTCTGTCTGGGCGGCGCCCTGCTGTCTTTCGACGATCCCTTGCGACCCACGCCGCCGGCGGTGGGCATGATCGAGCGTGGCATGCCCGTGGAAATCCGCGTGATGACCCGCTCGCCGGGCTTCCGCGAGACCTACACCTTCGCGGCCACCGTGGCCCGTCGCGAGCAGCACTCGCTGGGCGTGGCATTCAGCAACCCCGACCCGACCTCGCTGATGGCGCTGCAGAGCCTGGCCAACGCCAACAGCGCCCAGCAGCGCATGAACCAGCGCGGCGAGGTCCGCAAGTCGCGCGTCGACGAGGCGCAGGTGCGCCGGTCGGTGGCATTGTTGCGTGACATTGTCCGCGACTCGCTCAACGACCTGCCGAACCAGTTGCTGGCGCAGAGCCAGAAGCCGATCACCGAGCTGGCGAACAAGGCCTCCAGCGACGAGGACTACAACCACCTGCTGGACAGCATCTCCACGCTGCGTCGCTATGCCCCCGGCCTGCAGACCGGCTTTCTCCAGCAGGCCACCAAGGCGCTGGACGAACTGGCCAACTGGCAGCCCGGTGCGCTGATGCCGGGCAACGGCAATGCTTCCAAGTTGTCGCTGATCGACAAGAACGCCTTCGAGGACTGGCTGGCGCTGAAAGTCATGGTTTCCCGCGCCGAAGCCGAGTGCAAGGAGCCCCTGTTCGAATTGCAGATCCGCCTCAACGAGTTGTTCGGTCTGCAGTTGGGCGTGCAGAACAATCCCGTTGGCCCCGGTGTCTTCTTCCAGGCCCTGGGCGAACCGATCCAGAAGATGAAGCTGCCCAAGCCGGTCGAGCAGTTGCTGCTCAAGGCGCTGGAAAACGCCATGCTGGATCGCCTGCGGGCATTGTACCCACGCATGAATCAGGCGCTGGCCGACGAAGGCGTGCTGCCGGATCTCGAGGTGGGCAAGTACGCGAAGGTGCAGCCGGGTCCGTCGCCGGGTGTTGCGCGCACGAAGCCTGCCGATGCGCCCGCGCGACCGGCAGCGCCGATCCCTCCGGTCGCGGTGCCCCAGGCGGCTGCACCGGCTGCCGCCGACGCGTCGGCGTCTGCTGATGCCCCGGTCCCCGCTGCGCCCAGGGCGACACCGCCTCCGGCAGCGACCCCGCCCGCTGCCACGGCACCTGCAGCCAATTCACCTGCCGTGGAGCGGGGCACGAACAAGCCGGTTGCCGAAGTGACCGCGCCCGCTGCGCCGGCCGCGCGCCCGCCCGCCGGTGGTGATCGCGCCGCGCTCGCCGTGCGCCAGTTTGAACTGCAACAGAAGATTGCCCGCCAGGCCTATTCGACCGTGCAGAAGTTGCTCGCCGCCCGCCAGACGGCGGCGATGCCTGCGGGTAATGCCGCCGCTGCCGTCGCCGGCGCGCCGATGGCAGCGCCGGCGCCTGCATGGGAGGCGCCAGTGGTGGCAAGCGCGCTGGAAAACATCCAGAAAATGCCGGCCCCGGCCGATGCGCCGGCACCGCCGCTGCGCGAGCGACTGCAGCGGGCGCTGGACCCGGAGGGCAAGTCCGGCAAGGTCCTGCCGGCACCGCAGGCCGCCGCCGCCGAGACCGTCGATGAACTCTTCGAGGGCATGCTCGGCACGCCGTTGCTGCGCGAGGAAACCAAGCCGCTCATCCGTCGCCTCGACGTGCCGTTCCTCAAGCTGGTGCTGGCCGACCAGGAATTCCTGTCGAATGACCAGCACCCGGCGCGCCAGGTGCTCAACCGGCTGGCCTCGCTGGGCGCCCGCGGCGCGATGACCACGCCCCAGCAGCACCAGCGCATGAGCGGCGTGGTCGATGACGTGGTGGAGCGCTTCGAGCACGACATCACCGTGTTCCGCGAGGCGCTCGGCGTGCTCGAGCAGATGCTCGAGCAGCAGCGCAAGGTCTACCAGCACAATCTCCAGCGCGTTCGCCAGTCGAGCGAGGGCCAGCACCGCATCGTCGCTGCACGCCGCAAGGTCATGCAGACGCTGGAATCCCGCATCGGCGGGCACCGTGTCCCGCGGGCGCTGTTGACGCTGCTCGATTCCGGCTGGCGCGAGTCGCTGGTGAACACCCTGCTGCGCCATGGCGCCGACAGCCACGAATGGCGGGAGCAGTTCGGGGTGGTGGACCAGATGGCGCGCGGCATCGACGCGCCGGGACAGGTCGACATGAAGGCCCTGCTGGCCACCATAAAGAAGGGCCTGTCCAGCCAGGCCGGTGGTGCGGTCAATCGCGACAACGTGGTCAGCGAACTGCGCACGCTGTTCACCGCCATGTCGTCCGGCCAGCCGGAAGCGGTGCCGGCAGTGGAAGTACCGCCGGGTGCCATCGACGCGGACAGCCACAACCGTGCCGCCGCGTCCGACGAGTCCCTCGGGCGCTGGGTTCGCCGTGCCCGCGAGATCGACGTCGGTGACTGGGTGGAATTCGGCGCCGAGGACGGCGAGGACGCCCAGCAGGCGCGTCTGGCCTGGCGTGACGAGGACTCCACGCAGTTCGTGTTCGTCAACCTGCAGGGCATGAAACTGCTCGATCTCGACTGCGACAGCCTTGCGCGTGCACTGCGCGATGGCCGTGCGCACCGCATCGAAGACCCGGAGACTCCACTGGTCGACCGTGGCCTCGAGGCCATGGTGCAGAAGGTGTATGGCCAACTGGCGCACCGCGCCACCCACGACGAGCTCACCGGGCTGTACAACCGCAAGGAGTTCGAGAAGCGCCTGCTCGGGCGTGTGGCCGGGATCAAGGAGGGCGAGGCGCCCTGGCTGCTCTGCTGGCTCGATCTCGACCAGTTCAAGGTCATCAACAGTACCTGCGGCTTCGAGGCCGGCGACGAACTCATCAAGCAGGTGGCGAAGACCATCGTCGGCCATGCCGGCCAGGAAGCCTACGTGGCGCGGCTGGGCGGCGACGAGTTCGCGGTATTCGCGCCGGTCGGCAGCGATACCCCGAGCAAGCGCCCGGTGGACAATATCCTGCGCGGCATCGATGAGCTGCGCTTCCAGTGGCAGGGCAAGTCCTTCCCGGTGGCCGCCAGCGCCGGCGTGGTGTTCATCGGCAACGGCCTGACGCCGGGCGAAGACCTGATGAAGGCCGCGGAGGCTGCCTGCTACACCGCCAAGGAAGCCGGTCGCAACCGCGTGCACGTGTTCCAGGAAGGCGATGCGCAGGTCACCCGCCGCGACGACATCATCAAGTGGGTGTCGCGCCTCAACCACGCCATCGAGCACGACAAGCTGCAACTGCGTTGCCAGCGCATCGAGCCGGTCGACCCGCAGTCCGGCCTGTTGCCGCACTACGAGATCCTCATCGCCGTCGAGGACGAGAACGGCGAGTTCATCCCGCCCAGCTCGTTCATGCAGGCGGCGGAGCGCTACAACCGCATGCACGCGGTGGACCGCTGGGTGATACACAACGTCATGCAGTGGATGCACGACCACCCGGAAAAGATGGCCACCGTCGGCGGGTTCTCCATCAACCTGTCGGGGCAGTCGCTCAACGACGAGAAACTCACCACCTACGTGCTGCAGCAGGTGCTGGACAGCGCCGTCGCCCGCGAGAAGGTCACCTTCGAGGTCACCGAGACGGCGGCCATTGCCAACCTGTCGGATGCCGCCGACTTCATCCGCGAGATGCAGGCGGTCGGCTGCAAGTTCTCCCTGGATGACTTCGGCTCGGGGCTGTCGTCGTACAGCTACCTGAAGAACCTGCCGGTGGACTACGTGAAGATCGATGGCGCCTTCATCCGCGACATCCACCGCAACGCGTCCGACTACATGATGGTCCGCTCGATCAACGAGATGGCCCATTTCATGGGCAAGCGCACCATCGCCGAGTACGTGGAGAGCGACGAGATCCTCGCCAAGCTGCGCGAGATCGGCGTGGACTTCGCGCAGGGCTACGGCATCGAGCGGCCGAAGCCGCTCAGCCAGCTCTGAGGGGGAGGGTTACAGGTCGTCGAGGCGCATGGCCTGGCGAACCATGCGCAGCTTTTCCTGGCGCTCGAGGTTGACCAGGTTGGTGAACGCCTCGCGCGCCTCCGGCAATTCGCTGTTCATGGCGATCAGCTGGTAGAGGTCGATGATGCAGTCGTCCAGCTGGATGGCCAGGTCGATGATGCCGGCGTTGTCCAGCTCGCTCACCGGGCGCGCCGGCGGGATGCACTTCACGAACTCGCCACCGAGCTCCTGGCTGAACCAGGCGTTGCGGACCTTGTCGGCCGTTTCCTGGCTGTAGCGCGCGAGCACCTGCGACATGTTCTGTTCATGGCGCGCCAGGTAGTCCAGCAGCAATTTCACCCGTTCCTTCTGCGCTTCGCCGGACAGCCGCTCGTAGTAACGGGCCAGGCCCTCGTGCAGGCCGGAGGCTTGTTCGAGCAGGTCGCGGGCAGTCTGGAAGCGCATGAGTATTCCTCCGGGGAACGGGTTGGCGATGCCCCAAGCATAACCAAGCCGGGGCCGGTGCGGTTGATGGCGGTCAACGCCGGCCGGGCATTGCCCCCTGTGGTATCGTTCGGTCCTTCCGTTTCCCGTTTCCCGGAATGCCCGCCATGCCCATCCGGCCACTCACGCCGCGCGAGGCCACGCGCACCAGTCGCCTTGCCGGCCTGTCGTTCAGGACCACCGAAAAACTCGAGCCGCTGGACGAGTTCCTGGGGCAGGATCGCGCCCAGGCAGCGATCCGTTACGCGGTGGCCATGGACCAGCGCGGCTACAACATCTACGCAGTGGGCACCGATGGCCTGGGCAAGCGCACCCACGTGCTGCGCTTCCTCGAGGCACACGCGCGCGGCGAGGCGGCGCCTGACGACTGGTGCTACGTCAACAACTTCGACAACCCGCGCGAGCCGCGCGTGCTGCGCCTGCCGGCCGGTACCGGCAGCCGGCTCAAGCGCGACATGGAGAAGTTGCTGACGGAGCTGGGCGAAGCCATTCCCCAGGCCTTCGACAACGACAAGTATTACCAGCGCATCGAGGCCCTCAAGGGCGAACTGCTCAAGGAGCAGCAGCACGCCCTGAGCGAGCTGGCCAAGGAGGCCGAGACGCGCAGCCTGAAGATGGTGCTCAACACCCCCGGCGGCTACAGCTTCGTGCCGGTCAGCGGCGAGGAGATCCTCGAGCCGGAGCGCTTCAAGAAGCTCGCCCAGGCCAAGCAGGACAAGTACAAGCAGGACATGGAGGAGATGGACAAGCGCCTGCGCTCCTCGCTGCGTGATGTCGGCCAGAAGGAGCAGGTGCACCGCCGCAAGGTTCGCCAGCTGAACGAGGAGACGGCCGAACAGGTGGTGGTGCATCTGATCGACGAGCTCATCGAGTCCTACAGTCACCTCGCCGCGGTCGCCGAGCACCTCAAGCGCGTCCGCCAGGACCTCATCGAGAACTTCAGCATCTTCCTGCCCAGCGGCGAGGAGCAGCTGGAGGCCTCCGCGTCCGCCACCGGCAGCAACACGCCGCCGCGCTACCAGATCAACGTGATGGTGTCGCACGACCCGGCCAAGGGTGCTCCGATGGTTGTCGATGACCTGCCGGCCCACAACAACCTGGTCGGGCGCATCGAGCAGGTGACCTACATGGGCACCGTCGCCACCGACTTCACCCTCATTCGTCCCGGCTCGCTGCACAAGGCGAACGGTGGCTACCTGGTGGTCGAAGTCGAGAAGCTGCTCGAGCAGCCGTTTGTCTGGGAGAGCCTCAAGCGCACGCTGCGCGCCGGCTGCATCCAGGTGGACGCGCTCGAAAAGATCCTCACCTTCACCGGCACCATTTCGCTGGAGCCCGAGCCGATCCCCGCCAACGTCAAGGTGGTACTGCTCGGCGACCACCGCATGCTCTACCTGCTGCGCGAACTGGACCCCGACTTCGACGAGCTGTTCCGCGTGATCGCCGACTTCGAGGATGACATGGACCGCACGCCGGAGAACGAGGTGCGCTACGCGCGTTTCATCGCCGGCATGGCCCGCCAGCAGTCGTTGCTGCCGCTGGACAAGCCCGCCGTGGGCCGCACCATCGAACTGGCGGCGCGCTGGGCCGAGGACCAGAACAAGTTGTCGCTGCATGCCGCTTCGTTGCAGGAAATCCTCCGGGAAGCGTCGTTCTGCGCCCGCGAGGCCGGCCGCAAGCTGGTGATCGCCGACGACATCCGCCAGGCGCGCGAGCGCCAGCAGCACCGTGCCGGTCGCGTGCGCGACCAGTACCTGGAGACGCTGCACAAGAACCTGCTGATGATCGACGTGAAGGGCAGGGAGGTCGGCCAGATCAACGGCCTGACCGTGCTCATGCTGCCGGGCTTCGAGTTCGGCATGCCCTCGCGCATCACCGCCACCACCCGCTACGGTGACGGCGAGGTGATCGACATCGAACGCAGCGTGCAACTCGGCGGCAAGATCCACTCCAAGGGGGTGATGATCATGTCGGCATTCATCAGCACGCTGTTCGCCCAGGAGCGGCCCATCCCGCTGTCGGCGCAGATCGTGTTCGAGCAGTCCTATTACGGGGTGGAAGGCGACAGCGCCTCGCTGGCCGAGCTGTGCGCGCTGTTGTCGTCACTGTCGGGCATTCCCATCCACCAGTCCTTCGCCATGACCGGCTCGGTCAACCAGTTCGGCACGGTGCAGGCCATCGGCGGGGTGAACGAGAAGGTGGAAGGCTTCTTCGACGCCTGCCGCATGCTCGACACCCACAAGAGCAAGTCGGTGATCGTGCCGAAGTCCAACGTGCAGAACCTGATGCTGCGCGACGACGTGCTGGCGGCGGTGGAGAAGGGCGAGTTCCGCATCTACGGCGTCGAACACGTGGACGAAGCGGCCGAACTGCTGATGGACACCCCGGCGGGCAAACTGCAGAAGAAGGGCGGCTTTACCCCCGGCTCCATCTATGCCCGCGTGCTCGAGCGCATCGAGCGGCTGCGCGAACTGCACCTGGAGGAGGCGCGCAAACGTGCCCAGCTGGGCAATGCTCCCAAGGCGGCGAAGAAGGAAGAAGCCGAGGCCCGCGGGCGCAAGACGCGCAAGGCGCGCCGCTGAGGCGCGTCAGGCTTGCCAGGTGCCGGGCAAGGGCTCGGTGATGGTGCCGTCTTCCACCAGCTTGATCAGGTGGGCATGCAGCGAGAGCTTCGCGATGGCATGCATGAAGGGCGGCACGTCGTCGTAGACGCGCGGCAACAGGTCGTCCAGCGTGGCGCGCTGCATGTCGCGCAGGGCGCGCAGCGTTTTCGATTCGCGGGCCAGCCGGTGGCGGGTGGTGGCGGCGATGACGTGCTGCGGGTCGTGCATGATCGTACCGTGGCCCGGGGCGATCGCCGCGATCGGCAAGGCCGACAGCTTCTCCATCGACGCGAGGTATTCGCGCATCGAGCCTTCCGGCGGCACGATCACCACGGTCGAGCCCTGCATGATGTGGTCGCCGGTGAACAGCAGGTTCTCGCCTTCCAGCAGGAAGCACAGGTGGTTGGACACGTGGCCGGGCGTGGCGATCACCCGCAGGCGCACGTCCCCGCAGGCAATCACGCTGCCGTCGGCCGGCACCAGGTCGGGGCAGAACGACAGGTCGTTGAAGCCGTCGGCGGGCGCCGGATTGCCGATCAGCCGCGCACCGGTGCGTGCGGCAAGCGGGGCAGCTCCGGGCGAGTGGTCCTCGTGGGTGTGCGTGCACACGATGTCGCGGATGGTGCCGCCCATGACCTGCGCGGCATCGAGCAGCGCGGCGATGTGGGCCTCGTCGGCCGGGCCGGGGTCCAGCACCAGCAGGTCGCCGCCGGGGCGTCCGAGCAGGTAGCTGTTGGTTCCCGGCCCGGTGAACACCGAGGGGTTGGGCGCCAGCACGCGCACCACGTGTTCGGAAATACGCACCGCCTGCCCGGCCAGAATGTCGCTCATGTCAGGCTTCCTCGTAACCGGCGTCGCCGGGCACCAGCAGGCGAATACCGCCGGGCCCGTTGACCATCTTCGGCTGGATGGCCGCCACCGCCCGTGGTGCCTGCGCGTGCGCCAGCAGCGCCTCGACGCTGTCGAATGCCGCCAGCGCCTCGAGGTTGCGGATGGTCGGGAAGATCAGGCGGATCTCCCCGCGCTCGTTGGCGGCCAGCGCCTGGCGCGCGGTCAGCCAGTCGGCCGCAACCGCTTCACGGCCATCGACGCGTACCGCCTGCCCCTGCGGCAGGCGTGCCACGAAAAAGCGTGTGTCGTAGCGACGCGGGATGCCGGTCGGCGTGATCCAGTGGCTGAAGTAGCCCAGGGCATCGGTGGCCAGTTCCTGCACCGCGGCGGGCACCAGGTCCGCGAAGCGTTGGCGGCGGTTGGCCAGCAGGTCCTGCAGAGCTGCCGCGTCGGTGCTGGCGGCACCGAGCAGCACGCCGACTTCCTCCAGGCTTTCACGCACGGCCGCCACGAAGGATGCCAGCGCGTCGTCATGGCCGAGCAAGGCGCGGGCGCTGTCCACGCTGCGGCGCGATGCCGCCTGCAGGCGCGGATCGTTGTCGTCGGCATCCACCAGCCCGCCGGGAAAAACGTGAAGGCCGGGGAAGTCCCCGGCCTCGCCACGCTTGACCAGCAGCACTTCGGGGCCATCGGCCCCGTCGCGCACCAGTATCAGGCTCGCGGCAGCACGCATCAGGCGAGCGCGGCGAAACGCTGCAGGTGGTAATCCTCGTTGCCGAACAGCGCATCGAGGGCGGTCAGCCGCTTGAAGTAGTGGCCGGTGGCCAGCTCGTCGGTCATGCCCATGCCGCCGTGCAGTTGCACCGCCTGCTGGCCGACGTAACGACCGGCTTTCGAGCAGTACGCCTTCAGCGCGCTGGCCGCCTTGCGGCGCTCGTGCGCGTCGTTCTCGCCCAGGCGGATGGCAGCCATCAGCAGCAGTGACTTGGCCTGCTCGTGGTAGATGAACATGTCCACCATGCGGTGCTGCAGCACCTGGAAGCTGCTGATCGGCACGCCGAACTGCTTGCGGGTTTTCGTGTACTCCACGGTGCCCTTGTACAAGGCCTCCATGGCGCCGATGGCCTCGGCACACAGCAGCACCGTCGCTTCGTCGACGGCCGCTTCCAGCGCATCGAAGCCCTTGCCGGCCTCGCCGAGCAGGGCGTCGGCATCGACGCGCACGTTGGTGAATTCGATCTCGGCGGCGCGGAAGCCGTCGAAGCCCAGCCAGGCCTTGCGGCTGATGCCGGCGCTGGCGGCGTCCACCGCGAACAGGCTGATGCCCTCGCTGTCACCCGGCTTGCCGGCCGTGCGCGCGGCCACCACCAGCAGGCCGGCGATGTCGCCGTTCAGCACGGCGATCTTGCCGCCGTTGAGTACCCAGCCGTTGCCGTCGGCTTTCGCGGACATGCCGATGCCCGCCAGCGAAAAGCGCGAACCGGCCTCGGCATAGGCGAGGGCGGCATGACGGCTGCCGTCGGCCAGCGCCGGCAGCAGCGCCGCACGCTGGGCTGCACTGCCGGCGTGGCGAATGGCGCCGCCGGCCAGCACGATGGTGGCCAGGTAGGGTTCAACCACGAGGCCCTTGCCGAATTCCTCCATCACCACCGACACGTCCAGCAGCGAACCGCCCAGGCCGCCGTCTTCCTCGGCAAACGGCAGTGCCAGCCAGCCCAGTTCCGCCATCTCGGCCCAGTGCTTCGGGTTGAAACCCCGGTGCTCGCGCAGCATGCGGCGGCGCTTCTCGAACTCGTAGTTGTCACGGACCCACTTGCGGACGCTGTCGCGCAGCAGGTTCTGTTCCTCGGTGTAGGAGAAGTTCATCGGTGGTCCTTGTGGCCGGCATCGCGAGGGCCGGCGTGTTGGGTGGGGCAGGGGGCGCCGCCATCGATGGCGGGGCTTCCGGGTGGCGTAGTATCGCCCGCCGCGCCGCCACGGCAATGACGTTTTCGCTCAGCGCGCTTTGCCTTCGCGACAGGTCTCCCGCCGCCGGTCAGCGCACGGCAGGACGAAAGGTCCTGGCCGCCCCGGCCGTTGCCTGCCAGCGCAGTTCGCCCGGCGGGATGGCGCCGCGCCCGGGGAAGGCCAGCGAGAAGGGGCGCGCCTCACCGGGCGGCAGCGAGATCACCAGCGGTCGCTCCATTTCCAGGTGTGTCGTGCAGGCCGTGCCGTTGCAGTACTCCACCCGCAGGTGCACCTGCACGGCACTCACGGCAACATCGCCGCGCGCGTTGCGTGCGCTGCCGGCCAGACGGTAGCTGCCCGCCACCGGGGTCAGCGTCATGCCGTCGAGGCGCACCACGTCGCTGTCGCCGGTGACGCTGTACCCGTGTGACGCCCACCAGGCGTACGTGGCAGCCAGTAACGCCAGCAGCAGCGTGCCGGCCAGGGCGCGCGCGAACAGCGGACGATGCTCGCGCCAGACAATCAGCAGACCACCGCCCGCCACCAGCGCGAGCAGGGTGACAACGAGGAAGGCGGTCATGCGCGCCCGGCGGCCCGTTCGGCGGCCAGCCGGGCCATGCCGTCGCGCAGCATGCGCTTGATCTCGCTGTAGGTGGGTCGGTGCTTGCCGGACAGTTCGCGGGCGTAGCCCAGCGCGGCGGCCTGCAACGACTGCTCGGGGTGGATGGCGTCCACCACGCCCAGCGCCAGCGCCTCTTCGCCGCCGATGGCATCGGCGGTCAGCGCCAGCCGGTTCAGGGCGCGGGCATCGGGCAGCAGGCGGATGGTCTCGACCATCGCCGGGGTGAACGCCATGCGGATCTTCACTTCCGGGTAGCAGAATCGCCCACGGTCGGCGCGCATCAGGCGGAAATCGCAGGCGGTGGCGAGGATGGCGCCACCACCGTAGGCGTTGCCGTTGATACAGGCCACGGTGGGCATCGGGAACAGCGCGACGCGGATGAACAGGTCCTCCAGCCGCCGCACGAACTGGCGGGCGGTGTCGCCGCCCGCGGCCATCATCCACTCGAGGTCGATGCCGTTGCAGAAGGTCTTGGGATGGTGGCTGGTGATCAGCAGGGCACGGTTGCCCGCCGAAGCCTCCACGGTGTCGAGGGCGGCGTGCCACTCGACCAGCGCCTGGTCGTTGAAGGTGTTGTCCCGGTCGGCGTTGGCAATGGTCAGTACCCAGACGTCGCCGTCTGCGGTCAGTTCAATGGCCGGCATGCTGTGGGATCCGTCGTGTTCGGTTCGGGGGCCTGACTGTAGGAGCGGGCGGGACCTGGTGTCCAGCCGGACGGGTCGCGAAAATACATGAGATTTGAATAACAACTAATTGATATGTAATGGATATGCCGTCGGCATTGGCGGCACTCTTTCACTGCACGACCATTCTGCTATCCTTCGCGACCGCCAGAACCGGCCGGTCATCCGGCCTGCCAAAGCCCTCCACCCGGAACCCCGCATGAGCGATCCGCTGCACGACCCGGCCGTCGAGGCCGCCGTCTTCCGCCGCCTGCTGGCCCACCTCGACGGCCGCAAGGATGTCCAGAACATCGACCTGATGAACCTGGCCGGCTTCTGCCGCAATTGCCTGGCCAAGTGGTACGCCGAGGAGGCCGGTCGGCAGGGGCACGAGGTGTCCGTGGAGGATGCGAAGACCCGTGTCTACGGCATGCCGTACGCGGAGTGGAAGGCGAACTACCAGCGCGAGGCCAGCCCGGAACAGCAGGCTGCCTTCGCCAACCGCGGCCCCGGGCAGGGCTGAGCGGACCCATCAAGCGAATCACCGTCCGGAGTAGAGCCATGAGCTACCAAACCCTGAAGACCGCGGTCGACAACGGCGTCATGACCGTCACCCTGAACCGTCCCGAGAAGATGAACGCCTTCAACGTGACGATGTTCCAGGAGCTGCTGAAGGTTGCCGACGAGATCGACGGCAACGACGACGTGCGCGTGGCGATCTTCACCGGCGAGGGCCGTGCCTTCTGCGCCGGCGCCGACCTCGAGGCGGGCGCCGACACCTTCAAGTACGACGCCGGCGGCGGCGAGATCGACTGGAGCAAGGTGCGTGACATCGGCGGCATCCTCAACCTGCGCCTGTTCAAGTGCCGCAAGCCGCTGATCGCGGCCATCAACGGCGCGGCGGTGGGCATCGGCGCCACCATGACCCTGCCGATGGACATCCGCGTGTGCTCCGAGGCTGCCAAGATCGGCTTCGTGTTCGTGCGTCGCGGCATCGTGCCGGACGGCGCGGCCAGCTGGCTGCTGCCCAAGGTCGTGGGCCTGCCGCAGGCGCTGGAGTGGACGCTGAGCGGCCGCGTGTTCGGCGCCGAGGAAGCCCTCAAGGGCGGCCTGGTGCGCTCGGTGCACAAGCCAGAGGACGTCCTGCCGACCGCCATGGCCCTGGCCCGCGAGATCGCCGACAACACCTCGGCCATTTCCGTGGCCGTCGCCCGCCAGCTGCTGTGGAACATGGCTGGCAGCGAGCACCCGGTGTTCGCCAACATGTACGAGTCCCGCGGCCTTTACTACGCCGGCAAGTCGCCGGATGCGATGGAGGGCGTGATGTCCTTCCTGCAGAAGCGCCAGCCGGTTTACCCGGGCAAGGTCAGCAAGGACATGCCGGCCGGCTTCCCGTGGTGGGACGAGCCGCAGTACAAGTAAAACGCCAGCGCGTTCGACCGGAGCCCCGCCATGCGGGGCTTCTTTTTTTGGGCGCCATGGCCGCTACTGTCGGTGGCGCGGGCGTTGGGCTACGATGCACCAGTCATTACGCCTGCCTGTCGGGGATACCGCTGATGTCGCTGCGTTCGCTGATCGTCCTTGTTGCCTGCCTCGTTGCGTTCCCGGCGCGCGCCGCCGAGCCGCCGCTGCAACTGAACCAGACCATGGTCGAGATCGGCGGGGTGATGTCCAACCTGCTCAACGAGAAGGTCCTGTCGGATCCCGACAACGCGCTGCGCCAGCTCGACGCGCTGGAAGAACGCTTCCGCACCATGGAGCCGCATACCGCGGACCGCGGACCGGCTTTCCGCATCACCTGGCAGACCATGGTCGAGCAGATCGGCCGCACCCGCGACGCGGTCGAGGCGGGCACCGCCACCACGGGCAACATGCGCAACCTGGTACACGGCATTGCCTCCGCCTGCGCCGGCTGCCACACGCAGGACGACCGCACCCAGGCCATCAGCTTCGGCAAGTTGTCGCCGTCCACGGATGATCCGCTGCAGAAGGCGCGCTTCCACTACATCACGCGCGACTACGCCGCCGCGCTCAGCCTCTACGATGCCTACCTGGATGCCCAGCCGCGCCTGGCCTACAACGGCCCGATCCTCGATGCGCTGGAAGGCGAACTGACGATCTACGCGCAGGTGTATCGCGATCCGGAGCGGGGCGCCAAGGCCCTGCGCAAGCGGCTGGAGCGCAGCGGCGGCTCGATGTCCAAGCAGGTGCGCAAGGACCTGCAGGCCTGGGTCAAGGGCTTCGAGGAAATCCGCAAGGCGAAGCTGAAGGCTTTCGAGCCTTCGATCGGCGACCTCGAGGCCTACGCCACCCGCTACATCCAGCCGCATGCCGGCGTGCCCATCGTCACCGAGGAAAAGGACACGGTGATCTACCTGTGGATGCGCGGCCTGCTGCACGAGTACGTGCAGTCGCACCCGGCTGACCCGCGCATGCCGGACCTGCTCTACTGGCTGGCCATCGCCGATCGCGTGCTGGATTACAACTTCTATTACTCGCTCGCCGACCTGTACCTGAAGGAATGCATCGTCCGTTACCCGGACACCGACGCGGCCGAGCGCTGCTACGACGAGTTCGAGCGTTACGTGGAGTTCGCCTACAGCGGCTCCAGCGGCGAGCACGTGCCGGCAGAAGTTCGCGACGACCTGGCGCGCCTGCGCGAGATCCTCGACGCGGCCCACGCCGCTACCGAAGTACCCGCCGCCCCGTAACCGGCCCCACCTGTAGCGAGGGGGCCATGCCCCCTCGCTACCTGCGATCCAGCCACCGTTCGATCGCCCGGCCGGCATCCTCCAGTGACGATTCCACGCGCCGCAGCAGCGGCCAGCGCTGCTCCCAGCTCGCCGGGTCGATGCGGCTGCTCTGGGCAAGATCTTCCTCGAACATCGCCGCCACCTGGTCGGCAAACCCGGGGTCATCAACCTCCTGGTTTGCCTCCAGGTTCCAGCGCAGGTTCCAGCGATCGAAATTGCAGGATCCCAGCGACACCCAGTCGTCCACCAGCAAGGTCTTGCTGTGGATGAAGCGCGGCTGGAACTCGTGGATGCGTATGCCCTGGCGCAGCAGCCGGGCATAGTAGTGGTGGCTCATCAGCCACAGCAGCGGATGGTCGGTTTGCGCGCCGGGCAGCAGCAAACGCACGTCCACCCCCCGGCGTGACGCCGCCGCCAGCTGGCGGCGCAGGGTCAGCGAAGGCAGGAAGTAGGGCGTGGCCAGCCAGACACGACGGCGCGCGCGCTCGATACGAGCCCCGGCATTGTGCTTCACGTCCTGCACCGCCGGGCCATGCGCAATGGAGACTCGCCCGCGTTGCTGCAAGGATAGGGAGGGGTCCGGTGGCGGGTTGCGCAAGCGCAGCGGCGGGTTGTCCGCGCTGGCCCAGGCATGTGCGAACAGCCGTGCCCAGTCGTGGACGACGTCCCCGCGTATCTCCAGCATGGTTTCCCGCCAGTAGCTGTGCGGGCGCGTCCGCGGCGAGAAGTCATCGGTAATTCCGGCGCCGCCCACGAAGGCGACTTTCTCGTCGACCACCAGCAATTTGCGGTGGTCACGCGTCAGGTTGCGCAGGCGGTCGCCGATCACCTGCAGCGGGTTGAATACGTGCAATTCAACGCCGGCACGCGACAGCCGGGAGCGATCCGCGGAGGCGAGCGCCAGCGAGCCGAACGCATCGATCATCACCCGCACATCAACCTTGCGGCTCGCGGCGGCGACGAGCGCATCGATGAACCGGGCTGCGACGCTGCCGGTCTCGAACAGGTAGATTTCGAGAAATACGCTATGGCGCGCGTTGGCAATGGCGGCGAGCATCGCCGGGAAGAACTGGTCGCCGTTGCGCAGCAGCGTGAAATGGTTGTGAGGGTGCCAGCGGAACACCGGCAGCCTGTGCACCGCCATCCGTCAGCCGCTCAGGCGCTGCGCATGCGCACCGCGTTGCCGGTTATGGGGGCATTGGCCATGTCGCACAGCACGTCGCGCTTGAGCACCTCGATCTCCTTGCCATCCACCGCCAGCACGCCGTTGGCTTGCAGGCGGGTAAAGATGCGGCTCACGGTTTCCACCGCCAGGCCGAGGAAATTCCCGATGTCATTGCGCGACATCGGCAAGCGGAAGCGATTGGCCGACAGGCCGCGACGGGTGTAGCGCGACGACAGGTTGAGCAGGAAGGACGCCACGCGTTCGTCCGCCGGCTTCTTGGTGAGCAACAGCATCAATTGCTGGTCGGCCTGGATCTCGCGGCTCATCAGCTGGAAGAAGTGGCGTTGCAGCGTGGGAATGCGCGTGGAGAGCAACTCCAGCTTGCTGAACGGAATCTCGCAGATTGCCGCCGACTCGAGTGCCTTGGCTGCATTGCTGTGCAGGTTGGTGCTCAGGCCGTCCATGCCGAGGATCTCGCCCGGGAGGTAGAAGCCGGTGACCTGCTCCTCGCCTTCCTCGGTCAGCGTGTAGGTCTTGAAGGCGCCACTGCGCACGGCATACACGGCCTGGAATTCGTCGCTGGGGCGGAACAGGTGTTCGCCTTTGCGCAGCGGCCGCGAGCGCTTGATGATGCTGTCGAGCTCGGTGATCTCGTCATCACGCACTGCGATGGGCAGGCAGATGGGGTTCAGGCTGCAATCCGTGCAGGTGACATGCGAGCCGCCGGCAAGGCGGTCGGCACAGGCATGGTCGGTCATGATTCCCTCGCGCAATACCAACGTGTCAGCGGGGCAATCCTAACACTGCTACAAGTCCGGCAACCACCGTGCGGCGGCTGGCCAGCATCCACTCAGATAATGCGGGAAAAGGCGGCAGGACGGACGGCGTCCTGGAGGTAGCGGTCGAAGACCATGCAGATGACCCTCAACAGCAGCCGGCCCTTGGGGGTGACATCGATGCGGCCGGGGCGGGTGGTGACCAGCCCGTCTACCTCAAACGGGACAAGCTGCTGGAGTTCGCGCGCGAAATAGTGCTCGACGCGCACGCCGAACAACTCCTCGATGTCGGCGAAGCGCAGACTGCCCTGGCAAATGATATCCGTTATCACCTGGCGGCGAATCAGGTCATCGGGTGAAAGTTCGATGCCGCGCTCGATGGGCAGGTGACCACTGCGAATGGCCTCCGCGTACTCCGGGATGGCCTTGGCGTTCTGGGCATAGACGTTGCCCACCTGGCCAATCGACGAAATACCCAAGCCCACCAGGTCGGCACCGCGATGGGTGGAATAACCCTGGAAGTTGCGGTGCAGGCCGCCTTGCCGCTGTGCCACGGCAAGCTCGTCGTTGGGCTTGGCGAAGTGGTCCATGCCGATGTAGACGTAGCCAGCCTTGAGCAACCCGGAGATGGTCTGCTCGAGGATGCGGACTTTCTCGGCGGCCGGTGGAAGCGCGGCCTCGTCGATCTGGCGTTGCGTCTTGAAGCGTGCCGGCAGGTGTGCGTAGTTGAACACGCTGATGCGGTCCGGCGACAGCGCAACGACGGTATCGAGGGTCTCGCGGAACGTCTCCACCGACTGGTGCGGCAGGCCGTAGATCAGGTCGTAGCTGACGGAGCGGAAGCCGAAGCTGCGCGCGACCTCCGTCACCGTGCGCACCTGCTCGACGCTCTGGATGCGGTTGACCGCCTTCTGTACACGCGGGTCGAAGTCCTGCACGCCAAGGCTCAGGCGGTTGAAGCCCAGGCCACGCAACAGGCCGATGGTGCCTTCCTCGACGGTGCGCGGATCGATCTCGATGGAATATTCACCGCGGTCGGCATCCAGCAGGCGGAAATGCCGCGCCGTGTGGTGCATCAACTCGGTCATTTCCGCGGGGCTGAAGAAGGTCGGCGTACCGCCGCCCCAGTGCAGCTGGGTGACCGGGCGGCCGTTCTCGAACAGCGCCGACTGCAGGCGAATCTCTTCCTTCAGCAGGTCGAGGTATTCGCGTGCACGCTCGCGGTTTGCCGTGACGATCTTGTTGCAGGCGCAGTAGTAGCAGACCGTGGCACAGAACGGCAGGTGGAAATACAGCGACAACGGGCGGCGCTGGGTGTTGCTGGCGGCGCAGGCGTGGCGGTACTGCTCTTCGCCGAACTCCTCGTGGAAGAGGTTCGCCGTCGGGTAGGACGTGTACCGCGGGCCGGCCACGTCGTAGCGCCGCAGCAGGTCTTCATCCCACTGCACCGCCTGACGCGAATTGTCGATGACTTTGAGGTCCACGACCCTGGCAACCCGGATATTCATTGGGCCGCAGTTTATGGGGATATCGCCGCCGCCTCGTTGACGTGCATCAAGGCCCCCACGGCGTATTGCCAGACATCGCCCGGTGAACGGCAGGTTCCGTCGAGAATCGCCGGCAGCGCGAGCCACGTCGACAGCAGTGTCCACGCGGCATAGAGCAGCATCAGCACGCCGGAGTACTTCCGTACACGTTGCGCATGGCGGATCAGCCAGCCGGAGGCCATGCCGATCCCGAGCACCGCGGGGAGGGTGCCGGCCCCGAAGGCGACCATCGCCGCCGCACCGGCAGTCGCGCTGCCGGAAGTGGCCGCGTAGAGCAGGGCGCCGTACACCAACCCGCAGGGCAGCAGGCCCCACAGCGCGCCCAGCGCGATCGCGCGCGGCAGGCTGGTCACCGGCAGCAAGCGGCGCGCCAGCGGTGCAAGGCGGCGCCAGACGCGGGCACCGGCGGCTTCCAGCCAGCGCATCCAGCCGGCGATGCCCAGCAGGTACAGGCCGATGGCCAGCAGCACCACGGCTGTCAGCACGCGGGCGACGGCCATCGCCAGCCCGGCGTCACGCGGGGAAACCAGCGCGGCCGCGCCACCGGCCAACGCGCCGAGCAGCGCATACATGCCCACGCGCCCGATGCTGTAGCCGGCGCTGAGCAGGAAGGTGCGTTGGCTGGCAGGAATGGCGTGGGCGAGTGCGCCGGCGATGCCGCCGCACATGCCTGCACAGTGGCCCGCACCGGCCAGGCCGGTGAGGAAAGCTGCCAGCAGCAGGACGGGGTCGATCATTCCTGGCGGTCGCGGCGGACCTGGTCTTCGCGCTCGTCGAAGATGATGCGGTGGGCCGGACCCTGCAGGTCGTCGTACTGGCCCTTGCGCAGCGACCAGATGAACATGCCGATGGCGCCGCCCAGTACCAGCAGCGACATGGGGATCAGGAAATACAGGGCGCTCATCGGGATCCGGCCTCGCCAGGCTTGGTTGCGCGATTGTGGGCCGCAGGCGCCGTCCGGTAAAGAACGCGGTCGGCGCGCCGCTCGATGGCCAGCGCATTGACCACCACCACCAGCGAACTGAGCGACATGCCCAGCGAAGCCAGCCACGGCGGCACCAGGCCCGCCATGGCCAGCGGGATCATCGAGATGTTGTAGGCCAGCGCCCAGCCGAGGTTCTGGCGGATGGTGCGGCGGGTGGCGGTGGCCGTGGCGATTGCATCGGGAACCAGGCCGAGGTGGGCACGCAACAACACCGCGTCAGCCGCGCCGCGGGCCAGGTCCGTGCCTTCACCGATGGCAAACGACACGTCGGCCGCCGACAGTACCGGGGCGTCGTTGACGCCATCACCGACCATCAGCACCGGCCCGCCGCCCTGTTCGCGCAAGGCGTGCAGGTAGGCAACCTTCTCCTCGGGCGAAGCACCGGCGCGCACGTGGCGGATCCCGGTGTCGCGGGCAAAGCGTTCGGCCTCGCCCGAGGCATCGCCGGAGAGCAGGTGCACGTCCAGGCCGGCTGCCTGCAGGGCATGCACGACCTGGCGTGCATCGGGGCGGGGCGTATCGCTCACGCGGAAGGCAGCGAGCATGGTCTCGCCATCGGCGAGCCATACCCACGCACCTTCGCCCGGCGAGGTGGCGGCATCAGTCCGGCAGAAATCCGTGGCCCCGGCCCAGGCGCGGGCGCCGATCCGGTAACGCGCGCCATCCACCACGCCCTCGATGCCGCGGCCCGGCACTACGCGCAGTTGCGTGGCGCGCAGCGGATCGTCACGGTCGGTGCGCCGGAAGGCACGGGCCAGCGGGTGCTCGGAATCGTGCTCCAGTGCCGCGGCAATCTCCCGCGCACGCGCCTCGTCCATGGCGGCGAATGACCGGAAGTCGATGACGGTCGGGCGGCCTTCGGTCAGGGTGCCGGTCTTGTCGAACACCACGGCGCGCACGTCGGGCAGCACCGCCAGACCCTGGCCACGCGTCACCAGCAGGCCGCGTCCGGTCAGGTGGTTGGTGGCCACCGTGTAGGCGGCCGGGGTGGCCAGCGACAGTGCGCACGGGCAGCTGACGACCAGTACGGCCAGTGCGATCCAGAACGCGCGCGACGGATCGATGAACTGCCAGAGCACCCACGACAGCACGGTGAGCAGCAACAGCACCACCACGAAGTGGGTGGAAATACGGTCGGCCAGTTCCTGCAGTGCCGGCTTGCCGGCCTGCGCGCTGTTCACCATGTCAACGATGCGCGACAGGCGCCCATTGGCGGGTGAGGCGGTGACGTTGATGCGGAACACGCCATCGACGCTGGTGCAGCCGCCGGTGAGCGTGCTGCCGGGACCGTGGCGTACCGGCAACGATTCGCCGGTAAGCATCGCTTCGTTCACGTGGCCTTCGCCTTCGAGCACCACGCCATCGGCGGGAATGGTTTCGCCAGCGGTGACCCGCACCAGGTCGCCCGGGCGCAACTGGCTGGCCGGTACCACTTCCTCGCGGTTGTCGCGCAGGCGCGTGGCCACCAGGGGCAGGGCGGCTGACAGGTTGTCGACCACCCGCGTCGCCTTGCGGCGGGCCTCCAGCTCGAGGTGGCGCCCGACCAGCAGGAAGAACACGAACATCACCACCGAGTCGAACCACACCTCGGGGCCTTCGACGGCGACTGCCCACAGGCTGGCGAAGTAGGCCAGCAGGATCGCCAGCGCAACCGGGACATCCATGCCCGGCGTACCATTGCGCAGGCTCAGCCAGGCATTGCGCAGGAAGGGCCAGCCCGAATAGAACACCACCGGGGTGGTCACGAAGGCGCTGATGACGCGCAGGTAGTCGCGGTGTTCGATGCCCATGCTCTGTGCGGCATCGCCATAGAAGCCCACCGCCACGTGCATGACCTGCATCATGCCGAAGCCGGCCACCACCAGGCGCAACAGCGAGTTGCGGCGTTCGATATCCAGTCGCGAGCCCGTGCCACCGCGGAAGGGCAGCACGCGGTAACCCAGGCGGCGCACGCGCAGCAGTACATCGCGCAACTGGATGCGGTCGGCGAGCCATTGCACGCGCACGCGGCCGCTGCTGACGTTCACCGAGGCCTGGGTGACGCCGGGCATCGCATTCAGCGATTTCTCGATCAGCCAGCCGCAGGCTGCGCAACGCAGGTCATCGACGATCAGGGTGCATTCGCGCGTTTCGCCACCGGCATCGTCCTTGCCGTTGGCCACGTAACCGGTTTCCGCGAGGGCAGTGTCGCTGACATTGGCGAACAGGTCATCAGGAACCGGCGCGTCACCGGGACGGGCGGAATACTGGTCGCGATGGAGGTAATAGTTTTCCAGGCCGAGGTCGACGATGGTGGTGCAGGCGGCCTGGCAGCCCGGGCAACAGGTCTGCTGTGCCTTGCCGAGCACCTGCACCGGCCACGAGCGGTTGCGTGGCAGGGCTTCCCCGCAATGGAAGCAACGTCCGTCTGGCACGGCGTCGCCGGATACGGTGCTCATCCGTGCGGCAGCAGGTTCACCGGCTCGCCCTGGAAGATCACGTCCGCGGCACGCAGGCGCCAGCGGCCGGCATCATTTTCCGGCAGCAACGGTTCGAGCATCAGGTGACGCTTGCCCATGGGCAGGCGGGGCAGGGCGCCGCGCCACGCGCCGTCGGCGCCACGCTGCAGCATGACGGTCATGTCTTCGCCGGACAGCGTCGAATGCACCATCAGCAACTGCAGGCGCTCCGGGAGCGTCGTGCCGTTGCTGATGGTCACGCTAACCGCCGGGCCGGCGGGATCCAGCACCAGGCTGGCGGCAAGGCCGAGCTCTCGGGCGCGGGTCTCGGCGTGCAGGTCCTGGTTGATCGCGCGGCCGGCCTTGTACCAGTCGTCGCGCACGAGGTCATCCTTGTGCTTGACGGAGATATAGACCATGAACAGGCTGGCGACCACCGAGGTCAGCGGCAGGCCGACCACCAGCCACATCCAGGGCTGGCGGTACCA
Source organism: Gammaproteobacteria bacterium (assembly GCA_018262975.1). Classification (GTDB taxonomy): domain Bacteria; phylum Pseudomonadota; class Gammaproteobacteria; order Pseudomonadales; family JADFDG01; genus JADFDG01. The sequence goes on from JADFDG010000006.1 coordinate 66,384, forward strand.
CGCCGGGTGTACTTCGTTACCGTCGGTGATCATGCGTGGCTCCAGTCAGGGTCAACGACCCAGCGAGATGAAACGGCTCTCGACCTGCTTGGTGATGGACTCGTCGGACACCGCCGTCAGCGTGAAGTTCACGTCCACGTTCTGCGGCTTGGTGTAGTTGGGGTCCAGTTGCAGGCTGACCGGCACGGACTCGGTGCCCGCCGCCGGCAGGGCTACGGTGGCCGGGCCCTTGTACTCGATGCCTTCCGGAGCCTCGACGGTGATGCGGAACACCTGCGCTTCCTGGGACTTGTTGTAGACCTTCAGCGTGTAGACGTTCTCGAGCTTGCCGTCGGTGGTTTCCTGGAAGAGGGCATTGCGGTCGCGGATCACGTCTAGGTCGACCGGGACGCGCATCAGCAGGCCGGTGAGGAATACCGTGGCCAGCGAGCCCAGCACGATGCCGTAACCGAGCAGGCGCGGGCGAAGGATGTGCGTCTGCTTGCCTTCCAGCGCGTGCTCGGTGGTGTAGCGCACCAGGCCGCGCGGCTTGCCCACGCTGTCCATGACCTCGTCGCAGGCATCGATGCAGGCCGCGCAGGTGATGCACTCGTACTGCAGGCCGTCACGGATGTCGATGCCGGTCGGGCACACCTGCACGCAAAGGCCGCAGTCGACGCAGTCGCCGAGATCCTTGTGCTCCGCGGAGGTGTCGCGGCGTTTCTTGCCGCGGCCGCGCGGCTCCCCGCGGGTGGTGTCATAGCTCACCACCAGGGTGTCCTGGTCGAACATCGCGCTCTGGAAGCGCGCGTAGGGGCACATGTACAGGCAGACCTGCTCACGCATCCAGCCGGCGTTGGTGTAGGTGGCGCCGGTGAAGAAGACGATCCACCAGGTTTCCCAGGTGCCGAGGTCGAAGCTGGCCACGCGCGGGATCAGTTCGCGGATGGGCGAGAAGTAGCCGACGAAGGTGACGCCGGTCAGCAGCGCCAGCGCCAGCCAGGCGATGTGCTTGCTGCCCTTGCGCACGACCTTGTTGACGCTGAGCGGCGACTTGTCGAGTTTCAGGCGCGCATTGCGGTCGCCCTCGGTCCAGCGCTCGATGCGTACGAAGAAGCGCGTCCATACCGTTTGCGGGCAGACGTAGCCGCAGAACACCCGGCCGAGCAGGTTGGTGAAGAACAGCAGCGAGAACGCCGCGATCATCAGCAGCAGCGACAGGTAGAAGAAGTCCTCGGGGAAGAACGTCATGCCGAGGATGTCGAAGCGGCGCGCGGGCAGGTCGAAGCGCACCACCGGATCGCCATTCCAGGTCAGCCAGGGGGTGAGCAGGTAGACGCCCATGGTCGCCACGACGGTGAAGTCGCGCAATTTCTGGAAGCGGCCCTCGATCCATTTCGGCTGGATCTTCTCGTGCTTCTTGTAGAAGGACTGCTGTCCGCCGGGCTGCTGGTTCGGGCCTCGGGGCGTGACGTCCTTGACCGGGATACCGTTCGACATGGCGACCTCTCGCTGCGGGTGTCTTTCGGCAAACGGCCCGGGGTGACAATGTCACGCCGGGCCGTGTGGGCTCTTCTTGCGCAGGTGCGCGTTGCGCGCACCGATTCTAGCCGATCACTTGCTGTGCGACAGTCCGTAAACGTACGCAGTCAGCAGGTGGATCTTCTCCGGCGACAGCAGGTTCTTCTGTGCCGGCATCACGCCCTGGCGGCCGCCATTGAGCGTTTCCTTGATGGTCGGGATGTCGCCACCGTACAGCCAGATCTCGTCGGCGAGGTTCGGCGCGCCGAAGGCGAAGTTGCCCTTGGCATCGGCACCGTGGCACATCACGCAGTTCTGCTGGAACTTCGCTTCGCCGGCGGCAACCAGTTCCGGCTTGTCGGCCTTGATCTGGGCAACCGACAGGCTCTTTACGTAGTGCGCAACCTCGTTGACACCATCTTCGCCCAGCACCGCGCCCCATGCCGGCATGGCGGCAACGCGACCGTTGGTGATGGTTTCCTTGATGGCTTCCGGCGTACCGCCGTACAGCCAGTCGCTGTCGGTCAGGTTCGGGAAGCCGCGCGCGCCGTGGGCGTTGGAGCCGTGGCACACCGCGCAGTTGTTCAGGAACAGGCGCTTGCCGATTTCGCGCGCCTCGGCGTCCTGGGCAACGGCTTCAACCGGCATGGCCGCGTACTTGGCGAAGATCGGCGCGATGCGCTCTTCGGTCGCCTTGACCTCGGCTTCCCACTGGCCGACCTGGGTCCAGCCGAGCAGGCCTTTCCAGTTGCCGTAACCCGGGTACATGATCAGGTAGATCACCGAGAACACCAGCGTGCCCCAGAACAGCCCCAGCCACCAGCGCGGCATCGGGTTGTTGTATTCCTCGATGCCGTCGAAGGCGTGGCCCATGCTCTCGCCGCTGGCGGGCTCGTTGTCGATCGGCTTGGCGGTCCACCAGATCAGCCACGCACAACCGACGAGGTTGATGGTGACGATCGCGATGACCCAGAAACTCCAGAAAGTCGTCATGGCAGGTTACTCCCCTTGGTCCTGTCGACGGGAGGCGTCGGCGTCCTTCTTCGGCTCGATGACGTCGCTCATGGGCAGAGCGGCGGCGTCGTCGTACGTCTTCTTGCGGCGCGGCAGGTAGACGAAGATCGCGAGACCGATGAACGCAAACATGAAGATCAGCGTGTAGATCCCGTGGATGGTGCCGATATCCATGGAAACGCCTCCCGTTCGTTGTCTTTAGTTGGCGGCGGTAGCCGGGGCGGGCGCGACGGTGCCGCGACCCAGCGCGGTACCCAGCTGCTGCAGGTAGGCAACGACGGCGTCTAGCTCCGTCTTGCCAGCCACAACGGCCTGGGCGCCAGCGATGTCCTCGTCGGTGTACGGCACGCCGACCACGCGCAGCGCCTTCATCTTGGCGCCGGTGTCTTCGCCGTCGAGGACGTTCTCGGCCAGCCAGGGGAAGCCCGGCATGTTCGATTCCGGCACCACGTCACGCGGGTTGTTCAGGTGCACGCGGTGCCAGTCGTCGGAGTACTTGCCGCCAACGCGGGCAAGGTCCGGACCGGTGCGCTTGGAACCCCACAGGAACGGGTGCTCGTAGACCGACTCGCCGGCCACCGAGTAGTGGCCGTAACGCTCGGTCTCCGCGCGGAACGGACGGATCATCTGCGAGTGGCATACGTTGCAGCCTTCGCGGATGTACACGTCGCGTCCTTCCAGCTCGAGCGCGCCGAGGGGCTTGAGGCCCTCGATCGGCGTGGTCGTTTCTTTCTGGAACATCAGCGGAACGATTTCGGCGAGGCCACCGAGGCTGCACGCAACCAGCGTGAGCACGATGAGCAGGCCGAGGTTTTTCTCAACAGCGGAATGACCTTGTGCCATGGTTCAGTACTCCTTCTACTGTTGGCTCAGGCGTACTGGGCCTGGGTGGCGGTCGACTTCTGGCCAGCCAGCTGGATGGTCTTCCAGGTGTTGAAGGCCATCAGCAGCATGCCGGTCAGGTAGATCAGGCCGCCGGTCATGCGCATGACGTAGTACGGCCAGTTGGCAGCCAGTGCCTCGACGAACGAGTAGGTGAGGGTGCCGTCCGGGTTGACCGCACGCCACATCAGGCCTTGCTGGATACCGGCCACCCACATCGCGGCGATGTACAGGATGGTGCCGATGGTGGCGAGCCAGAAGTGGGCGTTGATCAGCTTGATGCTGTACATCTGCTGCAGGCCGAGCACGCGCGGCAGCAGTACGTACAGGGCGCCGAAGGAGATCATGGCTACCCAGCCCAGCGCACCGGAGTGCACGTGGCCGACGGTCCAGTCGGTGTAGTGGGAGAGGGCGTTCACGGTCTTGATCGCCATCATCGGGCCTTCGAAGGTCGACATGCCGTAGAAGGACAGGGCGACGATCATGAAGCGCAGGATCGGGTCGGTGCGCAGCTTATGCCAGACACCCGACAGGGTCATGATGCCGTTGATCATGCCGCCCCAGCTCGGGGCCAGCAGCACCAGCGAGAACACCATGCCGACCGACTGGGTCCAGTCCGGCAGCGCGGTGTAGTGCAGGTGGTGTACGCCCGCCCACATGTAGACGGAGATCAGCGCCCAGAAGTGGACGATGGAGAGGCGGTACGAGTACACCGGGCGACCGGCCTGGACCGGTACGAAGTAGTACATCATGCCGAGGAAGCCGGCGGTCAGGAAGAAGCCCACCGCGTTGTGGCCGTACCACCACTGCACCATCGCATCGACCGCGCCGGCGTAGGCCGAGTAGGACTTGGTCAGCGTGACCGGGATGGCGGCGCTGTTGACGATGTGCAGCAGGGCCACGGCGATGATGAACGCGCCGTAGAACCAGTTCGCCACGTAGATGTGCTCGGTCTTGCGCTTGGCGATCGTCGCGAAGAAGACGATGGCGTAGGAAACCCACACGGCGGCGATCAGCAGGTCGATCGGCCACTCGAGTTCCGCGTACTCCTTCGAGCTGGTCATGCCCAGCGGCAGCGTGATGGCTGCCAGCACGATGACCAGTTGCCAGCCCCAGAAGGTGAACGATGCCAGCCAGGGCAGCGCCAGACGGGTATGGCAGGTGCGCTGCACCACGTAGTAGGAAGTGGCGAACAGCGCGCAGCCACCGAACGCGAAGATCACGGCGTTGGTGTGCAGCGGGCGCAGACGGCCAAAGTGGGTCCAGGGAAGATCGAAGTTGAGGGCCGGGAATGCCAGCTGGGCGGCAATCCAGACGCCGACGGCCATGCCGACGACGCCCCAGACGACCGCCATGATGGCGAAACGTCGGACGACGGTGTAGTCGTATTCGGACTCTGCAACGGGGGCTGCGTGACTCATGGTGGGCTTCCTGCTTTCAGGGACTGGAAGTTCGGTTGCGGAACGCGGATGGAACGATTGACCGGTGAACGGTCAAATAGACGACGCGGGAGCGTTGATAACCCCCCCGTCTTTGTGGTTGCGCATGATACGGGCGCAGGTCCCCATGGGCAACACAACTTCTTGGGGTTCAGAACCCCGCCGGCGGCCACGGGTTGCGGGTGAGCGCCACCGTGACGATATAAAGAAGCAGCGTGATCGCCGCCGTCGCGCCGAGCAGGCGCACCTGCCTGGAACGACTCGCATCGAACGCCAGCACGCCGGCAATGATATAGAACGGCAGCGCCAGCACCTTGGCAGTCAGCCAGGGCATCACGAACGGGTACTGCAGGGTGTGGACGGCCAGCGCGGCCGCCGACAGCAACAGCATTGTATCGACGGCGTGCGGCAGCCAGCGCAGCGGCCCGAACCGGCGGTAGTCCCGGCCGGTCGCTGCCAGCGCCAGTCGCAGCAGCAACAGCGCGGCCGTGGCCGCGACACAGCCCACGTGTATCGCTTTGAGCAGGATGTAACTCACGACGGGTCCGACTGCAGTACATGGAGACCGTTTGATCCGAAGCAGATGGCGCGAAGTCTGCGCCGGCGATCAATCGACGTATTGACGTGCATCAGCACTGACCGGATTTGTCTGGAAATGTCGGGAACTTTCGCGGGGGCATGCCGGTAGCGGGACCTTGGCCCACGGCCCGGGTGCAAGCCTGCCATAACGCGCATAATGTATATTATGTTAAATGCAGGATGGCCCATTACGGACGATCATCCGCCCGCAGGACCACCGCCGCCCGGACCCCGGCCTGCCCGTACCGCGACATTTTCAGGAAGCTCGCGTGCCGCACCGGCACGTACATGCTGTCGGTCACCGACTTGTGCTGCTCCACGTCGATCTCCGGGTCGTGCAGGTAGACAAAGTGCTCGTCCACCGCCACCACCAGCACCCAGTGCGGGGTCTTGGTCCGGCTGAGCAGGAAATGGCTGATCAGCACCAAGGGCAGCCCGCCGTGTTCCAGGTGGGCCCGCAGGCCGTCGATGCCCGGTGCCCGCTCATGGCGCAGGATGCGCGGCTCCGTGGCGAGCTGCGCCTCGAAGTCGGCGTGCACGGCCTCGATGACCTTCTTCTTTACAGGATCACGTACCCCGTCCACGAACAGCGCGCCGCCCTGGTTAACGTAAAGGTCAACCACGAAACCCCGGCGGGCGGCTGCCAGCGCCAGGCCACGCGGACTGCAGCCGCCGTGCCCTGAGGTCATGAACACGGTAGTGGCCTCGCGCCACAGCTGCAGCTCGGTGGCGAGATCCAGCGGAAAACCCGGCCGCAGCGCCGCCGCGGCCATCATCAATGCGGCCGGACCACAGGTGAAACCGGTCGATTGCGCGTAATGCGGCACTTCGCGGCGCAGGCCCGCCGGAAAGCGCAGGATGCGCTTCTCGTAGCGCAACGCGTCGGTGTCGTCCTCGTAGAACCCGTGGTAGACGCCGAACTGGCGATAACCGTGCTTCTCGTACAGGCGGATGGCCGCGACGTTGTCCGGCCGCACCTCCAGGCGCATCCACGCGCAATCGGCGTCCAGCGCCGCCTCTTCGGCCGCCGCCAGCAGGCGCTCGCCGATGCGCTGGCCACGGCAATCGGGATTGACGGCCACCGAGTAGATACGTGCCAGCGACGTGCCGGCATGGAACAGCACCAGCACGTAGCCGGCCAGGCGATCTCCCGTCATCGCCACGCGCAAGGCACTGTGCGCCCGCGCGATCATCCAGTGAAAATTGCGGCGCGACAGCTGGTCGGTGGCAAAGCAGCGGTTCTCCAGTTCGAGCAACGCGTCGATATCGTCGACGGTGGCCTGGCGCAACACCAGCGATTCGCCGCTCATGCCGCGACACCCCGCAGGGCCTGCAGCAGCACCTGCCGCGCCCGGAACAGCACCAGTTGCTGCCAGTCGGTGCGCGCCGGGTAAAAGTGCGCGCGCAACGCATTCTTCACCCTTTGCGTGTCCGGCGCCCGCCAGTCGACCGGTCCGGCCGCGTGCAGCAGGTGGTCGGCGCGCAGCACCGGGAACATCTGCTCCAGCGGACAGGTGCCGAATTCCAGTGTCACGAAGCAACCACGGTCGCCGAGTTCTGCGTGCCACAGGTAATCCACCAGTCCGTGCTTGGGCACCGAGGTGGACGTGCCCAGCGCCGGTTCGGTCACCGAATCGCCGTAGTACGCCCGCGCCATGGCAACGCCGGCGCTGCCCGGCGGATGGTCGCAAATCACTTCACCATAGCCGTACGGTCCCAGACCGGTATGGATGTCGACGATGGCCACGCGTGCACGCCCGGCGAGCGCCTCGCGCACCAGCAATTCGCGCAGCACCTGCTGCGACCAGGCCGGCGCCCGGCCACCATGGAACAGCCCGTGCGGATGGCGGTACTGGCCGCCGGTCACGGCGCGCTCGAAGGCTTCCCGACCGTGCGCCTGCCGCCACGCCGCCAGCAGGTCATCGGCCTGCGCGATCACCGCCGGGTCAGCGGACGGCGGCAGCAGCGCAGACGCCAGCGCGTCGTAGCCGGGGTTCTCCGGCAACGGCGCGGCGAAGTCGACGAAATTCCGGTTGAGATCCACGCCCTCCTCGTTGGTGCGGCGCAGCCACGCGAACCCCCAGGGGTTGATGGCGTGGATGTGCAGCACGGCGGTGTCCGGTGGCAACGCGCCCACCGGCAGCCAGCCGAGGAAATCGGTCTGTGCCGCGGAGCCGGCAAAGCCCTCCACGCCGTGCAGCGCCGACTGGGTCACCAGCACGCGCGCGGCATCGCGCGGTCCGACCCAGGCCAGGTCCGTGGCCAGGCGCTCACCGGTCGGGCCCGCCAGCGGGTGCGCGATGCTGTGCAGTGCAGCGCCGGACCGCGCCGCCGCCTGCAGGAACCGCGCCCGCGCACCGGCGTAATCGGTCGCAAACACGGCGGTATCCAGCCCGCCGGCAGGCGGCGGCAACATGTCCGGGAGCGGGTTCACGGGAACAGGTTCACGATTTGTCACGGTCCGCCAAGGCTACGGCATCGCCCCTGCCCTCGGCCACCTTGTGGCGCAGCAAGGCTGGGCCGACAATACGCGGCGCCAACGCAGGACGGGCTGACATGTCGAAACTCATCATCGTGGTGGACAACGTCCAGGACTGGACGAGCTACTACCCCAGCGAAGACCTGATCACCGTCCAGGACTACCTGGCCCGCAGCGGCACCTACGATGCCTCGCGCACCCAGGTCATCAACCTGTGCCGCAGTTACCGCTACCTGTCCAACGGCTACTACTGTTCGTTGCTTGCCGAAGCGCGAGACCAGCGGGTGATCCCGTCGGTGCGCACGATCAACGACCTGCGCAACAAGAGCATCTACAGCCTCGACATCGAGGATCTCAACGAGAACCTCAACAAGACGCTCGCGCGGGAGTCGCAGGAGAACCACCAGTTCACCCTGAAGCTGTTTTTCGGGCAAACGGACTTTGAACCGCTCGAGGACCTGGCCCGCCAGCTGTTCGAGCAATACCCCTGCCCCATCCTCGTCGTCGAGTTCAAGAAGACCGACGTGTGGCTGATCGAGTCGATCAAGGCCGGTGCGCTGAACAGCCTCACCGATCCCGAGGAAGACCGCTTCGCCGAGGCGCTCAACCGCTTCTCGCGCAAGATCTGGCGCAAGCCGCGCTCGCGCAAGAAATACCGCTACGACCTCGCCATCCTCGTCAACCGCGAGGAAACCATGCCGCCGTCGGATGCCAAGGCCATTGCCACGTTCATGCGCGTGGGGCGTTCGCTGGGCATGGACGTGGACCTGATCGGCAAGAAGGACTTCGCGCGGCTGGCGGAATACGACGCGCTGTTCATCCGCGAGACGACCGCCATCGGCAACCACACCTACCGCTTCGCGAAGAAGGCCGAGAGCGAGGACATGGTGGTCATCGATGACCCCGAATCCATCCTCAAGTGCACCAACAAGGTGTACCTCGCCGACCTGCTGAAGGCCAACGGCGTGCCCACGCCGAAGACGGTGATCATCAGCCGCGACCGTCGCAAGGACCTCGACACGCTCGGCGAGGAACTTGGTTTCCCGCTGGTGCTGAAGATTCCCGACGGCTCCTTCTCGCGTGGCATCGTCAAGGTCAACAGCCAGCAGGAATTGCTCGACCAGGCCGACCTGCTGTTCAAGCAGTCGTCCCTGTTGCTGGCGCAGGAGTTCTTCTACACCGAATACGACTGGCGCATCGGCATACTCAACCAGCGGCCGATCTTTGCCTGCCAGTACCAGATGGCGCGCGGCCACTGGCAGATCTATGCGCACCAGCCGTCGGGCAAGACCATCAGCGGTGATTCGCGCACCCTGCCCGTCCGCGACGCCCCGCCGGCGGTGATCCGCGCGGCAGTGAAGGCGGCCAACCTGATCGGCAACGGCCTGTACGGTGTGGACGTGAAGCAGGCCGACAGCAAGGTCGCGGTGATCGAGGTGAACGACAACCCGAACATCGATTTCGGGATCGAGGATGCCTACCTGGGGGAGGATCTCTACCGGATCATCCTCGAGGAGTTCATCCGCCGCCTCGAACGCAAGCGCATGGGGTTCTGAAGGGGCAGTCCGACCGGTTGTCGGCAGGCTACGACGATCGGCTTACCTGCAGTCCGGGGCCTCGCTATTCTTGGGGCGTCGCCGCCGCACAGACCGACAACAACAGACCGGCGGCCGAGGGAGAACTCCATGGCATCCGGAAGCGTCCGCGTCAGCCCTCTTGCTCGCCTTGCCCCTGCCTGCCTGCTCGCACTGGCCATTGCCGGCTGCGACAGCGGCAGCGACACCGCGGCGACTGGCACCCCGCCACCGCCGGAAATCGCCTACACCAGCCACACCGTGACGCCCTCCCTGGGCCTGGTCCTGAACGGCACCGTGCGCGTGCGGTCGCTCGACGGCACCGAACTGGCCTCTGCCCTCACCGGCCATAGCGGCCTGGCCACCCTGCAGATCCCGGGCACCGCCAGCGGCCCGTTCATCATCGAACTGGCCGGCAACGAGGCAGCCAGCTACTACGACGAGGCGCTCGACGACCTGGTGCCGCTGCCGGCCGGCACGGTGGTGCGCGCACTGGTCGCCGATCTCGCCGACGCCGGCTCTGCCGTGACGCCGCTGACCGAAATGGCGGTGCAGTACCTGCTGGCACAACATGGCTCGCTGGCCGGGCTCACGGCCGCCGACATCACGGCTGCCAACGAATTCATCCGCAACCAGCTGGCGCCCGAGCTGGCCGACATCACCTTGCCGCCGACGCTGATCGGCGGCGCAGGTGACATCGCGTTGCTGGCGGACGCTTCGGCGAACGATCTCTATGCGCTGAAGCTCGCCGCCCTGGCGCGCGTGGGTGCTGCCAACCACACGCTGTCGCTCGCCCCGGCCCTGGACATCCTCGACGAGATGGCCGCCGACATCGCCGACGGCGCGCTTGATGGCAAGGTCAATGGCAGCGCGGTCACGCCTGCCACCTACGACCTCGCCTCCTTTGCCAGCCAGTTGCGCGACCTCGCCGCCAGCTACGGCGGCGACAGCGGCGGACTGGCGGGCCTGCTCGATGGCATCGCGCACTACGTATCGCCGGAGATCCTCGCACTGCTGGTGACGCCGCCCGGTGACGACGGTCCCGGTGACTTGCTGGCTTCCTGGGCGGGCACCTACACCGGCAGTTACAGCGACAACATCAGCGGCTTCACGCTGGTGCCGAGCCTCGCCTCCAGCCTGCAATCCGCGATGGACACGATCCTCGGCACCGGCAGCAACCTGTGCAGCATGACCATCAGCGGCTCGCAGGTCGTTGCAGGCCAGCAGGTGTTCGATTTCGCGTCGGACCTCGCGGCTGCCGCCACGGAAGCAACCCGCCAATACCAGCTGGCCAGTACCCTGTCGTCGCTCAGCGGCTTCACGTCGTTGCTGCAGAGCCTCGGGCTGCCGTTGCCCGAGGTGAGCACGACGATCACCACCGTCGCTGATGCACCGGCCTCGATGACCTTCACCGTCGCGTTGCCGGCGCCGGGCTCGCTGTCCTACAGCGGAACCTGCACGTTCAACTGAGGCCAATGAAAAAGGGTCGGGTGCATGGCGCCCGACCCTTTTTTAATGCCTGACGGAAGCCGCCCGCGCTCAGGGTGCCTTGTCCTTGCGCGTGAGCATGCGCCGCCACAGCGGCCAGTGGTCGTTGGCGCGGATTTCCTTGAGCTCTCCCATCATCCGCTCGATCGCGTCGGCGACCTGCTCGCGCAGCTCCCACTGCGCGGCCTGGCTGCCGGCCTTGCCGACAAACGGTGCTGTGGAGATCGGTTCGCCGAACATGAAGTAGAAACGTTCCGGCCGCGGGATCGACGTCGGCCCCAGGCCGCGCACGACCGGCATGAACAGGTCGCCGTCGCGCAGGAATTTCGCGACCTTCCCGTTGCCCAGCAACTTGCGGCCGACCCACGAGGCCTTGAAGTCATCGCCGTCGAAGACGATCGAATACATGTCGTCGGCGCCCAGCGACGCAAACGGTACGATGGGGTACTGGTGTTCGATGGCCAGGCGCGCAAACCCCGTGCGGTTCTTCCAGGTGAGGCGGTTCTCCTCGCCGCGTCGCTTGGCAACTTCGCGGGCGCCACCGGGGAAAACCAGTACGTGCTGGCCGCCGGTCATCAGCGTGTGGCAGTTCTCCGGCGTACCCGGCACCGAGCCGTACTTGAGGAGGCTGTCGCCCCAACCGGGAACCTTGTAGTGGTAATGGTCGCCGAGACTGCGAACGAACACGCCGGTGTGCTTGTACAGACCGGCGAAAATGAGCGGTGAATCGATCACGCCGAAGATGGTGTGGTTGCCGACGAACAGCGACGGCGTGGCCGGATCGACGTTCTCGAGGCCGTGGTATTGCGGATCGAACCAGCGGAACAGCGGTTTCAGGCGCCGCTCGAGCTCGCTGGCGGAAGGTGGCTCGTAGGCCAGGATGTCGTCCGGAACGCGTGGCATCGGTGCTCCTTGCAGGCTGTCAGCCGCGCTTCTTCTTGCCGCGACCACCCTTGCCCTTCTTGCCGCCGGACTTCTCCGGCGCCCAGCCCATCGCGCGATGGAACTGCGAGGCGAGCGCATCGGCGCGCTCGTCCTGGCGCTTGCGCTTGAGCTTGTCGCGGGTACGCTCGTCGAGGCGCACCACGTCGGCTTCGTCGCGTTCGCTCATGACAGGCGGGTACCCAGTCGGTACATGTAGAGGAACAGGGGCAGGCATGATAGCGCAACGAGCAGGTGCGGCGCGTGCGGGTGCAGCTGGTACAGCGCGGTACCGGCCAGTGGTCCGACGATGAACCCCAGTGCCGGGGCGGCAGCAACGAGGCCGGCTACCGCGCCCTGCTCGCCTGCCCCCACCGCGGTACTGGCGGCGGCCGAATAGCCCGGCGCTGCCAGACCGGTGCCGGCACCCACCAGCGCCATCGCCAGCGCGACCATCCAGGGACCACTGGCAAACACCAGCACGACGCTGCCGAGCATCAGGGCGGTGAAGCCGCTCCACAGCAGTCGCCGCGCACGCCAGCCGTGCCGCACCGCCCAGGCCTGCATCGCCAGCGACGCCCCCGCGCACACCATCAGCGCCAGCCCGACGAGGCGCGCTGTTTCGCGGCCGTCCACCCGCAGGCTGTCCTGGATGAAGAAGCCCAGCGTTTGCTGGATCACCGAGAAACCGATGTACAGCGAGACGCCCAGCACGAGGAACGGAAACACGCGCGGGTCGAAGTAGCCGGGCGCCGTCGCGTTGGCCACCGGTGCATGGACAACGCGCGGGGAATCGGGCAACCAGCGCCACACCACGAAGGCCATCACCAGCGTGATGGCCGCCGCGCCATAGAGCGGCGCCAGCAGGCCGAGCATCGCCAGTGCGCCGCCCAGTGCCGGGCCGACGATGGTGCCGACATTGTGCGCGGCACTGAGCTTGCCCATGCCGGCCGTGCGGTGCTCGACGCTGGTGATGTCGGCCATGTAGGCCGTGGTGGCCGGTGGCGCGGCGGCCATCAGCGTGGACTGGAACATGCGCGCCATCACCAGCGCGGCCAGCAACGCGCCACCGGTGAGCCAGCCTTCGAGGCCGGCAAGAAAGCCGGTGGCAAACACGGTGGTGCCCACGGTGTAACCAAGCAGGCCGATGATCAGCGTGCGGCGCCGGCCCAGGCGTTCGCTGGCGCGCCCCCAGCGCGGACTCGCCCAGGAGAACACCAGGCTGCTGGCGGCGATGATCAGGCCGACTTCGATTTCAGCCAGGCCTACCTCGCGGCCAAGTGGCGCCAGCACCGCGAACACGATGGTCTGGCCCATGCCATGGGCCATCACGGAGGCGAGAACGAGGTTGACCGGGGACACGGGCGATCCGCGCAGCAGCAAGGTCGGCGATTATAGCCACGTCGCTATAATCGTCGCCTCGCGGCCATCCGCATCCGTACACGGAAACCCCGCATGAACACGCTCGCCGACTGGCTGGCCGCCGAACCGTTCACCCTGACCATGTCCAGCGGCTTCTTCGGGTTCTTCTGCCATGCGGGAATGCTGGCGGCCCTGGACGAAGCCGGCCTGCGCCCGGCACGCATCACCGGGTCATCCGCCGGTGCACTGGCCGGCAGTGCGATCGCCGCAGGCCTCGACGCGCGCGAGTTGATCGCCGAGCTCACCGCGCTCACCCGCGCGGACTTCTGGGATCCGGGCTTCGGTGCCGGACTGCTGAAAGGCGCGCTGTTCCGCGAACGCCTGGCGCGCCTGCTGCCGGCGCAACGCTTCGACCAGTGCGTGATCCCGCTGGCCGTGTCGGTGCACCAGTGGGCCGGTCGCGAAACGCGCGTGATCGACCACGGCGAACTGGTGCCCGCCGTGTACGCCTCGTGCGCGGTGCCGGTGCTGTTCCATCCCATCCGCCTGGATGGCCGGCTGACCAGCGACGGCGGCATCGCCGACCGCTGGGGACTGGCCGGGGTTCGCGAGGGCGAACGGGTGTTCTACCACCATCTCGGCTCGCGCTCGCCGTGGCGACGCAAGGATGATCCGGCGCTGCAGTTGCCGCAGCGCGCGAACCTGGCGGCACTGGAGTTGTACGGGATCCCGCGCAGCGGGCCGAACAAGCTGGCGTTGGGGCCGCACATCGTGGAAGCCGCGCAACATGCCACCCGGCTCGCGCTGGGCAGTCCCGTCGGCAGCGACTCTGCACACCACCGCACTTTGTAGCGAGGGGGCCATGCCCCCGACCGGATCGTGCTGAAAAGCGGTCGGGGGCATGGCCCCCTCTCTACAATCAGGCCGTGGCGGTGTACAGCGGGCGCGACATCGCCGCCCAGTCGATCACCCCGTCATCCACCAGGTTCTCGTACTGCAGGATGCCGATTTCCTCGAACTTCGGGCGGATGCGGTCGGTGAGCAGGCCGATGCGCTTGAGGTTGGGCACGATCCGCGTGAACAGCAGGTTGCGGAACTGCTCCATGATCTTCGCCTCCAGCACCTTCGCGCGCGCCGCCTCCACGTCCCAGCCGAACTGGGTGAACACGTCGGTGGCGATCAGGCGCTCGCGCATCACCAGGCAGGCTTCCAGCGCGAACTGTGCGCGCTCCTCGCGTTCCTCCTGGGTCAGGTTCTTGACGAACTCCTCGAGGTAATTCACGCCGAAGGTCACGTGGCGCGCCTCGTCGCGGATCACCAGCTCGATGATGTCCTTGAGCAGGTCGTCGCGCGACACCATCTTGATGGTGTTGAACGCGGCCAGCGCAAGGCCCTCGATGATGATCTGCATGCCGATGAACTTGAGGTCCCAGCGCGCGTCGGTGAGCACCTTGTCGAGCAGTGCTTTCAGGTGCTTGTTCACCGGGTACATGAACTGCACCTTGTCGCGCAGGTACTTGTGGAAAACCTCCACGTGGCGCGCCTCGTCGAAGGCCTGCGAGGCGGCATAGAGCTTGGCGTCGAAGGTGGGTGCACAACTCGCCAGTTGCGAGGCCACCAGCAACGCGCCCTGCTCGCCGTGCAGGAACTGGCTGAGCGTCCACGACTGGTTGTGCCAGGCGAAATCGAGCTTCTGCTGCTCGCTCATCGCCTCGAACGGCCCGTAGCCCACGAACGGGTTGAACATCGGGTCGACGGGGTACTCGCTCTTCGGAAAGGTCTTGCGCCAGTCGACGTCGACCTCGGCATTCCAGTTCAGCTCCTTGCCGAGGCGGTAGAGCTTGCGGATGCGGCCGTCGGCCGAGTCATAGTCCCAGTTGTAATGGCCGGTCAGCGGCGTCTGGAAAATCTCGCACACGTCGTTGACGTGCTTCTCGGTCATCTTCGCCGCGAGGTCATCCTGGTCGTACCACTGGATGTCCTGCGGCGGCTGCTTGACGACGATCATGCCCATGTCGATGTACCCCGTGCGGCGCGTTGTTGTTTTAGGAGTCGACCAGCCGGAAGGCTGTATGGAACGTAGCAACGCCTGGCCGCCAGGATCAATGTCGCCAAATGACAACGGCAACAAGGGCTTGTCGCCGGATCACAATCCGGCGGCCCGGTCGATCAACGCGGGCGACGGGACTCAAGCTCGTCAAACAGGGCGGTGAAGGCCTGGGTGAGCTTGTGCGAGGGGTCCAGGTGGATCAGCGGGGTACCGCTCTCATGGGACTCGCGCATCAGCACCGAGCTGGGCAGCATCGCCTCGAGAATGGGCAGGCCCTCCTCCTTCAGCTCGTTGACCAGTTGCTGTGGCAGATTGGCGCGCGGCTGGAACTGGTTGACCACGATGCCCTCGATGCGCAACTCGTCGTTGTGCTCGCGGGTGGTCTCTTCGACGTTCTCCATGAGGGTGTAGAGCGCCCGCCGGGAAAATGCGTCGCAGTCGAAGGGAATCAGGCAGCTGTCGGCGCCGATCAGCGCCGAGAGGGTGTAGAAATTGAAGGCCGGCGGCGTGTCGATGTAGATGGCGTCGTAACGCTGGCTGAGCGTTTTGAGCGCGCTGCGCAACTTGAAGATCTTGTGCTTGGACTCGAGCAGGTGCTCGATCTCACGCAATTCCGGGTTCGACGGGATCAGGTAGAGGTTGTCGTACGGGGTGTCGTGGACGAACGATTCCGGGGATTTCTCCACCAGCTTGAACGACAGCGTCTGCGCGAAGAACTGGCCGATGTTCGGCTCCAGCTCACCGCCGTCGTCGGGAAATACGCGCTCGTCGCCGAGCAGGTACTGGGTGGCATTGCACTGCGGGTCCAGGTCCACCACCAGCGTGCGGTAACCACGGGCAGCGCTGATCGCGGCCAGGTTGACCGTGATGCTGGACTTTCCCACCCCACCCTTCTGGTTGAACACGACGCGACGCATGCGACTTCCCCTGTGGCGGCCCGCTCACGGGCATGGACGCGGCGATTCTATCGCCAACACGGGCCGGGCGGCGACGATCCCGGTCAAGACAGACGGGCCTGCCAGAGGAAGTCGGCGGCGACCACCAGCAGCAGCAGCGCGAATACGCGGCGCAGCGTGGCCGCCGGCAGGCGGTGGGCGAGCAAGACACCCACGCGGGCCATCGGCATGCTGGCCACTACCAGTGCGACGAGTACCGGCAGGTGCACGTAGCCCAGGGAAGCTGCCGGAAGGTCCGCCCGTTGCCAGCCGGCGACGATGAAACCGATGGCTCCGGCCAGGGCGATCGGCATGCCGCAGGCCGATGAACTGGCCACGGCCTGCTGCAGGCGCACGCCGGCATGATGCAGCCAGGGCACGAGCAGCGACCCGCCACCGATGCCGAACAGCGCGGAGGCGACGCCAATCACGATGGCGGCGACGGCGTGCAGGCCGCGTGCGCCACCTATCGACGAAGCCGTCCCGGTAGCGGATTCCATGTGCTGCGGATGCGCGCGGGCAAGCAGCATCTGCAGGCCCATCACCGCGGCAAACACGCCGAAGGCGCGCATCATCCACTCGCCACCGATGTATTCGGCCAGCGCCGTACCCGCCAGCGCGCCGGCCACCAGGGCAGGCGCCATCACACGCACCAGGTCCCAGCGCACCGCGCCGCGACGGTGATGGGCACGCACCGATGAGAATCCGGTAAAGAGAATGCTCGCCAGGGAAGTGGCTACCGCCAGCTGCATGGCAAGCGCCGGCGTCACGCCGTGTATGCCGTAAACCCACACCAGGGCCGGCACGATCACCAGCCCGCCGCCGATACCCAGCATGCCGCCGAGCAACCCGGCCAGCGCGCCGGCGATGACCGACGGCACGATCAACCACAGGTCAACCATGGCTCAGGGTGCCGCGCGGAAACGATAGGCCGGCGTTTCCCGCCAGCGTCGTACATAGGCGCGCGGCTCGGCGCCGGCCAGCTCCTTGTCGAAAGCGAGCGTTACGCCGAAGCGGAAGTCCTCGCCCGGCGGGAAGCCGCGGATTCCGTAGCCGATATTCGGCTGCTGCCCGGCGACACGTTCCGGCTTGTCCTTGCGGTCCAGCGAGTCCTCGTAGACGAACTCGAGAGGGATGCCACGCAACTCGCGCGGCACGTCCAGGAAGGTCAGCACTGAAAAGCCGTTGCGCGCATCGAACAGTATCCAGTCCTCGTCGGAGCTGAGGCCTCGTGCCAGCATCTGCTGCTCCGTCGCATCGATCCGCCCGTCGGTGATGGCCTGCAGCGTGCCGCCACGCGCCGTGCGCACCACCGAACCGGAAAGTCTGTTCGCATCGAGCGTGACCCGCACCGACGGGTTCACCAGGGCCTTGCGGTACAGGCGGGGAATGCGCGCGTGGGTCAGCGCCTCGAAGTGACGCGGGTAGCGCAGGACCTGCACCTGCATCTTCATGACCGGGATACCGCCGAACACCACGCTCGTTTCCAGCTGTATCGTCGAGCGCAGCGGCCCGCTGCGCTGGCCGATCAGCCGGGGACGCAGGTTGTCGTTGTCGAGCGTCAGGCGCGTGGCGGCAGTCAGCACGCCGCCCGAGATCCGCATCTTCAGGGTATCGACCAGCGACGTGTCGCGGTCACCGCGCCAACTGCGCACCATGAGGTGTTTCCAGTTCAGCTCGTTGGCCGGGTCGACCCGCAACGTGTAGAACGGCGTTTCGGTGACGCCGGTAGCAACGTCGTGGCGCACGTAACTCTGCGTTGCCAATGGAAGACCACCGGCCAGCACCTGCAGGTAACGCGTCTCGTCCTGCGCGGTGGCCGCCAGTTCGCCGAGCCACCCGGCCGGCGGGGCCACCCCCGCGGGCAACGATTCCGTGCCGAGGTCGCCGGCGAGCACCAGCAGGCGGTCATCGGCGTCGAACACGCCTTCCCTGCCCTTCAGCGGCAGGCCGGTCGAGGCAAACCAGACCTGCCCGGTGGCATTGTATTCATCGACCTGGAACGGCACGGGTTGCAGCACACCGTTGCGCAGCACGCCCACCCGCAGCGTCGCGATCGGCTGACCGGCCGCTGCCGGCAACTGGGCCGGGGTGAGTTGCAGGATCTTGTCAGGGTCCCAGCCGGCAACGGCAGTGCATGCCGGCAGCAGCGCCAGCACCAGCCATGCACGCAGCCAGCGCGCTGTCACCGCGGCATGCCCAGGGTGAGCCGGATGTTCGCCAGGCCAGGCTGCGGCACACTGTCGGCACTGAAGTTCTCGACGACGAGACCGTGCCGTTGTTCGACCAGTACGATCCATCGCAGCACGTCGGTAAGCACCGCATTCTCGAGGGTCACGCGCACGCGGTGTTCCCCGTCGGGCTCGAAACGCTGCAGGTTGATACCGGCATCGCGGGCACTGCCGTTGACAGCCGCCAGCAAGGACTGGCCGGCGGGCAGGCGCCCCGTCCCGGCGGACGCGGCCGCCCGCCGGGCGGCCGGCGCGTTCGCCTGCATCCAGGCCAGATCATCGCGCGCCTCGGCCGCATCGGCTTGCGCACGATCAACCCAGGCGCGCAGCGGCGATACCAGGGCCATCCAGACGACGACCGCAACGAAAAACACCAGCAGGCCACCCAGCGCGCGTTGATCGCGCGATGGCAATGCCTGCCAGCGCGCAAGCCACGGCTGCATCTGTTGGCGCAGGAGCAACTTCATGCACCCTCCCCGGCGGCGCTGATGTTCATGCGCGCCTTGTAGCCGTCCTGCTGGGCGACGCCAGCCCCGAGGTCCACCATCAATCCCTTCTGTTCGAGCGCCTGCCGCAAACGATCAAGGTCGTCGAGGTTGCGCGCCACGATGTCGATGCGCAACTGCGCATGGGCGCCATCCCAGTTGATGTTTTGCGGTTTGTAGCTGGCCCCGTCCTTGTCCAGTGAAGCCAGCGCCTCGGACGTGCGCGCCACCAGTGCCACGAACGATGCCCCTGACGCAGCGCCGCTGCGGAGCTGGCCCTCCATCTGCACGCGGGGCCGCGGCACGTTGGCAGCAGCCGGGAATATGCTGCGATAGAGTTCCACCTGGGCTTGTTGCAGCGAGTCGGCGGCACGGGACTGCGTAATGCCGAGCGCCACCTGGTAGCCGATCGCCAGCACCGCCCAGCAGGCGGCAAGCCATGCCAGCGGGCGCCAGTCGAAGCCCAGCGACAGCGTGTTTCCACCCGTGCGCACGAATGCTCCCTGCCGCAGATTCACCGGCGCCAGGCTGAGGTCGTCGGCAGCCATCCACGCGAGCCGGTGCCGGCCGCCTTCAACCACGTCCAGCTCCGGCGGTGCCTCCGCGGATCCGAGAGCGCTCTCCAGGTTGCCGATGGCGAGGGCGTCCTCCGTGCAGCCGGACAACAGGCGCAACCGGGCAAACCGGCCGCTGGCGACGCCCTCTGCCAGCACCGCCGCGTCGGCGGCCGCGAACGGCACCACCGTGCCGTCACCGCCCGCAAGCACGCTCTCGTCACCATCGAGCAGCCACGTGGCGCCTTCCCGGGGTACCGCCAGCGCGAGTGCCTCGCTGGTGACGATGTCCGGGTCGATTCCAGCTGCCAGAAGCGTATCCAGCAGGTCCTTCAGGTATTGCCGGTCTACGGCGAGCACCTGCAGGCGCTCGCCATCGATGCGCCGCCCGGCGACGACGTGCAGGCGTTCGACTTCGCCGGCGAGGTTTTCTTCCAGGAGGAACGGCAACGCCTGCAGCAACTGGCGATGCTGGCGCACCGGGACAGTCACCGGCGCCGCCAGCACCTCGGCGGCAGGCAGCAGCAATACCAGCAACTGGCGCCGCGGCGCAGCCGCCACCGCTGCGGCCAGTTCGTCGACGCTCCCGCGCTGCACGCTCGCATCGGAGATCGACGCGTCGATCCATTCCCACGCCGCCCCGGCGGAAGCCCCGGTCGGACGGAACAGCCAAGCCTTGCTCACCCTTGTGTCTCCTGTTCGCCGTCCTGCCACCCGGGATTGCACGCGGGCTCGGGGGCACTGAAGGTCTGCCCGAGATCGCGCTGCACCACGCGCGGGGCGCCGCCCTGCAACGGACGGTAGACCACGCTGACCAGGCGCATGACGCGGCTGCCGACCGCAACCTGCGCACTGACCTGGAAGTACTCGCTGTTGACCACCAGCGCCGACTTGAGTTCTGTCTTCTGCGTCGCCGTCAAGGCAGACAGTGCCGGCAATGCCAGCACCTCGTCCACGGTAGCAAAAGGCTGCTGTCCGCGCGCGTCGACGATGGCCTCCGCCACGCCACTGTCCATGCCCGCCATGAGCGACTGCAGGACCTCGGCGGAGGCTGTGTTCACGTTCACGCGCGTGCCCTCCGGCAAGGCCGTAATATACCGGCTGAACAACGGGTTATCACCCGCCGCCTGCCACAGGGTGGCGTTGGCGGATGGCAGGGCACGCAACTCGGAGACGTTGGCCATCGGCGTGTTGCCGGTTCGCCAGAACTCGTACTCGGTGTCCTCGGCACCACCCATCCCGTCGACGAGGCTGTTGCTGTCGAGCCAGTCGGCGGCTTCCTCGGCCAGGCCCTCCGCTGCACCGGCACCCGCCTCGCCGGGCAACACCAGCCTGAGCAAGCGCTTGAGCCGCTCCACCTGCACGCGGTCGATCGTCCGCTGGCCTTCGCGGGTCGCCACCAGGTTATTGAGGTTGATGCGCCCCTGCAGGTCCTGGATCGAGACCAGGAACACACCGTTGTCCCACGGCAGCGGGCCGATATTCACCGCCCAGTCGGCTTCGCTGCAGGCATCGATGTCCTCGCCGGCCTTGCGATCGGCCTCCCGATCCGCCGTCAGCGCACGCACGCCCAGCGATTCGGCGGACAGCAGGTACGCATACCCTTGCTCCATCATCAGGGTGTTCTCGGTGCGCGTGCGATCCTGCTCAAGCCGGTCCATGACCTCCGCGGCGATGAGCACCGTCATCGAGAGCAACAGCAGCACGACCACCAGCGCGACACCGCGCTCCCGGGTTGCCATTCAGGTCTCCCGCGCATGGGGATTGGCGACCACGCGGAAAAACCGCTTCAGCGTGCCGAAGCGCGCCGTCTCGATTTCCACGCTGACCGCCAATGGCGCGGGCCGATAGATCGGTTCGCGTTCGAGGTCGACGGCCGGCGGCCAGGTGTCGCTCCACTCATAATCCGATTGTCCGGGCCGGCTGAGGAACTGCACTCGGAAATTGACGACCCCGGTGAGCAGGACCGTCGAGGACGGCGTCGTGCCGACCTGGCGATCCGGGTGGTCCCAGTACTCGCGCAACAGGCGATCGCCGTCGATCCGGTAGCGTACGCGCTGCAGGTTGCTGCGCGGACGCGTATGCAGCGGGTTGATCCAGCCGGTGCGGGTCAACTCCACCGAGCCATCGGCCATGGTGCCGATGAACGACTGCGCATCCCCCAGCTCGTCGCGCGCCGGGCGTGCCACGGCCTGCTCGAAGTCACGCTGCATGAACAGGAAACCGCGCTGCAGGTCGGCAAGCGCCTGCGCACGCTCGCCCACCCGCTCGCGGTTGGTCACCGCCTGCCCGAACACCATCGAAGCGCCAACGCCGATAACCACCACGATGGCCGTGGCGACCAGTAACTCGAGCAGGGTGAAACCGCGCTGGCCCGCCCGCATCATGGCGGCGTCTCCTTGGCGGGCGCGGCGGCGGCAGCCGGTGGCTCCTCTGCCGGCTGCACCAGCAGGGCTGTCAGTGTCGACACCGGATGTTTCTCCCCGAGGGCGCCTTCCGGGCGCGGACCCACGGAAATGTCGACGCGTCGCGTGCCCGGAAACGGACCGGCAGCCACCTCGGTATCCACGAACCATTGCCGGCCGGCAAATTCCGACTCGTCGTCCTGGCGACCGATCGAAGGCCAGCGCTGGTAAATCTGCAACTCGACCAGCTTGTTCGACGCAACCCAGGCCGCCATGGTCTTGTCCTCGAAGCGTGTCACGCCCCTGACGTTGGCGGTCATCGTGCTGTCCAGGGCGATGGCCAGCGCCACGAAGATCGCCAGCGAAACCATGACCTCGATGAGGGTGAAGCCCTGTTGCCGCGTCATGATCGCCTCAGCCTGCCGGTACGCTGCCGCCCGCGGCAGTGCCGGGAGACGGTGGTGCATCGGCATCGATCCGGTTGCCCAGTGCATCAACCTGCAGCGTCACCGCGCGATCCTCGCCTTCGGCCCGGAATACCGCGGTAAACGGCGTCACTTCCCCGCTGGACAGCACATATACGGATGGCTGGTAGTCAGGTTCACCCTCGCCTGCGTTCGCTACGGCAACGTCCGCATCGGTGGCGGCATCACCGAGGGGTTCTGGCACCACGAGAATGCTCTCGTCTGCATCGGCACTGGCGACGACGCGGATGTCCTCGTCGAAAAGACGCACGCTCCAGGGCGCCTCGGATGGCAACACCGCGCGGAAGCGCGACAACTGGGCGTCCCAGGCGACGAACCGGTAGCCCTCGCTGGAAAACACGATGCCGTATTCACGGCCGGCGAGCATCGCATCATCCTGCGCGACGCGGATGCGGGCCGCGAGCGACGCGGCTTCGCGGTTGAGTTCCCGGTAGCGTCCGCCGGCATTGAGATTGGGCAGCAGCAAGGCCGTGAGCACCCCGATGATGATCACCACCACCAGTATTTCCAGCAGCGTGAAGCCACGCACGCCTGCCCGCCGCTGCCGCATGGCCGCTGCCCGCAGGCGCCTCAGCGGGTGTGCACGTTGATGTCGGCGTCGTAGCCTTCACCGCCTTCACGACCGTCGGCACCGTAGGAATACAGGTCATAGGCGCCGGTGGCCCCCGGCGATACGTACAGGTAGTCGGTGCCCCAGGGGTCGACGGGCTTGGTCTTCAGGTAACCACCCTGCGGCCAGTTGCGCGCCTCGGCCGGCTGGTTGACCAGCGCATCAAGGCCCTGCTCGGTGGTCGGATAACGGAAGTTGTCCATCTTGTACATGTCCAGCGCCTGGCTGATGGCCTGCAGGTCGCTCTTTACCGCGGCCACGCGGGCCTGGTCGTCGCGACCGATGATGTTCGGCGCGATGAGTGCGGCCAGGATGCCGATGATCACCACCACCACCATGATCTCGATGAGGGTGAAGCCCTGCTGGCGGTTGGCATGACTGCGTTGCATGTGTGGTCTCCCGGCCTTCAGCCGATCATTTGGTTCATGTTGATGATGGGCAGCATCATGGCGATGACGATGGCGAACACCAGCACCGCCATGAACACCAGCACCAGCGGTCCGAACAGTGCCAGGAAGGCGCTGATCATCACCTGCAGGTCCTTTTCCTGGGACTTGGCGGCGCGCGCCAGCATGCTGTCGAGCTCACCGGAATTCTCGCCGCTGGCAATCATCTGGATCATCATCGGCGGAAAGTAGCCGTGCTGGTCGAGCGATCGGTGCAGGCTGGCACCCTCCTGGACCTTCACCGAGGCGTGCTTCACCGCGTCGCGTATGCACAGGTTCGACGTCACCTGGCCGGCAATGCGCAGGGCGTCCACCAGCGGCACGCCGCTGGAGGTCAGGATCGCCAGCGTGCTGGCAAAACGGGCGCTGTCCGTGCCGCGCACCAGGCGGCGGATCACCGGCGCGCGCAGCAGGAAGGCGTGGAAGCGCTTGCGCACGGCCTCCTCCTTCATCGCCCCGCGGAACGCCAGCCACGCGATCACCGGCACGACCACCAGCAGCGGCCACCAGGCCTGCAGGAAGTTGCTCGCGCCAATCAGCACCTGGGTGGCGAACGGCAACTCCTGGCCGTTGCGCTCGAACACCGCGACGATCTTCGGCACCGCCACGGTCAGCAGGATGGTGACGATGGTGATGGAGAACAGCACGAGGATGACCGGGTAGATCAGGGCGCCGCGGATGGTCCGCAACAGGTCGTAGCGACGTTCGGTGTAGTCGGCGAGCTCTTCCAGCACCAGGTCTAGGTGGCCGGACTTCTCGCCGGCCGCGACCGTGGACCGGTAGAGCTCCGGGAACGATCCGGGGAACTGCTCGAGGGCATACGCCAGCGTATGCCCTTCCACCACCTTGGCACGGATGGCCAGCACCATGGAACTGATTCGCTGCTTCTCGCTCTGCCTGGCCACGGCGCGCAGCGCCTCTTCCACGGGGAGTCCGGAATGGATCAGCGTGGCAATCTGCCGGGTCAGCAGCGCAAGGTCGGCGGCGCTGATCGAACGCGCGAAGGTTGATCGCGCCGTGCGCTGCTCCTTTTCCAGGCTGGCCTCGACCGACAACGGCATCCAGCCCTTGTCGCGCAGCTGCTGGCGCACCTGGCGTGCACTGTCGGCCTCGAGCACCCCCGAGCGCTTGCGCCCGCTCTCGTCGAGAACCTCGTAAACGAAGGCCGGCACGGCGTCAGTCTTCCTGGGTCACGCGCAGCACTTCCTCGACCGTCGTGCGCCCGGAGAGGATGTTGCGCAAGCCGTCGTGGCGGATGCCCGGGGTCTGCCGGCGCGCATGGGTCTCAAGCTCGTGCTCGGCGACGTTGCGGTGGATCTGCGTGCGCATCTCGTGGTCAACGATCACCAGTTCATAGATGCCGGTACGACCACGGTAGCCCAGGCCATTGCAGTCCGGGCATCCCCTGGCGCGGTGGAACACGTGGCCGGCCTGCGGATCCAGCCCGAACAACTCGCATTGCTTCGCGTCCGGAGCGTACGGTTCCTTGCAATGGTCGCAGAGCACGCGCACCAACCGCTGCGCCAGCACGCCCAGCAGCGAACTCGACAGCAGGAAGGGCTCGATGCCCATGTCGTGCAGACGCGTCACAGCACCCACCGCGGTGTTGGTGTGCAGGGTGGACAGCACGAGGTGGCCGGTCAGCGACGCCTGCACGGCAATCTCGGCCGTTTCCAGGTCGCGGATCTCGCCCACCATCACCACGTCAGGGTCCTGACGCAGGATGGCGCGCAGGCCTCGCGCGAAGGTCATCTCGACCTTGGTATTCACCTGCGTCTGGCCGATGCCGTCGATCTGGTATTCGATCGGGTCCTCGACGGTGAGGATGTTGCGCGAACGATCATTGAGGCGGCCGAGCGCCCCGTAGAGCGTGGTGGTCTTGCCTGAACCGGTCGGGCCGGTGACCAGGATGATACCGTGCGGCTTGTGGATCAGTTCATCGAGCGCCGTGAGCGTGGCAGGATCCATGCCCAGTTGCGACAGGTCCAGTCGCCCGGCCTTCTTGTCCAGCAAGCGCAGCACCACCCGCTCACCATTGGACGACGGCATGGTCGAGACGCGCACGTCGACTTCCCGCCCGGCCAGGCGCACGGAGATGCGGCCGTCCTGCGGCAGGCGCTTCTCGGCGATGTCCAGTTTCGCCATGACCTTGATCCGCGACACCAGCAACGGCGCCAGCTCCCGTCGTGGCTGCACGATCTCGCGCAGCACGCCATCGACGCGCATCCGCACGACCAGGCGCTTCTCGTAGGTCTCGACGTGGATGTCCGACGCATTCGAGCGCACTGCCTCGGTCAGCAACGCGTTGATCAGGCGGATGATCGGCGCGTCATCCTCCTGCTCCATGAGGTCTTCGGTCTGCGGGACCGAGTCGGCCAGGCTGGCGAGATCCAGCGTATCGCCGAGGCCTTCCATCACCTGCATGGCATCGCTGGAGTCGGACTGGTATGCGGAACCCAGGCGGGCGGCGAAGTCTTCGCCGTTCGCCCGGCAGAAGCGGACCTGGCGGCCAAGATAACGGCGCGCCTCGGCCATCGCCGTCAACGAGGCGCCATCGCGGACCAGCAGGACGGCGGTGTCGCCGTCCAGGCTGTCTACCAGCACGCCATGCCGCTTGGCAAAGCCAAACGGCAGGCGCAGCGGACGCTCGGCCAGCACGGGCGCGGAAAGCTCGAGATCACTCATGAAAAGACGGGCAACCTGCCGTGGCGCAAGGGAAAATCTGACTGCAGTCTAATCGTCCCGTGTGACAGGGCCAAGTTACGGTGCGTAACTCATCCCCCCGTGCGCGCCCTGCCCCTTACCCACCGGCCCGCCGGAGTGCCGCCAGCGCCTCGCCGAGCTGCGCGGCGGTCATCGGCCGGAACAGGCAGTACCCCTGCAGGGCATCCAGCCCCAGGGCGGCGAGCCGGTCACGCTGCGCCGGGGTCTCCACGGCCTCGCCGATCACCTGCAGGCCCAGGCCGTGCCCCAGGGCCACGATGGCCCGGACGATATCGCGGGACCGGGCGGAGCTATCGATGTCCTCGATGAAGGAACGGTCCAGCTTGAGCGCATCGAGCGGCATCCGCTTCAGGTGCCCGAAAGACGAGTAGCCGACCCCGAAGTCGTCCAGCGCGATGCGCACGCCAAGCGCCTTGATCTCGGTCAGCAGCCCGATCATGGTGTCCGGGTCGTCGAGGATCATGTGCTCGGTCATCTCCAGCATCAGCTGGTTGGGCCGTATCGACAGCCGTGAAAGCACGCTGCCGAGCGTTTCGATGACGCTGCGCCCCCGGACCTGCCGCACCGACAGGTTCACCGACACCGTGACCGGCACGTTCAGCAACCCGGCATCGTGCCAGCGCGACGCCTGCGTGCAGGCCTCGCGCAACACCCATTCACCCAGTTCGACGATAAGCCCGGTCTCCTCGGCCAGCGGGATGAACTCGTCGGGCTCCACCAGCCTGCCATCCGGGTGCTGCCAGCGCACCAGGGCCTCCACGCCGGTGATGGCGCCGGTGGCCGGCGACACCTGTGGCTGGTACCACAGCACGAACTGGTTCTTCTGCAGCGCCTGCCGCAACGCCACTTCCAGGCGCTGCGCATGCAGCACCGCATCCTGCATCTCGGCGGTGAAGAACTGGAAGTTGCCGCGACCACGCTGCTTGGCCTGGTACATGGCGATATCGGCACAACGCAGAAGCGTGTTGGGGTCTCCGTCGGTTTCCGGAAAGGTGACGATGCCGACGCTGGCGCCGATGAACACCGGCGTATTCTGCAACAGGAAGGGTTCCGCCATGCTGCGGATGACCTTGTCCGCGACCACCGCCGCGTGGCGGCCGGCGTTCAGGCCCTCGACGACGATCACGAACTCGTCGCCGCCGAGGCGGCACACGGTATCGCCCTCGCGCACGCAGAGGCGCAGGCGACGCGCCACCTCGCGCAACAACTCGTCGCCGGCTGCGTGGCCAAGCGTATCGTTCACCTGCTTGAAGCGATCCAGGTCAAGGAACAACACGCCGACGGTGTGGCCCGCGCGGGCCGCACGCGCGGTGGCCTGTCCCATGATGTTCAGGCAGAGGTAGCGGTTGGCCAGGCCGGTGAGCGAATCGTATTCCGCCAGGCGCACCAGCTTGCGCTCGTATTCCCGCCGTTCGCTGACATCCTGGAAGACAATGGCCGTATGACCGGAACGACCGTTGTCCTCCTGCACCGCCGACACGGTGAATTCCCCGGGCAAGCGTCGCCCGTCAACGCACAGCAGTTCTCCCTGCACGCCGTGCAACGACTGCCGGCGCGCCGCACAGGCGCGATACAGCGCCGATTGCTGCCACGGCGTTCCGGCCGGCGCCTCGTCCAGGACGAACAGGTCGGCGATGCGCATGCCGACCAGTTCGTTCGGCGAACGCCCCAGCATCTGGCCTGCCGCCGGGTTGGCGAAGGTTACCTGTCCGCCGCCATCCACGCCGACGATGCCCTCGCCCACGCTCTTGAGCAGCGCCTCGTTGCTGTCGCGCAACGACTGGACCTGCTGCAGCGCGCCCTCGAGCTCGCGGGACTTGCGGTCGAGGTCGAGGAAAATCCGCACCTTGGACAGCAGGATTGCCGGCTCGACCGGCTTGAACAGGTAATCCACCGCGCCGCTTTCGTATCCGCGGAATACGTGGCGCAAGTCCTTGTTGATGGCGGTCAGGAATATGATCGGGATGTGCCGGGAGCGGCGATGGCTGCGCATCAGCTCGGCGACTTCATACCCGTCCATCTCGGCCATCTGCACGTCAAGCAGCGCGAGGGCAATGTCATCGTTATCGAGCAGGCACTGCAACGCCTCGGCGCCGGAGGAAGCCTTCAGCAGCTCGACACCGGGCAGATCGAGGATGGTCTCCAGCGCCACCAGGTTGGCGGGCTGGTCATCGACACACAGGATTCTCTGCACCATGCCTCGCCTCGCCTGCCCTTCGGACCCCGTGGCTGCCGCTCAATATTTCTCGAGCAGGTAGCGTATGACTTCGAGCGCCTCGGGCTTGAGCTCGACGAAACGGAAGCCGGCCGCGGTGTCACCGCCGTAACTGGCCTGCTGCGTCCAGACCGCCACCGCCTCGAAACTGACGGTCGTACTGCCACGCACCATCTGCGGCAACACCATGCTGAATACCATCCGCTGGCCGGCCGTGAAGGGCTTCTTGGCGACAAGCCGCAACCCCCCTTCGGAAAGGTTCACCAGCCGGCCCACGTTGGCGCCGGTGGCACGGTCGAACAGCGTGAGCTCGGCCGACAGGCGCTTGCGCGGCGACTTGCGGCGCTCCTGGAAGTTGGCCTGCACCCGCTCGCGTGCCGCCGCGTCACGCACGACCGCGACCGCACCGGAGAAGCTGTTGCCGCGGTCGTTGATCGGTGTTGCCGTCACTTCCAGTTGCAGCGGCTTGCCGTCGCGCACGCAATGGAACTCGCTCGACTGGTAGGACTCGCCCCGGCCAACCGTCTTCAGGACCGGGGAATCCTCCCAGGACCACAACTTGCGCCCGGCACTGTCCAGGAAGATCAACTGGTCCACGGGAGCACCGATCAATTGCGACACTTCCTTGCCCAGCAGGCTGGCTGCCGCCGGGTTGGCAAAGGTCACCAGGCCAGCACGGTCAAGGCCGACCACACCCTCGCCCATCGCGCGCAGCAGGCGCTCGTTCTCCTGCTGGACACGGTGCAACTGCATCAGGGTGTTCTGCAGGCGCCGCTTCTGCAGGTCCAGCTCGAGGAACACGCGCACCTTCGAGGTCAGCAGGTCGGGATCGATGGGCTTGAACAGGTAGTCCACCGCACCGACGTCATAGCCGCGCGTCAGGTAGCGCTTTTCCTTGCTGATCGCCGTGCAGAAGATCACCGGGATCTGGCGCGTCTTGTTGTTGCGCTGCAGGAGTTCGGCCACTTCGAACCCGTCCATGTCGGGCATCTGCACGTCAAGCAATATCAGGGAGACATCGCTCTTCAGCGCGAGGGTCAGCGCCTCGTTGCCGGTGGTGGCCTTGAGCAGCCGGCGATCCGGCCCGTCCAGGATGGCCTCCAGCGCAATGAGGTTCTCCTGGCGGTCATCCACGAGAAGAATGGTCTGGGTCATGGATTGCGTGGTCATGGCTTCATGCGGCTTCCAGGCTGGCCAGAAAATCACCGATCGCGCCCAGCGTCATGACATGGGCCCACGGCACCTGCTTCAAAGCACCCTCCGGCATCACCGGAACCTCCGCGGTCGACGGATCCTGCACGATCGGCATACCGCCGCAGCGCGCCACGTGCAGAAGGCCCGCCGCGCCATCCTCGTTCGCGCCGGTCAGCACGACGGCGGCCAGCCGGTCGCAGTAGGCCTCGGCGGCGGACTCGAAGAGCACATCGATCGCCGGACGGCAGTACATCACCGGCGGATCGATGCTCAGGGCGAATGTGCGGTCACGTTCGATCAGCGTGTGGTAGTTCGGCGGGCACACGTAGAGCACGCCGGGCTCCAGCGGCATCTTGTCTTCCACCTCGGCCACCTTCAGGCGCGTGCGGCCGCGCAGGACCTGCACCAGGGTGCTGATGGCATGCGGGTACTGGTGCTGGCAAAGCACCAGCGGCACGCCGATGCGCCAGGGCACCTTCTGCAGGATGGAGGACACCGCGCCGAGTCCTCCCCACGAGGCCCCGATCACCACGGCGTCGATTCCCGGCGCTCCCGGCATCGCGCGTTACTGCTTGGCGCCGGGCGTGCCAGGCGGCACCTGGACGGCACTGACTTTCACCGTCTTTTCGCGCTCGTACGCCGCGCGGTGCTCCTGGGCCTGGCGGATCTTGCGCTCCAGCTCACGGCGCTGCTTGTCCAGCGAGAGGAAGAAATCGATCTTGCTGGCGAGGATCACCGGGTCGAGCGGCTTGAACAGGTAGTCCACGGCGCCGGCCTGGTAGCCCTTGAACACGTACTTCTGGTCCTTGTTGATCGCCGTCACGAACACGATGGGCACGTTCTTGGTCTTCGGGTTCGAGCGCATGATCTCCGCCACCTCGAAGCCGTCCATGCCGGGCATCTGCACGTCGAGCAGGACCAGGGAAATGTCCTGCTTGATGAGGACCTTCAGTGCCTCCGGCCCGGAATTGGCCTTGATCAGGTTGCGCCCGGGCGCCTCCAGGATAGCCTCCAGCGAATAGAGGTTCTCCGGGGTGTCGTCCACCATCAGGATGTTCTGGACGATTTCTTCGCTTTGCTGCGCTTCGCTCATGGCACTACTCAGATTCGGGTTTTCTTGCGGTAGATGCGGGCTTCCTTGACCAGCACCTCGAATTCATCCTCGCAGCCGGAAAAACGCATCGTTTCCTTGCTGCCGAGGCACAGGATGCCGCCGATGTCCAGGCTGTCCCGGAACAGCGAGAACACCCGGCGCTGCAACTCGCGGTCGAAATAGATGATCACGTTGCGGCACACCACCACCTGCATTTCGCCGAACACCTGGTCGGTCGCCAGGTCATGGTCGGCGAACACGATGTTCTTCTTCAGGCGCTGATCCATGATCACGCTGTCGTACTTGGCAGTGTAGTAGTCGGAAAGGCTCGCCTTGCCGCCTGCCTTGAGGTAGTTCTCGCTGTACTGCTTGAACGACGCCAGCGGGTAGATGCCCTTGCGGGCCCTTTCCAGCACCACCTTGTCGATATCGGTCGCGTAGATCTGGGTGCGCTCGTAGAGACCCTCCTCCGTCAGGAGGATGGCCATCGAGTAGATCTCCTCGCCGGTGGAAGAACCCGCGTGCCAGATCTTGATGAACGGGTAGGTTTTCAGGCGCGGGATGACTTCCTCGCGGAACGCCTTGTAGAACCACGGATCACGGAACATTTCCGTGACGTTTACGGTCATGTCGTTGAGCAGCGCCACGAAGAACTCGCGGTCGTGCACCACCCGCTCGATCATCTGCGAGATGTTCTTCAATCCCGACATGTGCAGGCGATGCTGCACGCGGCGCTTCACCGATGCCTTGCTGTACGAGCGGAAATCGTAGCCATACATCTGGTAGATCGCCTCGAGCAGCAGGCGCAACTCGATGTCCTGCCGGTCGAGGTCTTCTTCACCAACGGGAACGACTTTTTCCGTCATCTTTCAGTACCCGCTCAGGTCTTGTGCAGCCAGACCCGCATCAACGCGGTCAGCTTTTCCATGTCGACGGGCTTGGAGCAATAGTCGTTGGCGCCAGCCTCGATGCACTTCGCGCGGTCGTCCTTCATGGCTTTCGCGGTGAGAGCGATCATCGGCACCGACTTGAAGCGCTCCTGGGCACGGATCCGTTTCATGGCCTCGTAGCCGTCCATCTCGGGCATCATGATGTCCATCAGCACGAGATCGAAGTCCGGGCTGGCGTCCATCGCCTCGAGGGCCTCGATGCCGTTGTTCGCGATGGTGATCTCGAAGCCCATCTCCTCGAGCGAAGCCGACATGGCGTAGATGTTGCGCATGTCGTCGTCCACCACCAGGACCTTCTTGCCGGCAAAGATATCCTCGCGGTGATCGACCTTCTCGACCTTCTTGCCCTTGCTGGCGGCAGGCATGTTCGACTCGAGCCAGTGCAGGAACAGCGAGGCCTCGTTGAGCAGTCGCTCGGCCGAACGCTCCGTCTTGAGGATGATGCGGTCGGCATACTTGCGCAGCTGCTGCTCTTCCTCGCGGGTCAGGTCCTTGCCGGTGTAGACGATCACCGGCATGCCGGCCGCCGAATCGGTCTCGTGCATCCTCTCCAGCAGCTGCAGGCCGTTGATGTCCGGCAGCGTCAGGTCGAGGATCATGCAATCGAACACGTCGTTGCGCAGCGCCTCGAAGGCGTCCTCGCCGGTAGCCACCAGCTTGATCTCCACGCCCTTCTGGTCGAACAGCTCGCGCAGGCCGACGTGGGCGACCTCGTTATCCTCGACCACCAGCAACTTGCGCACGTTCTTGCTGATCGCGCCTTCGATCTTGTGGAAGGCGTTGACGATCTGCTCCTTGGTGACCGGCTTGGTCAGGAAGTCGATGGCGCCCATCTTCAGCGCCTTGCCGCGCTGGTCGTCGCCGGACAGGAAATGCACCGGGATGGCCTTGGTGCGCTGGTCTTCCTTGAGCTTCTCCATCACGTCCCACCCGCTCATGCCGGGCAGACCGACGTCCAGGATGATCGCGCTGGGGCGGTACTTGCGTGCGTAATCGAGGCCCGACTCGCCGTCCTCGCACACCACGGCCTCGAGGCCGTAGTCCTCGGCCAGCGAGCCGAGCACCTTCGCGAAGTCGCCGTCATCCTCGATGATGAGTACCGTCTTTTCCTTGACGGAAAAGTGCTCCTCGCTAGCCGCTTCGCCGGAAGCCTCGACCTTGCGCTCGCCCTTCTCGCCCTTCTCGTACTGCTGGGCGATGGCGGCGAGGCGCGCCTCGAAGGCCTCCTGCTCGGCGTCCTTCTGCACCATGTCGGCATTGCCGACCGGTACGTAGATGATGAAGGTGGACCCGGTGTTCTCCCCTTCCGACAGCAACTGGATCTCGCCCCCGAGCAGGTGCGAGAGCTCGCGGGAGATGGTCAGGCCAAGACCCGTGCCACCGTACTTGCGCGAGGTGGTGCCGTCGGCCTGCTGGAACGCCTCGAAGATGACCTGCTGCTTGTCCTTGGGAATGCCGATGCCGGTATCGCGCACCTCGAAGGCAATCATGTTCTCCGCGCTGATACGCAGGTGGCCGGCATCGATCTTCGCCTGGTCCGCGCCGCGGATGGTCAGCGTCACGCCACCCTTGTGGGTGAATTTGAAGGCGTTGGAGAACATGTTGCGCAGCACCTGCTCGAGGCGCTGGCGGTCGGTGAACACCGCCTCGGACGGCAGCGGATCGAGCACCTCCACGTCGAAGGTGATGCCGCGGTTCTCGGCCACGTGGCGGAACGAACGCACCATGTGCTGGCCAAGTTCCTTGAGGTTGATCTCGTCGATCACCACGCTCATCTTGCCGGACTCGACCTTGGCGAGGTCGAGGATGTCGTTGATCAGGCCCAGCAGGTCGGAACCCGCCGAGTGGATGACGCGGGCATGCTCCACCTGCTTCTCGTCCAGCGTGCCCTTCTTGTTCTCCGCCAGCGCGTTGGAGAGGATCAGGATCGAGTTCAGCGGCGTGCGCAGCTCGTGCGACATGGTCGACAGGAACTCGGACTTGTACTTGCTGGACATCTCCAGCGCGTTGTTCTTGTCCTCGAGGATCTGCTTGGCCTGTTCGAGTTGCTCGTTGGCACGGGCCATTTCCTGCTTCTGCTCGGCCAGCAGGCGGGCCTGCTCCTCGAGCTCCTCGTTGGTGACCCGCAGTTCTTCCTGCTGGGCCTGCAGGCTCTCCTCGGACGCACGCAGCGCCTGCGCCTGTGCCTCCAGCTCCTCGTTGGTGGCGCGCAATTCTTCCTGCTGGGCCTGCAGCTTGGCCTCGGAGGCCGCCAGCTCCATCGCCTGGCGCTCGAGGTCGTCGTTGACCTTGTGCAGCGCGGTCTTCTGGCGCTCGAGCTCGTCGGTCTTGCCCTGCAGTTCCTCGACGAAGGTCGCCAGTTTCACCCGGGCCTGGGCCGTATTGATGGAAATCGCAATGGCATCGACGGCGCTTTCCAGCAGCACCAGGTCGTCATCGTCGAACGGACGCAGGGCCGCCACCTCGATGACTGCCTTGAGTTCCTTTTCGTGGACGATCGGGGTGACGATGACGTTGCGGGGGGCGGCCTCACCCAGCCCGGAACTGACGGCGATGTAGCCATCGGGGACGTTGGACAGCAGGATCTGCTTCTGCTCGAGTGCCGCCTGGCCGACCAGCGATTCACC
Organism: Gammaproteobacteria bacterium; assembly: GCA_018262975.1. Classification (GTDB taxonomy): domain Bacteria; phylum Pseudomonadota; class Gammaproteobacteria; order Pseudomonadales; family JADFDG01; genus JADFDG01. Next base: position 100,626 of record JADFDG010000006.1, read on the forward strand.
CAGTGCGTACTCGTTGCTGGTGCTCTTGCGCCGGGTGAACGCATAGCTGCTCACCAGCTTCAGGCGGCGACCCTCTTCATCGAACATGTAGAAGGCACCAACCTGGGCATCCAGTGCCTGCACCAGGTAGGTGAGCACGTTGCTGGCCAGCTGGTCGGTGTTCATGTCGCCGCGCATGCGATCGTTCAGCTCGGCCAGCTGCGTCTTGCGTCGCTCGATGCGCTTGTCCTCGTCGCGCTTGCGCTTGAGGGCGTCGCGCATCAGGTGCATGGCATTGAGCAGCTTGCCGGTCTCGTCGCGGGAGACAACCTCGACCTCGAAGTCCCAGTCACCGCCGGCGATCCGCTCCGCAGTGGCGATCGCGTTGCCCAGGGCCTGGGTGATGCCGCGGATGGTGGCAATCGACAACCACAGCAGCAGGAAGATTCCGCCGGCACCGATGAACATGCCCCACAGGCGGGTGCGCTCGGCGTAGCTGGCTGCCTTCTGCAGGTTCTCCCGGAACTCCTTGTCCTGGAGCTGGCGCAGGTCAGACTGCGCCGCGATATAGGCGTCGAGCATTTCCCGCATGCGGGTAATCTCGCCGTACAACTGGTCGGACGAGATGCTGCCATCGAGCATCCCCCGGGCGAGGGCCTCGGCCGCGGTCGCGTAGGCGTCGAACTTGACCAGCATGTCGTCGGCCCGGATCTTCAGCTCCGGATCGATCTGGCCGATCCGGGCGATGCGCTCGCGCATCGCCTTGGAGCCGGCGAGCGCTTCCTCGAGGGTGGTCTCGTCCTCCTCGTTGATGGCGGCGATGAACTTTTCGCGGACGTCGACGATCTCCAGGTCGTTCTTGCCCAACGCCTCGATGATGACGTAATCCACCTCGTGGATATGCCGCATCAGCGACGTGCTGTAGGTGGAGGCCACGAAGGAGAAGGCGTAATAGAGGCCGAACAGGAGGATGCCGGTACCGGCGATCAGCAGGACCTTGGCGCGGATGGACAGATGCTGCAACCACTGCAACATGGGGAAAGACTCCCTGGAAAATGGGGTGGCCGGAACCTGCGGGATGGATGTCCGGCCGGCTGCTTGTTGTTGTCGCGGTAACGTACCAACTCTTGCCTGTAGCGACAACAAGTTACGGTCACTACCTGCGGTGATGTCGCAGCCACCGCTCGACGTCCTGCAGGGAGTCTAGGGCGCCCGGCGGCGGGTGTCGCGGGGCATCCGTTGCGGCTTGCCGAAACCGACCCCGGGCTTGCCGCCGCTACCGGCGACACGCCCCACCCCGGGTCAGCGACCGGCGGCGGGGCATGGGCGACCGGCGGTCGTCAGCCGAGGATGTTGACCAGCGGAATGCGCTCGCTGGCCGGGTCGTCGGCCCGGCGCACGAAGCGATCGAAGTCGAACAGCCCGCGGTCGGCCAACTGGGAGGGCGCCACGTTGCCGATCGCCGAGAAGATCGACTCGATGCGCCCGGGGTGCTGCCGATCCCACTCGGCCAGCATCGCCTTGATGACCTTGCGCTGGGCGTTCTCCTGGGACCCGCACAGGTTGCAGGGGATGATCGGGAAACCCTTGAGCACTGCGTACTCGGCGATATCGGCCTCCGCGCAGTAGGCCATGGGCCGGATCAGCACGTGCTTGCCGTCATCACTGCGCAGCTTGGGGGGCATGGCCTTCAGCGACCCGCCGTAGAACATGTTGAGGAACAGCGTCTCGATGATGTCCTCCCGGTGGTGGCCCAGCGCGATCTTGGTGGCACCGATTTCCTCGGCAAAGCCGTACAGGGTGCCGCGCCGCAAGCGGGAGCACAGCGCACAGGTGGTCTTGCCCTCCGGGGTCTTCTCCTTGACGATGCTGTAGGTGTCCCGCTCGATCACGTGGAACGGCACGCCGATGGAGCGCAGGTACTCCGGCAGCACGTGCTCGGGAAAGCCCGGCTGCTTCTGGTCCAGGTTCACCGCCACCAGTTCGAAGGACACCGGCGCGTGCTTCTGCAGGTTCAGCAGGATGTCCAGCATGGTGTAGCTGTCCTTGCCGCCGGACAGGCACACCATGACCTTGTCGCCGGCCTCGATCATGTTGAAATCCATGATCGCCTTGCCCACGTCACTGCGCAGCCGCTTCTGCAGCTTGTTGAACTCGGTCTTCTCCTTCTTTGACCGCTCCGCCGGACCATCCTGCGGCGGGGTGAAGGTCTGTACCACACTCATCGGAAAAAACCTCGGGCGAATCGGCTGGCGTTCAGGTGACTTTCATGCGGCGCACGAGGCGCCGGTAGAGCGAGGGCAGGAAGCGCTGCAGCGGCACCACGATGCCTTCACGGCCGGCCACCACCACCTGGGGCTGCTCCTGCGCGAGAGCGGCCAGGATGCGCCGCGCACACTCGGCGGCTGGCATGCCGGAGGCCTGCAGGGGATCCATCACACCGTGCTCGCGACCATCCCCTGACAGCGCGTGCAGCGAGACATCCGTGGCGATGGCACCCGGACAGACCATCAGCACGCGGATGCCATGGTCATGTTCCTCGGCGCGCAATGCCTCGAAGAAACCGTGCAACGCGTGCTTGGAGGCCGCGTAGGTCGAGCGCAGCGGCGTGCTGACCAGGCCGACCAGGCTGGAGATCACCACGAAGCGTCCACCCTTCTGTCGTTGCATGACCGGCAGCACCGCCTTGGTCAGGCCGACAACACCGAAGTAGTTCACTTCCATGATCCGCCGGTCCACCGCGAGCACGGTTTCCGCGACGCGCGAGCGCTGCGAAATGCCGGCGTTGTTCACCAGTACGTCGATGCGGCCGAAGCGGGACAACACGTCCGCCGTAGCCCGGTCGAAGTCGCCGCCGGCCATGTCCAGCGGCAGCACGAAATGGTCGTCGGGACGTTCGCAGCGCGCGCGCACGCGCTCCAGTTCATCGGCGCGCCGCGCACTCAGCACCAGCCGGGCACCCTGGCGGCTGAAGGCCTCGGCCAGCGCGGCACCGATGCCCGAGGACGCCCCGGTGATCCAGACGACCTGGTTGTCATGGCGCATGTGCACCCCGCGTTAGACCTGGGAGGGGCGCAAGGATACCATCGACCACCATGAAGCTGCCCTCGAACCGCGCACTGGCAATCCTTGGCACCCTGGCGGTCCTGGCGATCATTGGCTGGGTCGCACTCCGGGACTCCCGCGTCCCCGCTGCCGCGGATGTGCACGGCGGCACCACGACGGCGCCGGGCGTCGACGCCCTGCCGCCACGGGTTGGCATCGATCAGGCGGCCGCCCGCCCTGTCGGCCCCTTGCCCGCCTCGCTCGCAGGCAGCCAGGCCCCGGGGGTGCGCGTCGATGCCGATGGCCGGCTGGTCATCGAGCCTGCCCTTCGCGACCTGTTCGAGTATTTCCTCAGCACGCTGGGCGAGGAAGGCCTGGAGGAAATCGGCGCCCGCCTGGCCATGCACCTGCGCAGTCACCTGCCACCGGAGGCCGCTGAACAGGCCTGGCAGATCTACAACGATTACCTCGGCTACCGGGCATCACTCGCCAACCAGCCCGCCGTGCCACTGGATGACCTCACCGTGACCCGCGCCCGACTCGAAGACGTCGCCGCCCTGCGTCGCGCCCAGCTCGGCAACGAAGTCGCCGACGCGTTCTTCGCCGCCGAGGAAGCCTACGACCGCTACACGCTGGAAAGCCTGCTGGTGCAGCGCGACAGCAACCTCGATGCCGACGCGAAGGCTGAACGCATCGCCGCACTGGAGGCGTCGCTGCCCGGGGAACTGCTCGCCGCGCGCCGCGAGGCAACCCGGATAGGTGACACCGGCGCCGAGGTCGAGCGCCTGCGCGCCGCCGGCGCCAGCGAGGCAGAAGTGTATGCCGCACGCGTTGACGCGCTTGGCGCGGATGCAGCCGAACGCCTCGCCGCGCTGGACCGCGAGGAAGCCCGCTGGAAAGCGCGCTACGACGACTATCGCCGCCAGCGCGCCGCCATCGTCGAAGCACCGGGCCTGTCGGCCGGCGATCGCGAACAACAGCTCGAAGCCCTGCGCGCCCGGCTGTTCGACGAACAGGAAATCCTCCGCGTCCGCGCCCTCGACGGCACCGCCGCCCCCATGTAGAGAGGGGGCCATGCCCCCGACCGCTCCTTCCGGAAAACGGTCGGGTGCATGGCCCCCTCCCCACGAAGAGCGCGTTACTTGAGTTCGCGCGAACTCAGGCCCAGCACGGTGCGCGCCACGATCAGCTGCTGGATCTGCTGCGTGCCCTCGAAGATGTCGATGATCTTCGAATCGCGCGCGAACTTCTCCACCAGCAACTCCTCGCTGTAACCGAGGTTGCCGAGGATCTCCACGCAGCGCAGCGTCACGTAATTGCCGGTGCGGCCGGCCTTGGCCTTGCAGATAGCCGCCTCTTTCGAGTTCGGCTGGCCGTTGTCGGCCATCCACGCGGCTTTCAGCGACAGCAGGCGGGAGGCCTCGAGGTCGGCTTCCATGCGGTACAGCTCGGCCTCGATGGCCGGCACGCTCCACACGCTGCCCGCCCACGACAGCTCCACGCCTTCCTTCTTCAGCACCTCGTAGGTGATGTCCAGCGCCGCGCGGGCTACGCCCAGCGCCATCGCCGCCACCTGCGGACGGGTGTTGTCGAAGGTCTGCATCACGCCGCCGAAGGCCTTCTTGCGCGCCTCCTCGGTGTCGGCGATTTCCGGCGAACCGAGGATGTTCTCCTTCGGGATGTGGCAGTTCTCGAACAGCAAAGCGGCGGTGTCGGAAATGCGCAGCCCCATCTTGTGCTCGACGCGCACCAGGTGCAGGCCGGGCGCGCCCTGCTCGACGATGAACGACTTGATCGCCGCCTTGCCCTTGCTCTTGTCGAGCGTGGCCCACACGACGATGGCGTCGCCACGCTGGCCGGCGGTGCAGAAGATCTTCTCGCCGTTCAGCACCCAGTGGTCACCGTCGAGTTTCGCGGTGGTCTGCACGTTGGCCGAGTCGGAGCCGGTGCCCGGCTCGGTGATGGCCATGGCGCAGTACTTCTTGCCCCACTTTTCCTTCTGCTCCGGCGTGCCCACCGCGGCGATCGCCGCGTTGCCCAGGCCCACGCCCGGGATCGACAACATCAGGCCGCAGCAGCCAGCGGCCATCTCGGCCGTGCTGACAATGCCCATCATGTTGTTGGCGTTCTTGATGCCGTCTTCCTTCTTGCCGGCCGCGGTGGCGGCGGTGGCGGCATTGCCGCTGCGGCCGTTGATCATGGCGGCCAGCGGCTGCAGCTCCGGCACCGAGTCGGCGTGCTCGAGCTTGTCGTACTTGCGCGCGATCGGGCGCAGGAAGGTCTGGGCCCCCATGCGCGACATCTGCTGCATGGTCAGGACTTTTTGCGGCAGTTCGAGATTGATCATGTTCGTATGCTCCTGTCGTCTGCCTTAAACCGCGGCGGCGCCTTCGAGGATGCCGACCGCGCGGAGGTTGCGGTACCACTGCTCCACCGGGTGCTCGCGGGTGAAACCGTGGCCACCGAGCAGCTGCACGCCGTTGGTGCCGATCTCCATCGCCTTCTCCGCGCACAATACGCGCGCCAGATACGCCTCCTTGTGGAAATCCAGGCCCTGCTCGGCGCGCGAGGCCGCGCGCCACACCAGCAGGCGCATGCCATCGAGTTCGATGGCGATGTTGGCGACCATGAACGCCACCGCCTGGCGGTGCGAGATCGGCTCGCCGAAGGCCACGCGCTCGTTCACGTACGGCACCACGTAGTCGAGTACCGCCTGGCAGGTGCCTACCGCGAGTGCACAGGCGGCCAGGCGCGACAGGTCAACCAGCCGCTGCAGGTTGAAGGCCTTCTCGCCTTCACCCAGCTTCGCGCTGGCCGGCACCTTCACGTTCTCCAGCGTCATGCGGCTGACTTCGATGGGCTTGAGGCCCATGTACTCTTCTTTCGCGAACGACACACCGGCCGCACCCTGCTCGACGATGAACGCCTGCGGGCCTTCGGCACCGGCATCGGCGACCACCAGCACGAACTTCGCGCTCGCGCCGAGGATGACCATCGACTTCACGCCGTTGAGCACGTAGTCGTTGCCCTGCCTGGCCGCCTTCGTCTCGAGTTTCTCCGGCACGAAGGTGGCACGCGGCTCCATGAGTGCGACGGTGGCCGGCACGAACTCCTCGCTGGCCAGCGCACCCAGGTACTTCTCCTGCTGCGCGGCGGAGCCCTGGTCGACCAGCGTGTTGACGAAGCCCTGCGGGGTCATCACCGCCAGCGCGATGGCGAAATCACCGTGCGCGAGGTCCTCGGCATTGAGTACGTTGGACACCGGCGAACGCGGCATGCCGGCGCCGCCAAAGTCCTCGGGGATCGGCAGCAGCGCCAGGCCCAGGTCAGCAGCCTTGCGCAGGAAGCCGGCGGGCAGCGCCTGGTCCAGGTCGGCCTTCTTCGAAATACTGCGGATTTCCGACTGCGCGAAGCGGCGCATGTTCTCGCGCGTGATGCGCTGGTCTTCGCTCAGGGTCAGGTCGAACAACTGTTCACCAGCCATAACGGGTCCTCGTGGCGGGGATTGGTCAGGCACGCACGGCAATCAAACGCGCGTTTGAGTGGCGGATGCTTGCACGCGCCACCGGTGCCGACAAGTGTCCGAATCTGCCAGCCCCACGATCGAATCGGTCATCCGGGCGACGAGCTCCGTTCAGCGTGCGGCGAGGGGAAACAAAAGCCGCGACCAGTGTTTAAGCGCTACATCGTGTTCCCGCCATTGCGGGTTCAGGACCGCCAGGCGGCGGTAGAAGCCGGCACCGTGGTTCATGTGCTCCACGTGCGCCAGCTCGTGCAACAGGATCGCATCGCACAGCACCGGCGGCAGGGCGGCCAACCACAGGTTCAGGCGCAGCGTCACGTCACGGCGCCCGTCGGCACCACGCCTTCCGGCGCAGGTGCCCCAGGTGGCGCGCATCCAGCGCAGGTCGATGCGCTTGAGCCGGTGCGGCAGGCAATGTTCCCCGAACAGGGCCTGCGCACGCGACTCGAGCAGCGGCACCGCCTGCCGGCGGTGCCACGCCTGCACGGCCATCCGCCATTGCCGTGCGGTGTGTCCCGCCGACAGGGGCAACGCCAGCACACCGTCGGCGAGCGCGCCGCCACGCGCGCCACCACCGGCCAACTGCACCGACTCACCACGCCAGAACCAGTGGCCGCCCTCGCCCCACTCAGGTTCCCAGGGCGGGTTGGCCCGGGCATCCGCCACCTTGCGGAGCACCCACGCCCGGTGGCGATCGAGAAACGCAGCCACCTCGCGAGTGTCGGCCCACAGCGGCGCACGCACCTCCACCCGGCCGAGGGCACTCACGTGCAGGGCCAGGCTACGCCGGCGCGGCGAACGCACCACGTCCACGTCGATAACCCGCCGCCCGGCAGGTGTTTCATCGGCCAGGCTGGCCTCCGGGAGAGGCAGGTCGAACTGCACGCGGTGTATCACCCCTCGGACTGCTAGAATCAGCCAATACCGCAACGACAGCGCACAGCCGGGTGGACCGCACGCCATGAAGGAATTCACTGACGACGACGAACAGGCCCTCATGGTACTGCTCGACGAGTTCGCCAGCGAGGACACCCTCGACTACGCCGCGGCCCATGGCCTGGTGTGCGCCGTGGTGGCTGGCCCCGATGTCGCCGAGGAAACGTGGCTGGCCACCGTGTTCGACGGCCAGCCGGCCTTTCCGGAGGCCGGGCAGGACGCCCGCTGTGTCGAATTGCTGCGCCTGCTGCACGCCGACATCGCCCACCGTTTCTACGGGAATGAGCGCATCCGGCTGCCCTGCCCCCTGCGTCCAGGCCACGAACGCCTGGAATCCTGGGCGGTCGGCTTCATGGAGGGTGTGTTCCTCAACGAGGAGGATTGGCTGGGTGACGATGCCGACCCCGAAGTCGCCCACCTGGTGCTGCCGGTGATGGTGGAATCCGATCTCATCGACCTGCCCGAGACCCAGGAGATCCGTCGCAACCGCAGCCTGCGGGAAGCCATGGTGCGCGAGATCCCGGAAAACCTCACCGACCTCTACCTGTTGTTCCACGGTGGCAAGGCTGACCAGGAGGACGGCGCCCCCGATCCGGCCTGAAATGGCTCCAGGGCACACGACCCGACGTCAAACGACTTTAAATAACCCTCGTAACTGGCTGTATCAAAAGCCATTTGCTTGCGGATCCCCTGCCGCGACGCCATACTGGCACCATGACCCGCCCATTGCTCGTCTTGCTGCTGCTCCTGACCTTCGCCAGCGAAGCGCTGGCCGAGAAGGTGCAGGTGTATCGCAAGGAAGACGGCACACTCCTTTTCACCAACCGCCCGCCCTCGCTGGTCCGTGAGCCCGGCATGCGACTGCTGGAAACACGCGTCTACGGCGACGACCACTACGCACGCAAGCCAGGCAAGCTCACCGCCAGGCGCCGCGACGCCTACGACGACATCATTGCCAGCGCGGCGCGCCGCTGGGACGTCGACTTCGCCCTCGTGAAAGCCGTGGTCCACGCCGAGTCAGCCTTTGACCCCGAGGCGGTGTCTCGGGCCGGCGCCCGCGGGCTCATGCAACTGATGCCGCAAACCGCTGCCATGCTGCAGGTCACCGATATCCACGACCCGCGCGAGAACATCAACGGCGGCGCACGCTACCTGCGCATGATGCTCGACAAGTTCCGCGGCAATGTCCGCAACGCACTGGCCGCCTACAACGCCGGCCCGGGCAACGTGCAGAAGTACGGGGGCATCCCGCCGTTCGCGGAGACGAAGAACTATGTCGCGCGGGTGGTGGAGTTGTCCGAGCAGTACCGCGAATTGCGGCTGGCGCAGCGGTGAGTGACACCGCCGACGCAATGAGTACAGACAGTCGCGGAAGACGACCGTGCAGCACGACCTGCTGCACGGCGCATCTGAGCGCGACAGGATCAGTTCATTTGCCCGCCGACTCCGCCAGGTAGAACCAGGTATCCATCACCGAGTCGGGATTCAACGACACGGAATCGATACCCTTCTCCATCAGCCACAGCGCCAGGTCCGGGTGATCGGACGGACCCTGGCCGCAGATACCGATGTACTTGCCCTGCTTCCTGCACGCATCGATGGCCATGCCCAGCAGCATCTTCACCGCCGCATCGCGCTCGTCGAACAGGTGGGACACGATGCCCGAGTCACGGTCCAGGCCGAGGGTCAGCTGCGTCAGGTCGTTGGAGCCGATCGAGAAGCCGTCGAAGTGTTTCAGGAACTGGTCGGCCAGCAGCGCATTGGTCGGCAGCTCGCACATCATGATGACGCGCAGTCCGTTCTCGCCACGCTTCAGGCCGTTCTCGGCCAGCAACTTCAACACCTGCTCGGCCTCCCCGACGGTACGCACGAACGGGATCATCACCTCCACGTTCGTCAGCCCCATCTGCTCACGCACCTTCTTGAGCGCACGGACCTCGAGCTGGAAGCAGTCGCGGAAGTTGTCCGACACGTAGCGCGATGCGCCACGGAAACCGAGCATCGGGTTCTCTTCCTCCGGCTCGTACAGCTTGCCACCGATCAGGTTCGCGTATTCGTTGGACTTGAAGTCCGACATGCGCACGATGACGCGCTCGGGATGGAATGCCGCCGCAATGGTGGAAATCCCCTCAACCAGCTTCTCGACATAGAAGTCCACCGGGGACTTGTAGCCACCGATGCGCTTGTCCACCGACTGTTTCACCTCGCGCGGGAGCGTGTCGTAGTTCAGCAGGGCTTTCGGGTGCACGCCGATCATGCGGTTGATGATGAACTCCAGGCGGGCAAGACCCACGCCCTGGTTCGGGATCATCGCGAAGTCGAAGGCACGGTCCGGGTTGCCAACGTTCATCATGATCTTGAACGGCAGCTTCGGCATGTTATCGATCGAGCTCTTCTGGATGTCGAACTCGAGCTTGCCGTTGTAGATCAGGCCGGTATCGCCCTCGGCGCAGGAAACGGTGACCATCTGGCCGTCCTTGAGCACCTCGGTGGCGTTGCCGCAGCCAACAATGGCCGGCACACCGAGTTCGCGGGCAATGATGGCGGCGTGGCAGGTGCGGCCACCGCGGTTGGTGACGATGGCCGAAGCACGCTTCATCACCGGCTCCCAGTCCGGGTCGGTCATGTCGGTGACCAGCACATCACCCGGCTGAACGCGCTCCATTTCCTTGATGGAGTGGATGATGCGTACCGGGCCGGAACCGATCTTCTGGCCGATGGCCCGCCCTTCGCACACCACCTCCGCCTTGCCACGCAGCAGGTAGCGCTCCATGACGTTGCTGGACGCACGGCTCTTCACCGTTTCCGGGCGAGCCTGGACGATGTAAAGCTTGCCGTCGTCGCCATCCAGCGCCCACTCGATGTCCATCGGCTGCCCGTAATGCTTCTCGATGGTGATCGCCTGCCGCGCCAGCTCGGCCACCTGTTCGTCCGTCAGGCAGAAGCGATTGCGGTCCGCCGGCGACACTTCGACGGTCTCCGTTGACTTGCCGGTGACGCCGCTCTTGGCGTACACCATCTTGATGGCCTTGCTGCCCAGGCTGCGGCGCAGGATGGCCGGACGCGCGTTGAGCAGCGTCTTCTTGTCCACGTAGAACTCGTCCGGATTCACCGCACCCTGCACCACCGTCTCGCCCAGGCCGTACGATGCGGTCACGAACACCACGCCGTTGAAGCCGCTCTCGGTATCCATGGTGAACATCACGCCGGAGCAACCGGTCTCACTGCGCACCATGCGCTGGATGCCGGCGGACAATGCCACCAGCTTGTGATCGAAACCCTGGTGGACGCGGTACGCGATTGCACGATCGTTGAACAGCGACGCAAACACTTCCTTGACCGCATGCAGCACGTTGTCGACGCCGCGGATATTCAGGAAGGTTTCCTGCTGGCCGGCAAACGACGCGTCAGGCAGGTCCTCGGCCGTGGCCGAAGAACGCACGGCCACCGCCATGTCCGCATTGGCCTCGGTCAGCTTGCCGAACTCGACGCGAATGGCCTGTTCGAGGTCCGGCTGCAGCGGCGAATCAACGATCCAGCCACGGATTTTCTTGCCGGCCTCGGCCAGTGCCACCACGTCATTGACGTCGAGGCGATCCAGGATGTCGTGGATCTTCTGGTTGAGACCACTGACTTCAAGGTAGTCACGATAGGCTTGCGCCGTGGTGGCAAAGCCGCCCGGGACGCTGACGCCCGCGTGGGCGAGGTTGCTGATCATTTCACCGAGCGAGGCGTTCTTGCCGCCCACGCGCTCGACTTCATGACGGCTCAGGTCCTGGAACCACACGACGTAGTCTTTCACAGCGCAATCCTCTTCATTGTGTGACGGGGCGGTAACGAGGCAGCCGCGGGGGACGTCGACGGGCAATGCCCTGCTCACTACCTGGATGCCCGGGTGCCTTGTGGGCACGGCCGGGACAGGGGCATTCTAATGGAAAAGGCGCGTACTCCGGCCGTACATCACGGAAATGAACACCAGCCATACATCGGCTGAATAATTCTTATATTTCATATGGATAACAAGATGTCGAAGCGTCATGCCTTCTTTGTGTCGGATGGCACCGGTATCACCGCCGAAGCCTTGGGCCTGAGCCTGCTCAGCCAGTTTTCTCACGTCACCTTTGAAAGGACCACCCTGCCCTTCATCGACAGCGTGGACAAGGCGCGCGAAGCCACCGCACAGATCGACAAGGCCGCCCAGGAGGGAGACGGTCGCCCGCTGGTCTTCGATACCATCGTCGACCAGGGTGTGCGAGCAGAACTGGCCAAGGCCAATGCCTTCTTCGTCGATATCTTCGGCACTTTCCTGAAGCCGCTTGAACAGGAACTGACCACCCACTCGTCCTACAGCGTGGGCAAGTCGCATGCGATCAGCGACCGCCAGGCATACAAGACACGCATCGATGCGGTGCACTTCGCACTGGACAACGATGACGGTGCCCGCACCCGCCACTACGACCAGGCGGACATCATACTGGTCGGCGTGTCCCGCTCGGGCAAGACACCGACCAGCCTTTACCTCGCCTTGCAGTACGGACTGCGCGCTGCCAACTACCCGCTCACCGAGGAAGACCTGGACGGCGAGACGCTGCCCAAGGTGCTCAAGCCCTACAAGTCGAAGATCTTCGGGTTGCTGGTGGATGCCGACCGCCTTGCCGCGATCCGCAATGAACGGATGCCCGGGAGCAAGTATGCGTCACCGCGGCAGTGCGAGATTGAAGTGCGGGCCGCACAGACCATCTACAAGCGCGAGCATTTGCCGTGCATGGATGTGACGGAACTGTCGGTGGAGGAGATCGCCAGCCGGATCATGCAGCTGACCGGTATCAAGCGGCGGCTGTCCTGAACGAAGCGGGCGCCTGCAAGGGCGCCCGCCTGGTCAATTCTGTGGCTTGAGGGTCATGCTGAAAAACATCTGTCCCGAGGGAATTCCGATCTGACCAAGCGGCCTGTCACCAAATTCCACCCTCCCGACGCTAAAAGGCTGCGCCCCTAACCCTCCAGGCATCGATTGCAGACCGACAACAGCGTCCTGAATTCTAGGGTAGGCAGTAGTGCCAAAACGAATGTTATTGGAAACAACCAACTTGGGTACCGGGCCATCCTCACCGACGCCACGCAGATCGATTGCACCTTCGGTATAAGCCAGATCACCAGTCACATTCGCCAGACGAAAGTCGGCGGCGATGTTATTCGGCTCACTGATCGAGATGAAACTGCCGTCGTCCGTCGCGCCGCCCGCTGTACTCTGAGAAAAGTCAGCCACATTGGTGTTCATCAGCCTGTAGGCAAGACTGTAACCCATGAAGTTAGAACCGCGATCTGCGGCAATCGTTGCTCCGGGGCGCGAAGGAGAGAACCGGAAATTCCATAGACCTTCGAGATTGGCGTCGATAAACGCCCCCTTTACAACAGTCCCTCCTCCCGACTGACTGGGGCTACCCCCCCCAAAAGTACCCCTGATATGGAATCGAGATTGCGGGGACATGATATCAAAGCCCCCCTCATAAAAATGAGCCGACGTGGTATTCCCAGACCAGTGAGGCTTGACCCACAGTCGAGCATCATTCGCCAATACCAGGAAACTGGTGCTGACAAGACCAATACCGAGATCAGCATCGGTATCGGCGATCATCAGATGCGACCCCTTGTTCCAGTTGAACCCCTGTTCGGTAGGCGTGGTAGCACTGAAGGACTGGGACATTAGAGCGATATCAGCCATGACCCCATAGCTCAAAGAGTTCCCAGAACCTCCGAACTGCACATCGTCGCTGGGATTGCCACCTGCATAGAGGTAGACGTTGGCATCGATGTTGGCGAGCGTGTAAATCAAACCCCAGTTGAACACGTCCTGAATCGCATTGTTCTCGAGAATCTTGACCTTTCGACCATAGGTCAGCAGGTTGCCATCACGCACAAAAATACCGACGGAGGGCGCATTCGCGCGGGCCACGGTCGGCGTGTATCCGTCCCCGGCAGAATAGTACGTGGAAGCAATCGTGCCGGGTGCAACGTTGACGAATTGTCGGGTCGCCGTTGGAGAGCATGCACCGGACGCAGGGCCATCGCTCGGGGCACCCCAGCAGAGGCCACCAACGCCCTGAGCCGGATTGATCAGGTCGATAGCAATCAGCGGAAAATCGTGCGCGTACGTATTGCCCGGCAAGGCTACCCAGTCACTGATCTCGATACTCGTGCGACCGCCGCCGGCTTCGCCGAGCTGCCATCGAAACTCACGCCCGGGATCACCGGATGCAAGCGCCTCGCTGAACGTCACGTAATTGAAGCGCGAGGAGAAATTGATACCTTCGGACTTATTGGCAACGTTGTAGACGGCAGGAGCACCGGTTGTGCCGCTCCACGCCCCGCCAGATTTGAATACGAGCTCCGCATCCTTGAGAGTACCCAGCCAACCGAACCGGATGATGGGCCGCTCGTTACCGGTGATGGTAAATTCCGGCTCGGCAGCATAATAGACGGGAAACTTGTACAACATGTCCCACGTCAGAGCGACATCGATGAAGGGCGCATTCGTCCTGACGCCCACACGCAAATCGCCAGTATTACCCGCACCTATGCCTATCGTCCCGGAAGGAATGTTCCACTTGGCATCAACGTTCGCCATCACCAGGTAGGGGTGCTGGTGCCAGAGTTGCCGATAGAAGATGTTCGCATCAAACAATTCACCATATAGGCGCGCATCGGTGACGGAGTTGTTTACGGCACCCTTGTTTGCGTACTCGATTCGCCCGGAAGCATCCAGCGCAAAGGTACCGTAACTGCGCGAGGCGTCGGAGACATGGCGATAGGCTTCTGCCCGCAGCCGCACACGATCAAGATCCAGGGTCCATAGCAACCGAGGATCACCACTACCAGTGGCGCCTGCGTCCAAGGTGGACAGGGCTGAGTAAGCTCCGCCTACCGTTCCGAGCAAATCCACTCCTCGCAAGGACAGCGTCGAGTACTCCGCAGCAGCTGCATTCGCCGTGGCGGAATCTACACTCCAGCGAATACTAGATGCCCGAATCTCGTTTGCGACGGACAGATCGATCTCGACGCCGTCTTGTGCACTAATGGACGACATTGCCCCATCAGTCATCGCGGTGAGTGCCACCGCGCCCTGGGCGTGCGCGCCCAACAAAAAGACGCCCAGCGCCTGTTGGATGAGTCTGATCGACATCACGTGATAATCCTCCGTCGATCAACAGAAACGGGCAGTACCGTAGCAGTTCTTGGGCGGGGTCAAGCCAAGCTCAGGGTTGACAAGAGGGAGACCAGGCTGACTGAGGGCAGTCGTCAACTCTCCGATAGTCAGTGGACCATAGTCGGGGGCATAAACCTCAACAACCTTTGCTTCAGGCACGTTCATCCACCACCCCGTATTCGAGGCGACGGCATAGGCAGAATTGCAACGACCTGGAACAGTCCCGTACGCCGGGTTACAGGCATCGACACCATTATTAGGAGGCAATGTCTTGGAATAACGTGGCCAACTCACGCGTTCACGCTGGAAGGAAATAAAGAAGTCATTGGTGTTAATGAGCGTGAAGCCGTGAAGCATCCTCAGCGAAGCCGTCAATTGACTATAGCCGGTAGTGATGCCAAGCAGCGAAAGCAAACCGGCATTGCTGACCTCAAGTTCGAGCGCAGAGGTGGCTATCTGACTCATGCGCGTGCCGGAAACATCAATGAAAAGGTTGTCGTTTGTGCTGGCATTGCACAGGTCGTCAGTACGGGCTGTGGCGCCAGCGCACACCCGCACGTTGCTCGCGCCACCTAAAGCGCAAAGGGCGGAACTGCATCGAACGTTGAGAGCCGCCGAAAGCTCTGCTCCGAGAAAGCCCGATATGCTGTTTGCACCGGAGTGACATGCCAACGTTGAAGCGCCTGCAGTACCATTATTGCAGGTGCCACCATTTTCCGCATTGACATTACCATTTGCGTAACGTCGGCCGACGCCGACATAGCCGTCTGCAACCTGTGCACCGAGCTTGAATCCCACCACCTCCCTGTTGGCAGTACCGTCATTCTTGATGGCAAGCTCAACATAAGGCCTTCGCAGCAGGAACTCGCTGGTGGCAGGTGTAGCGGCGTTCGTGCAGTTTGCTGCCGTACACGGGGCACCGCCGACAGTATTGCTTCGACCCATAAAGCGGACGTAGTCGAGATCAATATCACACAGAGTGGGATCAAGGGCATCGTTAACGCCCCCGCAACCCAACTGCAACTTGGCGATGTTCGCATTCATGGACAAGTCTATGTCCATGCCCATGCGATAGTACGTGAAGTTGCCAAAGGTATCCGCTTGATTGTAGCCAGGCAAAGAGTCAGGACCAATCTTGTCCGACACGAACAAAGCCTGACCAGTAACTCCTGACAGGTCAGCGTCCGTCAAAGCGACCATGCCGGGCCCGTGTGAAGAAACCGCAGCCGCATAGCCGCTGAGTGGCACCAACAGCAATAGGTTGAACACGACGGGAACCAGTTGGCCGCTCAAATAGCGAAGCATGCCCAGCATGACCTTACCCTCAGAACCCGAAGAACAACATGTTGCCATCCACCCTGATCGCCGCTGCCCGCAACTCCGCCGGAGCAGCCGCTGCAGGGACTCGGGCAATCCTCAGCCCCAGAACAGAACCCGTAGCCTGATCAAGCTGGTACCCGAACCGCTGTATACCACCCGCACCGCAAGCGGCACAGTCATACTCTGCCGAGACGCGTCCAATGTTCATGAACCAGGAAATATCACGGTAAGAGGCTGCGGTGATCAGCGGTGACGCGTGCGGACGGAAGCTGAGTTTGAGTGCTGGCCTGTTATCCAGAACATCCAAGCCGCACCCACCCAAGGAGCCATCAACAAGACAACGACCGGTACCACTGTTGTCGGCTTCGAATCGGTCCATCCCGGGATTCTGGTATGTAGTGGCCGCCGGATTGATGTTGGCCGCATCGATAAAGACATCGAACATGCGAAGTGTCGCGTAGAAGTCCTTGATCGTTATCCATTCACCCGTGCGGTTATTGAAACTCAGGCCGAGAAAGCAGGGGTTTGGTTGGGTTGGAGTACCACCGGCGCAACTGGACAGAGATACCAGCGGCTGCGGATTGCCATTGGCATTCAGTTCGGCATTGATGTAGAGGTCCAGATCGAGGGCGGCGCCCTCCTGGCCTGTGACGCTACCCAATTCGCGCTCGCCCATCGGAGACATCCCGGCAAGAACCGCGCCACTTAGCAAATAGCCCAAAAAGAGAACCATGCTGCGAATGACGTTCATAGATTCGCCCCCAAACTCGTGATTCGCAGTTTGTGAAGCATCAACCCTTCAATGCGAGCGTCACCCAGGTTCACTCGGTAGCGGTTGACGCCATTGGCAGTGGAATTCTGCCAAGTCGGCACGGCCGACCCGGTGGCCATACTGATCACCGTCGGACGCCTGGCGAAAGACTGGAAAGTGGTCGTAGCCGCGGCATAACCACTACCCAGGAAGAAGATGCCATCGTTGACCGCGTCCGTGGTATTCACTCCGCCAGCATCGTCGGCACCTGCGGTACAACTACTACCATTACACGCACGGTCGCCCCAACGAACATACCCGTGGGTGGTTGCATAGCGAGTTGCCGGCTGACGTGCGGCGTTTGCAACGCCATTCACCGTAAAGGAAGCACCACAATTAAGTAGCGGACAGCGTACCGCGTAGAGAGCGGTCGCATATCCGCTGCCGACCGCAGCACCAGTCCCCGTATAGTCGCTGCCTCCATAACCGGACACGTCATTCGCATTCAGCGCGTAATGGGCGTTATAGACCCCTGCGGTATCGGGCAGTAGAGTCAACTCGACAAAGAAATTGCCGTTCTTCGCCGGAGTGTCGTCCAAGGTGATGGCCTGATAGTGCAATTGACCCAACGGCAAGAACGCCCTGACGTTCTTGAAGTGAATACCTTCGAACTGATCAAACGCTACAGGGACCCCTATGGTGTCATTAGTAGCAACCTGCTTGACGGTGAAACGGTAATCGCCTTGCAGAAAGCTGTGGTAATAAAGACCGAAGGTAGGATCGGCAGCATTCGAGAACTGGAATATGCGCAGTACACTGCCTTCGGCATTACCTTGGATAATCGACTGTGACTTCAGTGTCCGGGTGCCGCATGCCGTACCAGTGCATGTCACGTTCTTGCCTGCCTCCGTTTCGCCCCAGAAGGAGAATCGATAGAAAGGCTGATCCGTTGGTGCCAGGAGCTCAAGTACCGTGCGTGCCCCAGTTGTACCGTCATAAAGGATGTCGGAGTAACTGAACGCACGCAAAACATACGGGTTATCGTACGGCGAAAAATTGTCGACATATCCACCACGCGGGCAACCAAGCCCGTCGATGCCACTGGCACCGACGCAGGTACTTCCATCCCAGTTTCCGGCAGTCTGATCGTTGGATGTCGAAGATATTGAAAGACCGTACCAGCGAAGATCTCCGCGCACGAAACTGAAATAGTTACCCGCCGTCGCCACGCTGCGGGGATTGTGAGCCGCAGCGTTGTAGGGAACCGTTGTGGTCCAGACAGGACCCACGCCCGCAACGCCGCCACCCCCGGCAGACGTGCAGCCCACAGAGGCACAATTCGTCGGAACAGCCGAACCGACCTGCTCAATATAGCTGTCCGCACTCATCAGAAACCGGAAGTCGTCAAGCGCAAAGGCAAGACCTTCCCCGGTGTGCTCCACCAACTCCTCGTCGTCGAGCGCGGTCATGGCCGCGGCCGGCGAGGCGGCAAGCAGGGAGGCGCAGGCAAGTAATGCCGTCTTGATCAATCGATTGAGCACGTGGTCGCGCCCTCTTGTTGTTCTTCGGGAAGCCTTCAGGCGCAAGCGGCCAGAAATCGGGCTTCCGGGACAGTGGCAGGTTAGTTTATGGCCCCGGCACTGGCAACGGTTGTCCTCCCCTCCTTACAAATCTCCAACGAATCCGGGCGCTTGGGACACCCGGCAGGCCATCCGGACAGGCGGCAGGGCCGCCCGTCCGGTACAGGGCTGGCTGCACCTCAGAATGCATCCCCCGGAACCCGCACGGCCCCCTCCATCAGGATCCGCGCACTGCGGCTCATGATGGCCTTGGTCACGGTCCACTCACCGTTGACCTGGCGGGCCTGCGCCCCGACCCGCAGGGTGCCCGACGGGTGGCCGAAGCGGACCGCCTCGCGCTCCCCGCCCCCGGCCGCCAGGTTCACCAGCGTACCCGGGATGGCCGCCGCGGTCCCGATGGCCACCGCGCAGGTGCCCATCATGGCGTGGTGCAGCTTGCCCATGGACAGCGCCCGGACCAGCAGGTCCACGTCGCCGGCGCCGATCGGCTTGCCGCTGGAGGCCTTGTAGTCCTTCGGCCTCGCCACGAAGGCGATCTTGGGGGTGTGCTGGCGCTTGAGGGCCTCCTCCGGTGTCTTGATCAGGCCCATGCGCAGGGCGCCGGCCACGCGGATCTTCTCGAAGCGCTCCAGCTGCTTCGGGTCACCGTTGATGTCTTCGCGCAGCTCGGTGCCCTGGTAACCGATGTCCTCGGCGTTGACGAACACGGTGGGGATGCCGGCGGTGATCATGGTGGCCTTGAAGGTGCCCACCCCGGGTACCTCGAGGTCATCGACCAGGTTGCCGGTGGGGAACATCGAGCCACCCTCCTCCGAGTCGTCGGACGGATCGATGAATTCGAGGACGATTTCAGCGGCCGGGAAGGTCACGCCGTCCAGCTCGAAGTCACCGGTCTCCTGCACCTGGCCGTTGGTGACCGGCACGTGGGCGATGATGGTCTTCCGGATGTTGGCCTGCCATATGCGTACCGTGCAGGTGCCGTTCTGCGGCACGCGCGCCGGGTCGATCAGGCCGGCATGGATGGCAAAGGCACCGGCGGCGGTCGACAGGTTGCCGCAGTTGCCGCTCCAGTCCACGAACGCCTTGTCGATGGACACCTGGCCGTAGAGGTAATCCACGTCGTGGTCCGGCACCGAACTCTTCGACAGGATCACGCACTTGCTGGTGCTGGACGTGGCGCCGCCCATGCCATCGATGTGCGCGGCATAAGGATCGGGGCTGCCGATCACGCGCATGAACAGCTTGTCACGCGCCTCACCCGGCTGCTGGCAGCTCGCAGGCAGGTCCTGCAGGCGGAAGAACACGCCCTTGGAAGTGCCTCCGCGCATGTAGGTCGCGGGGATCTTCACCTGGGGAACATGAGCCATGGAATTTCTCCCTGAATGGAATGTAGAGAGGGGGCCGAGGCCCCCGACCGTGTTCCAGGAACCGGTCGGGGGCATGGCCCCCTCGCTACAGGAGCGTTGAGGATCAGGCCGTTTTGGATGCGGCCAGGAAGTCCTGGGCGAAGCGCTGCAGCACGCCGCCAGCCTCGTACACGGACACTTCTTCCGCGGTATCGAGGCGGCAGGTCACCGGCACTTCCACTTTCTCGCCGTTCTTGCGGTGGATGACCAGCGTGAGATCAGCACGCGGGGTGCGCTTGCCGACCACGTCGTAGGTCTCCGTGCCGTCGAGGGCCAGCGTCTTGCGGTTGGTGCCCGGCTTGAACTCCAGCGGCAGCACGCCCATGCCGATCAGGTTGGTGCGGTGGATGCGCTCGAAGCCCTCGGCCACGATCGCTTCCACGCCCGCCAGGCGCACGCCCTTGGCCGCCCAGTCACGAGACGAGCCCTGGCCGTAGTCGGCACCGGCGATGATGATCAGCGGCTGCTTGCGGTTCATGTAGGTCTCGATCGCTTCCCACATGCGCATCACCTTGCCTTCCGGCTCGACGCGCGCCAGCGAACCCTTCTTCACCTTGCCATCGACGATCGCCATCTCGTTGACGAGCTGCGGGTTGGCGAACGTCGCGCGCTGCGCGGTGAGGTGGTCGCCGCGGTGCGTTGCGTACGAGTTGAAGTCCTCTTCCGGCAGACCCATCTTGTGCAGGTACTCACCAGCAGCGGAATCCATGAGGATCGCGTTGGACGGCGACAGGTGGTCGGTAGTGATGTTGTCTGGCAGCAGCGCCAGCGGGCGCATGCCCTTCAGCGTGCGCTCACCGGCCAGCGCGCCTTCCCAGTACGGCGGACGACGGATGTAGGTCGACATCGGGCGCCAGTCGTACTGCGGCTTCTCGCGCGCCGCTGCGGCACCGCGCTGCTCGAACATCGGGATGTACACCTGGCGGAACTGGTCCGGCTTCACGCTGCGGGCCACGATGGCGTCGATCTCTTCGTCCGACGGCCACAGGTCCTTGAGCATGATCGGCTTGCCGTTCTTGTCGGTGCCGAACGAGTCCTTCTCGATGTCGAACCGCACGGTACCGGCCAGCGCGTAGGCAACCACCAGCGGCGGCGACGCCAGGAACGCCTGCTTGGCGTACGGGTGGATACGGCCGTCGAAGTTGCGGTTGCCGGAAAGCACGGCGGTCGCGTACAGGTCGCGGTCGATGATTTCCTGCTGGATCTTCGGATCCAGTGCACCGGACATGCCGTTGCAGGTGGTGCAGGCAAACGCCACGATGCCGAAGCCCAGCTTCTCCAGGTCCTTCTTCAGGCCCGCTTCTTCCAGGTACAGCGCGACGGTCTTGGAGCCCGGCGCCAGCGAGCTCTTCACCCACGGCTTGCGGGTGAGACCCAGCTCATTCGCCTTCTTCGCCAGCAGGCCGGCGGCGATGACGTTGCGCGGGTTGGAGGTGTTGGTGCAGCTGGTGATGGCGGCGATGATCACCGCGCCGTCCGGCATCAGGCCTTCGGCTTCCTGCTTGCGCGCGGCTTCCAGGTTGCCGGCGATGCCCTTGGCAGCCAGGTCGGCGGTCGCCAGGCGGGCGTGCGGGTTCGACGGGCCGGCCATGTTGCGCACGACGCTGGACAGGTCGAACTCGAGGCCACGCTCGTACACGGCGCCCTTCAGCGCGTCGGCCCACAGGCCGGCTTCCTTCGCGTAGGTCTCGACCAGCTTGACCTGCTCGTCGCTGCGGCCGGTCAGGCGCAGGTAGTCGAGCGTCTGGCCGTCGATGGCGAACATCGCGGCGGTGGCGCCGTATTCCGGGGCCATGTTGGAGATGGTCGCGCGGTCACCGATCGACAGCGAGGCGGCGCCTTCGCCGTAGAACTCCAGGTAAGAGCCGACCACTTTCGACTTGCGCAGGAACTCGGTGAGTGCCAGCACGATGTCGGTGGCGGTGATGCCCGGCTGGCGCTTGCCGGTCAGCTTCACGCCGACGATTTCCGGCAGGCGCATCCAGGAGGCGCGGCCCAGCATGACGTTCTCGGCCTCGAGGCCGCCCACGCCCACGGCGATCACGCCCAGCGCATCAACGTGCGGGGTGTGCGAGTCGGTACCGACGCAGGTATCCGGGAACGCGACGCCGTCCTGCACGTAGATCACCGGCGACATCTTCTCCAGGTTGATCTGGTGCATGATGCCGTTGCCGGCCGGGATCACGTCGACGTTGTCGAAGGCGCGCTTGGTCCATTCGATGAAGTGGAAGCGGTCTTCGTTGCGACGGTCCTCGATCGCGCGGTTCTTCTCGAACGCCTGCGGATCAAAACCACCGCACTCCACGGCCAGCGAGTGGTCGACGATCAGCTGCACCGGTACTACCGGGTTCACTTTCGCCGGGTCACCGCCCTGGTCGGCGATGGCGTCACGCAGGCCGGCGAGATCCACCAGCGCGGTCTGGCCGAGAATGTCGTGGCACACCACGCGCGCCGGGAACCACGGGAAGTCGCGCTCGCGCTTGACCTCGATGATCTGCTCGAGGCACTCGTTGACGATGGCCGGATCGGCCTTGCGGACGATGTTCTCGGCATGTACGCGGGCCGTGTACGGGAGCTTGTCCCAGGCGCCCGGCTTGAGCGCATTGACGGCCTCACGCGCATCGAAGTAGTCGAGCGCGGTGCCGGACAGTTTCTTGCGGAATTTGCTGTTCATGATGCGTATCGACCCTTGATTACTTGCGATCCTTGAGGGCGACGAACTTCTGGTCTTCCGGACCGGTGTAGTTCGCGCTCGGGCGGATGATCTTGCCGTCGATGCGCTGCTCGATCACGTGCGCGCTCCAGCCGGAGGTGCGGGCGATGACGAAGAGCGGAGTGAACATCGCGGTCGGAACGCCCATCATGTGGTAGCTGACGGCGCTGAACCAGTCGAGGTTCGGAAACATCTTCTTGATTTCCCACATGACCGACTCAAGGCGCTCGGCGATGTCGTACATCTTGGTGTTCTTCTCTTCCAGCGACAGCT
Source organism: Gammaproteobacteria bacterium (assembly GCA_018262975.1). Taxonomy (GTDB): domain Bacteria; phylum Pseudomonadota; class Gammaproteobacteria; order Pseudomonadales; family JADFDG01; genus JADFDG01. Next base: position 123,356 of record JADFDG010000006.1, read on the forward strand.
GGCGAGCGACTTCCTTGATGACCTTGTTGCGCGGGTCGGCAACCGTGTAGACCGGGTGGCCGAAGCCGATCACGACTTCCTTGCGGCCCACGCGCTCGCGGATGTCCGCTTCTGCTTCGTTCGGGTTGTCGTAGCGCTTCTGGATCTCGAAGGCCACTTCGTTGGCGCCGCCGTGTTTCGGGCCACGCAGCGCGCCGATGGCGCCGGTGATGGCCGAGAACATGTCGGAGCCGGTGCCGGCGATGACGCGCGAGGTGAAGGTGGAGGCGTTGAACTCGTGCTCGGCGTACAGGATCAGCGAGGTGTGCATGGCGCGCACCCAGCTGTCACGCGGCTTTTCGCCGTGCAGCAGGTGCAGGAAGTGGCCACCGATCGAGTCGTCGTCGGTCTCGACGTCGATGCGCTTGCCGTTGTGGCTGAAGTGGTACCAGTACAGCAGCATCGAACCCAGCGATGCCATCAGCTTGTCGGCGATGTCACGCGCGCCCGGGTGGTTGTGGTCGTCCTTCTCCGGCGACAGGCAGCCCAGCACGGAAACGCCGGTGCGCATGACGTCCATCGGGTGGGCCGACGGCGCCAGCTGCTCGAGGGCGGCCTTGACGCCGGCCGGGATGCCGCGCAGCGACTTCAGCTTGGCCTTGTAGCCAGCCAGCTCGGCAACGGTCGGCAGCTTGCCGTGCACCAGCAGGTGGGCAATTTCCTCGAACTCGCAGGTGGTGGCGACATCGAGGATGTCGTAGCCGCGGTAGTGCAGGTCGTTGCCGCTGCGGCCGACGGTGCACAGCGCGGTGTTGCCGGCGGCGGTGCCGGACAGGGCAACGGATTTCTTCGGCTTCGGCAGGTTGGTTTGCTGGGTATCGCTCATTTTTCTCTCCTTAAACAATTCTGTAGAGAGGGGGCCATGCCCCCGACGCTCTTCGCTCTTCGTAGAGAAGGGGCCATGCCCCCGATACTCCTGAAGGGCAAAAGCGTCGGGGGCATGGCCCCTCTCTACATGGGGATGGGGTTACTTTTTCTTGCTGAACAGCTGGTCGATCTTGTCTTCGTACGAGTGGTAGTTCAGGAACTCGTACAGTTCCTTGCGCTTCTGCATCAGGTCGAGGACGTTGACCTGGGTGCCTTCCTTGCGCACGGCCTCATAGACGGCCAGCGCGGCCTTCTGCATGGCACGGGTGCCCGACAGCGGGTACAGCACCATGGCGATGCCCTGCTCGCCCAGTTCCTTCGTGGTGTAGTACGGCGTGTCGCCGAACTCGGTGATGTTGGCCAGCACCGGCACCTTCACGGCGTCGCACACCTTGCGGTACATGGTGATGTCGGTCATGGCTTCGGCGAAGATCGCGTCGGCGCCAGCTTCCACGTAGGCGCTGATGCGATCGACCACGCCATTCAGGCCTTCCTTCTGCAGCGAGTCGGTGCGGGCCATGACCACGAAATCAGCGTCGGTCTTGGCGTCAACGGCCGCCTTCACGCGGTCGACCATCTCGTCAACGGAGACGATTTCCTTGTTCGGACGGTGGCCGCAGCGCTTCTGGGCGACCTGGTCCTCGATGTGCACCGCAGCGGCGCCGGCCTTGATCATTTCCTTGATCGTGCGCGCGATGTTGAAGGCGCCGCCCCAACCGGTGTCGATGTCCACCAGCAGCGGGGTGTCGACAGAGGCCGTCACGCGACGCACGTCGGTCAGCACGTCCTCCAGCGAGGTGATGCCGAGGTCCGGCAGGCCGTAGGAATAGTTGGCGACGCCAGCGCCGGAGAGGTAGATGGCGCGGTAGCCGACCTTGGTGGCCATCATCGCCGCATAGGCGTTGACAGTGCCCATCACCTGCAACGGCTTCTCCTCGCGGATCGCCTGGCGGAAACGGCCGCCGGCGGTGAGTTTCTGCGTCATGTATTCTCTCCTTCTGCGTTGGTGTTGCTTTAGTTTCTTCGCTCTTCGCTCTTCGCTCTTCGTAGAGAGGGGGCCATGCCCCCTATCTCCCCGATGATTCAAAGAGCTCGGGGGCATGGCCCCCTCTCTACATTGGCGTTTGTTCGTGTTCGTTCAGGTGGCGTTCGATGTTCTGGCGGGCGGAACTGACGTGGCGGCGCATCAGCATCTCGGCCAGGTCGCCGTCGCGCGCCTCGATGGCTTCGACGATGCGCAGGTGCTCGCCGAAGGCCTTCTGCGGGCGGTTGGCGTAGGCGCTGAACTGCTGGCGGTACATGCGCACCAGGTGGTACAGCTCGCCGATCAACAGGTCGGTGAGCGCCCGGTTGTGCGAGCCCTTGATGATCCGGTAGTGGAAGTCGAGGTCGCCTTCCTGCTGGAAGTAGGCAGTGTCGGCCTGCAGCGCCTCGTCGCGCTCGTGCTCGGCGAGCAGGGCCCGCAGACCGGCGACCTCCTCCGGCGTCATGTGCATGGCCGCCAGGCGTGCCGCCATGCCCTCGAGGGCTTCGCGGACGTAATAGATCTCGATGAGCGCCTCGTGGGTCAACGAGGCGATGCGGATGCCGACGTGGGGGGTGCGTTCGACCAGCTTGCGGGATTCGAGCCGGCGGAGGGCCTCCCGCAGGGGACCCCGGCTGGTGCCGAAGCGCTCGGCCAGTTCGGTCTCCCCTACCCTTGAGCCCGCCGGAATGTCGCCACGGATAATGGCCGACTGCAGGGCCTCGAAGACCCGGTCGGCCGCCGTGCGTGCGGTGCTCTCGTCAGGATCGAACTGGGTGGTCACTGGCTGGATTGTCGACAATGGCCCGGGACGGGGCGCAACCTTACCGGTGACCTGCGCTCAGGTCAAGGGCATTGTCTACAATCCTGCGGCCGTAAACAGCTAGATAGGACTGCACACCGAGGCATTGTCCACGGTCACCTGCCCGTAATAGGTGGGCACACGCCGGGCAGCATCCGCCGCCGCATCGACCAGGTCGTTCTCGACGATGTTCTTCAAGACGCTACCCAGGTAGGCCTCGTCGTCGAACCACTCAACCCGGTAGGGACAGGGGTCATCTTCCGGCCGGCAACTCTTGCTACGCAACTCGCCACGAGCAACGTCGTACACCACCGAACCCAGCGCGTCGCGGCCCAACGCCGGCGTCCCCAGCAGCAGGCCATAATCCGGGTGAGCCGGCTCGTAGATGGCCAGGCGCAGCGTCATGTAGGGGGTTTCCGCGCCCTCGGCGCCATCGAGGAATACGTTACCAACCTGCCCGATATAGAACTCCGGCGTACCATCACCGTCGCGCAACTCACCACCCACCACCTGCACGTCTGAGCAGTCGAAGTCGACGTCACTGACAATGTCCCCGGACGCCAGCATGCGGAAGAACATCGGTCGCGGCGTTTGCGCAGCCAGATAGGTCGAACTGGTGCGCTGCGTGTCGGTCACGAGATCTCCATCGGGATAACCCTTGTAGATCACGCCCACCGTCCGCGGCAGGAAACCGGACGGCAACAGCGACAGGTCGATGTCCGGCGTATTGAGATCGCGGGGTGCCAGGTAGGCATCACCCGAGAACTCGTTGCCGTTGAAGGTGAACATGCCCACGTGATCCGAATCGATCACGTATGTCGGGGGTACCCGGGAATTGTTGTCCGGATACAGGTCCAGCAAGTTGCCGAACAACCAGTCGTTGACCAGATTGCCCGACACCATCAACTGGTCTCCGCCGTTCAGGTCGAAGCGCAAACCGCTGGTGGCCACGACGCCATGCTGCAGCGCGCCAGCCGCCGTGATGGCACTGTAATCAGCCAGCGTGCCGACGTTCACGATCTTGGTCGCCGGATCCGTCGACTGGTCGATGATGGTGTAAACCGCCAGACCGGCCAGATGCCCGGTGCGGGACATGGCCATGCTCGTGGCACCACTGAACAACCGGGTCTGGGTAAGGTCGGAGTCGATCATCGACGTAGCGGTCCGATAGATACCAGAACGCGCCCGCAGCAACGAAGCATCGGTCAACTCCGCTGCCGCCAGCACATCCAGTACGGTGCCACCGCGACGCAGTTGCTGGCCAACAGGTAACTCGATCTCCTCTACCACGGCCTCGAGTTCAAAGGCGAAGACCGAGGGCGAGTCGTCCAGCGACAACAGGTTTGCATACGCTGCGAACGCCAGGTCCACCTCGTCGCTGATCACCAGGACGTCACGCCCCCCGGAAGGCGGTGCCTCCAGCGAAATCAGCAAATTGAAGGTGTTGGTCGTCCGTTTGTCCGTGCTGTCCACGGTCGTGCCATTGAGGGTTCCGGGTGTCACCGTGACGTAGTTACGCGAGTCCTCCAGCGAACCATCTGTGCCAAAGATCGACAGATCCACTTCACCCAATTTCAGTTCGCCCGGATAGCCCACGTAGAACGACACCGTGGTGCCGCGCGGGCAAACAAACCGGCCGTCGCCATCGGTTTCACCGGAAATTGGCAGTTGTCCGGTTTCCGAGCACAAGTACGACAGGCCAGCCACGGGCCGGTCAAGGTAGAAGTAGCCCGCGATATTGGTGTCGTCATCGGGGTCCAGGTCGTTGCCCCCGCCGTCGTTCACCGGCGCGCCGGAGATGCGCTCCTCGGGGGCAATATCACACCCGGCCAGTCCCGCCGAAAGCAGCACAGCCACCAGCAGCGGCACTACACGAAACTTCATTTCTGGCCTCATTTCGCCTGCAGGAATTCCAATGTGACATGGCCGCCCACCGCACTGCCGGACGGCTGGCCGGGACGACAGGCAGCAGGCAACGACTTGCGCGCCCACTCGCCCTCCACCACGACCACGCCGGCATCGCGCCCGAGCACCGGGGGAACAGCAATCTCCGTACTCACCCTAGCGTAGGCGAACAAGGTCTCGGGTATGGATTCGGTCGCAATGTTGTAAACAACGGACATCACGTGCCCGGCGCCGTCGAGCAGGGCCACTACCACGTCCGGCGGAGGCCCGCGCCGCCCCAGGGCCTGGACTCTCAGGCGTACCGTACCCACCGGCAAGGGCAAACGGTAACCGGCATAGCGCCGCGATTCCTGGAGGGACTCGCCCAGCACCGGGAATGCCAGTTCCTCGCGCCGCTGCGCCCCGCCTCGAGCCAGCAGGTGCCCCAGCGACACACCGCCCGGGCAAGCCAGCAGCCTGGCCGAAACCTGCCTGGCAGGCGCTGCTGGCACCCCGGCACTGGCGATTCCACTGTCACCCATCCCCAGTTCCGAGGCAGTGACCACCCCTACCCCACCATCGGCACGCGGGATGGTATAGAAGCGCTCGCGATTGCGCTGTTCGACCGACTGCTCGAACGCGTCGACATCAGTGAATTGCTCGCCGCCAAAAACAGTCTGGGTGGGTGGGGAATCGGGGGTTGGAGACGTGGCCCCCTCACCGGGAGAAGTGGCCGGAGCAGAAGACGTTGCGGGCATGGCACCGTCGCCGCGCGCCGCGGGGACAGGGACGTCGAGAACCATGCGATTGCCGGCGGCATCGACGAAGACGACGGTGCCCGCCTCGCCCTGCCCGGCACCCGGCGATTGGCAGCCGGGCAGGAACAAGGGCAGCAAAAGGATCGTGGCAAGGATACGCAGGTTCACGGCGCGGTTCTGCAGAGAGGGGGCCATGCCCCCGATGCTGTTCGTAGAGAGGGGGCCATGCCCCCGATTTGAATGGCGAAAGAGCATCGGGGGCATGGCCCCCTCTCTACAGAGTCACCAGGTGGTGCGGTAGGCGAAGCCGAAGTACATGATCTCGGCTTCGGTCTTGATGTCCAGGCCGCCGTAGGGGTTGTAGACAACATTGTCCAGGCCAGAGCAGTTGGCGTTGCAGCTAGTGTCCGCCGGGATGCTGTCCTTCGAGTGTACATACGAGAACGTGACGTCAACCTGCGAATCGCGATCCCACTTGTAGCCCAGGCCCAGACCATAGAGCACTGCCTCGTTGATCGGTACCAGCGGGCTGCGCTTGTCGTCAGGAATGGCTGACGCGCGCGGCTCGTAACCCAGGCGCAGCGTAAGACGATCCGTGAAATCCCATTCCAGGCCCATGCCCAGGCTCCAGACGCTTTCGTAGCCCAGCGGCAGGCTCATGGAACTCTGGGTGACGCCCGGCGCCAGCAACCGCGCCAGGCCCAGCGCCGCAACGCTGCGGTCAAACTTGACGTTGAAGGCACTCCACTCGCTGAAGTCAGTCCAGCCGAGATCCATGTTGACCTTCCAGCGCGGCAGGAAACGGTACTTGATACCGGTCTGCAGGTGCGCCGGGTACGTCAATTTCATCGACAACAGGCCGGTCTCCTCCTTCGGCACGAAACTCGGCATGCCGAGTACCGCAAGCGCGATCGCCCCGGTCGGCGATCCGCCAATGGAATTCAGCAGGTCGCGGGTGGGGTCCTCATAGGTGATGGTGTACTTGCCCTTGAGGTTCATCTTCGCTTCGGACTGCCACACCAGGCCCCAGGCAAAATTGTCGCTGGGCTCCCACAGCACGCCGAGGTTGTAGGTCGGCGACATGCGCTGTTCCATCGTGAGATCCATCTTGGCGAGGCTCTCGAACGGATCCAGGCCCTCCTCTGCACCGCAGGCACCGAAGAGGAAGATGTCCAGCACGATATTCGACTCGCCGCGGAACGGCGCGCAGATGTCCTCATCGAGTACCCGCGCAAAACCGAGCAACTCGTTGGGCGTACGGAAATCCGTCTGCAGGGAAATCGCCATGTATGACAGGCCCACCGAGCCACCGACCGACCACCGGTCGTTGATCTGCCAGCCGAGCGACGGTGACAGGTAGGTGACGCGCTCAAGCGCAACCCGCTCACCGAGGAAGTTGCCGGGGTCGTCCGGCGCGCGGTGGAAACCGGCGATCATCGGCGCGTAGATGCCGTTGGCGAAGGTGAACTTGGAGCCAGCAGGCTTGATCGAGATGGCAGGCAGCGGGCCACCACCAACCGGACCCGGCGGCAGATCCACAACCTCGTCGATCACCGGCACGTACAACGAAACACCCTGCACGCTGCTGCGCCCGGTCTTGAACTCACGGCAGTAGTCCGCGCCATCGTCGGACGGATCCGCGCATACCACCGGGTCATCGGAGAACCCGAATACCTCATACCCAGGCGGCGCGGTGAACTCCGAGTTCAGGGCAAAATCGGCCGCCAGAAACTGCAGGTCAATCCTGCGCCCTTCAAGCTTGGCAAGTCCCGCCGGGTTGAAGTGGATAGCGCTGATGCCCGGCGGGTCCGCGGTCACCGCGTTACCCAGCGCCATCGCGCGCGGATCCATCGCAATGTTGGTTGCCAGTTGTGCAGTGGCTGCCTGCGACACCAACAGTGTCGAGAGCACAGCCCACCGCAGACGCCCCTGCAAATTGATCATGCTCGGCCCTGTCCTATGCATCTTCGCCGGTGCCCGTGCGGAAGATCACTTCTTGAGGCCGGAAATGTCGATCGGCAGCGAAATGCCGATAGTGACGTCCGAGGCCTCTTCGGTCAGGCCAAACCCGAAACCGACGTTGACGATACGCTTGGGCGACATCCGGATGCCTACCGACGTACTGAAGGAGGCAGAGGTCGAATCCTCGGAGCCGACAAAGTCCCCGTTGCTGAACAGGTACTCGCTCTGGAAGGCATAGCTCTGCTGGTAAGACGCACTGACCGACAGGTCGTAGGACAGCGCGTAGGCCATGCCCATCGAAAAGCTGATGGAATCCCCCGGATGGAATTCGGTCAGGACGCGATCACCGCGCGCCTGGTCCAGGTCGGTGACATCAAAACCCATGGTGTAGCTGACACTACCGAAGACCACCGCCGGGTCGATCACCTTGCTGACGGAGGCACCAACGGAGCCCGCGTAATAGCCCTTGCCGGAGGAGAGATCGGTATTCGGGTTGATCTTGTAAGGGCTGTCACCGGTGGCGGTCGATGCCGTGGCGAACAGGGTGGTGACCGGCGCGCCGCGCTTGAGTGCGAACGGCTGCCAACGCATGCCAAACGACACGTCGCCCAGCGCCGCGCCGGAAACATCCTTGGCAGAGTCGTACTTGAACACCAGCGGCAGGCGCACGTTGGCAGTCAGGTTGTTCCAGATACCGTAGTCGAACGAGAACGAGTTGGAGAATGAATGCTGCGCATCCTGCTCGATCAGGAAGCGACTGATGCTGCCGCTGTCATTGAAGGCGATGTCGATGCGGTCGTTGCGGAAGTAGGAGTAATCGACCGAGAAATCCAGCGCCATCTCGCCGGACTTGAGCAGCGAATACTGCTTTTCGGCAGCCTGGAATACTTCCTCGAGGTTCTTCTCCGCGGTGACGTCGTCTTCCTTGGCAGTGAGTGCCTCCCGGGCCACGTCAGCGGTCGACGCGGGAGCCGCCGGCGTAGCGGCCGCCGGCGGGACTTCAGACGTCGCAGCCGGCGCGTCCTCGGCATGGACCGCGGGCACCATGACAGCCATGACAAAGGCGGTCATCCACGAGGTACGGGCAAATGTCAGCATCTCTACGCGTCCTTCTTGTTGTTCTGTTGCATCACGCCGTCAACGGGCACCCGGCACACCACCGCTCAGTGGTTGTAGTAGGTGCGCAACGGCGCGTTGATGATTTCCAGCTTGCCTTCGGCATTCTCGACATAGATCGGCACCAGCGAGCTCGCGCGGTCGGCTTCCACTTCGCGCCCCGGCAGGAACACGTCCTGGGTAGCGAAGGCCAGGTGGCGAATGGTGCTCTCTTCCACGTAACGCAAGTCGGAGTCGGCGATATCCAGTTCACGCTTCGGCTCGAAGCCGTTGGGGAACACGATGAACAGCACGTTGTCGAGCCAGACTTCCTCGAAGCGTTCGATCGGGAAGGAAATATTGCCGAGCGCCGGATCTGCCACGAATACGCGGCCGTCGCGGAAGCCCTTAACCACGACAAAATGCTTGAAGCCGCCATAACCGATCGGCGCGATCGCCGGGTGGTCAAGCACGACGAGATCCTTGGTGGTAGCACGGAAGCCGCCACTGGGGTGACCGAGCGCGGTCACCAGACGCTTCATGTCGAGCAACGAAAAACCACGGCGTTCGACGATCTTTTCGGTTTCACCAAAGCGCAACAGACCCTCCATGATCTGCCGTTCCTGGAACTGGCGACCGAGGTAACCGTTGAGCAAGGTGGTAAGGGCCGCGGAACCACAACTGTAGTCATATGCCTGACGAACAATGCCATGGTATTTAACGACACTGTCGGGCTTCACAGCGACATTGCGCTCGGGAATATCGACAAGGCGACCCGGATGATCGTAATGCACCACGCCTTCCGGCTGGTCCTCGACCACCGCGATATTGTTGATCGCCACGTAAAGCATGATGGCGCCTGCCAAGACGGCAAACATCGAACCCCCGGCCGTGGGAGGCTGCCTGCCCGGCCGGGCAAAACAGCCAATTTCTTGTTATGACGCGCTAGGTTAGCGACGGCAAGCATGGCGCCGCAACCCGGCCTGTGTAGACTTTTGTAATGCCAGATGTCGGGCACCACAATGCAAAAAGCCCGGCCGAAGCCGGGCTTTTTGTGGAGCAGGCGCGAATTACGGCTTGCCGGAGATCGTGATCGTGGTGCCGTTCAGGTTCAGGCCCAGGATAGACACGTCGCCGATGACATCCGTGCTGGTGCCGAGGTACGCATCGGTCAGCAGCATGTCGATACCGGTCGCGCTACCCAGCGAGCCGACTTCGACCACCAGACCAGCGCCGGTCACGTTGATACCAACCGCACCAACGGCCAGCTGCGTGGTGGCGTTGTTGTTGTCGGCGATAAGGACGTTGGCGGCACCCAGCGAACCGGTGCTGTTAACGTCGTTCAGCGCGAAGTTGGCGATGCTGATACCACCGGTGATGGTGGTGCTGAGCGCGATCATGTGCGAGGTGCTGGCCGTGGCGGCACCGCCGGCGTCCTGCAGCTCGTTGCCCAGCTGGATGTTCAGGGTGGTGGCGCCCAGGGTGATGGTGGCAGAGTTCATCACGGTGGCGTTGAAGGCGGAATCCCAGTTCGACGTAACGTCGTCACGGCCGGAGTTGCCCACCTGGATGGCACCGGTGGTGATCGAAGTGCCCGTCGGGATGGACACGGCAACGTTCAACGTGGCGGTACCTGCGGCACCGGCCACGGTCTGGTCACCGGCATCGATGTTGATGCCGATACCGCCGACGCCGGTTACCAGCGCAAAGTTGTCGATGCGGATGGCACCGTCAGATGCCGCACCGGCAAAGCCGCCACGATCGTGGACGATGATGTCACCGCTGATTCCGGCAACCGGGGTGTCGATCTGGATCTGGATACCGTCCTGACCAGTCACGCCGGACAGGGTGGCGTCCTCGAGGGACTCAAGCGAGAAGCCGGCAACCGGAACGGAAGCGATCACGGCAGCAAGCGCCAGTTTCTTGAAGGTCATTGTTGTTCTCCGAGTTTTACGATTCTGATTATTGTGCGTCGCAACAGCCGGTCACCACAGGTGAGCACGTGTCCGGAATCTAACACACTGGATACATTCCGCAACAGCCCTGCAACAACCGTCCGTCGTCGACCACTGGACATCGCTGCACCCCCCGGAACTCTCCAGAGGGCGCAACGCTCACTTCATCACTTACCGGATACGAGGATCGTGCCGGTATTGATCTGCAGGCCCGCCATCTCGATGTCACCCACGTAACCCGGGGTGGTGGTGCCGAGGTAGACACGCTCCATGCGCACGTCCAGGCCATTGACCGCATCACCCACCTGGTTCAGGGTCACCAGCAGGCCGTCGGCAGTGCCCACGGTGTCGTCCTGGATGTCCACGCCAACGTCCACGGTCAGGTTCTCCGAACCGACGGCAAGGCCGCCGTCCGTCACGGTGATGGTGCCGGCACCGATGGCGCCGCCGCTGTTGGCGTCACGCACCGCGCCACCGGTAATGACCAGACCGCCACCAATCTGGGTGTCGATCGAAATCATGTGGCCCTGCGGTTCGCTGGCCAGCTGGATGTTGACGGCGGTCTGGCCCAGGGTGACCGTCGCGCTGTCAACCACTGCCGTCGGGTTGATGTTGTTGTAGCCCCACGCCGCGGCTTCGTCGCGGTTGGAGTTGGCAACCGAGATGGAACCGGTCTGCAGCACGGTGCCGTTGGGAATCTCCACGAACACGTTCAGCGTCGGGCCACCGGCGCCGCTGCTGTCCACCGAGTCGTCGCCGGCATCGATGTCAACCGCGATGGCGTTGCCACCGGTGTCCAGCCCAAAGCCCTGGATGACAATCGCGCCATCAAAGGTGTGGGTCGCGGCGGCCGCCACGCTGGCCAGGCCCGTCAGGCCGTCGGTGTCGTGCACGATGAGGTTACTGGTCACATCGAGGTCGAGCTCGATGTGAATACCATCCTGGCCGGTCACGCCGGACAGGATGCCGTCGTCCAGCGACTCGACGGCGTAGGCGCCACTGGAAACAGCGGCGATGACGCTGGCAAGCACAAGCTTCTTGAAGGTCATGTTGTTCTTCTCCGTAGTGTTGTATTGAACCGGCAGCCGCTGCGCATCCGCGACAACACCCCGGTTCCGGGGTAACGCAACCAAACACGCCAAGGTACTCCCCAGCCCCTGGCGCCCTCCGCTACCGGACGCGTCGCCGCAAGCCGGCCAGCAGAACCCACAGCATCGACAGGAGCGGCAGCGCACCGCCTGCAATCCCGCCAACACCCTTGATCGTTACCGCAGACACGTCGGTCACGCGGACCGGCGTCGCTACCGGCTGTACCGGGCCTGCGGGCCCGTCCACGTCGGCGTAGGAAACTGCCGACGCCTGCACGCGCACCGCGGCACTGATATCCAGCTTGGGCGGCTCGTTCATCTGCGGGAATTCCACCAGCACGTCCATGGTCACCGATTGACCGGGCTGCAACACGGTATCCATGAACTGGCAGCTGGCAGAGCGCTGGTCCTCACCCCGAGTGCAATCGGTCGAGTCAGGGCCAAAGAAGTTGAGTACGCGCAAGGGCAGGTCCACCGCCAGCGCAACAGTTGGCCGCTGCAACACGGTGGTGCCGGTATTGGTGAATGTCACCTGCCCGGTCAACTGCTGGCCGGCACCACCGACTTCCGGCAGGTCGACCTGTAACCCCGCCCCGTAACTGGAGATGTCGTCATCAATAATCGCGACCGATGCCGTCCATGGTGTGCCAAGCACCACCGACGGGGTCGAGGGATTTGCCAGGACCACCAGCAGCGACTCGCGCGCCTCAATGACCGTGTCGTTGTACACAGCGAGGTTGACCGGAATGGCGGCAACACCAGGCTCGAAGGTGAGTGTACGGGCCGCCGACTCGTAATCACTACCGGCCACGGCCGAGCCAGGCCCATCCTGCAACTCGAGCGTGAAAGTTCCGGCCGCGTTCGGCGAATCGAGTACGACCATGAAGCGCGCCTGCGCCCCGATGGCGGCCTCGCCAACCTCGTCCACCAGCCGTACAACACTGACCTGGTGGGCCACCGTACACCGCAGGCCATAGCCCAGCTGCGGCAACAATGGATGCGTCGTGGTGACGAGTACGCGCGCCTCGAACGCACCGAACTCGCCCGGCTTGCAGCGAAAATCGAGATTGAAGGCCCCTGCCCCGTTGACCACCGTCGCCGGCAAGGCATCGACCAGCTCGAAGCGATCAGGGTTTGCACCGTCAATCACCACCGAGGTGATTTCCCAGTCAGCACCGGTGGTGTTGTAAAAGCTGATCGGCCTGACAGCGCCGGCGCCATAGGAGACCGTACCGAACTCGAGGTAATTGCCATAAGCAGGGATGGACACACCCGTCGCGGTTTGCGCAGTCAGGTCCTCGAGCTGGACACGCACTGTACCGCCACTGGCACCGACCAGCAGCGGGTCCCCGGAGACCACGCGCACGTCGAACTCGCATACGCGGAACTTGCGCTGCAGGGAAACACCCCCGAAAAGCAACTGCGGGTCGACCATCCAGATTTGCTGGGTTTGCCCGGCAGCGAACTCGAACACCTGGTCGGGATACGCGCAATCCTCGCCGATGCCACCGGCAAATCCATCCCCGTTGTCGCGCAGGCTGAGCACCACCGTGGTGGTCCTGTCCGGGGCGAACTGCAGGCCGAGGTACACGGTGTGCGGGGAGGACGTGGTGTTCAGCGGCAACGACATGGGCGACAGGCCGAACAACGGCTTGACCGTCGCACCCATCTGGCAGGCCTGCAAGTCCGCGAGCTTGCGGCCATGCTGGTCGCCTTGGGCGCACAGCGCACCCGGCACCGCCAGGTACGGGTAAAAAACTTCGATCAGCGGATGCACACCGGTGGCAAAGGCACCGTATACCGTCTGGTTACGATCATAGAGGAACGAGGTACCGGGAATGGGAATATCGCTGCGCACCTGCAACTCGGCCGCCGCCAGGTCCACGCAACCACCGGGATGCTCGGCGAAGGAATACGTTGCAGCCAGCGACGAACCGGGCGCGCACGCGAGGTCGGTGCCCGCCACATCCAGGCCGTTGTCGGCCAGCACGGCGCCGGAGAGGCTCAGCGCGCCGGCCAGGTAAACACCCCCACCACTGGCGGCCTGCGAGCGGCCGACGGTGGTGAACGCCAGGCTTGCGCTGGCACCGGCAGACACGTACAGCGAACCACCCAGGTCCGCGACAGCATTGTTGGCCAACGTGGACGCGCGCGCATCCAGAGTGCAGTCATCACAATAGATACCGCCGCCATCGGAACCATTGCCCAGCGCCTGGGCGAATGCCACTTCCGAACGCACGAGTGACAGGGAACTGCCCGGCGCAGCGTAGATCGCCGCACCGCGCACGTTTTCCACCAGCGGGGGCGCCTTGGCCAGCACCACTGCAGACTCGTCAAGCGTCACCGTAGCGCCCGCACCGATGCGCAGGCCACCACCCTCGGTTTGCGTGCTGCCGTTCTGCAGGCCAACGCCGCGCAGGTTCAGGATCACCCCCGGGGCGACATCAAGGATACGGCCAAGCCCTTGCGCGTCGATGACGGCCCACGGCGCGCCGCCCCACAGCGTGAGATCATCAGCAACGTCCAGGTCACCGACGGCGGCGCTGCTCTCGTCAGAAAAGTCGCTGCCGATTTTCACCCGCGTCTGCGGCAGGATGATCGTATCGGCGCCATTGCCCCGGGCACACTCGATCGAACCGCCGTAGGAATCGGTGTTGGCGTTGACCAGTGCTTCGCGAAGACTGCAGCCATCGCCGATCACCTGCGCGTCGGTTGCAGTCGAGACCACGATGGTCTCTGCCCGAACGGACGTGGAGAGCAGAAGGACCGAGGAAAAAGCCAGGACGAGGCCACCCCCGCACCGAAGGCGCGCGGACGTCCCGAAATACGAACGGAATAAGGAGCCCAACGACACACCCATAAAGTTATTATTCTCTTTTGTTGTCGCAGCAGGCCCGGCCAACCCCGGCCAGATGCCCCAGTGCAGGCTGCGCACCAAACGGGTCCTTGCCGGTTGATCATAACCGGCAGGCCCACCTTGCCCCAACTGTCGCAGATACCGGCTATCCGATCAATCGCCCGGGAATCAACGAGATGACTCGCCACCCCGCCCTACCAGCCACCGGCAATGCTCCGGCCGGGAGCGCCCGTGTCAGGATACGCACCCGCGCCCCGGGGGAACCTGGCGGACCAGCCTTAACCCTGGTGGCGGAACGACCGGCAGCGCGCTGGGAAGCCAGCGACGCGCGGGAACTGATCGGCATGCTCCCGGAAGCCCTGGCTGCCTGCCGGTCCAGTGGCACCGGTGGACTGCTGGCTGGATTGCTGACCTACCCTGACCGCGGGTCGCGTGGCACGTGTCACCCCACCCTGCTGCTGTTTGACCAGCACCAGGAGGTTCCTGCCGGATCGGCCGACCCTGGCATCGAGGCCAGGATCCCGTTCCACCTGCAGGGCCCCTTTACCGCCAGCGGGGCGCCTGGCAGCTACGAGGCGGGCGTAGTACGCATCCAGCAGTACCTGGCCGCCGGAGATGCCTATCAGGTCAACCTCGCCCAGCGGTTCTCCACCCGATGCGCGGGCGACCCCTTTACCGCCTGGCAAGCACTTGATCGTCGCTTCCGGCCACCCTTTGGCGCCTATCTGGATCTGGATCACTGCCAGGTGCTGTGCTTGTCGCCGGAATCGTTCCTCGAAGTAGCCGGTGAGCGGGTCGTCACCCGCCCGATCAAGGGAACGCGGCCCCGCGGAAGGGACGAGGTTGAAGACCTGCGACTTGCCGACGACCTGGCGACGCACCCGAAGGACCGCGCGGAGAACCTGATGATCGTCGATCTTCTGCGCAACGATCTCGGCAAGGTCTGCGTACCCGGCTCGGTGCGCACCCCGGCACTGTTCCGCGTGGAGAGCCACCCCAACGTGCACCACCTGGTAAGCGAGGTGGAGGGCCGGCTCGCCGACCCCACGGACCTGGCCGGCCTGCTGGATGCCTGCTTTCCCGGTGGGTCCATCACCGGGGCACCCAAAAGACGCGCCATGGAGATCATCGACGAGCTGGAGCCGCACCCGCGCGAGGCGTATTGCGGCTCGGTGTTCTGGGCGACGGCGGATGGCCGCTTTGGCAGCAACATCACCATCCGCACGTTCGTGGTATCGGAGGGGGAAATTCGCGGCTGGGCCGGTGCGGGCATCGTGGCGGATTCCGTGCCGGCGGACGAGCAGCAGGAGTGCCTGCACAAGTTGCTGCCGATGATGCGGGAGCTGGAGGAGAAGTTCTTGTAGCGGAAGGGGTTGGGGGAGTCGGGGGCATGGCCCCCTCTCTACAAGAGCGGTCGGGGGCGTAGCCCCCTCGCTACGAAGAGCGGTCGGGGGCGTGGCCCCCTCGCCACGAAAAGCGCGGGGGGGGGGGGGGGGGGGGGGGGGGGGGTCAGGGGGTGATGGCGCGGGTGCTGGATCTGGCGATTTCGTTGCGCAGGTCTGCGTAGGTGTGCACGGCCGGGAACTGCGGGAACTCGCGGATCACGTTTTCCGGCGCGTGGAACAGGATGCCTGCATCCGCCTCGGCGAGCATGGTGGTGTCGTTGTAGGAGTCGCCGGCGGCGATCACCCGGTAGTTGAGGGACTTGAACGCCTTCACCGACTGCCGCTTGGGATCCTTCTGGCGCAGGGTGTAATCGGTGATGAAGCCCTGCCCGTCCACCACCAGCTTGTGGCACAGCAGGGTCGGGTTGCCCAGCTGGCGCATCAGCGGCTTGGCGAACTCGTAGAAGGTGTCCGACAGGATCACCACCTGGAAGTTGTCACGCGCCCAGTCCATGAAGTCCACGGCACCCGGCAGCGGCCCCATGCGGTCGATCACCTGCTGGATGTCCGGCAGGCCCAGCTTCTTCTCGGCCAGGATGCGCAGGCGCTGCTTCATGAGCACGTCGTAGTCCGGGATGTCACGGGTGGTCGCCCGCAGTTCCGGGATGCCGGTGAGCTCCGCGAAGTTGATCCAGATTTCAGGAACGAGGACCCCTTCGAGGTCGAGGGCGAGAATTTCCACGGCACACCTGGCAGCAAGGAGGAAGGATCCGGGAGCGATCCCGGCGCGGCGCACACTTTAGCGGCGCCCCGCCACCCCTGCAATGCAGTATCCCGCACGCGGCATAAGACCAGACCAGAACGTTCTTTGAGGCCAACCCGGGCCGTCGCTAAACTGCCAGCCCTGCCTGACGGCGCACGGATACGCACATGCCCACCTACAGCGACGACCAGGTCAAGACCTGGGCCCTGGAACTCGACCTCAAGACCCCGCAGGAAATCCTGCGCCACGCGCTCGCCCACCACGACAACATCGCCCTGTCGTTCAGCGGTGCGGAGGACGTGGTACTGGTGGACATGGCGGTGAAGCTCCGCCCCGACGTGCGCGTGTTCTGCCTGGACACCGGCCGCCTGCACCGCGAGACCTACGAGTTCCTCGAGAAGGTCCGCGACCACTACGGCATTGCGCTCGAGGTGATGTTCCCGGATGCCGGTGCCGTCGAGCAACTCGTTCGCGAAAAGGGCCTGTTCAGCTTCTACCGCGACGACCACAAGGAATGCTGCGGCATCCGCAAGGTGGAGCCTCTGCGCCGGAAGCTCGCAACCCTGGAGGCCTGGATCACCGGGCAGCGCAAGGACCAGAGCCCCGGCACGCGCGCCGTGATCCCGGTGGTACAGGTCGATGGCGCGTCCACCGGCGCTTCCGGGGCGCTGGTGAAATACAACCCGCTGGCCAACTGGCGCTCCATCGACGTGTGGCGCTACATCCGCGGCAACAACGTGCCCTACAACGCACTGCACGAGCGCGGCTTCGTGAGCATCGGCTGCGACCCCTGCACCCGCGCCATCCTGCCCGGCCAGCACGAGCGCGAAGGGCGCTGGTGGTGGGAGGATTCCACCAAGAAGGAATGCGGGCTGCACATCACCAACATCGAATCCTGAGCGCGCGCCGGCGGATGCCGGCGCGGCCCGCTCGTTCAGCGCACCGGCAAGGTCACGTCGCGGAACAGCTCGTCGATCTCCTGGCGGGAGTGGGCATGCACCGCCGCATCGATGCGCTCGCGCGTCAGGTGCGGGGCGAATTCGCGCATGAACTCGTACATGAACCCGCGCAGGAAGGTCCCCTTGCGGAATCCGATGCGGGTGGTGCTGGCCTCGAACAGGTGGCTGGCATCCAGGGCCACCAGGTCCTTGTCGTCGGCACTCACCGCCATGTGCGCCACGATGCCCACCCCGAGCCCCAGCCGTACGTAGGTCTTGATCACGTCGGCATCGGCCGCGGTGAACACCACCCGCGGCGTGAGACCACGCCGGGTGAAAGCATCGTCCAGCTTGGAGCGCCCGGTGAAGCCGAACACGTAGGTGACGATCGGGTGCCGCGCGATGTCCTCGAGGGTGAGCTTCGATACCTGGGCGAGCGGATGCCCGCGCGGGACCACCACGCAACGGTTCCAGTGGTAGCAAGGCAGCATCACCAGGTTGCCGAACAACTCCAGCGCCTCGGTGGCAATGGCGAAATCGACGGTGCCGTCGGCGGCCATCTCGGCAATCTGCATGGGCGTGCCCTGCTGCATGTGCAGCGACACGTCCGGGTAGTGACGCATGAACGACTCGACCACGGCCGGCAGCGCATAGCGCGCCTGGGTATGGGTGGTGGCGATGGACAGGCTGCCGCGACGGTCGTCGCTGAACTCCTGCGACACCTGCTTGATGGCATCGACCTTGCGCAGGATTTCGCCCGCTATGCGCAGGATCGCTTCGCCGGCCGGGGTAACCCGCGTCAGGTGCTTGCCGCTGCGGCTGAAGATCTCGACGCCGAGTTCGTCCTCCAGCAGGCGGATCTGCTTGCTGATGCCCGGCTGGGAGGTGAACAGGCTCTGCGCGGTGGCGGACACGTTGAGGTCATGGCGGGCGACCTCCCAGATGTAGCGCAATTGCTGCAGTTTCATGGCTGGGTCCGGCGTCCTGGGCGAATGGTTATAAAAGGTAGCAACTACCCGGACATCCAGGAATAGGCGCACCTGCTCCTTCGGGCACGAACGGCTGCCGGGGCAGACCCGACCTTTCGTCAGATTGAACCCATTGACGGGCGATTGTCGGACAGTCAGGTTCCCTGCCCCGGATGCGGTCACGCAAAATGGGCCGTCCTGGAGGCCGTTGTCCGACATTCAGGCGCCCCGGTTACCCATCATTCTTTGGATGAGCATCATGGCTACCAGCAAAGCCGCGAAAGCGAAGAGTCCGCTCAACGACCTGATCCAGCGCGTAGAGCAACTCACCGAGCGCGTCCGCAAGGAACGCGAGAAGCAGCTCGCCCGCCTCGACGACCAGATCGAAAAGGCCCGTGACCTGCTGAACAAGCAACTCGACAACCTCAACATCGAGAAGCTCAAGGACCTGCAGGAAAGCTATCGCGAGAAGGCCGAAGACGCCCTGCGCACCAGCGCCGACAACGTGAAGAAGGCCGTTGGCGACGCCGGCGAGCAGCTGCGCGAATCCCGCGCCGCGCACGCGATCCTCAAGGCAGAGCTCAACGCCCTGCAGTTTGCCACCAAGCAGGCCGAGGAAGTGGCGCGCGTGCTCGGCACCTACGAAAAGCAGGTGCAGAAGCAGCTGACCCAGGTCGAGCGCAACATCGGCAAGGCCACCAAGGCCGTGCGCAAGACGGTGAAGAAGGTCCCGGCCCGCAAGCCGGCGGCCAAGACCGCCGCCAAGCCCAAAGCGGCCAAGGCGAAGGTCGCCACCAAGGCGGCGAAGGGCAAGGCCGCCAAGGCCTGATCTTCCGCCGGACTGACAGACGGCCCGCCTCGTGCGGGCCGTTTTGTTTTCGGGGCTGGCAGCTCGGATATGATGGCGCCCTCGATGCGAAGGTCGGGGGCATGGCCCCCTCTCTACAGGAAGAGCAGTCGGGGGCAACGCCCCTCGCTGCACAGGGGCGGGCATGGCGGAGCGCGGTTTCTGGCGGAAGCTGGTGGTCAACGAGGAACTGGAGGCGCTGCTGGCGTCCGCACCCAAACCGGTGGGCAGCCTCGACTACGACCCCTGGGGCTACAACAACGACATGGCGCGCCTCGCCATCGGCGCGTTCCGGCCGTTCTACGAGAAGTACTTCCGCGTCGAGGCGCACGGCCTGGAAAACATTCCGGCCAGCGGTCGCTGCCTGGTCATCGGCAACCACAGCGGGCAACTGCCGATTGACGCCATGATGGTTGGCTATGCACTGGCCACCAACCCGCACGGTCCGCGTGCAGCACGCGCGATGATGGAACGCTTCTTCCCCTCGGTGCCGTTCGTGGGCAACCTGCTCAACAGCGTCGGCGCCGTGGTGGGCGAGCCCACCAATTGCGCCAAGATGCTCGACAAGGACGAAGCCATCATCGTGTTTCCCGAGGGTATCCGCGGGGCCAGCAAGGTGTACCGCAAGCGCTACCAGTTGCAGCGCTTCGGCCACGGATTCATGCACCTGGCCATCAATCACCAGGCGCCGATCATCCCGGTGGGCATCGTCGGCTGCGAGGAAACCATCCCGGCGCTGGGCCACATCAAGCCGCTGGCGAAGCTGACCGGGCTGCCCTACGTGCCCGTGACCTTCCCGTTCATCCTGCCGGCGAAAGTGATCATGCATTTCGGCGAACCGATGCGCTTCGAGCCGGCCGGGTCAGAGGAAGAAATCCGCGAGAACGTGGAGGCGGTCAAGGCGCGCATCGATGCGCTGATCGCCACCGGCCTGGCTGAACGGAAGTCGATTTTCTGATGAACAGCGAAGCAAAGCCGCGCAAGAAAGCTGCGCGCAATACAGCCCCCTCCTCGCCTGCCAAGCCCGCGGCCGCGCGACCGGTGGTCATGGTTACCGGTGCCGGCGGCGCCCTCGGCCAGCAGGTAGTCAGGCGCCTGCGCCGCGACTGCCAGGTGATCGCGGTGGACTTCCGGCACAAGCCGGAACTCGGCGGCGACGTGGTCGGCTACATGACCGATTTCAACAAGCGCGAGTTCGAGGACATCTTCCGCAAGCACCGGCCAATGGCGGTCATCCATCTCGGCCGCATCCTCACCTCGCAGGCCAGCCGCGCCAGCCGCTACGCCGCCAATGTGCTCGGCACCCAGAAGCTGCTCGACCTGTCGGTAAAATACGGCGCGCGACAGGTGCTGGTGCTGTCCACCTTCCACGTCTATGGCGCACACCAGTACAACCCGGCGCTGATCGGCGAAGACGCGCCGCTGAAAGCCACGGAGATCGCCAGCGACCTGGTGCACTCGGTGGAGCTGGAGAACCTGTCGGCCATCTACCTGTGGAAGCACCCGGAATTGCACATGACACTGTTGCGCCCCTGCAACGTCATCGGCCCCGGCGTGAACAACACCATGAGCCGGATCCTCGGCAACCGTCACGCACCCTGGCTGATCGGCTTCTCGCCGATCATGCAGTTCATGCACGTGGAGGACATGGCCGACGCGGTGGAAGTGGCGTTCCGCAAGAACAAGCCCGGCATCTACAACGTGGCACCGGACGACTGGGTGGCCTACGACAGGGCACTGGCACGCTGCGGCTGCCGGAAGGTACCGATCCCCTCCGTGCCCGCCAACGTACCCAAGGCCATCAGCGCCGTGCTCGGCTGGAAATCCTTCCCCTTGTACCTGGTCAACTACTTCAAGTTCCCGGTGGTGATCGACGGCTCGCTGTTCCGCGAGACCTTCGGCTTCACACCACGCTACAGCCTCGAGCAGATGTTCACGCACTACCGCGAGCAGAAGGAACAGATGTGAGACTGCTTGCCGCCCTGGTTCTCGCCCTGCTCGTCGGCGGGAATGCCGCATTCGCCGCGGGCTTGCCCGATCTCGTGCCGGTGAGCGCCCGTTACCGCATCACCGTCAACGGCATCCCTGCCGGCACGCCGGCCTATGTGGATATCCGCCCGCAGGGCGGCGCGCGCCACGAAGCCAGCTTCCGGGTGGAGAACCGCTTCCTGCGTCACCACGAACTGTCGCACTTCGACTGGCACGCCTGCCAGGTGAAGGCCCACGACTACCAGCACGAGTTCCACGGGCTGGGCATAGAGCGGCAGAGCGCCATCACCTTCGACTGGGAGCGCCGCCTGGCCATCGAGTCACGCGGGGGAAAGCGGACAGAACTGGCTCTTGAGCCGGGGGTGTTTGACGGCCTGAACATGGCCATGCTGGCGCGCTGCCTGTTGCGCGACGGCGCCCGCAAGCTCGACCTGACCATCCTCTACCGCGGCGAGCGCAAGGACGTGCACTTCGTGGTCACCGGCCAGGAGAAAGTCGAAACCCCGCTCGGCACTTTCGATGCCTGGGTCGTCGAGCGCCGCTACCCGCAGAAATCCCGCCGCACGCGGGTATGGGTGGCACCGGCGCTCGACTGGTTCATGGTCCGTTTCGAACACGTGGAAAACGCGGTGGCGCGCGGCAGCCTGGTACTGACGGACATGACGCTCGACGGCAAGGTCCTGCCCAAGGTCAAGGCGGCCAACGCCGCGCGCTGATCCGCGCGGCCCGCCGGCAGCACTTTACGCAACTCCCGACACGCCCCCCGATCGGTTAGAATCGGGCACCCGGACACAGGCCAAAGCAGTCACGACGATGTCTTCCCACCCGATCGAAAATGCCAACATCCGCGCCATCCAGCCGCTCATCACGCCGCGCCAGCTGCACGATGAGCTGCCCTTGTCGGCCAGCGCCCGCGAGACGGTCAACACCGGCCGCGAAACCATCAAGGCCATCCTGGAGCGCAAGGACCACCGCCTGTTCATCGTCATCGGCCCCTGCTCCATCCATGACACCAAGGCGGCCATGGAATACGCGTACAAGCTGAAGACGCTGGCCGCGGAAGTCCAGGACACGCTGTACCTGGTGATGCGGGTGTACTTCGAGAAGCCGCGCACCACGGTGGGCTGGAAGGGCCTGATCAACGACCCGTACATGGACGACACCTTCAAGGTCCAGGAAGGCCTGCACATCGCCCGCAAGTTGCTGCTGGACATCGCCGAGCTTGGCCTGCCGGCGGCCACCGAGGCGCTGGACCCGAACAGCCCGCAGTTCCTGCACGACCTGATCAGCTGGAGCGCGATCGGTGCCCGCACCACCGAGTCCCAGACGCACCGGGAAATGAGTTCGGGCCTGTCCACGCCGGTAGGTTTCAAGAACGGTACCGACGGCGGTCTGGAGGTGGCTACCAATGCCCTGCAGTCAGTAGCCCACCCGCACAGCTTCCTGGGCGTGAACCTCGATGGCCAGTTGTCCATCGTGCACACCACCGGCAACCGGTACGGCCATGTGGTGCTGCGTGGCGGCAATGGCAAGCCCAACTATGACTCGGTCAGCGTCGCGCTGGCCGAGCAGGCGCTGGCCAAGGCCAAGGTCAGTGGCAACATCATGATCGATGCCAGCCACGCCAACTCGAACAAGGATCCGGGCCTGCAGCCGCTGGTCATGGACAACGTGGCCAACCAGATCATCGAGGGCAACAAGTCCATCATCGGCATGATGGTGGAGAGCCACCTGAAGTTCGGCAACCAGAAGATCCCCAAGGACCTGTCACAACTCGAGTACGGCAAGAGCGTCACCGACGGCTGCATCGACTGGACGATGACCGAGGAGGCGGTACGCAAGATGGCCGACAAGCTGCGCAACGTGCTGCCGGGGCGCGGCAAGCCGGCCTGACAGTTCGCACACCGTCGTTAACAGAAAAGGGCGCCAGAAGGCGCCCTTTTTCATGCCACGCAGGTCACTTGTAGTACGCGTTGTCACGCACGCTGTGATCGGTCTTGTCACGCACGCCCTTGAGTTCCGGGATGCGCTCCATGAGGGTCTTCTCGACACCCTCGCGCAGGGTCAGGTCCACCGCCGAGCAGCCCTGGCAGCCACCGCCGAATTCCAGGGTGGCGATGTGGTCCTCGGACAGTTCGAGCAACGACACGTTGCCGCCGTGCGAGGACAACTGCGGGTTGATCTCGCTGTACAGGAAGTAGTTGATCTTCTCTTCCAGCGTGGCGTCGGCGTTGAGGTCCGGGACCTTGGAGCGCGGCGCGCGGAAGGTCAGCTGGCCGCCCATGGCGTCCTTCTTGTAGTCGATGACCGCATCCACCAGGTAGGGGACGCTCTTGCCCTCGATGAAGGCGTGGAAACCGTTGTACTCGTAGCGGACATCACCCTCGACCTCCTCGCCCGGCAGGCAGTAGGCCATGCAGCACTCGGCGTGCGGCGTGCCGGGGCGCTCGACGAAGATGCGCACGCCGATGCCCGGCTGCTCCTGCTTGGCCAGCAGGCCGATCAGGTAGTCCTGCGCCGCCGGCTTGATATCGACCAGTGTTTCGGGGGCAACCACTTCGCTCATCCGGGAATACCCTAGTAAAATGCTCGGGTTTGATCGGCCGCATTATAGACGGATTCCCCCGCTCGGCAATTCGCGCTTTGCGAGAAAGCCCGGCCGACGCCATCCATCCGTTAAACTGCCCGCCTTTTCCCCTTGACCGCCAAGGGGTTCCGACCTTGCCCAGAGAAGATACCCGGACATGACCGACCGCGCCGCCCAGATCCAGTCCCGCACCGCTGCCCTGCACGCGGCCCTCGCCCGCCGCATCCTGGTCCTGGACGGCGCGATGGGCACGATGATCCAGCAGCACGGGCTGACCGAGGAGGACTACCGCGGCGACCGCTTCGCGCACCACCCGCACGACCTCAAGGGCAACAACGACCTGCTGGTGCTGACGCGCCCGGACGTGATCGGTGGCATCCACCGCCAGTACCTGGAGGCCGGCGCCGACATCCTCGAAACCAACAGTTTCAACTCCACGCGCGTCTCGCAGGCGGATTACCACCTCGAGGAACTGGTGCCGGAGCTCAACCGCGAGGCCGCTGCGCTGGCACGCCGCCTGTGCGACGAGTTCACCGCGCAGAACCCCGACAAGCCGCGCTTCGTGGCCGGCGTGCTCGGCCCGACCAGCCGCACCGCGTCCATCTCGCCGGACGTGAACAACCCGGGGTTCCGCAACACCTCGTTCGATGAACTGGTCGCCAACTACGTCGAGGCCACCGCCGGCCTGGTCGAGGGCGGCGCCGACATCCTGCTGATCGAAACGGTGTTCGACACGCTGAACGCCAAGGCCGCCGTGTTCGCCGTGCAGGAATACTTCCAGCGCGAGGGCGTCGAGCTGCCGGTGATGATCTCCGGCACCATCACCGACCTGTCCGGCCGCACGCTGTCCGGCCAGACCGCCACCGCCTTCTGGTACTCGCTGCGCCACGCGAAGCCGCTATCCATCGGCCTGAACTGCGCGCTGGGCCCGAAGGAACTGCGCGCCTACGTGCAGGAGTTGTCCAACGTCGCCGACACGCGCATTTCCGCGCACCCGAACGCCGGCCTGCCGAACGCCTTCGGCGGCTACGACCTCACGCCGGAAGACATGGCGCCGATGGTCGCCGAGTGGGCACAGAGCGGTTTCCTGAACATCGTCGGCGGCTGCTGCGGCACCACGCCCGACCACATCCGCGCCATCGCGCAGGCCGTGGCGAAGATCCCGCCGCGCGCGGTGCCGGAAATCCCGCCGGCCTGCCGCCTGTCCGGCCTCGAGCCGTTCGTGATCGAGCGCGGCACGTCGCTGTTCGTCAACGTGGGCGAGCGCACCAACGTCACCGGCTCGAAGATGTTCGCCCGCCTGATCCTCGAGGAGAAATTCGACGAGGCACTCGCCGTGGCCCGCCAGCAGGTGGAGAACGGCGCGCAGGTGATCGACATCAACATGGACGAAGGCATGCTCGACTCGCAGGCCGCCATGGTGACGTTCCTGAACCTGTGCATGAGCGAGCCGGACATCGCGAAAGTGCCGGTGATGATCGACTCGTCCAAGTGGGAGATCATCGAGGCGGGCCTCAAGTGCGTGCAGGGCAAGTGCATCGTCAACTCCATCTCCATGAAGGAAGGCGTGGACGAGTTCCTCGCCCGGGCGAAGCTCTGCCAGCGCTACGGCGCCGCCGTGGTGGTGATGGCCTTCGACGAGCAGGGCCAGGCCGACACGTACGAGCGCAAGTCGACCATCTGCCAGCGCTCCTATGACCTGCTGGTGGAAGCCGGCTTCGACCCGGCCGACATCATCTTCGACCCCAACGTGTTCGCGGTGGCCACCGGCATCGAGGAGCACGCGCGCTACGGCCTGGACTTCGTCGAGGCCTGTGCCTACGTGCGCGACCACCTGCCGCACGCGCTCACCTCCGGCGGCATCTCCAACGTGTCGTTCTCGTTCCGCGGCAACAACCGCGTGCGCGAGGCCATCCACGCGGTATTCCTCTATCATGCAATCCGCGCCGGCCTGAACATGGGCATCGTCAACGCCGGCCAGCTGGAGATCTACGAGGAGGTCCCGCCGGAGCTGCGCGAGCGCATCGAGGACGTGATCCTCAACCGCCGCGAGGATGCCGGCGAACGCCTGCTGGAGATCGCCGAGCAGTTCAAGGGTGACGCGGCGCAGAAGCAGGCCGAGGACCTGTCCTGGCGCGAGCTGCCGGTCAACAAGCGGCTCGAACACGCGCTGGTGAAGGGCATCACCACGTTCATCGTCGAGGACACCGAGGAAGCGCGCCTGGCCGTGAAGCGCCCGATCGAGGTGATCGAGGGCCCGCTGATGGCGGGCATGAACGTGGTCGGCGACCTGTTCGGCGAGGGCAAGATGTTCCTGCCGCAGGTGGTGAAGTCCGCGCGCGTGATGAAGCAGGCGGTGGCGCACCTGATCCCGTTCATCGAGGCCGAAAAGGGCCCCGACGCGCAGTCCAAGGGCAAGGTGCTGATGGCCACCGTCAAGGGCGACGTGCACGACATCGGCAAGAACATCGTCGGCGTGGTCATGGCCTGCAACGGCTACGACGTGGTCGACCTCGGCGTGATGGTGTCCTGCGAGAAGATCCTGGCCGCCGCCCGCGAGCACAAGGTGGACATCATCGGCCTGTCCGGCCTGATCACCCCGTCGCTGGACGAGATGGTGCACGTGGCGAAGGAAATGGAGCGCGAGGGCTTCGACATCCCGCTGCTGATCGGCGGCGCCACCACCTCCAAGGCGCATACCGCCATCAAGATCGAGCCGGGCTACAAGCGCGGCGTGACCGTGTACGTGCCGGACGCCTCGCGCGCCGTGGGCGTGGCTACCTCGCTGCTGTCGCGCGACCTCAAGGAAGGCTTCATCGCCGACCGCCGCGCCGAGTACGCGGAGATCCGCGAGCGGGCGAAAAACCGCGCGCCCAAGGGCACGGTGGTGCCCTACCCGCAAGCCGCCGCGCGCGGCACGGCGGTGGAATGGCACGGCTACGCGCCGAAGAAGCCGTCGTTCCTCGGTACGAAGACGTTCACCCGCGTCAGCCTCGACGAGCTGGTGCCGTACATCGACTGGACGCCGTTCTTCATCAGCTGGGACCTCGCCGGCAAGTTCCCGAAGATCCTCGAGGACAAGGTGGTCGGTGAAGCGGCGCGCGCGCTGTGGAAGGACGCCAAGGCGATGCTGGTGAAACTGCTGCAGGAGCCGCGCATCCAGGCCAACGCCGTGATCGGCTTCTGGCCGGCCAACCGCGTGGGCCACGACGACGTGGCGCTGTACACCGACGACACCCGCACCCACGAACTCACCCGCCTGCACTTCCTGCGCCAGCAGGTGGCCGTGGAAGGCAAGCCGCTGCGCTCGCTGGCCGACTTCGTGGCGCCGGTGGAATCCGGGGTGGCCGACTACGTGGGCGGCTTCGCGGTGACGGCGGGCCTGGGCGTGGAGGACATCGCGAAGGAGTACGCGGCCAAGGGCGACGACTACAACGCGATCATGGTCAAGGCGCTGGCCGACCGCTTCGCCGAGGCCTTCGCCGAGTACATGCACGCGCGCGTGCGCCGCGAGCTGTGGGGCTACGTGGCGGACGAGCAGCTGGACAACGACGCGCTGATCGACGAGCAGTACCAGGGCATCCGCCCGGCGCCAGGCTACCCGGCGTGCCCGGACCACACCGAGAAGGGCATCCTGTTCGACCTGCTCGACGCGCCGAAGGCCACCGGCATCACGCTCACCGAGAGTTTCGCGATGTGGCCGCCCTCCTCCGTCAGCGGCTTCTACTTCGCGCACCCGAAGTCCAGCTACTTCAACATCGGCAAGATCGACCGCGACCAGGTGGCCGACTACGCGAAGCGCAAGGGCATGAGCACGGCGCAGGTGGAGCGCTGGCTGGGTTCGCACCTCGGTTACGACCCGGCCTGAGCAATCCCTGTAGAGAGGGGCCATGCCCCCGATAGCGCAACAGCGTCGGGGGCATGCCCCCCCTCTCTACAGCGTGTCTACGTACTTCACCGAATAGGGTGCGCGTGACGGCGTGGCTAACCTGCAGGCCAGCCAGTCCACCGGCTTTCACGTCACCCCGCCAGTACGCCAGGTCCCCATGTCCGAGCAGTCCAGACCGCTCGCAGGAAGCGATCGAACCCCGCGCGCCAGGGACCCGCGCCCGCCGTTCGACCTCAGCCGCCCCCCGGGCCGCGAAGACCCGTTCCGCGACCACCTGACGCTGGCCATCCTCGGCGGCGTGATCTTTGCCGTGGTGGTCATCGCGCTGGTCATGCACACGCTGTACAACAGCCAGCCTTAACGCCTTTTGCCTGAAAACGATATTGCGAATATGGGCTTTGACGGATAAGGCCCAGGCGGTAACCTTGCGCCTCCCCGCCGGGACTCCCTCCGGCGCCAGGCATCGCCAGGACCCCAGCCGCCATGTACGTCTACTCGGCCATCGACCGCCAGTTGCTCGATGAGCGCGTCGCGCAGTTCCGCGACCAGACCCGCCGCTACCTCGCCGGCGACCTGAGCGACGACGAATTCCGCCACCTGCGCCTGCGCAACGGCCTGTACATCCAGCGCTTTGCGCCGATGTACCGCATTTCCGTGCCGTACGGCATGCTCAACAGCAAGCAGTTGCGCAAGCTCGCGCACATCACGCGCACCTGGGACAAGGGTTATGCCCACGTCAGCACGCGCCAGAACATCCAGCTCAACTGGCCGGCGCTGGAAGACGTGCCGGAAATCCTCGCCGAGCTGGCCACGGTGGAGATGCACTCCATCCAGACCAGTGGCAACTGCATCCGCAACATCTGCACCGACCACTTCGCCGGCGTGGCCGCCGACGAGGTCGCGGATCCGCGTCCGTGGTGCGAGCTGATCCGCCAGTGGGCCACCTTCCACCCGGAATTCAACTGGCTGCCGCGCAAGTTCAAGATCGCCGTGACCGCGACCACCCACGACCGCTCGGTGTGGATGTTCAACGACGTGGGCGTGCGCATCGACCGCGTCGAGAACGGCACGACGTACTTCAGCGTGCAGGCCGGCGGCGGCCTCGGCCGCACGCCGATGAAAGGCGTGGTCATCAAGCAGGATCTCCCCGGCGAGGACCTGCTCAGCTACCTCGAGGCGATCCTGCGCGTGTACAACATGCACGGCCGCCGCGACAACAAGTTCAAGGCGCGCATCAAGATCATCGTCAAGGCCTTCGGTCCGGACGTGTTCGCGAAGATGGTCGAGGACGAGTGGCAGTGGATCAAGGACGGCCCCATGAAGGTGCCGGCCGGCGAGGTCGAGCGCCTGGCCTCGCATTTCACCGCGCCGCCCTACGAGGACCTGCCGGCCACCGACCCGGACCTGCAGGACCTGCTGGCCACCAGCCAGGCGTTCCGCTTCTGGTACCGCAACAACGTGTTCGCGCACCGCGTGCCCGGCTACGCGATGGTAATGCTGTCGCTCAAGAAGACCGGCGTGGCGCCGGGCGACATCACCGACGCCCAGCTCGACGCCGTGGCCGATCTCGCGGACCTGTACAGCTTCGGCGAGGTGCGCACCACGCACGACCAGAACCTCGTGCTGGCCGACGTCAAGCAGTCGGACCTGCCGATGGTCTGGGAAGCGCTGACCATCCTCGGTTTCGCGACCCCCAACATCGGCAAGCTCACCGACATCATCGCCTGTCCGGGCGGCGACTACTGCTCGCTGGCCAACGCCAAGTCGATTCCCATCGCCGAGCAGATCCAGCGCCGCTTCGACGACCTCGACTACCTGTACGAGATCGGCGACATCGACCTGAACATCTCCGGTTGCATGAACGCCTGCGGCCACCACCACATCGGCCACATCGGCATCCTCGGCGTGGACAAGAAGGGCGAGGAGTTCTACCAGGTGCAGGTGGGCGGCCACATGGGCCACGACGGCGCGCTGGGCGAAGTGCTCGGGCCGTCGTTCTACGCCGACGAAGTGGCCGACGTGGTGGAAAAACTCATCGACGTCTACCTCGAGACGCGCCGCGACGAGGAAGAGCGCTTCATCGACACCTACCGCCGTCTTGGCATCGAACCGTTCCGGGAGCGTGTGTATGCGAAAGATCATTCGTGACCGGCAGCTGGTCGACGACCGCTGGACCTACCTGGAAGCCGGTGCAGCGGTGCCGGCCGACGGCGAGATCGACGTGGTGGTACCGCTGGCCACCTTCCTCGCCGACGCCCCTGCCCTGCTGGCCCGCGACGGCAGGCTGGGCGTGCGCATCGAGCCGGGCGAAGGCGTGGCCGACATCGTGCCGCACCTGGCGGGCATCGACCTGGTATGCGTGAATTTCCCGGCCTTCCATGACGGCCGCGGGCTGTCCTACGCGCGCGAGTTGCGCGAACGTCACCGCTACGGCGGCGAAATCCGCGCCGTGGGCGATGTCCAGCGCGACCAGGTGTTCGGCATGTACCGCTGCGGCATCAACGCCTTCGACGTCAAGGAAGGCAAGTCCATCGTCGATACGCTCAACGGCCTGAAGGACTTCTCCACGGGGTACCAGGCGGACGTGTACGAGACGCGGCCGGTCTACCAGCGCGGCTGAAGACTCTTTCGCCGGAAACAAAAAAGGCCCGGCGCAATGCCGGGCCTTTTCATTGCGGCCGGAGATCAGCCGGCCACGCGTACCAGCACCCGCCCGGCCACGCCGCCGGCGAGGATGCGCGCCGCATGCGCCGGCACGTCGGCGAGCGGGATTTCCTCGGTGATCGACGCCAGTGTCGGCAGCCGCCAGTCGTGCGCCAGCTGCTCCCACATCTGCACCTTGAAGTCGATCGGCAGTTCCACCGAGTCCACGCCCAGCAGGTTCACGCCGCGCAGGATGAACGGGAACACGTTGCCCTTGAAGTTCGGCCCGGCGGTGAGGCCGCAGCACGCGACGCTGCCGCCGTATTTCGTCGCCTTCACCGCGTTGAACAGGATGTCGCCGCCGACGGTGTCCACCACACCCGCCCAGCGCTCCTTGAGCATGGCCTTGTCGGTACCGGCCTGCAGTTCGTCACGGCCGATGACGGCAGCCGCACCGATCGACTTCAGCCAGTCGGCACGATCGGCCTTGCCGGTGCTGGCCACCACGTCGAAGCCCTCCAGCGCCAGCAGCATCACCGCGATCGAGCCCACGCCGCCGGTGGCACCGGTGACCAGCACTTCGCCCTGGTCCGGGGCGATGCCCACCTGCAGCAGCGAATCCACGCACAACGCGGCGGTCAGGCCGGCCGTGCCCAGCATCATGGCCGAACGCGCATCGAGGTGGCCGGGCATGGGCACCACCCAGCCGGCCGGCACGCGGATGAGTTCGCCGTAGCCACCGTCGGTGTTCATGCCGAGGTCATAGCCGGTAACAATCACGCGATCGCCCGGCTCGAAACGTCCCACGCCCGAGGACACCACCGTGCCGGCCGCATCGATCCCAGGCGTGTGCGGGTACTTGCGGGTAACACCCTTGTTGCCGGTGAGCGACAAGGCGTCCTTGTAATTCAGCGACGAGTACTCCACGCGCACCACCACGTCGCCGGCCGGCAGTTCGTCCAGCGAACGCTCGACCACGCGCGGCACGTACTGGCCGTTCTCCTCGGTGACTCGCAGGGCACGGAAACGGGTCATGGCGTTGTCCTCCGGCAGCATTACAGGGTGGGCGTACGGGTGAGTCGTCCCCACCAGCGCACGAGGATGCGGTCGACGGCACCTTCCATGGCGAACCCCATGCGTTCAGCCAGCGTCTTGCGGTGCTGCCAGTGCACGTGGAATACGTCGGCTTCCTTCGCGGCATTCACCAGGTATTCGTCACTGGTCATCAACTCGTCGACCAGCTGCAGTTCCTTCGCGCGCAGCGCGAACCAGTGCTCGCCGGTGGCGACCTTCGCCAGGTCCACCTGCGGGCGCCACTGGCCGACAAACGCCTTGAAGAGGCCGTGCACGTCCTCCAGTTCCTCGCGGAACTTCTCGCGGGCCTTGTCGGTGTTCTCGCCGAACATGGTCAGCGTGCGCTTGTACTCGCCGGCGGTGTGCAGTTCGATGTCGATCTCGTGCTTGCGCAGCAGGCGGTTGAAGTTGGGGATCTGGGCGACCACGCCGATCGAGCCGAGCACGGCAAAAGGCGCGGCCAGCACGCGGTCGGCCACGCAGGCCATCATGTAGCCGCCACTGGCAGCGATTTCATCCACGCAAACGGTGAGCGGGACCCTGGCCCGGCGGATGCGCTCCAGTTGCGAGGCCGCGAGGCCGTAGCCCGTCACCATGCCGCCGCCGCTGTCCAGGCGCAGCACCACTTCGTCCTTGTCGGTGGCCACCGCCAGCACGGCGGTGATCTCGTGGCGCAGCTCATCAACCGCCGAGGCCTGGATGTCACCGTCGAAATCCAGCACGAACACGCGCTTGCGCGGGTGGTCCGACGCTTCCTTCTCGCGGGCCTTCTCCTGCTTGCGGCGCTCCTTTTCCTCGCGCTTGAGCACCTCTTCGGGCAGTACTTCCTCGCGGATGGTCGCCGCCATGTCATCGAAATCGTCGTTCAGGCAATCGACCTGGATCTCGCCGTGCACGGACTGGCGCTTGTTGTGCCGGGCCAGCGAGCCCAGCCCGCCGACGACCACCAGGATGGCGACGACAATGGTCGTGGCCTTGAGCAGGAACATGCCGTAATCGGCGAGGAATTCCATCGGACAATCTCCAACTGGGGACGCGGTTCGACCATAATGGCGGCGCCGCCTCCGGGCCGGCCATCTTACCAGACCCTCCCCCGGCCCCACGCACCGGCAGCAACTCAGACATGGGCGAGCTTTACCTCATCCGACACGGCCAGGCGTCATTCGGCGAACAGGTCTACGACAGGCTTTCCGAACTGGGCATCGCGCAAAGCCGCCGCCTCGGGCAGTGGCTGCGCGAACAGGACATCCGTTTCGACGCCGCCTATGCCGGCGAGCGGGAGCGCCAGCAGCACACCGCGCGCCTGGCGCTCGACGAGGCGGGCCAGCCGCTCGAGGTGCGGGTGGACGGTGGTTTCAACGAGCTGGATGCCGACCGCCTGCTCCAGTACGCCATTCCGCGGGTCATCCTGCGCGAGCCGTCGGTGGCCATGCTGCTGATGGATATCAAGGGCCAGCGCGACCAGTTCCGCCGCGTGTTCGAACGGGTGGTGGACGAATGGGTGGGTGGCGAATGGCAAGGCGCCGGCATCGGCGACTGGGGGACTTTCAGCAACGGGGTTCTTGCCGCGCTGCGCAACATCGCGCAACGCCACGGCAAGGGGACGCGCGTGGCAGTGTTCACGTCCGGTGGACCGATCACGGCGACCCTGCAGCACCTGGCGGCCACCGAATCAGGCCGGCTGGACTGGCAGATCGCCAACACCTCGATTACCCGCGTGGGCTTTGACGGGAACGGCGCGCTGGTACTGCATGAGCGGCGCGTGGTGCCCCACCTCGCCGACCACCCGGACCTGCTGTCGCACCTCTAGCGCGGCATCAACGGCCGCGCGTCATTCACCGAGGCTCTTGAGCGCCTGCTCGGCGGCACTGTTGGCGGCGCGCAGGGACAGCACATCCTCCTCGCCCAGCGTCACCTCGAAGATGGCGCCCTCGGCCATCGGGACCAGCGCGACATTGCTGCGGGTCGCCTCGACGATCAGGCTGCCGCGATCAGCCGCGCGCTGCCACAGGTCGAA
This sequence comes from Gammaproteobacteria bacterium, assembly GCA_018262975.1. Lineage (GTDB taxonomy): Bacteria > Pseudomonadota > Gammaproteobacteria > Pseudomonadales > JADFDG01 > JADFDG01. Next base: position 156,787 of record JADFDG010000006.1, read on the forward strand.
GCCGAGGAACGGTTGCGGCGCCAGCAGGTAGTCACTGTGGTCCTTGGAACTCTCGTCTTCCACCGACAGGTAACGACCGGCAACGCGCTCCAGCTGGAACGACGGCGACGTACCGAAGATCGCCCCGATGCCGCTGTAGCGCAGCAGGCGCACGTCGAGCTGCCACAGATCGCCAAGCACCTCGTAGGAACGACGATCCCCGTTGGCCTCGGCAATGGTCACCTGCCAGGTCTGCGGGCCGGCGTTCTCGAAACTGACGGTGGCCAGCGGCTGGCTGGCCGAAACGGCCTGGTAGGTGAACAGGCTGGCGGCCACCAGCGCGAGATAGAAGGCGAGCGCCGCCAGCAGAAGCCCGGCGGTACCACGCAGCCACTGGATCAACCAGGACTCGCGGAAGAACAGGAAGGCCGTGCCCCCCAGGCAGGCAATGGCCACCACCACCAACAGGCCGGCTACCCATTCGACGCTCATCGTCATCCTCTCCTTGCTGCAAGATCCCGCGTCAACGACGCCGGCTGGCCACGTACGAGTCGATCAACAGCCGCGAGATGGATCCCGTCGGCGGAATGGACGGCAGGTCATCGAACGCAAACCACTGCGCATCGACGATTTCCTCGCCGTCCACCACGATATCGCCTTCCTGCCATTCGGCATGGAAGCCCAGCATCAACGAATGCGGAAAAGGCCACGACTGGCTGGCCAGGTAACGCGGGGCGGCGATGCGTACACCGACTTCCTCACGCACCTCGCGGACCAGTGCTTCCTCGACGCTCTCGCCGGCCTCGATGAAGCCGGCCAGCGTACTGTACAGCCCGCGCGGGAAAGTCGGCGAGCGCGCCAGCAGCACCTCGTCGCCGCGGGTCACCAGCACGATCACGCAGGGAGCGACCCGAGGATACTGCGTGTAGCCACAGGCGGTACATACCATCGCCCGGTCAGTGGCGTGCGGCGCGGCAGGCTGGCCGCAACGGCTGCAGAAACGGTGGTTGCCGGCCCAGTCGATCACCTGGCGCGCGCGGCCGGCCAGCGCGAACAGGGCGGGGTCCGGCGCCACCAGCAGGCGACGCAGGTCCTCGAAATACATGCCCGGCGGTGCCGGCGCGCGTTCGCGCAGGGCCACAGCAAACACGTGGCGACCATCGAGGGTGCCGAGGTAATGGCGCTCGGCGGCATCGAGGCCGGTCAGTCCGAAACTGCGCAGCAGCGGCAACGGCAGGCGGCCGCCGTCTTCCATGAGCAGCACCCGGCCCTCGTCGACGGCAATCCAGTAATGCTCGCCACCGGCTTGTGCCGGTGGTACCACGCCAGGCTGGAAACGCTTGTCCAGGGTCATGGGCGATCAGGACCGCGCCACCGGCGTACCGAGTTCTTCCATGCTGCTCTCGGCAACTTCGAGCACGCCTTCGCCGATCGGCTTGTGTTCTTCCATGCTCTCGAGGAAGTAGTCGACGCCGGTGATGGCATCGGCCAGCGTTTCCATGTCGTTCACGCCCGGGGACGGCAGGTTGGCATTGAGCAGCCGGGTGTCGATGTAGGACACGCAGGCATCGAGGATGCCCACCGCGCGGGCGAGGTTCAGGAAGCGCAGGCCGCCGGCCACGCCCTTGAGGGTGGCCGGGATGTTGTTGAGGTGGATGCGGTCGAAGTTCGCCTCGATGTACGAGGTGATGCCGCGCTTGGCCAGCGCAATGCCGGCCCGGCACTCGGCGATCACCACCTTGCGGGCGTCGTCGAGCTGGTAGAGCGACACCTGAGACTCGCCCTGCAGTTCGCTGGACTCTCCGGGCGTGAAGCGCTTTTCGAGGCCGGCCACGGCGTTTTCCACTGCCAGCAGGTCATCGATCAGGCGCTGGAATTCGTTGCCCGCCGGATCGATGGCGCGGCCGTCGTCCCACTGGCGCAGTTGTTCGGCGCGTTCCTTCACCACCTGGCTGTCACGCAGCAGGCCCAGCATCACGAGGGTGTGCCCGACCTTCAGCAACTCGTCGGCAACACGGCCGTATGCGCCCTCGCCGCCGGCACGCACGGCCAGGTCGAGCGAATCCTTGACGCCACCCAGGTCGGCGCGCAGTTGCGCGGACACGGTGCGGATGACCGACCCGCCCGGACCGGTCATGACATCGCGCTCCTCGGCCAGCCCGGCGGCATCCGGGCTGTCGGCAGCCACGCGGAACGCCTTGCGGATCGCCGCGCCCCATTCATCACCGGCCGGCAACAGCGACGACAGGTAGACCGCTTCGCGCAGCAGCACCTTCGAGGGCTCCTCGCGCAATGCCTTGCCACCGTCCTGGACCACCAGCTTGAGCTGGCGGTCAACGCCACCGAGGAACAGCTTGCGGGTGCGGTCCATCTCCACGCCACCCTGGCCAAGCGCGCGCAGCGCACCGCGGGCAGTCCACCAGAGGCGGCCCATGGGCGTCCCGCCGCCGATGCGGTCGATACGCTCCAGCGCACGGTCCATCATGCGCAGGTTGGTGGCGACGTTTTCGCCGCGCAGCACCGACAGCAGGGCGACCTGGTACATCTGCCGCAGGCGGCGCGCGAGACGCGCGACTTCCTCGTCGGATTCCAGTGCATCGGCACCTTCTCCGGCACGCCGCGCATTGATGTCACAGGGAAAGAATGCGCTCTCCGGGATGGGCGGCCGGTTCGCCGACAGGCGCAGCGCATTGATGGCCGGCACCAGCAGTTGCGGCAGGCTGCGCCCCTTGATCTGCATGTATTCCAGGTAACGACCCAGCACCATGATGCCGTTGCCGAGCGCCGCCACCTGGCCGTCGCGGGCAGCCTCCCCGCTCTCCTTCACCACGCGGGTGATGTGCTCCAGCTCCAGTGCCAGCTCGGGCGCCCCGGGCAGCTCAAGGACGCGCAGCACGCCCCACACCTGGTGGAAACACTCGAGGCATTCGTCCAGGCGCGCGCCGCTGGCCGGATCGTCAATGAACGCTTCCAGCCCGGCCTCCGCCTGTTTCAGCGTGGCATCGAGCTCGTCCTTCACCAGGTTCAGGGAGGAAGTGCGCTGGATGGCTACCATCGACGGCGGGATCCTTGTCTTCGTGGGCAATCTCGGGACTGTGGCAGAGCTGCCACAACAGGTCAACTTTAGCCCATAAGCCCTTGGCAAAAAAGAGAAATAGCGCTCAACCCGGCAAGGTTGGCGCGGCTTCCTGCTGCAACCACAGGCACTTGCCGCCGCTGCTCTTGTCCAGCGCCGCCAGCTGGCGCGCATGCGCCTCGCTCTCGGCTGCGCTGGCGGTCACCACCCGCAGCGCCGGTCGCCCGGCGGGCAGGCGCCGGATGGCCGTCGCCTCGTCGGCGCCCTGTCCGTCGGCCGCATCGCCGGCCAGCAGCAACGCGGTCTGGCCGCCGGTCATGGCCAGGTAGACGTCGGCGAGGATCTCCGCGTCGAGCAAGGCGCCGTGCAGGGTCCGCTGGCTGTTGTCGACGTCGTAGCGCTTGCACAGCGCATCCAGGCTGTTGCGCTGGCCCGGGTGGCGGTCGCGGGCCAGCGCGAGGGTGTCCAGCACCCCGCAATGATCGGCGATCGTGCCCAGCCCGGTGCCCAGGCGCGCAAACTCCGCGTTCAGGAAGCCGACATCGAAGGCCGCGTTGTGGATCACCAGTTCCGCACCGCGGATGAAGTCCAGCAACTCGTCGACGACTTCGGCGAAACGCGGCTTGTCCGCGAGGAACTCGTTGGTAAGACCGTGCACCTCGATGGCGCCGGCGTCGATCTCGCGCTCGGGATTCAGGTAGTGGTGCAGCACGCGGCCGGTGGGCCGCCGGTCGACCAGCTCGATGCAGCCGATCTCGATGATGCGGTGGTCGAGGTGCGGCTCGAGGCCGGTGGTCTCGGTATCGAGGACAATCTGGCGCATGCTGCCTACTCCTCGCCGGCGGCAGCCGCCAGCAACTCGTCGATGCCACGGTTGGCCAGCCGGTCGGCCAGCTCGTTCTCGGGATGGCCAGTGTGGCCGCGCACCCAGTGCCAGCTGACCTGGTGCTTCGCGGTGACCGCATCCAGTGTCTGCCACAGGTCGGCGTTCTTCACCGGCTTGCGGTCAGCGGTTTTCCAGCCACGCTTCTTCCAGCCGTGCACCCACTCGGTGATGCCTTTCTTCACGTATTCCGAGTCGGTGGTGACGGCCACCGTGCAGGGGCGCGTCAGGGATTCCAGCGCGGCAATAGCCGCCTGCAACTCCATGCGGTTGTTGGTGGTCAGCCGCTCGCCGCCCCACAACTGCTTCTCGCGGCCCTTGTAGCGCAACACCGCGCCCCAGCCGCCCGGGCCCGGGTTGCCACGGCACGCGCCGTCGGTCCAGGCCTCGACGATGTCCTTGCCCACTTCGTTCACGAGCGATTTTTCCCGCAGAAAATTCAGGGATTGCGATGGTCCGGCGTGACGCGGCCCGCAACCGGGACGCCTACCGTCACCGGCCGCACCTGGCGCTCCGGCCGGCGCACCGGTGTCAGCGGCGCCACCGACTTGCGCGCCACCAGCACGTAGAACATGCCGCGCTGTGGCCACCAGCGGGCGCCGAGGTAGTCCAGCCACCCGAACCGCTGCACGGACTTGTCCGAAACCAGCGGCGGCAGATAGTAGCTGCTTTCGAGGCCATCAACGCGGAAGTCGAGCACGCGCAGCCAGTCGCTCACCCGGTAGGGACTGATGCAGCGCGCGAACCAGGGGGCGTCCAGCGCACCCAGGTGGAAGAAACGCAGGAAGCCGAACAGCGACCAGGGGTTGAATCCCACCACCACCACCGCGCCGCCGGGAATCACCACCCGCGCGGCCTCGCGCAACACGGTGTGCGGGTCGTCCTCGAAATCCAGCGCATGATGCAGCACCAGCAGGTCGAGGGCGTCGCTGGCAAACGGCAGCTGCCGCGGGTCGCAGGCGACGTCCACGCCGCCGGACTCGACCGTCCCGACCATGACCCGGCGCAGGATGCGGCTCTCCTGCAGCAACGAATGTGGACGCACGGCACACACCTGCACCGCGTGATAGCCGAAAATGCACGGCGTCACCTGGTCGAGCACTGCCCTCTCGGCAGCCAGCAGCCGTGCCCCGGCCGGACCGTCGAACCAGTTGTCCAGGTGTTCGCGGAAGTTCGGCGGCAGCCGCCGGAACGGATCGCGGAACAGGCGCGGAAGCTCCATGCCATGACCCATCATGAATACACACCGACGAGGCTACCGGACCCCCGCATGAGCGTCGATACCCTGCTGGAAACCCGCCTGCCCGCCCGGCTGGCCATGATCCCGGCCTTCACCGACAACTACATCTGGGCGATCCGCTCGCCCGACGGCCGTGCCGCACTGGTCGTCGATCCCGGCGATGCCGGGGCGGTCCGCCGCTGGCTGGCCGAAAGCGGCTGCCGCCTGTGCGCCGTGCTGGTCACCCACCACCACTTCGACCACACCGGCGGGCTGGCGGAACTGCGCGGCGACGGCATCACCGTTTTCGGGCCCCGCCACGAGCACATCGCCGGCATCGACCGGCCCGTGGGCGACGGTGACCGGGTGGAATTGCCCGCCCTGGGCCTGTCGCTGCGCGTCATCGACGTCCCCGGCCACACCGCCGGCCACATCGCCTTCGCCGGCGACATGGACGGCCAGCCGCTGTTGTTCTGCGGCGACACCCTGTTCAGTGCCGGCTGCGGCCGACTGTTCGAGGGCTCCCCGGAGGAAATGCACGCGTCCCTTGCACGCCTGGCCGCCCTGCCTGCCGACAGCCTGGTCTGCTGTGCCCACGAGTACACGCTCGGGAACCTCCGCTTCGCTGCTGCCGTCGAACCGGGTAACGACGATATTGCGCGCTGCACCGCCTGGGCCCGCGCCCGCCGAGAAGCCGGGCTGCCCACCCTGCCCGGGACACTGGCCAGGGAACTGCGCGTGAACCCGTTCCTGCGCACCGGTTGCGCGGAGGTCCGTGCCGCGGTGGCCGCCCATGCCGGCGCGCCGCTGGACGACGGCGCGGCCACCTTCGCGGCCCTGCGGCGCTGGAAGGACGGGTTCCGGTGACGCAAGTCGCGGAAATTGCATCGTAAATCGACACAACAATGTGCCTTGCCGGTGCCCCCGAGGGTTCCTAGAATGCCCCGACCCCCCATCATGCTGACGCGCGCGAGATCAATGCCAGAAGCCCGCCGCGCCGTTCTGTCCCGGATCGGTCGCCTCACCCCTGCGTTCACGTTCGCTGCCGTGCTGCTGGCCGGCTGCCAGTCGAATCACCCGACACCCGTCAATGTAGCCACCTTGCCGGAGGACGCCGGCGCAGAAGCCGTCAGCGAGCCGGTCGCGCCCGCGGTCACGCGTGTCGCGCCGGTGGAGCCCGGACAGCCCGGTGCCTGCTGCCTGCGCGCCGACCTGTGGGAGCGCATGCGGGCCGGCTTCAAGTTCGACCTGGCGCAGGACAACCCGCGCATCGCCGCGCAACGCAACTGGTACCTGCGCAACCCGCAGTACCTCGATCGCGTGATCGCGCGCGGCTCGCGTTACATGCACTACATCGTCGAGGAAGCCGAGGCGCGCGACATGCCGCTCGAGCTTGCGCTGCTGCCGGTCGTGGAAAGCGCCTTCGACCCGTATGCGTATTCGGTGGCACATGCCGCCGGCCCCTGGCAGTTCATCCCGTCCACCGGTCGCATCTACGGCCTGAAGCAGACCTGGTGGTATGACGGTCGCCGCGACATCCTGTTGTCGACGCGGGCCGCCCTCGATTACCTCGAACGGCTGGCCAACCGTTTCGACGGCGACTACGAGAAGGCACTGGCTTCCTACAACGCCGGCGCCGGTACCGTCTCGCGTGCCATCACGCGCAACATCCGCGCAGGCAAGCCCACCGACTACTGGTCGCTGAAAGTCCCGCAGGAGACCAGCGCCTACGTGCCGAAGCTCATCGCCCTGGCGCAGATCGTGGCCGACCCGCAGAAATACGGCGTGCGCCTCAACCCGGTGCCGGACGAGCCGCGCTTCACCGAGGTGACCCTGGATCGCCCGATCGACCTGGCACGCGCGGCGGAACTGGCCGGCATGCCGCTCACCGAGTTGTACCTGTACAACCCCGGCCACAACCGCTGGCTGAGCGACCCCCAGGGTCCGCACCGCCTGTTGCTGCCGATCGAACTTGCCGACAACTTCCGCGCGGCGCTCGCCGCCATGCCGGAAACCGAGTACGCGGTAACCGTGACGCACCAGGTGGCCGAGGGCGAGACGCTGGCCGCCATCGCCGCGCGCTACAACGTGGCCGCCGACGCCATCACCGCGCTCAACAACCTGTCGGGCGATACGGTCAGCAGCGGCGAAACGCTCACCATTCCGCAACCGCGCCTGATGCTGGCTTCCACCGACACCACCTACGAGCCGCGCATCATCGCGCTCAACGGCAAGGACCTGTCGAAGCGCGGCGACGGTTCGCCGAAGCGCTCCTTCTACACGGTGCGCCGCGGCGACACGCTGTCGAAGATCGCCCGCCAGTACAAGGTATCGCCACGCGACCTCGCCCGCTGGAACGACCGGTCCATCAAGAAGCCGCTCAAGGTCGGGGAACGCCTGGCGGTGCACAGCGCCGGCGGTGGCGGTGGCAGCACCAAGGCGGTTGCACGCAACAGCAGCGGCAGCAGCGACAAGCGCGTCAACCACAAGGTGAAGCGTGGCGACACGCTGCATGGCCTGGCGCGCAAGTTCAAGGTTTCCGTGCACGACATTGCCCGCTGGAACGACTTCAGCCCGAAACGGCAACTGCGCGTCGGTGAGAGCGTGAAGCTGTACCTGGACTGACCGACCCCGCGCGTTCCGCCGATCACTGCCCGCCCGCGAACTGCAAGGAAAACGTCGCATGCGCCTGCTTCGCCTGATCATCACCACGGCCCTGCTCACGGGCATGATGGCGCCGGCCATGACCGCGGCCAGCTCCGGCAAGGTCAACGTCTCCCACGCCATTGCCATGCATGGCACCCCGAAGTACCCGGCCAATTTCCAGTCGGTCGGCTACGCCAACCCGGCGGCACCCAAGGGCGGCCGCCTGCGCATGGCCGCGGTGAATCCCGGCGGTTTCGATTCGCTCAACAAGTGGATCCCAAAGGGCGTACCCGCGGCCGGCCTGAACTACGTCTACGACACGCTGGTGGAAGGCACCCTCGACGAGGCCTTCAGCGAGTACGGCATCCTGGCCGGGAAGATCGAGTGGCCGGACGATCGCTCCTGGGTGATCTTCCACCTGCGCGACAACGCCCGCTGGCACGACGGCAAGCCGGTGACCGCCGCCGACGTGGCCTACACCTTCACCCTGCTGACCACCAAGGCAGCACCGTTCTGGAAGTTCTACTACCGGGACGTGAAGAAGGTCGAGGCACTCGATAGCCGCCGCGTGAAATTCTCCTTCGCCAACACCACCAACCGCGAGCTCATGCTCATCGTGGGCCAGATGCCGGTGATGCCGAAGCACTGGTGGGAAAAGCGCGACTTCACCGCCGCCACCCTCGAACCGCCGCTGGGCAGCGGTCCCTACCGGGTCAAGAGCGTGCAGGCCGGGCGCAGCATCGTCTACGAGCGCGTCAAGGACTACTGGGGCAAGGACCTGCCGCTGAACAAGGGCCGCTACAACTTCGACGAGATCGAGATCGACTACTACCGCGACGACACCGTGGCACTCGAGGCCCTCAAGGCCGGCGAGTACGACGTGCGCGTGGAAAGCTCGGCGAAGAACTGGGCCAACGCCTACAACGTGCCGGCCGTGCAGCAGAAGCAGCTGCGCCGCGAGGTGTTCGCCAACAAGCGGCCGTCCGGCATGCAGGCCTTCGTGTTCAACACGCGCCGCGAGGTGTTCGCCGACCGCAAGGTCCGCCAGGCGCTGAACTACGCCTTCGACTTCGAGTGGACCAACCGCAACCTGACCTACAACGCCTACACCCGCACGGACAGCTACTTCGAGAACTCGGAACTGGCGTCCTCCGGGCTGCCGGCCGGCGCCGAACTGGCGGTGCTGGAGCCGTTCCGCAAGCAACTGCCGCCCGAGGTTTTCAGCAAGCCGTTCGTGCTGCCGAAGACCGACGGCAGCGGCAACGCGCGCGCCAACCTGAAGGAAGCCACGCGCCTGCTCGCCGAGGCCGGCTGGGTGGTCAAGGGCGGCAAGCTGGTGAACGCGAAGACCGGCAAGCCGATGAGCTTCGAGATCCTGCTGGACAACCCGCTGTTCGAACCGCACACCCAGGCCATGGTGCAGAACCTGAAACGCCTCGGCATCGACGCGCGCGTGCGCACCCTGCCGGACACCCAGCAGTACACCAATCGCCTGCGCAGCTTCGACTTCGACATGATCATCGAGCCGATGGGCCAGTCGATGTCGCCGGGCAACGAGCAGCGCGACTACTGGAGCAGCCACGCCGCGCAGACCAACGACAGCCGCAACTACATCGGCGTGCGTGACCCGGTGGTGGACCGCCTGGTCGAGCTGGTGATTTCCGCCAACACCCGCGAGGAACTGGTGGCGCGCACACGCGCGCTGGACCGCGTGCTGCTGTGGGGCTGGTACGTGATCCCGCACTGGCACTTCCGCGGCGACCGCGTGGCCTTCTGGGATCGCTTCGGCTATCCGTCGGTGATCCCCGACAACGGCACCAGCCTCGACTACTGGTGGTTCGACGCGGGCCGCTCCGCCGCGCTCGACGCCCGCCGCGGCCAGCGCACGCAACGCTGAGCCCATGCTCGCCTACATCGCCCGTCGCTTGCTGCTGGTGATCCCGACGCTGCTCGGGATCCTGCTGGTCAATTTCCTGATCGTGCAGGCCGCGCCGGGCGGCCCGGTCGAGCGGATGATTGCGCAGATCCAGGGGCAGGACCAGGGCGGCGTGATGTCGCGCATCGGCGCGGCCGGCGGCGGCGACACCGCCAGCACCGGCGGCCCGTCCGCCGGCGGCGGCGAGAGCAGCCAGCAGAGTGCCTACCGCGGCGCCCAGGGCCTGGACCCGGCGCTGATCGCCGACATCGAGAAGTTGTACGGCTTCGACAAGCCCGCCCACGAGCGCTTCCTGCAGATGCTCGGCAACTACCTGGTGTTCGATTTCGGCGAGAGCTTCTTCCGCGACGCCACCGTGATCGACCTGCTGCTGGAAAAGATGCCGGTGTCGATCTCGCTGGGACTGTGGTCGACCCTGCTGATCTACCTGATTTCCATCCCGCTGGGCGTGGCCAAGGCCGTGCGCCACGGCTCGCGCTTCGATGTGTGGACCAGCAGCGCCATCATCATCGGCTATGCCATCCCCGGCTTCCTGTTCGCCATCCTGCTGATCGTGCTGTTCGCCGGCGGCAACTACCTGCAGTGGTTCCCGCTGCGCGGCCTCACCAGCCCCGAATTCGACCAGCTGACCTTCGGCCAGCAGGTGCTGGACTACTTCTGGCACCTGGCGCTGCCGGTGACGGCGCTGACCATCGGCGGCTTCGCCACCCTCACCATGCTCACCAAGAACTCGTTCCTCGACGAGATCAACAAGCAGTACGTGGTCACCGCCCGCGCCAAGGGCGTGAGCGAGCGGAACATCCTCTACCGCCACATCTTCCGCAACGCCATGCTGCTGATCATCTCCGGGTTCCCGGCGGCGCTGATCGGCATCTTCTTCACCGGCTCGTTCCTCATCGAGGTGGTGTTCTCGCTGGATGGCCTGGGGCTGCTGGGCTTCGAGGCGACCATCAACCGCGACTACCCGGTGATGTTCGGCACCCTCTACCTGTTCACGCTGGTAGGGCTGATCCTGAAGATCGTCAGCGACGTGACCTACATGCTGGTCGACCCGCGCATCGACTTCGAGGGCCGGAGCTGACATGGCACTGCTGCGCGATCGCCTCTCCCCGCTCAACCAGCGCCGCTGGGACGCCTTCCGCGCGCACCGGCGCGGCTGGTGGTCGCTGTGGATCTTCCTGGTGCTGTTCGGCGTCACGCTGTTCGCCGAACTGATCGCCAACGAGCGGCCGCTGCTGGTGGCCTATGACGGCGGCCTGTACGTCCCGGTGCTGGTGGACTACCCGGAAACCACCTTTGGCGGCGAGTTCGAAACAGCCACCAACTACCGCGACAGCTATGTGCAGGAACTGATCGGGGCGAAAGGCTGGATCCTGTGGCCACCGATCCGCTTCTCCTACGACACCATCAACTACCAGCTGGAACAGCCTGCGCCCTCGCCGCCCACCAGCGAGAACCTGCTCGGCACCGACGACCAGGGACGCGACGTGCTGGCACGGGTGATCTACGGCTTCCGCATCTCGGTGCTGTTCGGCCTGGCATTGACCATCGCCAGCAGCGTGATCGGCGTGGCCGTCGGTGCGCTGCAGGGCTACTACGGCGGCCGCGTGGACCTCGCCGGCCAGCGCTTCCTGGAGATCTGGTCGGGCCTGCCGGTGCTGTTCCTGCTGATCATCCTGTCGAGCTTCGTGCAGCCGAACTTCTGGTGGCTGCTGGGCATCATGCTGCTGTTCAGCTGGACGTCGCTGGTGGACGTGGTGCGCGCCGAGTTCCTGCGCGGCCGCAACCTCGAGTACGTGCGCGCCGCGCGGGCGCTCGGCGTGCCCGACCGCACCATCATGTTCCGCCACATCCTGCCCAACGCGATGGTGTCCACCTTCACCTTCGCGCCGTTCATCCTCACCGGCTCGATCACCACGCTGACCGCCCTCGACTTCCTCGGCTTCGGCCTGCCGCCCGGTGCGCCGTCGCTCGGTGAACTGACGGCACAGGCCAAGAACAACCTGCAGGCGCCCTGGCTGGGCATCACCGCGTTCGTGGTGCTGTCGCTGATGCTCACCCTGCTGGTGTTCGTCGGCGAGGCGCTGCGCGATGCCTTCGACCCGCGGCGGCAACCGGGGGGCAGCCGATGAACCCGGTGGTGCGCGTGGGCGGCCTCGACGTGACCTTCGCCGGCGGCAATGCCGCGGCCCCGCGCACGCCGGCCGTGCGCGGCGTCGGCTACGAGCTCCGTCCGGGCGAGATCCTGGCGCTGGTGGGGGAAAGCGGCTCCGGCAAGTCGGTGAGCGCCCATGCCCTGCTTGGCCTGTTGCCCGCCGAGGCGCAGGTGAAGGCCGAGGTACTCGAGGTCGCCGGCATCGACGTCAACCGCGCCAGCGATGCGCAACTGCGCGAACTGCGCGGCGGTCGCGTGGGGATGATCTTCCAGGAGCCGATGACGGCGCTGAACCCGCTGCACACGGTGGAGCGGCAGGTGACCGAGGCACTGCAGGTGCACCAGTCGCTGACCGGCGAGGCGGCGCGCGCGCGCTGCCTGGACCTGCTGCGCATGGTCGCGCTGCCCTCCCCCGAGCAGAAGCTCGGCAGCTACCCGCACGAGCTATCCGGCGGCCAGCGCCAGCGCGTCATGATCGCCATGGCGCTGGCCAACAACCCGCGCCTGCTGATCGCCGACGAACCGACCACCGCGCTGGATGTCACCGTGCAGGCGCAGATCCTCGCGCTGCTGCTCAGGTTGCGCGACGAACTGCGCATGGCCGTGCTGCTCATCACCCACGACCTGAACCTGGTGCGTCGCTACGCCGATCGCGTCGCGGTGATGAAGGCCGGCGAGATCGTCGAAACCGCCACCACCGCGCAACTGTTCAGCGCGCCGGCGCACCCGTACACGCGCGAACTCATCGCCGCCGAACCGCACGGTGACCCGGTGCCCGCAGCCCCCGATGCACCGGTGGTGCTCGAGGCGCGCGACGTGCGCGTGTGGTTCCCGGTGCGACGCGGGCTGTTCCGCCGCACGGTGGACCACGTGAAGGCGGTCACCGACGCCTCGTTCAGCCTGCAGGCCGGGCAGACGCTGGGCATCGTCGGCGAGAGCGGTTCGGGCAAATCGACACTGGCCTTCGCCAGCCTGCGGCTGCTCGACGCGACCGGCTCGGTGAAGCTGCGCGGCACCGAGCTGATCGGCCTGGACCAGCCTGCCCTGCGGCCACTGCGCCGGCAGATGCAGGTGGTCTTCCAGGACCCCTTCGGCAGCCTGTCGCCGCGCATGACGGTCGCGGACATCGTCAGCGAGGGCCTGGCGGTATTCGACCGGCTCGACGCCGCTGCCCGCGATGAGCGCGTGTGCGCGGCACTGGCCGAGGTCGGCCTGGACCCGGCCACCCGCCACCGCTACCCGCACGAGTTCTCCGGCGGCCAGCGCCAGCGCATCGCCATCGCGCGCGCGCTGATCCTCAAGCCCGAGGTGGTGATCCTCGACGAGCCCACCAGCGCGCTGGACCGTTCGGTGCAGGCCCAGGTGATCGACCTGCTGCGCGAACTGCAGCAGCGCCATGGCCTGGCCTACGTGTTCATCAGCCACGACCTGCGCACGGTGAAAGCCCTGGCCCACCAGGTGATCGTGATGAAGGCCGGGCAGGTGGTCGAGGCCGGCACCGTTGCCGAGGTGTTCGGGGCGCCCTGCGAGGCCTACACGCGCGAACTGATCGCCGCGGCCTTCGACCGCTGAGCACGCTGCCGGCACCGGCCACGCGTAACAGGCCGTAACCATTGCCGCCTGACCGCCGGGTCGCCCGCGCCCGGGCGGATGCCTATACTCCCCGCCGTCACGCCCGCAAAAGGGCCGACATCATCCAAGGAGAGCAATGCCATGGGTTTCCTGGCCGGCAAGAAATTCCTGGTGACCGGCGTCGCCAGCAACCGTTCGATCGCCTACGGCATCGCCAAGGCGATGCACCGCGAAGGGGCCACCCTGGCCTTCACCTACCAGGGCGACCGCCTGCAGTCCCGCGTGGAGGAATTCGCCGCCGAGTTCGACTCGAAGCTGGTGTTCCCCTGCGACGTGGCGAAGGACGAGGAAATCACCGCGGTCTTCACCGAGCTGGCGAAGCACTGGGACAGCCTCGACGGCTTCATCCACGCCATCGGCTTCGCCCCGGGCGACCAGCTGGAAGGCGACTTCACCGACGTCACCACGCGCGAAGGCTTCCGCATCGCCCACGACATCAGCGCCTACAGCTTCGTGGCCATGGCCAAGGCCGCGCGCCCGATGATGAAGGGCCGCAACGGCGCCATGCTGACGCTGACCTATCACGCTGCCATGCAGACCGTGCCCAACTACAACGTGATGGGCATGGCCAAGGCGTCGCTGGAAGCCGGCGTGCGCTACCTGGCCGCCTCGCTCGGCCCGGAAGGCACCCGCGTCAACGCGATTTCCGCCGGCCCGATCCGTACCCTCGCCGCCTCCGGCATCAAGCATTTCCGCAAGATGCTCGACTACAACGAGAAGTGCACCCCGCTGCGCCGCAACGTCACCATCGACGAGGTCGGCAACGTGGCGGCGTTCCTGTGTTCGGACCTGGCTTCCGGCGTGACCGGCGAGATCACCTACGTGGACTGCGGTTTCAACACCACGGCCATGGGCGACCTCGACCTGATCATGGGCAACAAGGACTGAGGTCCTGCCCGATACGAAAAAGCCCGGCAATGCCGGGCTTTTTTGTTGGCGGGCGCGAGCGGATCACTCCAGCGCGTCGGTCGCCGACTTCTTGTCGTCGGCACGCAGGCGCACCACGTCGGCCTGCGCCGTCGCCTCGTCGAGGTAACGGTTGAACTCGGCGCGACCGAACTCGCCGGCCAGCTCGCCGCGCAGCGCAGCAACCTGCTCCGGCGGCACGCCCAGCAGCGTGCCATCAACCACCGTGCCCACGGCGACCGCGGCCCACGCCCCACCCGCCATTTCGGCGGTGGTGACGGCCACCGCGCCGCCTTCCGCCTTCTTCACGCGGAAGGCCGCCAGCAGCACCTCGCGCGGCACGCTGGTGTCATTGCGCTGCACGCCCGTGGCGACCTGCACCGTGGCGCCCTCGGCCACGGCGGCAGCCTCGAGGCTCGTGCCGCCGGCAACCGCCTTGCGCACGTTCTCGATCTTCTGCTTTGCCACTTCCGCCGCTTTCTCGCGGATGATCTCGTTGCGCACGACGCCGGCGACCTCCTCGAACGGACGACGTTCCGGCTTGCGGTGTTCCTTCAGTCGCAGCACCACCGAGCGCGACTCGTCCACCGCGACCACTGCACTGTTCTGGCCATCTTCCAGCACGTGCGGCGACATCACCTCCTTCAGCACCTTCTGGCTGGCGGCAATGCCCGGACCGCCGCTGCGGCCGAACAGGCCGGTGGACTGCACCACCAGGCCCAGCTTGGTCGCCGGCTCCTGCAGGTTGTCGGACTCGTAGGCGAGGTTGCCCAGCTCTTCCAGCACGCCGTCGTATTGCTCGCGCGCCTTGTCACGACTGAGCGCGGCCACGATGCCCGCACGGGCCTGCGCCAGCGGCGGCACCGCCACCTCGCGGACCTCCAGGAGTTTGAGCAGGTACACGCCATCGGCGCCCTTCACCGGGCGGGATACGTCACCGGGCTTGAGCGCGAACAGCGCGTCGTCGAGTGCCGGCTCCAGCACGCCACGGCTCACGAAGCCCAGGTCACCGGCGCTGTCACGGCTGCCGGCGTCATCGGAATAGGCCGCGGCCACCGAGGCGAAGCTCTCGCCGGCGGCGATTTTCGCCAGCGCCTCGTCGGCGCGCACCAGCGCCTGCTGCTGGTCACGCCCGGCGGTGGACACCTGGATCTGCGCGACGCGACGCTCGGCGCCCTGCTGCGCCTGCGCCACCATCTGGTCGTACTTGGCCTGCACGTCGGCGTCGGTGGGCACCTGGCTGGCAGCGTACTGGTCGAGGCTCACCTCGATGTACTCGATGGCGAACTGCTCCTCGGTCATGTAGCCGGCAGGGTTGCCCTCGTAGCGCGCCTTCGCCTCGGCATCGGTGGCATTCACGGTGGCCACGAACGCCGCCGGCGACAGCACCGCCCACGACAGGTCGCGCTTCTGCTCGCCGATGCGGGTGAGCAGTTCCAGCTCGCCGCGGGTGGCGAACGCCGAATCACGCAGTGCACCGGTGAGCTGCGACGACAGAAGCTCGTCGGCTACGCGCTGGCGGAAAGCGGCCGCGTTGGCAAAGCCGTTGCGCGAGATCACCTGCTGGAAGATCTGCTCGGAGAACTTGCCGGATTCATCGTGGAAGCCTTCGATGGCCTGGATGCTCTGCTGCACGGTGGCCGGGTGTGCCACCAGGCCCAGGTCCTCGGCTGCATCGACCAGCACGCGCTGGCGCACCAGGCTTTCCAGCACGCCGTTGCGATCGATGAGCTTCGACAGCGTCTCGCGGTCGATCTGCCCGGCGTAGCGGCCCATGATCGACTCCACGGCCTGGTCCAGCTCGCCCTGGAAGATCTTCTCGCCGTTGACCTCGACCAGCTCGCCCTGCGCGCCCGGGGGCGTGGTGTCCCAGAACATGGTCACCACGAACACCGCCAGCACCAGCACCAGCATCGTGCGGCCCAACCAGCCCTGCACAAACTTGCGGAACGACTCCATGCACCTCTCCCCGTCAGGCCACCCGGCCCGGATTCCAGACTGGCCCGGCTGCGCCCGGCAGGGGGCGCGGCAAGGCCGAAAGCCCGCGATTATAGCGGTGTGCACGCCGGAAAACCCCACCCCGGCGAACGGCAAAAAAAAACGCGCCGGTTGGCGCGTTTCCTTCGGTAACCACCCGGCCCTGCAGGGGGGGTGGTGGCGGAGCGGACGGGACTCGAACCCGCGACCCCCGGCGTGACAGGCCGGTATTCTAACCGACTGAACTACCGCTCCGTGACCCTGGCGACGCTCAGTTCAGGGCGTCTTTCAGCGCCTTGCCCGGCTTGAAGGCCGGTGCCTTGGCGGCTGCGATGTTGATTTCCGCGCCGGTCTGCGGGTTGCGGCCGGTACGGGCGGCGCGCTCCTTGACGACGAAGGTACCGAAACCGACGAGCGCAACCTGCTCGCCGTTCTTGAGCGCAGTGGTGATCGCCTCGATGGCAGCGTCGAGTGCACGACCGGCATCGGCCTTCGACAGGTCTGCGCTTTCCGCAATGCGATCAATGAGTTCGGACTTGTTCACGAGAAACCTCTTTGAGTGTGTAGCGAGAATCTTGAGGGCGGGGAAGGAGATACTGCCGGGAAAACCGACCCTGCGCGGAAGAGCCGGGATTTATAACCCCCGCAAAAAACCAGTGTCAAGGAAACAAACCGCAGAAAAAAGCGGGCATCGTGCTTGACGATGCCCGCCCGTCGGTTGTTTACGGCGGTCAGTGACGGCTGACGCGACCGCCCTTGCTGCCCTTCTGCTCCACCGCCGGCACGTCGGCGATCGGCGCATCGTCGGGCAGCGCCTGCGGCGAGCGCGTGAGCGCAATGGCGAGCACCTCGTCGATCCACGACACCGGCACGATATCGAGGTCGCCCTTGATGTTGTCCGGTATGTCCTTGAGATCGCGCTCGTTTTCCTTGGGAATGACCACGGTGCGGATGCCGCCGCGGTGTGCCGCCAGCAGCTTTTCCTTGAGACCACCGATCGGCAGCACCTGGCCACGCAGGGTGATTTCACCGGTCATCGCCACGTCGGCCCGCACCGGGATGCCGGTGAGCACCGACACCATCGCCGTGCACATGCCGATGCCGGCGCTGGGGCCGTCCTTGGGCGTGGCGCCCTCGGGCACGTGCATGTGGATGTCCTGGTTCTCGTAGAACTCCGGCTTGATGCCCAGCGAACGGGCGCGGCTGCGCACCACCGTCAGCGCTGCCTTGATCGACTCCTGCATGACGTCGCCGAGCTTGCCGGTCATCTGGTGCTTGCCCTTGCCGGGCACCGACACCGCCTCGATGGTCAGCAGGTCGCCACCCACCTGGGTCCAGGCCAGGCCGGTGACCATGCCGACGCGGTCACCCTCCTCCGCCTTGCCGTAGTTGAACTTGCGGACGCCCAGGTAATCCTCGAGCTTGTCGGCGGTGACCTTCACCGGCTCGGTGCTGCCGGCCAGCGCGTGCTCCTTGACCACCTTGCGGCAGACCTTGGAGATCTCGCGCTCCAGGCTGCGTACGCCGGCCTCGCGCGTGTAGTAGCGGATGATGTCGCGGATGGCCGCCTCGTCGATGACCACCTCGTTCTTCTTCAGGCCGTTGGCCTCGATCTGCTTGGGCAGCAGGTAGCGCCGGGCGATGGAGGCCTTCTCGTCCTCGGTGTAGCCCGGGATGCGGATGACCTCCATGCGGTCGAGCAGCGGACCCGGGATGTTCATCGAGTTGGACGTGCAGATGAACATCACCTCGGACAGGTCGTAGTCGACCTCGAGGTAGTGGTCATTGAAGTTGTGGTTCTGCTCGGGGTCGAGCACCTCGAGCAGCGCCGAGGCCGGGTCGCCGCGCATGTCCACGCCCATCTTGTCGATCTCGTCGAGCAGGAACAGCGGGTTGCGCACGCCGACCTTGGCCAGGCGCTGCACGATCTTGCCCGGCAGCGAACCGATGTAGGTGCGGCGGTGGCCGCGGATTTCCGCCTCGTCACGCACGCCGCCCAGCGCCATGCGCACGAACTTGCGGTTGGTCGCCTCGGCGATGGACTTGCCCAGCGAGGTCTTGCCCACGCCCGGCGGGCCCACCAGGCAGAGGATCGGGCCGCGCGGCGATTTCACCCGCGACTGCACCGCCAGGTATTCCAGCACGCGCTCCTTCACGTCCTCGAGGCCGTAGTGGTCGCGGTCCAGCACCTCGCGCGCATGGGCGATGTCCAGGCGCACCTTGCTGCGTTTCTTCCACGGCACCTGTACCAGCCAGTCGATGTAGGTGCGCAGCACGGTGGCCTCGGCCGACATCGGCGACATCATCTTGAGCTTCTTGAGCTCGGCCATGGCCTTGTCGCGCGCGTCCTTGCCCATGCCCGAGGCTTCAACGCGCTTGGCAAGTTCCTCGACCTCGTTGACGTTGTCCTCGCCGAGCTCTTTCTGGATGGCCTTCATCTGCTCGTTGAGGTAGTACTCGCGCTGGCTCTTCTCCATCTGCTTCTTGACGCGCGTGCGGATGCGCTTTTCCACCTCCAGCACGTCAAGTTCGGATTCGAGCAGTCCCATGAGATGCTCGATGCGCTGGCGCAGGCCGGCCATCTCCAGGATCTGCTGCTTCTCCTCCAGGCGCAGCGACAGGTGCGCGGCGATGGTATCGGCGAGCCGGCCGGGTTCCTCGATGCCGGTGACCGACGACAGCACCTCGGGCGGCACTTTCTTCGACAGCTTCACGTACTGCTCGAACTGGTTGAGCAGCGAGCGACCCAGCACTTCCGCCTCGGCCTCCGGTACGGCCGGCGTCTCGAGCCCGGTGACGTCGGCGCTGGCGTGGTCGGCATGGGCGGCGAAGCGCACCAGCGTCGCGCGCTGCACGCCTTCCACCAGCACCTTCACGGTGCCGTCGGGCAGCTTCAGCAATTGCAGGATGGTGGCTACGGTACCGATGTCGTACAGGCCCTCGCCGGACGGATCATCGTCGGCGGCGCTGCGCTGGGCGACCAGGAAGATCTGCTTGTCGCTGGCCATGGCGTGCTCGAGGGCACGAATGGACTTGGGCCGCCCGACGAACAGGGGGATGACCATGTGCGGATAGACGACGACATCCCGCAGCGGCAGCAGGGGCATGTCGTGGTGGGCGGCGGAGGGGTCGTGTGCGGCCATCGCGATTATTTCCGTGTCTGTCGCAGTCAACCTGCGTTGATCCGAATGTGGGGCCGGCTGCGTCGATTTGCAAGCGCCCGTCCCGCGCCGGCGCGCAAAAACAGCGGGCCCTGAAACGAAAAAGGGCCCGTCGCCGGGCCCTTCGTCTTCACCGTGTCACGCGTCGGGGGCCGCCTTGCGGGGCTCCTCGGTGTTCTCGTAGATCAGGATAGGCTCCGACTCGCCGGCAATGGTGGCGGCATCCACCACCACCTTGGCAACCCCGGACGACGACGGCACGTTGTACATCGTCTCCAGCAGCACGCCCTCGAGGATGGAGCGCAGGCCGCGGGCGCCGGTCTTGCGGGCCATGGCCTTGCGGGCCACCGCGCGCAGGGCGTCCTCGCGGAAGTCGATCTCCACGCCTTCCATCTCGAACAGCTTGCGGTACTGCTTGACCAGCGCGTTGCGCGGCTCGGTGAGGATCTGGATGAACGCATCCTCGGTGAGCTCGTCGAGCGTGGCGAGGATCGGCAGGCGGCCGACGAACTCGGGGATCAGGCCGTACTTGACCAGGTCCTCGGGCTCGGCGTCCTTGAGCGTCTCGCCGACCTTCTTCGCGCCCTCACGGCTCTTGATGTCCGCCGAGAAGCCGATGCCGCCCTTCTCCGAACGCGAGCGGATGATCTTCTCGAGACCGTCGAAGGCGCCACCGCAGATGAACAGGATGTTGGAGGTGTCGACCTGCAGGAATTCCTGCTGGGGGTGCTTGCGGCCACCCTGCGGCGGTACCGACGCCACGGTGCCCTCGATGAGCTTGAGCAGCGCCTGCTGCACGCCCTCGCCCGACACGTCGCGGGTGATGGACGGGTTCTCGCTCTTGCGCGAGATCTTGTCGATCTCGTCGATGTAGACGATGCCGCGCTGCGCCTTCTCGACGTCGTAGTCGCACTTCTGCAGCAGCTTCTGGATGATGTTCTCCACGTCCTCGCCCACGTAGCCCGCCTCGGTGAGCGTGGTGGCGTCGGCGATGGTGAACGGCACGTTGAGCAGGCGCGCCAGCGTCTCGGCCAGCAGCGTCTTGCCGGAGCCGGTGGGACCGACCAGCAGGATGTTGGACTTGCCGAGCTCGACGTCCTTGCCCTTGCCCTCGTTGGAGCGCAGGCGCTTGTAGTGGTTGTACACGGCCACCGCAAGGATCTTCTTCGCGCGGTCCTGGCCGATCACGTACTCGTCGAGGGTCTGCTTGATCTCGCGGGGATTGGGCAGCCGGTCAGAGCCGCGGTGGGTGTCCTCCTGGACCTCCTCGCGGATGATGTCGTTGCACAGGTCGACGCACTCGTCGCAGATGAACACCGAGGGGCCGGCAATGAGTTTGCGGACCTCCTGCTGGCTCTTGCCGCAGAACGAACAGTAGAGCAGCTTTCCGTCGCCGCCCCGGCTGTCAGATTCGTTCGCCATCGAAAATACCCCGGAAAAACGCGATTTTCATCGCAGGATGCAATCTGGAACCCCGATTTGCAACCCCGGTTCCCTGCGGGTATTCCGCAACAGCCCGGGGTGGCCTAACCGGTTGATTTGTCACGGGCGCTTGGTCAGCACCTGGTCGATCAGGCCATAGGCCCGGGCTTCCTCGGCGCCCATGAAGTTGTCGCGATCGGTGTCGATCGTGACGCGATCTACCGGCTGGCCGCTGTGATGCGCCATGATCTGGTTCAGGGTGTCCTTGATCTTCAGGATCTCCTGGGCATGGATGGCGATGTCCGAGGCCTGCCCCTGGAAGCCGCCCAGCGGCTGGTGGATCATCACCCGCGAGTTGGGCAGCGCGTAGCGCTTGCCATGGGCACCGGCGGTCAGCAGCAGCGCGCCCATGGAGGCCGCCTGGCCGATGCACATGGTGGACACGTCCGGCTTGATGAACTGCATGGTGTCGTAGATGGACATGCCGGCAGTCACCGAGCCGCCCGGGCTGTTGATGTACAGCTGGATGTCCTTATCGGGGTTCTCGGCCTCGAGGAACAGCAACTGGGCCACCACCAGGTTGGCCATGTGGTCCTCGACCGGGCCGACCAGGAAGATCACCCGCTCCTTGAGCAGGCGGGAATAGATGTCGAAGGCCCGCTCGCCGCGCGCCGACTGCTCGACCACCATCGGCACCAGGCCCAGGGCCTGCGGATCCATGTGGTGGGCGGTGTGGCGCACGTACTGGTCGTGCATGGCACTGGTGTAACGCTGGCTCATGGGGCCCCCGGGAATGATCGAATGGAAGGAACAGGAGGTACGGTAATACCTCCTGCCTTGGCGTCGCAATGACGTGAACTGGGGACTGCCCCGGCCCGCTTCAAGCAGGCCGGGGCAAAAGGCGCGGAAAAAAGCCGCGCGGCGGTCAGCCGCGGGTCGGACGTACCGCTTCCTGGTAGGAAATGGCCTTCTCGGTCGCCTTGGCGTCGCGCAGCACGCGCTCCACCACCTGCTCCTCGAGGACGGCCAGCTCGATCTGGCGCAGCTGCTCGGGGTTGGCGTAGTACCAGTTCACCACGTCCTTCGGGGTCTCGTAGGACTCGGCGATTTCCTCGACCTGCTTGCGCACGCGGTCGCCATCGACACGGATCGCGTCGGCCTTGACGATCTCGCCGACGATCAGGCCCAGGGCCACCGACTTGCGCGCCTGCTCGGCGAACAGCTCGTCCGGCAGCAGCGACGGGTCGACGTTGGCGCCACCGAACTGCTGCATCATCTGCTCGCGCTGGCGCTGGATTTCCTGGGCAACCAGCGCCTTCGGCAGCTCGACGTTGACCTGCTGCACGAGCTGGTCCATGACCTGCGCCTTGACGCGGTTGCGCAGCGCGGCGCGCAGTTCGCGCTCCATGTTCTTGCGCACCTCGACCTTGAACTTGTCGAGGCTGGATTCACGGATGCCGAAGCCCTGGAAGAACTGCTCGTTGAGTTCCGGCAGCACCTGCTCCAGCACTTTCTTCACGGTGACCTTGAACTGCGCCTTCTGGCCCTTCAGTTCCTCGTTGCCGTAGTCCTCCGGGAAGGTGAGGTCCAGCGTGCGCTCGTCGCCGGCCACGGCGCCGACCAGGCCATCCTCGAAGCCCGGGATCATGCGACCGCCACCCAGCTGGATCTTGGCGCCGGTAGCCGAACCGCCCTGGAACTCGACGCCGTTGCGCGTGCCGACGAAATCGATCTCCAGGCCGTCGCCCATGGCGGCGGCGCGCGAGACTTCCTTCAGCGTGGCGCGCTGCTTGCGCAGCGTGTCGATCATTTCCTCGACGTCGGCGTCGGTGACTTCACCGGTGGCTTTCTCGACGTTGATGCCGTCGAAGCCGGCCAGTTTCACTTCCGGGTAAACCTCGAACACGGCAACGAACTCGAGGTCCTTGCCCGGCTCGCTGGTGATCGGCTCGATGCGCGGGTTACCGGCCGGGTTCAGCTTGTGCTCGCGAACGGCCTCGACAAAGCTGTCGCGCATGACGTCGCCCAGCACTTCCTGGCGGATCGGGGCGGCGTAGCGGCGACGGATTTCCGACATGGGCACCTTGCCCGGGCGGAAGCCGTCGATGCGGACGCGGCCGGCGGCATCCTTCAGGCGCTGCTCGACGGCGAAGTCGATGCGGGCAGCCGGCACGCCGACTTTCATGCGGCGTTCGAGACCGGAGGTGATTTCGACGGAAACGGTGCTCATGGTGTCCTCTCTGCTGGCAACGGCGGCAGCCGCCGGGGGCGGCTGCCGGAATTCGGGCCCGGGCTGCCGGGCACGGCAACGCGGAAAAGGGCGGGATTATAGAGGAAGGTGGCGCCCGCCGGTACACGGGCGGTGACGGTCCCCTGAAACAGAAAACCCCCGGCGGGACTACCGCCGGGGGCCTGTGTAAATGGGGTGGCTGACGGGACTCGAACCCGCGACAACTGGAATCACAATCCAGGACTCTACCAACTGAGCTACAGCCACCACGAAACCTGCCCTGAGGGCCATCTTGCGCGTCTTGCTTACCCCGCGGAAGCCACCCATGGGGTGGCGCGCCCGGCAGGACTCGAACCTGCAACCTACGGCTTAGAAGGCCGTTGCTCTATCCGGTTGAGCTACGGGCGCATTCTTGGTCGGTGTTGAGGGATTCGAACCCACGACCCTCTGCTCCCAAAGCAGATGCTCTACCAGGCTGAGCTAAACACCGGTGAATCGGCCGGGGGCCTCCCGCGAGGGAGGGTGCGCATCATACTGGCGGCCCCCTGCCCCGTCAATTTGCCGGAACGGCCCCGCCGCACGATTGTTTGCGGCCGCCCCGCCCTGTTCCGCCGCGCCGCCAAGGTGCGACAATGCGCGCCCCGCAAACTGCCCACGGAACACGCACCATGAGCGCGCTCATCCTCGACGGCAAGGCCGTCGCCGCCCGGACCGAAGCCGAGATGAGCGCCCGCGTGGCCGCGCTGAAAGCGAAAAGTGGCGGCCGCACGCCGATCCTTGCCACCCTGCTGGTCGGCGACGACCCGGCCTCGGCCACCTACGTGAAGATGAAGGGCAACGCCTGCCGTCGCGTGGGCATGGAATCCACCGCCATCACGCTGCCGGCATCGACCACCACCGAACAGCTGTTGGCCGAGATCCAGCGCCTGAATGCCAACCCGGACGTGCACGGCATCCTGCTGCAGCACCCGGTGCCGCACCAGATCGACGAACGCGCCTGCTTCGACGCCATCGACCTGCGCAAGGACGTGGACGGCGTGACCTGCCTGGGCTTCGGCCGCATGGCCATGGGTGAAGCCGCGTACGGTTCCGCCACGCCGCAGGGCATCATGCGCCTGCTCGCGGCGTACAACCTGGATCTCGCCGGCAAGCACGCGGTGGTGGTCGGCCGCAGCCCGATCCTCGGCAAGCCGATGGCGCTGATGCTGCTGGCGGCGAACGCCACCGTCACCATCTGCCACTCGCGCACCAAGGATCTCGCCGAGCACGTGAAGCGCGCCGACATCGTGGTGGGCGCGGTGGGCAAACCGGAATTCATCAAGGCGTCGTGGATCAAGGACGGCGCCATCGTGGTGGATGCCGGCTACCACCCGGGTGGCGTCGGTGACATCGAACTGGCGCCGCTGGTCGAGCGCGTGGCGGCGTACACGCCGGTGCCCGGTGGCGTGGGGCCGATGACGATCAATACGTTGATCGTGCAGACGCTGGAGGCGGGCGAGAAAGCGCTCGGTTGACCTTTGTACCGCCGGCTGGCTCGGGGGTGGTGGTCCGGCCTCCGCTCGCTACCGCTCGGGAGCCGGACGCACGCACCCCCGGCCGCGCCGGGGCCAGGGGACAAGAGCGGTTTCTGCCCGGTGAGGGGGCTTGGTGAAAGAGCAAATAAAAAGGGCCGCTGTGCGGCCCTTTTTATTTTCGAAAAAAAACGGTCGGGGGCATGGCCCCCTCGTTACTTGGTGAAGCCGTCGCGCAGGGTGACGGTGAGGTTGAAGACGGGGGAACCCGGTTTGGTGTCGCGCAGGTCGGCGCAGAAGTAGCCTTCGCGTTCGAACTGGAAACGTTCCTCGGGTTGCACGTTGGCGAGCGCGGGCTCGACGCGGGCGCCCTGCACCACCGTCAACGATTTCGGGTTGATGAACGACAGGAAATCGCGGTCGTCGTGGCCGTCGGGCGTCGGGTCGGTGAACAGGCGCTCGTAGAGACGCACTTCGCAGGGCACCGATTCGTTGGCCGGCACCCAGTGGATCACGCCCTTGACCTTGCGGCCTTCGGGGTTCTTGCCGAGGGTGTTGGCATCGTGCGAGCACTTCAGCTCGACGATGTTGCCGGCGGCATCCTTCACCACCTCGTCACAGCGGATCACGTAGGAACCGCGCAGGCGCACTTCCTGGCCGGGCTCCAGGCGTTTCCAGCCGGCCGGCGGCGCTTCGCTGAAATCGTCCTGATCGATGAAGAGCTCGCGGGTCATGGGGATCACGCGCGCGCCGAGGGACTCGTCCTTCGGGTGGCGCGGCACGGTGAGTTCCTGCACCTCGCCTTCCGCCCAGGTGGTGAGCGTGACTTTCAGCGGGCGCAGAACGCACATGGCGCGCGGCGCGGTCTTGTCGAGATCGTCGCGGATGGCGAACTCGAGCATGCCCATGTCCACCACGCCGTCGGAGCGCGTCACGCCGATCAGGTCGCAGAAATGGCGGATGGACGCCGGCGTGTAGCCGCGGCGGCGCAGGCCGGAAATGGTCGGCATGCGCGGGTCGTCCCAGGCCGTCACATGGCCTTCGTCCACCAGCTGCTTGAGCTTGCGCTTGGAGGTGATGGTGTAGTTGAGGTTGAGGCGCGCGAACTCGTACTGGCGCGGCTTCGCCTCGAGGCTGACGTTGTCCACCAGCCAGTCGTACAGCGGGCGGTGCTCCTCGAACTCGAGGGTGCAGATGGAATGGGTAATGCCTTCGAGCGCGTCCGACAGCGGGTGCGCGAAGTCGTACATCGGGTAGATGCACCAGGCATCGCCGGTCTGGTGGTGGTGCGCGCGGCGGATGCGGTAGATGGCCGGGTCGCGCATGACCATGTTCGCCGAGGCCATGTCGATCTTCGCGCGCAGCACGTGGGCACCGTCGGCGAATTCACCGGCGCGCATGCGGGCGAACAGGTCGAGGTTCTCCTCCACCGTGCGGTCGCGGAACGGGCTGTTGGTGCCCGGCTCGGTGAGGTTGCCGCGGCCCTTGCGCATGTCTTCCGGCGACTGCGAATCCACGTAGGCCAGGCCCTTGCCGATGAGTTCCACCGCGAAGCCGTACAGCGCCTCGAAATAGGCCGAGGCGTAGCGCACCTCGCCGTTCCAGGCAAAGCCCAGCCAGTTCACGTCGCGCTGGATGGCGTCGATGTATTCCTGCGACTCCTTCTCGGGGTTGGTGTCGTCGAAGCGCAGGTTGCAGGTGCCGCCGAAGTCCCGGGCGATGCCGAAGTTCAGGCAGATGGACTTGGCGTGACCCACGTGCAGGTAGCCGTTGGGCTCCGGCGGGAAACGGGTGGCCACCGTGGCGTGCTTGCCGGCGGCGAGGTCCGCCTCGACGATCTGGCGCAGGAAGTTCGTGGGTTTCTCGGTGGTGCTCATGGGCGGGTTGCTGCTACCGGGTGGCCGGGCGTGGCCGGTCTGCTAGACTCGCCCGCGATGCCGTGGCACCCGGGCGTGGAAGGTGGGCTAGTTTAGCCGCCACCCCTGCCCGCGGCCAGCCGGCCCCCACCCCCAACACCAAGGATTCCTTCCATGAAAGTGGCACTGCGCACCTCCCTCGGCGACATCGTCCTCGAACTCGACAGCGCGAAGGCGCCGGTCACCGTGGAGAACTTCGTCAGCTACGTGAAGGCTGGCCACTACGACGGCACCATCTTCCACCGCGTGATCAGCAACTTCATGATCCAGGGCGGCGGCTTCGACGCCTCCATGAACCAGAAGCGCACCAACGCCCCGATCAAGAACGAAGCCGACAACGGCCTGAAGAACGTCCGTGGCGCCATCGCCATGGCCCGCACCAACGACCCGCACTCGGCCAGCGCGCAGTTCTTCATCAACACCGTCGACAACGACTTCCTCAACTTCAAGTCGCCGTCGGGCCAGGGCTGGGGCTACGCCGTGTTCGGCCAGGTAGTGGAAGGCATGGATACCGTGGACAAGATCCGCGCCGTGAAGACCGGCCGTGCCGGCATGCACCAGGACGTACCGGTGGAAGCCGTGGTGATCACCAAGGCCGAAGTGGTCGGCTGATACCGGCCCGGGAGCGCGCGATGAAGACCCTGCTGATCCTGCTGGTCACCACCTTCGGCAACATCACGGTCGAACTCGACCGCGAGAAGGCGCCGAAGACCGTCGACAACTTCGTGCAGTACGTGAACGAGGGCCACTACAACGGCACCACGTTCCACCGGGTGATCGACGGCTTCATGGTCCAGGGCGGCGGCTTCACCGCCGACATGCGGCAGAAGCCCACGCGCGCGCCGGTCATGAACGAGGCCGACAACGGCCTCGCCAATGACCGCGGCACCATCGCCATGGCGCGCACCGGCGATCCGCACTCCGCCACCGCGCAGTTCTTCATCAACACGGTCGACAACGACTTCCTCAACCACACCTCGAAGACGCCCAACGGCTGGGGCTACACGGTGTTCGGCCGCGTGACCGACGGCATGGACGTGGTGGACCGCATCGCCAAGGTGCGCACCGGCTTCAATGACATGCCGGTGCAGACGGTGCTGATCAAGGAAGCGCGCGTGCTGGAAAGCCCGGCGCAGAAGCCGGCGAAAGCCGCCGCGGGCGGCAAGCCCTGATGCAGGACATCCTGTTCATCTCCGACCTGCACCTCGACGAGGAGCAGCCGACGATCACCGCCGCCCTGCTCGCCTTCCTCGAACGCGAGGCGCCGCGCGCGCACACTCTGTACGTGCTCGGCGACCTGTTCGAAAGCTGGGTGGGCGACGACCACGACACGCCGCTGATCGCGCAGGTGGCGGCGGCCTTCCGCCGCTTCAGCGACGCCGGCCGCGCGCTGTACTTCATGCACGGCAACCGCGACTTCCTGCTCGGCGAGGGCTTCGCGGCGCGCTGCGGCGGCACGCTGCTGGCGGAAAACACGCTGGTGGACCTGCACGGCACCCGCACCCTGCTGCTGCACGGCGACAGCCTGTGCACCGACGACCACGAGTACCAGAAGTTCCGCGCCATGGTGCGCTCGGCCGCCTGGCAACAAGGGGTGCTGGGCCAGCCGCTGGCGGCGCGCCAGGCACTAGCCGCGAAGATCCGCGGCGAGTCGAAGATGCGCAATGCCAACAAGGCCGAGAACATCATGGACGTGAACGACGCAGCGGTGAAGGACGCCCTGCGCACGCACCAGGCTGACGCCATGATCCATGGCCATACGCACCGCCCGGCGGTGCACGCGGTGGACCTCGGTGATCGTCGCGCCGCCCGCTACGTGCTGGGCGACTGGCACCCGCACAAGGCCTGGTGCATCCGTGCGAACGCGCACGGCCTGCACCTGGAATCGTTCAGCGGGTGACCGGTGCCGCCGGCGCTTCCAGCCGGCGCAGCGCGGCGATGAGCCGCACCACGCGGCGCACGCCCTCGGACACGTGCACCACCGACAGGGTGGCGCCACTGATGCCGTCGATGTCCTTGCCGCCCTTGAGCGGCGAGGCAGCAGTAGCCCCCTCGAACTGCGCCAGCCACTTGCGCTCGGCCACCTCGTGGCCGTGGCTCTCGCGGTAGCGCACGACTTCCACGCGGCTGACGCTGCCGGCCATGTCCAGGCCCACTGCGTAATCGATCTTCTCGAACTTGCCGATCACCTGGTCGGTGACGAACCAGCCGACCTGGGTATCACCCTGCATCACGCGCATCACCACGAAGTTCGCGGCCACCAGCGTCACCTGGTAGTCCTTCTGCAACTCGCGGGTGGCACGCTGCACGCTGGGCTTGTCCACCGCCACGGTCGCCGTGGCCTGCGGGAACATCAGCGCCTGCGCCTCGGCCTCCGTCATGTTGCGGAAGGTGCGCGCCTCGCCGGTGCCGGCCAGCGCCAGCAACAACAGTGCACAGGCGACGCACACGCGTTGCTGCATGATGACCTCAGCGATTGTTCACGAGGGTGGGCTGGCCGAGCGCCAGGCGAATCTGCGTGCGCGTCCACCAGGAAGCCCGCTCGCCGCGCAAACGCGCCACCGCCTCCTTGTGCACCGGGTTCTTGGTGATGAACCCGACCGGGAACTTGTGGCCCAGGCGGCTGGCCCACAGCGTGGTCCTGAAGAACGATTCGCGCACCGGGCCGTACTTCAGGCCGTACTGCTGGCGCAGGTCCGGCGGCAGGTTGGCGGCGGCGGCCAGCTTGGCGTACTTGAGCGGCAGGTACAGGGTGAAACCATGCCAGCCGAACAGGTAGCCGAACAGTTCCTTGCTGGCCGGGGTGGCCTGCAGGGTGCCGCTGGCCTTCATGCCCTGCACGTACTCGTCGAATTCCGTCCAGCTCTGCGGCAGCGCCTCGTCGGGAATGCCGAACATGTAGGCGAACAGCTTGGTCTCCTGGTAGAAGCGCTCCTTTTCCGCGGGCGTCATCTTCTCGATGGACTGCTCGAAGGTGGTGACGATGGTGTGCCACAGCGTCGCATGCACCCAGAGCATCGCCTGCACCTCGTTGGCACGATACTCGGAGCCCGCCGCGAACGAGTTGGTCTCGTAGGGCATGCTGCCGTAGACCTTGTCATGGATCATGCGCACGTCGCGGGCGGCCTGCATGGCCTGGTCGCGGTCGCCGTAGATCATCTGCAGCAGGTAGCGGAAGGTGTTGCGGCCGCGCTTGAGCGGGTCCTTGCGGGTGATCGAGTGCTCGTCGATGGCGGCGGTGACCCAGGGGTGCGAGATCTGCAGGGTGAGTGCCGCGCCGCTGCCCAGCGCGCCAGGCGCGATATAGCGCAGCATGCGCCACATCTGCGATTGCGGTCCGAACATGCCCACCTCGGGGTGCGGCACCTTGCCATGCACCACGGCGAGCTGGCGGTCGAACTGCTCGTCGCTGATCCACTGCAGGCCGGTGGCGGTACCGCCGGGCACCAGTTGTACCGGTGCCGCCGGGGCTTCGGCCGCGACGGACGTATCGGCAGCGCCGCGTGCCTCGGTGAGCACATCGGTGTCCGGCGCGGCGACCGGCACGGCATACGGGTCTTCGGCTGCCACGGCAAGGGCCACGGGCAAAGCCAGGAACGCCGCCAGGGCGGCGCGGAGGATCGTTGTCATTGTTGTTGGCCTCAGGTGCAGCAGGCACGCCACGCGGCATGCGAAAGCAGGTCAATGTAGACAGCGAGGCACGTGCTGGCAATTGGCAGAAAACACCACCACGGATGCGCCCCCGGACAATCCGGCAAATCCGGCGTCAGCGCCCCGCCACCATGAAACGGTGGCGACCGGCCTGCTTGGCGGCGTACAGCGCGTCGTCGGCCTCCTGCAGCAGCACGTCCGGATGCTCGCCCGCGGCGGGCGGACGCGCGGCGACGCCGATGGAAACCGTCACCCGGCCCCTGTCCGGCGCGCCCTCGTGCACGATGCCCAGCGCATCCACCGCGGCAACGATGCGGGCGGCGATCACCGCCAGGCCGTCGGCGTCGGTGCGCGGGAACAGCCCGACGAATTCCTCGCCGCCGAAGCGCGCCATCACGTCGGCGGCGCGCGGGGCGTGGATGGCCAGCACCGCGGCTACCTGCTGCAGGCAGGCGTCGCCGGCCGGGTGGCCGTAACGGTCGTTGTAGGCCTTGAAGTGGTCGACGTCGATGAACAGCAGCCCGAGCGGCTCGCCATCACGCAGCGCGGTGGCCCACTCGCGCTGCAGGATCTCGCTGAAATGGCGACGGTTGACCAGGCCGGTGAGCGCATCGGTACGCGACAGTTGCGCCAGCTCATCGGCCATCAGGTCGGTGGCGCGCTTCTCGAGCAGCAGCAACCGCCCCTGCAGGAACATGGTGCGCTCGCGGATTTCCTGCGAGAAACCGATGATGAGCCCCAGCAAGGCGGCGCCGAACGAGTACATCGCGAACGGCGGCCACTCGAACGGCACCTCGCTGCGCCAGACCAGCAGCACGAACAACAGGTTCGCCGTCAGCACGCAGGCCAGCGCCGGGCGCAGCAGCAGGTTGGAAATCGAGAACACGCCCACCGTCACCAGCACCAGCCCCACCTGGGGAATGCCGCCCATGTCGTCGGTGGCCAGCACCACCACCGTGGCCAGTTGCATGCCCAGCAGGCCGAAGGTGGCGGCAAGGCCCAGCAGCCAGCGTATGCCGTCCACGCCCAGCGACAGGCGTGCCAGCACCGACGCGCCCATCGCCAGGATGAAATAGATGGCCACGCCCGTCATCACCAGTTCCCGCAAAGGCGCGGGCACCAGGTCGAGCAGGAACAGCGCGCCGCCGACCGCCACGATGGCCAGCGCCACCAGCGGCCAATAGGCGCGCAGGTGCGCCACGGCCACCTCGTAGTGATATTGCTGGTACGCCGCCTCGATGGCGGGCGGCAGGTTCATGCGTCGCCAGCTGCCGGCCGCGAGCAAACGGTCGAGGTAGGCACGCTCCTGGTCACGGGGCGTCCCGCCGGCATCGTCCTTCACGGGTCGCCTGCCACCACGCAGCAATGGCGCCCGGCCTGCTTGGCACGGTAAAGGGCCGCGTCGGCCTGCTGCACCAGCACCTCGCTGGACTGGCCCGGCTCCGGCGCCAGCACCGCCAGGCCCACGGAAATCGTCACGTGGGCGGAAGAATCGGAAGCGGCATGCGGCAGCGCCAACTCGTCCACGGCGTCGATCATGCGCTGGGCGATGGCGCGCAGGCCGGCACTGTTGGTGCGCGGAAAGAACGCCACGAACTCCTCGCCACCGTAACGCGCCACGAAATCCGAACCGCGCTTGCACTGCCCGGCCAGCGCCGCGGCGACCCGCGCCAGGCAATCATCACCGGCCTGGTGGCCGTAGTGGTCGTTGTAGCGCTTGAAATAATCCACGTCGATGAACAGCAGGTTCATCGCCGCGCCCTCGCGCATGGCCGCGGCCCACTCGCGGGCGAACACCTCGTCGAAGTGGCGCCGGTTGGCGAGACCGGTGAGCGCGTCCTGGCGGGAGATGACGCCGAGCTCGCGGGTGAGCTCGTCCAGCTCGCGCTTTTCCAGCACCAGCAGGCGCTCCTGCAGGAACACCACGCGCTGGCGCAATTCGAAGGTCAGGCCGGTGAGCCCGGCGATCAGCGCCGAGCCCAGCGCGAAATACGGAAAGCGGCTCCAGTCGGGGGCGAAGCCGAGCGCGAAGAAGGTGGCCAATGCCGCCAGCACCACCAGCACGGCACGCCGGAACGACATGCTGGAAATGGTGCAGATGGCCATGGTGATGAAGATGACGCCGTACTCGGCGATGGAGCGCAACGCGGTGCCGGCCGGCGCCACCACCGTACCGATCAGCATGCCGGTGAGCGAAACGAAGGCGGCGCCGGCCAGCACCCGATCGACCTGCGGATGCAACGCCGGCACCGTGACACTGATGCCCACCGCCGCCACCCCCAGCAGCACGGTACCGAACCCGAACACCACGGCACCGTACAGGTCCACCGGAATGTTGCCGAAGCCGAAGGTCACCGCGGCGATCACCGCGATGGTGGCCGCCACCAGCAGCCAGCGCGAACGGATCTCCGCCACGGCATGGGCACGCCGCCGCGCGTGGTACTGCGCCTCGAGGAACGCCGGCAGGCGCAACTGCGCCAGCGTGCCGCCGTCGAGCGCGGC
Organism: Gammaproteobacteria bacterium; assembly: GCA_018262975.1. Classification (GTDB taxonomy): domain Bacteria; phylum Pseudomonadota; class Gammaproteobacteria; order Pseudomonadales; family JADFDG01; genus JADFDG01. Next base: position 189,589 of record JADFDG010000006.1, read on the forward strand.
CTGCAGGGGCGCACGCCCGGCAGACGCATCATCCATGCCTGGCGGCATGGCGCGGCCGTTCACGTCGCCCTCCCCGTCACTGGATCAGGAACGGCTTGCAGCGATCAGGCAGTACGCACATCAGGTTCTGGTTGCTCTCCTTCTGGTGCTTGAGGCGCTTGCGCTCGAAGGAACGGAAACTGGCCTGCGAACGCGCCAGCGCTTCCACCTCGCGCTGGCGCTTGGAGGCATACATGGCATCCAGCGCTTCCATGGCGTAGCGCGGCTTGGTGGCCGCCGCGCGCTTGAGCTGGCCGATGGCCTCGTCGATGTCGCGCTTCTTGTTCAGGTAGAGGATGGCGTTGGCATACTCGTAGCGCACCACCGCCAGGTCGGCGCGCTTGAGCGCACGCTCGAAGTCGGCGCGGATGGTGTTCTGGCGCGCCCCGAAGGTGATGCGACCGGTGGCCTTGCCCACCTTGCGCACCACGTTGGCGTCGGCGCCGGCGCGCGCGGCAATGCCCAGCGGGTTTTCCGGGGCGAGGGTCTGCACGTCGTCGATGGCGCCCAGCACCTTGAACACGTAGTTGCGGCCGATGGCCACGGGAATCGGCACGTCCTCGGCGATGCGGCCGATGGAGTAGATGTAGGCCAGGCGCGCCACCACGTAGTTGTTGCGGAACTGCGCTTCCTTGTCCTTCTTCATCAGGTCGAAGGCTTCGCCGAACTCGCGGATGGTGTTGGTGGAATCCTGCAGCAGCATGTGCTTGTGGGCGAGATCGGGCTCGAGGTAGATGGCGTAGAAGATCTGCGACATCTTGCCGATCAGCTTGCCCATCGGGCCGTACTTCTGGCCTTCGACCATCGTGGCCTGGTAGTCACCGCGGAAGAACAGGCGCCACACCGACAGCAGGTCGCGCTCGAGTTGCTCGAAGTCGCCGTTGAATCCCTTGTGCGCATTGCGCAACTGCGGGTAGCGCTCGTAGGCGTTGCGCAGCATCTGCGCGGACGGGTAAGGCACGCCCAGGCCGCTCATCAACTGGTCCCAGTTGCCGCGGATCTGCTCGGGCGTCATGTCGAAGGCCTGGGTCCCGAACGGCACCTTGTTCCAGGGCTTGTCGAGCGCCTTGCGGTCGATGGCGATCTGCTCGTCCTTCGACATCGCCCAGGCGCCCTCGTTCTGCGCCTTGCGCCGCTGCGCCTCGATCGCGTCGAACTCGGCCTCGCCGGCATCCATCACATCGTCGTTGCCAGCGGCCGGGGCCGACCACGCCGGCACTGCCGGCAGCAACAGGCTGCACAGCAGCAGGGCCATCCTGGGTTTCACGAACATCGCGCTACTACCTGTCTTCTTGTTGTGTCGGGCGGGGGACTTTGTGACCAATTAGTCACGCGGCGTGACTATAGGCACCTGTCCCGGGGGCGGCAATGACGCTTTCTTCTGAGGAAACTTACCAGTACTAAGGCCCGGGCTCATACCCGCCCCACAGCCGCCGACGAACGGTCAGGCGGCCACCGGCATCCCGCTGTGGAAACGGAACTCGGGATCGGGGGATTCGATCAGACGGCACTCCAGGGCACGGAAATGCGCGATGCGGCCATCGATCGGCTCGCCGGCGTACATCCGTGCGAGATCGAGGTAGTCGGTGTAGTGGCGCTCCTCGCTTTTCAGCAGGAAGCGGTAGTAGCGCGCCAGGTCGTCGTCGAGGAACGGCGCCAGTGCGGCGAAGCGCTCGCAGGAGCGCGCCTCGATGAAGGCGCCGATGATGAGCGTGTCCACCAGCTTGCCCGGCTCCTCGCGGCGCGCCTCGGCGAACAATTGCGCTGCGTAGCGCGCGGCCGTGACCTGGCGGTAGGCAATGCCGCGCTGGCGCATGATGGCCACCACCTGCTCGAAGTGCAGCAGTTCCTCGCGCGCCAGCTGGCTCATGGCGGCCAGCAGCTCGGGGCGGTCGGTGTAGCGGAACAGCAGGTTGAGGGCGGTGGACGCCGCCTTCTTCTCGCAGTTGGCGTGGTCGATGAGCAGCACGTCGACCTGCCCGACGGCACGGTCGATCCAGGCTTGCGGCGTGGGACAGCCGACGAATTCGGCAGAGGGCAGGTGTTCGGTAGTCATGGGCGCGCATTATACGTGCGGCCTCGCTACACTTGCCGCCCATGAGCGAAAAGACCCCCTCCCGCGCCAAACGCCTTGCCGCCCTCGCCTTCGTCCGCCTGTTCGCGCTGATGCCGCTGTGGCTGGCGCACGCCGTCGGTGCTGCCCTGGGCTTCGTGGCGAGCCTGCTGCCCACCCGCGAACGCGCCACCGCGGCCACCAACATCGCCCTGTGTTTCCATGACCAGGACGCGGCCTGGCAGAAGCGCCTGCTGCGCCACCATTACGTGGAAACCGGCAAGGCCTTCGCCGAGACCTGCGGCATCTGGACCCGCCCGGGCGACACCTACCTGTCGAAGATCCGCCGTGTCGAGGGCTTCGAACTGCTCAAGGCGGCGCGCGAGTCCGGCGACGGCGTGCTGTTGCTGGTGCCGCACCTGGGCAACTGGGAAATCGCCGCCAACTGGTGCACCAGCCGCTTCCCGGTGACGGGGCTGTACCGGCCGGGCAAGTACGCGGAAATCGACACGATCATGCGCTCCGGGCGCGAGCAGTACATGGGCACGGCGGTGCCCACCGATGCCTCGGGCGTGCGCGCGATGGTGAAGACGCTGGCCGGCGGCGGCACGCTGTTCATCCTGCCGGACCACGAGCCCGACCTCACCGGCGGTGAATTCGCTCCGCTGTTCGGCGTGCCGGCGCTGACCGGGACGCTGACGTCCAAGCTGGTGAACGGCAAGCGGCCGATCCGCACGCTGTTGCTGTACGCGAAGCGGTTGCCGTGGGCCGAGGGCTGGGAGCTGGTGTTCCGCGAGGCGGATGCGAAGTTGCGCAACGAGGACCTGGGGGAGTCGCTGGCGGCGCTTAACCGGTCGGTGGAGGCGCTGATCCGGGAGTGTCCGGAGCAGTACCAGTGGACGTACAAGAGGTTCAAGAGGCGGCCGAAGGGGATGCCCAAGGTGTACACGCGGTAGAAGTGCGGGGTGTGGGGCGGCATCTACCGTTCGTCGGTATACTTGGATTGTAGGACACTTCAGGTAGAGTGGATTCGGGAGGCCAGTGAAGATTGGGCTCGTGGACCGGCGCGTCGTGCCGGCCTGAACGAGGACAACAACACATGGTCGAGAAAATGAATCCGCGGGTGGTCCTGCAACTGAAGAAGGCCGGCTACTGGATGTTCCTGCTGCCTGCCGCCCTGCCCTTCCTGGCGTATGCCGCCATCCAGCAATTCGGTCATGCCAACTGGTTTGCCTGGGCGCCGTTCCTGTTCGTGTTCGGGGTGATCCCGGTGCTGGACTACATCGTGGGCCAGGACCCGGTGAACCCGGACGAGGCCAGCGAAGTGCCGGCGATGTCCGAAGAGAAGTACTACCGCTTCCTGACGCTGATGGTGCTGCCGGTGCAGGCGCTGCTGACGGTGGGCGGCGCGGTGATGTGGTTCGCGCTGTTCGACCAGTTCAACCTGGCCGGGCACATCGGCTGGCTGGTGGCGGTGGGCATTGCCTCCGGCGCGGTGGCGATCACCGTGGGCCACGAGCTGACGCACAAGGACGAGAAGCTCGAGCAGATCGTGGGCGGCATCCTGCTGGCGATGGTGACCTACGCGGGCTTCAAGGTGGAGCACATCCGCGGCCACCACGTGAACGTGTCCACGCCGGAAGATGCGTCTTCCGCCCGCTTCAACCAGAGCCTGTATGCGTTCCTGCCGCACGCCTGGAAGCACAACTTCCTGAATGCGTGGGTGCTGGAAGCCAAGGAGCTGAAGCGTCGCGGTTTCCCGGCGTTCCACTGGCGCAACGAGTTGATCTGGTGGTACGCGCTGTCGGCGGCGTTCCTGGTCGGGTTCGCGGTGGCGTTCGGCTGGCTGGGTGCGCTGTACTTCGCGCTGGTGTCGTTCATCGCGTCGTCCACGCTGGAGGTGATCAACTACATCGAGCATTACGGGCTGCACCGTCGCAAGCTGGAGAACGGTCGCTACGAGCGGACGACCATCCATCACAGCTGGAATTCGAACTACCTGTTGTCGAACCTGCTGTTGTTCCATCTGCAGCGCCACAGTGACCACCATGCGTATGCGAAGCGTCGCTACCAGGTGCTGCGTCACCACGAGGAGTCGCCGCAGTTGCCGCTGGGGTATCCGGGGATGTTCCTGATGGCGTTCGTGCCGCCGCTGTGGTTCGCGGTGATGAATCCGCGGGTTGAGGCGTATTACGCGGGGGAACGGCACCAGTTGACGGGGGAGCAGAAGGCGGTGGCGTGAGTGCCGGCGGTGTGCGGGTGGCGGGGGCGCCGGGTGGCGGCGCTTTCGCCCTCGTCGGGGGTCTGGCACGGTTGGCGCAAGACGGCAAAGACTCAGCGCCCCCCTTCCCTCGGTCGAGGCGCCGCCACCCGGCACCCCCGCCACCCTGTCAGGCCGGTGGTCACTGGATGGAAAAGCAAAACGCCCGGCATGCCGGGCGTTTTGCGTTGGGGCGCAGTCCGGGGAATCAGAGCAGGCGGTAAATGTTGAAGGCGCTGATGAGGGTGATGAGGGAGCCGACCAGGATGAGCAAGGTTTTCGTGGCGAAGTGGCGGGTGAGGTAGGCGGCGAAGGGGGCGGCGAAGAGGCCACCGAAAGCCAGGCCGGCGACGAGGGTCCAGACGGTGGCGTCGAGGATGGTGAAGAACGCGGCGGCGACGGTGAGGGTGAGGAAGAATTCGGCGAAGTTGACCGAGCCGATGGTGGTGCGCGGGTCGTGGCCGGCGCCGATCAGCGAGGTGGTGACGATGGGGCCCCAGCCACCGCCGCCGGTGGTGTCCATGAAGCCGCCGAACAAGGCCAGCGGCGCGACGCGGCGGGTGTTGATGTCGCGCTGCGCGCGGATGTGGCGGAAGGCCTTGCTGAACACGTACAGGCCCATCACCAGCAGGTAGGCGTTGATGAACGGCTTGAGCACGGCGCCGTCGACGTTGCTCAGGATGTACGTGCCGATCAGCGCACCGAGGATGCCGGGCAGCAGCAGGCTGAAGAACAGGCGCTTGTTCACGTTGCCGAGCTTGAGGTGCGACACGCCGGACACGCCGGTGGTGAACACCTCCGCCAGGTGCGTGGCGCCACTGGCCATGGCCGGCGACGCACCCGTGGCCAGCAGGAAACTGGTGGACGTGATGCCATAGGCCATCCCCAGCGCACCATCGATCACCTGCGCCAGCAGGCCCACGCCGAACGCACTCCAGAACATCGGGTCGTGCAGCGTGTTGACCACCAGTTGCGTAGCCGACACCTCGTGATCCCCACTGAACAACCGCCACGCCAGCACCGCCACCAGGCTCACCAGCGCCGCGATGGCCACGTACCCGGCAATGCGCAACCAGGGGTGATCTGACGCGTGCGTCACCTGGTACTCCACCGGCGGAATTCCGAGGGCTTCGTGCTCGGGGTTGACGGTAGTGTCCGCAAGATCGGGGTTACGCAGTTTCATGACAGTTCCGGCCGGGAAATTCGAATCCCGCCCATTCTGCGCAACCCGATTTATTCCACCAAAGAATATTCAGAACTCTGCTTATAACCTTACATCCAACCCACCACCCTGCCCGGCCGGTGGGCGTGGGTGGGTGGGGTGGCCTCGACCGAGGGAAGGGGGTCGCTGAGGCCTGCCAGGCTGGCGCTGGCCCCTCCAGACCCCCGACGAGGGCGACAGCCACCCCACCCACCCACGCCCGCCGGCCACGCACGGTGATGGCGGCCATCACGAACATTTATGGCCCCCAACCCCCGGGATTCCTTACGCAAATGCCCGGGTAGCGCTAGAATTCCGCCCCGGTTTTCACCGTGCCGGCACAACCGGCGCGCCACGGCGGCTCCATCAACCGGCCGCCACCCACGTCCACGCATTTCGGGGATATCACCGTGCTCGAAGCCTACCGGAAACACGTTGCCGAACGCGCCGCCCAAGGCGTCCCGCCCAAGCCGCTCGACGAGAAGCAGGTTGCCGAACTCGTCGAACTGCTGAAGAACCCGCCGAAGGGTGAAGAAGCCGTCCTCGTCGACCTCATCACCAATCGCGTACCGCCGGGCGTCGACCCCGCCGCGTACGTGAAGGCCGCGTTCCTCGCCGACGTTGCCAAGGGCAAGGCGAAATCCCCGCTGATCGATCGCAAGAAAGCCACTGAACTGCTCGGCACCATGCTGGGCGGCTACAACGTGCAGCCGCTGATCGACCTGATCGACGACGCCGACGTGGGCGACATCGCCACCAACGCGCTGTCCAAAACCCTGCTGATCTTCGACAAGTTCCACGACATCGAAGAGAAGGCCAAGACCAGCAAGAACGCCGCCAAGGTCCTGAAGGCCTGGGCCGACGCGGAGTGGTTCACCAGCCGCCCGGAAGTACCGAAGAAAATCACCATCACCGTCTTCAAGGTCACCGGCGAAACCAACACCGACGACCTCTCCCCGGCGCAGGACGCCTGGAGCCGCCCGGACATCCCGGTGCACGCGCTGGCCATGCTGAAAAACCCGCGCGACGGCATCAACCCGGACCAGCCGACCGTGGTCGGCCCAATCAAGCAGATCGAAGCGCTGAAGGCCAAGGGCCACACGGTTGCCTACGTGGGCGACGTGGTGGGCACCGGCTCCAGCCGCAAGTCCGCCACCAACTCCGTGCTGTGGTTCACCGGTGACGACATCCCGTGCGTGCCGAACAAGCGCGACGGCGGCATCTGCATCGGCGGCAAGATCGCCCCGATCTTCTACAACACGATGGAAGACGCCGGCGCCCTGCCGTTCGAATGCGACGTGTCGGGCCTGAACATGGGCGACGTGGTCGACGTCTACCCGTACGAAGGCAAGATCACCAAGCACAACAGCAACGACGTGATCACCACGTTCTCGCTGAAGACCGATGTGCTGCTGGACGAAGTGCGCGCCGGCGGCCGCATCAACCTGATCATCGGCCGCGGCCTGACCAACAAGGCGCGTGAAGCGCTGAAGCTGGGCCACTCCGACGCGTTCCGCACCGTCGAGCAGCCGAAGGACACCGGCAAGGGCTACACGCTGGCGCAGAAGATGGTCGGCAAGGCCTGCGGCGTGAAGGGCGTGCGCCCGGGCACCTACTGCGAGCCGAAGATGACCACCGTCGGTTCGCAGGACACCACCGGCCCGATGACGCGCGACGAGCTGAAGGACCTGGCGTGCCTTGGCTTCTCCGCGGACCTGGTCATGCAGTCGTTCTGCCACACCGCCGCCTACCCGAAGCCGGTGGACGTGCAGACGCACCACACCCTGCCGGACTTCATCATGAACCGCGGCGGCGTGTCGCTGCGTCCGGGTGACGGCATCATCCACTCCTGGCTGAACCGCATGCTGCTGCCGGATACCGTGGGCACCGGTGGCGACTCGCACACCCGCTTCCCGATCGGCATCTCCTTCCCGGCCGGCTCGGGCCTGGTGGCCTTCGCCGCCGCCACCGGCGCCATGCCGCTGGACATGCCGGAATCCGTGCTGGTGCGCTTCAAGGGCAAGATGCAGCCGGGCATCACGCTGCGCGACCTCGTGCACGCGATCCCCTACTACGCCATCAAGGCCGGCGACCTCACCGTCGAGAAGAAGGGCAAGAAGAACATCTTCAACGGCCGCATCCTCGAGATCGAAGGCCTGGAAGACCTGACCGTGGAGCAGGCGTTCGAACTGTCCGACGCCTCCGCCGAACGTTCGGCCGCCGGCTGCACGATTTCGCTCAGCGAAGCGAGCGTGAAGGAGTACCTGACCTCCAACATCACCATGCTCAAGTGGATGATCGCGGAAGGCTACGGCGACGCCCGCACGATTTCGCGCCGCATTGCCGCCATGGAAGCCTGGCTGGCCAAGCCGGAACTGATGCGCGCCGACAAGGACGCCGAGTACGCCAAGGTCTACGAGATCGACCTGAACGAAATCAAGGAGCCGATCCTCTGCTGCCCGAACGACCCGGACGATGCCAAGCCGCTGTCCGAAGTGGCCGGCGCGAAGATCGACGAAGTGTTCATCGGTTCGTGCATGACCAACATCGGTCACTTCCGCGCGGCCGGCAAACTGCTGGACAAGGTGGAAGGCGGTTCGCTCGCCACCCGCCTGTGGCTGGCGCCGCCGACCAAGATGGACGAGCACCAGCTGCGTGAAGAGGGCTACTACAACATCTACGGCCGCGCCGGTGCGCGTACCGAGATGCCGGGCTGCTCGCTGTGCATGGGCAACCAGGCGCGCGTGGCCCCGAACACCACCTGCGTGTCCACGTCCACCCGCAACTTCCCGAACCGCCTCGGCCAGGGCTCGGACGTGTACCTCGCGTCCGCAGAGCTCGCCGCCGTTGCCGCGGTGATGGGCAAGCTGCCGACGGTCGCGGAGTACATGGAGTACGCCAACAAGATCGACGCGATGTCGAAAGACATCTACCGCTACCTGAACTTTGATCGTCTGCCGGAGTACACCGACAAGGCGGCCAAGGCGAAGATTTCGGTGGCGCAGGGGCAGTGATGCTTCTCGCTAGTCGATAGACGCCAGACATAAAAAGGCCCGCGGAAGCGGGCCTTTTTATTTCATGGAAGACTGAGCTGTTGACGCCCACCGAAAATTGACCCACTTCCCGGGGTAATGCTCGCCCAAAACTGACCCACCCCCAAGGCTACCCTTGCGCATTTTTTGAGCAGGGGCGGATGGAGTGATCAGTGTGAGCATGTTGGCCAAGATCAGGCGGATGCATTTCCGCGACGGGCTGTCGGTGCGGGAGATCAGCCGCAAGACGGGGCTGGCCCGGAACACGGTTCGGCAGTGGCTGCGGCAGCCCCAGGTGGTGGAGCCGCGGTACCCGGCGAGGACCGGCCCCAGCGTCCTTAACCCCTATCAGGAGCAACTCGAGACCTGGCTGCGCACGGACAGCCACCGGCCGAAGCGCGACCGGCGCACGGCCCGGGTGCTGTACCAGTTACTGCAGGCGCAGGGTTACCCGGGCAGTTACCAGCGGGTGACCGAGTTCGTGCGGCGCTGGCGGGCGGCCGGCGGGGCGGAGCCGACGCGACCGGCATTCGTGCCGATGCTGTTTCCGCCGGGCGATGCGTTCCAGTTCGACTGGAGCTGCGAGTACGCCACGATTGCCGGGATCCGGCGTCGGCTGGAGGTGGCGCACATCAAGCTGGCGCACAGCCGGGCATTCCTGCTGGTGGCGTACCCGTCGCAGGCGCACGAGATGCTGTTCGATGCGCATGCCCGTGGCTTTGCCGCCTTCGGCGGGGTAGCCCGTCGCGGCGT
>JADFDG010000007.1 GCA_018262975.1 Gammaproteobacteria bacterium
GCGTTCTTCCAGCCGAAGCCCATTTCCTCCAGCGGAGCCGCTTCCGGTTCCGGGCCGACGAGTTTCGGATCACCGGCGCCGTGCGCCTTGCCGAAGGTGTGGCCGCCGGCGACCAGCGCCACGGTTTCCTCGTCGTCCATCGCCATGCGCGCGAAGGTCTCGCGCACGTCGCGGCCGGACGCCACCGGGTCGGGGTTGCCGTCCGGGCCTTCCGGGTTCACGTAGATCAGGCCCATCTGCACGGCGGCGAGCGGATTCGCCAGCTCACGGTTACCGGAGTAACGGCTGTTGGGCTTGTCGCTGGTGGCCAGCCACTCGGATTCCGAACCCCAGTTGATGTCCTCTTCCGGTTCCCAGATGTCCTCGCGGCCGCCCGCGAAACCGAAGGTCTTGAAGCCCATCGATTCCAGCGCCACGTTGCCGGCGAGGATCATGAGGTCGGCCCAGGAAATGCTGTTGCCGTACTTCTGCTTGACCGGCCACAGCAGGCGGCGCGCCTTGTCGAGGTTGCCGTTGTCTGGCCAGCTGTTGATCGGCGCGAAACGCTGGTTGCCGGTGCCGGCACCGCCGCGGCCGTCGCTGATGCGATAGGTGCCGGCGCTGTGCCAGGCCATGCGGATCATCAGGCCGCCGTAGTGGCCCCAGTCGGCCGGCCACCATTCCTGCGAGTCGGTCATCAACGCCTGCAGGTCCTTCTTCACCGCGGCGAGGTCGAGCTTGCGGAACGCTTCGCGGTAGTTGAAGCCGGGGTCCAGCGGGTTGGTCTTCGCCGAATGCTGGCTGAGGATCTTCAGGTTCAGTCGCTTCGGCCACCAGTGCGCATTGGACTGGTGGGCGGCGGTGGTGCGGGCGCCGTGCATGGCGGCGTAGGGGCACTTGGCTTCCTGTGACATGGTCTGCTCCTTGGCTGGCGGGTTGGTGTCCACAACCCTAGATGCCCCCTGACTATCACTCCAATTGTTTTCATTGATGGAGCCAATAGCCGGGTCCTTTCACCCGCCGGCATGCGCGACGGGCGATCCGTCCAGAGTCCGCCTTCAACCGTGACGTGTACATGCCAACCGCCGCACCGGGCGACGAATGGCCATGTGCACCCCCCAACAAAAAGCCCGGCAAGTTGCCGGGCTTCTGTCTTGCCGCAGACGGCTCAGCCGCGCGCCATGGGTTCGCGCGGGCCCAGGTCGAACGGGCCCACCACCACGCTGCCCGAATGCGCGCGGTGATACGCCTCGCGCGCCTTCCACGCCTTGCCGTAGCGGTAGAACGGGATGGTCGGGTACAGGTGATGCATCAGGTGGTAGTTCTGGTACATCAGCACCGGCGTCAGCCACCACTCCTGGCCCATGCGCATCAGCGAGGTGGTGTTGGGATCGGTGTCCTGGCGACCGGTGTGCGGGTAGTGCGGCAGCACCATGAACACCAGGCACATCAGGAAGAAGGCGATGTAGGTGGGCACCAGCCACAGCATCAGCATCAGGTACGGGTTCCAGGCGATCAGCGCGCCGAAAATCACGCCGGCCACCGCGAGTTCGCGCCAGATCTCCGACGTCTTCACGTTCGGCAGCAGCGACGGATCGCGCAGGAATTTCCACACGTAGATGAACGGCCAGATGCCCCACAGCGGCATGGTCCACAGGCTGCTGGCCATCCAGTGGTCGGGGTCGCGTTCCTCGTTGGTGTAGCGGTGGTGCTGCATGTGCAGCAGGCGGAACAGCTTGCCCTTGCCGAACGGCACCGCCACGAAGGTGGCCGCGGCGAGGATGAAATCGTTCACCCCGGACTTGTTCGACGCGGCGCGGTGGATCGACTCGTGCGCCGGCGTGAACAGCGCGTAACCGGCGACACCGTTGGCCAGCATGGCCACCCACAGCGGCCAGGTATCGGTCAGCACCATCGCCCAGCTGGTGGCGATGGTGGCCAGGCCGCCCACCAGGATCAGCACGGTCGGCCACGCCAGCGGCGGCGACACGCGCAGGCGGGCCAGCTCGTCGAGGCCTTCAGTTGCCAGGGAGTTCTCGGTTGCAGTCATGATCAGTCCACCTTGTACAGCACGCGACCGACGCTGTTGAACGCCGCCGGCGTCAGGCACAGGCGGATCACCGTGCGGAACAGCGTCTCCGGCATCACGCGGCGCGAGGCCAGCAGCATCATGGCGTCCGGGCCCACACTGTAGCGCAGGCGGCGGCTGGCGTCGTTGGCGGCGCGCAGGATCACCTTCGCCGCGTCTTCCGGGGTGGAGCCGCCCGGGCCGGTGCGGTCCATCACCGAGAACTGGTACTCGGAATACTCGTTGTAGGCATCCACGCCGGTCTTGTTGGCGCGATCGGCGGAACGGCCGAAGAAGTTGGTGTTCACCGCGCCCGGCTCCACCAGCTTCACGCGGATGCCCAGCGGATCGAGTTCGTAGGTGAGGCCCTCGGTGAAACCTTCCACCGCGTGCTTGCTGGCGTTGTAGATGCTGTACAGCGGCAGCGGGATGCGGCCGACCATGCTCGACACGTTCACCACCGTGCCGGCGCCCTGCGCGCGGAACAGCGGCAGCGCGGCACGCGTCACTTCCATCAGGCCGAACACGTTGGTGTCGAACTGGCGGCGCACCTGCTCGGCATCCAGCGTCTCAAAGGCGCCCATCAGCGCGTAGCCGGCGTTGTTCACCACCACGTCGATGCGCCCGAAGCGCGCCTGCGTTTCCTTCAGGGCGCGGTCGATGGCCGCGGTGTCGGTCACGTCCAGCGCCGGGCAGATCACGTTCGGCAGGTCCTTGAGACCCTGGTGGTCAGCCGGATTGCGCATGGTGGCGGCCACGTTCCAGCCCTCGGCCTGGAACAGCTTCGCGGCGGCGAGGCCGATGCCGGAGGAACAGCCGGTGATGAACACGGTTTTTGCTGGCGACTTGCTGGACATGGCGAACTCCTGGAATCGGGTGGCAGGCAACAGGCTGCGTTCAGAGATGGGCCGGGTGGCTTTCGCCGGGCTTGATCACGCCGTGCTCGGCATCGCCGAACATGCTGGCCAGCATGGCCTTCTGCGCGATGCGGCCGCGGCGCACCTGCCGGTCGGACACCAGCGGCAGCACGCGCTGCGCCGAGTAGGAAGCAAAGCGCGGCAGCAGGGTCAGCACCGGGTACCAGGAGGTCACGTTGCCCGGCAGGCCCAGTTGCTGCAGCTTGTCGCTACCGAGGAAGTACTGGCTGACGCTCATGTGCTTGTGGTACTCGAGCTTGCGGCGCAGTTCCTGGAAGCGCGGGAACTTGCGCTCCAGCGGCTCGCGCGACAGCGCGTAACCGAGTTCACGCGTGGTCCAGTCGGCGCGGCTCTGCGTCATCATGGTGTGCTGCAGCAGCACCATCGCCTCGGTCTCGCGCAGGCGGATCCACTTCTCGTCCACGCCCATCAGCCAGCAGGCGTAGCTCCACAGCTGCATCACACCGCGCGATTCGCGCTGCGTCACCGGAATGCCCATCTTGCGCAGGCCGCCGAGCATCACCACGCTGAAGCCGAGGTAGGTGGCGGCCATGTCGATCTGGTTGAGCGGCAGGCCCCATTGCGCGTAGTCCCAGTCGTCGCGGCGCAGCAGCGTGCGACGCACCAGGCCGTGCACCATGCGCACGTGCATGGTGGTGCGGAAGCCGGCGTTGAAGCGGCGCAGGCCGTCCGGTTCGGTGCAATCCATCCACCACTTGCCGGTCTCCGCCACGCGTTGCGCGGTGCCCTTGTTCAGCGCGCCGGTCATCACCAGCGCCTGGTTGAAACCGGACAGCAGGTAGCCGCCCATCAGCGCGAGGTCGCGCAGCACGTAGGCCGCGGTCGGGCCGATGCGGTGCACGAACGCCACGCCATCGGCGATGGCGTCGAAATCCACCCAGTCCGGCGTCTTTTCAACGGTGCGGAAGAACGCCTTCAGCGGCTCCGGCGCCTCGGGAATGGTATGCACGCCCTGCGCCAGCGCCTGCTCGAACAGCGCGCGCGCCTGGCGCGGGCCGTACTCGTACATCCATTCGATCAGCGCATCCGCCGCAGGGTCGCCGTCGTGCAGCGCGTCACACACGGCGTCGAACTCGGCACGGCTGGGCGCCAGGTCACGGCCGAGAATGGCGCGCAGCCAGCGCGGCGTCGGCTGCTGGGTCTTGTCGAACGGGCGGGCGCGGGCCGGCACGGTGCGCGCGGCGGGGCTGGGCGTCGGGGCGCGCTGGGCGCTGGCTCGGGATGACATGGCGGTCGCTCCACCTGGGATCGTCGGAGAATGGGCATCGGTTGGCCCGCCACGTCCCTGGGCGGCCCTGCGACCAAGCACCTGCTTGGTCGACGCGGACCCTAACGTCAGTATTTACTGGCATTCAACTGGCATTTGACCGAATATGCGGATTCCCTTGGTCCGCCCCGGTCCCGCCATGCGCAAGCAACCCCGCCAGCAACGCTCCCAGGCCCTGGTGAAGAGCCTGCTGGAAGCCACCGGCCGGGTGATCGTCGCCCGCGGCATCGAGCTCACCACCACCAACCACATCGCCGAGGAAGCCGGCGTCGACATCGCCTCCCTCTACCAGTACTTCGCCAACAAGGAGGACCTGGTCGAGGAACTGCTGCGCAGCCTGGCCGATGACGTGGTGGTGGCCGCGGCGCGCTACTTCGATGCCATCGGCCTCTACAAGGCCACGCCCGCCGAGCTCATCCGCGGTGCGCTGTCGCTGGGGCTGAACCTGGCGCGCGCCAACCCGGTGGTGCTGGAGCTGGCCCGCCATCCGCGTTACCTGATCGCCAGCCGCGGCATGGCCACGCTCGAGCACCAGATGCAGCACATGGCCACCGTCTACTTCCGCCACCACTTCCGCAGCTACCCGATCGAGAACCTGCACACGCGGCTGTATATCGTCAGCATCAGCGCGTTCACGGTGATTGCCCGGCACCTGTCGGAGGAAACGCCGCTGGTGAAGGACGAGGAACTGATCGAGGCGATGGTGCAGATGTTCGCGCCGTACTTCGAGCAGGGCGGGGCGGCGGCCAAATGAAAAGGCCCGGCGGGTGCCGGGCCTTTACAGGGGTCGCAGGTCGGGGGCATGGCCCCCTCGCCACAGGTAGAGAGATGGTCAGGGCTTCGGCCGGTTGCGGTCGCCCGGCGGCGGGAAGCTCACCGGGAACGGCGACACGTTGCCCATGCCGCCGCGCGGCTCGCTGATCTTCGCCACGCCGCCCTTCTCGACCTGGTCGATGCGGATGATGCTGTGCATGGGCACGAAGCTGCACACGACGTCCTGGAACTCGCCGCGCAGTTTCTCCTCGGCGGGATCGACCACCACCGACGACTTGCCGCCGAACACGAAGTGCTCGATCTCCACGAAACCGTAGATGTCGCTCTGGTAGATGTTCTTGACGTACACCTCGTACACCTGGCCCTGGTTGAGGAAGGTGACGCGGTAGAGATATTCGGGTTCGCGCATGCTGGGTGACTCCGTAACGCACCGGCGGCCCGCAAGCAGGGGGCGGCCGGAAAAGGGCGCAAAGGGTACCACAAGGGCGCCCCGGCCGCCGCCGCCGGGCGGCCCGCCCGCTGACCGGCAGGCCGCCACGCCCATGGCTACCGGGGGCCGCCCCTATGGGCTAGATTGATGGCCACGACCACCACCGGGAACCCGCCATGGGCTTTGCCATTTTTGCCATCGTTGTCCTCGTGCTGCCGATCCTGTTCGGCATCGGCATCTACAACAAGCTCGTCACGCTGAAGAACCGCTTCAAGAACGCCTGGGCGCAGATCGACGTGCAGTTGCAGCGCCGCCACGACCTGATCCCCAACCTGGTGGAGACGGCCAAGGCCTACATGGCGCACGAGAAGGACACTCTGGAGCGGGTGATCCAGGCGCGCAACCAGGCCGTGGCCGCCCAGAAGTCGGTCAACGCAGCCCCCGGCGAAGGCGTGGCCCAATTGGCGAAGGCCGAGGGCGCCCTCAACGGCGCGCTGGCCAACTTCTTCGCACTCTCCGAGAGCTACCCCGACCTCAAGGCCAACCAGACCATGGCCTCGCTGATGGAGGAACTGACCTCAACCGAGAACAAGGTCGGCTTTGCGCGCCAGGCGTACAACGACGCCGCGATGAACTACAACACCTACCGCGAACAGTTCCCCAACAACGTCGTCGCCGGCATGTTCACCTTCAAGGAAGCCGAGTTGTACGAAGTGGAGGAGCCGGCCGCACGCCAGGCGGTGAAGGTCTCCTTCCAGTGATGCGCTGATCGCCACCGGCAGTACCCGTCATGGCGATGGACTTCTTCCAGCACCAGGCGCAGGCCCGCCAGCGCACGGGCCTGCTGCTGTTCTATTTCTTCCTCGCGGTGTTCCTCACCGTGGTGGCGGTCAACGCAGCCTTCTTCGTGATCTCCGCCTTCACCCTGCAGCCGGGTCTCACCCTCGGTGGCTGGCTGGTGCAACCCTGGTGGGCATGGATCTCCCTGGGCACCCTCGGCGTGATCGGCATCGGCTCGCTCACCCGCTACCTGGCGCTGGCCGAGGGCGGCCACGTGATCGCCGACGCGGTGCGCGCGCGCCGCATCGACCCCGACACCACCGACGCGCGCGAGCGGGTGCTGCTCAACGTGGTGGAAGAAATGGCGATCGCCTCCGGCACGCCGGTGCCCACCACCTATGTCATGGAGGACGAACCGGGCATCAACGCCTTCGTGGCCGGTTTCGAGCCCACCCAGGCGGTGCTGGTGGTCACCCGCGGCGCCCTCGACGCCTTCAGCCGCGACGAACTGCAGGGCGTGGTCGGCCACGAGTTCAGCCACATCCTCAACGGCGACATGCGCATGAACGTGCAGCTGTACGCCATCCTCGCCGGCATCCTGCTGATCGGGCGCATCGGCGAGTTCCTGCTGCGCAGCGCCCGCGGCGGCCGCAGTCGTGGCAAGGGCGCGGCGATCCCGGTGCTGGTGGGGCTGCTGCTGATGGTGGTGGGCTACGTGGGACTGTTCTTCGGCCGGCTGATCAAGGCCGCCATCTCGCGCCAGCGCGAGTTGCTGGCCGACGCCTCCAGCGTGCAGTTCACCCGCAACCCGCAAGGCCTCGCCGAGGCGCTGCTGAAGATCCGCAACGCCAGCCACAGTTCGCTGTTGCTGAATGCGCAGGCCGAGGACATGAGCCACATGTGCATCGCCCTGCCGGTGCACATGCGCCTGTCGGCGCTGCTGGCCACGCACCCGCCACTGGACGAACGCATTGCGGCGATCGATCCGACCATGCTTGCGCGCGACCGCGCGCGGCAGCATGCCGCGCAGGTACAGGCGGGCACCACCACGACAACCGCAGGTATCGGCGGCAACCCGGCGGTGTCGGCACTGGCCGGGACCAACCGGGCCGCCACACCGCCAACCGGGGCACCAACATCGACACCTGCCGGACCATCTTCCGTACCGCAGGCACTCGCCGCCAGCGTCGGCCAGCCTACGCCCGAACACCTCGCCTGGGCCGCGCGCCTGCGCGACAGCATTCCGGAGAACATCCGCGACATGCTGCGCACGCCTGGCGGCGCGCGCGTGGCCATGTACGGCATCCTGCTGGCCGGCACCCACAGCCAGCACGACGCGGCCGCCGTCCAGATCGTGGCCACGGGCGACAGCGACAGCGCCGCCGCGCGCCTGCGCGCGACGCTGCCGGAGTTGCGACGGGTGGGCACGCGCCTGCGCCTGCCCTGCCATGACCTGGCACTGCCGGTGCTGCGCAGCATGTCCGAGGACCAGAAGAAGGATTTCCTCGACGTGCTCGACCAGCTGGTGCGGCTCGACGGCCGCATCACCCTGCGCGAATACCTGTCCACCTCGCTGCTGCGCAAGCACCTGTCGCCGCGCGCCGGTGCGCGCGACAGCGTGCGCCACCGCACCTATGCCAGCGTGTACGGGGAACTGAACGTGGTGGTATCGCTGCTCAGCCGTGCCGCCGGGCTCGCCGACGAGGACTGCGCGCGCCTGCACGCGCAGGTGATGCGCGGCTTCGGCGTCGGCACGCCACAGTTGCTGGCCACCGACGTGCTGACCGCCGTGCAGCTGCACCAGGCCCTGGAGCAACTGGCAGCGCTGTCACCGCTGCTGAAGAAGCCGCTGATGGATGCCTGCATCGATTGCGTCAGCCATGACAACAAGCTGCAGGTCGCGGAGATCGAACTGGTTCGCGCCATCGGCGAGGCGCTGGACTGCCCGGTCCCTCCCTGGGCCGGCACCGCCTGACGGCGGTGGCCGCGCCTGCGGAGCCGCCCTATACTGCGCGCCCCGCGGCCAGTCCGGCCGAAGCACAGGAAGACCGTTACATGTCCGATCGCGAGCACGGCACCGTCAAGTGGTTCAACGAGAGCAAGGGTTACGGATTCATCAGCCGCGGTGACGGCTCCGACGTGTTCGTGCATTTCCGCGCCATCCGCGGCAACGGCTTCCGCACCCTGGCCGACGGCCAGAAAGTCGAGTTCGCCGTGACCCAGGGCCAGAAGGGCCCGCAGGCCGAAGACGTCATCGCCGTCGACTGACCGCACGCAGCCCCCTGTAGCGAGGGGGCCATGCCCCCGACGCTCTTGCTGTAGAAAATCGGGGGCATGGCCCCCTCGCTACAAGCTCTTGTTGCTGGCCAGGGCGCGACCGCCCAGGAAGATCAGCGTCAGCTTGCGCACCAGCCGCTCGGCGGCGATCTCGCGGTCGGTGCGGCTCATGTCCAGCGCACCGGCACCGAAATCAAACAACACCAGCGTGGCCGTCTCGGCCACCAGGCGCGTGTCGATCGGCAGGCGCTTCTGCTCCACCACCACCCGCTCGATGTCCTCGGCCAGCTCGTCGACGATGAAGCGCAGTTCGCGCTGGATCGTGCGGCGGAACTCCTCGTTGGTACCGAACCGCTCGCGTACGATCAGTCGCAACAGGCCGGCGTTCACGTCCAGGTAATTGATGAAGCGCAGCACCGACTGGCGGATCGCGAAATTGTTGTCCTCGGCGATCATTTCGCGGCGGCCCTGGCGCATCAGTTGCCGCAAGGTCAGGCAGGCTTCGTCGATCAGCACCACGCCGAGCGCGTTGGTGTCGCTGAAGTGGCTGTAGAAGGACGTCGGGGCGATACCCGCCTGCTTGGCGACTTCGCGCAGGCTGAGGCCATCGAGTGTCTGGCCGGCGCCGATCATGGCCAGCGCCGCCTCGATCAGACGGCGGCGGGTCTGTTCCTTCTGCTGGGCGCGGGTCAGGCGCATGGGCATAGCCTCCGGCGATCCGTTTAGCCGCACAAGTGTAAGAGACAATTCCGACGAGCCGACGGCATAGAACCGGCCAGTCATCGAATAACGGTGCTATACAACGTGTATCGGCTTGCCTGGCGGCGGCCCGGCGCCGAAAATTCACCGTACACATGTACCACAAACGGACCCGGCGCCCGCGCCCGTACACGGAGGATCCTGCCATGGCCTATTTCATTACCGGTGCCACCGGCTTCATCGGCCGCTTCCTGGTGGCCCGCCTGCTGCAACGCAGCGGCGATATCTACGTGCTGGTGCGCCCCGGCTCCGAGGGCAAGCTGGCGGCCCTGCGCGAAAGGGTCGGCGACCGCGACGGCCGCATCAAGCCGGTAACCGGCGATCTCACCCGGCCTCTGCTGGGCGTCAGCGACGCCGACCGCGCCATGCTGGCCGGCAGGGTCGACCACTTCTTCCACCTGGCCGCCATCTACGACATCACCGCCGACGAAGCCTCGCAGGTGAAGGCCAACATCGAGGGTACCCGCGAAGCCGTGCGCCTCGCCGGCGCCCTCAAGGCGGGCCGCTTCCACCACGTGAGTTCGATTGCCGCGGCCGGCCTCTACCCGGGCGTCTTCCGCGAGGACATGTTCGAGGAAGCCGAGAACCTCAAGGACCCATACCTGCGCACCAAGCACGAGTCGGAAAAGCTCGTGCGCGCCGAGTGCACGGTCCCCTGGCGCGTCTACCGCCCGGCCATGGTCGTGGGCCACTCGCAGACCGGCGAGATGGACAAGATCGACGGCCCCTACTTCTTCTTCAAGTTCCTGCAGAAGTTGCGCAAGACCGTGCCGCAATGGATGCCCACCGTGGGCATCGAGGGCGGTCGCCTGAACGTGGTGCCGGTGGACTTCGTGGTCAACGCCATGGACCACATCGCCCACCAGGACGGCCTGGACGGTCGCGCCTTCCACCTCACCGATACCCGCCACCATCGCGTCGGCGAGTTGATGAACATCTTCGCGTGCGCTGCCCACGCCCCGCAGCTGACCATGCGCATCGACACGCGCATGTTCTCGTTCATGCCGCCGGTATTGCGCCAGGGCCTGGGCGCGCTGCCACCGGTCAAGCGCATCAAGGCGCAGTTGCTGCGCGACCTGGAAATCCCCGAACAGGCCTTCGCCTTCCTGAACTACCCCACCCGTTTCGACAACCGCGACGCGGTGAAGGCGCTGGCCGGCAGCGGCATCGAGTGCCCGCCGCTGGAGTCCTATGCCTGGCGCCTGTGGGACTACTGGGAGCGCTACCTCGACCCGGAACTGTTCATCGACCGCACGCTGTCCGGCCAGGTAAAGGACCGCATCGTGGTGGTGACCGGCGCCACCAGCGGCATCGGCCACTCCACCGCGCTCAAGCTGGCCGAGGCCGGCGCCCACGTCATCCTGGTGGCGCGCACCCGCGAGAAACTTGAAGCCACCCTGGCGGAAATCGAGGGCAAGGGCGGCAAGGCCTCCTTCTACCCCTGCGACGTCAGCGACATGGCCAGTTGCGACACCCTGGTACAGGCGGTGCTGCGCGACCACGGGCGCGTCGACGTGCTGGTCAACAACGCCGGTCGCTCGATCCGCCGCTCGATCGTGCATTCGTACGACCGCTTCCACGATTTCGAGCGCACCATGCAGCTGAATTACTTCGGGGCGCTGCGGTTGATCATGGGCTTCCTGCCCTCCATGCAGGCGCAGCAGCGCGGCCACGTCATCAACATCTCGTCGATCGGCGTGCTGACCAATGCCCCGCGTTTCTCCGCCTACGTGGCCTCCAAGGGGGCGCTGGACGCCTTCACGCGCTGCGCGGCCGCGGAGTTCTCCGACGAGGGCATCCACTTCACCACCATCAACATGCCGCTGGTGAAGACGCCGATGATCGCACCCACGAAGATCTACGAGCACGTGCCGACCATCAGCCCGGAGGAAGCCGCCGACATGGTGTGCGACGCCATCGTGCACAAGCACAAGCGCATCGCCACCCGCCTGGGCGTGTTCATGCAGGTACTGCATTTCACCGCGCCCAAGGTCAGCGAGATCATCCTCAACACCGGCTTCAAGATGTTCCCGGACTCGGCCGCAGCGATGGGCGGCAAGGCCGACGCGCCGGCGGCGCCCACGCCCGAGCAGATGGCGTTCACCGCGGTGATGAAAGGCATCCACTGGTAGGCACCCGCCGACCGTCGCCCGCGGCGTGCCCCTCGTCGCGGGCGGTGCGCCGCCGCGCTTGGCCGCGGGGCAGGCACGCCCCTAGAATCCGTGAGGGTCGCCCGCCCTCCGGGCGGCCGGCGCAGCGGGCCAGAGGAGACCACGGGATGGATTTCGCCAAGCTGGCGGAAAAGCAGGTGTACGAGCGCGTGCAGGACTGCACGGAGCGCCTGCGGCGCGGCGATGTACCGTCGCCGGTCGTGCTGGACGTCCTGAGCCGGCATGGCATCGACATCCAGCACTCGCTGTTTCCCTGCTTCGGGGAGCTCGACGACAACCTCTTCAACGGCACGGTGGTCTCGCAGAACCGCCGCGTGTTCGAGTTCGTCATCGACACCCTCGAGCCGGCCGAGTCCACCGTGGACGACGTCACCGACCAGCTCGGCCCCAAGGATCCCCGGCACCCCAAGAGCGACATCAAGGACGTGATCACCATGTCCCTGCTGTGCTTTGATCGCCAGGCCAGCTGAACCGCCCACCTGCCCCACTCCCCGGATGACCACCGCATGAACCGCGGACACCTCGCGCGCCTGATCTACCTCCTGTTCGCCCTCGCCTCGGTCGTCAACGGCCTGTGGCTGCTGGTCGACCCGCTCGGCTGGGATGCAGCCTTGCGCATGCAACTGGAGGATTTCGGCACCGGCACCGCGCTGGAACTGGCCATGCGCAAGCTGGGCGCCACCTACCTGTGCGTCAGCCTGGCCTTCCTCTGGTGCGCCATCAACCCGCGCATCCGCTCGCGCGTGGTGCCCGGCCTGGCACTGTTCTTCGTGCTGATGGCCGCCGTGCAGGCGGTCACCATCATCCATGCCGACATGCCCTCGCACCGCTGGGTCACCGACGCCCCGTTCGTGTTCCTGCCGCCGGTGGTGCTGCTGCTCATGCTGCTGCCCTGGCCGCGCCTGCCGCGTCGCGGCAGCGAGACGGGCCGGGTGAAATGGTTCGACAGCCGCAAGGGCTTCGGCTTCATCGTGCGCGACAACGGCGAGGAACTGTTCGTGCACTTCCGCGCCATCCGGGGCCGCGGGCAGCGCAGCCTCAAGGACGGCCAGCGGGTGAGCTTCCGGGTTGGCCAGGGCGCCAAGGGCCCGCAGGCCGAGGATGTCGAGCCGCTGCGCGAGTGAGCGGCAGGCCCCGACGGACCTGACCTTACGTCAACCTTTCGTCGGCCGGACTGGGGGCTCGATCGCCAGATCCGGATTAAATCCATTTAAAATCAATAGGTTGTATTTTTTCCCGCCGCCCAGCCTGAGTCCACACTAAGTATTTGTCCGTAGCGCAAATGTCAACTTTTGTGAGACTTTTGCAGGAGGACAATAACGACTCTGGCGCAAGGACCCGATCAGCGCCTGGTGTCCGCGTACGCCGCGGGCGCATTACCAGTTCAGGGGCGGCCAGACATGCTGCGCAAGGCTCGCAACGCTATCGGAACCCTCTTTGGTGCGGGGCAGGAAGATCTCGCCGGCTCGCGCGCGCGCCTCGAACAGTTGGCGCAGGTGGTCGAGAAGCTCGGCGAGCAATTGCGCGAACGCGAGTTGCGGCTGGCCGACGCCATGTCGCTGAACCGCGCGCTGCTGTCCATGCCGCACGCGATGATCATCACCCAGGATGCGCACGGCCGCGTGCTGAGCCTCAACCACCACGGCGTGTGGCTCACCGGCTATGCCGAGACGGAAGTGCTCGGCCAGCGTTTCATCGACCTGCTGCCTGACTCCGCGCTGCTGCCGGATTTGCGTTTCCGCCTGGAAGAACTGCCGGCCACCGGCCACCACTACAGCCACCAGACCGAACTGATCCGCAAGGACGGCGACCAGGTGGCCATGCAGTGGCACCACACCGTCTACGACTGCCCGGCCTCCAACGAGCGCCGCGTGCTCACCGTGGGCCTGGACATCAGCGACCAGAAGATCGCCGAGGACCATCTCGGCTGGCTCAGCTCGCACGACCCGCTCACCGGCCTGTACAACCGCCGCCGCTTCCTCGAGGAACTCGACCAGACGCTGGCCACCTGCGAGCGCTACGGCCAGACCTGCGCGGTGATGATGATCGACCTCGACCAGTTCAAGGACATCAACGAGACCAGCGGCCACCACGTCGGCGACCGCCTGCTGCAGCGCGTGTCCGACATGCTGCGCCAACAGGCGCGCACGTCCGACATCGTGTCGCGCCTGGGCGGCGACGAGTTCGCGATCATCGTGCAGATGACCAGCGCCGACAACGCCGAGCGCATCTCCGCGCGTTTCTGCGAGGCCCTCGACGGCCTTGAGGTGGAAGGCAACGGCACGGTGCACCGTATTTCCGCGTCGATCGGCACCGCGCTGTTCCCGGCGCACGGCGCCAACTCCGACGAGCTGCTCGCCAACGCCGACATCGCCATGTACCAGGCGAAGGAAAAGGGCCGCAAGGCCTGGCACATGTTCAGCCCCGAGGAACACACCCGCACCCGCGTGCACGAGCGCGTGTACTGGGACGAGAAGGTCAAGCAGGCACTGTCGGAAGACCGCGTCGCGGTGCACTTCCAGCCCATCCTCGACGTGCGCCACAACGAGGTCACCCACTACGAGGCGCTGCTGCGCGTGAAGGACGAGGGCGGCAAGATCCTGTCGCCGGTCCGTTTCATCTCCAGCGCCGAGCGCACCGGCCTGATCCACCAGGTGGACGAACGCGTGATCACCCGCGTGATCGCCAGCCTCGCCGACCTGCAGCGCAACGGCATCCGCGCCAAGCTCTCGATCAACCTGTCGGGCCTGTCGTTCCACAACCCGAACCTGGTCCAGCACATAGAGAAGACCATCGCCGACCACGGCGTCGACCCGTCGGGCCTCATCTTCGAGATTACCGAGACCGCGGCCATTGCCGACATCGATGCCACCAGCCTGGTGATGAACCAGATCAAGTCGCTGGGCTGCCAGTTCGCGCTGGACGATTTCGGCGTGGGCTTCTCGTCGCTGTACTACCTGAAGAAGCTGCCGGTGGACTACGTGAAGATCGACGGCTCCTTCATCCGCAACCTGCACAACGACCCGGACAGCCAGGTGCTGGTGCGGGCGCTGGTGGAAGTGTCGCGCGCCTACCGGCTGCGCACGGTGGCCGAGTTCGTCGAGGGCTCCGAGATCCTCACCATCCTGCAGGTGCTGGGCGTGGACTACGCGCAGGGCTACCACATCGACCAGCCCAAGCCGTTCGAGAGCATCTGGCCGGGCACCACCGTCACCACCCACTGACCGCCTCCCTGTAGCGAGGGGGCCATGCCCCCGACCGCCTGGCCAACGAATCGGGGGCATGGCCCCCTCGCTACGTGCGTGGCCTGCGCTAGACTCCTGCGGCATCCGCCGGAGAGCCGTCCATGACCACCCGTACCGACCCGTTCCCGGACATCCCCCTGTCCGAACGCACTGCCGCGCAATTGCCGCCGATCGACGTGGAGGAATTCCGCAAGGTCGTGCACACCCGCCGCGCCATTCGCCGTTTCACCGACGAGCCCATCCCCGATGCCGTGGTGGACGACTGCCTCGACCTGGCCATGCTGGCGCCCAACTCCTGCAACCTGCAGCCGTGGGAATTCCACGTGGTGCGCACGCCGGAGTTGCGCCGCAAGGTCGCGCACGCCTGCCTGGACCAGAATGCCGCGAAGACTGCACCGCTGCTGATCGCCGTGGTGGCGCGTACCGACACCTGGAACGAGTCCTGCGACCTCACCGTCAGCCAGTGGCCGGACCCGAAGATGCCGCGCATCGTCGAAACCTTCTACCGCAAGGTGGCGAAGGTGCAGTACTGGCAAGGGCCACTGGGCAGTTTCGGCCTGCTGAAGAAAGCGTTCTACGGCACCGTCGGGTTTTTCCGCCCGGTGCCGCGCGGCCCCTACTCGCCGGCGGAAATGCGCGTGTGGGCCGTGAAAAGCACGGCACTGGCGGCGGAAAACCTGATGCTCGCCATGCGCGCGCACGGCTATGACACCTGCCCGATGGAAGGCATGGACGAAGCGCGCGTGGTGAAACTGCTGGGGTTGCCGTCCGACGCCATCGTCACCATGGTGCTGGCCTGCGGCAAGCGCGGCGAGCGCGCCATCTACAACACGCGCTACCGCTTCGACCGCAACCGTTACGTCCACTACCGCTGACACCACGCAGGCATCGCCATGAGCATCGACTGGAAAGTGGTCCCCGGCGCCGTCTGGCGCAGCCACCAGCAGAAACTTCGCCCGATCGTCGAGATCGACCCGGTGCGCCTCACCGACCTGCTGGGCATCGACGAACAGCGCGATGCGCTGCTCGCCAACACCGTGCGCTTCGCCAAGGGGTTGCCATCGAACAACGCGCTGCTGTGGGGCGCACGCGGCACCGGCAAGAGTTCGCTGGTGAAGGCGGTGGTGAACTCCGGGCTGAAGCACGGCATCCGCGTGGTGCAGATCGACCGCGACGACCTCGACCGCCTGCCGGACATCGTCGAGGACCACCTGCGCGGCCAGCCCTGGCGCTTCATCGTGTTCTGCGACGACCTGTCGTTCAATCCCGGCGACTACGGCTACCGGGCGCTGAAAACCGTGCTGGAAGGCTCCATCGAGGCGCCGGCGGAGAACGTGCGCGTGTACGCCACCTCCAACCGTCGCCACCTGGTCCCCGAGTACGGTAGCGACAACGACGGCGCGCAGGTGGTGGGCACCGAACTGCATTACCGCGACGAGGTCGAGGAGAAGATCTCCCTGTCGGACCGCTTCGGCCTGACCCTGGGCTTCTACCCGATCGACCAGGCGCAGTACCTGGCCATCGTCGACCTGCTGCACGACAGCACCGCGCAAGCGGCCGGTAATGACCAGCCACTGGACGCCGCGGCCCGTGCCGCCCTGCACGCCGACGCGCTACGCTTCGCCCAGACCAAGGGGATCCGCAGCGGCCGCTCGGCCCGCCAGTTCATCAACAGCCGGCACCCCCGCCCGCTCACCGCCAACCAGGAAAATCCCGCATGAAAACGCTCAAGGACAGGGTTGCCGCCATCACCGGTGCCGGTTCCGGCATCGGCCGCGCCACCGCCATCCTGATGGCCCGCCACGGCTGCCACCTCGCCCTCTCGGACGTCAACGAGACCGGCCTCGCCGAGACCGCCCGCGATTGCAAGGCGCTCGGCGTGAACGTCACCACGAAGAAACTCGACGTGGCCGACCGCGCCGCCGTGCACGCCTGGGCGGACGAGGTCGTTGCCCAGCACGGCCAGGTCAACGTGATCGTCAACAATGCCGGCGTGGGCCTCGGCGCCACCGTCGAGGAGATGAGTTACGAGGACCTCGACTGGTTGATGGGCATCAACTTCTGGGGCGTGGTGCACGGCACCAAGGCCTTCCTGCCGCACATCAAGAAGACCCGCGACGGCCACATCGTCAACATCTCCAGCGTGTTCGGCATCATCGGCGTGCCCACCCAGAGCGCCTACAACGCGGCGAAATTTGCCGTACGCGGCTTCACCGAGTCGCTGCGCGAGGAGATGGACATCGAGGGCTCCGGCGTCGGCGTGACCAGCGTGCACCCGGGCGGCATCAAGACCAACATCGCCCGCAACGCGCGCATGAAGACCGGCAAGGAGTGGGGCATCAAGGATGCCGCCCACGCCGCCGCCGACTTCGAGAAGCTGGCCCGCACCACCCCGGACGAGGCGGCTACCGCCATCGTCGGCGCCATCCTCAAGGACAACCGCCGCCTGCTGATCGGCGCCGACGCGGTGATGATCGACCTGGTCCAGCGCTTCCTGCCGGTGAGCTACCAGCGCATCCTCATCGCCGGCGCCCGCCGCCAGCGCAACCGCGGCGGCTGAGCCGCGCACCCCCTGTAGCGAGGGGGCCATGCCCCCGATGGGCTCGTCGGGGGCATGGCCCCCTCGCTACATGCCCCCGACATCCGTGCAGGGGGGGCTCTCCATCCGCTACAATCGCGATCATTTTTCCACCAACGGGCCTATCCCCTTCGTGATCAAGCTCCTGCGCAACGTCTTCACCCGCGATCGCACCGCCGAGTCCTCGCCGCCCGACGCCGCCGCCACCCCGACCAGCGGGACGGCAGCACCTGCGCGGCCGCAAACCGCCGAGGCCCCGGCACATGACAAGGCGCCCGCGCCGAAGGCCGCCCGCCCGCACCACCCGCCGCGCCCCCACCCGGAGCGCGCCGTGCACGAGAAACCCGACTGGACGCTGGCCGACTTCCCGGTGGCGCCGGCCGAGGGCAAGACGCGCTTCCACGACTTCAACCTGCCGCTGCCGCTGATGCGCAGCATCCAGGCCTGCGGCTTCCAGTACTGCACGCCCATCCAGGCCGGCGTGCTGGGCCACACGCTGGCCGGCCATGACGCCATCGGCCGCGCGCAGACCGGCACCGGCAAGACCGCCGCCTTCCTGGTCACCATCATCAACGACCTGCTGGCCAACCCGCTGGATGGTCCGCAGTACGCCGGCGAGCCGCGCGCACTGATCATCGCCCCCACCCGCGAACTGGTGATGCAGATCGCCTCCGACGCGCAGGGCCTGACCAAGTACTGCAATCTCAACGTGATGGCCGTGGTCGGCGGCATGGACTTCGAGAAGCAGCGCGAGCGCATCCGCCGCGAGGCCATCGACATCCTCGTGGCCACGCCCGGCCGCCTGCTCGACTTCGTCAGCCGCCGCGACCTGTTCCTCGACCAGGTGGAGACGCTGGTGCTGGATGAGGCCGACCGCATGCTCGACATGGGCTTCATTCCCGACGTGAAGCGCATCGTCGGCATGACGCCGAAATCCGAGTACCGCCAGACGCTGCTGTTCTCCGCGACGTTCAGCGACGACATCATGAACCTCGCGCGGCGCTGGACCTTCGAGCCGGCCATCGTCGAGATCGAGCCGGAAAACGTCGCCACCGACCGCGTCGAGCAGAAGGTGTACATGTGCACGACGGAAGAGAAGTTCCGCGTGCTGTACAACATGCTCAAGCGCGACGACGTGAAACGGGTGATCATCTTCGCCAATCGCCGCGACGAGACGCGCCGCCTGTCCGACCTGCTGCGCGACCTTGGCATCCGCGCCGCGCTGCTCTCCGGCGACGTGCCGCAGGACAAGCGCGTGAAGACGCTGGAGCGCTTCAAGAGCGGCGACCTCGACGCCCTGGTGGCCACCGACGTGGCCGGCCGCGGCATCCACATCGAGGGCGTCACCCACGTGGTGAATTTCACGCTGCCGGAAGACCCGGAAGACTACGTGCACCGCATCGGCCGCACCGGCCGTGCCGGCGCCTCCGGCGTGTCCATCAGTTTCGCCGACGAGATGGACGGGTTCGCGCTGCCGCCGATCGAGAAGATGCTCGGCCGCAAGCTGGTGTGCGAGGCGCCGCCGGAAGACCTGCTGGCACCCATGCCCAAGCGCGAGCGCCGTGACGACGACCGCGACGAGGAATACAGCATCAGCCCGCCACGCAGTGGCCGGCCGGGCGGCGGTCGCCCGGGTGGTGGTCGGCCCGGTGGCGGCCGTGGTGGCCCGCGCCGCGGTGGCCCGCCGCGCGGAGGCCGCCGGTGAGCGTGCGCCGCATCAGCATTCCCGACGCCGCGGCGCTGCTCGCCGACGGCAAGGCCACGGTGGTCGACATCCGCGATGCGCTGTCGTTCCAGGCCGGGCACATCCCCGGTGCCATCCACCTGACCAACGACAATGTCGGCCGTTTCCTGCAGGAAACCGACCACGCCCGCCCGCTGGTGGTGTGCTGCTACCACGGCAACAGCAGCATCAGCGCGGCCGCGTTCCTGGCCGAACAGGGCTACGCCGAGGTCTACAGCCTCGACGGCGGCTTCGAGGGCTGGCGCTTCAACCAGCCGGTCGAGCGCACCGCCCCGCGCTGACCTGAATCAACGCCTGCCGTCCCGCGGATGGTATGGTGCACCCTTATCCCCCACCGACCGGATGCTCCACATGCACCAAGACCATAAAGCGCGCCTCACCACCAAGAAATCGGAACTCGAGGAGCGCATTGCCCGCCTGGAGCGCGACCAGCGCCACGCCGACGAGCCGGTCGAAAAGGATTTCGAGGAGCAGGCCTCGCAGCGCGAGAACGACGACGTGGTCGACGAATTGCTGCGCGAAGCGCGCATCGAACTGCAGCAGATCAACCGCGCGCTGACCCGCATGGCCAGCGGCGACTACGGCACGTGCGCCAGTTGCGGCGCCGACATCGGCGAGGGCCGCCTGAAGGCCATCCCCGAGGCCACCCTCTGCATCAAGTGCGCCAAATAAGCACCCGCCCTGCGTAGCGAGGGGGCCATGCCCCCGATTCGCCCGCCTTTCGTGGAGAGGGGGCCATGCCCCCGATTCGCGACATGCAAAAAGCGTCGGGGGCATGGCCCCCTCGCTACAAGGCGTTGATCAGGGCACTTGGTAGTTGCCGGCGTCCAGCAGGTCCACGCCCGCGGGCAGCACGCTGATCCAGTCCAGGAAGCGATGCACCATGGCGCGACCCTTGAACGGCCGGCCGTGCTGCGGAACCATCATTTCCACGTCCATCCCGCGCACCATGTCCGCCCACAGGGCGCTGGCCTTGCGCGAGGCCATGTAACGTTGGTGGAAGCCCTTCATGGCGCCGATGTGCGCGTCGAAGTCCTCCACCGGCTCCGCTTCCTTCTCGCTGACGATCGACGAACCCATGTCGCCGCTGAACAGGATCTTCGACACCGGGTCGTAGAAATGGAAGTTGCCGACCGAGTGCAGGAAGTGCGCCGGCAGCGCCTTGATCGTGCAGTCGCCCAGCGGGATGTCGCCACCACGGTCCGGCAACTCGATGATGCGGTCGGCCACGTTGACGTTCATGTTCTTCATCATGAACGGCGAGGCCAGGTGCGGCAGGAAGCGCGCCCACAGGCGCGAACACACGGCCTTGGCGCGCGTGTGCATCAGCCAGCGCGGCAGCGAGGCGATGATGTCCGGATCCTGGTGCGAGGCCAGCACGTAGTCCAGTTGCGACAGGTCGCACCACTTCGACAACTCGATGGTGAGCGGGGTGTAGGTCAGGTCGCCACCCGGGTCGATCACCGCGGCGTGCTTCTTGTGGATGATCAGGAACTGGTTGGCCTGGATGCCGGCCGTTCCGGCCAGGTTGCTGAACACCAGGCAGTGGTGGTCGAGCGCCTTGTCCGAGAACAGCACGGTGGCGGCCGTGCGGGCTGCCGGCGGCGTGGTGGGGGTCATCGGGGGCTTCATGGTCATCACGGATCTCCTGTTGGCTGATGCCGGAGAAATCCGTCTCCCCTCGGCGCAGGGGGGAGTGTTACTACTTCCGGGTTACGCGGCATTGACCGGCATCAGCCATTGTCAGCATCGCCGGTTGCGGAAACCCCGGATCGCCCCCCGCCCCTTCTGCCCCCTCCCTACAGGTGCGACTCCGCAAACTCGGCGAGGATGCTGCGCGGCACCCCGTTCAGGTGCACCGAGCCGCCGTGGCCGAAGCCCTTGAAGCGCTCCGCCATGTAGGCGAGCCCCGAACTGGTGGCCGACAGGTAGGGCGTGTCGATCTGCGCCAGGTTGCCCAGGCAGACCACCTTCGAGCCCTCCCCGGCCCGGGTGATGATGGCTTTCATCTGGTGCGGCGTGAGGTTCTGGCACTCGTCGATCAGGATGATCGCCTTCTGGAACGAGCGGCCGCGGATGTAGTTGAGCGCCTTGAACTGGATGTTGGCGCGCTCCTTCACGTACTGGATGGACGACAGCGGGTTCTCGTCGTTCAGGTGCAGCGCCTCGATGTTGTCGGTGATGGCGCCCAGCCACGGGTCCATCTTTTCCTCCTCGGTGCCCGGCAGGAAGCCGTGGTCCTCGGCCAGCGGCGGCGTGGAGCGGGTGGCGATGATCTTGTTGTAGCGCTTCTGGCCGATGACCATCTCGATGGACGCCGCCAGCGCCAGGATGGTCTTGCCGGAGCCGGCCGCGCCGGTCAGGTTGACGATGTGCACGTCCGGATCGAGCAACAGGTGCAGGGCGATGGCCTGGTGGACGTTGATCGGCTTGAGGCCCCAGGCGCTCTCGTGCAGCAACTGGTCGCGCGGCAGGTCTCGCAGCACCACGGTGTGGCTGCTCACCTCCGTCACCCGGCCAACGAAGCCCTGCTCGTCGAGGATGAACTGGTTGGGGTAAACCTCGGTACCGAGCACCTCGTCGACCAGGAAAGCGCGGCTCAGCGTATGGAACACGCCCTCGGGGGTCTGCCGCGTTTCCACCTGCTGCACGCAGTCCCAGAACGACCCCGGCACCTCGTGGTAGCCCTTGTTGAGCTGCTTGATGTCGGAGACCAGCTGGTCGTTGTGGTAGTCCTCGGCATCGAGACCACAACTGCGCGCCTTCAGGCGCATGTTGATGTCCTTGGTGACCAGCACGTAATGCTGGTCGGGGTGTTGCCGTTGCAGGGCCAGCAGCGAGTTGATAATGCGGTTGTCGTTGAGGTCGTTGGCCAGCACGCCCTCTTCCTCGAGCTCGGGGCGGTTCAGCAGCACGGTGAGCGTGCCGTGGGTGTCCTTGCGGCCCGGCGCCTGGATGGGCACGCCCGCCTCGATTTCATCGACGCTGGCGCTGCCCAGCACCTGGTCGATCAGGCGGATCGCCTGGCGGCACTCGCCGGCCACGCCGCTCTTGCCGGACTTCAGCTTGTCGAGCTCTTCCAGCACAGTCATCGGGATGATGACGTGGTGCTCCTCGAAGTTGAGCAGCGAGTTGGGATCGTGGATGAGGACGTTGGTGTCGAGGACGTAGGACTTGCGGGCGGGACGGTTGCGAGGGGCTGCGTTTTGCGAGGCGACGCTCGTGACGGCGTTTTTCCGGTTGAGCGCCTTGATGACCGCTGCTGATTCTTCCATGCGCACTCCGCACTGGTTCGGGCTCTGTGCGCCGATCGCCTGCGGCCGTGCATCGGGGGGACGGCGGGCCGGCAGGGAGCGACGGGGATCCTGCAATGCAGCCTGTCCGGCTGCTCGCTCGCTCGAGAGGGATTACACGATGGCATCCTCCCAGGGTCGGCCCGACCCGTGAGTGCGGTACGCCCCGACAATAGCGGGGGCCGCGCAGGTCCTGCAAGCGCCGCCTTCACGTTCGTCAGTCAGGCACCCGGGCGGTGCAAAGGTGCCCCTATGTTGTGCTACGTTTGGCCACCTTTCGGAACCCGCGGGTTCCGGTAAACGAATTTCGCTGACCCGTACCGGAGGAAGAACACGATGGATCTCGGCCCTGACGCCCGCCTGCGCCTCGAACCGAAGGATGAGTACACGCACCCGATCGAGGCTGCGTCGAACTTCAACGAGAGCATGTACATCAACGTGTTCGACCACGAGCAACGCGTCGGCGGCTGGTTCCGCGTCGGCAACCGCCCCAACGAGGGGCACGCCGAGATGAGCTGCTGCCTGCACTTCCCCGACGGCAGCGCCGCCTTCATGTTCCAGCGCCCGGAAATCCACCGCAACGACCGCATCGCGGCCGGCGGCATGGCCTTCGAGGTGGTCAAGCCGTTCGAACACCTGCGCGTGAGCTACGAAGGCCAGGTCTGCTTCATGAAGGACCCGCAGGACATGGCCAATCCGAAGGAAGCCTTCAAGAAGAACCCGCTGGTGCCCTGCAAGTTCGTGATCGACTTCCGCGGCATCTCGCCGGTATTCGGCGGCGAGAAAGTGGACGAGCACGGCAAGCCGGTGGAGGAAGCCGCCGACGAGGCCTTCGCGCGCGCCCACTACGAGCAGCACATGCGCGGCACCGGCACCATCTGGGTGGGTGACAGGAGCTGGACCATCAACGGTCTGGGCCTGCGCGACCACTCCTGGGGCCCGCGCTACTGGCAGAACCTCTACTGGTACCGCTGGATGCCGATGGCGTTCAGCGACGACTTCGCCATCAACGTGTCCATCGTGCAGATGGCCAGCGGCAAGCAGTACGTGTGGGGCATGGTGCTGCGCAAGGGTGCCGACGGCAAGAAGGAGTACGTGCTGGTGGAGGATGCCCGCATCACCTCCACGCTGGACAAGCACGACCAGGCCATCGAACAGACCATCTGGCTGCGCACGAAGGAGCGCGAGTACACCGTCACCGGCAAGTCGCTGTCGCTGGTGCCGCTGCGCAACCGCCGCACGCGCAAGGACGGCAGCCTGATGCACACCCGCATCACCGAGGCCATGACCGAATACCGCTGCAACGGCCATGTCGGCTACGGCATGAGCGAGTATCTCGACCAGATCGTTGACGGCGTGCCGGTCGGCAAGCACTGCTGATCATTACCCCCGACCTGTAGCGAGGGGGCCATGCCCCCGACCGCGCATCGCGGGCATGGCCCGCTCACTACACGAATACCGGAATACCCATGGCCACGAAGGTCGACCACGACTCGGTGATCCGCGTGCTGGGCGATGCCCTGCCGGCGCCGCTCACCGTCACCCGCATCGCCTCGCTCACCGGCGGCGCCTCGGCGGAAACCTGCGCCGTGGACGTCACCGACGGCCGCGGCCAGGCGCACGCGCTGATCCTGCGCCGCAGCGCCGGCGAAGGCAGCGACGGCTTCAACCCCGGCGTGGGCAAGCGCGAGGAAGCGCAGACGCAGGGCGCCGGCGCGCGCCATGGCGTGCCGGCCGCCGCGGTGCTGGCGGTGTTCGAGCAGGACGCCACGCTGGGCAACGGCTACGTCATGCAGCGCCTCGAGGGCGAAGCAATCGCCCGCAAGCTGTTGCGCGACGAGCGCTACGCGGTGGCCCGCACACGGCTGGTGGACGACTGCGCGCGTGCGCTGGCAGCCATCCACCGCGTGCCGCTGGCCGACCTGCCGGTGCTGCCGGAACTCACCGCCGCGAAGCAGCTCGACCAGCTGGAAGCGATGCACAAGGCCTTCGGCCAGCGCATCCCTGCCTTCTCGCTGGCGTTCCGCTGGCTGCGCGAGCGGCTGCCGCCGGAACGCCCGCTGGCGCTGGTGCACGGCGACTTCCGCACCGGCAACCTGCTGGTCGGCGACGACGGGCTGGTGGCGGTGCTGGACTGGGAGCTGGTGCACCTCGGTGACCCGCTGGAGGACCTCGGCTGGTTCTGCGTACCGGCCTGGCGCTTCGGCAGCGACCTGCCCGCCGGCGGCTTCGGCAGCCGCGAGGCGCTGATCGCCGCCTACGAGCGAGAGAGCGGCACGCGGGTCGATCCCGCCGAAGTGCATTTCTGGGAGGTGTTCGGCACGCTGCGCTGGGGAGTGATCTGCCAGTTCCAGTCGTTCGCGCACCTGAACGGCATTGCCCGCTCGGTGGAGCGCGCCGCCATCGGCCGCCGCGTCACCGAAGTCGAACTCGACCTGCTGCTGTTGCTCGACCACCACCTGTAGCGAGGGGGCTTGGCCCACTCGCTACAACAATGCGCTGGAGAACCGGGATGCTGGATGAACGCCCCACCGCCGCCGAGCTGGTCGCCGCGGTTGCCGAATTCCTCGAGAAAAAGGCCACGCCGCAACTGGATGCCGCCACCGCCTTCCACGCAAAGGTCGCGGTGAACGTGCTGCGCATCGTCGAACGCGAACTGGCGCAGGGCGCCGGCGTGGA
Source organism: Gammaproteobacteria bacterium (assembly GCA_018262975.1). GTDB lineage: Bacteria > Pseudomonadota > Gammaproteobacteria > Pseudomonadales > JADFDG01 > JADFDG01. The sequence continues at coordinate 24,983 of JADFDG010000007.1, forward strand.
TGCGGCGGAACGCACGCGCCTGGGCGCCTTGCTGGGCCACGACGGCGAGCTGGCCGCACTCAACGCGGAACTGTGCGAGCAGATCGCCCGCGGTGATATCGCCACCGACAACGCGGCGCTGCGTGCCCACCTGTTGCAGAGCGCGCTGGCGCGCATGGCCGTCGACAGCCCGAAATATCCCTCGCTGAAGAACGCCCCGTCCCCGTAACGGACAGGCCGGCCCCTGGCAGCCACGGGCGCGGCCCGTCCCCTACGAGGCCTTGAGCAGCACGGGCGGCGACAGCCGCGCATCGCGCAGGAAGGGAATCTCCGCCCGGCCGAAATCGCCGGGCACGCAGCGGCTGGAACGCACCGTGCGGCACATCAGGCCGAGCCGCTTGTACACCTCGGCAACCAGTTCGCTGCAGAACACGCGGTCCACCCGCTGCGGACGACGGTTCGCCGACAGCAGGTCGCGCACCAGCGTCACCGTGAAATCCTTGTAGCCCCGGTAACGCCACCACTCGGCCAGTTCGCGGATTTCCTCGTCGAGGCCCGCCGGGCGTTCATCGAGTTCCAGGCGACGCCAGGCCACCGCACCGTCGTAGGCGGCCAGCTTGTCGGCCAGGTGAACCACCTGCACGCCGCGCACCGGCCGGCCCAGCGCAATGTCGGCAGACTCGTCGGTGTTGGTCGCCTCGAGCAGCAGCAGGTCGTCGCCGTCACGCAGCACCAGGCCCACGTGCGACCAGCGGCTGCCGGTGAACAGGCGGATGGTGCCGCTCACCAGCCCCTTGCCCGAGAACAGCACCAGGTCGCCGGTAGCGGCGCCGGCCAGCAGTGCCGCGCGTTGCGTTGCCATGGGGACCTCCGCGCCATGCAGTCGGTGTTCCGTCATGCGCGGCATTGTGGGGACGCTTGCTGAACGGGCAATGACACCCGCGTGGCAGGCTCGCAACACCGGCGTCACCGCCGCGTCATTGTCATGAAGACGACACCTGTGGCTTGCAGACTGCGCTGTCATCCTGCGCCGCCCTGACATGACCGAACGCACCCTGCTGCTGCACCAACACCTGCCGGAACTGCTCGAGCTGGAGTTGATCCTGCGCCGTGGCGGGCCGCTGCTGCGCACGCAGGTGCTGCACGAGGTGCAATTGCCTGCCATGACCCTGCCGGTGCATGCGGTCTGCCTGGGCAGCGAAGCACCGGACGCGCCGGCGGTGGGATTTTTCGGTGGCGTGCACGGCGTCGAGCGGGTCGGTGCGCAGATCGTGCTGTCCTACCTGCGCACGACGGTGGAGCGCGCGTTGTGGGACCCGTTGTTCCGCGAGCAACTGCAACAAGTGCGCCTGGTGTTCATGCCGATGGTGAACCCCGGCGGCATCTGGCGACGCACGCGCGCCAACCCCAACGGGGTCGACCTGATGCGCAACGCGCCGATCGATGCCACCGGTGATGCCAACGGCAAGGTGCCGTGGCTGGTCGGGGGACACCGCTATGGCAGCTGGCTGCCGTGGTTCCGCGGCCACCGTGCGAACGGCATGGAACCCGAGGCCATGGCCCTGATCGAACTGGCGCGACGCGAGTTGATGCGCTCGCGTTTCAGCCTCTCGGTGGACGTGCACTCCGGCTTCGGTACCGTCGACCGGATGTGGTTCTGCTACGCGCGCACGCACCGGCCGATGGAACATCTCGCCGAAGTGCGCGCACTGTCGCTGCTGTTCGACCGCACGCACCCTTTTCACCATGAATACCTGATCGAACCGCAATCGGTGAACTACACCACGCACGGCGACCTGTGGGACTTCCTGTACGACGAGTCATTGCAGGAAGACGGCGAGCGCATGTTCCTGCCGTTCACGCTGGAACTCGGCTCATGGCTGTGGGTGAAGAAGAACCCGTGGCAGTTGCTGCGCCTGTTCGGCATGTTCAACCCCATCCTGCACCACCGCCTGAAACGCGTGCTGCGCCAGCACACCGTGCTGTTCGACTTCCTGGTGCGCGCTGCCGCCACGCACCGCGACTGGCTGCCCACCGGTGGCTGGCGCGAGCAACTGGCGCGCGATGCGCTGCAGCACTGGTATCTCAGCCACGGCCAGTAAATGCACCGCCACGGTGCGCGACAGCGCCGGGCGTGCCCGCAGACGGTGCCCGAAAATGGGGCGGGAACCGCAGGCCGCAAGGCCCGACCCAAGGCTATCTGATTGAAATAATGCGACTTTCCAAAGGTTGGCACGCCTTGTGCTCTTGTCCTGTCAGAGCCGCTCTTTTGGCGGCCCTACTTCAGACAACCGATGGGAGTCACCTGAAATGAAATCGCTGCGCACCCTTCGCTTTGCCGCTCTTGCCGCCGCCGTTGCCGGCGCCGCGGTCGTCTCCACCCCGGCCGTTGCGGAAGTGAGCGCAACCGCCGGCGTCGCCAATATCTACCTGTTCCGCGGCCTCGACCTCGGTGCGGGTACCCCGGCCGTATCCGGCAGCCTCGACTACAACCACAGCTCCGGCCTGTTCGCGGGCATCTGGGCCTCCAGCGGTGACTCGTCCTGGGGTTCGGAAACCGACCTCTACGCCGGCTACGCCTACTCCAGCGACGCCTTCGGCCTGAAAGCCGGCGTCTACAAGTACACCTACCGCGACCCGGACCTCGACTACGCCGAACTCGGCCTGAACTTCACGGCCGGCAGTTTCTTCGCCGATGCCTATCTCGGCATCGACGAAACCGGTCCGTCGTCCGCCCCGGTGGACAACAAGAACAACTATTACGACGTGGGTTACACGTACGAGAAGTACACGCTCAAGTACGGCATGACCGACAACGATGCCCTCGACACCGACTACTCGCACCTCGACCTGACCTACGCCTACAACGACAACCTGTCGTTCACGCTGTCGGGCGTGGTCGATGCCGATGACTCGTCGCTGGCTGCCGGTGGCAAGGATCCGCTGTTCGTCGTCAGCTACAAGCTGCCGCTGGACCTGCCGGCCGCCAAGTAAGTGCTGGTCGCCCGGTGGCGGGAAGCCGCCACCGGGCGGTTTTCCGCAGCGCACCGTGCCGGTGTGCGCTGCGAAAAGCCGCTAGGACACACGCGCAGTTCGAACCATCTCCTCGGTCTTGGTCGGCAGAAATGCCGGCCTTCTTTTTCCAGGCCCATGCGGCCCTCAGCGCGCGCCCAGGTGCACCACCACGCCCTCGTGATCGGAGACCGAGCGCTTCGCGTCGCACTTTTCCCGTGCACGCAGGCAGGTGTCGCCGCGGGCGATGGCGTACTGGCGCACCTGCGGCACCAGCGCGGGGCTGACCAGCACGTGGTCAAGCTGGTCAAGCGCGCAGCGGTGCTTGTAGGTCCAGCGCTGGGATGGCTTGAGGAAACGCGGCGCCGTATCCACCAGTTCGCCCGTCCCGAGCAGGATGCGCAGCGGCTCGCCGCGCACGTCATCGGCGGCCGCGACCGGTGCGTTCAGGTCGCCGAGCAGCACCAGGCGCTCGCCAGCGCGCGCCTGCGCAGCGGCCCAGTCCGCGAGTTCCGTTGCTTGATGACGACGCTTGGCGGTGACCCGCGCGGATTCGTCGCCGGTGCGCTCCATGCCGCGCATGGACTTGCCGTGCACCACCACCACCGTGATCGGCGCCAGTTGCGGCGCGTGACGCTGCGGATCGATGCGCGCCACCAGCGGCAGGCGATCGTGCAATGGCTGGCCGGCACGTGGCGAGCGCGCGAAGAGCGAGGTAACCGGGCCCACCTGCAGGCGCGCGTCGACCAGCAACGCATTGCGGATATCGCTGCCGCTGGCGGTTTCACCCATGACGACCTGGTAACGCCTCCCGGTGAGGCCGGCCAGCGCGGCGGCCAGGGCCTCGACCGCGGTGGCATCCTCCACTTCCTGCAGGGCAAGCACCGCCGGCGCACCCATGTCATCGGCCACGTAGCGGGCAATGCGCTCGATGCGCGCGGCGAATTGCGCACGGGTGAGCACCGTCGACTCGCCACGGTCATCCTGGTCGTCAAACAGACGGTAGGCGTTGAGGGTACCCAGCGACAGCAGGCCATCGGCAGCCGGTGCCACCGGGTTGCGCGCCCAGTAGGCGGGGTCCCGCTGGAACGGGCAGGCTTCGCGCGCGCGGACATCAGGGGCCAGCGCGACGACCAGCAGCGCCGACAGCCCGAACCACTTCAACCAGACTCGCATCCACCCTCCCGGCGCTCCGTTGCGCCGGGCCATGCTGTCAGAAAACGACGTCGACCGCGAACCGGAAAACGTCCACGTCTTCGGCGGGTTTCTGCCCGAAGTAGTTGCCATCGGGCGGGGTGAAGCGCCCCCAGGTGTCCTCGGTGTCGAGGACGCGCGTCCAGTCGAGCTTGGCGGCGGCATTGGCCAGGAAGTCGTAGCGCACGCCCAGCGTCACCGACTGCTGGTCACTGTCGAGCAGGGTGTTGAGCGTATTGGCCGGGAACGGCATCGTGTTCGCCGGCGGATCCATGCACATCGGCGGGCACATCGCCGGCAGCGCCGCGAGATAGCGCTGGTCCTTGTCGGTGATCTCCACGTCGGCCAGCGTCAGGTGCGGCATCCATTTGCCCAGGTGCACGCCCAGCGTCGCGTAGCCCTGCGCATAGTCGGGGAACCAGGAGCCCACCTTCATCTGCTGGTATTCCGCCAGCAGCAGTACGCGCTCGCCGTCGTACTGCGCGCCGATCCCGCCAAAGGAGCCTTCTTCGCGGTCAATGCTCCCGGCCAGCGCCTCGAAGCCGGACAGCATCGGATTGCTGAACGAAGTCTGCGCCACCGCGTAGCCGGCGCGCAGCGTGAGGTCGCCGCGGCTGGCGAACCAGGCCACGCCGAACATGTCATCGATGCTGAAGTCACCGCCACCGATGCCGGCCCGCGTGCTGCCGGCATAGCCGAGCAACTCGTGCGACCAGTCGCCGTTGATGCGATGGCGCCACGAGATACCGTCGTAAGCGCTGGGCAGGTCGGGGTTGTACGCCTCGATGGGCGCGGCCACCCAGGGACGGGCGTAGCCGACATCGAGGTATTCGCTGAGCATGAACAGCGGCAGCCGCTGCCGGCCGACGCGCAACTCATCGTGATCGGTCGCCGCGTAACTCGCGTAGGCCCATTCGGCCTCGACGGCAAAGTCATCGCTGCCCCGCGCCAGCAACTGCAGCACCGTACCCAGCCGTTCGGTCACGGGCATGCCGAACTGCAGGCCGGCGCGCGCACCCGCGGTGTGCGACCAGGTATCGGAGAGTTGCCCGCCGTCATACAGCCAAGGCGAATCCACGCGGGCAAAGCCGGCGCTGATGAAACCGTTGACGGTCAGTCGGGAAGGCTCGCCGCCGGAGGCGGACGCATCCCGGGCCTCCAGTTGCGCGATGCGCGCCTCGAGGGCCTCCACGCTGCCTGCCGGGGGAACCTCCGCCGCGAACGCTGCAGGGGCGACAAGAACCAGTGCGGCAACCAGCCGGACCACGGAGCCTTTCATGGGCACACTCCCTGTGAATGACGCGATCACCCTTACAGAAAAATAAGGCCAAGCGGTGTTGTCATCACCGGCTGGCATCCAACGCTAGCGCGAGACGCTCAGTCGGCGCGATACAGTACTTTTACGGATGGGGATACATTTTTCGCATCGATGTACCCGATCGCCCCCGGCGTGTTGGCCACGGCGCGGATCACTTCCTCCGGCGAAGCCACGCTGCGCGGCGGCTGGCCCTTGCCGGTGAAGATCATCCGCGACCAGTAGCTGCGCAGTTGCTGCTCGTTCTTGCCCAGCACGCGCTCGTTGAACTGCGTGCGCGCCGGAGAGCCCTCGGCCTGGTCAATGGGGGTGACCGCGGCGCCATCCGGCAGCGAGCGGGCGCGCCCCATGAAGATCTGCGAGACCTGCTCGGCGGTCAGCGCACTGGTCGACACGGCGGGATTGGCGATCACGACGACCCCGGCGTTGGCGAGGCCCGTCATCCCGACGGCACAAGCGAAGGCCAGCATGGCAATGGTTGTCTTTTTCATGGCACTTCCTCCTTAAAACACCACGTCAACAACGGCACGCACGACGTCGACGTCCTGTTCAGGCAGCGCGGTGTTGAACAGGTCGCCATTGACCGGCGTGAAGAAGCCCAACGTCCCGTTGGTATCCAGCACGCGGGTCCAGTCGAGTTTCAGCGCGGCGTTCGGCAGGAAATCATAGCGTACCCCGACGGTCACCGACTGCTGCTCGCGATCCATCAGGCGACCGAGTGTGTCCGCCGGGAACGGGATGCCCATGGTGGTACCCGGCAGTGGGGTCATGTTCGGCACCACAGCCAGGCAGAACGCCGCAGCCGGGTTCGGGTCGATCAGCGGGCACAGGTCGGGCGTGGCCGACGGGTTGCCGAACAGGTCGTCCTGGATAGCCAGAAGCGGCAGCAGCGGCTGGCGCCCATCGGAAAGCTTCGTGCCGGAATAGGTCACGTGCGGCAGGAACTTGCCGAACCGGTAGCCAACCGTGAGATACGCCGCCTGCGAATCCGGCAACGTGCCATCCACCTCGATGTTGGTGAACTCGGAAATCACCAGCAGGCTGCCGTTGTCGTACTGCAGGCCTGCAGTGGCGTAAACCGACTTGTCACGATCGGACGGCGGCATGAAGCCCATCGCCGAGAACGCATCGAACAGCGAGTTTTCGACGGTGATCGACGCGCTGGTCAACTCAGCCCCGAACTGCCAGTTGCCATGCGTGCTGGCGATGCCGAGTGAAACGTTGTCATCACTTCTCACCGAACCGCGGTCACCGGAGGGTATTGCCGGGCGCCCCCAACTGAGGGTTACGTCGTGCTGCCAGGCGCCGGCGGCCAGGCGACGCTGCCAGGACAGGCCATCGTAGGCGGACGGATGATCCGCTCGGTACATCTCCACCGGCGGGCGCGCCCAGGGATAGGCGTAGCCCACCTCGAGGTACTCGCTCAGCAGGTACAGCCGGTCGCGCTGGCGACCGATGCGGAATTCGTCGGCGTCGGTCGGGCGCCAGCTGATGTAGGCCCATTCCAGGCCCGCATCGAAGTTGTCGGTGCCACGGCCTACCAACTGCATCACCGCGCGCGTGCGCTCGTTGACCTGCGCATCGACCTGCAGGCCGGCGACCGAGTCGGCGGTGTGCGTGACCGTGCTGTTCAGGCCGGTGTCGTAACTCTGGCCGTCGGCGGTATCCGCCCAGCCAAAGCCGGCCGACAGGAAGCCGTTGATCTTGATCTTGTCCAGGGCAGAAGCCGCTGGCGCGGCGGCATCGCGCGCTTCCAGTTGTGCCAGGCGCGCTTCGAGTGCCTGGTACTGCTCGTCAGCCATCTCCTCGGCAAACGCTGGCGATCCCAGCGCTGCTGCAACCACTGACAGGGCAAGCAAATGCTTGTTCATGGATACTCCTCGACTTCATTGTTTTCGAATTGCGCAGGCGACCTTGCCCGACAGGCTAGCGCCCTTCCCGGGGCGCACGGACTTCCAACACGACTTCCCGTTCGCCGGCATCGCGGAACCGCAACACCGCCGCGCGTTTTTCTCCGGCCTGCAGCGGCCGCTGCAGGTCGATCAACATCAGGTGCAGGCCGCCGGGCGCCAGCGCAACCTGGCCACCGGCCGGCACTGCAATCGCCGGGCGGCGCTGCATCATCAGCGTGTCGCCCTTGCGCACCATCTCGTGCAACTCGGTAACGCGCACGCCCTCGACGCTGGCGCCCAGCAGCATGTCGTCGGCGGCACCGCGATTCTCGACCACCAGGTAGCCGGCGCTGTTGCGCGACACCGGCGGCACCTGCCGGATCCAGCCATCGGACACCACGATACCGGACACGCCGGCGGCAGGCGGCTCGGCCGCCACGGCCAGCGGCGCACACAGCACCAGGCAGACCAGCAGGAACTTCATGCCGGATCCTCGCGCAACAACCGCTTGACCGCCTCGAACAGGGCCACGTCCGGGTCCTTGCCGCCCACGAGCAGGCGCACCCGTCCCCAGCCATCGATCACGTAGACGAAGTCGCTGTGCTGGAACACGTAGCCGCCAGCCGAGCCGGTATCCTGCTTCAGGTAAATCACCTTGTACTGCCTGGCGAGCGCGGCGGTTTGATCCTGATCACCGCGCAGGCCGATCAGCGACGGATGGAAATACGCCACGTATTCGCGCAGGTGCGGCAGCGAATCGCGCTCCGGGTCGAAGGTGACGAACAATGGCTGCACGCGGCGCATGTCGACGCCGTCATCGGCCAGCTCGCGCAATACCTTGCCCAGCCGGGTGAGGGTGGTCGGGCACACGTCCGGGCACTGGGTGAACCCGAAATTGAGCAGCACCACCTTGCCGCGCAGCGAGGACAACGCCAGGTCCTGGCCAGTGGTCGCCGGCAGGCGGAACTCGCCACCGAGTCCCGCGACAACCGGCAGCGAGTTGGCCGGCGGTGGCGGCGGGCCGTCGCTGGCCACCGGCGCCGGGGGAACGCTGGCCCACATCGCCAGGGACACGCCGAGCACGGCCAGCAGGGTCAGCAGGACGTTGCGCAGGGTGTGGCGTCGCGGTGGTGCAGGGTCGGGCATCGGGTGGTCCGGTACAGGGCCTGGAAGGGAGTGGACAGACAATAACCGCCCGTTTACCCCCGGTCACCTGCCGGTTATTACGAATCCTGACTTCGGCCACCCCCCTGCCCCTATAATCGCCGCCCCGCAGCCCCCCGACCGACACCGGACCCGACTGCCATGACCACCGACGCCCGCGCCCCCCGCAAGCTGTTCATCGAGACCCACGGGTGCCAGATGAACGAGTACGACTCCGCCCGCATGGCCGACCTGCTCGAGGTCGCCGAGGGCGTCGAGCTCACCGACAACCCCGCCGAGGCGGACATCCTGCTGATGAACACCTGCTCGGTGCGCGAGAAGGCGCAGGAGAAGGTGTTCAGCGAGCTCGGCCGCTGGAAGGCGCTCAAGGCGAAGAAGCCCGGGCTGGTGATCGGCGTCGGCGGCTGCGTGGCCTCGCAGGAAGGCGACGTCATCCGCGAGCGAGCGCCGTACGTGGATGTGGTGTTCGGCCCGCAGACCCTGCACCGCCTGCCGGACCTCATCGCCACCTCGAAGGCGAAGAAGATCCCGGTGATGGACATCTCCTTCCCGGCCATCGAGAAGTTCGACAACCTGCCCGAGCCACAGGTGAACGGCGCCACCGCGTTCGTGTCGATCATGGAAGGCTGCAACAAGTTCTGCACCTTCTGCGTGGTGCCGTACACGCGCGGCCCGGAAGTGAGCCGCCCGCTCGCGGACATCCTCGCCGAGATCGGGCACCTCGCCTCGCTGGGCGTCAAGGAAGTGACGCTGCTCGGGCAGAACGTGAACGCCTGGCGCATGCGCGATGAGCACGGCCACGAGGCGGATTTCGCCGAGCTGCTGCACCACGTGCACGCCATCGACGGCATCGGCCGCATCCGCTACACCACCAGCCATCCGCTGGAATTCACCGACGCACTCGTCGACGCGCACCGCGAGCTGCCCAAGCTGGTCGCCCACCTGCACCTGCCGGTGCAGAGCGGCTCCGACCGCATCCTCGCGGCGATGAAGCGCAACCACGTGGCGGCCGACTACCTCGCCATCATCCGCAAGCTCAAGGCGGCGAAACCGGGCATCTCGCTGTCGTCGGACTTCATCGTTGGCTTCCCCGGCGAGACCGACCAGGACTTCGTCGACACCATGAACCTGATCGCCGAGGTCGGCTTCGACAGTTCCTACTCGTTCGTCTACAGCGCACGCCCCGGCACCCCGGCCGCCGACCTCGACGACCCGGTGGACATGCACACCAAGAAGCAGCGCCTGGCCATCCTGCAGGAGCGCATCAACCAGCAGGCGCAGGCGATCAGCCGCCGCATGGTCGGCAGCGAGCAGGTGATCCTGGTCGAGGGTGTGTCGAAAAAGGACCCGGGCCAGCTGCGCGGCCGCACCGAGAACAACCGGGTGGTCAACTTCGCCTCCACCGACGACGCGCTCATCGGCCGATTCGTCGCGGTGACGATCGCGGAAGCCCTGCCCCACTCGCTGCGCGGCACGAACCCCCGCGTCCTGCCCTGACCTGCCACCACCCCGGCGCGCCGGCGAGCGGCCTGCCCGGTGCCCGTGCAGGCGGCATTGGCCGACAGCGGGGTGCGCTGAGAGCGCCCACCGGATGGCAGCGGCCGTGGGCGCGCCCCGCCGAGGCGCCAGCCGCCGGAGCGGGTGCCGGGCAGGCCGCTCGCCTGACCCCGTGCGGTGGCAGGTCCCGGCCGCGCCCGCTACCATTGACCCCCCATGTACAGCCGCCCCGGCGGCCGGCCGGCCCCTCCCTCGCCCGCGAGGAGGCGTCGCCACCCCCAGACTTGGACAGTACCCCCCAGACCGCCAGCCTCATCCTCGAGCCCTACGACGCCCGCCGCCTGGCGGTGTTGTGCGGCCGCCTCGACGAGCACCTGCGCCAGATCGAACGCCGACTGCACGTCGACATCCGCAACCGCGGCAACGAATTCGAACTGACCGGCGACGCCGCCAGCGTGCGCGCCGCCTCCAACCTGCTCGAGCGCCTGTACGACCAGGCCGCCGACGGCGAGATCTCGCCGGAGGACATCCACGTGCAGTTGCAGGAATCCAGCGTGCGCCGCCCCATCGAGGGCGAGGACCGCGTGGTGCTGCGCACCCGCCGCGGCTGGATCCGCCCGCGCGGCGAGAACCAGGTGAAGTACGTCGAGCGCATCCTCGACCACGACATCAGTTTCGGCATTGGACCGGCCGGCACCGGCAAGACCTATCTCGCCGTGGCCGCCGCGGTGGACGCGCTGGAGCGCGACGAGGTGCGCCGCATCCTGCTGGTGCGCCCGGCGGTGGAGGCCGGCGAGAAGCTCGGTTTCCTGCCCGGCGACCTCGCCGAGAAGATCAACCCGTACCTGCGCCCGCTCTACGACGCGCTGTACGAGATGCTCGGCTTCGAGCGCGTTGCCAAGCTGCTCGACCGCCAGGTGATCGAGGTGGCGCCGCTGGCCTACATGCGCGGCCGCACGCTCAACAGCAGTTTCATCATCCTCGACGAATCGCAGAACACCACCCGCGAGCAGATGAAAATGTTCCTGACCCGCATCGGCTTCGGCTCGAAAGCGGTGATCACCGGCGACGTCACCCAGGTGGACCTGCCGCGCGGCACCGAGTCGGGCCTGCTGCATGCTTCTCAGGTGCTGGCCGACGTGAAGGGCATCGCCTTCACCCGTTTCGAATCCCGCGACGTGGTCCGCCACACGCTGGTCCAGAAAATCGTGGAAGCCTACGAAAGCCATGACCAGCAAAAATAAGCCCGCCAACACCATCACCCTCGACCTCCAGGTGAAAAGCCGCGCCGCACACGTGCCGTCGCGCCGGCAGTTCCTCGCCTGGATCGACAAGGCGCTGGCCGGCCGCACGGATGGCCCGGTGGAACTCACCCTGCGCGTGGTCGGCCCCACCGAGATGCAGTCACTCAACCGCGAGTACCGCGGCAAGGACTACGCCACCAACGTGCTGTCCTTCCCGTTCGAGCAGCCCAAGGGCATCGACCTGCCGGTGCGCGTGCTCGGCGACATCGTGCTGTGCGCGCAAACGGTGCAGCGCGAGGCGAAGGAACAGGGCAAGGCCACCGAGGCACACTGGGCACACCTCACGGTGCACGGCGTGCTGCACCTGCTCGGCCTCGACCACCACACCACCCGCCAGGCCACGGTGATGGAAGGCGCGGAAATTGCAGTACTGGCGATGCTCGGCTACGCCAACCCCTACCTCGTGCAAGAACCATGAGCGACGACAACCGATCCTGGCTCGACCGCCTCGCCGACTTCATCACCGGCGAGCCCCGCGACCGCGACGACCTGGTGGAAATCCTGCGTGCCTGCCATGGCCGCGGCCTGTTCGGCGCCGAGGCGCTGGGCATCATCGAGGGCGCCCTCAACATCGCCGACATGCAGGCGCGCGAGGCCATGACCCCGCGCTCGCAGATGGTGGTGGTGAAGGCCGGCCAGCCCCCCCGGGAGTTCCTGCCACTGGTGCTGGAATCGGGCCATTCGCGCTTCCCGGTGGTGGATGACGACGACGCCGATACCGTGCTCGGCATCCTGCTGGCCAAGGACCTGCTGGCCGCCAGCGTCGGCGAGCGCCTCGACCGCTTCGAGATCAAGGACTACCTGCGCCCGCCGATGTTCGTGCCGGAAAGCCGGCGCCTGGACGCCCTGCTGCGCGACTTCCGCCAGAAGCGTTCGCACATGGCGGTGGTGATCAACGAGTACGGCGGCATCGCCGGCCTGATCACCATCGAGGACGTGCTCGAGCAGATCGTCGGCGAAATCGAGGACGAGCACGACGTCGACGAAGAGGAATACAACATCAAGGAACTCGGCAAGGACACCTGGGTGGTCAAGGCGCAGGTGCCCATAGAGGAGTTCAACGGCTACTTCGGCACCTCGTTCCCCGACGAGGACTTCGACACCATCGGCGGCGTGGTCATCGCCGGATTCGGCCACCTGCCGGCGCGCGACGAGGCCGTCACGCTCGGCGAGTTCACCTTCAAGGTGCTCAACGCCGACAACCGCAGCGTACGCCTGCTGCAAGTGAACCGTACCGCGTGAGCCTGCCCGCACGCATCGGGCGCCCGCGGCTGGCGGCCTTCGTACCGTCGCGGGGCGGGCTGCTCGCCGCGCTGGCCGGCGCGCTGAACACCCTCGCCTTCGCGCCGTTCGACTTCTGGCCGCTGGCCATCGCCTCGCCGATGGCGCTGTACCTGCTGTTGCGCCACCTCGATCCGCTGGCGGCATTCTTCCGCGGCCTGTGGTACGGCATCGGCTTCTGGCTGGCCGGCGTCAGCTGGGTATACGTGTCCATCCACACCTACGGCTACACGCCGGTGAACGTCGCGGTATTTCTCACCGTGCTGTTCGCGGTGTTCCTGGCGGCGATCTTCTTCGCCTGGTGGACGGCGCTGTACGGCTGGCTGTCACGCGGCGTGATGCGTCCACTGCTGTTCGTCGCGCTGTGGGTGCTGGCCGAATGGGTGCGCAGCTGGCTGTTCACCGGCTTCCCGTGGCTGTGGCAGGGCTACGCATTCATCGACACGCCGCTGGCGGGCTTCGCCCCGCTGGGCGGCGCCTTGCTGGTCAGCGCGCTGGCGACGGCCATCGCCGTACTGGCCGTCGATCTCGTGCGCGGCACGCGACACGCGCGCCTGGTGGCGGCCGGCGCCATCGGCACGATGCTGCTGGCCGGCTGGGGACTGCAACAGGTGGCATGGACCACGCCGGCCGGCGAGCCGCTGCGCGTCAGCCTGGTGCAGGGCAACATCCCGCAGGACATGAAGTGGCTGACGGAAATGCAGCAGCCCACCATCGACATCTATGCGCACCTGAGCTCGGGCGAGTGGGACCGCGACCTGATCGTGTGGCCCGAATCAGCCATTCCTGCCTACCTGCACGAAGTCCAGCCGCTGGTCGAGGCGCTGCAGGCGCAGGCGCGCGCGCACGGCAACACCGTGGTCACCGGCATCCCGTACGTCGTCCGGCACGAAGGCCGGCTCGTCTACCACAACACCGTACTGGGCATCGACGACGAATCCGTCGCCATGTACCACAAGGTGAACCTGGTGCCGTTCGGCGAGTTCGTGCCGTTCGCCGAAGCTTTTCGCGCCATCGCCCCGTTCTTCAGCCTGCCGATGATGCCGCTGGACGGCTTCTCGCCGGGCGCCGATGACCAGCCGCCGCTGCGCGCCGGGAACACTGCGCTGGCGCCGCTGGTGTGCTACGAGGTGGTGTACGCCGACTACGTGCGTCGCAACGCCGCCCGCGCCGGCATCCTGCTGACGGTCAGCAACGACGCCTGGTTCGGCGGCAGCCATGGCCCGCACCAGCACTTCCAGATGGCGCGCATGCGTGCGCTGGAGAACGGTCGCTGGATGGCGCGCGCCACCAACACCGGCATCACCGCCTTCATCGATCCGCGCGGCAAGGTGACGGGGCGCATCCCGCAGTTCGAACGCGCCGTATTGCGCGGCCGGCCGACGGCCATGAAGGGCAGCACGCCGTTCATGGTGCTCGGCCACTGGCCGCTGCTCGTGGCCGCCTTCGCGGCCCTCGCCCTCGCCCTGCGCCGCTGCCTGACCCCGTAGAGAGGGGGCCATGCCCCCGATGCTCCTGGCCTGCAAACAATCGGGGGCATGGCCCCCTCTCTACACGGATGCGGCTTCCTGGAAGAACTCGCCGCCGCAGTGGCTGCACGCCACCAGTTCGCCACTCTCGAGGGTCTGGTGCACCGCACCGCAGACCAGGCAACGGAAGCGGCTGGGCAATACCCGCTCGCCGGCCATCAGGAACGGGCGGTCCGGGTCGATGCGCTCCATGAACGCCACCAGCTCCGGCACCTCGTCGTGGCCGGCCACGTCGAGCAGCTTGCGGCGCAGCGCCTCGCCGTCCAGCAGCAGCCAGTCACCCACCGCGCGGCGCACCTCGGCCATGGCCTGGCGCACGCGCGCCAGGTCGGTCTTCGCGGTGTCGCCCAGGTAGCCGGACACCAGGGACAGTTCCCCCTTGAGCCAGTCCACCAGCTTGTCGTCGTTGTCGCCCTGCGCCATGGCCCCCCCTCGGTACCAAACACCTGTCCCTCCCCCGATCATAAGCAATGTGTGCTACCGGCCGATACCGGCGCTCGGGTATCCTTGGCCACTTCGTGAACCCTGTCCCAAGTCGCCGTGCGGCAAGGAAAAATCCTGCGCCGGCGCCCATCTTGCGTGCCGTCGAAAATGGATGAGCAGTACCGCCCCGAACTGATCGAACCCGCCGCCCAGCAACTGTGGGAGGCCAACGGAACCTTCGAGGTCCGCGAGGACCCGGCCAGGGAGAAGTTCTACTGCCTCTCCATGTTCCCGTACCCGTCGGGCCGGCTGCACATGGGCCATGTGCGCAACTACACCATCGGCGACGTGATCGCGCGCTTCCAGCGCATGAACGGCAGGAACGTGCTGCAGCCGATGGGCTGGGACGCCTTCGGCCTGCCGGCGGAAAACGCCGCGATCAAGAACCAGGTGCCGCCGGCGAAGTGGACCTACGAGAACATCGCCTACATGCGCGACCAGCTGAAGCGGCTCGGCTTCGGCTACGACTGGAAGCGCGAGATCGCCACCTGCCACCCGGACTATTACCGCTGGGAGCAGTGGTTCTTCACCCGCCTGCTGCAGAAGGGCATCGTCTACAAGAAGAACGCGGTGGTGAACTGGGACCCGGTCGACCAGACCGTGCTGGCCAACGAGCAGGTGATCGACGGCCGCGGCTGGCGCTCCGGCGCGCCGGTGGAACGCCGCGAGATCCCGCAATGGTTCCTGAAGATCACCGCCTACGCCGACGAACTGCTCAACGACCTCGACCAGCTCACCGAGTGGCCCGAGCAGGTGCGCACCATGCAGCGCAACTGGATCGGCCGCAGCGAGGGCCTCGAATTCTCCTTCGCGCTGAAGGACTCGGGCGAAAAGCTCACCGTCTACACCACGCGCCCGGACACGCTGATGGGCGTGACCTACGTGGCCGTCGCTGCGCAGCACCCGCTGGCGAAGCGCGCCGCGGAACGCGACGCGACCGTGGCGGCCTTCGTCGCCGAGTGCGGCATGGGCAAGGTCGCCGAGGCCGACATGGCGACCATGGAGAAGAAGGGCGTGTTCTCCGGCACGTGGGCGGTGCACCCCGTTTCCGGTGAACAAGTGCCGGTGTGGATCGCCAACTTCGTGCTGATGGAATACGGCTCCGGCGCGGTGATGAGCGTGCCGGCGCACGACGAGCGCGACCACGAGTTCGCGAAGAAATACGACCTGCCGATCAAGGTGGTGATCGCCCCGGCGGCGCTCGCCGCGCAACTCGCGGACGCCGGCGTATCGCTGGCCTCGGACCCCTGCGGCGCCGGCAGCGCGGCCGCCGAGGAGTGGGCGCGCTACGCGAACGGGGTGCTGGAGAAAGCCGCGTTCACCGAGAAGGGCGTGCTGGTGAACTCCGGCGAATACAGCGGGCTCTCTTCCGAGGACGCCTTCCGCAGGATCGCCGACGACTTCCGCGCCCGCGGCATCGGCGAAGTGAAGGTGAACTACCGCCTGCGCGACTGGGGCGTGTCGCGCCAGCGCTACTGGGGCTGCCCGATCCCGGTCATCAACTGCGCGAAATGCGGCGCCGTGCCGGTGCCGGAGAAAGACCTGCCGGTGGTACTGCCGGAGAACGTCACCGTCACCGGCGACGGCTCGCCGCTGAAGAAGATGCCGGAGTGGTACAAGTGCAAGTGTCCGACCTGCGGCGGCGATGCCGAGCGCGAGACGGACACCTTCGACACCTTCATGGAATCAAGCTGGTACTACGCGCGTTACGCCTGCCGCGACCTCGGCACCGGCATGCTGGACCAGCGCGCGTCCTACTGGACGCCGGTCGACCAGTACATCGGCGGCATCGAGCACGCCATCCTGCACCTGCTGTACTCGCGCTTCTTCCACAAGCTGATGCGCGACGAGGGTCTGGTGAACTCCGACGAGCCGTTCAAGCGCCTGCTCACGCAGGGCATGGTGGTCGCCGGCACCTGGTACCGCGAGGACGAGAAGGGCGGCAAGCACTGGTTCAGCCCGGTGGACGTGGACTGCGAGCGCGACGCGCACGGCAAGGTCACCAGGGCCTGGCTGGTATCCGATGGCCAGCCGGTGCAGTACGGCGGCATCGAGAAGATGTCCAAGTCGAAGAACAACGGCGTGGACCCGCAGGGCATGATCGAGCGCTACGGCGCCGACACCGTGCGCCTGTTCATGATGTTCGCGGCGCCGCCGGATGCCTCGCTGGAATGGTCGGATGCCGGCGTCGAGGGCGCGCAGCGCTTCCTCAAGCGCCTGTGGAAGATGGTGGGTGACCACGTGGCGCAGGGCGCCGCCCCGGCGCTGGACGTTGCCGGGCTCACGGATGCCGCGAAGGACCTGCGCCGCAAGACGCACGAGACCATCGCCAAGGTGAGCGACGATGTCGCCCGCCGCTACACGTTCAACACCGCCATCGCCGCGGTGATGGAACTGGCCAACGCCATCCAGAAGTTCCAGCCGGCATCGCCGCAGGATCGCGCCGTCGTGCAGGAAGCGCTGGAGGCGATGGTGCTGCTGCTGTCGCCGATCGTGCCGCACATCACCCACACGCTGTGGCAGGCGCTCGGCCACGGCGAGGCCATCGTCGATGCACGCTGGCCGCGGGCCGACGAGTCGGCGCTGGTGCGTTCGACGCTGGAGATCGTCCTGCAGGTAAACGGCAAGCTGCGCGGCAAGCTCAGCGTGGCCGCCGACACCCCGAAGGACGCGCTCGAGAAGCTCGCGCTCGCCGACGAGGCCGTGCAGAAGTTCATGGAAGGCAAGCCGGCGAAGAAGGTCATCGTGGTCCCTGGCAAACTCGTCAACGTGGTGGTGTGAACCATGCGCCTGCTGACCGTCGCCCTCGCCACCCTGCTGCTGGCCGCCTGCGGTTTCCACCTGCGCGGCCAGGGGACGCCTGTCGAGGGCTACCGCACGGTCAACGTCGTCGACCGCGGCCAGTTGTCGGCCAACACCACCTGGTATGCCGGTGGCCGCGAGGAACTGAAACGCGCGGTGACCGATGCCTTCCGCCATGCGGGGTTTGACGTTGCCGCCGACGCGCCGCTCACCGTCGAGTTGCTCGGCGAAAGCCTGGCGCGACGCGTCGCCAGCATCGATGCCAACGCCAGCGCCGCCGAGTACCAGCTCGACTACACGCTGCGCTTCCGCGTGGTCGCTGCCGACGGCGCCACGCTGGTGGCCGAGCAGGCGCTGGAAGCCGACCGCAGCTACCGCTACCACGACGATGCCGTGATGGGCTCCAGCGAGGAAGAGGCGCTGCTCGGCCTGGAAATGCGCCGCGACCTGGCGGCGCAGATCGTGCGCCAGTACCGGCGCGCCTCCGCGCGCGCCGCCACGCCTGCCGTACCGGCCACGCCGACCGATGCGCCTGCGCCCTGACAAGCTCGACGAACAGCTGGCCGGCAGCCTGCTGCCGGCCTGGCTGGTCTGCGGCGAGGAACCGCTGCTGGCGATCGAGTGCGCCGACCGCATCCGCGAGGCCGCGCGCCGGTCAGGTTGCAGCGAGCGCGAAGTATTCAACGTCGAGGGCGGCTTCGACTGGAACCGCCTGCGCGAATCCGCCGGCAGCATGTCGCTGTTCGGTGACCGTCGCCTGATCGAATTGCGGCTGGATCGCGTGCCGTCGCCTGATGGCCAGCAGGCCATCGCCGAGTGGTGCGCGCACGCCGGCGACGACACCGTGTTGCTGGTCACGGCCGGCGCGCTGGACAAGAAGCAGCTCGGCGCCGCCTGGGTGGATGCCATCGACAAGGCCGGCGCCGTCGTGCAGGTCTGGCCGGTCGAACGGCCGCAACTGCCGCAGTGGATCCGCCGCCGCCTGGCCGCCCTCGGCGTCGAGGCCAGCCACGATGCGCTGGAATTCCTCGCCGATCGCGTCGAGGGCAACCTGCTCGCCGCGCAGCAGGAAATCGACCGCATCGCCCTGCTGTTCGGCAAGGGCAGCATCGACGCCAGCCAGCTGGCAGCCGTGGTCGCCGACAACGCCCGCTATGACCTTGAGGGCGCACTGGATGCCGCGCATGGCGGCGATGCCGTGCGTGCGCTGCGCATGCTGGAAGGCCTGCGTGAGGAAGGCGAATCGGTGGTGCCGCTGCTGTGGCTGGTGCAACGCGACGTGCGCTGGTTGCTGCTGGCCGCCGAAGCGGTGGCGCAAGGACGCCCGGAGTCGGGCGCGCTGCAGGCCGCCGGCGCATGGGGCAACCGCCAGCAGGTGCTGGCACCCACGCTCAGGCGGTTGCGCGTACCGGCATTGCGCGCACTGCTGGCCGATTGCGCCAAGGCCGAGAAGACCAACAAGGGACAGGCGCCGGGCGAGCCGTGGGATGCCATGGCCACCCTGCTGCTGCGCATCGCGGGCAGGAAGGCACCGCCGGGAACCGGCAAGGAGATCGTATGAGCACACCGACCGCACTCGTCGCCGTCGCCAACGGCTCCGAGGACCTCGAGACCGTCGCCATCGTCAACGTGCTGCGCCGTGCCGGCGTGCACGTCACCGTGGCCAGCGTCGAGGACAGCACCACCATCACCGGCGCACGCGGCATGCGCATCATCGCCGACGCACTGCTGGCCGACGTCGCCGGCCGCGACTTCGACCTCATCGCGCTGCCCGGCGGCATGCCCGGCGCCGAGCGCCTGCGTGACAGCCCGGCACTGATCGACATGCTGAGAAAACAGGACGGACGCGGCGCGCTGTTCGGCGCCATCTGCGCATCGCCCGGCGTGGTACTGGGCTCGCACGGGCTGGTCGGCGCGCGCATGGCCACCGTCTACCCGGGCTTCGAGAAATTGCTGCCGGCAGGCAGCGTGCAGGACGCACCGGTGGTGCGCGCCGGCAATCTCATCACCAGTCGCGGTCCCGGCACGGCCATCGCCTTCGGCCTCGCCCTGGTGGAAGCGCTGTGCGGCCCTGACAAGGCCGCACAGGTCGCCGCCGGCATGCTGGTCTCCCTGTAGAGAGGGGGCCATGCCCCCGATGCATTTGCTTGTCGGGGGCATGGCCCCCTCTCTACAGGGCGCGGGAGGCTGTCAGCGGTTGTTCGCCAGCCACCACTTGAGCAGCCCGATACGGTCGGCGCCGAAGAACATCTCGTCACCAACGAACATCGTCGGCGCACCGAAGGCACCGCGGCGTACCGCTTCCTCGGTGTCATCCTTCAATTTCTGCTTCACGGCTTCGTCGCCGGCGCGCGCCACGGCGGCCACGCCGAACAGACCGGCCAGCACTTCCGGGTTCGAGATATCCATGTCATCGAACCAGTAGGCGCGGAACAGGCGCAGCGACGCCTCGGGCAATTCCGCTTCGGGCATGCCCGCCAGCAGGCGCATCGGCTGCAAGGTGTTGAGCGGGAAGCGCGACGGCATGCGGAAGGCAACACCCAGCTGCTGGCTGCAGCGCTGCAGGTCCTTGGCCAGGTACGGGCCACGCGACGGCACCGAGATGGGCGCCTGGTTGCCGCTGCCCTTGAAGACCCCGCCCAGCAGGATCGGGCGCCAGGCTACCGGCAGGCCCGTCTCGGCTGCCAGCGATGCCATTTGCGCCCCCGCCAGGTAACTGTAGGGGCTGCCCACGTCGTAGAAGAACTCGATGCGCTTGCTCATGTGCCACTCCTGTCGTCCGGCCAATGGCGGCCGGCCGGGTCCGACATTGCCAGCCGCGGCCGCCGGCCGCAATATCGGGCGGCACCACCACACATGAATCTCCCGGCGAATCCACGGAGCGACACGCGATGGGCCAGCAGAAGACCGACACGTCCAGCATCAGCTTCACCGCGCACTACACCGGCCAGGTGTGGTACCGCAACGGCCTGTCGGACCAGCCGTTCCACACGCGCGAAGGCGCGCTGTACTACACGCTGCTGTCGCCGTTCGAGGCCATCGGCGGCGCCATCGTCGGCACGAACATCCGCCAGTCGCTGCTGCAGCGCCACCACCTCATCGACCACCTGATCGAGCAGGCCATCACCCGTGAAGGCGTGACGCAGGTGCTGGAGATTGCCTGCGGCCTTTCGCCGCGTGGCTGGCGCTTCAGCTCGCGCTTCCCGCAACTGAAGTACGTCGAGGCCGACCTGCCGGACATGGCACGCGACAAGGCAGCCCTGCTGCGCGAACACGGCAGCCTGTCGGAGCGCCACAAGGTAGTTACCTGCAACATCCTGGTCGACGGCGACGACAGCCTCGAGGCCGTGGTGGCGCGCGAGTTCGACACCGGCAAGCCGCTGCTGGTGGTCACCGAGGGGCTCGTCAATTACTTCGACCTGGACACCATCAGCGGCTTCTGGAAGCGCCTGCACGCGGTGCTGGCGCAGTTTCCCGCCGGCATCTACCTCACCGACAACTACCCGCTGCTCGAGGACCACCCGTTCCGCAAGTTGATGAAGCTGATGGGCAACACGCTCGGCGCCATCTCGCGCTCGAACGTGCGCTGGCACTTCAGCAGCGACGAGAGGATGGAACGCCACTTCCGCGACCTCGGCTTCCGGGCCGCGAAATCCCACAATCCGCGCGATTACTACGGGCGCATCGCCGTGCCGGAAACCCGCGCCACGCCGATCGCCCGCATCCTCGAAGCACGCACCTGAGCGACCGCGAAACGCGGATCGGGGGCATGGCCCCCTCTCTACAAAACGCATCATGTAGAGAGGGGGCCATGCCCCCGACCATTGCGCCGAACGCTGGCGCTCAGTCGCGCGTCATCAGCGCCACGAACATGGCGTCGGCGTCGCGCTCCGGGCAACCGTGCATGCCCTGGCGCACCAGCGTCCAGCCACTGTTGGCGGCCAGGAACGCGTTGACCACGTCCTCGTTTTCCTCGACGCGGAAACTGCAGGTGCTGTAGACCAGCCGGCCGCCCTGGCGCACCACCGGCGCGGCGGCGGCGAGGATGCGCAACTGCAGTGCCGGCAGGTCGCCGATGTCCGCGTAGCGGTAGCGCGCATCGGGGTTGCGCCGCCAGGTGCCGCTGGAACTGCAGGGCGCATCCACCAGCACGGCATCGAAGCCGCCGCGCTTTTCGGTTTCGCGCGGAAGCGGCGGCGGGATGTCGCCTTGCCAGACGAAGGTGCGCACGTTGTGGAAACCCGCCTTCTTCGCGCGGCGACTGACCTCGTCGAGCACCCTGGGGCGGATGTCGGAGGCATGCACGGCGCCGCGGCCCTTCAACAGCGCCGCCAGCTGCATGGTCTTGCCGCCACCACCGGCGCACGCGTCCCACACCGTCTCGCCGGCTTTCGGCGCCATGGCGTGGCCCACCTGCTGGCTGGCCCAGTCCTGGATCTCGATGTCACCGTCCTTCCAGCACTGCAGGTCGTAAATGCCGCGCGGACCGATCACGGCGAGCGCGTCGCCGTCGTATTCTACGTCGTAATCCACCGACAACTGGTCGATCACCGTGGCGCGCTTGTCCGGGTGGTTCAGGCGCAACCACATCGGCGGACGCGTTTCCTGGGCGGCCACGAAGGCGCGCAGCGCCTCTTCGCCCCAGCCACTGGCCGCGGCACGCGCACGCAGTGCCGGCTCCCAGGCCGGGTCGATGCCGTGCCAGGCCAGGAAGCACGGCAACTCGGTGTGCGCCCGCGAGGCGATCTCGGAATAGGCCTGGCCGAGCTTGTCGCCCAGCGAGAACTTCTCGATGCCGCGCAGCGGCCACTGCTCGCGGCCATAGCGGGCCATGACGATGGAGAACGTGCGATCCAGCGGCAATTCGCGCAGGGTCGGCAGGCCGGCGAGATCGGCCGGCAGTTCACCACGTGCGGCGAGCGTCAGCGCGGCGCGCGCCAGCGAGGCGAAGCGCACCACCGCGAACACCGCCTCGGACAGCGCCTGGCGGTCGCGCCGGCCCAGGCGGCGGTCTTCCTTCATGGCCAGGGCCAGGTAGCGGTCGAGTTGCCAGGGCGGATCGCCGGCCAGCCACTGGCGGACGAGTTCGATGGCCTGGTCGGTATGGGCAAAAGCCTTGCGGGGAGCTGACATGGCGGATATCCCGACAGTGTGAGGGGTCGCCATTGTACGCGCAGGACTGTAGTGAGGGGGCCATGCCTCGCCCGCCTTTCGTAGCGCGGGGGGCCATGCCCCCGATTCGCCGGGACGCAAGAGCGTCGGGGGCATGGCCCCCTCGCTACAGGAATGGCGGAACGGTCAGTAGATGCGGCGGACCGCGGCGCGCTCGGCGTCGGACAGCGGCTTGCGGATGAACCAGGCCGGGTCCTTGAGCATTTCCGCCCAGCGCTCGGCCTCGTTGATGTTGCCGTGCTTGAAGATGCAGCGCATGTAGCCCTGTTCGTTGTAATCGAACACCAGCAGGTCTCGCGAGAACTCCGGTGCCTGCAGGTGCAGGGTCAGGTCGCGGGTGTGCTCGGCCAGCGAATGCGGCGACAGCACCTGCAGGTAACAGCCGAAGAAGCTGATGTCCACCACGCGCACCGGCTGGTCGAAGCGGAAGGCATCGCCGATCTTCGACTCGGAGGTGACGCGCGCCGACGTGTTGCAGGGCACCACGCGCTCATGGCCGCGACGTTCCAGCGAACCGATCTGCGATTTCGGCACCACGCGCACGCCGCCGACCTCCTCCAGCGGCACGCCGCGCAGGAAGGCCGAGAACAACTCCAGCGACTCGTCGCGCTTCTCCAGCTGCGGCAGGTGGTCCGCACCCTCGATGAGCACGAACGTGGCGTTCGGGCACTTGGCGGCGAAAGAGCCGTTCTCGTGCGGCAGCGTGAAACTGTCGTATTCGCCGGTGGTCACCAGCGTTTCACACCGCGGGTAACCGAGGATGCCCTCGACCTCGAGCAGGCGCGCGGCATTGATGCGGTAGCGTGCCTGCTCGTTCTCGGAGAAGTGCGCCATCTGGCGCTGGAACAATCGCCTCGCCGTCGGCGTGATGCCGGTCTCCTCGAGCTTGCCGTAGTTGACCAGGTACAGCACCACCGCCTGGCCGAACTCCTGCATGCGCTGCTGGTCGAGCACGCGCACCGATTCCTCGAGCAGCATGCGCCAGGCCTTGCGCGGCCGCGGGATGATGCCCGCCACGATCAGCTTCTCGGTGAGTTGCGGGTGCTTGTAGGCAAAGGTACTGGCCACCACCGAACCCAGCGACAGGCCCATCAGCGACACCCGCGGGATATCCATCTGCACCACGAACTCGTGCAGCAGGTCGGCCAGGTCTTCCATGCCCAGTTCCGGGGCGAGCTGGTCGTTGTTGCCCAGCGACGGCAGGTCCACGAGGATCACCGGGAAATCGACCTGGATGCGTTCCACGCAGAACTTGTAGGAATTGAAGTTCTGGAATGCGCCGCCCAGCACCACCAGCGGCACCTTGTGGGCGTTCTCAGGCAGCGAGAAGGCAACGTAATCCACCCGCCACTTGCCGACGTAGTGCCGGCTGGGGTCGGCCTTGAGGGCGCAACGGTCGTACTGCTGGTAGGTCAACCGCATCTTGTTCTTCTTCGGTTGGGCAGGGAGGAAACGTATCGTAGCCGATTGTTTTCCGTGGCCAATGCCCGCGCCATGGCGGGATACCACATTCAGGGGAGCGGGCCGACCACCGGCCGGGCCCGGCCGGCCCGGCCAACGGCGCCAACCCGCAGGCAAATCATCCGGATTATCAATCGGTTGCCGCAGCCCGCCAGGCCTGGATCGCGATCGATCGGTACGAACGTGCGGCAGCACCCGCGCGTTCGTCGCAATCTGGTCGGAACTTTGTTGCACGCCTGTAACACCTGCGCCCGGGCGGGGGTGCGCGGTCGGCAGGCTATAATGATCGTTTGCCAAGCAATCCGGCCTGCCCCATGACTGTCCAGGACATCCGGTCGTACATGACCACCCTCGGTGCCGCTGCCCGCGCCGCCGCCCGCGAGACCGCCCGCGCGCCCACCGCCCGCAAGAACGCCGCGCTGGCCGCCACCGCCGACGCCATCCGTGCCGCCCGCGCCGACATCCTCGCCGCCAACGCGAAGGACGTGGCCGCCGCCCGCGCCAACGGCCTCGACGACGCCATGGTGGATCGCCTCACCCTCACCGACGCGCGCATCGACGGCATGCTCGAGGGCCTCGCCCAGGTGGCCGCCCTGCCCGACCCGATCGGCGAGATCACCGACCTGCGCTACCGCCCGAGCGGCATCCAGGTGGGCAAGATGCGCGTGCCGCTGGGCGTGGTGGGCATGATCTACGAGTCGCGCCCGAACGTGACCATCGAAGCCGCCAGCCTGTGCCTGAAGTCCGGCAACGCCACCATCCTGCGCGGCGGCTCGGAATCCATCCACAGCAACCGTGCGCTGGCCGCGTGCATCCGCGCCGGCCTGGCCAGCGCCGGCCTGCCGGAAACCGCCGTGCAGGTCATCGACACCACCGACCGCGCTGCCGTGGGCCTGCTGGTGGCCATGCCCGAGTACGTCGACGTGATCATCCCGCGCGGTGGCAAGGGCCTGATCGAACGCATCAGCGCCGAGGCGCGCGTGCCGGTGATCAAGCACCTGGACGGCAACTGCCACGTGTACATCGACGCGAAGGCCGACCTCGACAAGGCCGACCGCATCGCCTTCAACGCCAAGTGCCACCGCTATGGCGTGTGCAATGCGATGGAGACGCTGCTGGTGCACGAGGCGGTGGCCGCCAGCGCGCTGCCGCGCCTGAAGAAACTGTACGACAGCAAGCAGGTGGAACTGCGCGGCTGCGAGCGCACGCGCGCCATCCTCGGCAGCGACGTGAAGGCCGCCACCGAGCAGGACTGGCACGAGGAATACCTCGCGGCGATCCTCGCGGTGAAGGTGGTGGCGTCGATGGACGAGGCGATCGCGCACATCAACCAGTACGGCTCGCACCACACCGACAGCATCGTCACCGAGGACTACACGCTGGCGCGCCGCTTCCTCACCGAGGTGGATTCGTCGAGCGTGATGGTCAACGCCTCCACGCGCTTCGCCGACGGTTTCGAATACGGCCTCGGCGCGGAGATCGGCATTTCCACCGACAAGTTCCACGCGCGCGGCCCGGTGGGCCTCGAAGGACTGACCAGCCAGAAATACGTCGTGCTCGGCGACGGGCATGTCCGCGGCTGATGCCCGCGGCGGGGGCATGGCGCCGCACATCCTGTTCGGCGGCACCTTCGACCCGGTGCACGACGGTCACCTCGCGGTGGCGCGCGCGGTGCGCGACCGCTTTGCGGCCACCGTGCACTTCCTGCCGGCCGGCGATCCCGCGCACCGCAGCGGACCGCACGCATCCGGGTTGCACCGGCTGGCGATGATCCAGCTGGCCACCGCCCGCGAGCGCGGCCTGGCCATCGACACCCGCGAGCTCGGCCGCGACGGCCCCACCTGGACCATCGACACGGTCAGCGAGTTGCGCGAAGAGCTGCCGGCCGGCACGCCGCTCATCCTGGTCATCGGCATGGATTCGCTGCGCCAGTTCACCACCTGGAAGCGCTGGCGTGACATCCTCGCCGGCGCCCACCTGGTGGCCTGCACGCGCCCCGGCCAGGGCATGCCCACCGCCCGCGACCTCGGCGAACTCGCCGTACACCTCGCCGGCGAGCCGCGTGACCTGCTCGACAACGCCGCCGGCCGCATACTGATCGAGCCGACCACCGCTGTTAACATAGCCTCCACCGCGGTACGCGCCGCACTGGCTGCCGGCCAGCGACCCGCGGGCGTGCCGGTGGCGGTGCTCGATTACATCGCACATCACCGCCTCTACCGCGCTGACGACCAGCCCTGAACCCGGAGCGAGCCGACCCGAATGAATGCCGAGCAACTGGCCACCCTGGTGAACACCGCCCTCGAGGACATCAAGGCGCAGAACGTCGTGGTACTGGACGTGAGCGGGATGACCAGCATTGCCGACCGCATCATCGTCGCCAGCGGCACCTCCACCCGCCACGTGAAGTCCATCGCCGACCGCGTCATCGAGACGGTGAAGGCCGCCGGCATCAAGCCGCTGGGTACCGAGGGCGATGCGCAGACCGACTGGGTGCTGGTCGACCTCGGCGACGTCATCGTGCACGTGATGACGCCGGCCACCCGCCAGTACTACGACCTCGAGCGGCTGTGGTCCGTCACGCCGCGCGCCGCCGCGGAAAAACGCGACGAAGCCTGACGACATGAAAGTGCGCCTGGTGGCCATCGGCGAACGCATGCCGGGCTGGGTCGAGGAAGGCTTTGCCGAGTACGCCAAGCGCCTGTCCGGCGAGATCCGCCTCGAGCTGGTGGAAGTGGCTGCCGGCAAGCGCACGAAATCGTCCGACCTCGTGCGCATCCGCGAAGCCGAAGGCGAGCGCATGCTGGCCGTGCTGCGGCCGGATGACCGCGTGGTGGCGCTCGACGTGCGCGGCAAGTCGCACACCACCGAGTCCATGGCCGAAGAGCTGCGCCGCTCGCTGCCCGAGGGCCACGACATCGCCTTGCTGGTGGGCGGCCCGGAAGGGCTGGCCGACTGCGCGCTGGCGCGCGCGCGCGAACGCTGGTCGCTGTCGGCACTGACCCTGCCGCATCCGCTGGTGCGCATCGTCATTGCCGAACAGGTCTACCGCTGCTGGTCGCTGCTGCGCGGCCATCCTTACCACCGCTGACCCGACCGCCCGCATGCGCCGCTCCTTCACCCAGATCAAGGACAACCAGCGCGAGACGCGCCTGCTGCAGTCGCGGGTGACGTTCATGACTGCCTTCATGGGCCTGCTGGCACTGGTGCTGCTGGCGCGCATGATCCACCTGCAGGTAGTGCGCTACGACCACTACGCGACCATCTCCGACGAGAACCGCATCCAGACCTCGCCGATCGCGCCCAACCGCGGCCTGATCCTCGACCGCAACGGGATCGTGCTGGCGGAAAACCGCCCGAGCTTCTCGCTGAACATCATCAAGGAGCAGGCCGGCGACATGGATCGCCTGCTGGCCACCCTGCAATCGCTGCTCAAGCTCGGCGACGAGGACATCCGCCGCTTCCGTGAGCGCCTGCGCCGCGGCCGCCCGCTGGAAAGCCTGCCGCTGCACGCCCGCCTGACCGACGAGGAACTGGCGATCGTCGCCGTGAACCGCCACCGCCTGCCGGGCGTGCGCATCGAAACCGAGCTGGTGCGTTACTACCCGCACGCCGAACTGCTGTCGCACGCACTCGGCTACGTGAACCGCATCAACGAGAAGGACCTCGAACTGCTCGACCCGGTGAACTACGACGGCACGCACTACATCGGTCGCACCGGCGTCGAGCGGCAGTACGAATCGGTGCTGCACGGCCGCGTCGGCTACCAGCAGGTGGAGACCAACGCCTACGGCCGCATCATGCGCGTACTCGACCGGGTCGACCCGCAACCGGGCAGCAACCTCGGCCTGTACCTGGACATGGACACGCAGAAGGCCGCCTTCGACGGCCTGGCCGGCCGCCGCGGCGCCGTCGTGGCGCTGGACACGCTGACCGGCGGCATCCTCGCCTTCGCCTCGACGCCGGGCTTCGACCCGAACCTGTTCGTCACCGGCATCTCCGGACCAGATTACCGCTACTACGCCGACCACCCGGATCGCCCGCTCTACAACCGCGCCATCCAGGGCCAGTACCCGCCCGGCTCGACCATCAAGCCGATGGTCGCGCTCGGCGCGCTGCACTACGGCACCATGTCGCCGGAGACATCCATCGCCGACCCCGGCTTCTTCCGCCTGCCCGGCGATTCGCACCAGTACCGCGACTGGAAGAAGGGCGGCCACGGCATGGTCGACGTGCGACGCGCGGTCATCCAGTCGTGCGACACCTACTTCTACACCGTCGGCCATCGCATGGGCATCGACAAGCTGGCCGGCTTCCTCGGCGGCTTCGGCCTCGGCCAGAAAACCGGCATCGACATCCCCAACGAACTGTCCGGCGTGCTGCCGTCGTCGGCGTGGAAGCGCAAGGCGCTCAGGCAGCCCTGGTACGGCGGCGAGACCATCAGCGTGGTCATCGGGCAAGGCTACATGCTGATGACGCCGCTGCAGCTGGCGGCCGCCACCGCCACGCTGGCCAACCGCGGCTTCACCGTCACGCCGACCTTCGTGCGCCGGATCGACGATGCCGACCTGCCGCCGCCGCCGCGCCGGCGCACCGTGGTGGTCGACAAGCCCGAATACTGGGACATCATCGACGAAGCGATGGAAGGCGTGCTGCAACCGGGCGGTACCGCCTCGCAGGTCGGCCGTGGCCTGCAGTACCGCATGGCCGGCAAGACCGGCACCGCGCAGGTGAAGGGCATTGCCCAGGGCGCCACCTACCGCGAGTCGGAGGTGGCCGAGCGCCACCGCGACCACGCGCTGTTCATGGCGTTCGCCCCGGCCGACAGCCCGCGCATCGCCGTGTCGGTGATCGTGGAAAACGGCGCGCACGGCTCCACCACCGCGGCGCCGATCGCCCGCGCCGTGGTCGATGCGTGGCTGCTCAAGCAACCGGATTTCGTCCCCCTTGCACCGGCCACCGCCACCGCCCCGGCGGCGCCGGTCGAAGCCGAGGAATAGCGGCCATGAGTGATTTCCTCCGCCAGCTCCCCGGCAGCAGCCAGCGCTCGCGCTGGGCGCGCTACCTGCACGTCGACCAGCCGCTGCTGACGCTGCTGGCCCTGTTCTGCCTGCTCAGCCTGCTGGTGCTGTACAGCGCCGGCGGTGAAAGCCTGGATACCGTGCTGCGCCAGGCCGTGCGCATGCTCATGGGCTTCGCGGTGATGCTGGTGCTGGCGAACATCCCGCCGCGCACGCTGCGCTTCTGGTCGCCCTGGATCTTCCTCGGCGGCCTGGCGCTGCTGTTCGCGGTGATGTTCTTCGGCGAGATCTCCAAGGGCGCGCAGCGCTGGCTGGACATCCCCGGGCTGGGGCGCTTCCAGCCCTCGGAAATCATGAAACTGTCGCTGCCGATGATGCTGGCCTGGTACTTCCACGAGCGGCCGCTTCCGCCCCGGTGGTCGCACCTGGGCATCGCCATGGTCATCATCATGGTGCCGGTGCTGCTCATTGCCGAGCAGCCCGACCTCGGGACATCCCTGCTGGTAGCCGCCGCGGGCCTGCTGGTGGTGTTCTTCGCCGGCCTGAGCTGGCGGCTGATCGGCGGCGCCGTGGTGGTGTTCATCCCGGTGGCCTGGGTGCTGTTCGAGTACGTGCTGCACGACTACCAGCGCCAGCGCGTGCTCACCTTCCTCGACCCTGAGGCCGACAAGCTCGGTGCCGGCTGGAACGTGATCCAGTCCACCGCCGCCATCGGATCAGGCGGCATCACCGGCAAGGGCTGGCTCAACGGCACCCAGTCGCACCTGGAGTTCCTGCCGGAAAGCCACACCGACTTCATCGTCGCGGTGTACGCAGAGGAATTCGGCACCATCGGCATGGTGCTGCTGCTGCTGGCCTACGCGGCCATCATCGGCCGCTGCCTGTGGATGAGCCTGCAGGCACAGGACACCTTCAACCGCCTGCTGGCTTCCACCCTCTCGGTCACGTTCTTCGTCTACCTGTTCGTGAATATCGGCATGGTCAGCGGCCTGCTGCCCGTTGTTGGTGTCCCGCTGCCCTTGGTAAGTTATGGTGGCACCTCGATCGTCACGCTGATGGCTGCATTCGGTATCATCATGTCGATTCATACCCACAGGAAAATGACGGGACGCTGACGGACCTGCCGCAGCGCGTCACCACAGGGAGTCACCTGCCGATGTCCCGGCTGTTCCGCCTCGCCACCGCCGCCACCCTGTTCGTCGCCACCGGCCTGGCCGCCGCGGCGGGCGACTACCGTGACCACCCCGACATGCTGAAGCTGGTGGACGAACTGGTGAAGGAGGACGGCTTCGACCGCGCCGCCGTCACCGAACTGCTCGCCGGCGCCGAACGCAAGCAGGCCATCCTCGACGCCATCGCCAGGCCGGCCGAGAAGGCCCTGAGCTGGGCCGAGTACCGCCCGCGCTTCATCGAGGACAAGCGCATCGCCCAGGGCCTGGCCTTCTGGCGCGAGCACGAGGCCACCCTGCAACGCGCCCATGATGCCTACGGCGTGCCGCCGGAAGTGATCCTCGCCATCATCGGCGTGGAAACCCGCTACGGCCGCAACAAGGGCAGCTGGCGGATCGTCGACGCCCTGTCGACGCTGGCCTTCGACTACCCGCCGCGCGCGCCCTTTTTCCGCAAGGAACTCAAGGAATTCGTGCGCCTGGAGAAGAGTGCGCACCTGCGCATCGGCGACGCCGTCGGGTCCTACGCCGGCGCCATGGGTTTCCCGCAATTCATGCCGTCCAGCTATCGCAACTACGCCATCGATTTCGACAACGACGGCATCATCGACCTGATCAACAACCCGGTGGATGCCATCGGCAGCGTCGCCAACTACTTCAAGGCGCACGGCTGGAAAGCCGGGGCACCGGTCGCAGCCCGGGCGCGGGTGACCGGCGACGGCTACGATGCCGTGGTGAACCAGGGCCTGGAGGCGAAGAACACCGTCGCGCAGATCGGCCAGGCCGGGCTGAGCGTGCTCAGCTGCATCGATAACGGGCCGGTGCCGGTCGAATACTGTGCCGACCCGACGCCCGCCGAGAAGGCCACCGCCTGGAAACTCGAAGGTGCCCGCGGCGCCGAGTTCTGGGTGGGCTTCAACAACTTCTACGTGATCACCCGCTACAACCGCAGCGAGAAGTATTCGCTGGCGGTGCTGCATCTGTCGCGCGAGCTGCGCAAGGCGCGCCGGCTCGAGGACCTCGCGGCCAGGGGATGAGCAGCATGCGCGCCCGCCACGCACCGTCGAACACGCGCCTGCCGCTGCTCGCCGTCGCGCTGGCGGCGCTGCTGGCCGGTTGCCAGGTGGCGCCACCGCCGGCGACGGATCCGCAGGCCACGCGCAAGTCCGAGCCGTTCCGCAACGTCTACACGCAGGACAAGGACAGTGCGCCGCGCGAACGGCGCGACATCGACTACCACGCCATTCCCGACGCCGTGCCGAAAGTCGAGCCGCGCGGCAAGTACGGCAACAAGTCGCCTTACGTGGTGCTCGGCAGGACCTACGAGGTATTGCCCGAGGCGCGCGGTTACCGCGAGGAAGGCGGCGCATCCTGGTACGGCGAGAAGTTCCAGGGCTTCATGACCTCCAGCATGGAACCCTATGACATGTACGCGATGACCGCCGCGCACAAGTCGCTGCCCATCCCCAGCTACGTGCGCGTCACCAACCTGGAAAACGGTCGCAGCGTGGTGGTGCGCGTCAACGATCGCGGGCCGTTCCACGAGGGCCGCATCATCGACCTGTCGTGGGCCGCCGCCCAGAAGCTCGGCTACGCCAATGTCGGCACCGCCCGCGTGCGCGTCGAGGCCATCGACCCGCAGGCACCGGCGGAAGGCGATGGCCGCTACTTCGTGCAGCTGGGCGCCTTTTCCCGCGCCGACAGCGCACAGGCACTGGTCGCGCAGGCCCGCGGCGCCACCCGCGACCCGGTCAGCGTTGCCAGTGGCGAGGATGCCCTGCACCGGGTGCGGATCGGCCCCTATGCCGACCGTGCCAGCGCCGAGCGTGCTCGCGACACCCTGCGCGCCGGCGGCCTCGGCGCTGGCACGCTCGTTCCCGCGCCCTGACAGGCCCGCTCGGGGCCCGGCCCGCACGGGCTGCATGCTAGAATCCGCGCCGCACCGGGCACCGCCCGATTCCCCACACTTTCCGCCGGAATAACTGCGCAATGAAGCGTTTCGTTTCCCGCCTTGTCGCCACCGTCACCCTCGCGCTGGCCGCCACCGTCGCGCCCGCCGCCATGCCCCAGCCGCAACCGCCGGCCATCGAGGCAACCGCCTGGTACCTGATGGATGCGCGCACCGGCACCGTGCTGACGCAAAAGGACGCCGACAAGCGCGTACCGCCGGCCAGCCTCACCAAGATGATGACGACCTACGTGGCCGACCACGCGCTGAAGGAAGGCCGCATCCACATGGGTGACCCGGTGATGATCAGCGAGAAGGCCTGGAAGCAGGAAGGCTCGCGCATGTTCGTGCAGGTCGGCACCCAGGTGTCGGTGGAAGACCTGTTCCGCGGCATCGTCATCCAGTCCGGCAACGACGCGTCGGTGGCCATCGCCGAACACATCGCCGGCAGCGAGGAGCAGTTCGCGTCGCTGATGAACCAGTACGCGCAGAAGCTCGGCATGACCAACACGCACTACAGGAACGCCACCGGCCTGCCGGACCCGGAGCACTACACCAGCGCGCACGACCTCGCCACGCTGGCGCGCGCGATCATCTTCGAGTTCCCGGAGAACTACCGCTACTACGCGGAGAAGGAATTCACCTACAACGGCATCACCCAGCCCAACCGCAACCTGCTGCTCTTCCGCGACGCCACCGTCGATGGCCTCAAGACCGGCCACACCGAGGAAGCGGGCTACTGCCTGGTGGCGTCGGCCAATCGCGGCGATACCCGCCTGGTGGCCGTGGTGATGGGCACGAAAAGCGAAGAGGCGCGCGCCACCGAGACCGCCAAGCTGATCAACTGGGGCTACAACGCCTTCGAAACCTACGCGCCTTACGCGGCAGGCACGCTGCTGGGCGAAGCCACCGTGTGGATGGGCAAGACCGACAAGGTCGCGCTGGGCGTCAACGAGGACGTCACGCTCACCATCCCGCGCGGCGCCCACACCGGCCTCGCCGCCGCCATCACCGTGCAGCCGGAACTGCGCGCGCCGCTGAAGAAGGGCGACCGCATCGGCAGCCTGGTGATCAAGAGCGGCGAGGACGTTGTCCTCGAGAAGCCGCTGGTGGCCATGAACGATGTCGAGGAAGCGAACATCTTCGTGCGCTTCTGGCACTGGCTGAAACTGCTGTTCTCCGGCCTGTTCGGCTGACACGGAATCCGCGATGAACAACCCGGTCGATGACGGCAAGGGCGGCATCAACGAAGCGTTGTGGGAGTTCCCGCACACCATGACGCTGAAGGTGTTCGGCGATGCCGTGCCGCCGGCGGGCGAACCGCCGCTGGCGGACATCGTCTGCGGCATCCTTGCCCGCCACCTCAACGATTTCGCGGCGCAGCATCTCACCGAACGCGCATCGTCGGGCGGCCGCTTCACCGCCGTCTCGGTGGAGATCTGCGTGCACAACCGCGCGCAGGTCGAGGGAATCTACCGGGACCTCAAGGCCAGCCCGCGCGTGCGCATGGCGCTCTGACGGCCATGCGCGAACTGCGGGTACGCCACCTGGGCCGCGCGGACTACGCGGCAACCTGGCAGGCCATGCAGGCATTCACCGCCGGGCGCGCCGACGACACTCCCGACGAATTGTGGCTGCTGGAGCACCCCTCGGTGTTCACCCAGGGCCAGGCCGGCCGCGCCGAGCACGTGCTGGCCCCCGGGGACATACCGGTGGTGCAGGCCGACCGTGGCGGCCAGGTGACCTGGCACGGCCCCGGCCAGCTGGTGGCCTACGTGCTGCTGGACCTGCGGCGCCTCGGCATCGGACCCCGGCTGCTGGTGGAGCGCATCGAGCAGGCGATCGTCGCCACCCTCGCCGACTTCGGGGTGGCGGCATTCCCGCGCAGCGATGCCCATGGCGTTTACGTGGGCGACCCGGCGACCGGCGGCCGCAAGATCGCCTCGCTGGGCCTGCGCGTGCGCCGCGGCTGCAGCTACCACGGCCTGGCCCTGAACGTGGACTCAGACCTGGAGCCGTTCAGCCGGATCAACCCCTGCGGGCACGCGGGCATGACCATCACCCGCCTGGCCGATGAAACCCGCCCCTGCCCGCCATTGTCCGAGGTAGGGGAGCGGCTGGCCGGCCACGTGGCGGCCGCCTTCGGACTGACCTTAAGCAGTACACTCTGAGACCGATACCGGTAACCTTGCCGTCATGACCGATACCTCCCCGCCCCGCCCAGCCCGCAGCGACTACCGCGCCGAACCCGGCGTGAAGATGCGCGGTGCCGACAAGATGGCGCGCATCCCGGTGAAGATCGAACCCACCGAGGTGATGCCGCGCAAGCCGGACTGGATACGCGTGCGCCTGCCGGCCGGCGGCGAGATCGACCGCATCAAGGGCCTGCTGCGCAAGCAGAAGCTGCACACCGTCTGCGAGGAAGCGGCCTGCCCGAACCTCCCGGAATGCTTCGGCGGCGGCACGGCCACCTTCATGATCATGGGCGACATCTGCACGCGCCGCTGCCCGTTCTGCGACGTGGCGCACGGCCGCCCGAAGGCGCTGGATGCCGACGAGCCGAAGAACCTCGCCGAAGCCGTGCAGGCACTGGGCCTGAAGTACGTGGTGGTCACCAGCGTCGACCGCGACGACCTCAAGGACGGCGGCGCGCAGCATTTCGTGGATTGCATCCGCGCCGTGCGCGATGCCAGCCCGCAGACGAAGATCGAGGTGCTGGTGCCGGACTTCCGCGGCCGCATGGACGTGGCGCTGGCCATCATGCGCGAGTGCCCGCCGGACGTGTTCAACCACAACCTCGAGACCGGGCCGCGCCTGTACCGCGAACTGCGCCCGGGTTCCGACTACGCCTGGTCGCTGCAACTGCTCAAGCGCTTCAAGGCCGAATGCCCGACGGTGCCGACCAAGAGCGGCATCATGGTGGGCCTCGGCGAGACCGACGAGGAAGTCCTGCAGGTGATGCGCGACATGCGCGCGCACGACGTCGATGGCATCACCATCGGCCAGTACCTGCAGCCGTCGAAACACCATGCACCGGTGCAGCGCTTCGTGGAGCCGGCCCTGTTCGAGGCCTGGGCGAAGGAAGCGGAAGCACTGGGCTTCACCAGCGTGGCCTCCGGCCCGATGGTGCGCTCGTCGTACCACGCGGACCTGCAACACAAGGGCGTCGATGTCGGCCGGCTGAATCCCGGCATGGCGCCATCGACCTGATCAACGGGTTCCACCCATAACAACAACAGGGCAAGTCATGCGCAGGAATGCGTTGCACCCGGTCGCCATCGCCTTCATCGCCATCGTGCTGGCGGTATTTGCCGTCAATGCCAGCGCGGCGGACGCCTGGCGCCTGGTCTCCGACAAGAACGGCATCCAGGTCTACATGCGCCACACCGACGACTCGCGGATCAAGACGTTCCGCGGCGTCACGCGCATGAAGCTCGACAACCTCCACGCGCTGTCCGGCGTGCTCAACGACACGCCGAACATGCCTCGCTGGATGCACTTCATCTCCAACACCCGCGAGATCCGCCGCAGCGACTACCTGAACCGCGAGTACCAGTTCCTCACCAGCCTGCCCTGGCCGCTGGCCGATCGCGAGGCGGTGGTGCAACTGCTGGTGCGCCAGGACCCGGAAAGCAAGGGCATCACCGTGCACGTGGTGAACGCGCCCAAACTGCTGCCGCCCGCCCCGGAGTACATCCGCATCCCGCAGATGCAGGGCCGCTTCGCGTTCATGCCCACCGGGAACCCGAAGGAAGTCGAGATCACCTACGAGATCATCATGGACCCGGGTGGCTACATCCCGGCGTGGATCGCCAACATCGTGCTCAAGGACGTACCGTACTTTACGCTGGAGAAACTGCGGCGAGTGGTGGTTCGTCCCGAGTACCAGAGCTGGCGAGACCCCGTGATCACCATGCCCTGGTAAGCCCGGGCGCCCCTCTCTACATGGGCAGGGAGAAATCCATGTCCTTCAGCAGCGCATCGATGCGCGCCAGGCGCTCCAGCGGGTCGGCGATTTCCAGCAACTGCTGCTGCTCGACCAGCCCCACCGGCAGCAACTCCGCCAGCCGCCACGCCACTTCGCGCGGGCTGCCGTAATCGATGTCCGGCGGCGCGATGCGCCGGCTCATGCCAGGCTGGTTGACCACCGCGCGCAGGAAGCCGGCCAGCGGCTCGAAGCGCGGTGGCAGCACGCGGTCCTCCGGCTCCTCCAGTACTTCCACCTCGGCACGCGCCAGGCGACTGGGCTCGGCGTAGCGGCGCCGGATGCGGAAGCGGTCGCTGCCCATGCAGGCGATCAGCAGCATGCCGTCCTTCGACTTGTCAAAATCGACGATCACCGCCAGCGTGCCGGTATCGAAGGTTTCCGCCGGCGTGCCCACCTCGTTGCCATCGCGGATCAGCGCCACGCCGAACGGCGTCTGCATCTGCATGCACGACGCCACCATTTCGAGGTAGCGCGGCTCGAAGATGCGCAGCGGCAGGAAGCCGCCGGGAAACAGCACGGTGTTGAGCGGGAACAGCGGGATGTCGAGCAGCGGCGGCGACGCCATAGGCATCAGTCCCCGCCCCAGCGCGGCGCCAGCGTTTGCGCCACGCCGAGATGGTCGAGGATGCGCGCCACCACGAAGTCCACCATGTCCTCGACGCTGCGCGGGCGGTTGTAGAAGCCCGGGCTCGCCGGCAGGATGGTGGCGCCCATGCGCGTCAGCAGCAGCATGTTCGACAGGTGCACCTCGTGGTACGGCGCTTCGCGCGGCACCAGGATCAGCTGGCGGCGCTCCTTGAGCGCGACGTCGGCGGCGCGTTCGATGAGGTTGTTGCAGGCACCGGTGGCCAGCGACGACAGCGTGCCCGTGCTGCACGGACACACCACCATGCGCGACGGCGCGCCGGAACCGGAGGCTACCGGCGCCGTCCACTGGTCATCGCCGAACACGCTCAGCTGGCCGGGCTTCGCGCCGTACAACTGCGCGAAGTAATCGGCGGTGGCGCCGGTCTGCGGCGGCAGCTTGAGATCGGTTTCGGTACCGATCACCACGCGCGCCGCCTTCGACACCATCAGGTACACGCGCCGGTCGGCCTGCAGCAGGCATTCGAGCAGGCGCAGGCCGTACTGGGCGCCGGAGGCGCCGGTGATGGCCAGCGTGACGGTATCGGCGGGGGCGGCCATCAGCCCCTCGCCTGCAGCGCCGCCAGCAACTTCTGGTGGACGCCGCCGAAGCCGCCGTTGCTCATCACCAGGATGGCATCGCCCGGCTTCGCCTCGGCCACCAGCGTGCGCACCAGCGCATCAATGTCGTTGACCACTTGCGCCGGCACGCGGCTGGCGGCGACGACGTCGTCCAGCGCCCAGTTGAGTCCCGCCGGCTGGTACCAGAACACCGCGTCGGCATCGGCGGTGGACGGCGCCAGGTGTTCGCGGTGCGTGCCCATGCGCATGGTGTTGGAGCGTGGCTCGATGGCCAGCAGGATGCGGCCGGCGCTGCCGCGCGGGCCGATGCGCTTGCGCATGCCGGCCAGCGTCACGGCAATGGCGGTCGGGTGGTGCGCGAAATCGTCGTACACGCTGACGCCACCGACGGTGCCGAGCAGGTCGAGGCGGCGTTTCACGCCCTCGAAACGGCACAGGGCTTCCACCGCCGTTTGCGCCGCGACGCTGGCATGCACCGCCGCGGCGATCGCCGCCAGCGCGTTGCGCACGTTGTGCTCGCCGGCGCTGTCCCAGCGCACCTCGCCCACCGGCTTGCCGGCGTGCAGCACGCGGAAGGCGCTGCCGTCGGCTTCCAGCAACTGCGCCGCCCACTCGCCGCCCTCGGCGTCGAGGCCGGTGGTTTCCACCGGCGTCCAGCAGCCCTTCTGCAGCGTGTCGACGATGTTCGACTCCACGCGCGGATGGATGATGCGGCCATTGCCGGGAATGGTGCGCACGAAGTGGTGGAACTGCTTCTTGATGGCGTCGAGGTTCTCGAAGATGTCGGCGTGGTCGAACTCGAGGTTGTTGAGGATCGCCGTCTTCGGCCGGTAGTGCACGAACTTGGAGCGCTTGTCGAAGAAGGCGCTGTCGTACTCGTCGGCTTCCACCACGAAATATTTGCCGCCGCCCAGGCGCGCGGAAATGCCGAAATTCTTCGGCACGCCGCCGATCAGGAAGCCCGGCTCGAGGCCGGCGTGCTCGAGGATCCACGCCACCATGCTGGTGGTGGTGGTCTTGCCGTGGGTACCGGCCACGCCGATCACCCACTTGCCTGCCAGCACGTGGCGGGCCAGCCATTCCGGCCCGGAGACATACGGAATCTGCTCGTTGAGCACGTGCTCCACCGCCGCGTTGCCGCGCGACAGCGCGTTGCCGATCACCACCAGGTCCGGGCGTTTGGCGAACTGCGCGGCGTCGTAGCCCTCGGTCAGGGCGATGCCGGCCTGCTCCAGCTGGGTGCTCATCGGCGGGTAGACGTTCTGGTCGCTGCCGGTGACGGTCTGGCCGCACTCGCGGGCGAGGATGGCCAGGCCGCCCATGAAGGTGCCGCAGATGCCGAGGATGTGGGTGTGCATGGAGGTTCCCGGAAGGGGCGCGGGGCGCCGGGCAAGATACCGGCAGTTTACACGCCGGCCGCCGGGCCCCGGAATTACCCGCCGCGAAGGCCTTCCGCTATCATCGCCGGGCGCAATCGCACCCCATTCCCCCACCCGCGTCCCGCCCACCGGGACCCGCCCGAACCGGATCGACCATGGCCAGCAAGAAGTCCAAGCCGCGCAACGCCTTCTACGCCCAGTCCGGCGGCGTCACCGCCGTCATCAACGCGTCCGCCTGCGGCGTCATCGAGACCGCCCGCCAGCACAAGGACAGGATCGGCAAGGTGTACGCCGGCCGCAACGGCATCATCGGCGCCCTCACCGAGGACCTGATCGACACCTCGA
This sequence comes from Gammaproteobacteria bacterium, assembly GCA_018262975.1. Classification (GTDB taxonomy): domain Bacteria; phylum Pseudomonadota; class Gammaproteobacteria; order Pseudomonadales; family JADFDG01; genus JADFDG01. The sequence goes on from JADFDG010000007.1 coordinate 64,124, forward strand.
AGGAAAGCGCGAAGGCCATCGCCGCGCTGCGCCACACGCCGGCCGGCGCCTTCGGCTCCTGCCGCTACAAGCTCAAGTCGCTGGAGCAGAACCGCGCCGAGTACGAGCGCCTGATCGAGGTGTTCCGCGCGCACGACATCGGCTACTTCTTCTACAACGGCGGCGGCGATTCCGCCGACACCTGCCTGAAGGTGTCGCAACTGTCGGAAACCATGGGCTACCCGATCCAGGCCATCCACGTGCCGAAGACGGTCGACAACGACCTGCCGCTGACCGACTGCTGCCCGGGCTTCGGCTCGGTGGCGAAGTTCAGCGCCATTTCGGTGAAGGAAGCCGCGCTGGACGTGGCCTCGATGGCGAAGACGTCCACCAAGGTGTTCATCATGGAAGCGATGGGCCGCCACGCCGGCTGGATCGCGGCCGCCGGCGGCCTGGCCGGCCAGGGCGGCGACGAACCGCCGCACATCATCCTGTTCCCGGAAATCGCCTTCGAGCCGGAGTCGTTCCTGAAGAAGGTCGATGAGACGGTGAAACGCGTGGGCTACTGCGTGATCGTGGTGTCGGAAGGCGCGAAATACGCCGACGGCCGCTTCCTCGCCGATGCCGGCACCGTGGACGCCTTCGGCCACACCCAGCTGGGCGGCGTGGCGCCGGCGCTGGCGTCGCTGATCAAGTCCAACCTCGGCTACAAGTACCACTGGGCGGTGCCGGATTACCTGCAGCGCGCCGCGCGCCACATCGCCTCGAAGACCGACGTCGAGCAGGCCTACGCGGTGGGCAAGGCGGCGGTGGAACTGGCGCTGAAGGGCCACAACGCAGTGATGCCGGCGATCGTGCGCAAGTCGGACGCGCCCTACAAGTGGACCATCGGCTCGGCGCCGCTGGCGAAGGTCGCCAACGTCGAGAAGAAGATGCCGCGCGACTTCATCACGAAGGACGGCTTCGGCATCACCGCCAAGGCGCGCGCCTACCTCGCGCCGCTGATCAAGGGCGAGGACTACCCGCCGTACAAGGACGGCCTGCCGCAATACGTCACGCTGAAGAACACCGCGGTGGCGAAGAAACTGCCGGCGTTCGAACTGAAAAAATGACGCGGGCGCCGCTCGCCCGACCACCCGAAGGGAACCGGAGGCACCGATGAAATCGACCCCGCTCTCCAGCGTACCGCGCGACTCGCTGGAAACGCTGCTCTCCGGCATCCCCTTCTACAAGGACCTGATGCTGGAAAGTCGCGAGCAGACCGATACGCTGCTGCGGTTCTCCTCGTTCTACGAGCCGGCGCCGGGCGAAGTGGTCATCCGCAAGGGCGACCGTGCCGACGCGTTCTACTTCCTGCTGCGCGGCCAGCTGGTGGTGTACCCGGACGGCGATCTCGCGCGCCCGGCGGTGAACTACCTCACCGCCGGCCAGGTGTTCGGGGCGCTGTCACTGCTGTGCCGCTCGCCGCGCACCGCCACCATCGTCGCCGACCCCAGGGTGACGAAGGTGATGCTGTTCGGCACCGACTTCTCGCCTTTCGGGGATCTCACCAATTTCACGCGCGTGAAACTGCCGACCAAGCTGGCCTTCTGGCGCATGGTGGTGCACAACACCCGCTGGAAGCTCGAGCTGTACCGGATGGAACACCCGGACCACCCGCTGGCCCAGGAACTGCGGCAGGTGGAGATCTTCCGCGGCGAGAAGAACTCGGTGGAGGAGCTGCAGAGCCTGGACCGCCAGGTGTGGCAACTCACCGACATCCTGCTGCAATGGAACGAAGTGCTGGCCAGCAGCGACAGCGGCCCGGCCACCCTCTAGGACCGGCCTTGCCAACCGGCCTGGCCGCCCCCATATGGAAGAAATCCACCAACGAGGTTTTGCCGCCATGAAACTTGCCCGTCGCCTGCTGCTGGCCGTTGCGCTGCTTCCCGCCCTCGCGCTGGCCGCCCCCACCGACATGTCCCGCGACGAGCTGAAGGCACGCCAGGCCAAGGGGCAGCCGACGGTACTGATCGACGTGCGTTCGCCGGCGGAGTTCGCCGCCGGGCACATCCCCGGGGCCATCAACATCCCGGTTGACCAGGTCGAGGCGCGCATCGGCGAGATCGACAAGCTGCGCGGCAAGGGGGAGATCGTCCTGTACTGCCGCAGCGGGCGCCGGGCCGGCGTGGCTGCCGGCGTGCTGGAGTCCCGTGGCTACCGCGGCCTGCGGCACCTGGACGGCGATTTCCCCGCCTGGCAGGCCGCGGGACTGCCGGTGGCGCCCTGCACCAACTGCTGAGGCCCGGTCACGGGTATAATCCGCGCCGCCTTGCCGGGCCCAGGCCCGGCGTCATCACCACCGTCCCGCAGCAGAGAGCGCGCCCCCATGGATTTCGACAAGGTCCCCCCCGGCAAGAACCCGCCCGATGACATCTACGTGGTCATCGAGATCCCGGCCAACTCGGCCCCGATCAAGTACGAGGTGGACAAGGAAAGCCACGCGGTGTTCGTCGACCGCTTCATGGCGACCGCGATGTTCTACCCGGCCAACTACGGCTTCATCCCGCAGACGCTGGCCGACGACGGCGATCCGCTGGACGTGCTGGTGGTCACCCCGTACCCGGTGGTGCCGGGCTCGGTAGTGCGTTGCCGCCCGGTGGCGGTCCTGCACATGTCCGACGAGGCCGGTGGCGACGTCAAGCTGGTTGCCGTGCCGCACGACAAGCTGTCGGTGCTGTACCGCGACGTCAAGGAAGCCGACGACCTGCCGCAACTGCTCAAGCAGCAGATCCAGCACTTCTTCGAGCACTACAAGGACCTCGAGCCCGGCAAGTGGGTGAAGATCGAGGGCTGGGGCAGTGCTGCCGAAGCGCGCATCGAAGTCGAGAAGTCGATCGCGAACTACAAGGCGAAGTAAGCTCGCCGGCAGCAATCGGGCGGGCGCATCGCGCCCGCCCCTACAGGGACGTTGTCAGTTGTACGCGCGCCTGCATCAGCGAGGCGCGCGTACGCGCCAGGTAGTTCGCCATCACCAGCGAATGGTTGGCCAGCAGGCCGAACTCGCTGCCGTTCAGGATCACCGGGCTGAGCACGGGCCGCTGGCTGCCTTCCAGCGCGGTCACCGCCTGCGCCACCGCTGGCGTCGCGCCACGGCTGGCGAGCACGGCGGCGAAATCCACCTGCACGGCACGCAACTGCGCCAGCAGTGCCCACGCATATCCCCGCGCCTCGTAGAACGCATCGTCGCGCGCCAGCCACGGCGTGCGCGCCTCGCCCTCTGCCGTCGCCGCTGCGAGGCGCTGGCCATACGCGGCCAGCCGCGCATCCACGTCCGCCAGCCAGCGCGCCAGCGCATCGGGCTGCGCGTGGAAGCGTGCGCCCGGTTGCGGCGCGACCAGGCGCAGGTAATAGCTGTCGAGCGCCTCGCGCCCCATCGCGTACTCGCCTTCCGACGTGGGCAACAACCAGCTGTCGGCATCGAAATGGAAGCGCGCTTCGGCGCGCACGAGATCCGGGTCCTCCACCGCCAGTTGCGGCGCGCGACCGAAATCGCGGCGCAATGCGCGCGTCATGTCACGCACGTGGGCCAGCATGCCGGCCTCGAACGACGGCATGTCGTCGAGCAGCAAGCCCGGCGGCAAGCGATCGTTGTGCAGGTAGCCGCCGGGCTTGTCGAGCAGTGCATCCACGATGCCGGCGAGCATCGCCGTGGTGGCCGCGCCGGGCACCCGCGCCTCGCGGGCCTCCGGCGGCAAGGCGGGCACCGCCAGTGGCTCCGGTTCCAGGCTCCAGTACCAGCCCAGCAACAGCAGCAGTGGCAGGGCCACGGCCAGCAGCCGCGGCAACAGGCGCCAGTTGCGGCGCCCGCGCTCGGCGGAATCGAGCAGGAAGGTTTCCAGGCTGCTTTCGCCGGGCTGTTCCATGGGACTTCAGGGGGGCCAGGAAGGAAGGGGCCGGTGGTGCCGGGGCTGACCGCGCGACTATAGCCCCAACCGGTGGCGGCGCGTAGTCACCCGGACGGCGCCGCAGGCAGGCGGACAATGAACACGCCGCGCCGCCCGGCCGACCGCGACCTGGCCTCCACCGTGCCGCCATGCAAATCAACGATCCGCCGCACGATCGCCAGGCCAAGCCCGGCACCGTCGCCGCGACCACTCTCCGCGCGGTAGAAGCGCTCGAACACCCGTTCCGCCAGTTCCGCGGGCACGCCCGGTCCTTCATCCTCCACCGCCAGTTCGACCTCCCCGCGCGCACCGGCACGCAGGGCCAGGTGCACCAGCGAGTCCGGCGGTGAATAGCGCAAGGCGTTGTCGACCAGGTTGCGCACCAGGATGCCGAGCAACGCACGGTCGCCGCGCACCATGCAGGCACCGGCCGGGGAAAAGTCGAACTCCTGGCCGCGGCGCGCCGCCACCGGCGCCAGCGCGGCGAGCTCCTCGCGCACCAGCGCATCCAGCCGCAACGGCATGAACGTGCGCGGCGCGGCCTCCGGCTCGATGCGGGCCAGCGTCAACATCTGTTCGACCAGGCGCGCCGCCCGGTCGACGCCGCGCAACAGCATTTCCAGTGCCGTGCGGCGCTCGTCATCGGCGCCGGCCGCCAGCGCGTTCTCGGCGTGGATGCGCAGCACCGCAAGCGGCGTGCGCAACTCGTGGGCGGCGTCGGCGGTGAAGCGACGCTCACGCTCGAAGGACTCGCCCAGTCGCGCCAGCAGGTCGTTGAGTTCGTCCACCATCGGCTCGAGCTCGACACTCGAGGGAGAGACATGCACCGGCGAGAGATTGCCGCCGCTGCGCCTGGCGATGGCGGAGCGCAACGCACTCAAGGGACGCAGGCCGCGGCCCAGCAACAACCAGATGAGCAGGGCCATCACCGGGATACCGACCGCATTGGGCAACACCGTCGCCAGGGCGATCTCGCCGGCCAGCTCGTCGCGCATGTAGTCGTCGTGCGCGACCTGCAACCACAGGCCCTCGTGCTGCAGGGTGAATACCACGAAGCGTTCGCCGTCCAGCTCGATTTCCGCGTAGCCGGCGGCGAACGGCGCCAACGCCACCACCGGCGCATTGGATGAGCGCATCAGCAGCCGCTCCCCGGCGCCCTCCCACAACTGGAACACCAGGCGCGTTTCGTACTTGTGGCCGACCAGGGCCTGCCCGCGGGGATCGGGTTCCTCGTCTCCGGCGGCGACCGGCTTCCACACCGGGAAAACCACCGTGTCGCTGCTGTCGCTCTCCGGCAGCAGCGGCCGGGTGGTCAGGGTGGCGACCAGTACACGCGCGGACTGCGCGAGCTGCGCATCGAACAGTTCGCGCACTTCGTGGTCAGCCTCGTGGTAACTGACCCAGGCCGTGACGGCCATGCTCAGCGTGGCCACCGCGAGCAGCGTCGCCAGCAGGTAGCGGCGTATGGAAAACATCGCTCAGTCCACCGTGTAACCCACACCGCGCACGGTGCGGATGAATTCCGGGGCCAGCTTGCGGCGCAGGTGATGGATGTGCACTTCCAGCGCATTGCTGTCCACGTCCTCGCTCCAGCCGTAGAGGGCCTGTTCCAGCCGTTCGCGCGTAAGTACGCGGCCGGCGTTTTCGACCAGCGCCGACAACAAGGCAAACTCGCGGCGGGTCAGTTCGACGCGGCGCCCATCCCACTGCGCCTCGTGCGACTCCGGCAGCAACACCAGCGCGCCGTGGCGGACCTCCGCCGCGGCGCGCCCGCCACGCCGTCGCCCCAAGGCGCGCAGGCGCGCCTTGAGTTCGGCGATCTCGAAGGGCTTGACCAGGTAATCGTCGGCCCCCGCATCCAGGCCCTCGACACGGTCCTCGATGCGGTCGCGCGCGGTGATGATCAGCACCGGCGCGTCGCTGTGGCGGCGCATGTCGCGCAGCACACCCATGCCATCGCGGCGCGGCAGCCCCAGGTCGAGCAGCACCAGGTCCCAGGCCTCGTCGCCGGACAACGCGCGGCGCGCATGCTCGCCGTCGCGCAACCAGTCGACGGCATGCCCGTCGCGCGCCAGCGCGGCGCGCAGGCCCTCGCCGAGCAGCTCGTCATCTTCCACCAGCAGGATGCGCATGCCCGTCCCCCTCAGCGCAGTATCCAGTGTTCAACGCCCTGCGACGCGAGGAATGCCTCGGCATCGTGCCCCTGCAGGATGGCCAGCGTGGACAGCGTGCCGGCCTCCAGGCAGGTACCGGCAATCACGGTCACCGAACGCGGCGCATCGCGCACCGGCCAGCCGTTGCGCGGGTCGAGGATGTGTCCGTAGCGCACGCCATCCTTGAGCAGGAAACGGCGCGCGTCGCCGCTGGTGGCCAGCGCGCCGGCGCGGATGCGCAACAAGCGCGCCACGCCGCCGTCCGGCGCCTCGATGCCCACCCGCCACTCGCGCGCGGCCTCGCCGAAGCGCGCGCCATTGGTGGCGAGGTCGCCGCCGAAATTCACCAGCAGCGATACGTCTTCCGCCGCCGCACTGGCCAGGCGCAGGGCGCTGTCCACCGCGTATTCCTTGCCGATGCCACCGAAGTCCAGCTCCATGCCGGGCGGCACGATCACCTGGCCGTCCTCGCGCCGCACCTTTTCCCAGCCCACGTACGGCAGCAGCGCCTCCACCTGGGTGGGCGACGGCACGCGGTCGGAACCATCGAACTTCCAGGCGCGACGCAACACGCCGGAGGTGATGTCGAACAGGCCGCCGGACAGGCGGAAGCAGGTATCGGCGTAATCGAGCAGGCGACTGACCTCATCGTCGATCGCCACCGGCTGCCCGGCGGAACGGTTGATGGCCGCCACGATGTTGTCGTCGCGGTAGCGGCTGAACTTGCGCTCGATGCGCAGCGCCTCGTCGCGGGCGATGGCGGTCAGGTGCACGGCCAGCGACGCGTCGTCGCCGGCCACCAGCAACTCGCAGGGACTGGCCATGGCCGTGAAGCGACCGGCGTGCCAGCCTTCATGGCGGGTAATCGCGGGCGCACTGTTGTTCATGGTCACCACGAAGGAGAACTCGCCGGGACATCGTCCCGGCGAGTCTTGCACAGGCAGACCGCCATCGGCAAAGCGACGGCGGCTGCCGCCCGCTCACCACTTGAAAGTGTAACCCGCCTCCAGGACGATCGCCGACAGGTCGGCCTGCCCGGTGTCGCCACTCTGCGTCATCGACTCCAGGCGGAACCACGCCTCGCCGTCGTCCGCCAGTTTTTTGCCCACGCGGGCACCGGCGGTGACCGTGGTCAGCGCACCGAGGCGGTAGTCGGCCGAGTACTCGCTGGCGCTGTCGTTGGCGGCCGGCTGGTCGGCCGCCGCCAGGCGGTCAACGTAGAAGTCGGCTTCGCCCTGGTCGTACCAGCGCACGTGCGGCTCCACATACCAGTCGCTGCCAAGGCCGATGCGGTAGCGTGCATCCAGGGTGTTGGACATGATGCCCCAGTCGTCGGTCATCAGGCGGTAACTCGCATCCAGCACGTTGCCGCTGGCGAAGGCGTGCTTCGTTTCCCAGTACAGGGCGTGCCTGGTGCGGCTGTCCGGGCGGTTCTCGTACACGTAGGTGAACGTACCCGGCGGATCCAGCGGATCCACCACCGTCACCACCTTGTACGGATCGTTCATGTAGCCGGACGACATGCTCAGGTTGTAGTTGAACTGCATCACGGTGTTGCGGTCGATCACCTGGGTGATGCCCAGCAGCAGGTCGGTGACGGTGCGATCCTCGGTGTCACTGGTGGACTTGCTGCCCGCCACCGGGAACATCTCCGCGAACGGCACCGGCACGCCGCCCACCGGCTTGATGGTGTCCACCTCGAAGCCGAGTCCGGCGGTCAGCGTGGTGTTGCGCTTGTTAAGGTCACGCGAAAGCGCACCGTTCACGCCCAGCGAGAAGAAATCGAACTCGCTGCTGACGTTGGCGCCCAGCGTGCGTTTCCACAGGCGGTTTTCCAGCGGCGTGGTCCAGCTGGCGCTGAAGGCACCACGGGTATCGTGGAACTGGTCGTCCAGCGGCACTTCACCGGCCGGCACCGTGTAGGTGGCTTCGCCGCTGGGCGTACTGAATGTTTGCGGATACTCCTCCACCTGCGCGCCGTTGGCCGACGGGCCGGTGAGCGAATCCAGCACCAGCTTCAGGTTGAGCGTTTCCTCGTCGCCGAGGTCGCGCGTGGCGCTGACCACCGGCTCGACCGCGGAAACACGGTCGGTCTCGGAATAGACGAGCAGCGCGCTGTCGATGGTCCAGTCGCCGTCACCGGCCTGGGCCCCCGTGGCCGCCAGCAGCGACCCCGCGGCGAGGGCGAGCGCGCTGCGAACATCCTGCTTCTTCTTCATGTGTGTCGACCTCAGTTGCAGCCGCAACCGCCGCCGCCGAAACCGCGGCCGCCGCTGGATGCTTCCTTCGAGAAATAGATATGGTCGTCGAGCGCGCGGCTGACCGCGTCGGCATCGAGGCGCATCTCCGGGCGCGCAAGCACATCGCGCTCCCACGGTTCAACGCCGAGGTGACTGCAACCCGACACGGCAAGCGCAAGGGCTCCCAGCGCGGCAATACGGAAAACGGTGGCACGCATCATGGCTGCTGCTTCCCTTTGTTATTTGGCGTTGATCAACTGGACGAGGGTCTTTTCGTACTCGGCCTTCTTTTCTTCCCGGAAGCCCACGTGGCGGTGTGCCACGTTGCCATCGCGCCCGATCAGCACGCTGGACGGCATGCCCTCCAGCTTGTAGCGCGTGGCCAGCGTACCCTTGGGGTCGAATACCAGCGGGAAGGACGCCGGGTACTTCTCGAGGAACTTCATGGCCGCCGCGCGCTCGTTGTCGACGTTGATGCCCACCACCACGAGGTCGTCCGGGTACTTCTTCGCCAGCTCGTTGAGCCACGGGAACGACTTGCGGCAGGGCACGCACCAGGAGGCCCAGAAATCGAGGTAGACGACCTTGCCCTTGTAGGCGGACAGATCGAGCTGCCCCTCTGCCGCCGGCGCCAGGCCGGGAGCGAACGACAGCAGGACAGCGAACAGGGCGGCGAACAGTGAGCGGGTCATGGAAACCTCCGGCGGTGATGGCACGGATTCTCGCCGGGGCTGTCTTAAGCGAGGCTTAACGCCGCCGGTCACCGTGGTTTTTGCGTACTGACGCACAATGCCCGGCCGGAATGAGTGAAGCAGTTCCCACTTAAGGTAGGCTTAATGGCCGCGCCGCAGGCTATGCACAGCCGCCACGGGGCGAGCGTTACCCACGGGACCACCATGCACACGACCAGCCATCCCCACTCCCGCCGCTTGACTGCCTTCCTGCTGGCCATGCTGACGCTGCTGGCAACACAGGCGCACGCCCTGTTCTCCGGCGGCGGCGACGACGAGTTCCTGCCCGTGCGCGAGGCCTTCCGCCTCACCCTGGAGCGTGACGACCGCGGCTTCGTGGCCCGCTGGCAGGTCGCCGACGGCTATTACCTCTACCGCGACAAGTTCCGCTTTGCGGTGACGGACGACACCGGCGCCACGCTGGACGTGCTCGGCACGCCGCAGTCGCCGGAGGGCGAATTCAAGGACGACGAGATCTTCGGCCGCGTCGAGGTCTACCACCAGCAGGCCGAGGTACGACTGCCGCTGAAGACGTTGCCGGCACAGACCACCGCCACGCTGAAGGTCACCTACCAGGGCTGTGCGGAGGCCGGCCTGTGCTACCCGCCCGAAACCGAGGAATGGCCCATCGACTTTGCCGGCATGAGCGCCACCGCCGCAGCCGGCGGCGAGGCCGCCAACGCGGACGCGCAGGCCACTGCGGCGCCCGCGGACAATGCACCGGCCGCCAGCGATTCCGGTGCCATCGCGCGCTTCCTCGCCAACGCCTCGTTCGCCGCCATCATCGGCACCTTCCTGCTGCTGGGCATCGGCCTCGCGTTCACGCCCTGCGTGCTGCCGATGGTGCCGATCCTGTCGTCGATCATCGTCGGCGAGGGCCAGGGCATTTCCACGCGCCGCGCGTTCGCCCTGTCGCTGGCCTACGTGCTCGGCATGGCACTCACCTACACCGCCGCCGGCATCGCCGTCGGCTTCCTCGGCGCCAAGGCCAACGTGGCGATGTGGTTGCAGTCGCCGGCGGTGCTGGTGGTGTTCGCCGCGGTTTTCGTGGCACTGGCGATGAGCATGTTCGGCTTCTACGAACTGCAGGTGCCGTCGTTCCTGCGCGATCGCCTGACCAGCGTGCAGGGCCAGCAACAAGGCGGCCGGCTGCTCAGCGTTGCGGTCATGGGCGCGGTTTCCGCACTGGTGGTCTCGCCCTGCGTGTCGGCACCGCTGGCCGGCGCACTGGTGTTCATCAGCACCACGGGCGATGCCGTGCTGGGTGGTGCCGCGCTGTTCGCGCTGGCCATGGGCATGGGCGTACCACTGCTGCTGATCGGCACCTCCGGCGGCAAGCTGCTGCCGAAAGCCGGCGCCTGGATGAACGGCGTGAAGGCCTTCTTCGGCGTGATGCTGCTGGGCATCGCCATCATCCTGCTCGGCCGCATCCTGCCAGCCTGGGTTTCGCTGGCCCTGTGGGGCGCACTGCTCATGGTCTCGGCCATCTACCTCAAGGCCCTCGAGCCGCTCGCCACCGCAGCCAACGGCTGGGCCCACTTCCGCAAGGGGGCTGGCCTGGTGCTGATGCTGGTCGGCGCCACCCTGCTGGTCGGCGCCGCCGGCGGCGCCGAGGACCCGCTGGAGCCGCTCGGTTTCCTCAAGGCCGGTGCCAGCACCGCCGGTGCCGCGCAGGAGAAGCCACTGTTCACCCGTGTCGCCAGCAGCGAGGAACTGGCCGCGCAACTGGCCGCGGCCCGCGAGGCCGGCCAGCCGGTCATGCTCGATTTCTTTGCCGAGTGGTGCGTGGCCTGCAAGCTCATGGAGCGCGACGTGTTCTCCCGTTCGGCGGTACACGCCGCACTGGCCGGCTACCGGGTCCTGCAGGTGGACGTGACCGACAACAGCGCCGGCAACCGGGCCCTGCTCGCCGAATACCAGGTCATGGGGCTGCCCTCCATCCTGTTCTTCGGCGCCAATGGCAACGAGGTTGGCGGCGAGCGCATCCAGGGCGAAATGGACGAAGGCCAGTTCCTCGCCCACCTGCGCGACCGCATCGAACCCGGCATGCGCCAGCAGCCCTGACCGGCTGCCGGCACGCATGAAAAAAAGGGCTGCGCCGGTGAGGCTGCAGCCCTTTTTTTTGCCCGCCCGGCGCGGCTCAGAATTGCCAGGAGCCACCGAGCTCGAGGATCGTGGCATCGAGGTTGGCGGGCGCCCAGTCACCCTCCTGGTGCATCTGCTCGGCGCGCAGGTACAGCTCGGCGCCCTCCGACACCCGCACCCCGATGCGCGCACCGATGGTCGTGTCCTGCAGGGCGCCCAGCCGGTAATCACCCGAGGCGTACACATCGCTGCTGCCCGCCGGCGGCACGTCGGCCGGCGCCAGCGACATCACGAAGAAATCCGCGGCGGTCTGCGTGTACCAGCGCACGTGCGGCTCGATGTACCAGTTGGCAGGCAGCATCGCCCGGTAGTACAGGTCCACGGTATGCGAGGTGACACCCCAATCATCGCGCATCCAGCGGTAACCGGTATCGACGATGTCCCCGGAGGCAAAGGCGTGCTTGATCTCGCCATAGAGCGAGAACTTGTTGCGTGAATCCGGGCGGCTCTCGTACACGTAGGTGGCCGGAAGCGTATCCACCGTGACGAGCTTGTAGGGATCGTTCATGTAACCCGTGGCCATGCTGGCGGCCACGTTGAACTGGACCAGCGTGGTGCGGTTGAGCACCTGGGTCACGCCCAGCATGACATCGACCACCTGGCGGGTTTCGGCCGGCGCCTCCTCGCCGTCATCTTCGTCTTCCCCTTCGTCCTCCCCTTCCTCCTCCCCGCCGCCGGCAGCTGCCACGCGCAGGGCAAACGGCTCCGGGGCACCGCCCGCGGGGGAAATTTCGTCGGCCTCCAGCGACAGCCCGCCCACTACCGTGGTGTTGCGGCGATTGAAGTCGCGGGCCAGGGTGGCGCTGGCAGCCAGCGACAGGAAGTCGGTCTCCCGGCTGATGCTGGCACCGAGCGATGTCTTCCAAAGCGGATTGGCCAAGGGTGTTTCGTAGCCGACACTGAAAGCCGTGCGGAAGTCCTCGAAGCCGGGATCCAGCGGCACCTCGCCGGCCGGCACCGTGTAACCAGCGGTCCCGCCGCTGGCCGCCGCGAAGGTCTGCACGTAGGGCTGCACGTTGGCGCCGTTGTGCGAGGCGCCACTCAGCGAGTCGAGCACCAGTTTCAGGCTCAGCGCACGGTCGTCGCCAAGGTCGCGGCGCAGGCCGATGACCGGCTCCACGGCGGTCACCCGGTCCTGCTCGTCCCAGCTCAGCACGGCGAGATCCAGGCGCGTGCCCTCCTCGCCGCTCGCTGCGGCCAGGCCCCCGCCCAGCAAGGTACCGGCAGCCAGTGCCAGTCGTTCAACCACGCGCGTGTCGTAACCCATGTCCCGTTACTACCCTGGTTCCGGAAAGCCCATGGTGTTGGTCGGGACTTAAGGCAGGATTAAGTCCTCCCCTGGCTGCGTGACGCCGTCCGCAAATCCGCACAATTCTCCCGGCGGAGGCCGGCCCCGGACTGAATGACAGGGAACCTGCGGGGATCCGGCGGACACCCTGCGGGCATCCGCCCGGCACTTTGTAAGGAAGTGTTGACCCCCGTTCCCAACCCGATACCCTCCTCCTAGACTTGCCGCCTGTTTTGGACCCGCTGACAGTGACCGGATGGTCACGCTGGCGGGCGCCGGCCGGGAGGCCGGACCCAGGGAACCTGCAGAGGGAGTCAACGGCATGGCCACCATCCTGGTACTGCACGGGCCGAACCTGAACCTGCTCGGCACGCGCGAGCCGGACAAGTACGGCCACGACACGCTGGCCGACATCAACGCCCGCCTGGCGGCGGCCGCCCGCGCTGCCGGCCATCACCTGATGACCCTGCAGAGCAACGCCGAGTACGAACTGGTCGAGCGCATCCACGAGGCGAAGCAGGAAGGGGTCGAGTTCGTCATCATCAACCCGGCAGCCTTCACGCATACCTCGGTGGCGCTGCGCGACGCCCTGCTCGCGGTGCAGATCCCGTTCATCGAGGTGCACCTGTCGAACGTGCACGCGCGCGAGGAATTCCGCCGCCACTCCTATTTTTCCGATGTCGCCGCCGGCGTCATCTCCGGCCTGGGCGCCATCGGCTACGAACTGGCGCTCTCTGCCGCCATGGCGCGGCTGCAAGCGGCCACACCATAAACCACGTTTTCCCCCAAGAAGGGCTATCCCCGCATGGACATCCGCAAGATCAAGAAACTGATTGAGCTGCTCGAGGAATCCGGCATCGACGAGCTGGAGATCAAGGAAGGCGAGGAAACCGTGCGCATCGCGCGCAACCGTGCCCCCACCGGCCCGGTGACCTACCAGATGGCGGCCCCGGTCGCCGCCCCGGCTCCGGCCGCCGCCCCGGCCGCTGCGCCGGCACCCGCCGCCGCCCCGGCCGCACCGGTGCACAACGGCCACGTGATGCGTTCGCCGATGGTCGGCACCTTCTACCGTGCCGCCTCGCCGGGTTCGCCGGCGTTCGTGGAAGTCGGCGCCAACGTCAAGGTTGGCGACGTGCTGTGCATCGTCGAGGCGATGAAGATGATGAACCAGATCACCGCCGACAAGGCCGGCAAGATCGAGGCCATCCTCGTCGAGAACGGCCAGCCGGTCGAATTCGACCAGCCGCTGTTCACCATCGTCTGAAACGCCGCCACCAGCGCACACCCGCGAGGACAACATGCTCGACAAGGTCGTGATCGCCAACCGCGGCGAAATCGCGCTGCGCATCCTGCGCGCGTGCAAGGAACTGGGTATCCGCACGGTTGCCGTCTACTCGAAGGCGGACCGTGACCTGATGCACGTGCGCCTTGCCGACGAAGCCGTGTGCATCGGCCCGGCGTCATCGAAGGAAAGCTACCTCAACATCCCGGCCATCATCAGCGCCGCCGAAGTGACCGATGCCCAGGGCATCCACCCGGGCTACGGCTTCCTGGCCGAGAACGCCGACTTCGCCGAGGCCGTCGAGCGCTCCGGCTTCACCTTCATCGGCCCGCGCGCCGACACCATCCGCCTGATGGGCAACAAGGTGTCGGCCATCGAGGCCATGAAGAAGGCCGGCGTGCCGACCGTGCCGGGCTCCGGCGGCCCGGTCACCGAGGAAAACGCCATCGAGGTGGCGAAGAAGATCGGCTACCCGGTGATCATCAAGGCCGCTGCCGGCGGCGGTGGCCGCGGCATGCGCGTGGTGCACTCCGAGGCCGCGCTGCTCAATTCGCTGTTCGTCACCCGCTCGGAAGCGGGCGCGGCTTTCGGCGACAGCACCGTGTACATGGAGAAGTTCCTGGAGCATCCGCGCCACGTGGAAATCCAGGTACTCGCCGACGGCGAAGGCCATGCCGTGCACCTGGGCGACCGCGACTGCTCGCTGCAGCGCCGCCACCAGAAGGTCGTCGAGGAGGCACCGGCACCGCACATCCCGCAGAAACTGCGCGAGGAAGTGTACGCGGCCTGCGTGAAGGCCTGCGTGGACATCGGCTACCGCGGCGCCGGCACCTTCGAGTTCCTCTACGAGAAGGAGCGCTTCTACTTCATCGAGATGAACACCCGCGTGCAGGTGGAACATCCCGTCACCGAGATGGTCACCGGCGTGGACATCGTCAAGGAGCAGTTGCGCATTGCCTCCGGCATGGGCCTGTCGTTCAAGCAGTCGGACGTGCAGATCAAGGGCCACGCCTTCGAAGCGCGCATCAACGCCGAGGACCCGGCCACCTTCATGCCCTGCCCGGGCCGCATCTCGCACTTCCACGCGCCGGGCGGCAACGGCATCCGCGTCGATTCGCACGTGTACAGCGGCTACAGCGTGCCGCCCAACTACGATTCGCTGATCGGCAAGGTCATCGCCTACGGCGACGACCGCAACACCGCCTTCCGCCGCATGCGCAATGCGCTCAACGAGATCGTCGTCGACGGCATCCGCACCAACGTGCCGCTGCACAAGGAGCAGATCTTCCGCGACACGAACTTCGAGAACGGCGGCGTGGACATCCACTACCTCGAGACCAAGCTGGGCCTGAAGAAGTGAGCGCCTGGCTCGAGCTGAAGCTGGAAATCGGCCGCGCCGACGTCGACTCGGCCGAGGAACTGCTGTACGCGCTCGACGCCCTGTCCATCACCGAACTGGACGCGCAGGACCAGCCCATCCTCGAGCCCGGCCCCGGCGAAACGCCGCTGTGGGACCGGGTGGTGGTGGTGGCGCTGTTCCCGGGCGACCTGGACCCGGACGAACTGCGCGCGGTGTTCGCCAGCAGCTGGCAGACCGCGTTCGGCGAGAACCCGCCGGCATTCCGCGTGGAAGGCCTCGCCGACCAGCCGTGGGAACGCGCCTGGCTGGAACACTTCAAGCCGATGCAGTTCGGCGAACGCCTGTGGGTGGTGCCGAGCTGGACCGAGCCGCCGCAACCCGGCGCGGTGAACCTGCGCCTGGACCCGGGCCTGGCCTTCGGCACCGGCACCCATCCCACCACGGCGCTGTGCCTGCGCTGGCTGGATTCGCTGGCAGTGGCCGGCCGCCTGGCCAACGCGCGCGTGCTCGATTTCGGTTGCGGCAGCGGCATCCTCGCCATCGCCGCCGCGCTGCTGGGCGCGAAATCCGTGACCGGCGTGGACAACGACCCGCAGGCCATCATCGCCACCCGCGAGAACGCCGGGCGCAACGGCGTGCAGGTGGACGCGCTGCTGCCACGCGAGTTCAGCGCCGCGGCGGGCAGTTTCGATGCGGTGGTGGCCAACATCCTCGCCGGACCGCTGGTGCAACTGGCACCGCAGATCGCCGGCTGCGTGGCACCCGGTGGCGCCATCGCGCTGTCCGGCATCCTGCTAGACCAGGCGGACGAGGTCGCGGCCGCCTACACGGCGTGGATCGACTGGGACGCCCCGGCCATCGACGGCGACTGGGTACGCCTGGCGGGGCAGCGGCGCCGCGGCTGATGCCGTAACGCCGCGCATTCCGGCGAGAGCGCGTTCACAACCCGGCCAGCCCATCGTGACGTCGTGCCACTGGCATGCGCATAATCGGGTGTTCAGCCCCCAGGGACAGGCTCGAGGCAATGGCCGACAAATACCAGACCCAGTGCCCGCACTGCGGCGTCAAGTTCCAGATCACCGCGCAGCAATTGCAGCTGGCCAACGGCACCGTGCGCTGTGGCTCGTGCCTGCAGGTGTTCCAGGCCAACAAGAACCTGGTGCCGCTCGGCGCCGCCATGCCGCCGGCCGGTGTCGGATCGGCGCGCGCGGCCCCGACCGCGCGCCCGTCGGCTGCGCCTGCCGCGACTCCGCCTGCAGCTGCACCGGCTCGCCCGGCGGCACCCGCCTCGCAGCCTGTTCCGCCGGCAGTCCCCCCCGCATCGCGCACCCCGACGGCGGCAGACGACGATCTGGCCGACATGATCCTGCGCGAGCTGGAAGAAGCCCCGCCGGCGAAGCCGGCAGCCACGCGTCCTGCCGCCCCGCGCCCGCCGGCGCCGCCGGCCACGCCGCCACCCGCGGCAGCACCACAATGGGGGGCACCGCCGCCACCGGCCAGGCCCAAGGCGCCCGACTGGGGTGCGCCACCGCCACCGAAGCCGGCCGCCACCAACCGTGACGAGCCGCAGTGGTCCGCCCCGCCGCCGCCCAAGGCGCCGGCCATCGACGACGATGCCGACTCCTCCGCCAAGCGCTACGGCATCGAGGAAAACAAGACCCGCATTTCCATCGGTGGCGGCGAGCTGGACGACAGCGTGCTGGAGGGCGACGACCCCTTCGGTGTCAGCGGGTCGAAACTGCTGGAAGACCACGAACTCGGCGCCGATTCGGCCGACGAATCCTGGGCCAAGGCCCTGCTGGGCGAGGCACCGGTGGACGAGCGCGACGAGCGCGTACGCAAGTTCTCCATCAGCGCTGACCAGCTGAGCATTGCCGACAACACCGGTGTGCAGCCACTGTCCGGGCTGGCAGCCCGCCTCAACCAGATGGAAGGGCGTGGCGGTGCGGAAGCCGCACCGTCGGGACCGCAGAACCGTACGGGCTCCCCGCGCACCGCCGCCGACGACGACCTCGACTTCCTCAACGAGCCCGGCCTGACCATGCAGGACGTGGAGTTGCCCGGCCTCGACGCCGAGGAAGCCCTGCTGCCCCGTGGCGAGGCCCACGAGGTCGCCTGGGGCCGTGACGTGTTGTGGGCGACGCTGTCGGTGGTGTTCCTGCTGGTGTTCCTTGGCCAGTACCTGGCCTTCAACTTCCGCGAGTTGTCCCACGACAGCACCTGGCGCGGCATCTACTCGGTTGCCTGCGGTGCCCTCGGCTGCCAGTTGCCCGGCGAAAGCGACGTGAGCCGCGTGGAAGGCGCCAACCTGGTGATCCGCAGCCACCCCTCCGCCGGACAGGCGCTGGTCATGGACGCGGTGATCTACAACCGCGCCGGCTTCGAGCAACCCTTCCCGCGCATCGAGCTGGGCTTCAGCGACGCGCGCGGCAACGCGGTCGCCGGCCGGGTCTTTTCGCCCGACGAATACCTGAAGGGGGAGTTGGCCGGCGCGGAAAGCATGCCGCTGGACACGCCCATCCACCTGACGCTGGAACTGGTCGACCCGGGCGCGCAGGCGGTTAACTACTCGCTGCGCTTCCTGCCGCCGGACGCATCCTGACCCCGCCTGTTGAACGACAGAAGGCTTGCATTGCAAGCCTTTTTTCTGGGGTTTTTCGCGCGCCGGCCGCTTCAAGGCCCGGCGCGTCGCCGCTATCATTGCTCACTCTTTGAACAGCCCGGCCGGAACCCGCCGCG
This sequence comes from Gammaproteobacteria bacterium, assembly GCA_018262975.1. Taxonomy (GTDB): domain Bacteria; phylum Pseudomonadota; class Gammaproteobacteria; order Pseudomonadales; family JADFDG01; genus JADFDG01. Next base: position 81,967 of record JADFDG010000007.1, read on the forward strand.
CGCTGTCGAGCATCGAAGCAGTCCATCGAAACCTCGCACCACCGGCGAGTGCCCCGTGCACGCCGGCAGGGAACTATTCGCCGCGAAACGACATGCGCATCGGACCGTACCAGATCGACAACCCGGTCGTGCTCGCACCCATGGCCGGTGTGACGGACCAGCCGTTCCGGCACCTGTGCCGGCAACTCGGCGCGGGCCTGGTCGTGGCCGAGATGCTCACCGCCAATACCGCCCTGTGGAACACCCCGAAGTCGCTGCGCCGCCGCCTGCACGGTGATGAGCCCGAGCCCCGCATGGTGCAGATCGCCGGCGGCGATGCCGCCATGCTGGCCGATGCCGCCCGCATGGCTGTCGCCGATGGCGCGCAGATCGTCGACATCAACATGGGCTGCCCGGCGAAGAAGGTCTGCAACAAGGCCGCCGGCTCGGCGCTGCTGCGCGACGAGGCGCTGGTAGCGGACATCCTGCGCGCCGTGGTCGCCGCGGTGGACGTGCCGGTCACCCTGAAGATCCGCACCGGCTGGTCGCCGGAAGCGCGCAACGGCGTGGCGATCGCCCGGCTGGCCGAGGACTGCGGCATTGCCGCGCTGGCCGTGCACGGGCGCACCCGCGCCGACCGTTTCAATGGCGCCGCCGAGTACGACACCATCGCCGCCATCAGGCAGGCCGTGCGCATCCCGGTGATCGCCAACGGCGACATCACCACGCCGCAACAGGCGCGCGCCGTGCTGGCGCACACTGGCGCCGATGCCGTGATGATCGGCCGCGCCGCCCAGGGCAACCCCTGGATCTTCCGCGAGATCAACCATTTCCTCGCCACCGGCGAGGAAATGCCGCCGCCGGACGCCGCCGAACAGCATGCCGTACTGCAGGCGCACCTCGATGCCCTGTACCGCCACTACGGCGAGTTCATGGGCGTGCGCATCGCCCGCAAGCACGCCGGCTGGTACCTCGACGGTCGCGCCGGCTGGGACCGCGCTGCCTTCAACGCGGCCGCCGACCCGGCCGGCCAGCGTGCACTGGTTACCCGTTTTTTCGCAGTCGGTGACGGCAGGAGCGCCGCCGCCGGGAACAGCAACACCATGGAGTATGTCGCCGCATGAGTACCGCTCCCTTGAAGACACTCAACAAGTCCACCGACCTGCAGCAAGGCGCCCAGCTCGCCGTGACCGCGGGCACCCAGACCCTGCGCGATGCCGTCGACCAGGCCATCGCCAACTACTTCCGCCAGCTCGGTGACGAGGACGTCGCCGGCGTCTACGACATGGTGCTGGCCGAGATCGAGGCGCCGCTGCTGTCGCGCGTGCTCGAGTACACCCGCGGCAACCAGACGCAGGCCGCCATCGTGCTGGGCCTGAACCGCGGCACGCTGCGCAAGAAGCTCAAGCAGTACAAGCTGATCTGACCACCGCCCACCGTTTTCCGGAGCCACCCGCATGTCCCGCCCGATCAAGACCGCCCTGCTCTCCGTTTCCGACAAGAACGGCATCGTCGACTTCGCCCGCGAGCTGGTGAAGCGCGGCGTCACGCTGCTGTCCACCGGCGGCACCTACAAGCTGGTGAAGGACAACGGCATCGCCGTCACCGAGGTGAGCGAATACACCGGCTTCCCGGAAATGATGGACGGCCGCGTGAAGACGCTGCACCCGAAGGTGCATGGCGGCATCCTCGGCCGTCGCGGCCAGGACGACGCGATCATGGCCGAGCACGGCATCCGCGGCATCGACCTCGTGGTGGTGAACCTCTACCCGTTTGCCGCCACCGTGGCGAAGCCGGGGTGCACGCTGGAAGACGCCATCGAGAACATCGACATCGGCGGCCCGACCATGGTGCGCTCCGCCGCCAAGAACCACGCGCACGTGGGCATCGTGGTGAACACCGCCGACTACGCACGCGTGCTTTCGGACATGGACGCCAACGCCGGCGCCCTCACCACCGCGCTGCGCTTCGACCTGGCGGTGAAGGCCTTCGAGCACACCGCCGCCTACGACGGCATGATCGCCAACTGGCTGGGCGCCATCGAGCCGGCCAAGGCGTACAAGGATCACGGCGCCCCGGAACGCGAAGTGTTCCCGCGCACCTTCAACCTGCAGTACCTGAAGGCGCAGGACATGCGCTACGGCGAGAACCCGCACCAGCGCAGCGCCTTCTACGTGGCCGCGCAGGCGCCGGAAGCGTCGGTGTCCACCGCGAAGCAGCTGCAGGGCAAGGAACTCAGCTACAACAACATCGCCGACACCGACGCCGCGCTGGAGTGCGTGAAGTCCTTCGTCAAGCCGGCCTGCGTGATCGTCAAGCACGCCAACCCCTGCGGCGTCGCCGTGGTGCCGGAGAACGAAGGCGGCATCCGCAAGGCCTATGACCTGGCCTACGCCACCGACACCGAGTCCGCGTTCGGCGGCATCATCGCCTTCAACCGCGAGCTCGACGCCGACACCGCGAAGGCGATCATCGACCGCCAGTTCGTGGAAGTGATCATTGCCCCGTCGGTGTCGCCGGCGGCGCTGGAAATCACCAAGGCCAAGCAGAACGTGCGCGTACTTACCTGCGGCCAGTGGCCGGCGGAGCGCGCCCCGCAGTTCGACTTCAAGCGCGTCAACGGCGGCCTGCTGGTGCAGGACCTCGACATCGGGATGATCAAGGAAGCGGACCTCAAGGTGGTGACGAAGCGCGCCCCGACCGAGGCCGAGATGCACGACCTGATCTTCGCCTGGAAAGTGGCCAAGTTCGTGAAGTCCAACGCCATCGTCTACGCGAAGCACCGCCAGACCATCGGCGTGGGCGCCGGCCAGATGAGCCGCGTGAACAGCGCGCGCATCGCCGCCATCAAGGCCGAACACGCCGGCCTCGAGGTGAAAGGCGCGGTGATGGCCTCCGACGCCTTCTTCCCGTTCCGCGACGGCATCGACAACGCGGCGAAGGTGGGCATCTCCTGCGTCATCCAGCCGGGCGGTTCGATGCGCGACGCCGAGGTGATCGCCGCCGCCGACGAGCACGGCATGGCGATGGTGTTCACCGGCATGCGCCACTTCCGCCACTGAGGACGCCCCCATGAACATCCTTATCCTCGGTTCCGGCGGCCGCGAGCACGCGCTGGCCTGGAAATGCGCGCAGGACCCGCGCGTGGCGAAAGTCTTCGTAGCGCCCGGCAACGCCGGCACCGCCACCGAGGCGAAGTGCGAGAACGTCGCCCTCGACATCCTCGACAACGCCGCGCTGGTCGCCTTCGCGAAGGCCAACGTGCAGCTCACGCTGGTGGGCCCGGAAGCCCCGCTGGTGAACGGCGTGGTGGACGCCTTCCGCGCCGCCGGCCTGCCGATCTGGGGACCGACCGCGAAAGCCGCGCAACTGGAAGGCTCCAAGGCCTTCGCCAAGGACTTCCTTGCCCGCCACAAGATCCCCACCGCCGAGTACAAGACCTTCACCGATGCGGACGAGGCGATCGTCTACCTGCGCGAGAAGGGCGCGCCGATCGTGGTCAAGGCCGACGGCCTCGCCGCCGGCAAGGGCGTGATCGTGGCGATGACCCTCGGCGAAGCCGAGGCGGCGGTGATCGACATGCTGTCCGGCAACGCCTTCGGCAGCGCCGGTTCGCGCGTGGTGATCGAGGAGTTCCTCGACGGCGAGGAAGCCAGCTTTATCGTGATGGTCGACGGCACCCACGCGCTGCCGATGGCCACCAGCCAGGACCACAAGCGCATCGGCGACGGCGACACCGGCCCCAACACCGGCGGCATGGGCGCGTACTCGCCGGCGCCGGTGGTCACGCCGGAGGTTCACGCGCGCGTCATGCGCGAGGTGATCGAGCCGACCGTGCGCGGCATGGCCAGCGAGAACAACGTCTACACCGGTTTCCTCTATGCCGGCCTGATGATCACGAAGGACGGCGCGCCGAAGGTCATCGAGTTCAACTGCCGCTTCGGCGACCCGGAAACGCAGCCGATCATGCTGCGCCTGGACAGCTCGCTGGTGTCGCTGGTGGAGGCCGGCATCGCCGGCAAGCTGGGCGAAACGACAGCGGCGTGGGACCCGCGCCCGTCGGTGGGCGTGGTGATGGCTGCCGGTGGTTACCCGGGCGACGTGCGCAAGGGCGACGTGATCAGCGGCCTGCCGCAAACGGAAACGGCCGGCGAGAAGATCTTCCACGCCGGCACGAAGCTGGTCGATGGCAAGGTCACGACCAATGGCGGCCGCGTGCTGTGCGCCACCGCGCTGGGTGCCACGGTGTCGGAAGCGCAGCAGCGCGCCTACGCGCTGGCAAAGCAGGTGACCTGGCAGGACGAGTACCACCGCACCGACATCGGCTGGCGCGCCATCGCCCGCGAACAGGGCCGCTGACTCGCCCTTCGTAGCGAGGGGGCCATGCCCCCTCTCTACATCAGCGGCAGTTCACTTCTCGTTGAGCACGTACACGCCGTCCCAGCCGGCCGCCGGCGGATTGGCGCGCATCGCCTTCACGCGCTCGAGGAAGATCAGGTACAGCTTGCAGCCCGGCTCATCCACCAGCAGCTTCGCCAGCTCGCGCTCGGCGTCGTCCCAGCGCTGACCGAAGTAGGCCTGCTGCGCGGCGTGCCAGCGCTCCACCCGCGCCAGCAGTTCCGTCGATGCCTGCTCCTTGCGGCACAGCGGCTCGAACACCTGCACCGGCTCGGTCTTGCCCTTCACCTGCAGGCGGTCGATCAGCCGCAAGACATGGTTGGGTAGCTGCGCGGCGGTGGCCTCGCCCACCAGCAGGCGCAGCCCGTATTGCTTGGTGGCGCCTTCCAGGCGCGAACCGAGGTTCACCGCGTCACCGAGCACGGTGTAGGCGCGCCGGTAGCTCGAACCCATGTCGCCGACGTTCATCGGCCCGGTATTCACGCCCACGCCCACGTCGATGCGCGGCAGGCCCTCGGCACCGAACTCCTCCTTCAGCTCGTCGACCTTACGCAGCATTTCCAGCGCGGCATCCACCGCGTGCTCGGCGTGCTGCGGATCGTCCAGCGGCGCGCCCCAGAACGCCATCACCATGTCGCCCACGTACTTGTCGATGGTGCCCTGGTTGTCGAAGATGATCTTCGTGATCGGCGTGAAGTAGCGGTTGAGCAGTTGCTTGAGGCCCTGCGCGGTGAGCTTCTCGGAGATCGTGGTGAACGAGCGCACGTCCGAGAACAGCACGGTCATTTCCTTCGACTCGCCCTCGAAGGTGACCTGGTCCGGGGTGTCGAGCAGGCGATCGATGTGCGCCGGGGCCACGTACTGGCCGAACATGCTGTGGATCTGCGCCCGCCGCTGCGTCTCCTCGAGGAAGCCCAGCACCAGGTAGAAGCCGTTCAGCAACAGCACGATGGCCAGCGGCGGCGCCAGCGGGAAATCGAGCTTCGCGAACACCCACAGCGCGTAGTTGCTGCCGACCACGAAGGCGATCGACAGCACGCTGAACAGGATCTGCCCGCCGGCCCCCAGCCGTGGCTGCACCAGCACGATGGCGATGCCCAGCGCGAGGATCACCAGCACGGTGGCGCCGACCTCGTAGTCCGGGCGGTACCAGAAGCGCTCCTGCGCACCGCTGCCGATGATCGCGTCGAGCAGGTTGGCGTGCACCTCCACCCCGGGGTAACCGGTTTCCAGCGGTGTGGAGCGCAGGTCCTTCAGGCCCAGTGCCGAGGTGCCCACCAGCACGATGGCGCCGTCAAGCAGCGCGCGATCGGCCTTGCCCTGCAGCACGTCGGTGGCCGACACGTAGGGGAAGCTGTGCGAATAGCCACGATAGGGCACCACCGCGCGACCGCGCGCGTCGACCGGGATCAGGTGACCATCCAGGCCCACGGCGGTCAGCACCACGGTGTCGCCCTGCAACGCGGTTTCCAGTGTCACCTGTTCGGCGCCGAGGAACAGCCGCGCCACTTCCAGCGACAACGCCGGGTACAGGCTGTCGCCCACGCGGTAGATCATCGGCGAACGGCGCACCACGCCGTCCACGTCCGGCTCGGTGGTGAGGCTGCCGGCGCCGGCCGCGGCCTGCTGGATAACCGGCTGGTTGCCGGCGAAGCCGAGGGTCTGCGGCACGATCCAGTAATCGGCGTCCTCCGGCGGCAGGGTGACCAGGGGCTGCGGCAATTCACCGATGTAGCCGCCATCGTTGTGCAGGAAGAAGCCCAGCACCGTGGCTCCGCGGGCCACGTCCTCGGCGAACTGGCGGTCGGCATCAAACCGGGTACGCTCGGCGCGCAGCAGGCCGCCCGCCCGCGCGGCGATCGCCGGGTCCGCGAGCACGGCATCCACCGGGTTGCGCTCCGGCTCGGAGAAGGTCACGTCGAAGCCGACGATGGCTACCCCCTGCCCGTACAGCGTCTCCAGCAGGTCCCCCATGCGCGCGCGCGACCAGGGCCAGCGGCCTTCCGCCGCCAGGCTGCGCTCGTCGATGTCGACGATGACGATCTTCTGCGCCACCGGCGGCGGGTCGAGCGTGACCCGGAAGCGCAGGTCATACAGCAGCGCTTCCAGCCGCTCCATCATCGGCGGCGAATACAGGCCCAGCCACGCGTGGTAGAACGCGACCGCAACGGTGAGCGCGATGCCCAGCGGCCGGGCCGCCCGGCGCAGTACCCTTATCAAGGTTTGGCGCATAAGTCATAATGGCCCGCCAGTCACGGGCCCCCTTCTCTCTTGGCGTTGATGGCGATTCCTTGCCGTCGCCCGCGTGGCCTGTGCCCCCATCATCGACCGGGACGCACGATGAACGACCAGAAACAGGATATCGACTTCGAGCGGCTCAAGGAGTTTACGCCGTTCGACTCCCTGTCGGATGCCCACCTGCGTGACCTGGCCCCCAAACTGGCGGTCACCCGCACCGGCAAGGGCAAGGTGCTGTTCAAGCGTGGCCAGCATGACCCGAAGTGCCACTTCCTGCTGGAAGGCAGCGTGGACCTGGCCGATGCCGCCTTCGTGGTGCGCCCGCTGGCCGCCGACGACCCGGAGAACTACCTGGCGCTGGACAACTACCCGGAGCACCGGGTGTCGGCCATCACCGCCGGCGACTGCGTCATCGTCAGCATCGACCGCGACCACCTGGACCTGGTACTGACCTGGAGCCAGGCCGCCGAGTCGCTGGACGAAGACGACCAGCCCGACGACGGCAACACCGACTGGATGGAGGCCCTGCTGTCCTCCGAGCTGTTCGCCCAGGTGCCGCCGGCCAACATCCAGCAGCTGTTCGTGAAGTTCCAGGAGCGCGAGGTCCACCTCGGCGACGTCATCATCCGCGAGGGCGACGACGGCGACTGCTTCTACGTCATCAAGGAAGGCCGCGCGCTGGTCACCCGCGGCACCGGCAGCAACCTGAAGACGCTGGCCGCCCTGAAAAACGGCGCCTGCTTCGGCGAGGACGCCCTCATCGGCGACACCAAGCGCAACGCCACCGTCACCATGACCACCGACGGCGTGGTGATGGCGCTGGACAAGGACAGCTTCCTGAAGCTGCTCAAGGAACCGGTGATCCAGTCGATCACCGAGGAACAGTACGAGAAGATGCAGGACGAGGCCGACGAAGGCGTCGTGCTCATCGACGTGCGCCTGCCCCTGGAGTTCAAGCACGACCACCTGCCGCACGCGCAGAACATCCCGCTGCCGGAGTTGCGCAAGGAAATCCGCGAACTCGAGAAGGTGTTCACCTACGTGGTCACCTGCGACGGCGGCCGCCGCGCGGAAATCGGCGCCTACCTGCTCAACGAGGCCGGCCTGCGCGCGCTGGTGCTCAAGCGCAAGCAGAAGCCGGCGGCCCAGAAGGCCGAGGTCAGGGAAGAAGATGTCGGTTGACGGGCGCCTGGCGCGGTTGCTGCGCCGGGTCGTCCTGCTGGTACTGCTGGCGGTTTCACACGCCGCCCACGCGTGGGCGCCGCCGTTCCCCATCATCGACGCCGGCGAACGCAACTCGCTGGGCCTCTACCTGGCGTGGCACGAAGACGTCGATGGCAAACTGGACATCGACGCCGTCACCCGGCTCAAGCCCGAAGCCTTCACGGTTTCCGAGCGCGACATCCTCCATTTCGGCTACCGGCGCAGCACCGTGTGGCTGCGCGTAGCCCTGCAGAACACCCATCCAAACGACGAATCACTGGTACTGGAAGTCCCGCATCCATCGCTGGCGGAGATCGACTTCTACCGGCCAGGCGCCGATGGCTGGCAGGTCAGCCATGGCGGCACCGCCAGCGAGCGCATCATCGGCGACATCGACTACCAGCACTACCTGTACCGGGTGACCGTTCCGGCCGGCAGCACCGAGGTGTTCTGGTTCCGCATCCGCTCCGACCTCGCCCTCGACTTCTCGCTCATGGCCGAGGGGCCGGACAGCTTCTCGCGGGTGCAGAGCAGCTGGCAGATCGCCACCGGGGTGTTCATCGGCATCCTCGTCGGACTGGTGCTGTTCAACGCGATCGCCTGGGGCGTGTCGCGCCAGCCCACCTACGCCTGGTACCTGCTGCTGCTGGTATCGGTGATCGTCTACCTGCTCGCCCGCCTGGGTTACGTGGGCGTGCTGTTCGTCCGCAGCCCGGGCGTGCAGCCCATGGCAGAGAGCCTGGCGGCGGTCGCCGCCACCATTGCCGGCCTGCAGTTCGCGCGTGCGTTCCTGGCCACCCGCACGCATCAACCGGCACTGGACGCCGGCTTGCGGCACCTGTTGCTGGCCAGCCTCGTGGTGCTGGCCGCAACGCCTTTCGTCGAGCCCGGGCACCGCGGCCCGATGTACATGATGCTCGCCGCGCTGGCGATGCCCGCCACGCTGGTGGCCGGCTGGCGCGCCTGGCGGGCCGGCTACCGCGATGCCAACCGCTACTTCGTGGCACGCCTGGTCAGCGCCACCGTCGGCGGCATCACGGTGCTGGCCGACACCGGCGCAACGCCGCTGCCGGTGCTGGCGGCACACCTGCTGGTGCTGAGCGCCTTCACCGAGGCCCTGATCATCGCCTGGGCGCTGTTCGTGCGCGCCGTTCGCGCCCGCGAACAGGTCAGCGCCGCGCGCGTACGCGACGCCGTGGCGATTGCCGAGACGCGCGCGCGCAACGAGTTCCTGTCGCGCTTCAGCCATGACGTGCGTACGCCGCTGAACGGCATCCTCGGCATGACCGAACTGCTGGCGGACACCACGCTGACTCCGCGCCAGCGCGAGTACACCCTCACCATCCGCTCCAGCGGCGAGAACCTGCTGCTGCTGCTCAACGAGGCGCTGGACTGGTCGCGCCTGCAGGCCGGCCAGCTCGACCTGCAACCCACCGAGTTCAGCCTGCAGCAACTGGTGGCCGACAGCATCGAGACCGTGCAGCTGCGTGCCGAGGAAAAGCACATCGAGCTGGTGGTCGACATCGACCCGGCGCTGCCGGACCGCCTGTACGGCGACCCGGCGCGGCTGCGCCAGGTGCTGTGCAACCTGCTGGCCAACGCCGTGCGCTTCACGCACCGCGGCGAGGTGAAGTTGTCGGTGCATCCGGCCGCCACGCCGGGCATGTTGCGTTTCGAAGTGCGCGATACCGGCGTGGGCATTCCGCGCGAGCGCCTTGCCAGCCTGTTCGAGCCGGCGCCGGCCGACAGTGCCAGCAACCGCGGCTTCGGCCTGGTCATCGCCCGCCAGCTCGTGCAGCGCATGGACGGCCAGATCCATGTCACCAGCGACGAGCACCGCGGCAGCACGTTCTGGTTCGAGGTGCCGTTGCCGCCGGCCCCGTTGCAGGACGCCGCGCCAGCGCAGGAATACGACATCCTGGTCGGCAAGCGCCTGCTGGTGGCCGACGACAACGCCGCCGTGCGCCGCGTACTGGAAACGCAGGCCAGCAGCTGGGGCATGACGGTCACCACCGCCGACAATGGCCAGGAGGCGCTGGCCGTGGCGCGCACGCAGGCCAACCTCGGATCGTCGTTCGACGCCGTGGTGGTCGACCACAACATGCCGGGCATGAGCGGCCTGCAACTGGCGGCGCGCATCAAGGAAGACCCGCTGATCCGCCACGACGCGCTGATCATCATGCTCACCGGCCTGAACATCGCGCCCACCGACACCATGGCCCGCAACGTCGGCATCCGCCGCGTGCTGACCAAGCCGGTGTCCGGTACCGCGCTGCGCGCGGTGCTCGCCGAGGAGTTCACGCGCCGCGAGCGCTTTGAACCCGAGCCGGGAACGACCCCGCAGTTGCCGGAGAACATGCGCGTGCTGGTGGTCGAGGACAGCGTGCCCAGCCAGAAGGTGATCCGCGGCATGCTCGCCAAACTCGGCGTGCGCAGCGACGTGGTGAGCAACGGGCAAGAGGCCCTGGAAGCCCTGCACCACCACAACTACGACCTGGTCCTGATGGATTGCGAGATGCCGGTGCTCGACGGCTACGAGGCGACCCGTCGCATCCGCGCCTGGGAAGCGGACAACGCCCGGCGCCACACGCCGATCGTGGCGCTGACCGCGCACATCCTGCAGGAAATCAAGGACCGCTGCCGGCTATCGGGCATGGATGCCTACATGGCCAAGCCGGTGGACCTCAACGAATTGCGCGCCACCTTGCGGATCTACGCCGCCAGCGGCGGGCACTGATCGCCCGTCACTCGCCGCCCTTGCGGCGGAACTCCCCGGGCGCGGTGCCATACCAGCGCCGGAACGCACGCGTGAAGGAACTCTGCTCGGCGAAGCCGAGCAGGAAGGCAACGTTCACCAGCGTCAGGCGCTCGTCGGCCACCAGCACCGCGGCCAGCGATCGACGCACGTCATCGACCAGGTCGCTGAATGTCAGCCCCGCCTTGCGCAGCCGCGCCTGCAGCGCGCGCGCGCCGAGCCCCAGCGCCGCCGCCACCGACTCGATGTCCGGCTCGCCGCCGGCCAGGCGATGGTAGACCGCGCTGCGCACTTCGTTGACCAGGTTGAGGCCGGCCGGAAAATCCGCGAGCAGGCGGGCCGCATGCTCGTCCATCAGCCCGCCGAGCGCCGGGTCCGCCGAGCGCAGCGGCAACGCCAGCCACTCGCGCGGAAAACGCACGCCGGTGAACGGCGCGCCGAACTCCACCGGGCAGGCGAAGAAGGCCTCGTACTGCTCGCGCTCCGCCGCGACGGGCTGGGCGTACGCGAAGTACACCAAGCGCGGCGACGTCACCGGTGCGTCGAGCAGGCCGCGCGCCAGGCCCACCCAGCCCGCCAGCGCCGCATCGCGCAGGAAGCGCGCGTAGGGCTCGGGCACCGGGCACTCCCAGCGCAACACCACGTCGTCGCCGTCATCCTCGCGCGAGGCGCGCCCGAGTTCGCCGACGATGCGCTCGTAACGCAGCAGGCGGTCGATGGCCTCGCCGAGGTTGGCGCTGCCCATGATCGCGTAGCCGAGCACCGGGTAACTGCGCACCTGCACGCGGGCGCCCAGCTTCAACCCCAGCGTGAAGTCACCGGTGCGCGCCAGCACCACCGCGAACAGGCGCACCGCGTCGATCAACGGCACCAGCGTGGTCGGACTGGCCAGCACCTGCGCATCGACGCCGGCCTGCGCCAGCAGTTCGGCGGGCACCAGCCCGTATACCTGCTGGACGGTGGCCAGTGCGTCGTTGATCCAGGCGGCGGAGAGACTGGCCGGCAACGCCTGCAGGTCGGGGGAAACGGTGATGCTCATGCCGTCAGTCCGCGCTCACTGCGCGCTCGCGCGCCCACGCGCGCAGCGCCGACACCTGCTCGGCCATCGTCACCGACAACGGCCGCGTCTGTTCCAGCGCCTGCACCAGGTGCGTGGTGGTCAGCGGCTCCTGGCGCGCGACGCTGCTGTACAGCGCGGCTACCACACCCTGCTCGATTTCCGCGCCGGTAAAGCCGTCGCTGGCAGCGGCCAGCCGCTCCAGGTCGAAGTGTTCCGGCACCTGCCCGCGCCGCGCCAGGTGCAGGCGGAACACCTCGCGGCGCACCTCCGGCGGCGGCAGGTCGACGAAGAAGATCTCGTCGAAACGCCCCTTGCGCACCAGTTCCGCCGGCAATCGTGAAATGTCGTTGGCGGTGGCAACCAGGAACACCGGTGCCTTGCGCTCGGCCATCCAGGTGAGCAGCGTGCCCAGCACGCGCCGCGAGGTGCCGCCGTCGTGGTCGCCCTGCGCCAGGCCCTTCTCGATTTCGTCCATCCACAGCACGCACGGCGCGACCGTCTCGGCGATCTTCAGCGACTCGCGCAGGTTGCGCTCCGTCTCGCCGTGGAACTTGTTGTACATGGCACCGAAATCGAAACGCAGCAACGGCAGGTTCCAGCTGCCGGCCACCGCGCGTGCCGCCAGGCTCTTGCCGGCACCCTGCACGCCGGTGAGCAGGATGCCGCGCGGCGCGTCGAGCTTCGTGTCCTTGCCACCGAAGAACACCGCCTTGCGCTCGTTGAGCCAGCCCTTCAGGCGGTTGAGCCCGGCCACGCGGGCGAAGTCCGCGGTGTCGTATTCAAAGGCCAGCACGCCGCCGCTGGCCAGCAGCTCGTACTTGGCGCGGTTCACCGCCGGCACGTCGCTCTCGGTGATGGCACCGTCATCGACGATCGCGCCACGTGCCAGCCGGCGCGCATCGGAGAACGTGGTGCCACGCAGGTTGCGCACCAGCGCGTCGAGCGTGGACGGGTCGGTCTTCACGCGCCGCCCGGCGTTCTTCTGCGCCCACGCCAGTGCCTCGTCGCGCACGATCGCGTGCAGTTGCTCGTCGTTGGGCAGGCGCAGGCGGAAACGCGCTGCATAACGCTGCAGTTCCGGCGGCAGGTCCAGCGCATGGCTGAGCAGGATCACGGTGTGCGCCACCTTCGGCCGCGCCAGCGCGATGTCCTTGAGCAGCCGCACGATCAGCGGGTCGTCGCGCAGGAACGGGTGCAGGTCGCAGAACACGAACACCCCCGGCTCCTCCAGCGCCCGTACGTGGCGCAGCGCGTCCACGGCCTGGGCCAGGTCGCGGCGCACCGGCGCGGCGTCCAGCTCCAGCCGGCGCAGGCCATCCGACAGCGTCCAGGCCCACACCGGGGTACCGCGGCGGAAGCCGATGCGCCGCACCATGTCGAGCACGCGGTCCTCTTCCTGGCTCTCGATGACGATGAGCGGGACGGCAGTATCGAGGGTCAGCTGCAGGTCGTTGATGTCGGGCATGGGCGGCAAGGGTGGCCTGGCGTTGACGGACCCGGCATTCGGGCCGGGACTGATTTATTCTTGTACCCGGTGCAGGCGGACAAGAGTAAAGCATGCCCGCCCCTCCTGCGGCAGCCACCGGGCTCCCGCATACGCCAGCCGGAACGGAGCCTTCGATGGATTGCCTGTTTTGCAAGATGGTTGCCGGCGACATCAAGCCGGATGTCGTGCACGAGGATGACCAGGTCCTGGTGTTCCGCGACATCGCCCCGCAAGCACCGGTGCACGTGCTGCTGATCCCGAAGAAACACGTGACCAACCTCGACGATGCCGAGCCCGGTGATGCCGCGCTACTCGGGCATATCCTGCTCACCGCGCAGAAGGTCGCGCGCGACCTGGGCGTGGCGAAGGACGGCTTCCGGCTGGTCACCAACTGCAACCGCAACGGCGGCCAGACCGTCTACCACCTGCACTTCCACCTGCTCGCCGGCCGGCACATGACCTGGCCGCCGGGCTGACAGGACCACCACCATGAGCAGCCGTCCGCGCCGTCTTTCCGGCCTCGATCGCCTGGTGCTGCAGGCCGATCGCGTGCTGCGCACGCTGACGCCCGGCGCGGCCACTGCCGGCCGCGCCTCGCCTGCCGACGTGGCGCCGCCGCCCTCGCTGGACGCCGCCGAACAGCGCCATGCCGCCGGCCTGATGCGCATCAACCACACCGGTGAGGTCTGCGCGCAGGCGCTCTATGCCGGGCAGGCCCTCACCGCGAAATTGCCGGACGTGCGCGACGCCATGGAGCAGGCGGCGCGCGAGGAAGAGGACCACCTGGCCTGGTGCGAGGCACGCCTGCGCGAACTGCACAGCGGGCCGAGCCTGCTGAACCCTTTGTTCTACGGCCTGTCGTTCGCGGTGGGGGCGGCGGCGGGCATCGCCGGCGACAAGTGGAGCCTGGGCTTCGTGGAAGAGACCGAGCGGCAGGTGGTGCGCCACCTGGAAACCCACCTGGGTCGCCTGCCGACGCAGGATGCGCGCTCGGCCGCCATCCTCGACCAGATGCGCGTGGACGAGGCGAAGCACGCGGACATGGCGCAGGGCGCCGGCGCCGCGGCCCTGCCCTTCCCGGTGCGCCGCCTGATGCAGGCCATGGCCCGCGTCATGACCACCACCGTCTACCGGCTCTGACCCCGCGCGCTCTTCGTAGCGAGGGGGCCATGCCCCCGACGGCGTTCAATCGGGGGCATGGCCCCCTCTCTACAAGACTCAGGCGGTCTCGCGGATCTCGTAGCTGTGGGTGACCTCGGCGCCGCTGCGGGCCACCATGATCGACGCCGAGCAGTACTTCTCGGCGGACAGTTCCACCGCCCGCTTCACCTGGTTGTCCTTGAGGCCGCGCCCGGTCACCACGAAGTGCAGGTGCAATTTCGTGAACACCTGCGGCGGCTCCGGCGCCCGCTCGGCGGTCAGCTCGGCCACGCAACCGGTGACGTCCTGGCGGGCTTTCTTGAGGATGTAGACCACGTCCACGCTGGAGCAGCCGCCGATACCCATCAGCAGCATCTCCATGGGGCGCGGGCCGGCGTTCACGCCGCCGATGTCCGGCGGGCCGTCCATCAGCACCTCGTGGCCGCTCGCGGCCGTCGCCCGGAACTTCGCCTCGCCTTCCCAACGGACCGTGGATTTCATGCCCCCTCCTCGCCGCGGGCCCAGCGCCCGCGGAGGCCGCGCAGGTTAGCACAGGGGTGCAAAACCCGGCAGCGCCGGCGTTTTTTGCACCCGGTCACGAATCCGGCGTCGTATCGCGCGATTTCCCCGGGAACCCCGGGGTTTGCTTGACAGCGGGGGGGCCGGATGGCACAAGTGTCAGGTCAAGCCGGCGTTTGGCGTATTTTCACGGCAAACCCGCCCGGCCGCAGGGCAAAGAACAACTCGTGATCCAGGACGGACAACCGGAGCGCAACGCGGTGGTGGCCAGCAAGTTTTTCCCGAACATCGACAAGTTCCTGGTCCATTGCCATCGCCGGAAGTACCCGGCGAAGAGCACGATCATCTACGCCGGCGACGAATCAGACGCGCTCTACTACATCCTGTCCGGCTCGGTCACCGTGGTGATCGAGGACAACGAAGGCCGCGAGATGATCGTCGCCTACCTCAACGAGGGCGACTTCTTCGGCGAGATGGGCCTGTTCGAGAAGGACGCCAGCCGCTCGGCCTGGGTGAAGGCCAAGTCCGAGTGCGAAGTGGCGGAGATCAGCTACAGCAAGTTCAAGGAACTGGCGCACGAGGACGCGGACATCATGTTCGCGCTGTCCGCGCAGATCGCCGGTCGCCTGCGTGCAACCACCCGCAAGGTCGGCGACCTCGCCTTCCTCGATGTGACTGGCCGCGTGGCACGCACGCTGCTGGAACTGTCCAAGCAGCCGGATGCCATGACGCACCCGGACGGCATGCAGATCAAGATCACCCGCCAGGAAATCGGCCGCATCGTCGGCTGCTCGCGCGAGATGGTCGGCCGCGTCCTCAAGTCACTCGAGGAGCAGGGCCTGATCAACGTGAAGGGCAAGACAATGGTGGTGTACGGCACGCGCTGAAGAGCATCGGGGGCATGGCCCCCTCTCTGCAACGACCAATCGGGGGCATGGCCCCCTCGCTAAAGGTAAAGAGGGGGCCATGCCCCCGATCCCGCGTTAGCGGAAAAACAACTCCCGCAATTTCTCACCCGGCTCCGACGCGCGCATGAACGACTCGCCGACCAGGAACGCGTTCACCTGCTTCGCACGCATCGCCGCCACGTCCTGCGCCGTGTTGATGCCGCTCTCGGTCACCACCAGCACATCCGGCGGGATGGCCGCCAGCATGTTGAACGTCGTCGCCAGCGACACCTCGAAGGTGTGCAGGTCACGGTTGTTGATGCCGACCAGTTCGATATCCAGCTTCAGCGCGCGATCGAGCTCGCGGCGGTCGTGCACTTCCACCAGCACGTCCAGCCCCAGGCCGGTGGCCGTCGCGTACAGCGCGGCCAGTTCGGCATCGTCCAGCGACGCCACGATCAGCAGCACCGCATCGGCGCCGAGCGCGCGCGCCTCCACCACCTGGTATTCGTCGACGATGAAGTCCTTGCGCAGCACCGGCAGGCGGCAGGCGGCGCGCGCCGCCACCAGGTAGTCGTCGGCGCCCTGGAAGAAGTCCACGTCGGTCAGCACCGACAGGCAGGCGGCGCCACCGGCCTCGTAGCCACGTGCGATCGCCGGCACGTCCCAGTCGGCACGGATCAGACCCTTGGAGGGCGAGGCGCGCTTGATCTCGGCGATAACCGCCGGCTCGCCGGCGCGCACGCGGCGGCGCAGCGCGTCGACGAAGCCGCGCGGCGGCTCCTGCGTGGTGGCGAGGTCATGCAGCCGCGCCATCGGCACGCGCGCGGCGCGTTCGGCGACTTCCTCGCGCTTGCGACGATTGATGCGATCAAGGATGGTGATGCCGCAAGTCATTTATTGGTCCGCCTGCTCTGCCATTCTTGTAGAGAGGGGGCCATGCCCCCGACGTTCTTGCTCTTCAACATCGGGGCCATGCCCCCCGCATCATTTCTTGAGGAGCTGGGTGACGCGCACGTATTCGTCGAGCTTCTCGCGCGGCAGGCCGGTAGCCAGCGCATCCTGCGCCATCTCCACGCCACGCTTGAGGCTGTCGCACAGGCCGGCGGCGCAGATGGCGGCACCGGCGTTCAGCGCCACGATGTCCGCGGCCGGACCCTCGCGCCGCTCGAACACCTCGCGGATGATCGCCAGGCTCTGCTGCGCATTCGCGGCGCGCAGGGCGTCGAGCGATGCCGCGCGCTTGATGCCGAAGTCCTCCGGCGCAACCGTGTACTCGTGCACCACGCCGTTCTTCAGCTCGGCGATGTGCGTCTCCGCGCAAACGGAGATCTCGTCCAGCCCGTCGGCGGAATGCACCACGAACACGTGGCGCTCGCCCAGCTCGTCGCACACGTCGGCCACCACGCGCAGCCACTCCTTGCCGTACACGCCGAGCACGGCGTTCTTCGCGCCGGCCGGGTTGGTGAGCGGCCCGAGCAGGTTGAAGATGGTGCGCACGCCCAGCTCGCGGCGCGGCCCGATGGCGTGCTTCATCGCCTCGTGGTGCTGCGGCGCGAACATGAAGCCAAAGCCGATGTCGCGGATGCAGCGCGCCACTTCCTCCGGCGTCAGCACCAGGTTGGCGCCGGCCGCCTCCAGCAGGTCGGCGGAGCCGGACGAACTGGAAACCGAGCGGTTGCCGTGCTTGGCGACGTGGCCACCGGCTGCCGCCACCACGAACGCGGAGGCGGTCGACACGTTGAACATGTGCGCGCCGTCACCACCGGTGCCGCAGGTATCCACCAGGTAGGGAACGCCGCTGCAATCCACGGGCTTGACCAGCTTGCGCATCACTTTCGCGGCGCCGACCAGTTCCTGCAGCACCTCGCCCTTCATGCGCAGGGCCACCAGGAAACCACCGACCTGCGCCGGCGTGGCCTTGCCGGTCATGATCAGGTCCATCACGTCTTCCATCTCGTGCGCGTCGAGCGACTGGCGTTCCAGCAGCACGCGGATCGCGGTTTGCATGTCCATCACGGGCGGATCTCCAGGAAGTTCTTCAGCAGCGCGTGGCCGTGCTCGGTGAGAATGGATTCCGGGTGGAACTGCACGCCCTGGATCGGCAGCGTGCGGTGCTGCAGGCCCATCACCTCGTCCATGGAGCCGTCCGGCAGCTGCGTCCAGGCGGTGATTTCCAGGCAGTCCGGGAAGCTTGCGCGTTCCACCACCAGCGAGTGGTAACGGGTGGCGTTGAACGGGCTGGGCAGCCCGGCGAACACGCCCTTGCCTTCATGGTGGATGGGCGACAGCTTGCCGTGCATCACCTCGCGCGCACGGATGACGTTGCCGCCGAATACCGCGCCGATGCTCTGGTGGCCGAGGCAAACACCGAGGATGGGCAGCTTGCCCGCGAATTCCCGGATCGCCGCCATCGAGATGCCGGCTTCATTGGGCGTACAGGGACCCGGCGAGATCACCAAGCGCTCCGGCTTGAGTCGCGCGATGTCCTCGAGGGTGATCTCGTCGTTGCGCACTACCTTCACCTCGGCGCCCAGCTCGCACAGGTACTGCACGATGTTGAAGGTGAAGCTGTCGTAGTTGTCGATCATCAGCAGCATGGGGGATTCCTCCGATTCAGGGCTTGAGACCGGACTGCGCCATCGCCACCGCGACGAACATGGCGCGCCCCTTGTTCTTGGTCTCTTCCCACTCGGAAGTGGGCACCGAGTCGGCCACCACGCCGGCGCCGGCTTGGATGTGCAGCTGGCCGTCCTTGATCACCGCGGTGCGGATGGCAATCGCGGTGTCCATGTTGCCGTCCCAGCCGATGTAGCCCACGGCGCCGCCGTAGATGCCACGCTTGACCGGCTCGAGCTCATCGATGATTTCCATGGCGCGGATTTTCGGCGCGCCGGACAGCGTGCCGGCCGGGAAGGTGGCGCGCAGTACGTCCAGCGCGCTCATGCCCGGCTTCAGCCGCCCTTCCACGTTGGACACGATGTGCATCACGTGCGAGTAGCGCTCGATCACCATCTTGCCGGTGACAGCCACGCTGCCGGTCTCGGCGATGCGGCCCACGTCGTTGCGCCCGAGGTCGATGAGCATCAGGTGCTCGGCGATTTCCTTGGGGTCGGCGAGCAGGTCTTTTTCCAGCGCCAGGTCTTCTTCCTCGTTGCGGCCACGCTTGCGGGTGCCGGCAATCGGGCGCACGGTGACAGTGCGACCGTGTTCGCCATCGGCCAGCCGCGCGAGGATTTCCGGCGACGAACCGACGATATGGAAGTCATCGAGGTCGAGGAAGAACAGGTACGGCGACGGGTTCAGGTAGCGCAGCGCACGGTACAGGTCGAGCGGGCGCGCACTGAACGGGACCGTCATGCGCTGGCTGATCACCACCTGCATGATGTCGCCGGCCAGTACGTAGTCCTTGATGCGCCCCACCGCGCGCTCGAAGTCCGGTTGCGGGAAGCTGGAGGCGAAATCGCTCTCGGCGTGTGCCGGCTGCACCTCGGCCTTGTCCGGCAGCGCACCGTTGCGCAACTGCGCGTGCAGCGCGTCCAGGCGAGCTTGCGCGGCTTCGAAGGAGCCGGCAACCGCGGGGTCGGCATGCACGATGAAGTACAGCGAACCGCGCAGGTTGTCGAACACCACCACTTCGTCGCTGAGCATCAGCAGGATGTCCGGCGTGCCGATCGGATCCGGCTTCACGGTGGCGGCGAGTTTCTTCTCGACGTAGCGCACCGTGTCATAGCCGAAATAGCCGACCAGGCCGCCGGTGAAGCGCGGCAGGCCGTCGATGTGCGGCACCCGGTAGCGCTGCTCGAACGCCTCGATGAAGGCCAGCGGGTCGTCCGCCGTCAGCGTCTCCGTTTCGCGGCCTTCGTGCGTCACGCGCACCTCGTGGCCGCGCACGGTCAGCACGGTCTTCGCCGGCAGGCCGATGATGGAGTAACGCCCCCACTTCTCGCCGCCCTGCACCGACTCGAACAGGTACGAGTACGGGCCGCGCGCCAGCTTGGCGTAGGCGGACAGCGGTGTATCGAGGTCGGCCAGCACCTCGCGCACCACGGGCACGCGGTTGTAGCCGGCGCGGGCAAAGGCCGGGAAATCCTGGGCGGTAACGAAGGTAACCATGGGGGTCTCTCTGGGAATCGGCAGGGTGTGCGGCAGCGGGGCAGGCCCCGCGGTCAACGGCCCCGGGTCCTGGCCGCGTGATGGCCGGGACGGGGCGGCGGGGGCGTCAGTTACGCCATCGCGTATCGCTGTAAACCCTGCTGGCAAGAGACATGGACTGGTGCAATCCGGACGGAAGGAAGAATCAGTACCGAATGGTAACCGCCGGACCCGGCGTCGCCAAGCCGCCACTGCCCGGGCTGTTCATCGGCATCCCCCAAATGGGGTTTGCCGGTCCCCGCATCGTCCTCTTAGGATTGGGCCGAACGCCGGGAACTCGCCAGTACCGGCACGCAGCAGCCGCGCCCGCCAGGAGGCAGGTCGGCACGGTGCACCCCTGACAAGGCGCACCCCGCGGAAAGGATGCAAGCGGGTGCCGGCCGGCGCGTTTGGTCGGCACTTTTTTTTGCCCCGTCAACCCGCCAGCAACGCCCGCAGGTCCGACATCACCCGGTCCGGGTTGTCCTCGGCCACCGGCCGCCCGTAGTTATAGCCGTAATCCACCGCCACCACCGGGCAGCCCGCCGCGCGTGCAGCCTCGATGTCGTTGCTCGAATCACCCACCATCAGCGCCTCGGCCGGGCGCACGCCCAGCAACTCGCAGGCATGCCACAGCGGCGCCGGGTCCGGCTTCTTCACCGGCAGCGTGTCACCGCCGATCAGCACCGGGAAGTGCTGCAGGATGCCCAGCGCCTCGAACAGCGGCGCCACGTAGCGGTGCGGCTTGTTGGTGATCACCGCCATCAGCAGCCCGCGCGCGGCCAGGCCATCGAGCGCCTCGGCAACGCCGGGGTACAGGCGCGACGCCTCGCCGTTGCTGTCGTCGTAATGGCGGAAAAAGATTTCCATGGCGCGCGGCAGCAGGGCGTCGTCATCGGGCACGCCGGCCACGTCGAAGGCCAGTGCACGCCGCACCAGCATGCGGCCGCCGTTGCCCACCCAGCCGCGCACGCGCGACTCGCCGGCCGGCGCGCGCCCGAGGTCGAGCAGCATGCGGTCGACCGCCACCGCGATATCGGGCACCGAGTCAACCAGCGTGCCGTCGAGATCGAACAGGACCGCGCGGATGCCGGCGAGCATCACAGCGCGGCGCGCATGGCGTCGATCACCGCCTTGTAGTCCGGCTTGCCGAAAATCGCCGAGCCGGCCACGAAGGTATCGGCGCCGGCGGCGGCGATCTCGCCGATGTTCTTCTCGCTCACGCCGCCGTCCACTTCCAGGCGGATGTTGTAGCCGCTGGCATCCAGCATCTGCCGCACCTTCTTCAGCTTGGGCAGCGTGGACGGGATGAACGCCTGGCCGCCGAAACCGGGGTTCACGCTCATCAGCAGCACGAAGTCGAGCTTGTCGTAGACGTGCTCGAGGTAGTGCGTGGGCGTAGCCGGGTTCAGCACCAGGCCGGCCTTGCAGCCACCGGCGCGGATCAGCTGCAGCGAACGGTCGACGTGGTCCGAGGCTTCCGGGTGGAAGCTGATCCACGATGCGCCGGCCTCGATGAAGTCGCCGATCAGGCGGTCCACCGGGCGCACCATCAGGTGCACGTCGATGGGCGCCGTCACGCCGTGCTTGCGCAGGGCCTTGCAGACCATCGGGCCGATGGTCAGGTTGGGCACGTAGTGGTTGTCCATCACGTCGAAGTGGACGATGTCGGCGCCGGCGGCCAGCACGGCATCCACCTCGGCGCCCAGGCGGGCGAAGTCCGCGGACAGGATGGAGGGGGCGATCAGGTAGTCAGGCATGAACGGGCTCCCGGAAGGTGCGCCTATTGTCCGCTATCATGCGCGCCACACAACAGGAACCGTTACGTACATGCCACGTCGCGTCATCCGCCTCATGCCCGCCCTGTTCGTGGTGCTCGCCCTGTCGGCCATCACGCTGGGTATCTGGGCCATCGCCAACCGCCCGATGGTCGAGCCGCCGTGGCCGGCCGAGGTGGCCGGCTACGCCTACTCGCCCTATCGCGCCGGCCAGAACCCCATGGAGGGCACCCACCCCTCCGCCGACGAGATCCGCCAGGACCTGGTGCTGTTGTCGGGACAGACGAAGCGCATCCGCACCTACTCGGTGGCGGGCATCCTCGGCGACATCCCGGCGATCGCGGCGCCGCTGGGCATGCGGGTGACCGTCGGCGCCTGGCTCGGCGCCGACCTGGCGCAGAACGCCGACGAGATCGAGCGGCTGATCGACATCGTCAACGCCAACCCGAACATCGACCGGGTCATCGTCGGCAACGAGACGCTGCTGCGCGAGGAGTTGTCGGTTGAACAACTGATCGCCTACGTGCAGTACGTGAAGGAACGCGTGAACGTGCCGGTGTCCACCGCCGAACCCTGGCACCTGTGGAACGCGAACCGGCCGCTGGCCGATGCCTGCGACTTCATCGCCGCACACTTCCTGCCCTACTGGCAGGGCAAGCGCCTGGAGGAAGCCAACGACCACATCGCCAGCATGCACTACGCGCTGACGCAGTCGTTCCCCGGCAAACCGATCGTGCTGGCGGAAGTGGGCTGGCCCAGCCGCGGCCGCGAAGTGGGTGATGCCGAAGCCACCACGGCGGACGAGGCGCGCTTTCTGCGCAACTTCCTGCCGATGGCGGCCGACCTCAAGCTCGACTACTTCATCATGGAAGCCTTCGACCAGCCGTGGAAGCGCGCCAACGAGGGCTCGGTAGGCGCCTACTGGGGCGTGTGGGATGTCGATCGCCAGCCGAAATTCCCGTTCACCGGGCCGATCGTGGAGATCCCCGAGTGGCGCCTGCTGGTGTCGATTTCCATCGCGCTGGCCATCCTGACCTTCCTGGTGCTGCTCAGCGACGGCTCGCTGCTGCGCAAGCGCGCACTGAGTTTCCTCGCGGTGGTGGCGTTTGCCTCCACGACCACGCTGGTGTGGATGGCGCACCATTTCTTCGACCAGTACGCGACCGTCGGCACCATCGTGCTGGGCGCGATACTGGCCGTGAGTGCGCTGGGCGTGATGGTGGTGCTGCTGGTGGAGGCCCACGAGTGGGCCGAGGCGATCTGGGTGAAGCAACGCCGGCGGCCGTTTGCCCCGGTGACGACCGCCGCCGCCGATTACCGGCCGAAGGTCTCCATCCACGTGCCCTGCTACAACGAACCGCCGGAGATGGTGATCGCCACGCTCGACGCGCTGGCCGCACTGGACTGGCCGGACTACGAAGTACTGGTGATCGACAACAACACGCGCAACCCGGCGGTGTGGGAGCCGGTGCAGGCGTATTGCGCGCAGTTGAATGCGGCGAGGGATCGGGGGCATGGCCCCCTCCCTACATTCAGGTTCTTCCACGTCGCGCCGCTGGCGGGCTTCAAGGCCGGCGCGCTGAACTTCGGCCTGCGCCACACCGCGCCGGACGCGGAGATCGTCGCGGTGATCGACAGCGACTACCAGGTGGACCCCGACTGGCTGCGCCACCTGGTGCCGCATTTCGCGCGCGACGAAATCGCCATCGTCCAGGCGCCGCAGGATTACCGCGACGGCGACGAGAACGCCTTCAAGCGCATGTGCTACGCCGAGTACAAGGGCTTCTTCCACATCGGCATGGTCACCCGCAACGACCGCAACGCGATCATCCAGCACGGCACCATGACCATGGTGCGCAAGCAGGTGCTGGAGGAAGTCGGTGGCTGGGCCGAGTGGTGCATCACCGAGGACGCCGAGCTGGGCCTGCGCATCTTCGAGGCCGGCCACGAGGCCGCCTACGTCGAACGCAGTTATGGCAAGGGCCTGATCCCCGACAACTGCATCGATTACCAGAAGCAGCGCTTCCGCTGGGCCTACGGCGCCATGCAGATCATGCGCGCGCACGCCGGCGAGCTGTTCTTCGGGCAGCAAAGCGCGCTCACCCCCGGGCAGCGCTACCACTTCGTCGGCGGCTGGCTGCCGTGGCTGGCCGACGGCTTCAACCTGGTGTTCACGCTGGGTGCCGTGCTGTGGTCCGTGCTGATGATCGCCTTCCCGCAGCGCTTCGACCCGCCGCTGGCGGTGTTCGCCATCCCGCCGCTGGCGCTGTTCTTCTTCAAGTGGGCGAAGCTGTGGTTCCTGTACCGCCGGCGCGTGGGCACCGACCGGGCCACCACCTTTGCCGCGGCGTTCGCCGGCCTGGCGCTCTCCTACACCATTGCCCGCGCGGTGCTGTACGGCCTGGTGACGAAATCCATGCCGTTCCTGCGCACACCCAAGCTGCGCGAGCGCGAATCGGTGTGGTCGGCGCTGCTGCTGGCACGCGAGGAACTGGCGCTGTTCGTCGTGCTGTTGCTGTGCGCGGTTGGCGTGGCGGTGCAGCAGCATGCGGGCGCCACCGACGTGCAACTGTGGATCGCGGTCCTGCTGGTGCAGGCGACCCCCTACGCGGCGTCGGTGGCGATGAGCGTGGTCAGCGCCCGCTCGTCGTAGCGAGGGGGCCACGCCCCCGCCCTGTGTAGCGAGGGGGCCGTGCCCCCGATGCGTTGAGAGCAAGAGCGTCGGGGGCATGGCCCCCTCGCTACAAGCTGCGCGGAAACGCGGTTCAGTTGCCCGCGGTGATTTCCCGCACCAGCCGGAACCCGATACGGTTGTTGCTGTCACCCACCGCTGCTGCGGTGCGGTTGCTGACGCGCAACGCGGTCGGCAGGTCGCTCCAGGAACCACCACGCAGCACGTACTGGCCGCAGGATTCGCCGGCCTTGTCGGACTGCGGCACCGCGTAGGTTTCCGTGTGGCAACTGGCCGTCCATTCCCAGACGTTGCCGCTCAGGTCATGGATGCCGTACGCGTTGGCCGCGTAGCTGGCGACCTTACGCGTGCTCTTGTTGCCCCACTCGCTGCAACCTTCGCAGTGGGCGCGACCGACGATGTCGTCGCTGCTGCCGTAGTCCTTGTCGCCACCGGCACGCGCGGCGTATTCCCACTCCGCCTCGGTAGGCAGACGCCAGGCCTGGCCGGTCCTGGCCGACAGCCAGCGCGCATAGGCTTCTGCCTGCGCCAGCGGAATATTGATGACCGGCTGCGCACCGCGCCCCCAGCCACCGTCCACCGGCGCCGGCGCACCGGTCAACTCCACGTAGGCGTCGAACTGGGTGAAAGTGGCCTCGGTGACGGCCATGGCGAAGGCCGGCAGGGTGACACTGTGCACCGGCTTTTCGTCGCGCTGACCGCGTCCGGACAGGTCACCGATGCGGACGGTACCGCCCGCCAGTTGCACCGTGTCCGGCGTGGCGATCTTCACCAGGCCATCATGGCGGGCCTGCCCCCAGGCTTCGCCGGCCTGCCGGTAGCGCTCCACGGCCGACGCCAGTTCGCCCTGCAGCGCCTCGCCGTCACCGGCTTGCCAGTGCTGCAGTGCCTTCGCAGCCGCCGGCACCTGGCCGGACCTCGTTGCCACCGCTTGCCAGCGATCACGTGCCGCCACTGCATCCGCGCGCGCCTGCAACACCGCGCCGCCCGCATCCAGGCGGGCCTGGTAGAACGCGGCCAGCTGCTGCTGCACGCGCGCCGCCTCGGCAAAGCGCCGGAGCGCGAACAGCCCCTGGTCCTTTTGCTGCAGGGCAGCCAGCTCCTTCCGGCCGGCATCGCCCATCGCCAGTTGCTGGCGGGCAAGTTGTTCCCACGCCTGCGCCACCTTGCGCGCCTGCTCGCGCGCACGCAGGTAGGCATCGATATCGCGCGTGGCGGCCTGGTAGTTGCCAAGCTGCTTGCTCAGGCTGGCGGCGGCCTCCTCCAGCGCGGCCACGCGCTCGGTGGTGGCCGGTTCCTGTTGCCAGGCAGCCATGTCGGCGGCGACTGCACGCGTCGCCTTTTCCTGCGCTTGCCATGCCGCGTCGGCTGCCGCGTCCCCTGCGCCGGCGCGGGCCAGCGCCGCCTTCCAGCCGGCGATGCCCGCATCCAGTTTCGCCAACTGTTGCGGCCAGGCCGTTACCAGCGCATCGAAGCGCTGTTGCAGCAGCACCTGCGCCGCCTGCTGTGCCGGATCCACTGCGGCGTTGCCGTCGACTGCCGGCGCGGTCGCCTCGACGGCGGGCGGCGGCACCACCTGCGCCGACTGCTCGCCGCAGGCGGCCAGCAACAACGTCGACGCGCCAGCCAGCAACCATGCGTGGCGACGCTTGCCACCGTTGCTCATGCGATCAATGCCCATGACATACACGCCCGAAAGGAATTTCATGCCGGCCCCTCAAAACTGGCCCGACAGGCGCAACCAGAACTGCGTATCGTCCTGGTCGGGCAACACGTCGTCTTCCAGCGGCAAGGCAACACTCAGGTCGAGACTGAAGCGACGACCCAGTCCCAGGCTCGCGCCAACACCGGTTGCCGACAGGCTCTGGCTGGTAGTGCCGGTATCGGCCTGGCCGATGTCATAGAACAGGTAGAAATCCGTTGAGTTGCCGCCGAGCGTCCACCCGTTGTAGTGCTGCTCCAGTTGCATGTAGTAACCGGTATCACCGGTCACCGCTCCGGATGGATAGCCCCGCACGGAGGTCGGCCCGCCGGCCGTCCACGCCACGGTGCCGGCCAGCGCCTCGTCGCCGCTCTGCTGCCAGCCCGCCTGCGTCAGCGCGTAAAAACCACCCCGCCCCTGCCTGGCGATCACCGTCAGGTCGCCGGGGTACAGCAGGTACTCCGCGCTGAGGTCCGCCGCGCCGCCCTTGCCGGCCAGTTGATCCTGCGAATCAGCCAGGTTGACGAACTGGCGGGCGTTCACTTGCCATACGTCACCCATCCAGTTGAACTGCACGCCCGCACCCAGCGTATCCACCACGAACTGGCTCAGGTCAGCACCGGCAATGGTGGTGTCGGAACTGGCGGTCGACAGCGAAAACAGACCGTTCACCCAGTAGCGTTGCCGCGACAATGCCAGCCAGCTCGCCTCCAGCGCCAGCCGGTTGGACTCGCCCTCGATGTCGAACGGCTCGCTCGGACCATCCACCACCTTGGTTTGCGTGAAAGTGGCGGTGGCTCCCACGCGCCAGCGACTGTTGTCGATCGGCGCGTTGTAGCCCAGGCTCGCCGACAGCGTGCCCTCGCTGCCTTGCACGTACACAATTGCGCGATCACCGTCGATGAACGCTTGCTGGCGACGGTAGAGCACGCCCAGCTCCCACTGGCCGTTGCTCTCGTAGCCGTAGTTGTCGACGAAGGCCTGGACACTGTCGCGCTTCGGCTCCTCGGCAATCACCACGATGTCGGTCAGGCCGAAGGCGGTACCGGCACGCAACTCGGCACGCAGGCGCTGGTCGTTGACGCGGTTGTACGCCAGGATGTCGCCTTCCAGGTCAAGCACGTCGACGGTCTTCTCGTGGTCCTGCTGGCTGATCCAGCCGCGAATGTAATCCGTACCGGTGTATGCATTCTGCTCGATGAGCAGTTTGCCCAGCCTGCCCTCTACCAGCCGCACCAGCACCACGCCATCCTCGACCTTCTGCTTGGGTAACAGCGCCAGCGCCGTGTACACGCCCATCTTCCGGTACAGATCGTTCACCTGCTCGACCATGCGGCTGAGGTCAGTGAAAGTGACGGAGGTGTCCAGGTACGGCTCCACCACCGCGCGCAACTGCGTCTCGCTCAGGTAGCCCGAGGGCGTGAAACGTACGCTTTTCAGCACGAAGGACGGACCATCCTCCGCTGCTGCCGGCTCCTCGTCCTCCCGTTCGACCACGGGCGCCGACTCCTCCATCTGCCGGCTGTCCAGGCGCTCGTCGCGCAGCAACTGATCGCGCACCAGCGGGCCGACGGCGTCGAATCCGGGCGGGGGGGGCGAAGCGGCTTGCGCCAGCGCGGGTAGCAGACACACGGCGAGCCATGCCAGTGGGGCGACATCAAGCGAAGACTTGTTCACGGAACAATCCCGAATAAGGCAAAAGGAAAATTGCAGAATCCGCCCCGCTCCCGGCGGGAGAAGGGCGGGCTTGTCAACGCTTGCTGATGATCAGCGAGTAAGCGGCCGGGTCCTGCACGCCCTCGTCTTCCTGCATCGCTTCCGGCTGGTCGCCTTCCTCGTCCACGCCCTTGCCGATGCGGGTGAAGTTGAGTACGCGCTCGAACCAGCGCGGCCGACGCTCGCGCGGGCCGACGTTTTCCTGCTGGCTGGCGTTGGCCAGGTGCGCCTCTTCGCTCTTGCCGAAGTCCACCGTCTGGCCCCCGCCCTCCACGAACAGTTCGTAGCTGGCGGCCGTGCTCAGGCCCACCGTCATGAGTCGCTGGTCGAAACGCGTCACCGTGGCGTTGGTGACCAGGTCCGCATCCTGCAGGTTCAACCAGAAGGTGCCGTCCGGCGTGGTCATCTGGGCGTCGGCACCGGTACGGGTGCCGTCATCGTTGTTGACGTCCACGTCGACGGAACTGTTGGCGAACAGGAAGTGATGCGGCGTGACCGCATTGCTGACCAGCAACTCACCGGACACGACGAGCGAGCCGTCGTTGGCCAGCAGGCCATCCACTTCCACCCGCGGCATGTTGGTGACGGTGACGTCAATGTCGTCAGCCAGCGTCGTGCTGGTCGTGCCGACATCGGTGACGCCGGCGGCGAAGCCCGCGATCGTCAGCAGCACCGGCGATGCGTTGTGGCCGGCGAAGCCGTCACTGGCACGCGGACCGTAACCACCGTCGATGTTGGCGATGATGGTCCGGCCCTGCAGCGTCAGCGGACCCGCGCCCACCAGGTTGACCTGGTCGATCTCCATGCCGTCGCGGGCGGCAATCTGGCCACGGGCAAACGTCATCGTGTCGGCCGTCAGGCGACCATTCACCCAGAGGTAAGGATTGCCTTCGATATCGACAATGGTGAGGTCGCCGAAGTTCCGCACGCGAACGTCGCCCTGTGCCGCCGCCAGCTTTTGCGCGAACAGGTTCGACAGCGAGATCAGGTTGATGCTGCCGCCGTCGGTTTCCGCCTCGACCCACGGCAGACGCACCACCAGCGGATCGCCGATGCCGGTGGCTGCCGAGAGATAGGTGCGGGCGTTGCTGCCGGTGGCTTCCAGGTGCGCCGGTATGGTGGCCAGCACCGTACCGTCATCCAGCGCAGCTGCAAGCCTTGCCTCGAGGTCGGCGATGGGGGTACTGGCGATCACCCCGTCCTGGCTGTCCAGGCGGATCGCGCCGTCACCATCGAACGCACTGACGAGGCGTCCGACGTTGATGTCGTCCACCGTCGAGATCCGGATGGAACCACCGGCCGTCAGCTCCGCCGTGGCAGCCTGCGCGAAGGACTGGCCTGCGACGGTACTGTTGCCCTGCACATCGATGTCGTCATTGGCAATCAGGTCACCGCCAGCGGTGACGTCGAAGTCTCCGCCGACCGTCAGTGCCGCATCGAGCGTGAAGTCATTGGTCACGCCGAACGTGGCGTTGCCGGTCACGTCGAGTACGCCGCTGCTGTTGAAACCGGCAGCCGTGGCCAGCAGGTTGCCGCCGACCGTCAGGTCGCCATCAACGCCGATGTCGTCGGTCACGTCGAAGGCGGCGTCGCCAGTGACGTCGAGCATGCCGGTGCTGGTGAAACCGACAGCCGTGGCCAGCAGGTTGCCACCGACCGTCAGCCCGGCGCCAATCTTCATCTCGTCGGCTGCATCCAGCGTGGCGTTGCCTACCACCTCTACCGCGCCGCTGGAAACCAGTTCGGCATCCGTCAGCAGGTCAAGGTTACCGGTCAGGGCCGAGGCACCGAGCGCCCAGGCGCCGTTGCGCTTGACGTCCACCCAGGCATCGTCGCCGGCAAGTTGCAGCGCACCGCCGGTCAGCACCAGGCGTAGCGGGCGGCCGTCGGCGCCGATGTCGTGGCGCACGCCGCCGTCCTCGGCCACCAGCACCACTCCCTGCGCGCTGACGTGATGCGCGTCGCCGTTGGCGGTCCAGTTGCTGATGCTGCCGTTGGCAGTCAAGCCGAACACGCCGCCGGCGCCGATCGCGCCCAGCTGCAGGTCGCCGCCCAGCGAGCGGATGAACAGGTCACCCGAGGCGCTGATGTTGCGCAGGATGCCCTGGCTCAGGTCCACGCGGATCGGCGCTGCCGCCGTGCCGAAGCTGCCCTGCGACACGGTGACGTTGAGGTTGCTGCCGGTGATCGTCGAGGTGTCGGTGTCGCGGGTGACGTTGCCGGCGAAGGCAAGGCGGATGTCCTTGTCGTTCAGCGACTGCACGTCGCCAAGGCGCGCGCCCTGGTCCGACTCCACGTAGATCTGCTCGTTCGCCGTCATCGCCAGCGAGCCGTTGGCATTGACCTTGACCGGGTCCTGCTTGCGGATGGTGACGCGCAGGATGCCGTCGGCGACGTCGTCGCCGGCATCGGCATCGCCGTCGACCAGCACCACGTCGCCGGGGCCGGCGCCGAGCAGGTCGGCTTTTTGCTCCGGCGTCAGGTTGGCCGCGCTCTTGTCGATGTCGTGGGTGACGCTCGGCTCATCGATGCCGATGCCGCCGCCGATGTTGAGCAGCACGTTCTCGGCGTTGATGTTGGCCGCGCGCGCGCTGATGTAGCCACCGGCGGTCGGCTCCAGCGCCGCCGCGTTGATGACGTTCTCCAGCGAGCTCTGCGTCCACTGCGCACCGTCGGTCAGCGCGACGTACAGCGCCGAGGCCGGGTCGACGCTGAAGCTCCAGCCGGCGTCGTAGGCTGTGGCCACCGGGTTGCCGCCCAGTTGCGCGGCTTCGCCGGCGAAGAACGCTTCCAGCGTCGTCTGCTGTGCCTCCAGTTCCGCGCGCGCTTCCGCGCCGAGCGTGCTGTCGGCGAGGAGGATGCCGAGGCTTCCCCACTGCTGGTACTTGCTGTTGACCTGGTTCTCGTAGGCAGTGACCGCTTCCTTGCCGGCGTCGTTGCTGCGCAGGTTAAGCGCGTCCCACACCGTCGCAAGGTAGGCCTGCTCCTCGGCGGAGTAACCGTCACGGCCGATGGCATTGCGCAGGTCGCCGCCGATGACGGTGAGCGCGACGTTGCCGCCGGTGGTGGTGATGTGGTCGAGGTCCAGGTCGCCGGTCTGCTGCAGCGAGACGTTGCCCTGCGCGTCGATCTGCATCACGCCGGTGATGGCGGTGAGGAAGGCCTCGCCGTTGGCACCGACCAGGTTGCCGGCGACGTCGAGGTCGAGGTTCACCGCGCTGAAGTGCGAGCCAGCGCCCAGCGGGTCGAGGCCGACGCTGCTGACCACCGACAGGTTGCCGGCGGTCTGCAGGCGCTGGACCTTGATGTCGCCGCCCTTGCCGGCGATATCAAGCCACGCGTGGTTGCCGGCGCTGACGTCGAGCCGGTCGGTAGTCAGGCGTACCGACTGGTCGGCGGCGCCGACGTTGCCGGCCGCCGTCACCTGCACCGAGTTGCTGTCGATCAACGCGCTGTCGCTGACGGTGAAGTTGCCGCCGGTGTTGATGATGGTGTCGCCGTCCGGGTTGAAGATCGAACCCTTCAGGAACAGATCGGCGCTGGAGTTGAGGTCAACCGTGCCGCGCGTCGCACCCACGAACTCGATGCCGATCGCGTGGTCGGCCTTGATGTAGGTGGTGCTGTGCAGCGTCAGGCGGTTGGCGGCCCTGAAGCCGATCGGCGACTTGCTGGTGAACGTCGAGCCGTAATAGTCCGAGTAGCTGAAGTTGACGTTGAGCCCGTTGGTGGAAACATCGCCGTAGCGATTGGCACTGAGGCGCTGCGTCAGGTAGTTCATCGCCGAGCCGCTGGCGTTGCAGGACAGGCCGAGCGTGGAGCAGTTGCCCACCATCAGCCCGGTTTCCTTGGTCCAGCCGCCGGCGACGCCGTCGTTCTCGTAGACCCAGCCCCAGTTGTTGCCGGTGCCCACCGGCGAGTACTTCGCCACCCAGCCGGCGCCTTCGGCCGGGAAGTTGACGCTGCGGCGAATCGTGGACTGGTCCTTCCAGTACACCACCTGGCCAAGCTTGGTCTGGTAGTTGGTGCTGTTGCCCGCGGAGATCAGCTCCGGCGTCGTATCCAGCGTCCAGGTGTTGGCGGTGTTAGCCGTTTCGTAGCGGTTGATCTGGCGCTGGCCGTTCACCGTCTCGTGGATGTACCACTGCACGCCCGAGAAGTTCCTGTCCTCGATGCGCACCACGCCGGTGCTGGTGGAGCCAGCATTGATGTCGTTGACCACCAGCGCGGTGCCGGAGAGGTTGTCGACCTCGATGTTGCCGTAGCCGTCGTCGACCACGATCTTGCCGTTGGGGCCGCTGGACATCAGCTTGCCGCGGATCGAGACGTAGCCGTTGCCGCTGGCGTTGACGCGATCCATCTGCAGCTGCTTGTTGCCGACGTCGTAGACCAGGCCGATGGCGGCATCGCCGGCACCGACGCCGATCTCCGGATTCACCGTGTTGGAAACCGGCACCTGGATCGTGTAAAGGCCGCCGACATCGATGTCCTGCCAACTCGTCCAGTCCAGGAAATCGCCGGCATCCAGGCGGACGAAATCACCCGCGCCCAGGCCCCGGGCCGCCACGTACTGCGCGATCGCGGCATCGAAGCCGGTACCCACCGACACCGACCAGTCGTTCTTGGCGCCGGCGCGAATGGTGCCGTTGATGTCCACGTACTGCGCGTTGATCAGGATGCTCTGCGCGGTGACCGCCGGCGCAGAACTGGGGCTGGTGCCGTAGTTCTTCGCCCGGACATCGGCGTAGCTGCTGGTCTGCTCGAGGGAGCCGCGGTAATCGTTGATCCGCACGTAGCCCCAGCCGTCGCCGCCACGGGTGGCGTCGTCGCTGCTGCCGGGGAAGTCGATGAACGCGCAGCCCGGGTCACCCTTGCCGCACTTGTGGTACGAGCCCCAGTTCTTGATGGCGTTGATGACCACGGTGCCGGCCGGACGGCTGGCGTAATCAAGGCCGTACCACCAGTTGTTGAAGGCGTTGATGTCGCCGCCCATCTCGGCCGCATAGGCGCTGCTGACCCAGTAGTCGATCAGCGACTGCACCGTGTTCGGACGCAAGTTGCCAACGCCGTAAGCGGCCAGCGACATCGGGTCGAAGCCCAGCGCCTGGTAGCCCGAGCCGTTGCCGATGATCGCGGTGCCGTTGGGCACGTTGATTTCCATCTGGCGCGCCTCGACGCGGCCGGCCTGCAGCAGGTTGCCCTCCGTGAGGTCCAGCTTGACCAGGCCGCTGAGGTTGCTGAGCACGCCTTCGACCAGCACGCTCGGATAGTTGCTGCCGCTCATCTCCGGATCGTGGATCACCTCGATGCGCGAACCGGTGGTGGTCGGGTCCTCGATCTTCGTGATGCTGCCCGGCAGGACCGCGCCGCCGGTGACGACCACCTGGCCGCCGTCGGCATCGGGAATGGAAAGGTCTTCCACGCCGAGCGTCTTGTTGGTGGTGTTGGTGATGGTGATGCGCGGGTTGCCGTGCGCTTCCAGCGTGGTGTTGCCGCTCGCCTGCTGCACCGCGTCCGCGGACAGCGTCACCTTGCCGCCGGCGGCGACGATGTTGCTGAGGTAGACGAGGTCGTTGGGCGTCACGTTGGTCAGCTGGCCCAGTTGCTCGTCGATCAGCACGAGCTCCGCATCGATCTCGGTCACGCGCATCAGCTGGTAGCTACTGCCGTCGACCGGGTCGATGGTCCCGCTGTTCTCGCCCAGCGTCGGATCGCTGGTATCGACGCCGTCGACCACCGGCGGCGTGCCGGTATCGCCGCTACCGGCGGCCAGCAGCGCGGCACGCTCGGCTTCCAGCGCGGCCTTGCGGTCCTTCAGCGGCTGCAGCGCGTCGTAGTTCTTCAGGTAGGCAAAATCGTAGGTGATCTTGTCGGTGGCGCCGGTTGCGACGCCGGTGGTGGCGTCGATGTTGACGACGTTGCCGTCCTGGTCGGTCAGCTTCACCACGTTGCCGACCTGGGTGACGCTGATCGTCTGCAGGTGGCGCACGCCGGCTTCGAAATGACTGTCGCCATTGAAGGTGACGCGGGAGGCGCCCTGCGTGTAGCCGGTGCCGCCGCGACGCTCCTCGCTGAAGATGCCGTCCCAGGTGTCGCGCGCACGCGTGTCGCCGACGGCGATCATGCTGCCCTCGATCGCCTGCAGCCAGACGTGGCGCACGCTCTGCACATCCACGTTGTCGCCAATGTTGACGGTGCTGTTGCTGCGGGTGATCGCCACCGCCGTCGGCGCGCTTTCCACCGGGAACGCTGTGCCGTTGTAGACGTCGGCGGTGCCGCGCGCGTTGAGCGCGGTGTCGGTGATGTGGTCGGCGCTGCGACCGGCGTACAGGCGCACGGTGTCGACACCGTCGATGACCACGTCGTCACCGACGTTCAGCGTGTTGTTGGCAGTGAGCAGCAGGTTGGCCGTGCTCGCGGCCATGCCGGCGCCGCCGTATACGCTGACGTTGGCGGCCGACCAGCCGTTGCCCAGCGTGTAGCTGCCCAATTCGACGCCGCCGGCGTTGTTCAGCAGCGTGCCGTTGTCGCCGATGTTGACGGTGTTGTTGCTGGTGGCCACGAAATCGGTGGTGGTGGCCGCGCCCTGGAAGGCGCCGCCGGCGGTCAGCTTCACCTGGTCGAAGACGTTGTAGAGGCTCCATGCGTCGATGCGCAGGTGGTTGCCGAGGGTGTCGTGCGGCACGCCGCCGAGCACCGCCAGCAGCGTGTTGTTGCCGACGTTGACCGTCGCGTCCTGGATGAGGTCGATGTCGGAGACCACCGCCGAACCGTTGAAGACGCCGCCGGCACCGGCCACCGCGCTGGCGCCGTAGTCGTGGGCGTTGGCCTTGTTGACGGCCTCGATGCCGAGTGCATCGGCCACCATCTCAACGTAGTTGCCGAGGGTGACCGTGCTGTCGGTGTCGACCAGGTTGCGGGTGTAGGCGCCAGAGCCGCCGAGCACCGAGGCGTTGAGCGAATCGCTGCCGGCGAAGAACCAGTTGTCCTGCTGCGCGAGCACGCGCACGCCGCCGGCCGCGACCGGGTTGGCGCTGGCATCCCAGTTGTCCAGCGTCACGAAGCTGCCGCCGCGGGTGTAGGTCTCGGCTTCCGAGGCACTGCCGGAAATGATGCCGCCGCCGCCGGCCGTGGAGTAGGCCAGGTTGTCGTTCTTGCCGGTCGCTGACAGCAGCAGGTCGCCGCCACGCAGGCCCGGCGCCACCGGATTCTTGCCGAACAACACCTCGGTACGGATGTTGGAATCGGACACCGCCTTGTTGGCGCCGATCGCCAGCGCGCCGGCGAAATAGCCGTCGGCGTCGGAGTACTGCACGGTATCGGCGTCGGCACTGGCGCTGAAGTCGGCCAGCGGCAACACCACGCTATCGCCGATGTCGACGGTGGTGTTGCTGTAGTTGCGGGCGCGCGACTGCGCCGCCGAGGCGCCGGCCAGCAGACCGCCGGACGCGGCGAAGGCGCGCGCGTCGGCGTTGTGGCCGTTGCGCGAAGTCTGCGCATCGAGGCTGACCGTACCGGTGCCGCCGGAGAAGTTGGCGCCGTCGGCGACAACCACGCGGCTGTCGGTGTCGGCCGTGGCTTCCGCCCACGACACGCCCACTGCCACGCCGCCGGCCACGCTGATGCCGTAGGAACTGGTTTGCGTCTGCGCGTAGGTATCGCTGCTGGCGTTCACCGCGACGTTGCTGCCGATGTTGCCGGCCAGGCGCGATTGCGCCGAGGACTCGTCGCTGGCGAAGGTCAGCACGCCCTGCGCGCTGCCGAAGTAGGCCGCCGACACGGCGAACGCCGAGGCGCGCACCTGGCCGGAGACTTTCGAGTCGAGGTCGACCTGGTCGAAGCCGGTGACGGTCTTGCCGTCGCCGCCGATGAAGGCCCGGACGTCGCTGTCCTTGCCGGCGTCGGCGTAGCTCAGGCCGATCGCGGCCAGCGCGACGGTGAGGTTGCTCGGGTTGTAGCTGCCGTCGTCCTGGTCGCCGCCCACGCGGATGCTGCTGCTGTCGGTGGCGCTCACGCTCAGCACGCTGTTAGTGCCGTTGCTGCCGCCGGTATCGCGGCCGGCGGCTTGGGTGATGCCCGCCAGTACCTTGTTTTCCGTCTTTGCGTCGCTGACGGCGACGCCGATGGCGATGCCGCCGGCCGAGCCGGTGAACGCCACCAGTTCGGCGGCGCTGCCGGCCGCACCATCTTTCTCTTCGGCGTTGACGCGGATGTTGTCCGCCGTCACCGCAGCGTCGACCAGCGCGACGTTCTGGTTGTAATTGCGGATGACGCCGAGGCCTCCCGAGGCGCCGACCAGGCCGGCGGCGACGCCACCGGACAGGATCTCGTTGTGGGTGAGGCCGACGCTGTCGGCGGTGACGTTGCCGGCATCCACCGTGCCGCCGGAAACGCGCGCGGCGGTGAGCTTGATGCCGTCGGCCAGCAGCGCACTGCCGGTGACATCCTGCAGGGTGCCCGACTGCTCGCTGCCGGCGACGTCGACGCTGCTCTGCGTCTGGCTCTTCAGCGCGTTGCCGTCCAGGCCCTCGATCCGCGAAAGCGTGTGGTTGTTGTCGAGGATGTCGCCGGAGCCCAGCGTGCTGTTGGTGCTGGCGAGGCTGCCTTCCAGCTCGCTCTCCGGGTCGACTTCGACCTCGACTTCTTCAGCGGAATTGCTGTAGCCCGCGCTGGCGCCGGAACCGGAACCCTGGCGGATGTAGCCGAGGCTGATCGCGCCGCCGAAGCTGCCGACGCCGGCCGAGACGCTGCTGACGAAGCCGTCGTTGTCGCTGCGGGCGTCGAGGTCGAGCAGGTCGGCCGAGACGTTGGAGTTCACCACTTCCGCCACGGTCTGCGTGCGGTTCAGCGCCACCGTGAAGGCGGCGCCGATGCCGGTCGCACCGACGCCGATGGCGCCGGAAATCTGCTCGGCGCTGAAGAATTCATTGGCCTTGACGGTGACGGTATCGGCGCGCTCGCTGCCGCCGTTCTCGCCACGCAGCTGTGTGTCGTAGATGCCGGCGCGGGTTTCACCGGCGGTGTCGCTGACGTTGACCATGCCGGCGAGGCCGTAATTGGCGCTGACACCGGCACCGAACGCGTAGGCGTTGACGGTTTCCGAGCGTGCGGCGTCGACGGTCAGGTGGTCGGCGTTGACGATGGTGCCGAAGCTGCCGTTGTCGCTGTCGACCTGTTCCGGCTCGTCGCCGACAAGGGCGCGGGTGTCGCCCGAGACCAGGTTGACCACGAGGCCGACGCCGAGGCCGGCGGCACCGCCGATGCCCGCCGAGCCGGTGGCGGCATTGCTTTCCTGCCTGTTCTCGGCGGAAACAGTGACCGTGTCAGCCGTCGTCGTGCCGCCTTTCAGCCAGGCCGTGGTGTCGCCGTCGAGCTTGTTGGTGACCACCGAGGCCGCGCCGCCGAAACCGCCGGCGGCGACGCCGACCGCCACGCCCTGCATCAGCGAGGTGGTGGCCGCGTCCAGCGTCAGCGCATCGGCGCGGACGATGCTGTTTACCACCCGCGCGCTGTTGTCGTGGTCCTCGAGGTTGAGCACGAGGCCGGCGACGCCGGCGCCGGCACCGCCGGCGACGCCGGCGGTGATGCCGAGGGCCGCGTTGTGGCTGCCCGAGCGCACCAGCACGTCGGTGCCGTCCGCCGGCGTTTCACCGGCGTTGATGTTGCTGTCCTTGATGTAGGCGGAGGTCTCGCCGTTGAAGGCATGGACCGCGGCGTTCACCGCGACGCCGCCGTAGAGGCCGCCGGCACCCGCCACTTCCACCGCCAGTGCGCGGTTGTAGCTGGTGGCGTTGACCGCGAGGCCGGTGACCTGCTCGGTGCCTTCGGACAGGTTGGCGGTGGTGAAACCGGATTCCAGTTGCTTGCGGTCGAGCTCGATCTGCTCGTCGTCGAGGTCCGCCAGCGCCGGCGCACCGATCAGCGCGCCGCTGTTGACGTCGGTCGATGCGCCCTGGCCGAGGGCAGTGACGGTGCTGCCGTCGACATAGGCACGCGTTTCGCTGTCGTCGATGACGGTGGAAACCGCCAGCGCGCCGGCACCGCCCTTCACGCCGATGCCCAGCGCGCCGGAGGCAGCCTGGCTCAGGGTGTCGGATTCGGCGCTGACCACCACGTTGCCGGTGGCGGCGAGATTGGCGCCCTGGGCAATGCGGGCCTGTACCAGGCCGTCGGTGTACGCGGTGCCGACCGAGCCGGCGACGCCGGCGGTCGAGGACACGGCGACGCCGGCATCCAGCGTCAGCAGTTGCAGGTTGCGATCGGCGCTGATGCGCGCGTTGGCGACATCGAAGTCGGCCGTGCCGCCACCCAGCAGTTCCGCGGTGACGTCGTCGACCACGCGGTTGACCACCACCGACACGCCGACGGCCGGGCCGCCGGCGCTGCCGGCGACCGTCCAGGCGGTGCCGACGCTGAAGGTATCGTCGCTGGCGGTGATCGCGAGGTCGCCCGCGCCATCGACGCCGGCGCCGCTGATGTTCTTCACGCCGGCATCGATGCTCTGCTCGATGTTGTTGACGGTGAGCGCACCGGCAAAGGCCACGGAGGTGCTGGCAATACCGACGCCGATGGCGTTGGCGATGATCTGGTTGCGGTCGCCGTCGCCGCCGCTTTCGGCGTTGACGGTGAGATCGGTGACCTCGAGGCCGGTGTTGGCAACGCGGGCGCTGGTGAGGTGGTCGCCCTCGCCGTCGCCGTCGTCATCGCGGTCGCCGACCAGGTTGACGCTGACCGCGAGGCCGCCGGCCGGGCCGCTGCCGGCGGTGACGGCGACGCCGCCGGTCACGCCGATGATCTGCGAACGGTTTTCGGCGCTGACCGCCAGGCTGTCGGCGGTGACGCTCTCGCCACCGGACTGCGCGGTGTCCCAGTCGCCGACTTCGGCGACGACCTGGTTGTTGATGCGCGAGACGCCGACCGAGCCGACGCCGGAGAAACTGCCGGTGCTGACGGCGACGCCGACCGCGACGTTGTAGATCAGCGCCTCGTTGGCGGCGTTGACGTCGACGTCACCGGCGGTGACCACCGCGTCGTCGATGCGCGCTTCGCGCAGGGTGTGGATGTCGGCGTGCGAGTAGGCGATGCCGCCGGCGCCGCCGCCGGAACCGGCGGCCACGTTGACCTGGCCGGCGACGACGATGATGCGCTCGCCGGTGCCATCGAAACTGGCGGCCTCGCTCTGGTCCTCGCCGGTGGCGATGCTGGTGTTGCCGTAGGCGTCTTCACCGGAGAAATCGAAGCCGTTGCCGGCGTCGACGGTGTCGTTGAGGCTGCCCTTGCCGGCGCTGGCCAGGCCGTCGAGGCGCGCATCCAGCGTCGCGTCGGCGCTGCCGATGGCGTTGACCGACAGGTCGCCGCCGTTGATGACCGAACCGCCGGTGACCAGCGCGCGGGTGCGCGTGCCGATGTCGCCGACGGCGAAGCTGCCGCCGAGGCTGATGGCGTTCTGGCCGGACTGCACGCCGACGCCGGCGGCCGCCAGCACGATGCGGCTGGCGTTCACGGCATCGACGTTCAGGTCGTCGAAATTGCTGATGTCGCTGCCGTCGATGACGGCGCTGACGGCATCGGTGTCGCCGTCGGGATTGCCGATGGTGGCAAAGGTGATCGCCAGGCCGAGGCCGGTCTTGCCGCCGGCATAGACCGAGCCGCCGCCGACGCCGATGTCGGTGCTGCTGCAGGCATCGACGTTGAGCGCCGTGGTGTCGTCGGCGCTGGCGGTGATCGTGCTGTCTTCGACGCTCGCGTTGGCCGAATCCTTGACCTGCGCCGCCGAGACCGACAGCGCCGCCGTGGTGCTGCTGCCCGAGCCCGACGAGGTGTTGACGCCGATGCCGAGGCCGATCGAGATCCGCTCGCCGCCGTTGGCGGCCAGCACGTCGACGTCACCGGCATCGCTGATGCTGCTGCCGGAAATGTACGCCTCGGTGTTGTTCTGGCTGATCTGGTAGGCGATCGCGCCCGCCAGCGCCGTGCTGCTGCCGGTGGACCCCTGCTTGCTCATCACCAGCGCGGCGCCGCCGGCGCCGCTGACCTGCACGGTCTTGTTGAGCGCCTCGACGGCGACGTCGACGGTGTCGGTGGCCGGCGCGCTGATGTTGGCGCCGTCCAGCCAGGCGCCGACGTCGATGTCGCCGACGGCGACGGTGAACGCGCCGGCCGCGGCCAGGCTCGCGCTCTGCGCGCTGTCGGTGCTGCTGCCGGTGTTGGTCGGAGCGGTGTTGCCGGTGCCGGCGTCGCCGGTGACCGAGCCGATCGATGTGGTCTGGCTGCCGGTGGCCGGCGGCGTGCCGGAGCCGGCGGCCGGGTCACCGCTGCCGGTGGCGTTGCCGAAGGCGCCGAGCAGGCCTGCCTGCGGGTCCTTGATGAAATTCATGAACTTGCTGGCCAGCGACGGGCTGGTGCCGGCAGAACCGCCGCTGGTACCACCGGTGCCGCCGGTGCCGCCCGACTGATCCGACGATTGCGCCACCGAACCGGCGACGCCCAGCGCGCCGGCCATGCCGGAAGACGTCGCGCGCGCGTGCAGCTCATTGGTGACGATGCTGCCGTCCGGCGTCTGCGTGTATGCCGTCGCCGGCGCTGCCAGCGGATCCGTCGCGACGATGCGCTCGGCGTCGTCGGCGTTGTCGCCGACATAGGCGCGGGTGTCGCCGTCGGACAGCGCGACCGCGGCGCCGATGCCGATGGCCGTCTCGTTGGTCATCGACAGCGCGCCCGAGGCCGCCCAGTGCGAAATGATCTGGCGGGCGTCGATGCCGACCGCGTCGGCATTCACGTTCGCGCCCTTGTACAGCGAGGCGCTGGTGTAGTTGTTGGCGTCGAGGATCGCGAGCGCGCCGGCGAAGCCGACGCCCTTGCCCTTGCCGGACGACGGCGTGACCAGGATCTGGGTGTCGTTGTTGAGGGCATCGATGCCGAGCGAACCGTCGGCGATGTCGATGGTCGCGTCGCCGATGCCGGCCACCGCGTCGGACGCCCACTTCACGTAGGCGATGGTGCCGCCAATGGCGGCGCCATCGGTGGACGTCGGCACCAGCAGCATCTTGCCCATGTTGCCGTTCAGGTGCAGCGCGGTGATGTGGTTGGCCGCTTCCACGCTGACCGCTTTCTGCAGGCCCCACTCGTAGGCTACGGTGCCGGCATCCTCGTCGTAACCGTCGGCCATGCTGTCGCCAATGGCGCCAATTGTCATGCTGTACAGCAGTTTGCGCGCGGCATCGTCACCGCCGGAGGTGATGATGTGCGCACCGTCGCCGATCCACGCCTTGGTGTCGTGGTTCACCAGTTGCAGGTTGAAGGCGCCACCGAAGGCCACCTTGTCGCCGCTGCTGGTGGTACCGGTGCCACCTGTGGTGCCACCCGTACCGCCTGTACCGGCGGAGGGCTTGGTGCTGGCCGTCGCGTTGGCAAAGCTCGTCACCGCCTCATCGATGCCGAAGTTGCTGCCGGCCAGGTCCTTGAGCGTGCTGAGCGGGTTGTCCCATTCGGTCCACGGCTTGCTGTTGAACGGCAGCGCCTGCTGCGCCACCGCGTGCACGTCGGCGGCTTCGATCGTCACACCCTGCCCTATCTCGGCGATGGCCGTACTGTCCTGCACGCCAATGCTGGCGGCGACAGCGACACTGACGCTGGTCGTTGTAGTGGTGCCGGTGCCGCCCGTACCGGCGTCTTCAGCCTCAGGCTTGGCCTTGGCATCGGACAGCGTGCGGAAGAACTGAGTGTTGAGATCGCTGGCTACCACGACGCTGCCGTCGCTGTAGATGGCCGGCGCATCGGCGCCGGCGGCAGTGCGGCCGATCTGCGCGGTGGCCTCGTGGTCACCCATGTTCAGGGCGATGGCCACGCCGGCTTCCCAGGTCAGCTTGCTGCTGCCCGTACCACCGGTACCACCGGTGCCGCCGGTGCCGGAGGTGGCATCCGCGGAGCTGCCGGTGGCCATGTCGGCGGAGTTCTCGGCGCCGGCGCTGCCCGTCACCGTGTCGGTGATCTTCTGCGCGAGGTCGGGCAACTGGCCGTAGAAGCCGATACTGATGGTGCCAGCGGTGAACGGCTGGTCCGCCTCCGGCTGCTCGGCCTTGGCGGAAACTTCCTGCTTCTCGATGCGATCGAGCGCCAGCACGGTCACGTCGCCTACGCGATCGCCGGCCGAACCCAGGTCGGCACCCAGAACCGCGACGGCACGGGTGTCGAAGTCACCCAAGGCAAACGCCGCATCGGCGGTGGCGGAAACCTCGAAGCTGGATGCGTTCTCGGCAATCACGGAAACGTCGCCGGCGACATCGACATCGGCGCCGCTTTCCACGGTCGCCAGCGCGTTGATGTCGCTCTTGCCGTAGGCCAGCGCGATGAAGTCGCCGATGCCCTGCTCATTGGGCGGCGCCGTCAGCGCCTGCAGCGACAGCGCGGTTTCGTTGTGCGCCAGCAGGTCCAGGTCGCCGCCGGCATTGACGGTGGCGCCGCTGCGGATCACGACCTGGCTGTCGCCGCCGACGAAACCGTAGGTGAACGGCGCCGCAATGAACACCGTCTGCCCGGCCTGGTCCTGCTCGCCGAGGCCATCGGTGGACACCAGCGTCACCGTGCTGGCACGCAGGTCGACGTCGCCGCCGGCAACCATCTGCGCGGTCGATGCCACGGTCACCGTGGCACTGGCGCGCGCCTCGACGTTGTTGAGCGGGATACCGGTATCCCAGAGACTGGTGCTGGCCCACAGGCCGCTCACCGGCACGCCGTCGTCGTACGCGGCCGGATCGAACGACCCGTTGAACAGGCCGGCGGACGGATCGAACTCGTAGGCCGCAGTGGCGCTGGCTTTCGCCTCGGCGCGGACATCACCGCTGGCCAGCACGTCGCCCTTGATCTCGATGAACGCATCGGCCTGCGCGATGCCGGCATCGAAGCCCGGCAGCGGGTTCCACAGGTCGGCGTCGCTGCTGTCGGCTTCCGCCGTCAGCAGGATGTCGCCGTTTCCACCCACGCGCAGGGCATTGGCCGCGTCGGCATAGGTCGCGTTCACTGCCGCGGTGAGACGTGGCGTCATCAGCGCATCGGCGCCGGTTGCGGTGCCCGCCACCATCAGCGCCGAATCCTCGACGGTGATGCCACGTGCATGGACGGTGATGCCGTCGCGGGTGTTGACCACGCCGGCAATCGTCACCAGGCCGGAGTCCGACACCTTGAAGCCCGGCAGACTGCTGCCCGCCAGCACCGACGGATCGGCGATCCAGCCATCGAGCTCGCTCGCGGTCGGCGTGGCTACCGTCAGCTTGCCGACGTTGACGACGCCGCTGGCTCCCACCACGAAACCCTGCGCGCTGGCGAAGGTGACATCACCGCCGAGCACGCTGCTCTTGTAGCTGTTGAGCACGCCGTGGACTTCGACCTTGTCACGGACGATGTTGACGAGCTTGTCGGCCTGGAAGTTCAGGTTGGCCGTGTCAGGCTGGTCGAGATAGAACTTGTTGAAGACGTTGACCGCGACGTTGCCGGTCTGCGTGTTGTTCAGGTCGATGACGTTGCCGGCCACCGTCATGCTCGCACCGGACAGCACCGCGATATCGGACGCCGCCGACGCCACGCCGGTGCCAGCGCCCAAGGCCAGCCCGGCCAGCGTGCGCCAGCCATTGCGCAGCGGCAGGCCGGCCGGCTGGCGATGCAGCGCAATGCTTGCTTCGATATGAACCGCGAGGGGGTGTTTGCGGAAAGCGCCCATGTTCATGCTCCCTCGCCGACCGGCATCTGCGCGGCCGTGCGATTCATATCCGTGAATGGTGAAAAGCGCGTGTATCAGTTCGCCCGTAACGGCAGCGCCCGTGAAGGCGCGGCGGCGTTACGGTTTGGCAGCGTCACCGGGGCGACGGCCCAGGCCATGCAGTGCGCCCAGCGAATGCAGGTGGGCATAGACCCAGGCCAGCCAGCCCTTGCGCAGCCACTCGCCTGCCGTGGCGTCGTCAAGCTTGGCAAAAAGGGCCTCGTCGACAGCGAACAGCCCCTCCAGCCGCAGCGGGTCGCCGTTGCCGACGATCTGCAGGTTGAAAGGCTTCAGCAGGCCCTTCTCCGCCAGCGCCGCAGTGAATTCGCGGGTCAGTTTTGCGTGGGCGTCGTACTGGTTGAGGAAACCGATGATGCGCTTCAGCACATCGCCGTTTTCGCCCTGGTCGGTGAACAGCTTCTCGCCGTCCGCACCGAACGACGGGCAGCTCTCGTCGAAGCAGACGGTGCCGTTGGCGGTGAGCGCGAAGGGATAGCGGCGAATGAAGGCGGGAATGTAGCGGCCGCGCCACGAGCCGTCGGCTTGCAGCCAGTCATGGCCTTGCTGCTTCAGCGACAGCAATGCCAGCGGGTAATAGCGGCCTTCGGCATCGCGGTTGAAAAGCACCGGCAAGTCACGGCTGGCCTCGAAGAACTCGATGCCGGACACCGGCACGGAATTCACGCCGGCCGAGAAGCCGAAGTCGGTGAGCGGCTTGAAGGCCAAGCCCTTGTGGATCTCCCGGTGCAGGGCGACGGGCTTTTCGTAGAACAGCAATTCGCGCGACATGCGTCATCACTCCAACGGTCCATATTGGGCACATGCAGGAGGGTACCCGCCGATCGGCGGACCCGGCAAAAACGCCTGGGCTGTCGCGAATGATACGCAATAACGTCGAGTAGCCGAACACTTATTGTCCGACCATTACTCGCGCAAGCCTCCCCCAAACAGGGGAGCGCTGACGTATTGATTAACTTGTCAGGGCGAAGCCGTGACGCGGGCCTCAGCGGATCTTCTCGAACGTTACCGGCAGGTCGTCCTTGGGCTTCACGATCGGCACCAGCTGGTACGGGATGGTGTAGTCCTTCGGCACGCTCCAGCGGTAGTGGCGCAGCATCTGGTGC
Organism: Gammaproteobacteria bacterium; assembly: GCA_018262975.1. Taxonomy (GTDB): domain Bacteria; phylum Pseudomonadota; class Gammaproteobacteria; order Pseudomonadales; family JADFDG01; genus JADFDG01. The sequence goes on from JADFDG010000007.1 coordinate 126,529, forward strand.
ATCATCGCCTTGACTTGTACGCCGGCGAAATGCTGGCCCAGGCAGGTGTGGTGGCCGCCGCCGAACGGGATGAACTGGAAGAAATTCTTCTTCTGCTCGGCACGGCCCGGACCGAAGCGCTCCGGATCGAACTGGTACGGGTTGCTCCAGTATTCCGGCAGGTAATGGGTGAGGATCGGCGAGATGCCGACCAGCTCGCCGCGGTAGAGCTTGTGGCCCTGGAACTCGCAGTCCTTGGCCACGCCGCGCGGCATGGAGGTGAGCGGCGGGTACATGCGCAGCGCCTCGTTCATGCACCACTCGTGCTCGTTGAGCTCGGCCAGCTGGTCGAACTCGAGGAAGTCATTGCCCAGCGCCATGGACTTCTCGCGCAGGCGGTCCTGCCATTTCTGGTCCTTGCCCAGCGCGTAGATCATGGTGGTCAGCGTCGACGTGGTGGTGTCGTGCGCGGCCATCATGAGGAAGATCATGTGGTCGACGATCTGCTTGTCGGTGAAGCGCTGGCCGTTGTCGTCCTCGGCGTGGCAGAACTGGCTGAAGAAATCCGGCGACTGGGTGGCGCGCTTCTGCGCGATCATGCCGTAGAAGTAGTCCTCGAGGCGCTGGCGCGCCTTCACGCCGCGCGCCATCAGCGTGCCCGGCACCGGGTCGCGGATGATCGCCATGGCCGCATCCACGGTGACCAGGAAATCATGGTTGAGCTGGTCGGCCTGCGGACCGACGTCGGTGCCCATGAAGATCTTCGCGCCCATGTCCAGCGTCAGCTTCTTGATCGCCGGGAACATCAGCACGTTGCGGCCGGTGGGGAACTTGGTGAGCCCGGTCCTGATCTCCGGGTTCATGCGGTTCAGGTACTCGACCAGCTGCGGCTTCTTGAAGGCGTGCGCCATCAGCTTGCGCTGGAACCAGTGCAGGTCGCCGTCCATCATCATCACGTTGTTGGGGAACACGCGATGCAGGTGGTACCACCAGCCCCACTCGCTGGAGAACTGGTGGTCGGTGTTCTGCAGCACGAACTGGTTGGCTTCCGGCCCGTACATCAGGATGACTTCGTTCACCATGCGCGTGCGCACGATGTTGCCGTTGCGGCGGTACAGTTTCTCCGACAGCGCCAGCGGATCCTTGAGGAAGTCCAGCGTGTAGCCGAGCAGCGGCAGGCCCATGTCGCGCGGAATGGATTCGTCCTTCAGGCGCGGCTTGGGGCGGATGTCGGAAAAGCCCTTGAAGTCACGGACGGTGTCGATGAGCGAGGCCATGGCGTGTGTCTCTGCCGAAGGGTCGGGAACCGGGGGTAAACACTATGTATTCGCCGCCCTGTTTTGACAACCGCCAGCCGGCACGGGCCTACAGGGGCCGGTCGGGATCCCTCACGAAAAACAGGGTCACGGTCCCGAGGTCCACGCCGAACTTGGAGAAGCGCGCGGTATTGGCCAGCACGCGCTGGTCCTGCAGGTACATCCAGTCGTCGAAGGCGATTTCCCAGACCCGGCCACGCGCCGGCAGGCGCAGGGTATAGCGCCAGTTCAGCGCGGCGCCCTGCACGCGCCCGGTCGCCTCGCCCACCACGTCGCCGGCGGTGCCGCGGTAGTCGCCGGGACCGACGCGGCGGATGGTCCAGATGCGCTGCTGGCGCTCGCCGTCGTCGTACACGAACTGTTCGTCCAGCGTCAGCGTGTCACCGGCCACGGTGCCGGTGATGTCCACCACGAAACGCCGCATCAGGGTGCCGTCGGTTTCCTGCACCAGCCCGTAGCCGCGGGTGTGGCCCTCGAAGTAGGCGAACAGGTCCAGCGCCGGCGTGGTGCCGGCGTAATCATCCAGGCGCTGGTGGCTGCAGGAGGCCAGTCCGAACAGTGCGACGAGCAACAATAAGCGTGGCAACAGGTGCGTCATGGTGTGGGTCCTCCTCAGGGCAGGGCGGCCTGGCGATGCAGGCGGTAGCCAAGCAGGTCGCGCTTCTTGGCCTCGTTGAGCGGCGCCGGGCCCAGCCACACGGCGAAGATCGCCGCGGCGGTCTCGTCACGCGGCGCACGCGCCACCACGCGTCCGTTGAGCGCCAGCGTCACGCCGGCGCCGGGCACGTGGGTGAGCGTGTAGCGGTCGCCGGCACGCACGTCGGTAAAGGCATTGACGAGCGCATCGAGGCCGGCGCGCTCGCGCGCCAGCTGCGCCGGCGTGACGTTGCGCGCCAGCACCTCGCGCGTGCCGTCGCGCAGGCGTTCACCGGGAATGTCCACCAGGTAATGGATTTCCAGTTGCTTGCCGGTGCCCGCATCCAGCACGTCACGGCCGCGCGCATCGGGCGGCAACCACAGCGCGGCCACGCTCACCTTGAGCAGGCCGGCCCAGCGGCTCAGGTGCGTGCCGGACAACAGCCAGTCGGCGTCGCCGACGCGGCGCGTGTGTTCGAAAGCCACGCCTTCCAGGCGTTCCACGCGCGCCGACAAGGGCGTCGCCAGCATCAGCAAGACCAGGCATGCGGCAACGAAGCGACCGATCATGGCGTTTCCTCCACGGCAAGGGCATCGCTGCGGCGCATGGCCGGCCACGCCGCCGCCACCGCCAACAGCTTGAACAACACCGGCAAGACCGCGTACGCCAGCACCAGCGCCGTGGTGCCTTCGGCGCTGCCTTCACCCGGGCGGAAGCCGCCGGCGTCGATCGCTACCAGGCCGATCGCCGCACCGGCCGCCAGTGCCAGCTTGGTGGTCACGCTCCACCAGCCGAAGGCCAGCGCGGCATCGTCGTCGCCGGCGCGGGCGCGCAAGTCGGCCACCACGCGTGCCTGCAAAGCGGCAGGCAGGGCGTTGTCCGCGCCCACGCTGAATCCGGTGGCGATGCATACCAGCGCGAACGCCAGCACGTCGCCGCTGCCCATGAACGGCACCAGCGCGAACACGCCCGCGGCCCACAGCATCGACGCCAGCCACGCCTGTCCTGCACCCTGTCGCCGCGCGACCCACAGCCACGCCGGCATCGCCAGCAAGCCGGCGCCGAGGTAGAGCGCAAGGAACAGGCCCAGGTCCGCTTCGGCACGCAGCACGTGCGTCACGTACAGCACCAGCAGGGTGGCAGGGATGGCATTGGCCAGCGCGTTCAGGAAATAGGCCAGCAGCGTGCGCCGGAACGGCGCGAAGCCGAACAGCGCGGCACTGCGCGCCACCCCCGTGGCCCAGGGCTGCACGCCACCCCATGCGGCTCGCGTCGCCAGTGGCCAGAGTGCCGGCAGGGTGAGCGGCACCAGCACCAGCAGGATCCACCAGGCCACCGCCAGCGACGCGCGGGTGCCATCCTGCGCGGACAGCGCGGCCGGCACCACGATCGCCAGCAGCGTGCCGACCAGGGTGAAGGCCTCGCGACCGAACGCCAGGCGCGAGCGGCCGGCATCGTCGCCCGGCAGGACCGCCCCTATCGCCAGCAACGGGACCGCGACCAGCGACCAGCCGAGATAGGCCAGCAGCGCGCCGGCGAACAGCCAGCCGGCGCCGGCATCGTCGGACGGACGGAACAACAGGGTGACGCCGGCCAGCAGCAGGGGCACCCCCAGCACCAGCACCAGCCGCGCGCGGGGAGCGGTACGGCACCAGTGGCCCAGCGCCGGATCGATGAACAGGTCCAGCAGTCGCGCCGCCAGCAGGGCCAGCCCGACGGAAGCCGCCGGCAAGCCGAGGTCATCAACGAAAAACGCCGGCACCAGCAGGAAAAGGGGGATGCCCAGCAACGCCAGCGCCGCCGCGGGGAACCCGTAGCGGACGATGTCGATCGCGGTGAGGGTGTCGGCAGGTGCCTGGGTTGCGCCCATACTTGTACAAATCAAGTGGACTTGTACAAGTATTCTACGACAGGTTCAGGGCCCCGTCAGCGACGGGTGCGGCGGGTCGTACTGCGCGGGCGACCGCCCGTCTTGCGCGCCAGATCCCGGGCAAGCTGGTAGCCGACCGCCTTCAGCAGCGTCTTGAGGAACCAGACGATGCCGGCGCCGATGGCCGCCAGCATGCCGGCCCCGGCCACCTTTGACGGCGCATCAGCGGACTCTTCCACCGGCGCCTCCTGGTCGCCATCCGACGGCAACGGCCCGGCGGGCACGGGCGGTGCCGTGCGCAGCGACGCGTCGCTGTCATGGCGTTGCGCCATGCGCTTGTTGAGCGATTCGTGCGCCGACTCGCGGTCCACCGGGGTGGCGAACACCGCGCGCAGCGGCGACGCGGCGATGATCGCCGCGCGCTCCTCCGGCGCCAGCGGCTTCAGCCGCGAGGCCGGCGGCGCCACGAAGGCGCGCTCGACCACGGTCGGCGTGCCCTTTTCATCCAGCACCGACACCAGCGCCTCGCCGACGCCCAGTTCGGTGATCGCCTGGGCCACGTCCAGCGCCGGGTTGGCGCGGAACGTCTCGGCAGCGGCCTTCACCGCCTTCTGATCGCGCGGCGAAAACGCGCGCAAGGCGTGCTGTACGCGGTTGCCCAGCTGGCCGAGCACCGTCTCGGGAATGTCGATGGGGTTTTGCGTGACGAAATAAACGCCCACGCCCTTGGAACGGATCAGGCGCACCACCTGCTCGATGCGATCGACCAGCGCTTTCGGCGCGTCGTTGAACAGCAGGTGCGCCTCGTCGAAAAAGAACACCAGCTTCGGCTGCGCCAGGTCGCCGGCTTCCGGCAGCGTTTCGAACAATTCACCGAGCAACCACAGCAGGAAGGTGGCGTACAGGCGCGGCGAATTCATCAGCTTCTCGGCGGCGAGGATGCTGATCACGCCCTTGCCGTCCTGCTGCGCCATGAAATCGGCGACCTTCAGCGCCGGCTCGCCGAAGAAGCGATCGGCGCCCTGCTGTTCCAGCGCCAGCAACTGGCGCTGGATCGCGCCGACCGACGCGGACGCGACGTTGCCGTAGCTTGCCTGGTATTTCTTCGCGTTCTCCGCGACGTGCGCCAGCATCGCGCGCAGGTCCTTGAGATCCAGCAGCAGGTGGTTCTCGTCCTGCGCCACCTTGAACACCAGGTTCAACACGCCGGCCTGGGTGTCGTTGAGCTCCAGCACCCGCGCCAGCAGCATGGGACCGAATTCGGCGAGGGTGGTGCGCACCGGGATGCCCTGCTCGCCCCACAGGTCCCAGAACGCCACCGGGAAACCCTCGGTGCGGTAATCGCGGATGCCCAGCTCGGCCACCCGGGCCGCGACCTTGGGATTGTCACCGCCCGGCGCCGCCAGTCCCCCCAGGTCACCCTTCACGTCGGCCATGAACACCGGCACGCCCAGGCGGCTGAAGGCCTCCGCCAGCACCCGCAGGCTCACGGTCTTGCCGGTGCCGGTGGCGCCGGCGATCAGGCCGTGACGGTTGGCCATGGCCGGCAGCAGGAAGATGTCGCGGGTGCCCTTGGCAAGGAGGATCGGTTGGCTCATGGACGGTTCCTGGAAGGGGTTCGCCGGGGCGGGTCGCCGCCGATGCGCACGATGCGCGAATCCGCGCTGCTTGTGAAGTTTGCCGACCGGCGGGAAAGGCTGCCACCCGCCCCGCCAGCGTGCAGAATGGGCACCCCCTCACCCCGGACCGGTCACCCCCGCGGCATGGAGCAAGGAAAGGAATCCCCCTGGTCGGGCACCCTGGCCGGCATCGCCGCGCTCATCGCCCTGCCCTTCGCGCTGCTGGCCTGGCTGCTCGCCAGCACGATCAGCGACCACGGGGCGCGCTACCAGCGCATGAATGAAGTGCTGGAAACCTTCCGCGCCGGCATGGCGGTGGTTGTCCCGCTGGAAACCCTGCGCGATCTCGCCCCCACGGCCAGTTACCTCGGCAACCGTTCGGCGCTGGCCATGCGTGAACAGGCCCGTACGCAGGCCGGGGAGCGCCTGCAGGTGTTCCTCGACCGCGTGCGCGCGCTCGACAACGCCTCGCTGTCCGGCAGCGCGGATCGCATGGCACAGGCCTGGGCAGGCCTCAACACCGATGGCGGCGACATGGCCGCCACCGTGGTGCCGTTCGAGAACGCCGAGCGCTTCAACGATGAACTCTACGGGCTGCTGGCCAGCCTGTTCTTCGTGTCGGACATGGCGGCCGGCGACGCGGTGAACGCCAACGAACTGCTGATGCTGGCCCTCGACACCAACCGCAAGGTGCGCCGCGAGATCGGCCTGATGCGCAGCATCGCGGTGTACACGGCGCTGCGCGACGGCTACATCACCTCCAGCGACGCCGAGTACGTCGACAACGCCTGGAACACGCTGGACGTGCTTGCCGGCACGCTCACCACCCAGCTCACCAGCATCAACGACCGCCATGGTGACGGCACGCTGCCGGCGCCGGCACGCGTCGACGCCATCAACGCCTACCTGGCGCACACCGAGGAATTCCTGCTGCTGGCACCGCAGGTGACGCTGGGCAGCGAAGCCGCCTGGCGCGAGGGGGAGCGCGCACTGGCTGCCGCGCGCGGCATCGGCGACGACCTGCTCGCCGGTGCGCGGCGCCTGGTCGACGAGGAATACGCCGCGCAACGGCGCGTCGACATCGCCGCCGCCAGCGGCCTGCTGCTCCTGTACCTGGCCATCACCACGCTGGCGGTGATGTTCTACCGCACGCGCTATGCGGCCATCCGCGCGCAGGCCGACAACCGCGCCAAGAGCCTGTTCCTGGCACGCATGAGCCACGAGATCCGCACGCCGTTGAACGGCGTGATCGGCCTGGCGGAACTGCTGGCCGATACACGGCCGACCCCGCGCCAGCGCGAGTACATCGAGTTGATCGGCAGCGCCGGGCGCTCGCTGGTGAGCCTGGTCAACGACATCCTCGACCACGCCAAGATCGAGGCAGGCAAGCTGGAGCTCGACCAGGCGCCCGTGGACATCCGTTCGCTGCTGGCGGAAAGCACCCAGGTGTTCAGCCTGCGCGCCGGCCAGAACCGCACGCTGATCTTCTGCGAGGTGGACGATGCAGTACCCGAGCACATGCTCGGCGATGCCGTGCGCATCCGCCAGGTGCTGCTCAACCTGATCGCCAACGCGGTCAAGTTCACCGAGCAGGGGCGCGTGGAAGTGTGTGCCGAGCTGGCCGCCGGCAACGACGGCAGCACCCGCCTGCGCGTGGAAGTGCGCGACACCGGCATCGGGCTCACCCCGGCAGAGCAACAGAAGCTGTTCAACCTGTTCACCCAGGCCTCGCCGGACGTGGCGCGCCGCTTCGGCGGCACCGGGCTGGGCCTCAGCATCAGCCGCGAGCTGGTGCACATGATGCAGGGCAGCATCGGCGTCTACAGCGGCGTGGGTTCGGGCTCGGTGTTCTGGTTCGAACTGCCGCTCCGGCAACCACCCGACGCACCGCCCGCCACCCCGTCGCATGGATTGCCTCCGTTGCCGCAGTCGGTACTGCTGGTGGATGGCGATGGGCACCTGGCCCAGGCCGTGGCGACGCTGCCGCCGGAAATCACGCGCCGCGTGTCCACCGCCGCCAACGAACTCGATGCACAACGCGTGCTCGACGTGCACCCGGAACTGGGATTCGTGGTCATCAACGGGCAGCGCCACCCCGAGGACGCCGTGACGATGGCGCAGCACATCGTTGCCTTCCATCCCGGGGCGGTTATCCGCGTGCTCACCGCGGTGGGCGTCGACACCTCGCGCGCGGAACTGCGCGACCCTGCAGTAAGCGAATTCACCAGCCGCTCGGTGTTCACCCGCGAACAACTGGTGGCGTTGCTCACGCCCGACGACGCGCGCATGGACAACATCGACCTGGTGGCCGCCGGCACCGCCACGGTGCTGCCCACCGGGATGCGCGTGCTCGTCGCCGAGGACAACCCGGTCAACCAGCTGGTGACCCGCGGCCTGCTGCGCAAGCTGGGCATCGAGGCGGAAATCGCCGAGGACGGACGCCGCGCCGTGGAGATGTATTCGGCGGCACCACTGTCATGGGACCTGGTGCTGATGGACCTCGACATGCCGGTGCTCGACGGCAACAGCGCAGCTCGCGAGATCCGTCGCCTGGAGGCACAGTCGGGCTGGCCACGCTGCCCGATCCTGGCGCTGAGCGCGCACGCCTTGCCGGAATTCGGCGTAGTGGCACGCCGCTCGGGAATGGATGGCCAGGTCATCAAGCCGGTCACGCTGGCAACACTGGCCGACGCGCTGACCCACCACTACCAGCCGCTGCGCACCGAAGCGCGCCAGCAGGCCCGGGACTGAGGCGTCAGCCGCCGAGTTGCGCGCGCAGCGCCGCCAGTCGCTCCAGCGTGCCGACGTCCGTCCAGTGCCCGCCGTGGAACTGGCCGGTGACGCGCCCTTGCGCCATCGCCGCGCGCAATAGCGGTGCCAGCGGCGCCGGCCCGTCGGGCAAATGCGCGAACAGTTGCGGCCGCAATACGCTGATGCCGGCAAACGTGTGCTTCGGTTCGCCGTCGGCATGCACGCGACCACCACCATCGAGGTGGAAATCGCCACGCGGATGGAAATCCGGGTTGGCCACCAGCACCAGGTGCGCGTCCGTATCGGCACCCAGCGGCGCCAGCACGCCGGGCAGGCGTGCAAAGTCGAAGTCCGACCAGATGTCGCCATTGACCAGGATGAAGGGATCGTCGCCCAGCAACGGCAACGCGCGCCGCACGCCGCCGGCGGTTTCCAGCGGCGGCATGCCCTCGCGCGAGTAGTGGATGCGCGCATCGAAACGCGCGCCGTCGCCGAGCGTTTCCTCGATGCGGTCGCCCAGCCAGGCATGGTTGACCACGATGTCCTGCACGCCCAGCGCCACCAGCCGCTCGATGTGCCAGGCGATGAGCGGCTTGCCGCCCGCCTCGATCAGCGGCTTCGGCGTGGTCTCGGTAAGCGGCCGCAGGCGGGTGCCGAGACCGGCAGCGAGGATCATGGCTTTCACGGGCGTTCCTCGCGGAATGGCGTCGGGGGCATGGCCCCCCTCGCTACAGGGCGGTGAGATGGGCGCGCGCATCGGGCTTCTTTGCCAGGTAGGCCGGCAGGATGCGATCGCGCAGCAGCCGCTCGAGCGCGGCCAGTTCCGGGTAGCCGGCGATCTCCCCGAGCAGGTAGTTGAACACCCGCGGGATGTCCTCGAGGTAGCCGGCCTTGCCATCGCGGTGGTTGAGGCGCGCGAAGATACCCACCACCTTGAGGTGCCGCTGCGCGCCCATCCAGTCGAACCAGCGCAGGAACACCGCGTCGCCCACGTCGATGCGGCGCTCGGCGCGCAGCATGCGCGCGAACTGCAGCGCCCACTGGCGCACCTTCTCCGGCGGCCACACCACGTAGGCGTCGCGCAGCAGCGACAGCAGGTCGTAGGTCACCGGGCCGATGACCGCATCCTGGAAGTCGATCAGCCCCAGTGAACCGTCGGCCAGCAGCATGATGTTGCGCGAGTGGAAATCGCGGTGCACGAAAACCGCCGGCTGGGCGAGGTTGTCGTCGGCGATGCGGTCGCAGGCGTCCTGCAGCACCGCGTACTCCTCGTCGCCGAGCTCGAGCCCCAGGTGCACCTTCACGAACCAGTCGCGGAACAGGTGCATCTCGTTCATCAGCCGCTCGCGGTCATAGGGCGGCAGCGCATGGCCCGGCACGTTGTCGATCTCCTGCATGCGCAGCAGTTCGTCCATGGCCAGCGCGTAGAGGCGATCCACCGTCTGGTCGTCGAGCGCCGGGCGCAGCAGGGCGTCGCCGAAATCCTCCAGCAACATCAGGCCCTGGTCGAAGTCCACGGCGACCACCTCCGGCGCCTGCAAACCGCCGGCGCGCAGGGCGCGGGCGATGGCGACGAACGGGCGGCAGTTCTCCTTGTCCGGGGGCGCATCCACGGCAATCAGCGGACCGCGCGCCGTGCGCAGGCGGAAATAGCGACGGAAACTGGCATCGCCGGACACCGTTTCCAGCGTGCCGGCGGGTTCGGGCCAACCCCGGCGGGCGGCCTCGGCGGCGGCCCATTGCGCGAGCAGGGCCTCGCGGGCGGCAAGCGACATCGACGTATCCTCGCTGCGGGCAAACCCCCGCGTTTCCTGCAAAAAACCGGGCGGATCATATATGATGCGGCCTTCCTCGTGACAGCCGTCCGCCCCCTCCACGCCCATGACTTCGCGTTCCGCGCGCCTCGCCCTCGCCCTGCTGCTGCCGCTGCTTGCGCAGGGCACCCTCCTGCGCGCGGCAGGCACTGCCGGCACCCCGGCAGCGGACGCCAGCGGCGGCGAGGAGGAAGAGGCCGAGGCACCACCTCTGCCGCCGCTCTCCCCGACCCAGCCGTACCGGCCGCTCAACTTCTACAACCGTGCCGAACTGGCACGGTTCCGCGAAGGCAGCGTGCCGTTCGTGCCACCCTGGTGCAGCGGCGCCTACCTGGCCCCGCCGCTACCGAAGCTCGAGGGCGACGACCAGGGCCTCGGCTCGCCGGTATACGTCGCCGCCGACAGCATGCAACTGGACGAGACGGGTGAATCGCAGGTCGCCGGCGCCGTCGAAGTGCGGCAAGGCCAGAACCTGATGCGCGCCGACCGCGCGGTGATCACCGCCAACCGCGACCGCCTGCTGCTGTCGGGACACGTGTACCTGCAGGACCCGGCGATTACGCTGGAAGCCGACAGCGCCGAACTCACCCTCGACGGCAGCGGCAGCCACATCGTCAACACGCAATACGCCCTGCACGATGCGCACATCCGCGGCAGCGCGCGCGCCATCCGCCGCGACAGCGCGTGGAGCGTCGCCATCGAGGGCGGCGCCTACACCACCTGCGAACCCGGCCACGACACCTGGTACCTGAAGTCGGAGAACATCCGCCTCGACCAGGCAGCCGGCTGGGGCAGCGCCACCCACGTGCGACTGCTGGTCGAGGACGTACCGGTGATGTACATCCCGTACATCACCTTCCCGATCGACAAGCGCCGCCGCACCGGCGTGCTTTACCCGACCTTCACCTTCAGCGACGGCAACGGCACCGACATCGCCGTGCCGTACTACTTCAACCTCGACCCGCAGTACGACCTGCTGCTTACGCCGCGCTGGATCGAGGATCGCGGCGAACTGCTGGAGGGCGAACTGCGCTACCTGCACGGCTCGCCGACCGACTCGATCGGCACGGGCTCGCTGGGCGTGGGCTGGATCGGCAAGGACGCCGCGTACGGCGACCAGGACCGCTACGTGCTGCGTTTCAGGCACGTCGGCGAACCGGACCCGTCGCTGGCCGTGCTCGCGGACGCCACCGAGGTCTCCGACAACGACTACCTCGACGACCTGTCCACCCGGCTGTCGCTGAACCGCGATTCGCACCTGGTGCGCGTGATCCAGGCGCGCCGCACGCTCGACAACTGGACCCTGCTGGCGCGCGCGCAGGGCTGGCAGACCATCAACCCGACCATCACCGATGCCGACCAGCCCTACCGTCGCCTGCCGCAATTGCTGGCGCAGGGCGCATTGCCCGTCGGCGGCGGCTTGGTCGCGGGCCTGAAGTCCGAGTACACCTTCTTCGATCGCGACGTCGACCCGCTCACGGCGAACCCGACCGGATCGCGGCTGCGCCTGGAGCCGTCGCTGCGCCTGCCGCTGGCCGGCGACTGGTGGCAGGCAGAACCGGCCGCCAGGGTGCGCTACACGCGCTACGAACTCGAGGACGCCACCGCCGAAGCACCCGAGTACGCCGTGCCCACCGCCAGCCTCGATGGCCGGCTGTTCCTCGAGCGCGACTTCCGCTTCCGCGACGAGGACTGGCTGCAGACCCTGGAGCCGCGCGCCTTCCTGTTGTGGACGCCGTTCCACGACCAGTACGACGCGCCGCTGTTCGACACCTCGGCGTACACCTTCGGTTACGACCAGCTGTTCCGCGACAACCGCTACACCGGCGGCGACCGCGTCGGCGATGCAAAGCAGGTGTCGCTGGCGGTGGAAAGCAGGCTGTTCGCCCCCGACGGCCGCGAGGCCGCGCGCTTCGGCATCGGCCAGGCCCTGTACGCCGACGACCTGCGCCAGCAACTGGACGTGCTCGATCCGGTCGACACCACCCGCCGCTCGCCACTGGTGGCCAGCGCCGCCTGGCGGGTCAGCCCGCGCTGGAACGCGCGCGCCGAAGGCCAGTGGTCGCCGGATGACGGCGAGTTCGTGCGCGGCAGCGTGCGCGCCGGCTGGCAGGACGAGTACTACCGCACCTTCAACGCCGCGTACCGCTACGACGACCCGGACATCGACCAGGCGGAACTTTCCGGGCTGCTGCCAGTCAACGCCAACTGGAACCTGGTCGGCCGCTGGGTATTCGACTTCAACAACGCCCGCTCGCTCGAAGCACTTGGCGGCGTCGAGTACGAAAGCTGCTGCTGGCGCGCGCGCGTGGTCGCGCGCCGCACGGTGGACATCGACACCGGCTCGGCCACGCTGGTCCCCGACCAGGGCGTGGTTTTCGAAGTGGAACTCAAGGGCCTGGGCAGCCTCGGCGACCAGATCAGCTCCGAACTCTCGGAAAACATTCCCGGCTATGAAAAACGTCGCAACGCGCTCGAACAGTAAGTTTCCCGGCGTCGCGCTGCCGCTCGCCCTGCTCGCCCTGCTCGCGCTGGCAGCATTGCCGGCGCGCGCCGAGGTGCAGTGGCTGGACCGCATCGCCGCCATCGTCGACGACGACGTGGTGATGGAAAGCGACCTCAAGGCCCGCATGGCCGACATCGAGGCACAGCTGGTCGAGCGCAAGGCCCCGGTACCGCCGTCCGACGTGCTGCGCCGCCAGGTGCTCGAGCGACTGATCGTCGAAAGCATCCAGATCCAGCTCGGCAACCGCATGGGCATCCGCATCGACGACGACACCGTCACCGGCGCCATCACCGGCATTGCCCGCCAGAACGGCCTTTCGCTGCGTGATTTCGTCCAGCGCCTCGACGAGGAAGGCGTCGAGTACGCCACCTTCCGCGAACAGGTGCGCCGCGACATGATCATCAACCGCGTACGCCAGCGTCGCGTGGGCGACCGCGTGCGCATGACCGACGCCGATGTCGAGGAATTCCTCAAGTCCGCCACGGCCCGCGAGATGTTCGCCGGCAGCTACCGTCTCGCGCACATCCTGGTGGCGGTCCCCGAAGGCGCCGCGGTCGAGCAGGTCAAGGCGGCCGAGGAGAAGGCCCAGCACCTGCTGGCGGAGGCCCGCGGCGGCGCCGACTTCGCCGACCTCGCGGTACGCAATTCCGACGCTGCCAATGCCCTCGAGGGCGGCGACCTGGGCTGGCGGGACGCCGCGCAACTGCCGACGCTGTTCGCCGGCCTCGCCCCCACCATGAAGCCCGGCGACATCGCCGGCCCGCTGCGCTCCGGCAGCGGCTTCCACCTGCTGAAGCTGGTCGACCGCAAGGGCGACGCCGAGCGCGTCGTGCAGCAGGCAAAAGCACGCCACGTGCTGGTCAAGCCTTCGGCCATCCGCACCGCCGCCGAGGCACGCGAACTCGCGCAGCAACTGCATGACCGCGTGCTGGCCGGCGAGGATTTCGCCGCCATCGCGAAGAAGCATTCCGAGGATTACGGCAGCGCGCTGTCCGGCGGCGACCTCGGCTGGGTGAGCCCCGGCCAGATGGTCACCGAGTTCGAGGACGCGATGAGCAACACGAAGACCGGCGAGTTGTCCGGCGTGTTCGAGACCCAGTACGGCTGGCACTTCCTGCAGGTGCTGGAGCGACGCGACCAGGACACCTCCGAGGAATTCCGCCGCATGCAGGCACGCAACGCCGTGTGGAAGCGCAAGTTCGACGCCGAGCTGGAAGCCTGGCTGCGCGAACTGCGCAACGAGGCCTGGGTCGAGATCAAGGACCCGGCCTGACGCCATGGCCGCACCGATCGCCCTGACGGCCGGCGAGCCGGCCGGCATCGGCCCGGACCTGGCGATCGCCCTCGCCGCGCAGCCGCGCGACGAAGCGCTCGTGTGCATTGCAGACCGCGACCTGCTCGCCGCGCGCGCGGCGCAGTTGGGCGTCCCGCTGTCCCTGCACGCGTGGCAGCCCGGCGCAACAGCCTGCCGCGACGCCGGCACGCTGAGCGTGCTGCATGTACCGCTCGCCGCGCCCTGCACGGCCGGCACCCTCGATCCGCGCAACGCCCGTTACGTACTGGCCACCCTCGATGCCGCCTGCGACGGCTGCACGCGCGGCGACTTCGCCGCCATGGTGACCGCGCCGGTGCACAAGGGCGTGATCAACGATGCCGGCGTGGCGTTCAGCGGCCACACCGAGTATTTCGCCGAACGCACGCACACCCCGCGCGTGGTGATGATGCTGGCCGCCGGCGACCTGCGTGTCGCGCTGGCCACTACCCACCTGCCGCTGCGCGCCGTGCCGGATGCCATCACCGGTGCGCTGCTCGATGAAGTCATCGCCATCCTGCACGCGGACCTGGTCGACAAGTTCGCCATCGCCGCCCCGCGTATCCTGTGCTGCGGCCTGAACCCGCACGCCGGCGAGGGCGGCCACCTCGGTCGCGAGGAAATCGACGTGATCGCACCGGCACTCGAGCGCGCCCGCGCGCGCGGCATCGACATTGTCGGCCCGCTGCCGGCCGACACCCTGTTCACGCCGCGCGCGCTGGCCGGCAGCCACGCCGTGCTGGCCATGTACCACGACCAGGGCCTGCCGGTGCTCAAGCACGCCGGCTTCGGCAACGCCCTCAACATCACCCTGGGCCTGCCGGTCATCCGCACATCGGTAGACCACGGCACCGCACTGGAACTGGCCGGCACCGGCCGCGCCGACGCCGGCAGCCTGCGCGCTGCCCTGGCACTCGCCGCCGCGCTGGTCGCGCGCCGCGCCCACCACGGAGCATCCGCATGAGTCCGCGCCCGATCGCCGGCCACACCGTACGCAAGCGTTTCGGCCAGAACTTCCTCACCGACACCAACGTCATCGACCGCATCGTGCGCGCCATCGACCCGCGCCCCGGCCAGGCGCTGGTGGAGATCGGCCCGGGCCTCGGCGCCATCACTGCGCCGCTGGTGGCCGCCGCCGGGTTCCTCGACGTGGTGGAGATCGACCGCGACCTGGCGCCGCGTATCGCCGCGCGCTTCGGCGACAAGGTCTGCGTGCATGAAACCGATGCCCTGCGCTACGACTTCGCCAGCCTGGCGCAGCAGCGCGGCGGCAAGCTGCGCGTGGTCGGCAACCTCCCGTACAACATCTCCACGCCGCTGATCTTCCACCTGCTGGAATCCGCCACGCACATCGCCGACATGCACTTCATGCTGCAGAAGGAAGTGGTGGACCGCATGGGCGCCGCCGCCGGTGAAGACGACTACGGCCGCCTGTCGGTGCTGTTGCAGTACCGCTGCCGCGTCGAACCGCTGTTCACCGTGCCGCCCGGCGCCTTCAATCCGCAGCCCAAGGTGCACTCGGCGATCGTTCGGCTCATTCCCCAGCCGCCGGCGCAAGCCGCGCGCGACGAGAAGTTGCTGGGCGCGCTGGTCACCCAGGCCTTTTCGCAGCGGCGCAAGACGCTGCGCAATGCGCTGCGCGGCCTGCTCGACGACACCGGCATTGCCGCCTGCGGCATCGACCCGGGCGTACGCTGCGAGACCCTCACCGTCGCGCAGTTCGTCCAGCTCGCCGACACCGCCGCTGCCCGCCCCGCCGGTGACGCCCATGACTGACCACCCGCTCTGGCGCGAGGGCACGGCCTCCGACCCCCGTTACCACATCGACGTGCAGGTGCGTACCGAGTACCTGCCGGGACAGTCGGACGAACAGGCGCAGCGCTACGTGTTTGCCTACCACATCACCCTGCGTAACCTCGGCACCGCCAGCGCCCAGCTGCTCACGCGCCACTGGATCGTCACCGACGGCAATCAGAAGGTGCAGGAAGTGCACGGCGAAGGAGTGATCGGCCAGAAGCCACGCCTGGCGCCGGGCGAGAGTTACAGCTACTCCAGCGGCACCGTGCTGGCCACGCCGGTCGGCGCCATGCACGGCAGCTACCAGATGATCGCCGACGACGGCACGCGCTTCGAGGCACCCATCGCCCCGTTCACGCTCGCCGTGCCGCGCAGCCTGCACTGAAGGAAGCGGACCATGGCCACCTGGGCAATCGGTGACATCCAGGGCTGCCGCGAGCCACTGGAGCGACTGCTCGCGCGCATCCGCTTCAACGCGCAGCGTGACGAACTGTGGCTGGTCGGCGACCTGGTCAACCGCGGTCCCGATTCGCTGGGCACGCTGCGCCTGCTGCACGAGTTGCGCGACAACTGCCGCATCGTGCTCGGCAACCACGACCTGCACCTGCTCGCCGTCGCCGCCGGCTGCTTCCCGCACAAGAAAAAAGACACCTTCGACGACGTGCTCTCCGCGCCGGATCGCGACACGCTGCTCGCCTGGCTGCAGCAGCAGCCGCTGCTGCATTACGACGCGCGCCTGGACACGGTGATGACCCACGCCGGCATCCCGCCGCAATGGTCGCTGTTCGACGCGCAGCGCCTGGCGCGCGAAGTGGAGGACACCCTGCGCCACGGCGACGCCAACGCCTATTTCCGCGACATGTATGGCAATGCACCGGCCCATTGGGATGAAGCGCTGGCCGGCACCACGCGCCTGCGCACCATCACCAACTATTTCACGCGCATGCGCTTCGTCGACGCGCAGGGCGGGCTGGACCTGGTCAGCAAGGAAGGCCTGGGCAGCGCGCCCGACGGCTTCGTGCCCTGGTTCGACGCACCGGAACGCCGCACCAGCCGCACGCGCATCGTGTTCGGCCACTGGGCCGCGCTGCAGGGCGAGGTGGACGTGCCGAACGTGCTGGCACTGGATACCGGCTGCGTGTGGGGCAACGAACTCACCGCCGTCAATCTCGAGACCGGCGAACGCCTCGCCTGCTCCTGTCGCGACGGGGCCACGCCCCCGACCTGACGTTCGTCAACCCGCCTCGACGTACACCATCCCGTCGACCACGTTGGTGCTGTAGGTCTTCAACGCCTTCTCGCCGCGCACCACGTTGAGCAGCTGCACGCCCGGCGGGAAGTTCGCCCAGCAGGCCACCTCGCCGGTGCGCACGTCGAATTGCGCGCGGTGGAACGGGCACTGGATCTTGCAGCCGTCCACCAGCTTGCCCTTCTTCAGCGGCATGAACAGGTGCGTGCAGCGGTTCTGGGTAGCGTAGAAACCGTCCTCGAGGTGATAGACGATCACGGTCTCGCCACCCACGTCGAATTCCTTGTGCTTGCCGACCGGCAGGTCGGTGACGGCGCAGACAGCGACGGCCATGTTGCTTCCTCCACGGGGGTTGGTAGCCCCCGAGCATATCGGGGGCATGGCCCCCTCGCTACAGCCCTGAACGAAAACGGCCGCCCGAAGGCGGCCGTTCATCGATCGCAACGCGACCTGCGTCACATCACGCCAGCATGCCCACCAGGCGCTGGCGGATGGTGGCCTCGGCTTCCTTGACCATGCGCTCGAGCAGCTCGGCGCAGCTCGGCACGTCGGTGATCAGGCCCTGCACCTGGCCGGCAGTCCAGATGCCGTACTCGACGTCACCGGTCTGCAGCGCCTGCTTGCCCTTCACGCCGGCAACCAGGTCCTTGATGTCGTTGAAGTCGGTGTTGCCACCGGAAGCGGCCTCGATTTCCACGACCTTCTTCGCCACCGAGTTCTTGTGCACGCGCGCGGTGTTCTTCAGGGTGCGGAAGATCAGCGCGGTGTCGAGCTCGCTGGCCTTCACGATGGCCTGCTTGATGTTCTCGTGCACCGGGGCCTCTTTCGTGGCCAGGAAACGGGTGCCCATGTTGATGCCGTCGGCGCCCAGCGCCAGGCAGGCTGCCAGCTGGGTACCGGTACCGATACCACCGGAGGCAACCATCGGGATCTTCAGCTTGGCGGCAGCGGCCGGCAGCAGCACCAGGTTGGTGATGTCGTCTTCACCCGGGTGACCGGCGCACTCGAAGCCGTCAACGCTCACCGCGGCAACGCCGACGCTCTCGGCCTTCAGCGCGTGACGGACGCTGGTGCACTTGTGGATCACCTTCACGCCGTACTCGCGGAACATCGGCATGTACGGCTCCGGGCTGCGGCCGGCGGTTTCCACCACCTTGATGCCCGCCTCGCAGATGGCGCGCGCGTACTCGTCGTACGGTACCGGCTTGATGGTCGGCAGGATGGTGAGGTTCACGCCGAACGGCTTGTCGGTCATGCCCTGGCAACGCTTGATTTCCTTGGCCAGGTCTTCCGGGGTGGGCTGGGTCAGGCCGGTGATGATGCCGAGACCGCCGGCGTTGGATACCGCGGCTGCCAGTTCGGCGTAGCCGACGTTCATCATGCCGCCCTGGATGATCGGGTGCTGGATGCCGAGCATCTCGGTGATGCGGGTCTTGATCATGGTGGATCCCCTTGGATGACCTGTTGCGGAATTCGGATGGACCACGCCGGGCAAGCCCCGGCGGGCGAGGCGCGATGACACCATGACCGGCCGGTCCCGGCAATGACGGGAGCGCTCAGGGCATAGGCCGGGACAATCATTTGTCAGCGCCGGTTAATCCGCGGGACGCCAGCGGCCGGCCAGTGCCCGCAGCCGGTCGGCCGGCAGCAGGAAGCCGGCCACCCCGGCCAGCACCAGCAGCGCACCCAGCAGCATCGGCGCGGTGAAGTGCTCGCCGTTCAGCAGCACGCCCAGTGCCATGGCGAACACCGGCGTGATGACGGTGATCAGCGCCGTGCTGGCCGCCGGCAACTCCTTGAGCACCTGGTAATAGCAGGCAAAACCAAGCACCGAGCCGAACAACGCCAGGTAGCCGATGGCCACCACCGACAGGCCGAATGCCGGCGCCGCCGATACCGGCAGGGGCGCACCGCCAGCCAGCCAGGCCAGCAGGTAAAACGGCAGCGACATCCACAGCGCACCGGTGGTCTGCACCAGCGCATCCACGCCGGCGCCCACCTTGCGCACCAGCACGGCGCTCACGCAGAACAGCAACACCGCCAGCAGCAGCAGCGCGACGCCGCCGGCATCCACGTGCCCGGCGCTGCGCCCGCCCTCCTCCATGATGAAGGCCAGCCCCGCCAGCGCGACCAGGGCGGCAACGATGCGACCCGCCGCCGGCAGCGGCTCGGCGGCGAACAGGCGCGCGCATACTGCCGCCAGCACCGGGCTCAGGCCGAACAGCACCGAGATGAGCCCGCTCGGCACCCGCGGCGCCGCCAGGTAGGTCAGGTACATGGCGCCGAACACCCCCGGGGTCATGGCCGCGTAGGTGAGCAGTGCGGCGCGGTCGCGACGCAGCGTGCCACCGGTCGCCCACACCACCAGGGTGGCAATGAGCGCCGCCGCGGCCATGCGCAGGCCGCCGGCCAGCTCCGCCGGGAAGGCGCGCGTGCTGAGCACGACGAACAGCGGCGTGGTCGACCAGACCACCACCACCACGGCGTAGGAAACGACCACGGGAAACGCACGGACGGACACGCGGACCTGCATGACACCTCTCCTGGGCTGCCCCGGCGGGGGCAGGGGTGGCACCGCCGTCCGCCAGGGGCGGGCGACGGCCTGGAGAGGCCGCGGTGACGGGAATCCCGGGCCGCAAAAAGCAAAAAGGCCGCAGGACTCGGGTCGCTGCGGCCTCGAAAACGTGATGTCAGTAATCAGTCACGCCAACGACTCCGCGAGCAGCACGTCACTCGTGCCACACACAGGGCCTTTCGGTTGTCTTGGCGGATTGCTTCACACATCATGTCCCCATCATTCCCGACTCCCGTGGCGACGTCAATGCAGGTCTACCTCGTCGGCGGTGCCGTGCGCGACGCGCTGCTCGGCCTGCCGGTATCCGAACGCGACTGGGTGGTGGTCGGCGCACGGCCCGACGACCTGGTCTCGCGCGGCTACACGCCGGTGGGCAAGGACTTCCCGGTCTTCCTGCACCCGCAGACGAAAGACGAATACGCGCTGGCGCGCACCGAGCGCAAGGACGGCCGCGGCTACCACGGCTTCACCGTGCACGCCGATCCGTCGGTAACGCTGGAAGAAGACCTGCTGCGCCGCGACCTCACCATCAATGCCATGGCGCAGCGCGACGATGGCACGCTGGTCGATCCCTACGGCGGCCGCGCCGACCTCGACGCCCGCCTGCTGCGCCACGTATCACCCGCCTTCCGCGAGGACCCGCTGCGCGTGCTGCGCGTGGCACGTTTCGCGGCACGCTTCGCGAACCTGGGCTTCCGCGTGGCCGACGACACGCTGGCCCTGCTGCGGGAGATGAGCGCCTCCGGCGAACTGACCGACCTCACCGCCGAGCGCGTCTGGCAGGAGACGCAGCGCGCACTGGCCGGCCCGGCGCCACGCGTGTACTTCGAGACGCTGCGCGCCTGCGGTGCGCTGGCCGTACTGTTTCCGGAAGTGGAGCGCCTGTGGGGTGTTCCGCAGCGCGCCGACTACCACCCCGAGATAGACACCGGCGTGCACGTGATGATGGTGATGGACGCGGCCGCGCAACTGAGCCCGCACGCGCACGTGCGCTTCGCCGCCCTGACGCACGACCTCGGCAAGGGCGACACGCCGCCCGACGTGCTGCCACGCCACATCGGCCACGAACACCGCAGCGTCAAGCGCGTGCACGAACTGTGCGACCGCCTGCGCATCCCCAACGAATTCCGCGACCTCGCCGTGCACGTCGCCCACTACCACGGGCTGGCCCACCGCGTGTTCGAACTGAAGCCGGCCACGCTGCTGGAAATGCTCGAGAAGATCGACGCCTTCCGACGCCCGGTACGCTACGACGAGTTCGTCACCGCCTGCGAGGCCGATTACCGCGGCCGCCTCGGCTTCGAAGCCCGTCCTTACCCGCAGGCCGATTACCTGCGGCGCGCGCTGGCGCTCACGCAGCGCGTCGACGTTGCGCCGCTGGTGGCGCGCGGCCTCACTGGCGAGAAACTCGGCAACGCGATCCGCACCGAACGCGTGCAAAGGCTGGCCACGCTGAAGGCCGAACACGAAGGAGGCATGACCGCATGAAGGGTTCCGCGCTGGTCACCGGCGGCGCGAAGCGCGTCGGCGAAGCCATCTGCCGGGCACTGCACGCCGGGGGTTACCGCGTGCTGGTGCACTGCCAGCAGTCGTGTGCCGAAGCCGACGCGCTCGCTGCCGAATTCAACGCGCAACGCTGCGACTCGGCGCTGGTACTCCGGGCCGATCTCGCCGACACATCCGCGCTCGACGCCATGATCGATGAGGTGCGCGCGCAAGCCACCGATCTCTCGCTGCTGGTGAACAATGCCTCCGCGTTCTTCGCCACGCCACTGGCCACCACCACCGCCGCGCAGTGGGACCAGCTCGTCGACACCAACCTGCGCGCGCCCTATTTCCTTGCACAGGGCCTGCATGCCCTGCTGGCCGACAACCACGGCGTCATCGTCAATCTCGCCGACATCTACGCCGAGCGCCCCATTGCCAACCATCCCGTGTACGGCATGACCAAGGCCGGCCTGGTGGCGCTCACCAGATCGCTGGCACGCGACCTCGCGCCGGCCGTACGGGTGAATGCCGTGGCACCCGGCGCTATCCTGTGGCCGGAGCAATCCGGCGAGGACTACCGCCAGCAGTTGCTGGCGAAGATCCCGCTGCAGCGGGCCGGTACGCCGCGCGACATCGCGCAGGCGGTGTGCTTCCTTGCCGGCGCCGAATACATCACCGGCCAGGTGCTCGCCGTGGACGGCGGGCGCTCGCTGAACATGTGAGGCCACCATGACTGCCCGCACGCACGGAATCCTGTTCGCGCTGCTGCTCGCCACGACCATGCCGGCGGCGCAGGCGGAAATATACAAGTGGACCGACGCCGAGGGCCGCGTGCACTTCGGTGACCGCCCGGTGGACAAGAAGCAGGGCGCCGCCGTGGAAGTGCGCGACTACAAGCCGGGCACCGACGAAAGCGTTCGCGAGGTCTACCAGCGCAACGATCGCCTGCGCGAAGCCGCCAGCCGCAAGCAGAGCAGCGAACCCGACGAGCAGGCGCTCGAACAGAAGCGCCGCAAGGGCGCCTGCGACGAGGCAAAGCGGCGCCTGAAGAACGTATCGGGACCGGTCATCTTCCGCGACGACGATGGCAACGTGGTACACAAGACCGAGCGCGAACGCGCCGAACACCAGCGCGAGGTCGAGGCGTGGATACGCGAAAACTGTTCCTGAGCGCGTTAGCCGCGCTGGCCATTGCCGGCGGCCACGCGCACGCGGAAATCTACAAGTGGACCGACGCCGCCGGGCGCGTGCACTTCGGCGACCAGCGCCAGGCCGGCGGCGCCACCCGCGTCGAGCAGCGCACGCAGAAGCAGCAGGAGCGCCTGCAGGTGGACATCACCGCGCACGGCGGCGACCTGTCGGCGGACGGCCGCGAGCGGCTGCAACTGGGAATCCAGCGCATCTTCGACACCTACGCCCGGCTGTTCCGCCTGGACATCCGCCGGCCGGTGCACGTGGACATCCACATCTTCCCGGATGCCTCGCGGCTGGCCGGCTGGATCGTCGACCTCGACCCGGCCATCGACGTGCCGCCGGCGATCTATGGCGTCTACCTGCCGAAACACAACCTGGTGGGCGCCTGGACGCACGACCGCGACGAGGACGCGGTGATCGCCACGCTGCTGCACGAGTCCAGCCACGTGATCCTCGAACAGCTGTCGCCGCGCGCGCCCGCCTGGCTGCACGAAGGGCTGGCGCAGTACTTCGAAGGGATCGACACGCGCGCCGATGACGTGGTCGTCCTGCCGGTAGCGGATGCCAGCGAGGCCATCGACTGGTTCGTGAAAAAGGAAAAGCTCGTCACCCTGCGCCAGTACTTCTCGCTGGACGAACGCCGCTGGCGGCACCTGGCGCACGTGCAGCAGAACCCGGTGCCGTACACCGTGGCCTGGTCGGTGACCTACTTCCTGATGTCGCGGCCGGTGGGCCGCCAGGTGCTGAATTCGCTGCTGCAGGACCTGGAGAAGGCGCAGCGCGCACCTACCACGCAGGTCATTGACCAGCGCTATCCCGGCGGTTACACCATGATGGAATACGACTGGTTCAAGTGGGCCCAGTCGGAAAAGCAGCCGCAGGTGTTGCGCTGGTAGCGCTCAGAGCGTGCGGCCGCGCCAGGTGAACGGGATCGCGTGCAGCGCCTGCGCGCTGAAGTCCTTCGCCGCCAGCAATTCCCGGTAGGTCTGCCCCGTCGCCGGGTGGCGCTCGTCGCCGGCCACGTCCGCCAGCGGGCGCAGCACAAAGGCGTGCTTCACCACTTCCGCGCGCGGCAGCGTCACGCCGTCCACCACGCCGCAGGCATCGCCCCAGGTGAGGATATCGAGATCGAGCGTGCGGTCGTTGTACTGGCGGCCCAGCTCGCGCCGCCGGCCGTTGGCCGCTTCCAGCGCCTGCAGCCATTCGACCAGCGCCCTTACCGGCAAATCGGTGTCGATCCCCACCACCAGGTTGAGGAACGGGCTGCCGTCGAAGCCCACGCTGGCGCTGTCGTACACCGGCGAGATGATGATGTCGCCGAAGCGATCGGCCAGCGCGTCGAGTGCCGCGCGGATGTGCTTCTCGCGCTCGACGTTGCTGCCCAGGCTCAACCAGACACGCGTCATCCGCGCGTCCCCCGCTCGATGATCAGGCCCACGTCCTTCGAACCGCGCAGGGCGCCGGGCTTGCTCAGCCGCAGTTTCAGCCAGCACACCCCGAACTCGCCCTGCACGATGCCGGCGATCTCCTCGGCCAGGCGCTCCACCAGCAGCGCCTCGCTGGCCTGCACGTGGGCGATGATGCGCTTGCCCACCGCCTTGTAGTCGAGCGCGTCCTTGATGTCGTCGCTGGCCGCCGCCGGGCGGATGTCGAAGCCCATCTCCAGGTCGATGCTGATCGTCTGGCGGATGCGCCGCTCCCAGTCGTAGATGCCGATCACGGTATCGACCCGCAGGTCGTTGATATAAACGATATCCATCGAGGGCACCTGGGGTGTCACGCCTGCTTACGGTTGGCCCGCCGGCCGGCGGGGACAGGAAGGGTGACGCGGGCTAGAATCGCTCGCCGGCCGGCTGGCGGCCGCGACGAGACCATTGAGGGTCAGGGAAAAACGCGTGGAATTCTCACAACTCTTCGGCATCGTGGCAACGTCGGCGGCCACGCCGCAACTGCTGGCCACGGTAGGCGGGCTGTGCCTGCTGGCCTACCTGCTGGGCTCCATTTCCTCGGCGATCATCGTCTGCCGCCTGCTGGGCTACCCGGACCCGCGCAGCGAAGGCTCGGGCAATCCCGGTGCTACCAACGTACTGCGCGTGGCCGGCAAGCCGGCCGCCATCATCACCCTCGCCGGGGACGTGCTCAAGGGCGTGGTCGCCGTGCTGATCGGCCGCTGGGTGGGCGTGGACGAGCCGGCGCTGGCGTGGATCGGCTTCTTCGCCTTCCTCGGCCACCTGTATCCGCTGTTCTTCAATTTCGACGGCGGCAAGGGCGTGGCCACGGCGCTGGGCGTCATCAACACGCTGGCCTGGCCGGCCGGCCTCGCGGTGATGCTCGCCTGGCTGGTGGTGTTCCTGCCGTTCCGCATTTCCTCGCTGGCCGCCATTGTCAGCTGGGCACTGGCGCCGGTGGCCGTGTGGCTGCTGGCGCCGCAGTACATCGGTGCCATGGTCCCGATGAGCCTGCTGCTGCTGTGGCGCCACAAGCAGAACATCGAAGACCTGCTCAGCGGCCAGGAACGCACGTTCCGCCGCAAGGAATGACGCGCCACGCCCCGGTGGCCATCGGCCTGCTGCGCGCCTTCGAGGCGGCGGCACGGCTGCGCAGTTTCAAGGCCGCCGCCGACGAACTGTGCGTCACCGCCTCGGCCATCAGCCAGCAGGTGAAGTCGCTCGAGGCGCAGCTGGGCGTCACGCTGTTCGACCGGCATGCGCGCGGGCTGTCGCTGACCGCTGCCGGCGAACGCTACGCCGCCGACATCCGCCCGCACATCGCGGCCATCGACGCCGCCACCCGTCGCCTGCGCGCGACCCATCCGGCGCTGCTGCGCGTGACCCTGATGCCGCCGCTGGCCAGTCGCGTGGTATTCCCGCGGCTCGCGGAATTCCGCGCCGCGCACCCGGACGTGGAGTTGCGCATCGACACCAGCCTGCGCGAGATCGACCTGCGCCAGGGCGAGGTGGATCTCGCCATCCGCTCCGGCACGCCGCCCTGGCCCGGCTGCACGCACGAAAAACTGGCCGACCTGTGGATACAGCCGGTCTGCCCGCCCGCCGTGGCCGCCCGGTTCGGGCTCGGCAGCGACCCGGCGGCGCTGGCGCGCGCACCGCTGGTGCACATGACCGAGCGCCCGGACAGCTGGCCGCTGTATTTCTCCGTGGTCGGCCTGCCGGCACCCACCGGCGAGTCCTACCACGTCGATGACTACACGGCGGCCATCGAGGCAGCGGAAACACTGGGGGTAGCCCTGGCGGCGCTGCCCCTGGAAAAGCCCCTGATCGACAGCGGCCGCGTCACCCCGGTCGGCCCGGTCATCGGCCCGCTGCCCAACGGCATCTACGCGGTCACCCTCGCCGGCAAGGAGCCACCTGCCGCGCGCCTGTTCCTGGACTGGGTCAGCGAGTTGCTGGCCGGCCTAGCGCGCTGAGCAGCGGCAACAGTCGCCAAGACCAAGTTTTCCTTGGCCTTCGCGCGAGGAATTATCGTTTGTTGCCACCGGGGTCCGGCTGCCAGAGTGCGGGCATCCCGCACCGGAGGCCCCATGACTACACATCTCTCGCTGCCACCCGCCCGCCCGGCCGAACTGCTGCGCAGTCGCCAGCACGAACTCGACGCCCTGTTTGAACTGCTGCCCGTGCCCGCACACGCCGACGGCGTGTGGCGCGGCACGCTGATGGCCATCAGGGGACTCGACTGGCTGCCGCGGCCGGTCGCCAACCTGCTGTACCGGGTGCTGGCCCTGCCCATCGACCCCTGGCGCGGCAAGAGTTTCGCCGACGGTCGTGGCGCCAACCGCTGGTTCACGCTGCCGGGCGCCGCCTTCGGTGTCTACACCGTGCGGGTCAAGGACAGCCCGGTCGACGGCAAGCCGTCGGTGTGGCTGGACTACAACCTGCAGGAGAACCTCGCCCCGCTGCGCGGCATCCGCGGCGAGGCACGCGCGCTGGGCGATGACCTGCTGCTGTGCCGCATGAACTGGCAGGGCAGCAACACGTTGCATCGCGTGCTTTATTTCACGCTCGCGCGCCACGGATGAGCACGATGCACGAGCGCCTGGATGCCATCGTCATCGGCAGCGGCTTCGGCGGCGCCTTCGCCATCGACCACCTGGTGAATGCGGGCCTGCGCGTCGCGCTGGTCGAACGCGGCCCGTGGCGCGACACCGCGCCGGTGCGCGCGGCGGGGATCACGCAGCGCAGTCCGCTGCCGCACGGTCGCCATGCGTTCACGCACCTGGTGCGCCGCGTTTCGGCGCCCTTCCTGCCCGCGCGCGGTATCGCGCCGCATGCGCATGGCCTGTTCGACCTGCACCTCGACCGTGACATGAGCGTTGTGTGCAGCAGCGGCGTTGGCGGCGGCAGCCACGTGTACACGGCGATGAATACGCCGCCAGCAGTTGACCACTACTGGGACAACCGCGCCGACGGCATCGATGCCGCGGCCATGCGCGCGCACTGCGACGCAGCCATCGCCCGCATGGGCGCGCGCGTCACGCCCACGGGCGGCCGCATACCGAACGCCACCGCCGACCGCTACGCGAACCACCCGCTGTTCAGCGCCGGCGCCGACCAGCCGGCCATGAGCTACGACTACGCGCGCGACGCGCACCGCGACAACGCGATCTTCGGCTGCGCGGACGGCAGCAAGACCACGCTCGACGCCCTGCTGGTCGCGCCGGCCATGCAACGCGGGCTCACCGTGCTCGACCTGCACGAAGCGCTGGCCATCGGCCCGGACAACAACGGCGGCTGGCGCGTCACGCTGCGCGATCATCGCGGCGGCGGTTACCGGCATCTCGCGGCGCCGCGCCTGCTGCTGGCCGCCGGCACGCTCAACACGCTGCGCCTGCTGTTCGAGAGCCGTGCGCGCGGCGCGCTGGGCGCGATGAGCGCGCTGGGCCTGGGCTTCGGCGGCAACGGCGACTCGATCGGCTACTGGGCCTGCAACGAGCACGACGCCGACTACAGCCTGGGCGCGCCGTGCCACGGGCATTTCGTGCCGCGGGGCGTGCCCGCTGCCGCGCCGCTGATGTCGGTAGGCCTCAACGGCATCGACGCCCTGCCGCTGCCGGCGGCGCTGCGTCGCCGCCTGAAGCGCGACCTCGTCCTGGTCGGCATGGGCGCCGACGAGGCGAACGGTTTCGCCAGCTGCCGCGACGGCCGCCTGCGTTTTCATTACCCCGCGGCCGCCAACCCGGTGCTCGCACGCATGCGCGCTGCATTCGCCGACGTCGCACGCGTTTCCGGCAAGCCGGTGCACACGCTGGCGCGCTTTCCCGTCACCGTGCATCCGCTCGGCGGCGCGCGCGTTGACGACAACCCGGCCCGCGGCGTCATCGACGGCCGGGGCCAGGCGCATGGCCTGCCCGGCCTTTACATCGTCGATGCCAGCGCATTGCCGGCGGCACCCGGATCGCCGCCATCGATGAGCATTGCCACCTGGGCCACCCACGTCGCCCACGGCATTGCCAGGCGCGGCTGACCTCCCGATCCGCTCTGCTCTTCGTAGCGAGGGGGCCATGCCCCCGACTGAAAAACACGCCATGCCCCGATCCCGCCACATCACCACCCCGGAGCCCGCCATGCAGACCTTCCGCAAACGCACCTTCACCCTGCCGCTGCTCGCGCGCTCGCTGGGCGGCGCCGCGCTGTACCTGCCGGTACTGCTCGTCGCGCTGCTGCGCCCGTCGACGTCGCGCGCGCTGCGCGAAAAGGTGATGCTCGCCGTCTCCGCGGTGAACGATTGCCGCTACTGCAACTGGGTACACACCGGGCTGGCGCTCGCCAATGGCGTCGACCTGGACGAACTGCAACACGTGCTCGATGCCGGCACCTTCGGCCAGGTCAACGGGCGCGACGCCACCGCCATCCTGTTCGCCAAGCATTTCGCGGACACCGTGCGCGCGCCGCACGCAGAGGCACGCGCCGCGCTGGCGCGCGAATTCACCTTCGGCGAGCGACTGGAAATCATGGCGTACATCAACGCCATCTACTTCGCGAACCTGAGCGGCAACAGTGGCGATGCGTGGCTGGCGCGCCTGCGCGGCATGCGCGTGGAGGACGGCCACCCGCTGGCCGAGGCGATCGCCGCGCTGGTCGCGGCACCGTTCCTGCTGCTGATCGCGGCGCTGGGCCGCAAGTCACGTCGCGCGACCCTCGACCCGCTCTGACCCGCCCTTACGCCGGCGCCTTCAACTCCGTCATCGGCCATCTCGCCCGCACGCGGATGCCGAGATCCGTGCGTTCGCCGGCCACCAGCCGCTGCGCGCCGGCGAACGCGATCATCGCGCCGTTGTCACTGCAGAACTCGAAGCGCGGGTAGTGCGCACGCGCGCCGAGCGCTGCCGTCATTTCCCCGAGTGACTGGCGCAGGCGCACGTTGGCGCTCACCCCGCCGGCCACCACCAGGTCCTTGCGACCGCTGGCCTCCAGCGCGCGCCGGCACTTGATCACCAGCGTATCCACCACTGCCTGCTGGAACGAGGCGGCGATGTGGGCCTGCGCATCTGCCGGCACCACGCCATGAGCATCGCGCGCGGCATTGATGGCCAGCAGCACGGCCGTCTTCAGGCCACTGAAACTGAAATCGAAGCCGGGCCGGTCGGTCATCGGCCGCGGAAAGGCATAGGCGCGGGCATCGCCCCGTTCGGCCAGCTTCGCCAGCACCGGGCCACCCGGGTAGGGCAGGCCCATCAGCTTGGCGGTCTTGTCGAAGGCCTCGCCGGCCGCATCGTCGATGGACTCCCCCATCAGGCGGTACTGGCCCACCCCTTCCACGTCGACGATCTGGGTGTGCCCGCCGCTCACCAGCAGGGCCAGGAAGGGGAACGCCGGCGGGTTCGCCTCCAGCAGGGGCGCCAGCAGGTGGGCCTCCATGTGGTGGACCTCGACGGCCGGCACGTCCCAGGCCAGCGCCAGTGCCCGGGCGGTGGAGGCGCCGACCAGCAAGGCACCGGCCAGGCCAGGGCCGGCGGTGTAGGCCACGGCATCAACCGGCCTGTTTCCGGGTCTCCCGGCGATAGTAAGTACTTCCGTCACCAGCGGTAGCAGCTTGCGCACGTGGTCCCGGGAGGCCAGTTCCGGCACCACGCCGCCGTACTCGGCATGCAGGGCGATCTGGCTGTAAAGGCGGTGCGCCAGCAGCCCGCCGGCCGTGTCGTAGACGGCCACGCCGGTCTCGTCGCAGGAAGTTTCGATGCCAAGAACGCGCATGGGCGGCCCGCCGGGGAAGGGGGCCGCATTGTAACGAGGGGGGGCAGCGCCCGACAGCAAGGCAGGTCGAATCGGGGGCATGGCCCCCTCTCTACAGGGACGGGGTGGAAATCCCCCGCCAAGGGGGCTACAATCCGCGGCCTTCCCACCGACCGGGCGTGCGTTGCGCCGGCCGCCCGGGGGTCCAGACAACAGTTTCCTTGTAAGGTGTATCCGAATGCCGCAAGTCAAAGTCCGTGAAGGCGAGCCGTTCGACGTCGCCCTGCGTCGTTTCAAGCGTACCTGCGAAAAAGCCGGCCTGCTGGCCGAAGTCCGTCGTCGCGAGGCCTACGAAAAGCCCACGATGGAGCGCAAGCGCAAGAAGGCCGCCGCCGTGAAGCGCCACCAGAAGAAGGTGTCGCGCGAAGCGGTCAACCGCGTCCGCATGTACTGATCGGCCAAATCCGATTCACCTTTCCGGCCCCTCGTGGGCCGGAATCGTTTCTGGCGCACGCGTTTCAACACCTGCATTGCAACGCACGCATCCCGCGCCACCGCCTTCCCGCCCGCGACGAGGCCCGCCATGTCCGCACTCAAAGCCCGCCTGACCGATGCCATGAAGGACGCCATGCGCGCCCAGCAGAAGGAACGCCTGGCCGCCATCCGCCTCGCCCTGTCGGCGATCAAGCAGGTGGAAGTGGACGAGCGCAAGGAACTCAGCGACAGCGACGTGCTGGCGGTGCTCGACAAGATGGTGAAACAGCGTCGCGAATCCGTGGCGCAGTACGAGCAGGCCAACCGCGCCGACCTCGTCGCGCAGGAGCAGGCGGAAATCGCCGTGCTGCAGGAATTCCTGCCGGCGCAACTGTCCGAGGCGGAAATCGACGAACTGATTGCGAAAGCGATCGCCGAATCCGGCGCCACCGGCATGCGCGACATGGGCAAGGCAATGAACCTGCTGCGCCCGCAACTGGCCGGCCGCGCCGACATGACCGCCGTCAGCAACCGCCTGAAAGCCAGGCTCGGCTGACCGGCCCCCTCTCTACACGGCGTCCGTTTTCGCGGAAACCAGCTTCAGGCCCACGCGCGTCACCACGCCATCCTCGATCTCGCGCACGGTCAGCGTGACGCGTTCGAGTTTCAGGCGGTCACCGGTGACCAGGCGCCGCCCCAGCTTGCGCTGCAGCAACTCCGCCAGCGTCTGCGCCGGATCGAGATCACCGACGGCAATGCCGTAGGCCGCGGCCACGTCACCGACACCCGCCTTGCCATCCAGCACGAACTCGCCGAAGAAGCGCTGCGTGCTGAGGCGGTCCTCGGCCGCCACCGGCGTGAACACGCGCAACAGGCGCGCCTCGTCGGCCTGCTGCACCAGCGCGATGACGATGTCGCCCGGTGCCAGTCGCTCGTCGCCGGCACCGAGGATCAGGCGCCCGTCGCGTACCAGGCCGCTGGCCGCCGAGGTGCCTTGCGGCGCGACATCGCGGAACACCGCCAGCAGCGAGCGCCCGGCACACGGCGCGCCCTTTTCCACCGGCAGCGTCACCACTTCCGGCGCCGGCTGCATCGGTACCGGCAGGACAATGCGCTCCAGCTCCTGCTCGCGCCCCGGCAACTGGACGCGCAGCAGGCGCGCCATCAGCCGCACCGTGGTGCCCTGCAGCATCAGCGATGCAATCACCACGGCGAACGCCACTTCGTACAGCAGCACCGACTTGCGCAACCCCGCCATCACCGGGAACAGCGACAGCACGATCGGCACCGCGCCACGCAGGCCCACCCAGGCAATGAACAGTTGCTCGCGCACCGGCAGGCGGAAGGGCGCCAGGCCGATGAACACCGCCACCGGTCGCGCCACGAACATCAGGAACAACGCGATGCCCAGCGCCAGGTGCGCACTGCCGGCCAGATCCGATGGATCCACCAGCAGGCCCAGCACCAGGAACATGCCGGCCTGCGCCAGCCACGCCACGCCGTCCATCACGCGCAACACGTGCTCGGTGGCATGGGTCGGACGATTGCCGATCACCAGGCCAGCCAGGTAAATGGCCAGGAAGCCGCTGCCGCCCAGCCCGTTCACGATCGCGAACAGCAGCAGGCCGCCGGACACGATGAGCAGCGCGTACAACCCCTCCGGCAGACGCACGCGCGCCAGCAGGCGCGCCAGCACCCAGCCGCCGGCCAGGCCACCGACCGCGCCGACGCCGAACTGGCGCACCAGCTCGACCAGCAGCAGCCAGGGGCCGCGCGCGCTGTCGGCGAGCATCCACTCGATGAGCACCAGCACCAGGAAGATGGCCATCGGGTCGTTGGCGCCGGACTCGATCTCCAGCGTCGCACCGACGCGCTCGTTGAGCCGCACGCCGCTCTGGCGCATCACCGAGAACACCGCCGCCGCGTCGGTCGATCCGACGATGGCACCCAGCAGCAGGCCGTAGCGCCAGTCGATATCCAGCAGCCAGGTGGCGAACACGCCCAGCATGCCGGCGGTGATCACCACCCCGACGGTCGCCAGCGACAAGGCCGGCCCGAACGCCACCCGGAAGGTGCGCGCGCGCGTGCGCAGGCCGCCGTCGAGCAGGATCACCGCCAGCGCCAGGTTGCCCACCAGGAAGGCCGTGTCCACGTCGTCGAAACGAATGCCGCCGGGACCGTCCTCGCCGGCCAGCATGCCCACCCCGAGGAACAGCAACAGCAGCGGCACGCCCAGGCGCGCCGTCACGTTGCTCAACAGGATGCTCACGAACAGGAGCAGGCTGCCGGCCAGCAGGAGGGCATTCGTTTCATTCATCGGTCGGGGACAGACTCCGGGACAGGCACACGCGCACAACCCCGGGGCACCGCGGTGGCCAGGGCTGGGACGGTCGTCGTGAAAGGGAACTGTTTGCAGGTTAGCATACGGCCATCCCGACAATCGAATACCACCGGCGACTGGCGCCATCGCCCCGCCGGTGACGTGCTCGCCACACTGGACGGCGACCGCCACCGGGGAGCAGCAACGCGAGGACGCGCCTGACATGCCGCAGCAACCCCTGATCCAGATCCTGCTGATACTCGGCACCGCGGTCGCGGTGATCGTGCTGTTCCGGCGCCTGAACATCCCGTCCAGCCTTGGCTACCTGCTGGTTGGCGTGCTGCTGGGCCCGCACACCGGCGGACCGGTCGTGGAGAGCGTGCCGGTCCGCGCGCTGGCGGAGTTCGGCATCGTCTTCCTGCTGTTCACCATCGGCCTGAACTATTCGCTGCCGCAGATCCATGCGTTGCGCCACACGGTGCTGGGGCTGGGCACCGCGCAGGTCGTACTGACCACCGCCGTGGTAGGCGGACTGGCCTGGCTGGCCGGCCTCCCACCGGCAGCGGCCTTCGTCGCCGGCGCGGTGTTCGCGCAATCGTCCACCACGGTGATCAGCAACCAGCTGATCGCCCAGGGCGAGGAAAACAGCCGGCACGGGCGCATGGGCATTGCCATGTCGGTGTTCCAGGACATCACCGCCGTCCCGCTGCTCATCCTCATCCCGGCATTCGGCGCGGCCGCCAGTGCCACCGCCGTGTCGCTGGACATCGGGTGGGCCCTGGGCAGTGCGGTGCTGGCCTTCGTGATCGTGTTCGTCGCCGGCCGCTGGCTG
Source organism: Gammaproteobacteria bacterium (assembly GCA_018262975.1). Lineage (GTDB taxonomy): Bacteria > Pseudomonadota > Gammaproteobacteria > Pseudomonadales > JADFDG01 > JADFDG01. The sequence goes on from JADFDG010000007.1 coordinate 159,449, forward strand.
CTGCGCCCGCTGTTCCATGTCGTGGCCGGGCAGCGCTCGCCGGAGCTGTTCACGCTGACGGTGCTGTTCGTTTCGCTGCTGTCGGCCTGGACGGTCAGCCACTTCGGCCTGTCGATGGCCTTCGGCGCCTTCCTGGCCGGCATGATGCTGGGCGAAACCGAATTCCGGCACCAGGTGGAAGCCACCATCCGCCCGTTCCGCGACGTACTGCTCGGCCTGTTCTTCATCGGCATCGGCATGCTGGTCGATCTTTCCGCGCTGGCCGACATCTGGCAGCAGGCGCTGGCCGCCACGGTGGCACTGCTGGCCATCAAGTTCGTGCTGGTGGCGCTCATCGTCCGCGCCAGCGGGATCGAACCGGTCACTGCGCTGCGCACCGGCCTGTTGCTGGCCGTGGGCGGCGAGTTCGGCTTCGCGCTGCTGTCCATTGCCCTTGCCGACAACGCCATCGACCAGCACAGCGGCCAGATCCTGCTCTACGCGGTGTTGCTGTCGATGATCGTGGCGCCGCTGCTGATCCGTTACAACCACGCCATCGCCCTGCGGCTGGCCCCGACCGTCGAGCACCCGCCGGCCTCCGGCGTGCCGGCAGCCAGCGCGGAGGCCACCGGCAACCTGCAGGACCACGTGATCCTCTGCGGTTATGGCCGCATGGGCCAGAGCATCGCGCACCTGCTCACCGCCGAGCACATCCCCTTCGTGGCACTGGACCTCGATGCCAGCCGGGTGCGCGAGGCCCACGCAGCCGGCGAGCCGGCTTATTACGGCGACTCCGCCGAGGGCGACGTGCTCGATGCCGTCAGCCTGGCCCGCGCGCGGCTGGTGGTGATCAGCCATGACGACCTGGCCGCCGCACTGCGCACGCTGCAGTACGTCCGGGCCCACTGCGCCGGGACGCCGGTCATGGTGCGCACACGCCACGAGCGGCATGTGGATGAACTGCGCGCTGCCGGCGCCAGCGAGGTATTCCCCGAGACCATGGAGGCTAGCCTGATGGTCGCGTCGAGCGCGTTGCTGCTGCTGGGCGTGCCATTGTCGAAGGTCATGCGCCGCATCCGCGAGGAGCGCGCCGGCCACTACCAGTTGCTGCGCGAATCCTTCGCCGGCGACGAGCTCGACCGCAATGACAGGAGTGCCCCACCATGACGGACGCAACCTTCACGCCCCGGCGGATACTCGTGGCCACCGACTTCTCGGACGGCGCCGCCCAGGCCATGGAGCGCGCCGCCACGCTGTCACGCGCGCTGGACGCGGCACTGTTGCTCCTGCATGTCGTTCCTCAGAACGCACTGGTCGACCTGGCGCGCATGCTGCACGAAGTCATCGACGAAGCGAAATCGCACGCCGAGAAGGCCGCGCTGCATGACCTGCGCACGCTGGCCACCGGGCTGGCACACCGCCTGTCCGTTACCGCCGGAACCCGCGTCACCTGCGGCCCGGTGGTCGCCAGTATCATCGACGCCGCCAACCGCTTCGACGCAGACCTGCTGGTCCTCGGAGCCCGTGGCGCCAACCCGGTGCGCGACTTCCTGCTGGGCAGCAATGCCGAACGCACGCTGCGCAAGGCCGAGCGCTCGCTGCTGATCGTCCGGCAGGCCACCCGCGGCGGTTACCGGCAGGTGCTGGTGCCCGTGGATTTCTCCGCGCATGCCCGCCACGCCCTGCAACTGGCCTGCGCCATGGCGCCGGACGCGGTGATCACCGCCCTGCACGTGTTTGACGCCCCGCTGGAGGCCCGCCTGGAGTACGCCGGCGTACCCGAGGCGGACATCACCGCCTACCGGGAACGCGGCCGCCGCGAGGCGGAAGCCCGCCTGCACGAATTCCTCGTGGAAACCCCCGGCCTGCCGGCCGGCCGCGTCGTCCCGCAGGTGGAAATCGGCTACCCTGCCGGCGTGATCCTCGACACCGCCCGGCGCCTCGGCGCCGACCTCGTTGCCCTCGGCAAGCACGGGCGCTCGCCGGTGGAGGAATGGGTGCTGGGCAGCGTGACCATTCACACCATCAACAACGCGCCTTGCGACGTCCTTGCCGCGGATCGTCGCGGCGCGACGGAGTAACGACAGCGCGGCCGCACCATCGCCGCGAGACGCACCCATGGCCGGCCGCATCCCCCAGACCTTCATCGACGACCTGCTCGCACGCACCGACATCGTCGGCGTGATCGAGTCGCGCGTGCCGCTGAAGCGTGCCGGCCGCAACTACACCGCGTGCTGCCCGTTCCACAAGGAAAAGACGCCGTCGTTCACCGTCAGCCCCGACAAGCAGTTCTATTACTGCTTCGGCTGCGGCGCCACCGGCAACGCCATCGGCTTCCTCATGGAATACGAGCGGCGGCCGTTCCCGGAAGCCGTCGAGGAACTCGCCGGGCGTGCCGGCCTCACCGTGCCGCACGACGGCGGTGACGACGACGAACGCACCTCGCGCAACCGCGCGCTGTACGACGCACTGGCCACCGCCGACCGGCATTTCCAGGAACAACTGCGCAAGCATGCGCTGCGCCTGCGCGCCGTCGATTACCTGCGCAGCCGCGGACTCACCGGCGAAATCGCCCGCCGCTTCGGCGTCGGCTACGCGCCGCCCGGCTGGGACTTGCTGCTGTCCGCCCAGGGTGGCGATGACGCGAAGAATCGCCTGCTCATCGACGCCGGCCTCGTCGTCGCCCAGGACGGCAAGACCTACGACCGCTTCCGCGACCGCATCATGTTTCCCATCCGCGACACGCGCGGACGCGTGATCGGTTTCGGCGGACGCGTGATCGGCGACGGCAAGCCGAAATACCTCAACTCGCCGGAAACCCCCGTCTTCCACAAGGGCCGCGAACTCTACGGCCTGTACGAGGCGAAGCAGGCCAACAAGACGCTCGAGCGCCTGCTGGTGGTGGAAGGCTACATGGACGTCATCGCGCTGGCGCAGCAGGGCATCACCTGCGCGGTCGCCACGCTGGGCACCGCCTGCACCAGCGACCACGTCGACCTGTTGTTCCGCAGCGCCGGCGAAGTGGTGTTCTGTTTCGACGGCGACGCCGCCGGCCGCCGCGCCGCCTGGCGCGCACTGGAAGCCACCCTGCCGAAAATGCAGGACGGTCGCGTCGCGCGCGTGCTGTTCCTGCCGCCGCAACACGACCCCGACAGCCTGGTGCGCGCCGAGGGCGTGACCGCCTTCAACGCGCTGCTCGCCAATGCCGACAGCATCGACGACGTGCTGTTCCGCGAACTGGCCGCGCGCGTCGACCTGTCGCGCACCGATGGCCGCGCGCGGCTGGCCTCGCTGGCCAAGCCCTACCTCGCGCAGGTGCCGGGCGAAGTGCTGCGCGCGCTGATGACCCAGAAACTGGCGGACATCGCCCAGCTCGACCCGAAGTTGCTGGCCGCCCAGCCGGCCACCCGCGCGCAGGCGCTCGGGTTCGACAGCGACGACATGCCGCCGGACCACGATGTCCCGCCGCCCGACGACCGCTATGAACCAGCCGGCGAGCCGGCCTGGGAACCGGACCCCGACAGCATCGAGCCGCGCGACGGTAGCGAACGACGCGGCTTCCGCGGCAAGCGCTTCGACAAGGGCCCGCGCCAGGTGGGCGGCAGCCGCGCCCCCCGCCAGGCGCCGCTGGGCGTGGCCGGCCACGTCATCCGCCACCTGCTGATGGCCCCGCAACTGGCGCGCGAGATCGACCTGCTGCCCGAACTGCGCGGCCTGGACCTGCCGCACGTCGCCCTGCTGTGCGAGGTGGTCGACGTGTTGCACGACACCGAGTATCCGTCGGTGGCCGCCCTGTTCGGCCGCCTGCAGGGCAGCGACAACTTCGACGCCTTCGCGGCGCTGGCCGGCCGGGAGTTCCTGGTCCAGCACGGCGACGACGAGGCCGGCCTGGAGGCCCTGCGGCGGGACATCCGCGGCGGCCTCGACCAGCTGACCCTGGCCTGGTACGACGCTGAACTGGCCCGCGAGCTGCGCCGCCCGGGCGGCCCGGACCCCGCCCGCTACCGGGAGCTCCTCCAGGAACACAGCCGCCTGAAGGCCGCCATCCACCGCTCCCTGTAGCGAGGGGGCCATGCCCCCGATGTCACGAGGCGACCGGGCACCAACCCCCCGCCCGGCGGTCAAACCCCCCGTCATCCCCGGCCCGCTGGCCCGCCACCCCCCCGTCCCGGTATAATCCGCCGTTTCCTCAAGCGGCAAACCGGGCACGGGGTACTGGCTACCCCGGGCGCGAGGCCCTTGTCTCTCACGTTTGCTCAACCCCACGGTGCCCGATGGCCAACGATAAAGAGAACCAGCAGTCCCTGCTCAAGGAACTCATCGCCCGCGGCAAGGAACAGGGCTTCCTCACCTACGCCGAGATCAACGACCACCTGCCGGACTCGATCACCGACACCGACCAGGTCGAGGACATCATCGCGCTCATCAACGACATGGGTATCAATGTCGTCGAGCGCGCCCCGGAAGCCGATGAGCTCAATCTCGACGAGAACGCCGTCGAGGCCACCGACGACGTCGCCGCGGAAGAAGCGGTGGCCGTGCTCGCCGCCGTGGAATCCGAGCCGGGCCGCACCACCGACCCTGTGCGCATGTACATGCGCGAAATGGGCACTGTCGAGCTGCTGACCCGCGAAGGCGAGATCGTCATCGCCAAGCGCATCGAGGAAGGCATCCGCGAAGTCATGAGCGCGCTGGCCTGGTGGCCGGGCAGCGTCGAGAAGGTGCTGGCCGAGTACGACGCCGTCGAAGCCGGCACCCGCCGCATCACCGACATCATCGCCGGCTACCTCGATCCGAACGACGACGGCGCCGCCATCACCGCGCTGGCAGAGGAAGAGGAATTCACGCCGGTAGCCAAGGCCGCCAAGACCAAGGAAACCAAGGCGGAAAAGGCCGAGAAAGCCGAGAAGGACAAGGCCGAGAAAGCTGAAAAGGCCGAGAAGGCCAAGAACAAGGCCGCCAAGGTCGCCGCCGGCGAGGAAGAAGCCGAGGAAGAAGCCGAAGCCCCCAACGGCAACGGCGAGGCCGCCGAGGAAGAGGAAGAGCAGTCGACCATCGACCCGGAAGTGGCCCGCCAACGCTTCACCTCGCTGCGCGAGACGCACAAGAAGATGCTCGCCGCGCAGAAGAAGCACGGCCGCGACAGCAAGGCCTTCGCCAAGCACATGGAGCAACTCGCCGAAGAGTTCACCATGTTCAAGCTGGTGCCGCGCGTATTCGAATCCCTGGTCGGCGTCGAGCAGCAGGACGGCGTGGTCCGTCCGGACGGCAGCGTCCGCGCCGCCCTGTTCGAACTGCGCCGCGCCGAACGCGAAATCATGGCCGTGTGCGTCAAGCGCGCGCGCATGGACCGCCAGGAATTCATCAAGGTATTCCCGGGCAACGAGTCCAACCTCGAGTGGGTGAAGGAACAGATCAAGGCGAAGAAGAAGTTCGCCAAGCAGCTCGAGCCGTTCGCCGAGGACATCCTGCGCGGCCAGCAGAAGATCGTCGATCTCGAGCAGCGCTTCGGCCTGACGGTCTCCGACATCAAGGCCATCAACCGCCGCATTTCCACCGGTGAGGCCCAGGCCCGCCGCGCCAAGAAGGAGATGGTCGAGGCCAACCTGCGCCTGGTCATCTCCATCGCCAAGAAGTACACCAACCGCGGCCTGCAGTTCCTCGACCTCATCCAGGAAGGCAACATCGGCCTGATGAAGGCGGTAGACAAGTTCGAATACCGCCGCGGCTACAAGTTCTCCACGTACGCCACCTGGTGGATCCGCCAGGCCATCACGCGCTCGATCGCCGACCAGGCCCGCACCATCCGCATCCCGGTGCACATGATCGAGACGATCAACAAGATCAACCGCGTGCAGCGCCAGATGCTCCAGGAGATGGGCCGCGAACCGACCCCGGAAGAACTGGGCAAGCGCCTGGACATGCCGGAAGACAAGGTCCGCAAGGTGCTGAAGATCGCCAAAGAGCCGATCTCCATGGAAACCCCGATCGGCGACGACGAGGATTCGCATCTGGGCGATTTCATCGAGGACACCACGATGATCTCCCCGATCGAGGCCGCCACCGCCGAGGGCCTGCAGGAATCGGTCCGCGAGGTGCTCGCCAACCTCACCGCGCGCGAAGCCAAGGTGCTGCGCATGCGTTTCGGCATCGACATGAACACCGACCACACCCTCGAGGAAGTCGGCAAGCAGTTCGATGTCACCCGCGAGCGCATCCGTCAGATCGAGGCGAAGGCACTGCGCAAGCTGCGTCACCCGACGCGCTCCGAGCAGCTGCGCTCGTTCCTCGATTCGGACCAGTGATACACGTTGCATGACGAGGGCGCCGCAACGGCGCCCTTTTCACGAGTTACGGGCCTGTAGCTCAGTCGGTTAGAGCAGGGGACTCATAATCCCTTGGTCCTGGGTTCGAACCCCAGTGGGCCCACCAATAAAAACAAAGGGTTATGCCATTATAGGCCTCTAACCCTTCTATTTCGACACCCAACCCCGCCCAAAATGTGCCGTTGGTGTGCCGTTCGCCCCCCCCCCCTTCGACAGCCCTCCCAATCTAGAGGCAGGGTTCGGGAACCACCCTCCTGCTCCGCCCCCACCAAATGTCGGAGCCACGTCGAATCGTCAACCCGCACGTTGCTGACGATAATTGGGGAACTGGCAAGTAATGCCGACAAGAGTCCGCCAAGACAATGGAGAGTTCCGCGCCCACCCGAGTCGCAAGGGTTTTCACCCTTGAGCAGGCCGCTAAAGACTGTGACCTGAGACCAGACGAGCTTCTGGGGCGTGCCGCCAACGGGGACGTGGACCTAACCATCCGCATTCCATCAACGTTGTGCGCCCACATCGTCGTGAGGAACTACGTGAGCGAGAGGCCTGGGCAAGGTAGTGGCAAGGGCGCACTCTTCCCACACTTAGTTATGCCGATCCCTCATCAGGCCGCCCGCGAGGTAGTACTGACTCGAACCCACTGCAGCGAAATTCTCGCTTTTGGGCAGTGCGATGCAGTTTTCTTCCCCGCCGCCTTGGAATACTCGATGGATCAAGTCGTCGTGTTACGCCGCCTACTCGACCAGAAAATTATTCCCGGATGGCGCGAACGATATGAGGGTCGCGGATACGTCCAGAATAAGTCCATGAGTGCGTGGCTGGATTTTGGTGGCGATCCCCCAATGCTCATCGCGGCCGAACACGATGAACTTAGCTATCTGGTATCCAAGAAGGGCCTGCTGTACCCAAAACCGGATATCACTTTTGAGGATAGGCTCTCCGTGTTCTCGGGTGACATGCCATATCCAGCCGTGTTGCGCAGAGATTTGGACGGCAAGATACGCATGGCAGAACTTGTCCTGCTGGACGAGAAGGCGCTACAGAAGGGGCACACGTTCGAATACTGGTTCGCGCTCTACCCTACCGGGTACACCCCAGGGATAAATCCAACAAAGGAAGTAGAGTGCCCCTTCATATGCACACTTGACCCAAGTGCGCTCAGGATCTCGGAAGAGGAACTGGGAAGGATCATTCCGGGTCGGTCGACCATAAAGCCAGAAATTGTTCGCGAACCCAGTGAGTTCGATTTTGAGACGCACAAAAACACATCGTCGAAGCTCAAGGCTCTCAACGAAGTTGCCATAAAGATCTGGTCCCCCACCACCCCGTATGACGACACCTTCCCGACAAAGGAGCATGTCACTAAGGTCATAATGGAGGAGTGTCAGGTCAAGGAGTACTTGGCTGAATCGGCAGAACAAGTCATTCGGCCCGACTTTGCCGACCCCAACTTGCCCCCTGAAAAAAGGTTCTTCGCCCATTTGCGGGGAACGGGGTGGGGCCATCGGTAGCCCCTGATACCTTGAGGTTGCGAGCAACAAAGCAACCAGAGGATCACACCGATGGCCCCGTCCGAGTCTATTACCCGGCTGGGAGGCTGGGTAGGTTATGGCGTCGAGGATGACCGCCTGGAAGAGCGCGCCGGCACTCGCTGGTGCGTGATCCGCCTTCAGTTGGAGCCTGGCCGACCACGTTGCTGCGAGGGCTGCGGCGGCTGGGTGACCGCCATCCACGATGTCGTCGAGCGGCGAGTCCGTGACCTGCCGATCTTCGAGCACCCCGTTGAGCTGATCGTGCCGCGCGTCCGAGTGGCTTGCCCTCGTTGCGGCCCCCGGCTGGAACGACTGCCGTGGCTGGAGCCCTGGGCCCGCATCACCACCCGACTGGCGGCCAACGTGGCGCGGCTTTGTGCGGTGATGTCGATTCGGCATGTTGCGCACTTCTACGCGCTGGACTGGAAGACCGTGAAGGCTGTCGATTACCGGCATCTGGCGCGCGAACTCGGCCCCATTGACCTGGCGGGCGTGGAGGTGATCGGCATGGACGAGTTCGCCATCCAGAAGGGGCACCGCTACGCCACGGTGATCGTC
>JADFDG010000008.1 GCA_018262975.1 Gammaproteobacteria bacterium
GAAGAGATTCGGCCCAAGGCCGATCACCGCTTCAACCCAGTCCTGCTCGACCATCCTGGCGCGCATGGCTTGTTCTTCGTTGCGGAACAGCACGCCGTGTGGCCACAGAATGGCGCAGCGGCCACGGTCTGACAGGCTGGCCAGGATGTGCTGCTGGAAGGCGTAGTCGGCCCGACCTTGCGGTGGCGTGCCGAGGAAGTTGCGCCCCCATTTATCCTGGCCCCAGGCCTCGCGATCCCACTGTTTGATGGAGTACGGTGGGTTGGCGAGGATCACGTCGAACTGGCGCAGCCGGTCACCTTCGATGTGCTTGGGATCGGCCAGGGTGTCGCCCCGGATGATCTGGAAATCCTCGACGCCATGCAGGAACAGGTTCATCCGGGCAATACCGGAGGTGATCAGGTTGCGCTCCTGCCCGTAGAGCTTGAGGGTGCGGTACTCGCCGCCGCTGCGCTTGACCTCGGCCAGAGCGGAAATGAGCATGCCGCCGGTGCCGCAGGTGGGGTCGTAGATCGACTCGCCGGCCTGCGGGGCCAACAACTGTGTCATCAGATGCACGACCGTGCGGTTGGTATAGAACTCGGCGGCTGTGTGGCCGGAGTCGTCGGCGAACTTCTTGATCAGGAACTCGTAGGCGTTGCCGAGCTCGTCCTCGGGTACATTGGCGACCGAGAGTGTTTGCGTCGAGAAATGCTCGATCAGATTCTTGAGGGTTTCGTCCGGCAGGCGCTCTCGGTTGGTCCAGGGCGCATCGCCAAAAATCCCGGCCAGCATGTCCGGGTTGGCCGCTTCGATCTGCCGCAAGGCTGACTGGATCGCCATGCCGACGTTTTTCGGGACCTGGCGTACGTCCTTCCAATGCGCGCCATCCGGTATCTGGAAGCGATGGTTTTCGGCGAACTCGGCATAGGACAAGTCGCCGCCCGACTCCCTGAGCGCCGCCTGATATTCCTCGTCCCAGACATCCGAGATGCGTTTGAAGAACAGCAGCGGAAAGATGAACTGCTTGTAGTCGCCGGCATCGATGAGGCCACGCAGCAGTACGGCGGCGCCCCAGAGATAGGATTCGAGTTCTTGTTGGGTAATGCGGGCACTCATTGCAGCCAGCCTCCTTCCACCATGACCTTGGCCAGCCTGTCTTCCGCTTCCCGGCAGCGAGTGAGTGCACTCTTGAAGGACTCAATGGCTTCTGGCAGCGGCGGGATATCCTCCTGCAACGGCGGCAGGACATAGCGCGAGATATTCAGCGTCCAGTCCTCGGCCTTGATTTCATCCAGGCCGACGATGCGCACCGCGTCCTGCACATCCTCAAACTTCTCGAACCAACCCTGGATTTCGAGGCCGTGCTCGGGTTCCAGATAGTTCTGTGCCCGACCACGTCGGAAGAGCCTGGAGGCGTCAGCGATCATCACCTTCTGACGCCGCTGGGCCGGCTTCTTCTTGCGGAGTACCAGGATGCAAGCGGCGAGGCCTGTGCCATAGAAAAGGTTGGGCGCCAGGCCGATGACCGCCTCGACCAGATCCATCTCCAGTAACTTTTGGCGGATACTGCCCTCGGCCCCTTTGCGGAACAGCGCGCCCTGGGGCAACACCACGGCCATGCGCCCGGCCCCTTCGGCCATCGACTTGACCATGTGCTGCACCCAGGCAAAGTCACCGCTGCTGGACGGGGGCAGTCCTGCGAAGTTGCGCCCGAAGGGATCGTTCACCCATAGGTCTTCGCCCCACTTTTCGAGGGAAAAGGGCGGATTGGCGATCACGCAATCGAAGCTCGCCAGACGGTCACCCTCGAAGAAGGCCGGGTTGCGCAGGGTATCGCCGCGCACGATCTGAAAATCCTCGATGCCGTGCAGGAACAAGTTCATGCGGGCAATGGACGAGGTGGTGAGGTTTTTTTCCTGCCCATAGAGCTTGCCCCACAGACGCTTCACATCGCCATGCTGTTCTTGAACGTGCTGAACGGCAGCGAGCAGCATGCCGCCCGTGCCACAGGCCGGGTCATAGATGGTTTCGCCCTCTTTGGGGTCGAGCATCTCGATCATCAGCCGCACGACACTGCGCGGGGTATAGAACTCGCCGGCCTTCTTGTTGGTGGCATCGGCAAATTTCTTGATCAGGTACTCGTAGGCATCGCCCAGCACATCGGAGGCGATGTTTTTGTTGCCGAAGGAGATGCGCGAGAAATGCTCGATCAGATCTTTGAGCAGCGCGTCAGAGAGTCGATCCTTGTTGGTCCACTGGGCATCACCGAAAACGCCGTACAGGGTGTCCGGGTTGGCCTTCTCGATTTCGCGCATGGCGCGCTGCAGGGCATTGCCGACGTTGGTTGCCACGGCACGAACGTCATTCCAGTGGCAGTCATCCGGGATCTGAAAGCGATGCGACTCGGGGAAGAGGGCCAGTTCGGCATCGCCGGTCTCATCGACGATCTCGGCGTATTCCTCGTCCCAGACATCGCAGATCCGCTTGAAGAACAGGAGCGGGAAGATGTAGGTCTTGAAGTCAGCCGCATCCACCGGGCCGCGCAGGATGTTGGCGGACTCCCAGAGGTGGCCTTCGAGCTGACTGAGATTGATTGGAGCTTCTTGCATCAAGTCGTTCTCTTCATGCTTGGTCCGGCGATCGGTAGCCAGGCGCGAGCACCGCGTTCCTGACGCCGTATAGGGCCAAGGGGTTCTTTAGCCAGAGCCGGTACTCCGGCCCTCTCAGGCTGTGATCGGGCGAGCTGTCCACGCTCCACTTGCGCAGAATGTATCCAGCCGTCGCGGCGCGGAGCTTCATGCGCAGCACGCCATCCCGCATGCCGTAGTCCATCTCGGTAACCTCAGAACGTGGCTGGTCTGGGTGGGGAATCAGTTCCAGCTCGACGATTCGCGTCCATTGGATATCCTGGTCGCCGCGCTCATGGGCCTGCACTTCTTCATCTCGCAACAAGACCGGTCCCTTGATCCGGGTGATCACGAAATCCCGAAACTCCTGAGACCTGCGATCGAAGGCCCGCACATGCCAGCGCAGGCCGTTGTCGATCAGCGCAAAGGGAACGATCTGGCGCTCGGTCTGACCGCTTGAGATCGAGTGGTACTCCACCCGAATAGGACACTCCTGATGGATCGCGCGCGTTACACAGGCCAGTACATCCAGGTCGGGATGCGTGAGCCTTGACGGGATTTCACTTGCCACCCACGCCTTGAGCTGGGAGGGCTCGCCGTCTCCGAAGCCTTGTGTCAGCCAGGACAGAACCCGTTCAGGCGGAAAGTCGAAGAGCGGTTTGAAGTCCTCTCCAAGGACATAGCACTTGGCCTTGGTGTCGTAATCGATGTTGCCTGGTGCCAGCTCCTTGTAGATCGCCAGGTCACGCGTGGCGGCGGCCGACTGGATTCCAAACCGCGACACCAGGTCCTGGCGGCGGATATCTCCGATGAAGCGCACGCGCAGTTCCACGAAGGCAAGGCGATCGCGCTGCGGCTGGGTAAGGTCGTCAAGCTGTTCGTCAGACATCCTTGGGGCTCATGCGGGTTAACAAATGCTTGTGATGATAGTTGCGGGTAGTATATGGCACGCACTACAATCCGTCTATGCGATTCCCAGAGCGCCCATATCCGCATCCTTGTGATTATGACCATGCAGCAAGCGGGTCGCTCGCTATAGAGAAGGAGCGAACCTGCATGAGTGGAAACCGTAGGGCCCAGCCAGGACTCCCCAACAAGGGCTGGCATCGCGTTGAATCAGCGAAATGTCAGGAGGGAGCATGATTGACCCGGCAAGCCAGGCCCAACTGAAAGAGGCCATCGCAGACTGCATCGGAACCGACCAAGGGGTGCTGGATGCTCTGCGAGAAGAAATACAGTCGTTGAAGAGTGCCACGCGCCGAATCCAGCCGCGCGCCACGACGTCGATCTCACTGGTTGGCACAGATGGGGGAAACAACCAGCTTCAGTTCGACCCCTTCCTGATTCAGTTGGTCCGAGTCGTAGATAGCAGCAACAACGAGTACTGCCTTGAAGCAGTTTCGCCCACGACACCGGTGCAGAAACTGAACCAACGCCAGTTCGATGAGGACGGGACGCCCAAAACAGCACTGGGTGAAATGATGGTTTTCCTAGGAGTAGACAGTCTGCAGGCGCTCTCCCACATGATCCGACCGACGGACAGCGGAAAGCCGGTTTCTCCCAGCTGGGTTCAGGTTTATCGGGAGCTGGTCGAGTGGGCGATCCTGTTCAAGATCCTCGATAAAGATTACGGCACTGACACGTTGATCATCTGCGACGGCCTTCTGCGAAGCAAGGTGTTCGCCAAAGACCTATTCCAGCGTTTGCTCCAAGGAATGAAGGAGCGTATTGACAAGCAATGGAGCAAGAGCCGGCGGCGGGTATATCTCGCGGGTGTAGCCAAGCACAGCAAGGTGCTTTCTCGGTATCGCTTGGCCATGGCTTTGGAAGGCGTCCTTCAGACTGATTACCCCGTCTACGTCGAGGTACCCCGCGAAGTTGAAGAAAAGGCATACGTCTGGTCGGAGTTCGCACGAGGCGATGACCGTACTGGCGATGGCGGCGAAATCAACAAGTTCGTCGGCGGCAAAATGTTCTTGGTGAAGTTTGGCTCCCAGCGCCGCGATCCCGTGTGGCCAATCGATATCTTTGTTCCACAAGTCGGCGAGTCCCAGGCAATTCTCGGGTCCATGCTTGCTGATGCGATCAACGGTTTTCCAGTTCCCCATTACCCACGCTGCCTGCAAAAGGCGCATGAAAATGCGGCGCTGGTCGATTTCGACTTCGATATTTTGCAGGACTTCATCTACGAGGGTGTGCGTTCGAGTCTCGGCGGCGACGCAGGCACATTGGATGCGTTTCAGCTGCAGGATGCCGATCCAGCGCAGCGTCGGTACGGATAAGGGAGAACAACATGGCAGAAATCCAACTCTTTCCCAGAGAACAGGTCGTCGGGATCTTTCGTGGCTTCCAGCAGGGGGGCATGGAATTCCACGCCGACCTCGTTTTGCCGTACCGAAACGAGTTCCAGAACATCCCGATGCACGGGCAATTCCTCATCGTCCAACTGGAGACACCCGATGAGGCGGTGTTGGGCCGCATTGCATCCTTTTCCTCTGAGGGCAAGCTGTCGTTCGGCTCCGGCGAGGAGTTCAACATCCGTGCAGTTCGCGAGGAAAGACCTATTCCGGAGGATTTGCGTGAGCAGTATCTCAAGTATCGGATCAACATCCGCGTGCTCGGTGTCCTACGCAAGAACGGCAACGGGCTGACATTCGTTCCCTCCCATCGTCGACTTCCCCATGTCGGCAGCAAGGTTGCCTTTCCAAGCGCCGAGGTGTTGCGCGAGATCGCTGGACACAACATTGATGGAGCCCCCATAGGCCATCTAGCCTTCGGGGAATACATCTACGCAGCCGGCAACAAATCATTCCAATCGCAGGAATGGATGCAGGTGGTCGACCCGGAGGTGCTGGTTCGCTTCCCGATCGAGTCCCTGGTCTCTCGCCGTAGCTTCATCTTCGCGCGAGCGGGCTTCGGTAAATCCAACCTCAACAAACTGCTTTTCTCGAAGCTCTACGAAAACACGCCCTTCGTGACCAAGCGCGCAGGTAAGCAGGTCCCTGTGGGCACGGTCATCTTTGACCCGGATGGGGAGTATTTCTGGCCAGACGACAAGGGTCGACCCGGCCTATGCGATGTCCCGGCGCTGGAAGACAAGGTCGTCGTTTTCACCGACCGAAAGAATCCAAGCCCTTTCTACCAATCGTTCGTTGCGGGCGGTATCAAGCTTGATATCCGTCGCCTTCGGCCTGGGGATGTAATTTCAATTGCACTCGGAGCAGAGCGCCAGGAACAGCAGAACGTGCGGAAGCTCAGGGGGCTTCCACAAGATCGCTGGGAGTCGCTGGTCAATCTAATAGACGCCAATGGCAACACCACGCCGCTCGAAGACGTATGTGGACTGCTCGATCTCGACCCTCAGCGACAGGAGGCCGAGGCGCTGGCAGCCCGGGGCAACATGACAGCGATCGTGAAGATGCTGCATGACAAGAGCAGTCAGCTCATGGACATGCTGGTTCATGCGCTTTCCGAGGGAAAGCTGTGCGTTATCGACGTCTCCCAGATGCGCGGGGGCCAGTCCCTGGTGCTCTCTGGCCTGATCCTGCGCCGGATCTTCGATCGGAACCAGCAAGAGTTCACCGCTGCCGACCCCAAGACCATCCCGACGATCGCCGTTGTCGAAGAAGCGCAATCTGTGTTGAACGAGAACGCACCTGCCGCCGAGCCTTACATTGCCTGGGTGAAGGAAGGCCGTAAATACGACCTCGGGGCACTGCTGATCACGCAGCAACCCGGCAGCATTCCAGTCGAGATCCTCAGCCAGGGCGACAACTGGTTCATCTTCCATTTGTTGTCCGCAGCCGACCTTACATCCCTGAAACGAGCCAACGCCCATTTCAGTGACGACCTTTTGAGTTCGCTACTCAATGAGCCGATCCCAGGCCAAGGTGTGTTCTGGAGTTCGGTGGGAGGCAAACCTTATCCGGTCAGCCTCCGCGCACTGTCGTTCGAGAAGATGTATTCAATGCGGGACCATGACTACAACCAACCCGTAGGGAATACATATGCGCAAACGCTGCGCAGCACTTTCTCTGGAATGAAGCAGAGTGCTGCGGCAGCCCGGGTTCCAGACGCAAACGCTTCAGGCTCGCTCTTTTCTGCTGAGGCTGGTTTCGAAGACTCCGAGCCAGTGGACGTCATGGCAACCATAGAGCAGCGAGCGATTGATGCCTTGCAAGGAGATACCGACATCCGCCAGAAGCTCGAATCTTCGAATGGCATGCCTTGGTATGGAGTTCAGCAGTTTCTGATTGACCACCTGCCGGAACACTTGGAAGACCGCCGTCAGTTTGCTTACAACCTGGTTTCAAAGGCGATGAATGCGATTTTCGGCTCACAACCCAGAGGATGGGAGACGTTCAAGAGTACGTCGACGGGCAAGACATGGATTAGGGCTCACAAGTGACTGCCGACATCCGGCACTTGTGGGGAAGTGAGTGATGAGCCAGGAGAAATGAAAAATGGCCAAACCTGTCGTCATCGGCTCGCGGAGCTTCCGAACCCAGAAAAGCGCACTGGACCATTACAAGACGCTGCTACACCGGTACCAGGACGGGGATCGTATCTCTGACCCAGGTGACCACGCTGACTTGGTGGCCCTCATCGAACGGTATGACCCGATTCTTGACCAGGTTGGTGAGCCGGCGAAGGGTTGTGGCCAGATCGGCCACTTCGAACGGCGCATGAACACGGGAACGGGCTGGAGCAACTCCGGCTTTTGGGTGGTTCGACGGGACGGGTCCGCCACGGACTTTTCGTATATCTGGGCCGTCAAAGGCCTACCAGGGGACCGGTCGAAGGATTTCTACGGCGCATGCCGGGAGGCTGTCGCACTCGATCTCGTTCTGGCCAAGAAGCGTGCCTTCGCGGAGCATGGCGACGCTCATGGGCTGGTTGCATGCGAACTGACTGGCGTGATGGTCAGCATCGACGACGCCCATCTGGATCACGCTTGGCCAAACTTCTCGCATATCGTCAGTGGCTTTCGGGCGGCCAGGGGCTGGTCAGGTGACATCCCTGACGGGATCGTGTCCGCTCCGGCTGATGGGCAGACGACGCCAACATTCATCGACAAGGCTGTCGCGGATGCCTTCCGCGACTACCACCACAACCAGGCGATGCTACGAATCCTCTCCAAGTCAGCCAACCTCCAGACCGCGAGCCAAGCTCGAAGACCTAAAATTGCGCGCCCGGTACGATTGACTTGACCAATTGCGGACGCGGGTTCAATTCCGCAAATGGGAATCGAACTGGCGCCCTCAGTGATGCCCTGGACGGATGACCTCGACCAGGCAGAACTGGTAGGATTGTAGGCAGATGGGGCTGGAGTCCGCGCCTTTCCGCAGGAGTTCGCAGCGGTCGTAAGGCGCTGAGTTACATAGGTTTGGCGCAGGGTTCCACCCCACCACCAAACAGAAGGGCCCGGATGACCTCCGGGCCCTTTTTTCTTGCCCGCCGACGCCGCGTGCTATAACGCTGACGAAACCTTGCAAGGACGCCCGCCTCCGCGGCCATGATGGACCTGCGCCCTACCTCCCGGACACTTCCCGCCTGGCTGCTGCTGGTTGGCGGCCTGCTGGCCGCTCTGGCCGTGACCTGGCGCGTCTGCGCGGTGATCGAGGAAGACGCACTTGCCCGCTTCAACGGCATCTGCGACGAAGCGACGACGAAACTGCGCGAACGACTGGAGTCGCTCGAACTGATCGCGCGTGGTGGTTCGGGCGTCTTCGCCGGCTCCGCGAACGTCACCCGCGAGGAGTGGCAGGAGTACCTGCAGCAGGTAGGCGCGCTGGAGATCGTCCCGGGCATCCAGGGCATCAGTTACGCGCCACGGGTGAGCGCAGCGCAACTCGATGCGCACATCGCCACGGCGCGCGCGGAAGGCGTCGCCGGCTACCAGGTCTGGCCCCCCGGGCCGCGCGCGGACTACGCGCCGGTGATGTACATCGAGCCGCTGGCCGGCGACAACCTGCGCGTAGTGGGCTTTGACCTGCTGAGCGAGCCGGTGCGGCGCAGCGCGCTCGAACGGGCGGCGGCGACCGGCGCATCGACGCTGTCGGGACGGGTGAACCTCGTGCAGGCCACGGGGACGGTGCATCCGGGCTGGTCGGTGCTGCTGGTGGTGCCGGTCTACCACCCGGACATGGATACCGGCAGCGAGGCCGCCCGCCGCAACGCGCTCACCGGCTGGGTCACCCTGCCGCTGCAGATGGACGACATGGTGCCACGCGTGTTTGCCGGCTGGGACAAGGCGGAATTCTTCGAGTTGCACGTCCACGACCGCGTGGAAGCAGGTGCAAGCACGCAACTGTTCCCCCGCGATGTCGTGGCGGAGCATGAGGAGCCGCTGCGGCACGCCGTGCGCACGATCGACTTCCACGGCCATCACTGGGTACTGCACTTCCACCAGCACCGCGACGCCATGCCGGTGAACTACGCAACCGCGTGGCTGACACTGGGCGGCGGCATCATCATCAGCGTGCTGCTGTTCGCGCTGGCCCTGATGTACCTGTCGCTGCGCGAGCGGGCGCAGGCCATTGCCGAGCGACTCACCAACGACCTGCGCTACCGCGAGGCAGCGCAGCGCGAGGCACTGGCGGAGCTCGCGCAGGCCGAGCGCATCGCGCGCGTCGGCCACTGGAAGCGGATCCGCCAGGACAACCGGATGCACGCCTCCGAGGGCCTGCTGCGGATCCTCGGCCTGCCGGCCGGATCACCGGCACTCACGGAGACGGAAGTGCGGCAGTTTTTCCCGCCGGAAAGCGTCGCACTGCTCGACCCGGCGCGGCAGGCACTCGAGGCACAAGGCACGCCCTATGACGTCGACATCAGGGCCATCCGCGGCGACGGCCAGGACATCTGGCTGAACCTGCGCGCCGAAGCGCTGCGCGACGACAGCGGCCAGGTCATCGGCGTGCGTGGCACGGCCGCCGACATCACCGAGCGCCGCCAGTACCGCCTGCGCATCGAGCGCCTCGGGCGCCTGTATGCCGCACTCAGCGCCTGCAATGCCGCCGTCTACCGGCACACCACCGAGAGCGAACTGTTCACCGACACCTGCGACATCGTGGTGCGCCTGGGCGGCATGGACCTCGCCTGGATCGGTATCACCGATCGCGACAGCGGCCGCGTGTTGCCAGTAGCCAGCGCCGGCGAAGCCAAGGGCTACCTGGAGGGCTTGGAGATCTCGGCACGCGCCGACGACGCGCGCGGCCGCGGCCCGACCGGCACCGCGGTACGCGAGGGACGCGCCATCTGGGTGGAGGACTTCCAGACAGCCTCCCTCACCTCGCCCTGGCACGCACGCGGCGCCGAGTACGGATGGCGCGGCAGCGCGGCCCTGCCGCTGTTCCGCTCCGGCCAGCCGGTGGGGGCACTGACCTTCTACTCGCAGCAGGAAAAATCGTTCGATGAGGAAACCCGCGGGCTGCTCGAGGAGATGGCGGCCAGCATCAGTTTCGCGCTCGACAAGCTCGACGCCGAGCGCGAGGCCTCCGCCTACCAGGCTACCCTGGAGGAATCCGAACAGCGCTTCCGCAGCCTGATTGAACAATCGATTGCCGGCGCCTTCATCCTGCAGGACGACAAGGTGGTGTACGCCAACCCGCGCGCACTGCGGATCCTCGGCTACGAACGCATGGACGAAGTGGTCGGCCTGGCGCCGATGGACATCGTTGCCGCCAAGGATCGCGACGCCATGGAGCCGCTGCTCAACCGCCTGGTAAAGAGCGAGATCGATCGCGCCGAGGCACTGTTCAGCGCGCTGCGCAAGGACGGTTCGCTGGTGGAAGTCGGCGTCAACTGCACGCGCGCCGCGTACCAGTCACGGCCCGCGGTGATCGGCCTGCTGCAGGACATCAGCGACCGCAAGGTCGCCGAAGACCAGATCCGTCGCTATGCCAACCAGCTCGAGCACACCTTCATCCAGACCGTGCAGCTGGCCACCACCATCAGCGAGATGCGCGATGCCTACACCGCCGGGCACGAACACCGCGTCGCGGAGATCGCCGTGGCCATCGGCCGCGAAATGGGCCTCCCGGAAAATACCATCGAAGGCCTGCGCGTCGGCGGCCAGCTGCACGATGTCGGCAAGATCACCGTGCCCTCGGAGATCCTCGCCAAGCCGGGGCGGCTGAACGCCGTGGAATACGCGCTCATCCGCGAGCACGCGAAAGCCGGCTTCGACATCCTCAAGGGCGTGGACTTCCCCTGGCCGATCGCGCAGATCGCCCTGCAACACCATGAGCGCCTCGACGGCAGCGGCTATCCGCAGGGGCTGAAGGGCGACGCCATCATCCTGGAGGCGCGCATCATGGCGGTCGCCGACGTGGTGGAGTCGATGGCATCGCACCGGCCCTATCGCCCCGGGCTCGGCATCGATCGCGCCCTGGCGGAGATCGAGCGCGGCATGGGCACGATCTACGACCGCGAAGCGGCGGAGGCGTGCCTGCGGCTGTTCCGCGAGAAGGGCTTCGTCATCCCGTCCTGATGCCGCGCGCGCGGCATCAATGGAACAGGTACGACTCCATCGACAGCACGCCGTAGAGAATGCCGCCGTCGAGCACGTCCACGCTCGCCGCGCGACCGGCGGCGCCGGCCGCCACCAGCAGCGGGAGGTAGTGCTCGGCGGTGGGATGGGCACGGCGCGCATGCGGCGCGACGGCGAGGTAGTCGACCAGCGCGGCGTGGTCACCCGTGCACACGGCGTGGCGCGCCCAGTCCACGAATTCGCGCGCGTAGGCCTCTTCGGCCTCGTCGTCGCCGAAGCGCACCTCGTACAGGTTGTGCGTCAGGCTGCCGGAACCGATGACCAGTACGCCTTCGTCGCGCAGTGGCGCCAGCAATTCACCGAGGCGCAGCGCGTCGCGGGCGCCGAATCCGGTGGGCAGCGACACCTGCAGCACCGGCACCGCGGCGTCGGGGAGCAGGTGCATCAGCGGCACCCAGGCGCCGTGGTCCAGGCCGCGCTGTTCATCGAGGCGCGCGGGCAGGCCGGCGGTGCGCAGCAACGCCGCGACGCGCGCGGCCAGGTCCGGCGCGCCGGGCGACAGGTACTGCAGGCGGTACAGGGCCGGCGGGAAACCACCGAAATCGTGCATGGTGTCCGGGTGGGCGGCGGCGGTCACGGCGATGTCGCGCGTCATCCAGTGCGGCGATACCACCACCACTGCCGACGGCGCGACAAGGCGCCGCCCGGCAGCGGCGAGCAGTTCGCCGGCGCGACCTGGCTCAAGCGCCCAGGTGGGCGCTCCGTGGGAAACGAACAGGACGGGCTGGCGGGCCATGGCGACCTCCGCGGGCAACAGGCAGTACGCCCACTATGTGGCCGGCGTTCCCCGCCATAAACCACCGCGCACCCGAACATCCCGTTCAGCCCTGCTGAACGATGCCTGTGATCGGGTAACATCGGCTCCCATCATGCCCCTGACGGAGCAACGCATGGCTGGCTGGTACCCGCGTCGCAGGCGCACGTTGTCGCGCAAGCCGGAGAACGTGAAGCGCCGCCTGACCAACCGCCTGATGAAAGTGCTGGCGGCACTGGTCATTGCCGGCGGTTACTGGGTGTGGGACAGCTACATCGCGGCACCGGCGGACACCCCTGCCGGGCCGGCAACGTCCTCCGCCGCGCCGGGCAGTCCGGCCGGTGCCGGGACCACCCTGCCGCAAAGCGACATCGACGCGCTCATCAGCGCGCAACGCAGCAACGAGATGGTCACCGTCACCGCCCCGGTGGCGAAGTTGCTGCCCGACGACACCAACGGCTCCGCGCACCAGCGCTTCCTGCTGGCACTGCCTTCCGGCAAGCGCGTGCTGGTCGCGCACAACATCGATCTCGCGCCACGCCTCGACGCGCTGGACACTGGCGACACCGTGACCGTGCGCGGCGAATTCGAGTGGAACGACAAGGGCGGCGTGATCCACTGGACGCACCACGACCCGGCCGGTCGCCACCAGGGCGGCTGGATCGAACACAACGGCAGGAAGTACGAGTGAGCAGCACCGGGGTGACGCCGCGCAGCCCGATCGGCGTGTTCGATTCCGGCGTCGGCGGACTGTCGGTGCTGCGCGAGATACGCCGCGCGCTGCCGCACGAGGACCTGGTCTACGTGGCCGACTCCGGCCACGCACCCTACGGTGACCAGCCCAGCGAATTCATCGAGGGTCGCGCCAGCGCGGTGGTGCAGTTCCTGCTGGGCACCGGTGCCAAGGCCATCACCGTTGCCTGCAACACCGCCACCGTCGTGGCCGTCGAAAAACTGCGCGCCTGGAGCCCGGTGCCCATCGTTGCCATCGAACCGGCGATCAAGCCGGCGGCAACCGCGACGAAATCCGGCGCGATCGGCGTGCTGGCCACCCGCCAGACGCTGGCCAGCGCCAACGTCGCGCGGCTGTGCGCGCAGTACGGGCAGAACGTGAAGATCCACCTGCAGCCCTGCCCGGGCTTCGTCGAACAGGTGGAACGCGCCGATCTCGCCAGCGCCAGGACGCGTGAACTGGTGGTGCAATACGTTGCGCCGCTGGTGGCGCAGGGCGTGGACACGCTGGTACTCGGCTGCACGCACTACCCGTTCCTGGAACCACTGATCCGCGAGGTGGCCGGCCCCGGCGTGCTGGTCATCGACCCGGCGGCGGCGGTGGCGCGCGAACTCGGCCGGCGGCTGGACGGTGCGGCGCTGCGCGCTCCGCCGGATCGCGCCGGCAATGCCGCGTTTTTCAGCAGCGGCGACCTGGCGCACGCGCGCTTCGTGATGCCGCGCCTGTGGGGCGAGAACATCGAGGTGCAGGCGCTGCCGGCCGGAAACGCGGCGCCGCCCCCGTGAGCAGCACCGCCGACTACCTGCCGGAATTGTTCGCGTCGTTCGGGCGCATCACGCTGCGGCGCATGTTCGGCGGCCATGGCGTCTACCACGACGGCCTGATGTTCGGACTGGTGATCGACGATACGCTGTACCTGAAGTGCGATCCCCTGATCGCCGCCGATTTCGAGGCCGAAGGACTGGAGCCGTTCACCTACAGCGACCGCAACGGGCGCCGCGCGGTGATGTCCTACCGCCGGGCGCCGGAAGCCTTGCTGGACGACCCCGAACTGGCCGCACAATGGGCGCGCAAGGCATACGCTGCCGCCGTGCGCGCGCAAGCCGCCGCGCGCAAGCCACGCCGGCAACCATCCCGCAGGAACGCACCGTGAGCAGACCCTTCGTATCGGTATTCATCGCCCAGAGCCTCGACGGCCACATCGCGCGCGAGGACGGCGCCATCGACTGGCTGGACTGCGTGAGCATGCCCGGCGAGGACTACGGCTACCAGGCGTTCCACGAGCAGGTCGACACGCTGGTGATCGGCCGCAAGACCTATGACACGGTGCTGGGTTTCCCCGAGTGGCCGTTCGACGGCAAGCGCGTGGCGGTGCTGACGCACCGCGGGATCGCGCCGCGCCATGGCGAGCGTGCGCACGCCGGCGCGCTGGCGCCGCTGCTTGCCTCCCTGCATGCGGAAGGCGCGCGCCACGTGTACCTCGACGGCGGCATGGCGATCCGCCAGGGCCTGGCGGAAAACGTCGTGGACGAGATGATCCTGTCGACCGTCCCGGTGCTGTTGGGCCGCGGTCGCCCGCTGTTCGACGGCAGCGTGCCCGCCTCCACCTGGGATCTCGTCGACAGCCGCGCCTATGCCAGCGGGCTGGTGCGCAACACCTGGCGGGCACGCGACCTGCCACCGGCCTGAGGCCGCGCCATTCCGCCAGACAAAAAAAGGGCTGCAATCGCAGCCCTTTTTTGTCGCGCGTGACGCCGGCAACGATTACTCGTCACCGCCCTCGGACTTCTTCAGGCGCAGCGTCTTGCCGGTGAAGGTCCAGGTGGGGTTGCCGCCGCCCTCTGCGCGCGACTCGCGGTGCGGACGCTCGGCCTTGCGCTCGACCTTGATCACGGTGGGCTTCTTCGGCGCGTCGGACAGACGCTCGTTGCGCCAGTCCGGCTTGGCTACCGGGGTCTCCGGCAGGTACAGGCCGACCTGCTTGGGACGACGGCCGCCGCGCTGCGGCGCACCGTAACCGCCCTGGCGCTGCGGACCGCGCGCCTGGCCGCCCGGACCACCGGTACGACGCTCGCCGCGCGCACCACCACCGGCAGGCTTGCCCTTGCGGTCGCCGCCCGGGGCACGGTTGTCGTTGAAGCGCGGCTGGCGGTCTTCGTTGAAACGCGGCTGGCGATCATCGCCACCGGCGCGCGGCGGACGGTTGTCGTTGAAGCGCGGCTGGCGGTCATCGCCACCGGCACGCGGCGGACGGCTGTCGTTGAAACGCGGCTGGCGATCGTCGCCACCGGCACGCGGCGGACGATTGTCGTTGAAGCGCGGCTGGCGATCGTCGCCACCGGCACGCGGCGGACGGTTGTCGTTGAAGCGCGGCTGGCGATCGTCGTTGAAGCGCGGTTGACGGTCTTCGTTGAAACGCGGTTGACGGTCGTCACCGAAGCGCGGCTGGCGATCGCCCTGCGCACGCTGCGGACGGCCTTCACCGCGCGCCGGGCCATGGCGCTCGCCGGCCGGCTTCCAGTCGCCCTTCTTCTGGAAGGAACGCTCGCCGTTGCCGCGGCTCTCGCCGCCGCGATCATTGCGGTCGCCACGGCCCTGGCCACGGTTCTGGTAACCACCACGCCCGCCGCCGCCCTGGTTCCGGCCGCCATCGCGACCGCCACGGGGGCCGCCGCCACGCGGGCCACCGCGATCCGGGCGGAAGTTCGCTTCCATGCCCTCGACCTTCAGCTCCTCGATCGGCGCGCCGACATAGCGCTCGATGCGACGCAGCGCGTGCACGTCGGTGCGACCGACGAACGACACGGCGATGCCGCTGGCGCCGGCACGACCGGTGCGGCCAATGCGGTGCACGTAGTCCTCGGCGAACTTCGGCAGGTCGAAGTTGAACACGTGGCTGATGCCGTTGACGTCGATGCCGCGGGCGGCCACGTCGGTGGCCACCAGCACGCGCGATTCGCCGGCACGCAGCTTGTTCAGCGAACGGGTGCGCTCTTTCTGCGACAGGTCGCCGTGCAGGGCGATGGCCGGGTGGCCGGCCTCGGACAGCGCCTCGGCGAGCTCGTCCGCATCACGCTTGGTGGCGGTAAACACGATGGCCTGGCCGGTGACTTCCTCGCCGCCCAGGAAATGGTGCAGCAGGTCGTGCTTGTGGCCGAGGTGGTCGACGTACACCAGCTTCTGCGTGATGTTCTCGCGGCTGTGCGTTTCGCCGCCCACGTCGATGCGGTGCGGATCCTTGAGCAGGCGGTTGGCCAGCTGGTTCACTTCATGCGACATGGTCGCGGTGAAGCACAGCGTCTGGCGGCCTTCCGGCAGCTTGCCGGCGATTTCCAGCACCGCGTCGGTGAAGCCGATGTCCAGCATGCGGTCGGCCTCGTCGAGCACGAAGTACTCCACGCGCGACAGGTCGATGCGGTCGCTTTCCAGCTGGTCGATCAGGCGACCCGGGGTGGCGATGAGGATTTCGTAGGGGCGCGACAGCACCTTGTTCTGCTGCTGGTAGGACTCGCCACCGGTGATGGTGACGGTCTTCACGCGCGGCAAGCCTTCGGAGAACTGCTTGGCGGCCTTGCCGATCTGCTGGGCGAGTTCGCGGGTGGGCGACAGCACCAGCATGCGCGGGCCACGGCCCGGCTGCGGATCGGTGTTGAGGCGCTCGAGCGCCGGCAGAAGGAAGGCGCCGGTCTTGCCGGTGCCAGTGGGTGCGGTGGCGATGAGGTCGCGGCCGGCCATCACTTGCGGGATGGCCTCGGCCTGTACCGGCGTCGGTTCGGAGATGTTGTTGCGCGCGAGAATGTCGACAAGCGCCTGGCTCAGACCGAGGGCGGCAAAGGGAGACGTCATTTGAAACTCCTGGTGGATCAACGGAGAGCAAGCGACGGCACGCGTCGGGACCTGCGCCGGGATGGCGCCATGGACGGGTGCGTTACGCTCGCGTGGACCCCGATGGACACGGACGACCGTGGTTACGGATGCAACTGCATCGATGCCAACCGTCGGTCGCCACTTCGTCAGAAGCGCCTGGCTGTCTCCGGCAGGGGCCGGGCGTCAGGCGTGGCAGGAGGGTCAAGATCGATGACCGCCAGCGGCCCTCTGGGGCAGGCTGGCTATCGGGGAGGCGCGCATCCTCACACACACAACCCCCCGCGGCAATAGGCAAATGTGCTGACCTTCACGTGTAGCGAGGAGGCCATGCCCCCGACTCGTGAGCGGTCGGGGGCATGGCCCCCTCTCTACATGGGTGCTGCGGGTGCGCGGGCGGGCTACCATCGCCCCACTCACGACTACATGCAGGGACGACTCCATGACGGACACGAAATCCACCCACCGCTGGCGCTTCTTCCGCGTCGGCGGCTTCGACCAGGTGCGCCTGGACACCGCCGAGGACCTGGTGAACCTCGGCCAGCTCGACCCGAAACTGTGGGTCGCCCTGTCCTGCCCGGTAAAAGGTGCCGAGTTCGACGCCCGCACGCTCGCCCTGCTCGACACCGACCACGACGGCAGCATCCGCGTGCCGGAAGTGGTGGCCGCGACCGAATGGGCCGGCCGCATGCTGCGCGACCGCGCACCGCTGGCGAAGGCCGACGGCGTGCTGCCGCTGGCGGCCATCGACGACAGCCACGACGAGGGCCGCCAGTTGCTGGCCAGTGCCCGCCACGTGCTGGCCAGCCTCGGCAAGTCCGACGCCGCCGCCATTACCATGACCGACACGGCGGACGTGGCGAAGATCTACGCACAGATGCGTTTCAACGGCGACGGCATCGTGCCGGCCGACCTCGCCGCCGATGCCGGCGACGCGGCAGCCATCACCGCCATCATCGACACGCTGGGCAGCGACGCCGACCGCAGCGGCAAGCCGGGCGTTGATGAAGCGCGCATCAACCGCTTCTTCGACGAGGCCGCCGCACTGATCGCCTGGAACGACAAGGGCATGGCCGATGCCGCGGTGCGCGCGCTGGGCGACGACACCGTCGCCGCCGCCAACGCCTTCCGCGCGGTGCGCGCCAAGGTGGACGACTTCTTCACGCGCGCACGGCTGGCCGCCTTCGATGCCAAGGCCGCGCCGCTGCTGAACCCGGCCGACGGCGCGTACAGCGCCATCAGTGCCGCCACCCTCGCCGCCGGCCGCGAGGAAATCGCCGCGCTGCCACTGGCGCAGGTGTTGCCCGACGCACCGCTGCCGCTCGCCGCCGGCATCAATCCCGCCTGGCAGGACGCCATCGCACTGCTGCGCGACAAGGTCGTCACGCCCATCGTTGGCGGCCGCGACGCCCTGACGCGTCCCGAGTGGATGCAGATCTGCACCACGTTCGACGCGCACGAGGCATGGGTTGGCACCAAGCCGGCCTCGGCCGTTGAAAAGCTGGACATCGACGCCCTGCGCACGCACACCGCCACCGGCCGCCGCGAGCGCCTGCTGGCGCTGGTGGCGGAGGACAAGGCCGCCGCGCCGGCCGCCGACGGCATCGCCGCGGTGGAAAAGCTGGCGCGCTATTGCCGCGACCTGATGCCGTTCTGCAACAACTTCGTGGCGTTCCGCGAGTTCTACACCGGCAGGAAGGCGATGTTCCAGGCCGGCTCGCTGTACCTGGACGGCCGCAGCTGCGATCTGTCCGTGAAAGTGCTGGATGCCGGCAAGCACGCCATGCTGGCGACGCTGTCCGGCGTGTGCCTGGTGTACTGCGATTGCGTGCGCACCGGCGGCGAAAAGATGAGTATCGCGGCCGCGTTCACCGACGGTGACGCGCAGCAGTTGATGGTCGGTCGCAACGGCGTTTTCTGGGACCGCGAGGGGCGCGACTGGAACGCCACCATCACGAAGATCGTCGAGCACCCGATCAGCATCCGCGAGGCGTTCTGGACGCCTTACCGCAAGCTGGGCCGCTTCATCGGCGAGCAGATGCACAAGTTCGCCGGCTCGAAGACCGATGCGATGGACAAGCAACTGGCTGCCGGCGTCGAGGCCAAGGCCACCGCGGTGACGGCGCCGCCGCCGGCCACGCCGGCACCGGCCGCCGCACCCGCACCGTTCGACATCGCGAAATTCGCCGGTATTTTTGCCGCCATCGGCCTGGCACTGGGTGCCCTGGGCACCGCACTGGCAGCGATCGTCACCGGCTTCCTCGGCCTCAAGGCGTGGCAGATGCCACTGGTGGTGCTCGGCGTGATGCTGCTGGTCTCGGGCCCGTCGATGCTGCTGGCCGCACTGCGCCTGCACAAGCGCAACCTCGGCCCCATCCTCGATGCCAACGGCTGGGCGGTGAACGCGCGCGCGCGGCTGAACATCCCGTTCGGCCGCTCGCTGACCAAGCTGGCCGAGTTGCCGGCCGGTGCCGAGCGTTCGCTGACGGATCCGTACGCGGAGAAGAAGCCGGTGTGGCCGTGGCTGTTGCTGGTTGCCGCACTGGCCGCCGGCGGCTGGTTCGCCTGGAAGCACTTCATGTAGCGAGGGGGCCATGCCCCCGACAAAAACGCCGCGCGATGCGCGGCGTTTTCTTTTCAGCAATCGGGGGCACGGCCCCCTCGCTACAGGTCAGGAGGACAGTGCGCGCGGGAACACCACGTTGTTCTCCAGGTGGATGTGCTCCATGACATCGTCCACCAGCGCGCGCACGCCGGCGTAGGTCGCCCGCCAGGTGTTGCAGGCACCGGGCGGCAGCACGAAGTCATGGGCGAGTTTTTCCAGGCGGCGCAGGCGCTCGCCGTGCTCGTCGTGCTCGTGGTTCATGACCGAGATCGGGCCGCCGGCGTTACGGCCCATGCCGCGGACGATCATCGGGAAGAGGATCTGCTCTTCCTTGCGCATGTGCATGTCGAGCTCGGCCAGGGTTTCCTTCAGCGCCGCGGCCAGGCCATGCGGGCAGTCGGGGTGGTCGCGGTGCACCGCCTCGACGCGCGAGGCCAGGCGGATGAGTTCCGGCAGGTCACGGCGGTGCTTGTCGTGGTAGGCGACCAGGATGTGGTCGATCACTTCCGGCAGCGGGCGATCGGTCATCGCCGTCACCGGGTCGCGCTCCACCTGCAGGCCGGCCAGCTGGCTGGCCACCGCGGCCGGGTCGGTGCCTTTCTTCGCGCAGGCCTCGGCCAGCGACTTGCCGCCGCCACAGCAGAAATCGATGCCATGGCGGCGGAACACCGCCGTGGCGCCGGGGATGGTGGCGGCCAGGTCGCCTACCGGGGTCTCGATCATGCTCATGTTGCCTCCGTCGGCCTGCGGCCGTGTGTGCCCTTAAAGATGCATTGAATATGCATTTTACGAGCGACCCCTTCAAAAGCAATACTTCAAATACATCTTTTCATGATCCGGATCAGGAACCGCCCATGCGGCTGACCACCTACAGCGACTACGCCTTCCGGGCGCTCATTTACCTGGCGGTACGGGGTGACGAGCCCTGCACCATCCAGGAGATGGCCGATCACTACGGGATTTCGCGCAACCACCTGATGAAGGTGGTGCAGCAGCTGGGGCAGCTGGGCTACGTGGAGACCACCCGCGGGCGCGGCGGCGGCATCCGCCTCGGCCGCGCGCCGGCAGCGATCAACCTCGGCGAAGTCGTGCGCCACACCGAGGACGACATGACCATCGTGGAGTGCTTCGACCCGGCCAACGACCGCTGTGCCATTTCGCGCGCGTGCCGGTTGCGTGGCGTGCTGGGCGAGGCTCTGGCGGCGTGGCTGGCGGTGCTCGACCGCTACACGCTGGCGGACCTCGTGGAGAACGAGCGCGCGCTGGTGCGGCTGCTTATGTAGAGAGGGGGCCATGCCCCGATCCGCTCTTCGTAGAGAGGGGGCCATGCCCCCGATTCATGGACAGCAAGAGCGTCGGGGGCATGGCCCCCTCGCTACAGGGAAGATGACGCGGTGATGGCAGCGGCGACTTCGTGGCGGGTGCGCAGGGTGCGCACCTGCAGGAACAGCGCTTCGGCCTGCGGGTAGATGCGCGTCATGAAGGTCAGCCACTGCTTGTAGCGCCCGACGGCGCCCGCCTCGGTGCCGGTTTCGTCCCGCACGAAGTCACGCTGCAGTTCGCATAGCGACGCCCAGTCGGGCAACCCGCCGCTGCCGCCGCCAACGGCATCTCTTATCGCGTTGGCGAGACCCGGACTGGCGACCGCGCCGCGGCCGAGCATCACGTCCGCGCAGCCGGATTCGGCGCGGCAGCGCGCATGGTCATTTACCGTCCACACCTCGCCATTGGCGATCACCGGCGTGTCACCGGCGATGTCCCGCAACCGGGCGATCTCGTGCCAGTGCGCCGGCGGCCGGTAACCGTCTTCCTTGGTGCGCGCATGCACGGTGATCCACGACACACCGGCGGCCAGCAGGCCGCGCCCGTTATCAAGGAAGGGCTCGCGGTCGTGGTAGCCCAGGCGGATCTTGGCGCTCACCGGGATGTGCGCCGGCACGGCACGGCGCACGGCAGCGACGATGCGATGCACCACCTCGGGTTCCTTGAGCAGCACCGCGCCGCCACGGTGGCGGTTCACCATCTTGGCCGGGCAGCCGAAATTGAGGTCGATGGCCGGCGCTCCCATCTCCGCGGCCACCGCGGCATTGTCGGCCAGGCAGGCAGGGTCGGAACCGAGCAACTGCACGTGCACCGGGGTGCCCACCGGGGTACGGAAGCCCTGCTCCGCCTCCGGCACATAGCGACGGAAAACCCGCGGCGGCAGCACCGTATCGTTCACCCGCACGAACTCCGACACGCACCAGTCGAAGCCGCCCACCGCCGTGAGCAGCGCGCGCATCGGCGCGTCGGTAAGCCCCTGCATGGGCGCGAGGACGAGTTTCATGGCGCGGAAAAGGGGCGTCAGTGCGGGGCGCCGAGTGTACGCTGCAAATTGGCTATATAGATGTCGACCTGTCGGTTCAGCTCGTGGCTGACCAGCTGTTCACCCACGCGGTGCAGCAGGTGCGGCAGCGGCAGGGTGAAGCGGGTATCGAGTGCCAGGTGGACGCGTGTCCCCCGCGGCGACGGCGACAGTTGCCAGTAACCGGACACCTCGGCATTGCCCACGCCGAGCACCGGCTCCCACCAGGTTTTCAGTTGCCCGGCATCGCTGCGGTAACGGCTGGCATACACGGTCTGCAGCGCCACCTCGCCCAGGCCCACGCGCTTCATTTCCCAGCGGAAGGCGTTGTCGCCCAGCGGCACCAGCGCCAGCACGTCGGGAAAGTGCGAGGCCGAACGCGGTACGTCCGCCAGCAGGGCATGGCAGTCGGCGGGCGTGGCGGCCACTTCGAAATCGCGCGCCAGTCGCAGGCTCACCGTGTCGTGCATGCATCCTCCCGGTGCACCGCTACCGGTATGCACCCGTTGCTGCACCAAGTATGTACTGCTGGCCGGCAGATCGTCCCGCCGCCAGGCAGCGCGACCGTCGTTTCGTCACGCCAATGCGACCAACGGTTTGTCAACTGCAGGAAAGTCAAGTAACCTCCGCGCATCTCATCATTGCGGAGCGTCACGGCTTGTTCCGTACGCGCATCCACCCACGCTTCTGCGACACCGACGCGCTCGGCCACATCGGCAACACGGTGGTGCCGGTCTGGCTGCTCGAGGGTCGCGAGTCGCTGCTCAAGTTGTTCGTACCCGACAACGACTTCCGCAAGGCAAGCCTGGTCGTGGTGCGCACCGAGATCGATTTCAGCGGCGAGCTGCGCTTCGGCGCCGACGTCGAGGTCACCACCGCCCTGGAGAAGATCGGCAACTCGTCGATGGTCGTGCTGCAGGAAGTCATCCAGGACGGCGAGGTACGCAGCAAGGCGCGCACCACCATGGTGTATTTCGACGCGGTGGCCCGGAAGTCGCAGTTGATCCCCGACGCACTACGCGCACAGTTGCAGGAACACCTGGTACAGACCGTGTAGCGAGGGGGCCATGCCCCTGATGGATTGCGGGGCCATGCCCCGACGCAGACCGGACACGTGGCGCGCCAACGCCACAAAAAGAAACGCCGCCGACGGTGCGCCAACACCGGCAGCGGCGGTCACAGCAAGGAAGCTGGAACAACAGGAAGGAAGCTTAGGATCCCTCGTCCAGCCCGGCACGGTCGTGATCGATGTGCGGGTAGCTTAGGAATCGAGAACGGCTGGGAACCGGGCCCGACGAGGAAGGCCATCATAGACGCCCCCCGGAAGGGGGGTCTACTCCTGTTGCCTACCGATGGTCGCCGGCCAGCGGCCTGTTACCGATGGAAACAGGCCGCACGTGCCATGTTACCCATCTACCCGGATGGGCGCCCGCACGCCCCCATCGATATCGAAAGTCGGTCGTCCGACCGTCCCCCGGGCGCAGCAGACTATCCGGTCGTCGCCTCGACGCCCTGCCATCGCCCCGCACCCTGGCAAACAAATCCATTTATTTTCATATAGATAAACAGCATTACGCTGCGTCATCGCACGTTCGTACCAGAGCCCTGCTCAGGCGTTTTTCGGGGTCGGGTGGCACCTTCCTTGCTTTTCGTTTGCGCGCCGAGCAGTGAAGCTCGTCCATTAAAACGAAAACAAACGAACACGGTACACCCATGAAGCGCAGCAGCCTCTTCCAGACCGCCGTCCTGACCCTGCTCCTTGCCCTGTTCGCCGGCAGCGCCCAGGCCGGCTGGCTCGACAGCCTGTTCAGCTCCACCTACACCAAGACCCGGTACCCCATCGTGCTGGTCCCGGGCGTCATGGGCTTCGACTCCCTGCTGGGCGTCGACTACTGGTACCGCATCCCGGCCGAACTGCGTAAGGACGGTGCCACCGTCTACGTGGTGCAGCTGTCGGCCTTCAACAGCACCGAGGCGCGCGGTGAGCAACTGCTGGCCCAGGTGAAGCAGATCGTCGCCGCCACCGGCAAGGGCAAGGTCAACCTGATCGGCCACAGCCACGGTGGCCCGACCGCCCGCTACGTCGCCGCGGTGCGTCCGGACCTGGTCGCCTCCATCACCACCATTTCCTCGCCGCACAAGGGCACGCCGCTGGCCGACCTGCTGGCGAAGGTGCCGCCGGGTGGCACCATCGAGGGCGTGCTGGCGCCGGTGCTCGACGCGTTCGCCACGGTGGTGGACTTCCTGTCCGGCGGCGGCCTGCCGCAGGACACCTTCGCGGCGATCCGCTCGCTCGACAGCGCCGGCATGGCGGCGTTCAACGCGAAGTACCCGCAGGGCGTGCCGGCCACCGCGTGTGGCCAGGGCGCCGCCACCGGCACCAACGGCATGCGTTTCTACAGCTGGGCCGGCGCGCAGCCGGTCACCAACCTCCTCGACATCGGTGACCTGCTGACCGGCGCCGCCAGCCTCACCATGGGCGGCCAGCGCAGCGATGGCATCGTACCGAGCTGCAGCGCGCACTTCGGCACCGTGCTGCGCGACGACTACCGCATGAACCACCTCGACGAGATCAACCTGCTGTTCGGCCTGACCGACCTGTTCGAAACGGACCCGGTGTCGGTCTACCGCACGCACGCCAACCGCCTGAAGAACGCCGGCCTCTGAAGCCGCCGCCCGTCAGCACGCAACCCCGGCCCCTGTGCCGGGGTTTTGCGTTTGGTGGCACACTGGGATGGGTACAAGCCACGATGGCCGCGTGATAGCGCCGGCCAGCGCGGTGGCTATACTCGCAGGACGCATAACAACAAGAACAAGCACCGGAGTGTGCCCCATGCGCCGTCACCTCGCGGCCCTCGCGCTCATCGCCGGCGTCTCGGCCGGCCTGCCTGCCAACGCCGCCGTCGACCCGGAAGCCTGCTACGCCGAAGTCTCCTCGGCCGCCGAGATCCTGCAGGTGTGCCTGGTCAACCAGACCTACGAGAACGAATGCCTGCCCGACCAGCAGGCCATCACCGCACAGATGAAAGTGTGCCGCGACGCCGGTGGCGACGCCGAGCGCATCGAGCTGGCGCGCCAGATCGGCGCCGCACTGGTGGAAGGCGACCCGGCACAAAGCCCCTACCAGCAGATGCTGGCGCGCAAGCGCGAGGCCAAGCGCCTGCTGCGCGTGAACGAGGAGCGCTTCCGCAACCGCTACGCGAAGTTCCTCAACTATTCGGCGCAGATCTTCGAGCAGTCATTCGATACCCGCAACTGCACGCTGGCCTTCGAAGGCACCGGCCAGAACTACCTGATGGCGGGCCTGGCCATCGTCAAGCGCCAGGGCGAGCAGCCGCTGCCGCAACTGAACGTCAACGAGGAGGAGCAGACGCACCTGTTCTTCGCGCGCATGACGCGCGGCAAGTGCTATCGCCCGGATGCCACCGCACTGGCGCCGGCCACCCGCGTCGAACCCGACCAGCCCTATTACATCTACAACTTCGCGCAATCGGTGATCAGCCAGATCCCTGACGAAGGCAAGCCGATCCTCATCGATGAGTTGCGCAAGGGCGACGCCGCCGACAAGCCCTACAAGATCGGCAAGCCGCTCACCGTGAAGGTCAAGCACTACCCGACCTTCCTGCAGGGCAAGGTCACCCGCCACCTGTGCGACAGCACGCTGGCCTGCCTGAAGCTGCGCGCAAAGCTGATCGACGACTACACCGCGTACAACAAGGCGCTGCGGCAGAAGAACCAGGCGACCGCCTGCCTCATCTACCTGGACCCCAACCGCTCCGGCGAGATCAGCATCGACCAGCTGTACGGCATGGACTGCACCGATGCGAATGGCCGCAAGCTGCTGGAAGACTCCTCGCGCCGGCTGACCGAACTGGGCGGCCGCCTGTTCCGTTGACCGCCCCCGGACGGTCGGCTACCGTGGCCGCCTGATCCGAACCACGCGCGGAGACGCCGGCCATGGCGCGCAAGAAAGCCGTCAATTTCGAGGAAGCGCTCGAGGAACTCGAGTCGCTGGTCGAGCAGATGGAAGACGGCGACCTCTCGCTGGAGGAGTCGCTGGCTGCCTTCGAAAAGGGCGTGCGCCTGGCACGTGAATGCCAGGAGGCCCTGAAGGCCGCCGAGCAGCGCGTGCAGGTCCTGTTGCGCCAGGGCGGCGCCGAGGGCGACGAGCAGCTGGCCCCCTTCGCCGGCGAAGACGACGACGGCGAAGCCGGTCCGGCCTGACCGTGACAGACTCCTCGCCTGATATCGCGGCAGTGTTCCGCGACGCCCAGCAGCGCGTTGAGGCAGCCATGGACCACTGGCTGCCGGCGCGGCCGGGCTGCCGGCTGACCGAGGCCATGCGTTATGCGCTGTTCAACGGCGGCAAGCGCTTCCGCCCGGTGCTGGTGTACGCCACCGCCGAGGCACTCGGGGCGGTGCCGGCGCACGCCGATGCCGCCGCCTGCGCGGTGGAGATCATCCACTCCTACTCGCTGGTGCACGACGACCTGCCGGCCATGGACGACGACGACCTGCGCCGCGGCAAGCCCACCACCCACCGCGCCTTTGACGAAGCCACCGCGATCCTCGCCGGCGATGCCCTGCAGACGCTGGCCTTCCGCGTACTGGCCACCTGCCCGCAATTGCCGGTAGGGGCCGGGGAACGCCTGGACATGATCGCCCTGCTGGCCGACGCCAGCGGCACCGACGGCATGGCCGCCGGGCAGATGCGCGATATCGAGGCCGAGGGCCGGCGGGTGGAACTGGCGGCCCTGGAACAGATCCACCGCCTCAAGACCGGGCGGCTGATCGCCGCCAGCGTCAGCCTGGGGGCGATGGCCGCGCGCTGCACCGACCCGGACACCCGCGAACGGCTCGATCGCTGGGCGGACCTGGTCGGGGTGGCCTTCCAGGTGCAGGACGACATCCTCGACGTGATCGGCGACGAAGCGGCACTGGGCAAGCGCAAGGGCGCCGACGCCGCCCTCGACAAGAGCACTTACCCGGCGCTGCTCGGGCTGGACGGCGCCCGCGCCAAGGCCGGACAGTTGCGCCGGCAGGCCCATGACGCACTGGACGGCCTGACCGGCGACGTCCGCGTGCTCAGGGCCCTCACCGACTTCGTCGTCGACCGCCAGGCCTGAAGACCCTGCAGGCGGAACGACCCCGCTATAATTCGCGCCCCGGCCCCTCCAGGACCTCTTCCGCCCCATGGCGAAGACCTTTACCGAGATTCCCCGCGAACGCCCCGCCACGCCGCTGCTCGACCGGGTGATTACCCCGGCCGACCTGCGCGCGCTGCCGCGCGAATCGCTGGGCGAACTGGCCGACGAACTGCGCGAGTTCCTGCTGTGGAGCGTCAGCCAGTCGGGCGGCCACTTCGGCGCCGGCCTCGGCGTGATCGAGCTGACCGTCGCGCTGCACTACCTTTACGACACGCCGCACGACCGCCTGGTGTGGGACGTTGGCCACCAGACCTACCCGCACAAGATCCTCACCGGCCGCCGCGAACGCATGACCACCATGCGCAGCAAGGGCGGCCTGGCCGGTTTCCCCAAGCGCGACGAGTCGGAGTACGACACGTTCGGGGTCGGCCACTCCAGCACGTCGATCAGCGCGGCACTCGGCATGGCGCTGGGCGCGGCGATGAAGGCCGAGGAACGCCGCGTGGTCGCGGTGATCGGTGACGGCGCGATGACCGCCGGCATGGCCTTCGAGGCGATGCACCACGCGGCCGCCACGCGCGCCAACCTGCTGGTGATCCTCAACGACAACGACATGTCCATCTCGCACAGCGTGGGCGGCCTGTCGAACTACTTCGCGCGCATCTGGGCGAGCAAGAGCTACATCGCCCTGCGCGAGGGCGGCAAGAAGGCGCTGGCCAAGATGCCGGCAGCCTGGGACTTCATGCGCCGCACCGAGGAAGGCATGAAGGGCATGGTGTCGCCCGACACGCTGTTCGAGGCCATGGGCTTCAACTACATCGGGCCGATCGACGGCCACGACATGGACGAGCTGCTGCGCGTGCTGGCCAACATGCGCGACCTCAAGGGTCCGCAGCTGCTGCACGTGTACACCACCAAGGGCAAGGGCTTCGCGCCTGCCGAAGCCGATCCGATCGGCTACCACGCGCTCACCAAGTTGGAGCCGGTGAAGACCGCGCCGGCAAAGCCGGCCGTGCAGAAGAAGAAATACCAGGACGTGTTCGGTGAATGGCTGTGCGACGTGGCGGAAGTCGACCGCCGCCTGGTCGGCATCACGCCGGCGATGTGCGAGGGCTCCGGCATGGTGGAGTTCCGCGCACGATTCCCGCATCGCTACCACGACGTCGCCATCGCCGAGCAGCACGCGGTGACGCTGGCGGCGGGCCTGGCCTGCGAACAGCAGAAGCCGGTGGTGGCGATCTATTCCACTTTCCTGCAACGCGCCTACGACCAGCTGGTGCACGACGTGGCGCTGCAGAACCTCGACGTGACGCTGGCACTGGACCGCGCCGGCCTGGTCGGCGAGGACGGCCCGACGCATTCCGGCGCCTTCGACATCGCCTACCTGCGCTCGGTGCCGAACATGGTGATTGCCGCGCCTTCCGACGAGAACGAGTGCCGGCAACTGCTGCATACCTGCTGGCTGCACGCCGGCCCGGCGGCGGTGCGTTACCCGCGCGGCACCGGACCGGGCACGCCACTGGCACGGCAACTCGTTGCGCTGCCGCTGGGCAAGGGCGTGGTGAAACGCCGCGGCGAACGCGTGGCCATCCTCAACTTCGGCGCACTGCTGGGCGAGGCCGCGCGCGCCGCGGATGACGTGGACGCGACGCTCGCTGACATGCGCTTCGTGAAGCCACTGGACGAAGCGCTGGTGCGCGAACTGGCCGCCGGCCACGCCCTGCTGGTGACCGTCGAGGACCACGCGGTGATGGGCGGCGCCGGCTCGGCGGTGAATGAATTCCTTGCCGCGCAGGGCATCGCCGTGCCGGTGCTGAACCTCGGCATCCCGGACCGTTTCATCGAGCACGCCACGCGTGCCGAGATGCTCGCCGAATGCGCGCTGGACGCCGCCGGCATCGCCGCGGCCATCCGCGCGCGCACCGCACACTGAGGGAGCGACTTCCGTGGACCTGCTGCTGCTGTTCCTGCTGATCGTGCTCAACGGCGTGTTTGCCATGAGCGAGATCGCCATCGTCTCCTCGCGCAAGGCGCGCCTGCAACGCATGGCCGACGAGGACCATCCTGGCGCGGAAGCCGCGCTGGCGCTGCAGGAAAGTCCCACCCGCTTCCTGTCCACCATCCAGGTCGGCATCACCACCATCGGCATCCTCGCCGGCACCATCGGCGACGACGCACTGGTGCAGCCGCTGTCGGCCTGGCTGCTCACCGTGCCGTCACTGGCGCCCTGGCACGAGGGCATCGCCCTGACCGTGGTGGTAATGGGGCTGACCTACTTTTCCGTGGTGGTCGGCGAACTGGTGCCCAAGCGACTGGCGCTGCTGGCACCGGAACGGGTGGCCGGCATCGTCGCCGCGCCGATGAACGTGCTGGCACGCGCGGCCTCGCCGGTGGTGACGCTGCTGTCGGTGTCCGGCGACCTGCTGCTGCGCCTGCTGAACGCCCGCGCCAAGGACGAGCCGCCGGTCACCAACGAGGAGATCAAGGTGCTGATGGAACAGGGCGCCGAGGCCGGCGTGTTCCATGCCGCCGAACGCCAGCTGGTAGCCAACGTGCTGCACCTGGACGACCAGACGGTGCTGGCCATCATGACGCCCCGCCAGGACATCGACGCGCTGGACCTGTCCGAAGGCGAGGATGCGCTGCGCGCGGCTATCGTCACCAGCCAGCACAGCCGCTTCGTGGTGTACCGCGAAGATTTCAGCAACATCGCCGGCATCCTGCACGCCAGCGACCTGCTGCGCCGGCTGCTGTCGGGCGAATCACCCGCGATCGGCGAGGCGGTGCGCCCGGCGCACTACGTGCCGGACACCATCACGCTGTCGCAACTGCTGGAAAACATGCGCCGCGCGCGCACCACCATCGCGCTGGTGGTGGACGAATACGGCGACCTGCTGGGCATGGTGACGCTCAAGGACGTGATCGATGCGATCGTCGGCAACCTCGCCTTCAACGAGGGCGGCAACGACAACGAAGTGATCGCACGCGACGACGGCTCCTGGCTGGTGGACGGCTCGGTGAGCATCGAACGCCTCAAGCAGGTGCTGGAAACCTCGTCGCTGCCCGGCGAGGAAGACGGCTACTTCCACACCGCCGCCGGATTCGTGCTGCACATGCTGGGGCACATCCCCAAGCCGGCCGAACACTTCGTGGCCGACGGCTACCGCTTCGAGGTGGTGGACATGGACGGCCACCGCATCGACAAGCTGCTGATTGCGGCGGTCGACGAAGAGTGACCGCCTTTCAGCGGATGAGGTGCCCGAGCTTGCCCTTCTTCACCGCCAGGTAATGCTCGTTGTGGGGATTCATCCCCACCTCGTGGGCGATGCGCTCCACCACCGTGTAGCCGAGCACCTCGAGCGCCTTCACCTTGCGCGGGTTGTTGGTCATCAACCGCAGTTTTTTCACGCCGGCATGATCGAGCATCACCCGGCAGATGCCGTAATCGCGCAGGTCGGCGTCGAAGCCGAGGTGCACGTTGGCCTCGACGGTGTCCTTGCCCTCGTCCTGCAACTTGTAGGCGCGGATCTTGTTGGTCAGGCCGATGCCGCGGCCTTCCTGGCGCAGGTAGAGGATGATGCCGCGGCCTTCCTTGCCGATGCGCTCCATGGCGGCTTCCAGTTGAGGGCCACAGTCGCAGCGCAGGCTGAACAGCGCGTCGCCGGTCAGGCACTCGGAGTGGATGCGCACCAGCACCGGCTCGCCGCCGGTGGCGGCGTCGGAGACGTCGCCGAGCGTGAGCATGACGTGTTCCTTGCCCGTGGCGTCTTCTTCGAAGCCATGGAGCTCGAAAACGCCGAACGGGGTCGGCAGGCGGGCGGTTTCAACGTAGCGAAGGGTCACCGAGGGACAACCGGCCAGGCTTTAAGGGGCTGCGATTGTAGCAGGGGGCGACGGCAGGGGAACTCGGGAAAACCGGCGGGATGCCCCGCGCCGCTCAGGCCAGCCAGGCGGCCGGCGCGAACCAGCCCGGCCAGAGCTGCTGCAGGATCACCAGCCACAGCGCCGCATACACCGCCGCCAGCAGGTCGTCGGCCATGATCCCGAAGCCGCCATGCACGTGGCGATCCAGCCAGCGGATCGGCCAGGGCTTGAGGATGTCGAACAGGCGGAACAACACAAAACCGGCCACCACGTTGGCCAGCGTCGGCGCGGCCACCACCATGGTCAGCAACAGGCCGGCGACCTCGTCCCAGACGATGCCGTTGTGGTCATGCACGCCCAGCTTGCGCGCCGACGCGCCGCAGGCCCACACGCCCACCACGATGGACGCCAGCACCACCGCCAGGTAAGCGGGGAACGACAGCGTGAAGGCCAGCAGCAGGTACAGCGGCACCGCCGCCAGCGTGCCGAACGTGCCCGGCGCCTTCGGTGCCAGGCCGCTGCCGAAACCGAAGGCAATGAAGTGCGCCGGATCACGCAGGTCCACCGACACTTTCACCCGTTTCTCTTCCGGCACCAGGCTCACGTGCATCACTCCTCGTTGGCGAAATGGTCCCAGCCGCGGCGGCGCGGCTGCCACTCGCAGCCGTCCGTGCCCAGGCAGCGGATGCGACCATCATCGGTAATGCGGCCGATCACCGCCACCGGCACCTGCGCGCTGGCAGCGGCAACGCGCAGCGCCGCCAGCGCCTGCACCGGCACGGTGAAACACAGTTCGTAATCGTCGCCGCCGGCGAGCTGGTGTTCCAGCGCCGCCTCGTCGCTGAGCGCTGCCAGCGAGGGCGAACGCGGCAACGCCGCCAGCTGCAACTCGGCACCCAGCGACAGGCCGGTCGCGCGCGACGATTCCGCGACGATATGCGCCAGGTCGCCGAGCAGGCCGTCGGACACGTCGATGCAGGCCGTCGCCACGCCACGCAATTCAACGCCCAGCGCCAGGCGCGGCACCGGCCGCAGCAGGCGCAGGATGGCCGGATCATGGCGATCGTGGTTGCCGGCCAGCCAGCGCTCGAGACCGAGCGCGGCATCGCCGGGCGTACCACTGACGCACACCAGGTCTCCGGCACGCGCGCCGGCGCGCCGCAGCGCTTCACCCGCGGGCACTTCGCCGAACACGGTCACGGTGATCGACAGCGGCCCGGACGTGGTGTCGCCGCCCACCAGCGGGCAATGCGCGGCGTCGGCCAGCGCGAGAAAGCCCTCGGCAAAGGTCGCCACCCAGGCGTCGTCCACCAGCGGCAGCGTCAGCGCCAGCACGCAGCCGCGCGGCGTGGCGCCCATGGCGGCGAGGTCGGAGAGATTGACGGCGAGCGCCTTCCAGCCAAGATCGGCCGGAGGCGTATCGCGCGGAAAGTGCACGCCTTCGACCAGCGTGTCGGTGCTGATCGCCAGCTGCATGCCCGGCGTGGGCGCGAGCAACGCGCAGTCATCGCCACCGGCCAGCACCACGCCCGGCGCCCGCGCATCCTGCGCGCGGCGGAAGTGGCGGGCGATGAGGTCGAATTC
This sequence comes from Gammaproteobacteria bacterium, assembly GCA_018262975.1. GTDB lineage: Bacteria > Pseudomonadota > Gammaproteobacteria > Pseudomonadales > JADFDG01 > JADFDG01. The sequence goes on from JADFDG010000008.1 coordinate 32,056, forward strand.
GCCGGTCATTGACGGGGACCAGGGCTGGCGGGAGCAATCGGGGGCATGGCCCCCGCGCTACATGCGGCCGGCGAATTCGGCGGCGCGCAGCTTGCGGGCCACCTTGTCGAGCACACCGTTGACGAACTTGTGGCTGTCGTCGGTGGCGCCGAATTCCTTGGCCAGTTCGATGCCCTCGTTGATGGCCACGCGCGGCGGCACGTCGACGCGGTGCATCAGCTCGAACACGGCGATGCGCAGGATGGCGCGCTCGATCGGATCGAGTTCGCGCACCGGGCGGTCGAGGTAGAGCGCGTAGCCGTCATCGAGCGCGGCAGCACGCGCGACCACTTCGCGCAGCAACTCGTGGAAGTAGCCGACATCGGTCTTGCGCATGTCGTTCTCGACGCGATAGTAAGCCTCGATCTCGTGCGGCTCGCCGCCACCGACCTGCCAGCTGTAAAGCGCCTGCAACGCGAAGCGGCGCGCCTTGTGGCGCGCCGACGGCGTGGTCGGCCAGGAGGCCGCGGGTTCTTTTCCGGTTTCGCTCACGTTGACGCTCACGAGATCTGCTTGAGCAGGCTGACCATCTCGATGGCGCCGGCAGCCGCTTCGGCGCCCTTGTTGCCGGCCTTGGTGCCGGAGCGCTCGATGGCCTGTTCGATGGAATCCACCGTCAGCACGCCGAAGATCACCGGCAGGTCGGCGTTCAGGCCGACCGAGGCCAGGCCCTTGGCCGCCTCGCCCGCCACGTACTCGAAGTGGGCGGTGCCGCCGCGGATCACCGCACCGAGGGCCACCACGGCGTCGAATTTCTTCGTCGCGGCGACGCGCTTGACCGCCAGCGGCAGTTCCCAGGCGCCCGGCACGCGGTACACGGTGATGTCCTCGTCCTTGATGCCGTGGCGCTTGAGGGTATCGATGGCGCCGGCCAGCAGGCTCTCCACCACGAAGGCGTTGAAGCGGGCGACGACGAGCGCGTAACGGCCGGAACAGTTGCGGAAGTCGCCTTCAACGGTGCGGATGGCGGTCATGGAATCAGTCCTCTTTGGCTTCGACGTATTCGACGATTTCCAGGTCATAGCCGGAGATCGCGTTGAACTTGATGAGCGAGCTGAGCAGGCGCATGCGCGTGACGCCCAGCTGGCGCAGGATCTGCGAGCCGGTACCGACGGTGCGGTAGACGGCCGTGCCGGCGTCGCGGCGCGCGGTGACGCCGCTGCCCGACAGGTATTCACTCATGCGCTGCTCGACATCGCGCGCCAGGAAATCCTGCGCGAGCAGGATCACCACGCCTGCCGGCTGGCGGGCAATTTCCGCCAGCGCGCGCTGGATGCTCCAGCCGACGCGGCCGTCGCGCTTGACGCCCAGCACGTCGCGCAACGGTTCCACCTGGTGGACGCGCACGGTGGTCACCTCGCCGGGACGGATCTCGCCGTTGACCAGCGCCACGTGCATGCTGCCGTCGACGGAATCGCGGAACGTATGCATGCGGAAGTTGCCGTGCGCGGTCGGCAGTTCGTGCTCGCCGGTCTTCGTGACGGTCTGCTCGTGCACGATGCGGTAGTGGATGAGGTCGGCGATGGTGCCGATCTTCAGGCCATGCTGCTGCGCGAACACCTCGAGGTCGGGACGACGCGCCATGGTGCCGTCCTCGTTCATGATCTCGACGATCACCGCCGCCGGCTCCAGGCCGGCCAGACGCGCGAGGTCGCAGCCGGCCTCGGTGTGGCCGGCGCGGTGCAGCACGCCGCCGGGCTGGGCGGTGAGCGGGAACACGTGGCCAGGCGACACGATGTCCGAAGGCTTGGCGTGCGGCGCCACCGCCACCTTGATGGTGTGCGCACGGTCAGCGGCGGAAATGCCGGTGGTCACACCACTGGCGGCCTCGATGGACGCCGTGAAGTTGGTGCCCATGGCGGTACCGTTGCGCGACACCATCGGGCCGATGTCCAGCTGGCGGCAGCGCTCCTGGGTGAGCGTCAGGCAGATCAGCCCGCGCGCGTGCTTGGCCATGAAGTTGATGGCTTCGGGCGTGACGTGCGAGGCGGCGAGCACGAGGTCGCCCTCGTTCTCGCGGTCCTCGTCGTCCATCAGGATCACCATGCGGCCCTGGCGGATGTCGTCGACGAGTTCTTCAACGGTGTTCAGGTTCATTTCAGGAATCCGTGTTCGGCCAGCTTGGCCAGCGTGAGGCCACCGGCCTGCGGGTTCGCCGCCTGGTCGCCGAGCAGCAGGCGTTCCAGGTAGCGCGCGATGATGTCCACTTCGAGGTTCAGCTCGACGCCGGGTTTCCAGCGGTCGATGTTCGTTTCGGCGATGGTGTGCGGCACGATGTTCAGGTTGAACACCGCACCCTCGACGGCGTTCACCGTCAGGCTGACGCCGTCGCAGCAGATGGAGCCCTTGTGGGCGATGTATTTCGCCAGCGCCGCCGGCGCCTCGATGCGGAACTGCACGGAGCGCGCGTCGGTGCTGCGCGACACCACGCGGCCCACGCCATCGACGTGGCCGCTGACCAGATGCCCGCCGAGGCGGGTGGTAGGCGTGAGCGCTTTCTCGAGGTTCACGCGATCACCGACCGCGAGCGAGCCGAGGGTGGTGCGCGCCAGCGTTTCGCCGGAGACGTCGGCGGTGAAGCCGTCGCCGGGCAGGGTGACGGCAGTCAGGCAGACGCCGTTCACCGCGATGGAGTCGCCCAGTTGCACGTCCGCCAGGCCCAGCTTGCCGGTACGGATGCGGAAGGTGCGGTCGCCGCCCCGGTTTTCGATGGCGGCAAGGGTGCCGACGGCCTGGATGATCCCGGTGAACATGGCGGATGGCGTTAAAGAGCGTGGCGGAAAAGGGCGACCATTCTAATGTCAGGACCGACCCGGCGCACGTCCTGCAGGACCAGCGGGACCTTGCCGGCCATGTCGGCGATGGGAAGCTCCACCAGCGGGCGGGCCTCCGAACCCATCAGGACCGGCGCCGTGTACAGGACCAGTTCGTCGGCCAGCCCCGCCGCCACCACCGCCCCGGACAGCCGCGCACCGGCTTCCACCAGCAGTTCGTTGACCTCGCGCACCCCCAGTTCGGCCCACAGGGCGACCAGGTCGATGCCGCTGCCGGCGGCCGGCAACCCGATGACCTCGACGCCCCGGGCGCGCAGGCCCTCGGCCCTCTTGCCACCGGCCGGCGAGGCCAGCACGCGGTCCTCGGCGACCACCAGCACCTCGCCGCCGGGGCCGAACAGCGCGGCATCCGGCGTCACGCGCAGCTCGCGGTCCACCAGCACGCGCAGCGGCTGGCGCACCCAGTCGTGGTCGTAGGTACCGTGCTCCCAGGTTTCCGGGCGCACGTTCATGGACGGGTTGTCGGCCAGCACCGTGCCGATGCCGGTGAGGATGGCGGCCGAGCGGGCGCGCAGGCGCTGCACGTCCTCGCGGGCCTCCGGGCCGGTGATCCACTTGCTCTCGCCGCTGGCCATGGCCGTGCGGCCATCGAGGCTGGCCCCGAGTTTCACGCGCACCCAGGGCCGGCCGCGGGTCATGCGGCTGATGAAACCGGGGTTCAGCGCGCGCGCCTCGCCTTCCAGCACGCCCACGTCCACGGCGATGCCGGCCGCACGCAGGCGGGCAATGCCGTTGCCGGCGACCTTGGGGTTGGGGTCCTGCATCGCCACCACCACGCGCGCCGGCTGCGCCGCGACCAGCGCATCGGCGCAGGGCCCGGTGCGACCGTGGTGACTGCAGGGCTCCAGGGTGACGTAGACGGTGGCGCCGCGCGCCTGCTCGCCGGCCTGGCGCAGCGCATGCACCTCGGCGTGCGGCTCGCCGGCGCGCAGGTGGAAGCCCTCGCCGACCACGGTGTCGCCCTGCACGACCACGCAGCCCACCCGCGGGTTGGGGTCGGTGGTGTACAGGCCGCGCGCCGCCAGTTGCAGGGCGCGAGACATGCAGGCGTGGTCCGCGGCAGAGATCGTCGTCATGCGGGCATTGTCGCGGGCATGGCCCGCTCGCCACAATGGGGCCATGGAAACCCTCTATGCACTGCTCATCGGGATCGGCGTGGCCGCCGCCAGCGGCTTTCGCGTCTTCCTGCCGCTGTTCGGCCTGGCGCTGGCCGGCCGCTTCGGCGGCGTCACCGTCGGCGAGGATTTCGCCTGGCTGCTCAGCGACGGCGCCCTGGTGGCGCTGGGCACGGCGATGGTCGCGGAGATCGCCGGTTATTACCTGCCGCTGGTGGACCACATCCTCGACGCCTTCACCACGCCGGCCGCCATCATGGCCGGCACGCTGGCGACGGCGGCGATGCTGGTCGGCATCGACGAGCCGGTATTGAAATGGGGCCTGGCGCTGATCGCCGGCGGCGGCGCGGCCGGCGTCGTGCAGGCGGGTTCGGTGGTCGCACGCGCAGCATCTACTGCCACGACCGGCGGGCTGGGCAACCCGGTGGTATCGACACTGGAGTGGATGGGGGCGCTGGTCACCACGCTGCTGGCCTTGCTGATGCCGGTGCTGGTGATCCTGCTGGTTGTGTGGCTGGCGTGGCGGCTGTGGCGCCGGCATATGCGCCCACCCACACCCTGACCTCCCCTTTTGGGGGAAGGGACGCCGGCAGCCCGGCTGGTACGATGGCGCCACTTCCCTCCGGAGTTTCCCACGATGGCACGCCTTCCCGGACACGGCTTGTCCGCCCTGCTCGCTTCCTTCCTGTTGCTGGCCTCTTGCGGGGGCGGTGGCGGGGGCGGCGGTGGCGGGGCCCCCGACGACGAAGTGCCGCGCGCATACGAAGAGCCGCGTGCCACCGCCACCGTGACCTCGCTGCTGAGCATCGAGGCGACCGGCGTAACCGGCGACGTCACCGTCACCGATCGCGCAGGCCGCGCGACACTGATCAGTGCCGATGGCGTCACTGCGCTGCGCGACTACAACGCCGGCGACCTGCCGGGACTGGTGGTCAGCGCGCAGCCCGACGATCTCGAGTGCGTGCTGGAAGAATCGACCAGCTGGGCAATGCCGGACCATGCCGGGGTGCTGGCGCTGACCTGCGCGCCGGCGCTGGTGGATGACGGCGTCGGCGTTTATGTCGAACGGCAACTGGTCACGCTGGTGCCCACGCGCCAAGGGCTGGCGGACGCCACGTTGCAGGGCCACATCGACGGCAGCACCACCGTCGAACTGCGGCTGATCAAGGGCGTGCTGATGTTCGTCATGCCGGCGCTGACCAACGGACCCCACGACCTGATTTTCAGCCTCGGCGGGCGTGATTACAGCCATACGTTCAACACGCAGAATCCCGCCGATATCGAAGACGTCCGCGCTTGGCTCGCTGACTACCAGGCCCGCTTGCTCGCGCACCTGACCGACGTCAAGGCCGCGCTGCCGGAATCACGGCACACGGCCTTCGACGCAGCCGTTGGCGACATCGAGGACTCATTCGACGCCCTGTCCGCACAGCCGGATGCCGAGGCACTGGAGGCCGCACGATGGTTGCAAGCGAACGACCCGCTTGAGGATGCCGCGACATCGCGCATGCGCCCACGCACGGCCGACCCTGGCTTTGCGGTCTGCACGGTGGCCATGGGCAAGCTCATTGCACGCAAATTTGCCTTCATCGAGGCGATCAAGAGCGCCGGCGTTGCCGGCGTACTCGGTGTTGCCGCGGCCGGAACCCTGGGCGTCGCGGCAGCGCCTGTTGCGGCCATCCTCGGCGCCGGCGCCTTTCTGGGCTTTGGTGTCACCGATGGCCTGGTGGCCAGCATCGACACGGTCATGCAGGTTTGCGTGACGCGGCGCGTAGAGTTCGCCTCAGCGAACCTTGAATCACGCATCGCATCCCGCAGCGCGACCCCTCCTGCCACCACGACTGCCAAGCGCATCAATCTGCTGCACGGCGTCACGCGCAGCAGCACAGTTCGCGTGCGCGTCGAGCCGGACCCTGCCGTCATCAGCCTGGTCCGCTCGCTGCAGCAAATGCTGGCGCCGGTGTCCGGCGCGCTCAGCGACGAGATCACCAACGCGCTGTACACCGCCGACACGGTGCGCTACGAGAACTTCGATGCGGGCAGCCTGGTGATCAGCGCATTCAGTAGCCCGGGCGTGCCGATCAGCCGGAGCATGTCGCAAGGGGCGTCATCGGTCAGCTTCACCTTCTCGTTCGCCGGCACGCCACCGACCGATCCGCAACCGTTCAGCCTGACACTGAGCGGCACGTCCGAAGGCGTGCCGCTATCCGTGCCGGTGCGCGGCGTACTGGTCGGCGGACCGCCGCTGGCCTACGACACCACCGAGGCCGTCAACGTCGACACGCCGCTCAAGAATGCCTACATGCAGGCCGACCACGCGGAGTCGTTCACGATGCTGGCACAGCCGCGCCATGGAACGCTGCTGATCGAGGACAGCGAGACCGGGCGCTACACCTACACGCCCACCGCCGGCTACGAGGGCGAGGACACGTTCACGTTCCAGGCGAACAACGTCGCTGGCAGTTCGTTGACCGGCACGGTGACGCTGGTGGTGGCACCGTTCTGCCAGCTGACGGATCTTGGCGGCGGCGCCGCGCAGGAGTACTGCGAATATCCGTCACCGGACGGGGCCGAGGCGTTCGTGGCCACCGCGCGCAGTTACCAGAATGGGATCGCCACCAGCTTGCAGTACCGATTCGAACCGGATCCCACCGAGGAAGCCCCGGTGCGGCTGATCACGACCTGGACAGTCCATTACTCGCCCGACGAGTATCCGGACGAGACGACGATGACGACCCACCATGAAACAGTGATATACACGACGGCCGGACCGGACACCTCCTACCCGGTAGAAGAATCGGCCGAACTGATCATCGGAGGCGCCTATTTCTACATCAGCACGAACTACGCGACGTGGCAGGAGTCCAGCCTGCAGGCGTTGACACCAGGCAGCCACCTCGGACAGCCGGGAGCCTACTCACACAGCATCTTCTGGCGCGGACTAATAGCGCGGCCCGAAGGTGAGCCGGCAGCCGACAGCGACTCGCCGCGCGTGAGTGTCATGGGTACGTTCCGCCCGGACAGCATCTTGTCCGGCGGGACCGAAACGAACCTCTACTCGCAGCCGGCCCCCTTGGCGCTGGCGCCGACCCTCACGCAGGTCAAGGCCATCACGCCGCTCGACTTCAGTCGCGACATCGACAAGCCGTTCAGCGAACTCTACGAACTGATGCGGGATTACCACTGATTCGCAGGTAGAGTCGGGGGCATGGCCCCCTCTCTACATGGGGCGGGTCAAGTGCCCTTTTCGAGGCGCTCGACTTCCTGGCGGAATTCGTTGATGTCCTTGAAGTTGCGGTATACCGAGGCGAAGCGCACGTAGGCAACTTCGTCCAGCTTGCGCAACTCGGCCATCACCGCCTCGCCGACTACCGATGACGCCACTTCGCGCTCGCCGGTGGCGCGCAGCCGCGCACCGATGTGGCTGATGGCCGCCTCGACCTGCTCCACGCTGACCGGCCGCTTCTGGATGGCCAGCTGGATGGACGCGCGCAGCTTTTCCTCGTCGAAGGGCACGCGCGTGCCGTCGCGCTTGACGATGCGCGGCATCACCAGCTCGGCGGTCTCGTAGGTGGTGAAGCGCTCGTTGCACGCCTGGCATTCGCGACGCCGGCGCACCTGCGCCCCGTCGGCGACGAGGCGCGAGTCGATGACCTTGGTGTCGTCGGCGTTGCAGAACGGGCAGTGCATCGCCGGTTACGCGCCGTAAACCGGGAAGCGCTTGCAGATCGCCTCGACCTTGCCACGCACCGCCGCGATCGTGTTCTCGTCGTTGATGTTGTCGAGCACGTCGCAGATCCAGCCGGCCAGCTCCTTCGCCTCGGCTTCCTTGAAGCCGCGGGTGGTGATGGCCGGGGTGCCAATGCGGATGCCGGAAGTCACGAACGGCGAGCGCGGGTCGTTCGGCACCGCGTTCTTGTTGACGGTGATGTGCGCCTTGCCGAGCGCGGCATCCGCGTCCTTGCCGGTGATGTCCTTGCTGACCAGGTCGAGCAGGAACAGGTGGTTGTCGGTGCCGCCGGACACGATGTTGAAGCCGCGCGACTGGAACACGCCGCACATGGCGCGCGCATTGGCGACCACCTGCTTCTGGTAGTCCTTGAACGCCGGCTCCATCGCTTCCTTGAAGCACACGGCCTTGGCGGCGATCACGTGCATCAGCGGGCCGCCCTGGCCGCCCGGGAACACCGCACTGTTCAGCTTCTTCTCGATCTCCTCGTTTTTCTTGGCGAGGATCAGGCCGGAACGCGGGCCACGCAGCGTCTTGTGCGTGGTCGTGGTGGTGACGTCGGCGATCTGGCAGGGGTTCGGGTAGACGCCGGCGGCGACCAGGCCCGCCACGTGCGCCATGTCGACCATCAGGTAGGCGCCGACGGAATCGGCGATCTCGCGGAACTTCTGCCAGTCGACCACGCGCGAATAGGCGGAGAAGCCGGCGATCACCATCTTCGGCTTGTGCTCCTGCGCCAGGCGCATCGCCTCGTCGTAGTCGATCTCGCCGGTGGCCGGGTTCAGGCCGTACTGCACCGAGTTGTAGATCTTGCCGGAGAAGTTGACCTTGGCGCCGTGGGTCAGGTGGCCGCCGTGGGCCAGCGACATGCCGAGCACGGTGTCACCCGGATTCAGCAGCGCCATGAACACGGCGATGTTGGCCTGCGAGCCCGCGTGCGGCTGCACGTTGGCGTAGTCGGCGCCGAACAGCGCCTTGGCGCGGTCGATGGCCAGTTGCTCGACCACGTCCACGTACTCGCAGCCGCCGTAGTAGCGCTTCTGCGGGTAACCCTCGGCGTACTTGTTGGTCAGCACCGAACCCTGGGCCTCGAGCACGCGCGGCGAGGTGTAGTTTTCCGAGGCGATCAGCTCGATGTGCGCTTCCTGGCGCTGCTTCTCGCCCTGCATGGCGTTGAACAGGTCGGCATCGTAGGAAGCGATCGTCATGTCTTTGCTGAACATCGGGGGGACCTCGGCTGGCTCCGGCGGGCGGGCATGGGGTGGGCGGGGACGGCGCGCATTCTACCCCACGCGGCCCTTTCCCACATGTAGCTAGGGGGCCATGCCCCCGATGGTGGCGTCGCGGGGCGAACCGTCGGGGGCATGGCCCCCTCCCTACAGGGAGCGGGTCCGGGCGCGGGGGCATAGGGGCCCCGCGACAGGGTAGAATGCGCCCCCTCACCCCCTCCCCGTCATACCGGTACCCCGATGGCCCAGTACATCTTCACCATGCACAAGCTCGGCAAGGTCGTCCCGCCGAAGCGTGAAATCCTCAAGGACATCAGCCTGTCCTTCTTCCCGGGCGCCAAGATCGGCGTGCTGGGCCTGAACGGCGCCGGCAAGTCGACGCTGCTGCGCATCATGGCCGGCGTGGACAAGGAGTTCACCGGCGAGGCGCGCCCGCAGCCGGGCATCAACATCGGCTACCTGCCGCAGGAGCCGCAGCTCGACCCGGAGAAGACCGTGCGCGAGGTGGTGGAAGAGGCCGTGGCGCACATCAAGAACGCGCAGGCCCGCCTCGACGAGGTGTACGCCGCCTACGCCGAGCCGGACGCCGATTTCGACAAGCTCTCCGCCGAGCAGCAGAAGCTGGAGGCCATCCTGGCCTCCTCCGACGCCCACGCGCTGGACAACAAGCTGGAGATCGCCGCCGACGCGCTGCGCCTGCCGCCGTGGGACGCGAAGATCGCCCCGCTGTCCGGTGGCGAGAAGCGCCGCGTGGCGCTGTGCCGCCTGCTGCTGTCCAACCCGGACATGCTGCTGCTCGACGAGCCCACCAACCACCTCGACGCCGAGTCGGTGGCGTGGCTGGAGCGCTTCCTGCACGAGTTCCCGGGCACCGTGGTGGCCGTGACCCACGACCGCTACTTCCTCGACAACTCCTGCGAGTGGATCCTCGAACTCGACCGCGGCCACGGCATCCCGTGGAAGGGCAACTACACCTCCTGGCTCGAGCAGAAGGAAGAGCGCCTGAAGACCGAGCAGAAGCAGGAAGAAGCGCACAGCAAGGCGATGGCGCGCGAACTCGAGTGGGTGCGCCAGAACCCCAAGGCCCGCCAGGCCAAGTCCAAGGCGCGCCTGAAGCAGTACGACGAGCTGTCGAGCAAGGAATTCCAGAAGCGCAACGAGACGCAGGAAATCTACATCCCGCCGGGCCCCCGCCTGGGCGACAAGGTCATCGAGGTGAAGGGCATCGCCAAGCACTTCGGCGACCGCGTGCTGTACGAGAACCTGTCGTTCAACGTGCCCCCGGGCGCCATCGTAGGCATCATCGGCCCCAACGGCGTGGGCAAGACCACGCTGTTCAAGATGATCACCGGCCAGGAAAAGCCGGATGCCGGCGAAGTCGTGCTGGGCGACACCGTGCAGATCGCCTACGTCGGCCAGGTCCGCGACAACCTCGACGACAAGAAGACCGTCTGGGAGGAAGTGTCCGGCGGCCGCGACATCCTCAAGATCGGCGACTACGAGATGCCGTCGCGCGCCTGGTGCGGCCGCTTCAACTTCAAGGGCTCCGACCAGCAGAAGCGCGTGGGCGACCTGTCCGGCGGTGAACGCAACCGCCTGCAACTGGCCAAGACCCTGCAGGCCGGCGCCAACGTGGTGCTGCTCGACGAACCGTCCAACGACCTCGACGTGGAAACGCTGCGCGCGCTGGAAGACGCCCTGCTGACCTTCCCGGGCGTGGCCATGGTGATCTCCCACGACCGCTGGTTCCTGGACCGCATCGCCACGCACATCCTGGCGTTCGAGGACGACGGCTCCATCGAGTGGTTCGAGGGCAACTACCACGAGTACGAGGAGTACCGCCGCAAGAAGCTGGGCGACGCCGCCCTGCAGCCGAAGCGGGTGAAGTACAAGAAGCTGGGCTGAACGGGCGCCGGGGCGGGATCGGGAGTCGGGGGCATGGCCCCCTCTCTACGAGGAGCCCTGTAGCGAGGGGGCCATGCCCCCGATATATTGGGCACCAAGCAGCATCGGGGGCGTGGCCCCCTCTCTACACGAGACACGGGGTTGCCGATGAGCGACAACGACAAGCGCCGTTTCACCCGCATCCCCTTCGATGCCGAGGCCGTGTTGCACTACAACACGAAGGCCTGGCCCACCGACCTCGTCGACGTGTCGCTCAAGGGCGTGCTGGTCGTGGCACCCGAAGGATTTGCAGCCCGGACCGGCGAGCCGGTCGGCGTCGACCTGGTGCTGAACGAAGAGATCACCATCTCCACGTCCTGCACGCTGGTGCACCGCTCGCCGGATCGCCTCGGGCTGCGCATCGACCGCATCGACATGGAGTCGATCATGCACCTGCGCCGGTTGCTTGAACTCAACCTCGGCGACCCGGAACTGCTGGAACGCGAACTGAGCGGCTTGAGCGACTGACGCTGCGCTCGCTCAGCGAGAGACGGCACGCTCCAGCGCCTGGTAGTAGTCCGCGTATTTCTTCCTGAACCGCCCCGTACTGTTTTCCGCGGCGCACTTGTACAACGCACGCGTCTCGGGCAGGCCTTCCCAGTCCGGCCGGCACTGCACCCGGTGCGCGGCCAGGTCGGCCTCGCGGCAAACGCCCTGCGCAATCGGCTGCTCGCCGCCGGGTTGCGACACGGTAAACCAGTGGCATTCGAAGTACTCCATCTTCTTGTCCGCGAGCGCATCGTAGTCGGCCGGCGGCGCCGCGGCGGCTGGTAACGCCGCTGCCTGCGACGAGTCCGGCAGCGACGAAGGAGCGGAGCGCGCGACGTCCGGCTGCGGCCGGGGCTGTCGCAGCTCCTCCATCATCCGGCTTTCCTGCTGCATCGCCTTCTGCATCGTGACCAGCGTTTCCGCACCGGGCATTCCGGCAGCTGCCGCGGCCGAATAGTCGCCGCGCATGGCCGCCATGCCGGCGGCAAGCGCCGCGGCATTACGCTGCTCCTTCCTCTCTTCTTCTGCTTCCTCACGGGCCCGCCGGGCATGCTCTTCGGCAACACGGCGCTGCTGTTCCGCCTTCTGCCGCGCCTGCTCGGCCAGGTCCTTCCTGAGCTTTTCATTCTCCAGGCGCTGCTTGTGCAGGCTGTCGATGCGCTGGCCCTCGTGGTAGCGGCACTCTTCCGGCGCGCCCTGCACCCAGCAGATGCCGGTGCCATGCGGCGTGCCATTGCCGGTGAAGCTGCCTTCGTAAACCGGACGCCCGTTTTCGAACAACTTCCCGGATGCGTAACTGCCGTCCGGGTTGAAACGGCCGTCAAACACCGGCTGGCCATCCGCCCCGCCGAGCTTGCCGGCGGCAAAACCGCCGTCACGGAATTCGCCGGTGAACGTCTCGCCGGTCCACCAGCGCACCGCACTGCCAACACCATGCGCCTTGCCGCCCGCGCAGGCGGTGCCGGTGTAGGCCCAGCCATCCAGGTTCATCCGGCAGCGCTGCGCGGCCACCCGTGCATTCCAGTCGGCGCGTTTCTTCTCAAGTGCAGCCAGCTGGCGATCCGCGGATGCACGGTTGGGCGACAGCGGATCGGCCTTCGCCAGCACCTGCTTGCAGGCTTCTTCGTCCCAGTTGCGGCAGGCGGCGGCAGGGCCGCGGATTTCCTGTGCGTAGCGCTCGGCCTCCAGCAGCAAAGGCAATGTCGGGCCGAGCCGCTCGTCCGTCGCGTACTGCATGCGATAGGTATGCCCGGGCTTGCGCCACACGCGGTAGTAGCCATGCTGGTGCGCCGCCATGTAACCGGCTCGGGACAAGTCATCCAACGAAGCGCCCGCCTCCAGCAGCAGCCGCACGACTTGGGCGGCGGCTGCGACGTCCTGCCTGCGCCGCCGGCTATCGGGCGGCGCCCAGTCGTCCAGCGAGACGGTGACGCCCGCGCCGAACCCGTCGCGCTCCGCGATGTCCTCGACACCACCTTTCGGCCGGCGCCCGGCGATCGGGCGCACCGTCCACTCCCAGGCAATCAGGGCCGCGCCAAACGCCGTGTGCAAGGCCCCGCTGCGCTCGCCGACATCGACGCCGTCGGCCAGGTGGGCGGCCACGGAGGCCGCATTGAAGTTGCCCGCCGCGACGGCCAGCGAGGTGGACCGCTGGTCGTAATCATAACCCCACTTCTCGTCATACCCCTGCCGCATGGGCTGGGGAACGCCAAGCCGCCCGCTGGATGCCCCCAGCGCCTTCCAGTAGCGATAGGCCTCCTCTGTCGGCGCGCAAGCGAGCAGCGGGTACCACGAAACGGCCTGCGGCGTTTGCGCCTTGACGATGCGCGTGACAACGTCACGCCGGTCGGCCTCGACCCACTCGCACAGCATGCGTCTTGCATCCTGCGACACGCCGCCGTACTTGTTCGCGGAGAACTCCCCCTTTTCGAGCAACTTCAGGATGTCGGCATCGCTCATGGCGCGGGTCTTTTCCACGCTGACGGCGTGAGCTGGCAGCGACAACAGGGCGACGACACCCGACAACATGAGCAACAGCGCGGCACGCATGCGTTTCTCCCCGGCAAACGGCTTCCAGTGATACGGATGACAGCACGCGATGTTGCCAGATCCGCAACAAAAAGGGGCGCCCTCCGGCGCCCCTCCGTGTCGACGGAGCAGAACCGTCAATCGTTGAGATAACCCTTGATCACGTGCGTGTACACGCCGTTCATGATCTGGCCACCCTGCACCACGCCGGCCTTGAACTTCTCCGGGTCCGCGACCAGCACGTTGTAGGACTTCTTGCTGGTCATGGCGCTGGTGGCGCCGAACAGGTTGGCCAGCGGGATGACGATGCCGCTGTTGTCGGTTTCCTTCTGCTGGCGCAGTTCGCCCACGTCGTTGCTCACCGGCTTCATGTCGCGCGCCGTGATGCCGCCCATGTCACCGGCCAGGCGCATCTTGGCGTGGTAGATATGCAGGCGGGTCAGGCCACCCTCGAAGCCGAGCGCCGGCTTGGCGCCCACCTCGGCGGTGTCCTTGAACATCTTGTTGTTGCCGCTCGAGGACATCTCGGCGAAGTTCACCATGAAATGCGGCACCACCACCACGGCCTTGCCCTTCGCGGACAGTTCGTTCATCGCCCGCCAGTTGCCCAGCGACGCCGGGCCCTGGTCGCCCAGGCCGAGGTTCTCGTGGGTGAAGAACAGCTTGCCATCCGAAGGCGCCATCACGATGTAGTCGGAGCCGTTGTAGCCCTCGTGGTACACGCCGTCCTTCTTCGGTTCGGCGAAATCGATCTCGTCGTAGGCCTTGTTGCCCGGCAGCTCCTTCCAGGTGACAACCGGCTTGCCGGTGGTCTTCAACTGCTCGACGAAATCACTGCACACCGCGTCGGTGGCGGCCTGCATGTCCTGGTTGGAGAAGTTGGCCAGCACCACCGACATGCTCACGCGCGCATCGGACTTGCAGCTGCTGTAGGAACCCGAGCTGCAGCCGAGGTTGGCCAGGCGGCTGTCGGTCGATGCAGTCGCGCTGTTCTCCAGGCGGAACGCCACCCGGCAGGTGGGCACGATGAACGAGTCGCCCTTGCGCACGATCTTGGCGTTCTGCGCCTCGATCTGCTTCTCCGGCTTCTCGATCAGGGCGTTGGGCGGAACCGTTTCTTCCGGGTCCTTGCCGGCGTGGGCCAGCGGGGCAGCGATGGCGAGCGCCAGCGCGAAGGCGGACAAGCGATGCAGTTTGTTCACGGGGGACTCCTGTGTGCCGTGGGCCGGGGAACCGCGACGGCGGCAGGACCTGCCATCCGTGGCGCGTCACGGGAGTCTACGCAGACCGGAAGGCCAACGCCCCCCCTGATCACGGGGCCCTGTAGCGAGGGGGCAGAGCCGCCGATGAATGGCGGGAAGGGCGTCGGGGGCACGGCCCCCTCTCTACGATGGGCTGCGGGGCGCAGCCCCTCCCTACAGGGCGTCGATGGCCTCGGTGAGCTTGTGCACGCCGATGATGTCCATGCCGGCAATGCCCCCTTTCGGCACGTTGGCATGCGGCACGATGGCACGGCGGAAGCCGTGCTTGGCGGCCTCGCGCAGGCGCTCCTGGCCGGACGGTACCGGGCGAATCTCGCCGGACAGGCCCACCTCGCCGAACACCACCAGGTCGTGCGGCAGCACGCGGTCGCGCAGCGACGACACTACCGCCGCCAGCAGCGCCAGGTCGGCGCTGGTCTCCGCGACGCGCACGCCGCCCACCACGTTGGCGAACACGTCCTGGTCTCCGACCATGATGCCGCCGTGGCGGTGCAGCACCGCCAGCAGCATCGCCATGCGGTTGTGCTCCAGGCCCACGGCCACGCGCCGCGGGTTGCCGAACGGGGAGGCATCCACCAGCGCCTGGATCTCCACCAGCAGCGGCCGCGTGCCTTCCCACAGCACCATCACCACCGAGCCCGGCGCCGGCTCGCCGCGCGACAGGAAGATGGCGGACGGGTTCTTCACTTCCTTGAGTCCTTCGCCGGTCATGGCGAACACGCCCAGCTCGTTCACCGCGCCGAAGCGGTTCTTGATGCCACGCAGCGTGCGAAAGCGCGAATCGGATTCGCCCTCGATCATGATCGAGCAGTCGATCATGTGCTCGAGCACCTTGGGGCCCGCCAGCGAGCCGTCCTTGGTGACGTGGCCGACCAGGATCAGCACGGTGCCGGTCTGCTTGGCGAAACGCGTGAGATAAGCCGCCGCCTCGCGCACCTGCGACACGCTGCCCGGCGCGCTCTCCAGGCCGGACAGGTAAGCGGTCTGGATGGAATCGACCACCAGGATGGCGGGCTTCAACTTCGCCGCCTCGTTGCAGATGGCCTCGACATTGGTCTCGGCGAGCACGGCGAGCTTGCCGGTGGGCAACTGCAGGCGGTGCGCGCGCATCGCCACCTGCTGCAGCGATTCCTCGCCGGTGACGTACAGCACCGGCAGGCGCTCGGCGAGGTGGCAACTGGATTGCAGCAGCAGCGTGCTCTTGCCGGCGCCGGGGTGGCCACCGAGCAGCACCGCCGAACCGGCGACGAAGCCGCCACCCAGTACGCGGTCGAACTCGGCGATGTCGGTGGCGATGCGCGGCACCGCGGCCAGGTCGATGTCACCCAGCGACTGCACGCCGGATTTCGCACCGGCGTAGCCGCTACGCACGTCGGCGAAATTGGCGTCGCGCGCGGTACCGGTTTCCTTCGCCACCACGAATTCGCTGAGCGTGTTCCACGCGCCGCAAGCCACGCACTGGCCCTGCCACTTGCTGTGCTCGGCGCCGCATTCGCTGCAGACGTACGCGGTTTTTTTCTTGGCCATGGTCAGTGCTGGTAGTCGAAGCGCACGCGGGAGGTGAGCCGGCAGAACAACTCGTAGCTGATGGTGCTGGCGTGCCGCGCCACCACGTCGGCGGAGAGGTCCTCACCCCACAGCACGGCCTCGTCGCCTACGCCCACCTGCGGGTGCGCGGTGAGATCGACGGTGATCATGTCCATGGACACCCGCCCGATCAGCGGCACCAGTTCGGTACCGATGCGCACCGGCGTACCCGGCATGGCGTGGCGCGGATAACCATCGCCGTAACCGATGCCGATCACGCCCACCCGCGAATCGCGCGGCGCGTGCCAGGTGGCGCCATAGCCCACGCTCTCGCCCTGCGGCACGTCGTTGACCGCGATGACGCGCGCGGCGATCGTCATCACCGGCTGCAGGTCGAACTCGAACGCCGCCTTGCCGGCCAGCGGCGAGCCGCCGTAGAGCATGATGCCCGGACGCACCGTGTCCAGGTGCGAGGCCGGCGCGGCAACGATGGCGGCGGAATTGGCGGCACTGCCCGGCAGGTGGTGACGCCGGGCGAATTGCGCCAGGCGCTCGAGCTGCGCGCGGTTCATCGGGTTGGCCACTTCGTCGGCACAGGCGAAATGCGTCATCACGCCCAGCGCGTGCACGCGGCCCTTCAGTTCACCCACCGCAGCATCGGCCACCGCCTCGGACAACCCCAGGCGATGCATGCCGGTTTCCAGTTTCAGCCAGGCGTCCACCGGGCGCGGCAGCGAGGTGCGGCGCAGCATGTCCAGCTGCTCGCGCTGGTGCACCACCACCGCGAAGCCATGCTCGGCCGCGAGGCGCAGCTCCTGCGCCGAACAGACGCCCTCGATCAGCACCAGCGGCTTGACTACGCCACCGGCGCGCAGCGCCATGGCCTCGTCGATTTCCGCCACGCCGAGTGCATCGGCATCACCCAGCGCACGTGACACCGGCAGCAGGCCGTGCCCGTAGGCATTGGCCTTCACCATCGCGATCACCCGGCTGCGCGGGCAATGGCGGCGCACCACCCGCAGGTTGTGGCGCAGGGCATCCAGCCGGATTGTCGCCACCACCTCGCGCTTCATGCGTGCAGGCTCCTCATTCGCCACCAAAGTCGCCGTGATCGTCGTAGGCGAGGTTCTCGAACTTGGTGTACTGGCCGAGGAAGGCCAGCTTCACCTTGCCGACCGGGCCGTTACGCTGCTTACCGATGATGATCTCGGCGGTGCCCTTGACCTGCTCGAGGCGCTCCTTGGACTTCGCGTCCTCGGCCTTGTTCAGGTACACCTCTTCGCGGAACACGAACATGATGATGTCCGCGTCCTGCTCGATGGCGCCCGATTCGCGCAGGTCGCTCATCACCGGGCGCTTGTCGGGGCGCTGTTCCAGCGAGCGGTTCAGCTGCGACAGCGCCACCACCGGCACGCCCAGTTCCTTGGCCACCGCCTTCAGCGAGCGCGAAATGGCGGAAATCTCGGTGGCGCGGTTCTCGCTGTTGCCGGGCACCTGCATCAGCTGCAGGTAGTCGACCACGATCATGCCCAGCTCGCCGCCGTTCTCGCGCGCCACGCGGCGCGCACGCGCGCGCAATTCGGTGGGCGACAGTGCCGGCGTGTCATCCACGTACAGCTTCTGCTCGCGCAGCATGTGGAAGGCGGAGACGATGCGGTCCCAGTCCTCGGTTTCCAGCTGGCCGGTACGCAGGCGCGTCTGGTCGATGCGGCCCAGCGAACTGAGCATACGCAGCACGATCTGGTCCTTGGGCATTTCCATCGAGAACACCAGCACCGGCTTGCCGGTCTTGATCATGGCGTTCTCGGCAACGTTCATGGCGAACGTGGTCTTGCCCATGGACGGACGGCCGGCAACGATCACCAGGTCGCCCTTGTGCAGGCCGGAGGTCATGTCGTCCAGCCGCTCGAAGCCGGTAGGGATGCCGGTGACCGAACCGGGGTTTCGCGCCAGCTCGCGGATCTTGTCCACCACGCCGGCTGCGATGTCCTTGAGCGCCACCGGGCCACTGCCGCGCTGCCGCCCCTCGGCGATCTGGAAGACCGATGTTTCGGCGGCGTCGAGCAGCTCGCCGACCGTGCGACCCTTGGGATGGAACGCGCCGTCGGCCACTTCGTTGGCCACGCGGATGAGCTGGCGCAGGATGGAGCGGTCCCGCACGATGTCGGCGTAGGCCATGATGTTGGCCGCGCTGGGCGTGTTGCGCGCCAGCTCGCCGAGGTAGACCAGGCCGCCGGCCTCGTCCAGCTGGTGCTTGCGCGTCAGCGCCTCGGACACCGTGATCACGTCGAACGGCTGGTTGGCCTCGTGCAGCTCGCAGAGCACGGCGTACACCAGGCGATGGTCGTGACGGTAGAAATCATCGGGCAGCACGCGGTCGACCACGTCGTCCATCGCGCGGTTGTTGAGCATGAGGCCGCCCAGCACCGACTGCTCCGCTTCGACGGAGTGCGGTGGCACCTTCAGGCTTTCGACGGTACTGGAATCGGCCATGGCGGCAGGCGCTGTCCCGGGGAAAAGAGGCTGAAAAAAAGAAGCCCCGCCTTGCGGCAGGGCTTCGATTCTCGCACCGGGTCGGGTGGGGGGCAATCAGGCCAGGCGTGGCCGACTGCTCCCTGCGACACCGTCTGTCGCCATCACTCCGGCACGACGGCCAGCTTGATGGTGGCTTCCACGTCGCTGTGCACGCGCACGACGATGTCGTACTCGCCGCACACGCGCAGCGCGCCGTTCGGCAGCAGCACTTCGCTCTTGGCGACTTCGAAGCCGGCGGCCGTGGCGGCCTCGGCGATGTCACGCGTGCCGACGGAACCGAACAGCTTGCCGCCTTCGCCGGCCTTGGCCGCGAGGGTGACAACGGCACCGTTCAGCTTCTCGGCGCGGGCCTGGGCGGCGGCCAGCTGCGCGGCGAACTGGGCTTCCAGTTCGGCGCGACGCTTCTCCACCTCGGCGATGTTCTCCTTGGTCGCCGGCTTGGCCTTGCCTTGCGGGATCAGGAAGTTGCGGCCGAAACCGGCTTTTACTTTGACGACTTCGCCCAGGTTGCCCAGGTTGGCGATGCGCTCAAGCAGGATGACTTGCATGTTGGCTTGCTCCTTGAGTCCGGTCGCTTATTGCTGCTGGCTGTCGGCGTACTGCAGCAGGGCGAGGAAACGCGCCTGCTTGATCGCCGTGGACAGCTGGCGCTGGTAACGCGCGCGGGTGCCGGTGATGCGGCTCGGAACGATCTTGCCGGTCTCGCTGACGTACTGCTTGAGGGTCTCGAGATCCTTGAAATCGATGTATTCGACGCCTTCGGCCGTGAAGCGGCAGAACTTGCGACGACGGTAAAAACGCGCCATGGCTCTATTCTCCTGTCACGCGCGGCATTCGTGTGGGCCGCCGTGAACTATTCGTGATGACTTGTGTCGTCCAGCACCTGGATACGCGTGGCGTGCACCAGGATACCTTCGCCCTTGAAACCCGACTTCGTGAGGAAGCCTTCTATCCCGACCCGCTGCCCGACATTCAATGCGCGGGCGATGGTGCCGAGCTCCTCTCCCGCGATCTTCACGTCGATCCGGCAGCGCGCTTCGCGCGGTATGCCGGCTTCGACCTGCCGTGACCGGTGTTCGATGCTGATGCGCTGCTGGGGGATCCCGGCGGGACTCACCCGTCTTGCGCCCACATCGACGACCAGGCCGGTGATCGTCAGGCGGTTGGCTTCCACGCCGCTGGTCAGCCCTCGTTTTCCTCGGTGGATTCCGTTTCACGCGGCTGGCGCTCACCACGCTCGCCACGGTCGCCTTCCGGACGGCGGCGCTCGGTGGCGGCCTTGGCCATCGGCGACTGCTCGGTGATGGCGTTGTCGCGGCGAACCACGAGGCTGCGGATCACGGCATCGTTGAAACGGAACGCGCTGTTGAGTTCATCGAGCGTCTTCTGGTCGCACTCGATGTTCATCAGGACGTAGTGGGCCTTGTGGATCTTGTTGATCGGGTAGGCGAGCTGGCGACGACCCCAGTCTTCAAGGCGATGGACAGCGCCCTTCGCTTCCTTGATGGCGGAGGTGTAGCGTTCGATCATTCCGGGCACCTGCTCGCTCTGGTCAGGGTGCACCAGGAACACCACTTCATAGTGACGCATCTGGATGTTGCTCCTTACGGTCTGTGTCGGCCTCCCCGGTTGGACGGGTGAGGCAAGGTTGCCGGCAGGCCAGGGGCCCGCCGGGGCCGCGCATTCTACAGACTTCCCTCCCCCTTGTAGAGAGGGGGGTCATGCCCACGACTGCTCTTCCGCAAACCATCGATCGGGGGCATGGCCCCCTCTCTACAGGGGAGGAAGCAGGGCCGTTTATCCGGGTTTACGTTGCGTAACAGTGCCGCAGGTGGGTACCATCTCAAGACGCGCGTCACACTTTTCCAACTAAAACAATAAAATCAACGAGTTGGCAGAGCCATGCACGGCCAGTCCCGCCCCCGTTCCCTGCTGGTACCCCTCCTTGCGGCCGCTGTCCTGGCCGCCGGGTGCCCGCTCGCGCTCGCGTCAGAGGACCTGACCCCGCGCCCGCAGCGCGTCTTCACCGAGAAGCCGCGCATCGAGGACTACTCCGACTACAACGCCTTCCTGGTCGATATCATGGAATTCCGCCGGCAGAAGGCCGAGCGGGATGCCGCCCGCGCTGCGGCAAAAGCAGTCACCAGCGGCCCGGTCGACGACCAGGCGCTGGCCGGCGTGAACGGTGCCAACGGCGTCATCGACCCCGAGGTCTACCGCATCCGCGGCCCCGAGTCGCTGGAAGACGCGCTGGCCCGCGCGCGCAAGCTGCCGCACCCGGTCTACGAGGAACAGGAACGCTACGGCCGCACCACCTCGCAGAGCTTCCCCATCACCGAGATGGAGCGCGACGACATGTCGGTGAACGACGTGGCCGGCGAACTGCATGACCTGCAGGCCGTGCAGCCCGAGTCGTACCGGGATCCGTCGGCGGAAGAGCACACCACCCGGGTAACCACCACCAACCCGGACAACGTCGACGAGACCCAGGCCAAGCAGGCTTTCGAGGGCACCGACGACGCCTACGAAGTGGCGATCGACACCGAGACCCGTTTCATCCGCGATTCCGACGGGCGCACCATCTGGGCGCCGATCTTCGTCAAGGACGAGGTGAGTTACACGGTGATCAACCGGCTGAACATCGAGGTGTCGGCGAACCACGATTGATGCGCGGCCATCGGGGGCATGGCCCCCTCTCTACATGTAGAGAGGGGGCCATGCCCCCGACCCATCGCTCAGTTCCGCGCCTTCTTTACCGGCGCCTGCCGTTGCCGCGCCGCGGCGAACAGGAACACTCCCGCCGCCACCGACACGTTCAGGCTGTCCACCCAGCCACCCATGGGCAGCATGAGCAGGCGGTCGCAATGCTCGCGGGTGAGGCGGCGCATGCCGGCACCCTCGGCGCCCAGCACGATCGCCAGCGGCCCGGTGAGGTCGGCGCTGTAGAGTGACTCGGCCTTGGCGTCGAGCGCCGCGCCGGCGATCCACACGCCCTTCTCCTTGAGCAACTCCAGCGCGCGCACCAGGTTCACCACCTCGAACACCGGCACGGTTTCCGCCGCGCCGCAGGCGGTCTTGGCCACCACCGGGGTGATGCCCACGGCCTTGTCGCGGGTGATCACCACGGCATCGACGCGGAAGGCATCGGCCGAGCGCAGCACCGCGCCGAAATTGTGCGGGTCGGTGACGCCGTCGAGCACCAGCACCAGCGGCGGATGCCCCAGCGACTCGATGTGCTCCGCCAGGTCGTTCTCGCCCGGCAGGCGCTTGTCGCGCGCACGCGCGGCCACGCCCTGGTGCTGGCCGCCGTCGCTGACCTTCGGCAGCTCGTCCTTGCCGGCGGTGCGCACGTGGATGCCGTGCCCCTGGCACAACTTCTGGATGCGCACGATGCGCTCGTCGTCGCGGCCGGGCTGCAGGATCACTTCCAGCACGCGGTCGTAATCGTTTTCCAGCAGGGACTGCACGGCGTGCAGCCCGTAGAACCATTGCACTGCCATCAGCGTTTCCTGCCCCTCGGCTTGCCACCGCCGGCGGGCTTCTTCGCGTCACCGCGCCCGCCGCGCTCACCACCACCGCGGCCACCGCCGTCCTTTTTCGCCGCCGGGTGCGGTTTGCGCGCGGCTTCCGCGGCCAGCGCATCCTTCGCCGAGGTGCGACGCGGCGCGGGCTTGCCGGCGTCCGCCGACCCCGCCTTCGCCTTCGCCCTGCCGGTGGACGGCTTGCCGGATACCAGTTGCAGGTCGATCTTGCGTTCGTCGACGTTCACCGCCGCCACCAGCACGCGCAGGGTGTCGCCCAGCGCGATGCGGCGGCCGGAGCGCTCGCCTTCCAGGCAGTGGCGCACGGCATCGAAATGCCAGTAGTCGTTGTCGAGCGTGGAGATGTGCACCAGGCCTTCGATGTAGATGTCGGTGAGGTTCACGAACAGGCCGAAGCCGGTCACCGCGCTCACCACGCCCTCGAACTCGCCGCCGATGTGCTGGCGCATGTATTCGCACTTCAGGCGCTGCACGACATCGCGGGTGGCCTCGTCGGCACGGCGCTCGGTCTGCGAGCAGTGCTCGCCCACGCCGCGCATTTCCGCCGGACTGAACGGCAGCCAGGCCTTGCGGTCCAGCGCCGGGGCGCCCTCGCGGCGCTGCGCGCCCTGCACGCCGCCCTCGCGGATCAGCACGCGCAGCGCGCGGTGCACCAGCAGGTCGGGGTAGCGGCGGATCGGCGAGGTGAAGTGCGTGTAGGCATCGTAGCCGAGGCCGAAGTGGCCGCGGTTCTCTTCCTGGTACATCGCCTGCTTCATCGAGCGCAGCATCACCGTCTGGATGACGTTGGCGTCCGGGCGATCCTTGATCTGCGCCATCACCCGCTGGTAGTCGGCCGGCTCGACGGCCGGCGCGCCCTTGGCCTTCGGCTTCTTGTTGCCGAAGATCGACAGGCCGAGACCGCGCAGGTAGTCGGAGAGCGTTTCCAGCTTCTCCGGCGTCGGGCCTTCGTGGTTGCGGTACACGGTGGGCGTCTTGGTGCGGATCAGCAGCTTGGCGGCACAGGTGTTGGCCGCCAGCATGCATTCCTCGATGAGCTTGTGCGCGTCGTTGCGGATCACCGGGACGATCCTGGCGATCTTGCGCCCCTCGGTGAACTGGATCTTGGTCTCGACGGTGTCGAAGTCGATGGCACCGCGCGCGTCGCGCGCCTGCTTCAGCGCCTCGTACAGCGAGTACAGGTTGAGCAGGTTGCCCTCGATCTCGCCGATCTCCGCGCGCACCTTCTGCGCCTCGCGGCTTTCCGGGCGCTCGAGGATGGCCGCCACCTTGTTGTAGGTCAGGCGCGCGTGCGAGCGGATCACCGCCTCGTGGAAGCGGTAATGGGTGATGCGGCCTTCCGGCGAGATGGTCATGTCGCAGGCCAGCACGAAGCGATCCACGTGCGGGTTCAGCGAGCACAGGCCGTTGGACAGCGCTTCCGGCAGCATCGGCACGACGCGGTCGGGGAAGTACACCGAGTTGCCGCGCTCGTACGCTTCCTTGTCCAGCGCCGAGCCCGGCTGCACGTAGTGCGACACGTCGGCGATGGCGACGATCAGGTGCCAGCCGCCGTTGTCACGCATCTCGCAGTAGACGGCGTCGTCGAAGTCGCGCGCGTCCTCGCCGTCGATGGTGACCAGCGGGATGTGGCGCAGGTCGAGGCGGTAGTGGTAGTGGTCCCTGTCCGGTTCCGGCGCGAAGCGCGCGGCTTCCTGCTCGACATCCTCGGGGAAGCGGTGCGGGATGCCGTAGGAGCGGATGGCGATCTCGGTTTCCATGCCCGCTTCGCGGGTGTCGCCGAGCACTTCCACGATCTTCACGCGGCCGCGCGTGCGGCCGCCCGGCCACTCGACGATTTCCACGAGGGCGAACTCGCCGGATTTCGTCTCGACGCCGGGGTGGTCCTCGACGAGGAAATCGGTGGTGATGCGCTTGTTGTCCGGCTGGAAGAAATCGGCGTTGCCGTCGCGCACGATGCGTCCGACCAGGGTGCGCAAGGTGCGCTGCAGCACGCTGACCACTTCGCCTTCGCGGCGGCCACGCGCATCCACGCCGATGACGCGCGCGAGCACGCGGTCACCGTCGATCAGGGTGCGCATCTGGCGCGGCGTGAGGAACAGGTCGCCCACGCCCTCGTCGGGCACCACGAAGCCGAAGCCGTCGCGGTGGCCGACCACGCGGCCGGCGATGAGGTCCATGGCCTGTGGCAGGCCGTAGGCGCCGCGGCGGTTGCAGACCAGCTGGCCGTCGCGCTCCATGGCGGCGAGGCGCCGGGTCACGGCATCGACCAGCTCGGGCTGGTCGGCCAGGCCGATGGCAGCGATCAGTTCGTCGGCGGTGGTGGGCAGGCCGCGCTGGTGCAGCCATTGAAGCAGGTAGGCCCGGCTCGGAATCGGGCGGTCGTACTTGTGCGACTCACCGGCAAACGCCGGGTCGCTCTCGGGGGTCCAGATCAAGAATGTCTCCGTGGTGCCGGGCGGTCCACGCCCGGGGTATAGCTAACCTTCCTATCGTACACCCTCCCTGCCCCGCCCGCCTGTCCTGTAGAGAGGGCGCCATGCGCCCGATAAGCGGTCGGGGGCATGGCCCCCTCTCTACGAGGGGGGACGTGGATGTTGACGCAAGGCAAGGCTCCAGCGGATTGCCACCCGCATGCCACCGGCACGCGCTAGGTTTGGGGACCATGCCATCCGCCGGAGGGATCCACCCATGCCCGTCATGATGAAAGCCGCCGTGTTCGTCGCACCCGGACGCATCGAGCTCGCCGACAAGCCCATCCCGGACGTCGGCCCCAACGACGCCCTGGTGCGCATCACCACCACCACCATCTGCGGCACCGACGTCCACATCCTCAAGGGTGAGTATCCGGTGGCGCCCGGCCTGACGGTCGGCCACGAGCCGGTGGGGGTCATCGAGAAGCTCGGCAGCGCAGTGCAGGGCTACCGGGAAGGCCAGCGGGTGATCGCCGGCGCCATCTGCCCGAACTTCAACAGCTACGCCGCCCAGGACGGCGTGCCCAGCCAGGACGGCAGCTACCTGGTGGCCAGCGGCCGCTGCGCCTGCCACGGCTACAAGGCCACCGCCGGCTGGCGCTTCGGCAACATCATCGACGGCACCCAGGCCGAGTACGTGCTGGTGCCGGACGCCCAGGCCAACCTCGCCCCCATCCCCGACGGCCTTACCGACGAACAGGTGCTGATGTGCCCGGACATCATGTCCACCGGCTTCAAGGGCGCCGAGAACGCCAACATCCGCATCGGCGACACCGTGGTGGTATTCGCGCAGGGCCCCATCGGGCTGTGCGCCACCGCCGGGGCACGCCTGCTGGGCGCCACCACCGTGATCGGGGTGGACAGCAACGACCACCGGCTGGATATCGCGAAGAAACTGGGCGCCGACGTCACCCTCAATTTCACCCGCTGCGACGTGGTGGACGAGGTGATGAAGCTGACCGGCGGGCGCGGCGCCGACGCGGCGATCGAGGCGCTGGGGCAGCAGGCCACCTTCGAGAACGCGCTGCGCGTGCTCAAGCCCGGCGGCACGCTGTCGAGCCTGGGGGTGTACTCCAGCGACCTGAAGATCCCGCTGGGCGCCTTCGCGGCCGGGCTGGGCGACCACCGCATCGTCACCGCGCTGTGCCCCGGCGGCAAGGAGCGCATGCGGCGGCTGATGAACGTGGTGGCCGCCAACCGCCTGGACCTGGGCCTGATGGTGACGCACCACTACCGGCTGGACGACATCGTGGCCGCCTACGACCTGTTCTCGCACCAGCGCGACGGGGTGCTGAAGGTGGCGGTGAAGCCCTGACCCGTCCCGGGCCGGAAAACAAAAAGGCCGCTCGATGAGCGGCCTTTTTGCGTCAGGGGCGGTGGTAAACCCCTTCTGTATTGGTGCCGAGGAGAGGACTTGAACCTCCACGACTTGCGTCACTAGTACCTGAAACTAGCGTGTCTACCAATTTCACCACCTCGGCGGAGGCGCGCATTCTAGGGGATGGGCGCCGGCTATGGAAGCCCCCTTTTCCATGTCGAGAGGGGGCCATGCCCCCGATCATGTGAAAGCAAAAGCGTCGGGGGCATGGCCCCCTCTCTACGGGAGCGGCGCCGGGGGCTGGCCGCCCTTGAAGGGCCAGCGCTTGGCGGCGCCGTCCATGAGGGTACGGGCGTCGCGCACCGCGGCGTCGGTGTTGTCGAGCAGCGCCTCCACCTTCGGCGCGGTGCCGTCGATGGCGCGGGTGGCGGCCTCGGCGGTGGCCTTCGCGCTGGCGGTGGTCTCGTCGAGCTTCGCCATGGATTCGCCGGCCTTCGCCGACAGGTCCGTCACCTGCTTTTCCAGCGTCGCCAGCGCGCGGTCGGTGTTGTCCAGCGTGCGCTTCACGTCGTCGCGCGCCAGCGTGTCCACGTCGTCCACCAGCCGGTCGACCTTGCGGCGCGTTTCGCGCAGTTCACCGGCGAGCTTGCGCAGGTCGCCCATCGCCGCGCGAAAATCGCCCTGCGGATCATTGAGGTAGCCGAGCAGTTTCGTGGTGCCGTCGATCACCGGCAGCGTGCGGTTACGCAGGTCGGCGGCGATGTCGGCCAGCGCCGGCGTGGGTTCGAACTGCACCGACTCGCCGGACTGCAGCGACGGCAGCGACGCGTTGCCGCTTCGCATCGCCAGGTAGCTGTCGCCGATAAGGCCCTCGCGCGCGATGGACACCACCGAGTCGGCCTTCACCCAGCGCATGTACTGCTCCTCGATGCGCAACTGGACGTCCACGCGCGCGGTGTCGTTGAGCGACACCGATTTCACTTCGCCGATCTTGAAGCCGGACAGTTTCACCGCCATGCCCGCACGCAGGTCGGTGCCGCTGGGCGCCTCGACGAGGATGTCGACCTTGCGCGTGAAATAACCCTGCTGGGCGGCCAGCAGCACCAGCAGGCCAACGCTTGCCAGCAAGGCCAGCAGCGCGAAGGCGGCCACCTTGAGGTTGAGGCCGCGGAAGCGCGGATCGGTGTCGCGAAGCAGGCTCACGGCAGGACGACCTCGGTCTGTTGGAAACTGAGCGCAGCGAAACCGGCGGGCCCGCGCGCGTCGCTGGCGGCATCGATGACCAGCAGGGCGGCATCGGCGAGCACGTCGTCGATCAGCGCGTGCAACGGCGCGTCCACCGGTGGCAGCACCGCGCACTCCAGCAGCAGGAGTCTGGGCCGCAGCAACAACTGGCGCAACCAGCCGACCTGGCGGCGCTCGTCGTCCGCCAGCTGTGCCGGCGGGCTGGCGAGCAGGCGGGCGGTGCCGGTGGCGTCATGGCCCAGACGGGCGCACCAGCCGGCAATGGAAGTTTCCAGGCCCGGCACGGTCGCCGGCGCATGCCACTGGCGAGCCAGCACGAGGTTTTCCCACGCCGGCAGGTTCGACAGCAGGCCGCCGTCTTCGGGCAGCCAACCCACGGCGGCGTCACCGAGTTGCGCGCGCGCCGCGGCGAGCAAGGTGTCGATCACGCCGGCGTCCGCGTCGGTGCCGAGCACGTAGCGACCCGGGCCGGGAATTTCCAGGCGGTAGTTGCCGGTGTTGATGCGCAGCGGCCAGTTCACAGGGGCACCATCAGCAGATCGATCAGCAGCACGCAGGCCAGCCCGCGCACCACCGCGCGCGAAGCGGCGATCGGCACCTCGGTGTAGGAACCGCGCGCGGCCAGCCCGGTGTGGCAGGCCACCAGCGCGATGGCCGCGCCGAACAACAGGCTCTTGAGCATGCATTCGATGATCGCACCGGCCGCCAGCGTTTCGCCCACCTGCAGCAGGGTGCCGAACGCATGCGACGGCGCGGCGAACAGGCTGCCGGTGAGCGCGGCGGTGATGGCGAAATAGATGGACAGCAACAGGCAACCGCTCACCATGCCGAACACGCGCGGCACCACCAGGTATTGCAGCGGCGGAATGCCCAGCCGCGCCAGCAGGCGCACTTCGCCGCTGGCCTGCAGGGTGGCCAGCTCGCTGGCCATCGCCGGCGCGCTGCGCGCGGCAACCAGGAAGGCGGTGAGCAGGGGCGCGATTTCGTCGAGGGTGATGCGCAGCAGCACGGCGATGGCTTCGCGCGGCGCCTGGCCGAAGTCGCGCAACTGCCCGACCAGAATGCCCGACACCGCGACCGCCACCAGCAACACCAGCGGCAACGACTGCAGGCCGGAGAAATAAACCTGCTTGAAGTACACGCGCCGCGCCGGCTCGCGCCGCCACAGGATGCCGGCGTGCGCGAGCGCCGCGACGGTGTCGCGCCAGCGGAAGTGCGGTGAGCGTTCCATGCCCGCGCCGCTTCCGGGTCAGCGCGTCAGTGGAACGGGTGGCGCAGGATGATCGTTTCCACGCGGTCCGGGCCGGTGGAAATGATGTCGATGGGTGCACCCACCGCTTCTTCCAGGCGCTTGATGTACTTGCGCGCGTTGACCGGCAGGTCCTCGAGGCGCTTGGCGCCCACGGTGGACTCGCTCCAGCCCGGCATGTCCTCGTACACCGGCTCCAGGCCCTCGTAGCTGTCGGCGTCGGTCGGCGCGGTGGTCACCGCACCACCGGCCTTGCGGTAGCCGGTGCAGATGCGCACCACGTCGAGGCCGTCGAGCACGTCGAGCTTGGTCAGGCACAGGCCCGACACCGAGTTGATCTCGATGGCGCGACGCAGCGCCACGGCATCGAACCAGCCGCAGCGGCGCGCGCGACCGGTGGTGGAACCGAACTCGTGGCCCTTGGTGGCCAGGTGCTTGCCGGTGTCATCGAACAGTTCGGTGGGGAACGGGCCGCCGCCGACGCGCGTGGTGTAGGCCTTGGTGATGCCCAGCACGTAGTCGAGGTACAGCGGGCCGAAACCCGAACCGGTGGAGGTGCCGCCGGCGGTGGTGTTCGAGCTGGTGACGTACGGGTAGGTGCCGTGGTCGATGTCGAGCAGCGAGCCCTGCGCGCCTTCGAACATGATGTTGTCGCCGCGGCGACGGTGCTCGTGGAGGATGCCGGTGACGTCGGCGATCATCGGCTTGATCTGCTCGGCGATGGCCAGCGTTTCATCGAGCGTCTTCTGGAAGTCGACGGTCTCGGCCTTGTAGTAGTTCTTCAGCACGAAGTTGTGGAAGTCCATCACGCCGGCGAGCTTCTCGGCGAAACGCTCGCGGTGCAGCACGTCGCCCAGGCGCACACCGCGGCGGGCAGCCTTGTCTTCATAGGCCGGGCCGATGCCGCGGCCGGTGGTGCCGATGGCCGCCTTGCCGCGCGCCGCCTCGCGCGCTTTGTCCAGCGCGGCGTGGTACGGCAGGATCAGCGTGCATGACGGCGACAGGCGCAGGCGCTCGCGCACCGGCACACCGTTGGCCTCAAGGCCAGTGATTTCCTTCATCAGCGCGTCCGGCGCCAGCACCACGCCGTTGCCGATCAGGCAGGTGACGTCGCCGCGCAGGATGCCCGACGGGATCAGGTGCAGCACGGTCTTCTTGCCGTCGATGACCAGCGTGTGGCCGGCGTTGTGGCCGCCCTGGAAGCGCGCCACGCACTTCGCCTCGTCGGTGAGCAGGTCGACGATCTTGCCCTTGCCCTCGTCGCCCCACTGGGTGCCGAGTACCACCACGTTCTTGCCCATGACCGGAATGCTCGCTGTTCGTTGCGTCAAAAAATGTGCGGGCGCGCGCTCAGCGCGGCACCACGCTCCAACCCTGTGCGCCGCGCTGGACCTGGCGGTCGCACTGCAGCTCGTCGAAGTCCGGCATCTGCCCCGGCAGGCCGCGCACCACGCGCTCACCCGCGGCGCGCAGTTGCGCCACCATCGTTTCCAGCGCCGGGTCCATGGCGGCGAACGGCGGCACGTAGATGCCGCGCGCAGCCGGCACCAGGGCCACCGCGGCAATGTCAGCCAGCGTCTTCACGTCGACGCTGAAACCGGTGGCCGGGCGCGGCCGGCCGAACACCTCGCCGATGCCGTCGTAGCGGCCACCCTTGGCCACTTCCTGGCTGCGACCGGCCACGTAGGCGGCGAACACGCAGCCACTGTGGTAGCGGTAGCCGCGCAGCTCGCAGAGGTCGAAGCACACCTGCACCGACGGGTAACGCTCGCGCACGCGACGGCCGATGGTGGCCATGTCGCTGACCGCGTTCTGCACCGCATCCCCGGCGCCGGCGAACAGTTTCGCGGCACGTTCGATCACCGCGGCGTCGCCGGCGAGATCCACCAGTGCGCGCAGGCGCGTGCGGCGGTCGGCGTCAGCCACTTTCGCGGCGAGGAATGCCTCGAGTTCCGGCACCGCCTTGCGCTGGAAGATGTCGAACAGTTGCTGCTCGTCCTGCGCATCCAGTGCGGCCTCGGCGACCAGCCCGCGGTAGATGCCCACGTGACCGAGGTCCAGGTGCACGTCGGTGCGGCCGGCAATGGCCAGCGTTTCCAGCATCAGGCTGATCACTTCCACGTCGGCGTCGATACCGGCGTGGCCGAACAGTTCGGCGCCCGCCTGCAGCGGCGCGCGGCTGGCGGCCATGCCGGCCGGGCGCGCGTGCAGCACGCTGCCGGCGTAGCACAGGCGTTGCGGGCCGGACACCTTCAGGGCATGCGCGTCGATGCGCGCCACCTGCGGCGTGATGTCGGCGCGCACGCCGAGGGCACGGCCGGACAGCTGGTCAGTGAGGCGGAAGGTCTGCAGCTCGACGTCCGGGCCGGCGCCGCACAGCAGGGCGTCGAGGAACTCGATGAGCGGCGGCATGACCAGCTGGTAGCCCCAGCTGCCATAGAGGTCGACCAGGCGGCGACGCAGCGTCTCGAGGGCCTGCGCGCGAGCCGGCAGGGCTTCCTCGACACCGTCGGGCAGGAGCCAGCGATCAACCCGTGACATCGTCATTCACCTTGCAATGGGGGGATTCAGGAACGCGCCCAGGACAGCAGCAGCGCACCGCCGATCATGCTGGCCAGGCCGATGACGCGCAGCGTGCGGTCATCCAGGTCCGCCAGCGTGCGCACCGACTCACGGAACCGGGCCGGCGCCAGCGCCGGCATCAGGCCCTCGAAGACCAGGTACAGGGCAAAGGCCGCAAAAAGGTCCTGCCAGTCAAGTTCGGGCACGTCGGGAAGCCACCGGGAGTCTGCGGGCATAAAAAACCCGGGCGGGGACCCGGGTAATCGATTCTACCACCCCACCCCCACCCTGTAGAGAGGGGCAGACCCTTACCCGCCCTTCGTAGAGAGGGGCCATGCCCCCGACCTGCACCTCGTAGAGAGGGGGCCATGCCCCCGACCAGGCTGCCGATGGCAATCCACGGCGCTAAGGGGCAATGCCAAGGCCGCCATGCGGCGGACTCGCGGGCAGCAGCCTACTTCCACCGCCACAGGGATGCTTCGGGCGTCAGCCAGGTCTGCTCAGTGTCCTTATCCATCGTTCTGCCGGTTCCACGCACCGCGCCCAAGGCCCTGCCGAAGAAGACGGTCCGCCCATCAGCCAGTAATGCCGCACCACGAGCATGTCCACCTACTACTGCAACAGGGGACTCCAGTTGGGCTACAAAACCTACCGAAGGCCAGTCCTTGCGCGCAAATCCAGCGATCGAGGGCCCACCGGCCGACTCACCCCATGACCACAAACGTCCGCGGTCATCGGTTGCGTAAGCCGCAGGCCCGGAAGAGGCAATCGCCACAATTCTTCCGATTCCCGGAACACTGGCCAACCGGGAATTGATTTTCGCATCGCGATAACCTTGCCCTAACTGCCCTCCGGAATTGAATCCTATCGCATGCACCTTGCCATGGTTGTCCAGCAGGTAAGTCGTGGCGTTTCCAAGCGCGATCGAAACGACCGATATTCCTCCGCACTTAGTAAACTTGCTGATCCATGGTTCAGCCCCAGCTGCGCAACCGATCTTGCCCTGCAAATTGGACCCAATGAACCAGACCACCCCACCTGCAGTCAGCACAGCAATACTGGTTGAACCAACGAACACCTTGACTGCACCAGGTATCTCATCAATCAAAACAGGAACCGCCTGAGACTTCCCACTCTCTCCCGCTGAGCCTGAAACCCCAAATACACCGCGTTCAGACAATCCGAATCCATAGATTCGGCCTGCATCATCCAATGCAACCGAGCGAGACCGGTCCGCTCCGATACTGACGATATTCTCCAAGCCAGGAACCTTGCGCGGTATCGACGAGTAGTCGCCTTCCTCCGCATACCCGAGCTGCCCGTACTCGTTCGATCCCCACGCATAGACACCCCCGTCGCGACCGAGGGCAATGAAGTGCCCTGCGCCACCCGCGACTTCGACGATGTCAGACAGCCCATCCAATCTGGTCGGAGTCGTCTGCAGTGCCCCCTGCGCTTTCGTAGCCAACTCACCATGCGCAGACACGCCCCAGCCCCAGACAGATCCGTCGTCTTTGGCACCAATGGTGGCGTCGCTGGCAAACGCCAGCTTTCGCGGCGCCAAATCCGGCCCGCGCGGCACTTCGAATTCCGTCAGGTCCGCAACTTCGCGCGCGCGATCACGTGCCGTGCCGTCACCGCAGCCTGCGACAAGCAGAAGTACGGCAACCGCCAGCACGACGTGCAACGGGCGAATTGACAGGGGCAATGCGGGGAAAGAGGCAACATGAGGCATAGCGCGCAAATCCTTTGAGCGCGTCAATGGCGGCGAGCCTTCCATGCGCAAGGGCGCGCGCCATCCGACGAATCCTGGTGGCTTACGCTAGCGCATGTTTCCGGGGCGGAGGAAGGGAAACAAGAGCGAGGGGTATAACGGCCATGTAGAGAGGGGGCCTTGCCCCCGACCGGTAAAGGGCAAGAGCGTCGGGGGCATGGCCCCCTCTCTACGAAGGGCGAAAGGCGAAGGGCGGGTCAGCGCATCTGCTTGAAGAACGGGTTGTCCGGCTGGATGACCATGACGTTCTCCGGGCCGGTGAAGGTTTCCCGGTAGGCCTGCATGGAGCGCCAGAAGTTGTAGAACTCCGGGTCCTTGCCGAAGGCCGCGGCGGCCACTTCCGCGGCCCGGGCGTCACCCTGGCCGCGCAGGCGCTGGGCTTCGCGGAAGGCCTCGGCCATCAGCACGGTGCGCTGCTTCTCGGCCTCGGCGCGGATCTTCTCGGCTTCTTCCTTGCCCTCGGCGCGGTGCTCGCGGGCCTCGCGCTCGCGCTCGGTGCGCATGCGGTCGAACACGGCGCCGACGGCGCTTTCCGGGTAGTCCACTTTCTTCACGCGGATGTCCAGCACGTCCACGCCGAACTCCGGCTTGGCGGACTTGCCGACGTCGGCAGTGAGCTCGGCCATCATCTCGTCGCGCTTGCCGGACACCACGTCCACCAGCGTGCGCTGCGACACCTTGTTCTTCAGGCCCTCGATCACCCGCTGCACCAGCAGCTCCTGGGCGATGGCGAGGTTGCCGCCCTTGGTGGCGGTGTAGAACTGCTGGTTGTCGACGATGCGGAAGATCACGAACGCGTCCACCACGAGGATCTTGTTCTCGTTGGTGAGGTACTCGGTGGGACGGGTGTCCATCACCTGCACGCGGCCGTCGAAGCGGATCACGTCCTGCCACGGCAGCTTGGCGCCGAGGCCGGGCGCGAGGTCCGGGTTGCGGATTTCACCGAACTCGCGCAGCAGCGCGCGGTCGGTTTCCTTGACGGTGTACAGGCAGCTCCACGCCAGCAGCAGCGCGATGACGGCGCCGGTCATGCCCAGGGTGCGGGTATCCATCAGCGAGCCTCCTGGCGACGGGAACGCAGGCGATCAACCGCATGCGCCGGTTGTTGCGGGGTCATCGCGGCGGCACTCGCATCGGCGGCCGCGGTGGCGGCGGCAGCGGCGTCGGGGCGCACGGTGCCCTTGGCGATCTGGTCGATGGGCACGTAGATCATGTTGTTGCCGCGCGTATCAAGCAGCACCTTGCTGCTCTTGGTGTACACCTCCTGCATGGTCTCCAGGTAGATGCGGTCACGGGTGACCTTCGGCGACTTGCGGTACTCGGCGTACAGGCTGTTGAAGCGCGCGGCGTCACCCTCGGCCTTCGCGATCTGCTCCTGCTTGTAACCCTCGGCTTCCTGCAGCATGCGCTGCGCCTTGCCGCGCGCTTCCGGCACGATGCCGTTGGCGTAGGTCATGGCCTCGTTGATCAGGCGGTCCTTGTCTTCCTTGGCACGCACCACGTCGATGAACGCCTCGCTGACGCTCTTCGGCGGTTGCGCCTCGATGACGTTCACCTTGGAGACCACAAGACCGGTCTGGTACTTGTCGAGGTAGCCCTGCAGGCGCGGCGTCATGCCGATGGCCAGCTTTTCACGGCCGATGCTGATCACGTCGTTGAGCGTGGAGTTGCCGACCACGTGGCGCAGCGCGCTCTCGGTGGAGTGGCGCAGCACGTCCTCGGCGTTGGCCACGCGCAGCAGGTAGGCGCGCGCGTCGCCGACGCGGTACTGCACGGTGAGCTGGATGCCCACCAGGTTCTGGTCGGCGGTGATCATCTCCGCCTGCAGCGGCTGGTTGAGCAGCGCGCCGGTATCGGCACGGCGGACTTCATCCACCAGCCACGGGTACCAGTGCAGGCCGGCGCCCACGGTGTCGTGGTATTTGCCGAAACGCAGCACCACGCCCTGCTCGGCCTGGTCGAAACGGTAGACGCCCATCAGCACCCAGATGAGGCCGAGGATGGCCAGCACCGGGCCGACCATGGACGGGCCGCCCGCCTGGCTGCCACCACCCTTGCCACCGAACAGGCCGCCGAAGAAGTCGGTGACCTGGCGGATCAGGGCGTCCAGGGGGTTGCCCTGGCCACCGGTGGTCTTGCGCTCGCGGTTGCCCCAGGGATCCTGCGGCTTGCGACCGCCTCCCGGTTCATTCCAGGCCATGGATTTCTCCGTCGTTGCGGGATGCGGCGAACGCGGAAGCGTCGCCGTCGGATGCGTCGGGATTGTAGGAATCGCCCCCGGTGGCGGCAAGCAAGCCCCCTTGTTCCACAAGGACTTGCGCCGGATCGAGGCGTTCCTGGCGCAGCAGGTCGTCGAGGTCGCTGCGCGGCATGCGCACGGTGAGCTCGACGGTGCCGTCGTCGCCGGTGTGCTCGGCTTCCACGGCGTTGCGCGCATAGAGTTTCGCGCGCAGGCGGCCGGCCGACGGCGGCAGGCGCAGCGCCAGGCGCGCACGGTCTGCCGACAGGCGCTCGGCGATGGCCGCCAGCAATTCATCGATGCCGGCACCGGTGGTGGCGGACACCCACACGCGCACCGGGATGCCGTCGGCATCGCGCTCCACGTGCGGCTCGCCGGCCTCCACCAGGTCGACCTTGTTGTACACCTGCAGCACCGGCACTTCGCCGGCGCCGATTTCCTCCAGCACCGATTCCACCGCCTCGATGTTGGCGTCGCGCTCGCTGGCGGACGCGTCAATCACGTGCAGCAGCAAATCGGCGTCGGCGGTTTCTTCCAGCGTGGAGCGGAACGCTTCCACCAGGCGGTGCGGCAGCCGGCGGATGAAGCCGACGGTGTCGGCCAGGATGGTGGTGCCCATGCCCGGCAGGTTCACGCGGCGCAGCGTGGGGTCGAGCGTGGCGAACAGCTTGTCGGCCACCAGCACGTCGGCGCGGGTGATGCGGTTGAACAGCGTGGACTTGCCGGCGTTGGTGTAGCCCACCAGCGAGACCACCGGCACGGCGTTGCGCTTGCGCGCGCGCTGGCCCTGCAAACGCGCCGAACGCGTTTTCTCCAGGCGGCGGTTGAGCGTGTTGACGCGCTCCTGGATCAGGCGGCGGTCGATTTCCAGCTGGGTATCACCGGGGCTGCCGCGCGCGGCCTGGCCGGCGCTCTGGCGATCCAGGTGCGACCAGCCGCGGATCAGGCGCGTGGCCATGTGCCGCAGTTGCGCCAGTTCCACCTGCAGGCGACCTTCGAGCGTGCGCGCACGCTGCGCGAAGATCTCCAGGATGATGCCGGTGCGGTCGCGCACGGCGCAGTTAAGCGCCTTCTCGAGGTTGCGCTCCTGCGAACTGGTCAGGAAGTGGTTGAACAGCACCAGGTTGGCCTGCTTCGCGCGGACCAGTTGCTGCAACTCTTCGAGCTTGCCGCTGCCGATGAAGTAGCGGTTGTCGGGGAAGTGGCGCGCGGAGGTGACGATATCGATGACCTCGATATCGGCGGACAGCACGAGCTGCTCGAACTCGGCGAGGTCGTCGCTGCCGTTTTCGCCTTCGATCGCGACGTGGACGAGGATGGCCCGCGAGCCACCCTCGGGACGTTCAAAAAATTGCAATCGTCAGATACCCGGGGGCTGCATGTCGCCGTTGGGCAGGCCCGTGCCGTTGCCCGCACCGGGGCCGGCTTTCGGGTTGCGCGCCGGAACGACGGTGGAAATGGCGTGCTTGTACACCATCTGGCTGACGGTGTTCTTCAGCAGCACCACGTACTGGTCGAAGGACTCGATCTGGCCCTGCAGCTTGATGCCGTTGACCAGGAAGATGGAAACCGGGATGCGTTCCTTGCGCAGGGCGTTGAGGAACGGATCCTGCAGGCTGTGACCTTTGGACATGTGTCTTACTCCGCAAAAAATGTCGCCCAGGACTTCGGGCAAAAACCGGGCTCAAAAGGCCCGGAAACCAGGCTCCGGTGAAGGAGCGGCGGCAACCAGAACCGCACAGGATCAGCAGATGGCGTCGGCCTGCAGCAATTTCAAGGTGTTGCTGACCAGGTCAGGCGCCCCGGCATCCTGCCAGTGCAATGCATCCCAGCTGCGCAGCCACGTCATCTGGCGCTTGGCCAGTTGACGCGTGGCAATGATACCCCGCTCCACCATGTCGTCATAGGACAACCGTCCCTCCAGGTACTGCCAGACCTGGCGGTAGCCGACGGCGCGCAGGGCCGGCAGGTCCGGGTGCAGGTCGCCCCGGGAGCGCAGGCGCTCCACCTCGGCCACGAAGCCGGCGGCCAGCATGTCGTGAAAGCGCCGGGCAATGCGGTCGGCCAGCACGGCACGGTCCGGGGGGGCCACGGCGATCTGGCAGAGGCGGTAGGGGAAGGGGTTGGCGGCCGGGGCGGCGGCGGCCTGCAGGTCGGTGAGGGTGCGGCCGGTCAGCTCGAACACCTCCAGGGCACGCAGCAGTCGCTGGGGGTTCTGGCCGTGCTTCGCCGCGGCCTCGGGGTCGATGGCGGCAAGGCGGGCGGCCAGTGCCGGCAGGCCTTCAGCCGCGAGTTCGGCGGCCAGGCGCTCGCGCACGGCCGGGTCGGCGGCGGGCAGCGAGGACAGGCCGTCCTTCAGCGCCCTGTAATAAAGCATGGTGCCGCCCACCAGCAGCGGGATGCGCCCGGCGGCGTGGATTTCAGTGATGGCCTGCAGGGCATCGTGGCGGAAATCGGCGGCCGAATAGGGCTCGGCGGGGTCGCGGATGTCGATCAGCCGGTGCGGGGCGATGGCGAGGATGTCCGGGCCGGGCTTGGCGGTGCCGATGTCCATGCCGCGGTAGACCATTGCCGAGTCCACGCTGACGATCTCGAAGGGCGCGCGTTGCACCAGCTCGACGGCCAGGGCGGTCTTGCCGGAGGCGGTGGGCCCCATGAGGAAGGCGACCGGGGGCATGGCCCCCTCGCTACATTTTTCAGCGGCCACGCAGGAACAACCTGTCGAGATCCTGCATCGACAATTGCGTCCAGGTGGGGCGGCCGTGGTTGCACTGGCCGCTGCGCTCGGTCTCTTCCATGTCGCGCAGCAGCGCGTTCATTTCCGGCACGGTGAGCAGGCGGTTGGCGCGCACCGAGCCGTGGCAGGCCATGGTGGCGAGCAGTTCGTCGCGGGTCTGCGCCAGGCGCGTGCTGCTGCCGTGCTGGCGCAGGTCGGCGAGCACGTCGCGCACGAGTTGCGGCACGTCGGCGCCGGCCAGCAGTGCCGGCACTTCGCGCACCAGCAGGGATTCCGGGCCGGCGCGCTCGACGACGAAACCCAGGCGCGCAAACAGCGCCACGTTTTCCTCGGCGGCATCGGCCTCGCGCTCGCCCACCGCCACGCCGACCGGCACCAGCAGCGGCTGCATCGCTACCGCCTGCGCGTCATAGGCGCACTTGAGACGCTCGTAGGTGATGCGCTCGTGCGCCGCGTGCATGTCCACCAGCACCAGGCCCTGGGCGTTCTGCGCCAGGATGTACACGCCGTGCAGTTGTGCCAGCGCGTAGCCGAGCGGCGGCGTGGCGCCGTGCGCGGTGTCGGTTTGCGGCAACGACGGCAGCACGGCGGGCGGGGCGCCTTCGCCGACTCCCGCGAGACCGATGCGCAGACCCACGCCGGACGGTGCGATCAACTGCGCATACGCCGCCATCTGCGCGGACGTCGCAACCGGCGCACCGCCCTCGGGCAACGGGAACACCGACTGCAACGGCGCCGCCGACACTGGCGCAGTCGTCTCGACGCGCGCCGGCGACTGCTGCGTATCGGGGCGCAGGTCGGCGATCACGCGGTGCAGCGTGCGGAACAGGAAGTCGTGCACCAGCCGCGAGTCGCGGAAACGCACCTCGTGCTTGGTGGGATGCACGTTCACGTCGACGATGGCCGGATCGATCTCCAGGTACAGCACGTAGGCCGGGTGGCGACCGTGGAACAGCACGTCCTCGAAGGCCTGGCGCACGGCGTGGTTGAGCACGCGGTCGCGCACCATGCGCCCGTTGACGAAGAAGAACTGCAAATCCGGTTGCGCGCGCGAGAAGGTCGGCAGGCCCAGCCACCCCCACAGGCGGATGCCGGCGTGCTCGACATCGATGGCCACGGCGTTCTCCACGAACGGCGTGCCGCAGATCTGCGCGACGCGGCGCTGCATTTCCTGCGGCGAGGCGGCGGGCTTGAGGGTGAGCACCGGCCGTTCGTTCACGGTCAGGCTGAAGCCGGTGTTGAAGTGGCTGAGCGCCAGCTTGCGCACCACGTCCTCGACGTGGCCGGCCTCGGTCTTCTCGGTACGCAGGAACTTGCGGCGCGCCGGCGTGTTGAAGAACAGGTCGCGCACTTCCACCGTGGTGCCACGCGCGTGCGCCGCGGCGTTCACGCTGGCGGTCATGTCGCGCCCTTCGGCGGTCACCTGCCAGCCGGCGCCGGATTCATCGCTGCTGGAGGTGAGCGCCAGGCGCGACACCGAGGCGATGGAGGCCAGTGCCTCGCCGCGAAAACCCAGCGTGGCGATGGCCTCGAGATCGTCAAGGTCAACGATCTTGCTGGTGGCGTGCCGCGCCAGCGCCAGCGGCAGGTCGTCCTTGCCGATGCCCAGGCCGTTGTCGCGGATGCGCACCAGGCGCACGCCGCCCTCCTCGATGGCGACATCGATGCGGGTGGCGCCGGCATCCAGCGAATTTTCCAGCAGTTCCTTCACCACCGACGCGGGCCGTTCAACCACCTCGCCGGCGGCGATCTGGTTGGCCAGGCGCGGATTGAGGACCTGGATGCGGCTCATGGCGTCAGTCCTTGGGGATCTTCAGGGTTTCGCCGATGAACACGTCGTTGCGCCTGAAGCCGTTGGCTTCCTTGATGGCGCGCTGGGTGACGCCGTACTTGTTGGCGATCCAGCCCAGGCTCTGGCCCTTGCGCACCTTGTGCTGGATGAACTCCTGCTTTTTCGGCGCCGGCCTGGCGGCCGGCTTCGCAGGCGCTTTCACCGGGGCTTTTGCCGCGGCATCACGCACCGCCGGCGCCGCGCCGACCTGCACGGCAATGGCGGCGATCGGATCGGCCGCGGCCACCGGCATGGGGGCCGCTTCTGCCACCGGCGCAGCATCGCTGGCCACCACCGGTTCAGCGCTGGCCACCTGCAGCGGCACCTGGCCGTCACGCTTCGCCGCGAACCAGGTGCCGGGCAGCGGATAGCGCTCGAAATAGCGACGCACGCCGTTGACGATGGCCTTGGCCAGGCGCTGCTGGTAGGCGGCGCTGCGCAGCAAGCGCTCCTCGTCCGGGTTCGAGATGAAGCCGGTCTCGACCAGGATCGACGGCATGTTGGGTTCCTTCAGCACCATGAAGCCGGCCTGCTCCACGTTCGGCTTGTGCAGGCGCGCAAAGTCGCCGAACTCGTCCAGCACGCTGCGGCCCAGGTGCAGGCTGTGGCTCATGGTCCCTTCCATGATCAGGTCCGACAGCACGCTCATCACGTCGCCGCCGGCCTGCGGCCCCACGCCACCGACCAGGTCGGCGCGGTTCTCGGAGTCGGCCAGGTAGGCCGCCAGCGTACTGGTCGCGCCACGACGGGATACCGCGAACACGCTGGCACCACGCGCGGAACGCTTGGTGAACGCATCGGCGTGGATGGAGATGAAGATGTCGGCGTTGTGCTTCTTGC
This sequence comes from Gammaproteobacteria bacterium, assembly GCA_018262975.1. Taxonomy (GTDB): domain Bacteria; phylum Pseudomonadota; class Gammaproteobacteria; order Pseudomonadales; family JADFDG01; genus JADFDG01. The sequence continues at coordinate 72,599 of JADFDG010000008.1, forward strand.
GCGCGTTGACCCGGCGATCCTTGAGACCGACGTAGTAGTCGCCGTCACGGATCATCACCGGCGTCATGCCCGGCTCCTGGCGCATCAGGTCGCGGGTAGCACGCGCGATGGCCAGCACGATGTCCTTTTCGCGGGTCCCGCTGGGCCCCATCGCCCCGGGATCCTCGCCGCCGTGCCCCGGATCGAGCGCCACCACGACCTTGCGCGGACCGATGGCCGGTGGCAGCACGTCGTCGACCGTCTTCGGCTTCTGCTCGACGGCCAGGTCGTAGAGATCGACCACCAGGCGATGGCCGTAGCGCTCGTTGGGCTGCAGCGCGAAACTGTTGACGCGCACCGCGACGGCAAGATCGAACACCACGCGGATGGTGCCGTCCGCCTGCAGGCCGCTGCGCACGCGGCGCACCGGGCTTTCCTGCAGGTCGACGGTTTCCAGTTTCGCCTTCAGCTCGGCACCGCGGAAATCGATGACCACCCGCCCCGGCGCCACGTCGGGCAGCACCTGGTATTGCGGCGGCTCGGAAACGTCAAACACGAAGCGCGTGTATTCCGGCGCGCGATAGACGCGCACGTTGTCGATGGCAGTGGCGGCGTGCACCAGCGCCGGCCACAGCAGGACCAGCGACAATGCGATCAGGGCACGGCAACGCAGGGACATCAGGCAGCGGGTTCCAGTTTGTCAGGCAGGGCCTGGAGCATGACAGCGCCGCGCGGTGTGCGCGCCTCGATGCGGGCACGCCGGCCGTCGCCGTGCAGTGCGAGCGCCACCACCAGGTCGGCGACCGGCAGGAAACCGGCGCCGCGCGCCGGCCATTCCACCAATAGGACGGACGACGCGTCGGCGAGTTCCCGCACGCCGAGGAATTCGAGCTCCTCGGGATCGGCCAGCCGGTACAGGTCGAGATGATAGACGGTGCCGGCGGCCAGCTCGTAGGGTTCGATGAGCGTGTAGGTGGGACTTTTCACGCTGCCGGCATGGCCCAGCGCACGCAGCAGGGCGCGCACCAGCGTGGTCTTGCCGGCACCCAGGTCACCTTCCAGCCACACGCAGCAAGGTCTCGCCAGCACCGTGGCCAGGGTGGCGCCGAGGCGTTCGGTCGCGGCCGTGTCGGCAAGATCAAGCGTGCGCATGGGCGCCGGGCGCAAGGTCATTGAGCAGCTCGCGCAGGTGGCAGAACAGGTCAGTGGCCAGCAGGCCGCGCTCACCGTGCGCCCCGGCGCAACGATCGGCGGCAGCCCCGTGCACCACCGCCCCGAGACGGGCAGCATCGGCGAGCTGCAGCCCCTGTGCGGCGAGGCCGGCGATGATGCCGGACAACACGTCGCCCATGCCGCCGCTGGCCATGCCCGGGTTGCCGGTGGTGACCACCGAGACCGGTTGCCCGTCGCCGGCATCGACCAATGTGCCGGCCCCCTTGAGCAGCACGACACCACCCAGGCGCGACTGCACGTCGCGCGCCACGCGGAAACGGTCGGCCTGCACGGCGGCACTGTCGAGGCCGATGAGGCGGGCTGCCTCGCCCGGGTGCGGCGTGAGCACCCAGCGCGGCTCGGCGCGACGCGCATCCGCCACCGGCACCGCACCGGCCGCCAGCAGGTTCAGCGCATCGGCGTCGAGCACCAGCGGCAGGTTGCTGGACAGCACGCGGGCCAGCAGGCCGCGGCCCCAGGCATCCGTGCCGAGGCCAGGCCCGGCCACCACCACCGTGGCGCGCGCCAGCAGCGGCTCGAGGTCAGCCGGCTGCGTGACGCCATGGGCCATCAGTTCCGGACGACGGGCGAGAAGAGCCGGCAAATGTTCGGGACGGGTGGCCACCGACACCAGCCCGGCACCCGTGCGCGCGGCCGCCTCGGCGGCCATCAGTGCCGCACCGGCAAAACCGTGGTCACCGCCCACCACCAGCACGTGGCCGAAGCGGCCCTTGTGGGCATCACGCTCGCGGCGCCCCAGCAGCGCGGGCACCAGCGTGGCGTCCAGCCGCTCGCAGCCTGCTGCCACGCGCGCATGCACGTCGTGCGGCACCATGAGGTCGTCGAAGTGGATGTCGCCGCACAACGCCGGCCCGCGTCCGGTGAACAGGCCGCGCTTGAGACCGATGAAGGTCACGGTGGCGTCGGCGCGCACCGCCGGCCCGAGCTGCGTGCCGGTGTCGCTGCACAGCCCGGAAGGGATATCGATGGCCAGCACCGGCGCGCCGAGGGTGTTCACCGTTTCGATGGCACCGCAGTAATCGGCACGCACCGCGCCACGGATGCCGGTGCCGAGCAAGGCGTCGACCACCAGGTCGGCGGCGAGTTCGGGCCCGGCGCCCGGCGCCAGCGCATCGAACATCGGCACGCGCGCCGCCTCGGCCTGCAGCATGGCGGTGCGCGCGTCACCCTTGAGCGCATCGCGCGGGCCGACATGCACCACCGTCACGTCCTTGCCGGCGCGGCGCGCCAGGCTGGCGATCACGTAGCCGTCGCCGCCGTTGTTGCCGCCGCCACAGAACACCACGATGCGCTGGGCGCGCGGCCAGCGCCTTTGTATGATGCCGAACGCCGCCTGTCCCGCCCGCTCCATGAGCGTCATGCCCGGAATGCCGAACTCGTTGATCGCGCAAGCATCCAGTGCCCGCACTTCTTCGGCTCGATACAGGGCGCGCGGCAGCGTGCGCGTCGTGGCTGGCGTCGTCATGGCGGCAAGGACCCGGCGGGGAATTTCCCCATTATACGGGCGCGGCCGCGCCGGCGCGCGATGAACAGCCTGCCGCCGGACGCCCTGGCCAGCATCGCCGCCAACATCCGCCAGCGGGCCCAAGCGCTGGGCTTCCAGCAGGCCGGCATCGCCGACCTCGACCTCGATGAACACCTCGCCCACCTGGAGCGCTGGCTGGCCGACGGCTTCCACGGCGAGATGGACTGGTTCGCCCGCCACCTGGCCATCCGCCGCGACCCGCAGCAGTTGTCACCCGGCGCCCTGCGCGCCGTGCTGGTGCGCATGGACTACCTGCCGCCGGAGGCGCGCATCGCCGAGACGCTCGCCGATGGCAGCCGCGCCTACGTGTCGCGCTACGCACTGGGCCGCGACTACCACAAGGTGGTGCGCAACCGGCTGGCGAAACTGGCCGAACAGGTCTCCCGCGAGGTCACCCCGCACGGCTACCGCGTGTTCACCGACAGCGCGCCGGTACTGGAGAAAGCGCTGGCGGAGAAAGCGGGCCTGGGCTGGATCGGCAAGCACAGCGTGCTGATCAACCGCGGCGCCGGCTCGTGGTTCTTCCTCGGCGGCTTCCTCACTGACCTGCCATTGCCCGTTGACGAGCCGGCCAGCCCGCATTGCGGCAGTTGCACCGCCTGCATCGACGTCTGTCCGACGCGCGCCATCGTCGCACCCTACCGCGTCGATGCGCGCCGCTGCATTTCCTACCTGACCATCGAGCTGAACGGCAGCATCCCGGAGGAATTCCGCGCCGCCATCGGCAACCGCGTGTTCGGCTGCGACGACTGCCAGCTGGTGTGCCCGTGGAACCGCTATGCGAAGGTCACGCAGGAAGGCGACTTCCGCGCGCGCGCCGGCCTCGACCGCCTGCTGCTGACCGAGGCGTTCGGGTGGGACGAGCCGACGTTCCTGGCGCGCACCGAGGGCACGGCGATCCGCCGCGCCGGCTACGAGAATTTCCTGCGCAATGTCGCGGTGGGGCTGGGCAACGCGCCGCGCTCGGCAGAGGTACTGGCGGCGCTGCGGGCGCGGGAAAACGATCCGTCGGCGCTGGTGCGCGAGCACGTGGCGTGGGCACTGGCGCGCCACGCCGGGTGAGCAGGCGCGATCAGTCGTCGTTTTCGTCGTCGTAGGCTTCCGGCTCCGGGAAGCGGAAGAACGACTCGCGGTAGTAGCGCAATTCGCTGATGGAATCGCGGATGTCGTCCAGCGCCAGGTGGGTGCTGGTCTTGCGCACGCCCTTGACCAGGTCCGGGTACCAGCGCACCGCCAGTTCCTTGATGGAGCTGACGTCGAGGTTGCGGTAGTGGAAGAACGCCTCGAGCTTCGGCATGTGGCGCCACAGGAAGCGGCGGTCCTGGCAGATGCTGTTGCCGCACATCGGGCTGGTGCCGGCATCGACGTACTGGCGCAGGAACTCGATGGTGGCTTCCTCGGCGCGGGCCTCGTCCACGGTGGAGCGCTTGACCCGGTCCACCAGGCCGCTCTGGCCGTGCTGGCGGGTGTTCCACTCGTCCATCGCGTTGAGCACGATGTCCTTCTGGTGGATGGCGAACACCGGCCCCTCGGCGATCACGTTGAGATGCGCGTCGGTGACGATGGTGGCGATCTCGAGCACCCGGTCGGTGTCGGGGTTCAGCCCCGTCATCTCCAGGTCGATCCAGATCAGGTTGCCCTTGCGCGCCGCCATGCCATCCACTCCCGATGAAGATTGCCGGCGATCATAGCAGAGGCTACGCTGCCGCCGACCCTGTCCCCGGGAGACACCATGTCCGGTCGCAAACTCACCCGCCAGCAGGCAGAGCGCGTGCGCGCCCTGCAGGACCAGCGCATCCGGCGCATGCAGGCGCGTGACGAAGCCGACGACACCGGTCTGGGCCCGGAGGAGGAAGGGATGGTCATCACCCGCTTCGGCAAGCAGGTGGACGTGGAGCCGGCCGGCGCGGCCGGAGAGACGGTGCGCTGCCGCATCCGCGCCAACATCGACAGCCCGGTGAGCGGCGACCGCGTGGTGTGGCGCCGCCAGCCACCCGAGGCCGAGGGCATGGCCGACAGCGGCGTGGTGGTGGCGCGCTTGCCGCGCACCAGCGAGCTGCAGCGCCCGGACAACTACGGCAAGCTCAAGGCGGTGGCCGCCAACATCGACAACGTGGTGGTGGTGTTCGCACCGCTGCCGGAACCGTCGTCGATGCTGCTCGACCGCTACCTGGCGGCCTGCGAAACCAGCGCGCTGCCGCCGGTACTGCTGCTCAACAAGAGCGACATGACCGGCTCACCCGGTTACGCCGAGGCCGAACGGCTGGCGACGCTCTATGAACAGGTCGGCTACCGCGTGCTGCGCTGCAGTTCGCGTGCCGCGCACGGGCTGGACGAGCTCCTCGACGCCCTGCGCGGCCACACCAGCGTGTTCGTCGGCCAGTCCGGCGTGGGCAAGTCTTCGCTGGTGAATGCGCTGCTGCCGGAGGCCGCGCTCGACACGCAGGAAGTGAGCGAGACGTCCGGCCTCGGCCAGCACACCACCACCTCCGCGCGGCTGTTCCACCTGCCCGGCGGCGGCGACCTCATCGATTCGCCCGGCGTGCGCGAGTTCCAGCTGTGGCACGTGGACGACGCCGCGCTGGAGGCGGCGTTCATCGACTTCCGCCCCTGGCAGGGACGCTGCCGCTTCCGCGATTGCCGGCACCTGAAGGAACCCGGCTGCGCGCTGCGCGAGGCTGCGGCGCGCGGGGAACTGTCCGCCGAGCGACTGGACAACTTCCTGCGCATCCGCGAAGGCCTCAAGGACGCGCCGGCACCACGCTGAGCAGCGGCCTGCCGGCCTGGCGACACAGCCGACGGTCCTCGCCGAGGATGTGCCGGCGCAGCCAGTCACGCAGGAAATGCAGGATGCGCTCGCCCAGTTGCGACTGGTTGTTGGCAACAAACTCCGCCCGCACCTGCTCCACCCACTCGACGAATTGCCGGTGCAGGCCGCGATGCCGCGCCAGCTCGCCCGGCTCCACCGCGGCGAACAGTGCTTCCTCGTAGTGGAAGTGGAAGGCGGCGTAGGCGAGCAACTCATCGATCACCATGCCCACCAGCGTGCGGTCCTGCTGGCGATCGGCGTCGGCCAGCAGGTTGATGGTGTCGACCAGCATCTTGTGCTGTTCGTCGATGTGCTCGTGGCCGATGGCCATGGCCTCGTTCCAGCTCACCAGTTGCGCCGACTCGGCATCGGCCAGTACCGCCTGGAACGCCGCTACGACCTGCGGATCGAACTGCGTCCCCGCCAGGCGACCGATCAGTGCCGCCGCCTCGGCCAGCGGCCACGGCTCCTTGTACGGGCGGCGCGAGGTCAGCGCGTCATAGACGTCCGCCACCGCGCAGATGCGCCCGGCCAGCGGGATGTCCGTGCCGGCCAGGCCATGCGGGTAACCGCGGCCATCGAACCACTCGTGGTGGGTGAGCGCGATCTGCGCGCCCATTTCCAGGTACGGGTTGTCGCTCATCAGCAACTGGGCCTGGCGCAACAGGCGCTCGCCGGTCACGGTGTGCTGCTGCATGACAGCGCGTTCCCCGGCGTCCAGCTCCCCGGCCTTGCGCAGGACGTGGTCGGGCGTGGCGATCTTGCCGACATCGTGCAGGATGGCGGCGATGCCGATCCGCTCGACGAACGTCGCGTCGACCTCGCCGGGGAAGGCGCCGTCGCGATGCAGGCGCATGGCCAGCTGGCGCGCCATGCGCGACACGCGCAGCACGTGGATGCCGGTGTCCTCGTCGCGGTGCTCGGCGAAGTTGGCCATGGCCAGCATGGTCGCGCGCGCCTTGCGCTGCATCGCCTCCCGGGCACGGCGCTCGCCGGTGGCATCCGCCACCGAGTACAGGTAGCCGCCCGACGGCAAGCGCCCCGCGCTCACCCGCAGCACGGTGCCGTCCGGGCGCACGCGGTCGTAGTAGGGACTGTCGCCGGAGCGCAGCGCGCGCATGCGTTGCGCCAGCACGCGCTCATCCTCGCCGGCACTGGTGTAATCGCCGCGCTGGTGCAGGAAGCGCAGCAACTCGGCCACGCTGTCGCCCACGAACTGCCGTTCGCAGGCCAGGCCGAGGAATCGCCGCAAGGCGCCGTTGTGGCGGCGGATCACCTCGTTGTCGTCGAGCCAGAGCAAACCCTGGGGTACTGCCTCCATGGCTTCATGGAGTTCACCATCCGTGGCCGGTAACTGCGCTTCTGCCATGAGAAGGACCTGTGCCGGTGGTGTAATGACCCGAATCGGGGTGCGGCTTTGTACCCGCATCGCACCCGGTGCAACAAGTGATGGATGTCACTATATCGGGCACCACGAAAGCCACGGGCGGCGTCCGCGCGGCAGTCGCCCCGCGGCCCGCGCGGGCGACCTGCTAGAATGCCGCCCGCCCCATTGCCCATGCCGGATCCCCACCGATGACCGCCGCATCCCTGCCGCGCCTGCTCGCCCCCGAGGATTTTGCCCGCCACCTGGACGACGCCGGCGTGCTGGTCGTCGACCTGTCGCAGCGTCGCGTCTACGACGAAGCGCACGTGCCCGGCGCGGTGTGGCTGGATTTCAAGCGCACCCAGGCCGGCACGCCGCCGGCGCCGGGCGCCCTGCCAGACGAGGCCGCGCTGTCGGCACTGCTGTCGTCGCTGGGGCTCACCGCAGATACGCACGTGGTGGCCTGTGACGACGAAGGTGGCGGCTGGGCGGGCCGCTTCCTGTGGCTGCTGGAGATGGTCGGCCACACGAAATGGTCCTACCTGGACGGCGGCATCCACGCCTGGATGGCTGCCGGGCTGCCGCTGGAGCAGCGCGCCAACACGCCGGAACCGTCGCGCTACGTGGCGCGCATCACCGGTGACGAAGCGGTCGACAAGACCTACATCCGCGCCCGCATCCACGCCGCCGACTTCGCGGTCTGGGATGCCCGCTCGCGCGACGAATACCACGGCGTGCGCGTACTGGCGGCCCGCGGCGGCCACATCCCGGGCGCGGTGAACCTCGACTGGGTGGACTGCATGGACCGCAACCGCCAGTTGCGCCTGAAGGATCTCGAGGCGCTGCGCGCCACGCTCGCCGACCTCGGCGTCACGCCCGACAAGGACATCGTGACCCACTGCCAGACCCACCACCGCAGCGGCCTCACCTGGCTGGTGGGCAAGCTGCTGGGCTTCCCGCGCATCCGCGCCTATCCGGGCTCGTGGAGCGAATGGGGCAACGACGAGTCGCTGCCGGTGGAGAGCCTGCCGTGAGCAACGACCGACTGCTGTCGCTGTGGCAGTACCCGATCCCGCAGCACCTCATCTCGCGCCTGATGGGCCTGGTCGCCAACAGCGAGAACCCGGCCATCCGCGATCCGTTCACGCGCTGGTTCGCCAACCGCTACGGCGTGGACATGAACGAGGCCGCCAATCCCGACCTCGCGTCCTACCGCACCTTCAACGAGTTCTTCACCCGCCCGCTGAAGCCAGGCGCGCGCCCGGTGGACCGCGACGCGCACAGCATCGTGTCGCCGGCCGACGGCGCCATCAGCGAGCTCGGCCCGATCAGCGACGATGCGATCCTGCAGGCCAAGGGTTACTCGTACAGCGCCACCACCCTGCTCGGCGGCGACCCGGCACGTGCCGAGGCATTCCGCGACGGCCAGTTCATCACCGTCTACCTGTCGCCGAAGGATTACCACCGCGTGCACATGCCGCTGGCCGGCACGCTGCGCGAAATGATCTACGTGCCGGGCCGACTGTTCTCGGTGAACACGCGCACCGCCAACGGCGTGCCGGGGCTGTTCGCGCGCAACGAGCGCGTGGTGTGCATCTTCGACACCGTCGCTGGGCCAATGGCACTGGTGCTGGTCGGCGCGATCGTGGTTGCCGGCATCGCCACCGTGTGGAGCGGCACCGTCACGCCGCCGCACCGTCGTCTCGAAGCCACCACCTTCACCTCCGGCGTGAAGCCGGTGGCGCTGGACAAGGGCGCGGAGATGGGGCGGTTCCTGGTGGGTTCGACGGCGATCGTGCTGCTGCCCAAGGGCGCGGCACAGTGGGACCCGGCACTGCGCAGCGGCACGCCGCTGCGCATGGGCCAGCGCATCGGCGCGCTCACCAATCGCTGATCGTAGCGAGGGGGCGATGCCCCCGATGCATTGAAGGCAGGTCTCAGCAGCGCGGCGCGGCGAACGCCAGCACCTGGTCTATCGACGTCGCGCCGGTGCGCAGCATCAGCAAGCGATCCACGCCCAGCGCGATGCCGGCGCACGCCGGCAGGCCGGCCGCCAGCGCGGCAAGGAAGCGCTCATCGACGGGAATCTCCGGCAGCCCGCGCGCGCGTCGCGCGTCGTTGTCAGCGATGAAGCGCCGGCGCTGCTCGGCCACGTCGGTGAGCTCCTGGTAACCGTTCGCCAGTTCCATGCCACGCACGTAAACCTCGCAACGCTGCGCAACGCGATCACCGTCGGCGTCCGTCGCCACCTGTGCCAGCGCGGCCTGTATCGCCGGGAAACCCGAGACCAGGACCGGGCAGCCATGACCGAGGGTCGGCTCGATCACCAGCGAGAACAGCAGATCCAGGCAGGCACCGGCATCGAGGCCGGCGGCATCGCCGAACGAGGTCTCGCGCGCCGCCAGCGCACGCAGCGCCTGCACGTCGGCGGCGTGCGGATTGATGCCGAAACGCGCTTCGAACAGCGCGCGGTAGGTGGTGCGCTCGCAACGATCGAAGCCGACCACGTCACCGAGCATGGCCACCAGCAGCGCATCGGTTTCCACCATCAACTCGTCGAGCGACCAGCCGGGGCGGTACCACTCCAGCAGCGTGAATTCGGGGTTGTGGCGATCGCCGAGGTCGCCGGCGCGAAAAGCCTTGCCGAGCTGGTACACGGGGCCGTAGCCGGCCGCCACCAGGCGCTTCAGGCAGAACTCGGGAGAGGTTTGCAGCCAGCGTTCGCCGGCTTCGGGCTGCGCCGGATCACGCACGACGAACGATGCAAGGTGCAGGTCGGTGGCCGTGCCGCTGCACAGCAGCGGCGTGTCCACTTCGAGCACGCCGCGACCGGCGAAAAACGTGCGGATATCGGCGAGGAGCCGGGCGCGCGCCCTGAGTTGTTCTAGGGTCGCGCCCGGTCGCCAGTCACAGTCAGCGGTGCGCATCCTGCCTCCGCCGCCGCGTTTGCGTGCGGTTTACTTGCCGACGCGGCCGGCGTATTCGCCGGTACGCGTATCGACCTTCACGACTTCGCCCTGCTGCACGAACAGCGGCACCTTCACGACGGCGCCGGTGGTGAGCTTGGCCGGCTTGCCGCCGGAACCGGCGGTGTCACCCTTCACGCCCGGGTCGGTCTCGACGATCTCGAGTTCGACGAAGTTCGGCGGCGCCACGGTGAGCGGCACGCCGTTCCACAGGGTGACGGTGCAGACGTCCTGCTCCTTCAGCCACTTCTCGGCGTCTTCCACCGCTTTCTGGTCGGCCTGCAGCTGCTCGAACGAGGCCGGGTCCATGAAGTGCCAGAACTCGCCGTCGGCATAAAGGAACTGCATCTCGCGGTCGACCACGTCGGCGCCCTCGAGGGACTCGCCGGACTTGAAGGTCTTTTCCCACTGGCGGCCGGTCTTCAGGTTCTTCATCCGCACGCGGTTGAAGGCCTGGCCCTTGCCCGGCTTGACGTATTCGTTCTCGATGATGACGCAGGGGTCGCCTTCGTAAATGACCTTCAGGCCGCCCTTCCATTCGTTGGTAGAATACGTCGCCATCGTTGTTTCCTCTGTTCCGCGGCCGCCATGCGGGCCGCTAGTTCGCGAAAGGCGCGCATGATACCCCAGCCGACCCCGCGAGGGCAGACGCCCCCCGCCAGCCCCCGCTGGCAGGCCTCGCTGTCCGACCTCGTCACCGACCCCCGCGAGCTGCTGGACCTGCTCGGCCTGGATGCCGGCCTGTTGCCGGCCGCCCTGGCCGCCGACCGCGGCTTCCGCCTGCGCGTGCCGCGCGAGTTCGTGGCGCGCATGCAGCCGGGCGACCCGGCCGACCCGCTGCTGCGCCAGGTGCTGCCGGTGGGCGAGGAACTGGCCGAGGTCGCCGGCTTCCATGGCGACCCGCTGGCCGAGGCCCGCCATACCCGCGATGCCGGCCTGCTGCAGAAGTACCAGGGCCGGGTGCTGCTGATCGTCAGCGGCGCCTGCGCGGTCAACTGCCGCTACTGCTTCCGCCGCCACTTCCCCTACGACGACAACACCCCGGACACCGCCCACTGGGAATCGCTATTCGCCACCCTGGCGGCAGACAGCAGCATCGAGGAAGTCATCCTCAGCGGCGGCGACCCGCTCATGGTTAGTAACCGCCGACTTACCTGGATCATCACGCAGCTCGCGGCCATCCCGCATGTGACCCGCCTGCGCATCCACACCCGCCTGCCGGTGGTGGTGCCTGCCCGCGTCGACGACGAACTGCCGGGAATCCTCGCCGGCAGCCGGCTGACCCCGGTGGTGGTGATCCACGCCAACCATGCCAACGAACTGGACGACGCGGTGGCCGCGGCCATGGGCCGGCTGGCCGATGCCGGCATCGCCCTGCTCAACCAGGCCGTCCTGCTGCGCGGGGTGAACGACAGCGTGACGGCCCAGGGCGCCCTGTCGCGCCGGCTGTTCGCCTGCCGCGTCCTCCCTTATTACCTGCACCTGCTGGACCCGGTCGCCGGCGCGGCCCACTTCGACGTATCGGATGCCGAGGGCACCGCGCTGGTGCAGGCGCTGGCCGCCACCCTGCCCGGCTACCTGGTGCCGCGGCTGGTCCGCGAGATCCCCGGCCGCCCCGCCAAGACGCCGCTGGCCGCCGGCATCGCGTTACCCCCGGACAGGGGTTAGCCAAGGGCGTGCCCAGCCGCTATAGTTGGGTGATATCGGACGGCGATTTGTCTTGCGGCATCAGCCACTTGGCAGACATATTTCAAGCCGTACAACAATAACGAACGTCAACCGCGTTCCTTACGTCCAGGCCAGGCCATGGAGCAACCCCAACGCATCCGTCTCCGCTTGCCGGAGCAGGACCTGCACCACCTGACGCTCGGCAGCACCAACCCCAAGAAAATGCAGGAATGGGTTGATGCGTTGCCGATGGTCAACGTGGGCGAATCGTCACGCCTGCTCTACCAGCTGATCCAGGAACTGAACCGCCTGAAGACGGACGGACGCACGCGCTTCGCGCTGCTGGAGGCCGTGCGCCCGGCGATCATTTACGTGGAACGCCAGCTGGGCAAGCACTACCTCGGGCAGTCGGTGGTGTTGCCGGAAAAGGCACGCAAGGTTGCCAGCCTCGCGCAGGCGCTGCAGATGCACCTGTCGGTGGGCTACAAGCTGGTGGCCATCGACACCGTGCGCAAGGCGCGCGACAAGGACATCGGCCGCATCGCCACCACGGCGATCCACCGCGCGATCACCAGCATGGGCGAGACACTGCTGCGCTGCTACCAGCTCTACCTGCCCACCCCGCGCTTCCACTGGCTCGAACTGCACCAGTTGTACCTGCTCGCCGAGGGCCACGGCCTCGACAAGGTCGAGGTCGAGGACAAGTCGTTCAAGCGCGTGGAATCCTCGACGGTGCGGGACTGCTACGCGCGCACGCTGCTGCTGTCCACGGCGAGGCCGAACCAGCTGCGCCAGCAGGAAATCGAGCTCGTGTGGGAAGCCACCGAGGAGTGGTGCGACCTCGTCGCCATCAATGACACGCGGGAAAACAGCGATATTTTCGCGTTCGACCTGCAGGCCGACGCACCGCCGACCTACCGCAAGCTGGCCTCCCAGCACGCCGGCGAGACGCTGCGCTCGGTGGACGCCCGCAACATTTCCGCGCGCCTGCGCAGCTCGGCCGAAAGCGGCCAGCTGCCGGAGCGCAACGCCGAGTTCGCCTTCCCGCGCGGCTTCACCCGCGAGCTCGCGCAACACCTGTCGCAGGCCTGGGGCAACCTCACCGAGCGTGCCTTCGCGCGCCTGGCCGCCAGCGGCGTGATCGAGATCTGCGTGGGCCTGAGCGCCACCCACCACTTCCTGTCGGGCGGCGCGGATTTCGACGCGCAAGTCCGCGGCAGCCGCCTGCAGGTGCTGTCGGAGGAGCGCGAGAACCCGTTCCTGCGCGCACGTGTCGGCCGCGGCGGCGAACAGATCGACGTCGCCGATGCCTGGTCGCAGGCGTTCGACGGCGGTGCCGCGCGCATGTCGGACAGCGTCGACTTCAGCGGCGTTGCCGCCGGCAATGTCGAGGGGCTGGTCGGCGAAAACGCCCGCGGCGTGGCCAAGGCGAAGTTCGACAGTTACCACTGCTCGATCGTCAACAGCAGCCCCGGCGGCTACTGCATCGACTGGTCCGGCGACATGCCCGGCCACATCCGCACCGGCGAATTGATCGGCCTGCGCGAAGGGACCGCCACGGCGTGGAGCATCGGCGTCATCCGCTGGGTCAAGCAACTGCCCGGCAAGGGCGCCCAGCTGGGCATCGAGCTGCTCGCCCCCAAGGCCACCCCGGTCGCCACCCGGGTGGTCAAGCAGTCCGGCGAGATGACCGAGTGGATGCGCACCCTGCTGCTGCCGGAGTTGCGCGCCATCGGCCAGGAAGCCACCCTGATCACCCCGTCGATGGCCTTCAACACCGGCTACAAGGTGCTGATCAACCGGCAGGGGAGCGAAACCCGGGTGGCGCTGCAGCGGCAGCTCAACGCCACCCCGGGGTTCCGCCAGTTCATGTTCCGCGACCTCGACCGCCCGCCGGAAGCCGCCACCCCGGCTGCGACGGGCGAGGGAGGCAGCGACGACTTCGACTCGATCTGGTCGAGTCTGTGACACCCGACCGGCTGTTGCGCCGGAAGGGTGCCCGATAGGGCACAATCGTTGGTTCCCCCGCGCCCGACCGGCCGGGGGATGCAGTCACCGGTCCCAGGCATGAGTCAGCAACCCATCATCGACACAATCCGCCTGCTGATGCTCCACGAGTCCCAGGACGAAGCGGAGCTACTGCTGAACACGCTGCGCAAGGCTGGCAAGGCCACCCGTGCCGATTTCGCGCGCAACGAGGAAGGTCTGGTCACCCAACTGAAGGGCGCCGAATGGGACGCCCTGCTGGTGCGCCCGGCCGTGGGTGGCTGCACGCCGGAGAAGGCGGTGGCCCAGGCCCGCAAGCTTGGCCACGACGTGCCGGTGATCCTGCTCGCCGACAACAACGATTCGGCGACCATCCTGGCCGGCCTCAAGGCCGGCGCGCGCGACGTGGTGCCGCGCGGCGAGACCGAGCGACTGCTGCTGGTGCTCGACCGCGAAATGACCAACCTCGCCATGCTGCGCGAGAAGAAGCGCCTGGAAGCCGACCTGCGCGAGAGCGAGAAGCGCTCCGAATTGCTGATGGACACCGCGCAGGACGCGGTGGCCTACGTGACCGACGGCATGCACGTGCAGGCCAACGGCGCCTACCTGGAACTGTTCGGCTACACCGACTCCGACGAACTGGCCGGCGTACCGATCATGGACCTGGTCGCCGAACGCAGCCACAAGGAACTCAAGGACCTGCTGCGCCGCCAGTCATCGGCGAAGCAGGGTGACAAGCACGAGATCACCTGCCACTGCCTGCACGCCGACGGCAGCGAGTTCGAGGCGAAGATGGTGTTCTCGCACGCCGTCTACGACGGCGAGCCGTGCACGCAGATCCTGATCCGCTCGGCCGCCCAGGGCGGCGGACTGAGCGACGCCGAACTGGAAGCCCGCCTGCGGGAAGCGACGTCCTTCGACGCCATCACCGGCCTGCGCAACCGCCAGTACTTCATGGGCCAGGTGGACAGCGCGGTCGCGATCGCCCGCGAGAAGCGCCGTACGTCCAGCGTACTGTTCGTGCAGATCGACGACTTCACCAAGCTGCGCACCTCGGTGGGCATCGGCGGCGCGGATGCCGTGCTGACCGAACTGGCCGGCATGCTGCGCGGCATCGTCCCGGACAATGCCGGCATGCTGGCGCGCTTCGGCGACGAGATCTTCTCCATCCTGGTCCCCGGCGGCGACGTGGCCAAGGCCTCCTCGCTCGGCGAGAAGATCCGCCACGCGATTGACGAGCACATGTTCGAGGTGCAGAAGAAGACCCTGCGCATCACCGTCTCGGTGGGTGGCGCGATCATCGACGAGCACACGCCGTCCGGGCAGGACGCCCTCACCTGGGCCGCCGACGCCGCGGTCAAGGCGCGCCAGGCGCACAACGGCGCCGGCAACGGCGTGTTCGTGCGCAACCCGGCCGACATGATCGACGCGTCCACCGACGCCGGCATGGCCAAGCACCTGCAGATCGCGCTGGAGAAAAACCAGTTCACGCTGTACTGGCAGGCCATCCTCAATCTCGAGGACAACGCCGAGGAAACCTACGAGGTCCTGCTGCGCCTGCCGTTCAAGGACAAGGAGCTGCAGCCGGCGGAATTCCTGCAGGCGGCTGCCGCCGGTAACCTCAACACCAAGATCGACCGCTGGGTGATCCTCAACGCCCTGAAGGCACTGGCCGAGCACAACGCGCGCGGCCACAAGACGCGCATCATGGTGACGCTGACCACCGACTCGCTGGCCGACAACTCGCTGGTGGCGTGGCTGGGCGTGGCCCTGAAGGCGGCGAAGATCGGCGGCGAGTCGCTGATCCTGCAGTTCACCGAGGCCGATGCCACCACGTACCTCAAGCAGGCTGCACAGTTCGCCCGCGACGTGCGTGCGCTGAAGATCCAGACGGCCATCAGCCGCTTCGGCGCCAGCCACGCGCCGAGCAAGGTGCTCGCGCACCTCACCGATGTCACCTACGTGAAGCTGGACGGCTCGTTCATGCAGGAGCTTGGCACCGAGCCGGGCAAGAAGGCCATTTCCGCCTGCATCAAGGACGTGCAGGGCCACGGCAAGAAGGTCATCGCCTCGCACGTGGAGAGCGCCGGCGCGCTGCAGACGCTGTGGGGCTACGGCATCAACTACATCGAGGGCTACTACGTGGCCCCGGCCTCCACCACGATGGACTACCCGTTCAGCGACCAGTAGCGAGGGGCCATGCCCTCACAAAAAAATGCCGCGCGATGCGCGGCATTCTTGTTTGCGGGATGCGCGGTCAGGCGTTGCGGGTGAGTTCGGTGCGGTCGCGGTCGCGCACGCCCAGCAGGTAGAGGATGCCGTCGAGCCCCAGCGTGGAGATGGCCTGGCGCGCGCTGGCACGGACCAGCGGCTTGGCGCGGAAGGCGATGCCCAGCCCGGCGATCGACAGCATCGGCAGGTCATTGGCGCCGTCGCCGACGGCGATCGCCTGCTCCAGGGCGATACCTTCCTTCGCGGCGATTTCGCGCAACAACTCAGCCTTGCGCGCGCCATCAACAATGCGCCCGACGACATTGCCCGTCACCTTGCCGTTCGCCATCTCCAGCTCGTTGGCAAACACGTAGTCGATACCGAGGCGCTGCTGCAGGTAACGGCCCATGAAGGTGAAGCCACCGGAGAGGATGGCCGTCTTGTAGCCCAGCGTCTTGAGCGAGGCGATCAGGTTTTCCGCGCCCTCGGTGAGCGGGATGGCATCGATGACCTTCGCCATCGCCGATTCGTCCAGCCCCTTGAGCAGCGCCACGCGGCGGCGGAAGCTCTCCTGGAAATCGAGTTCGCCGCGCATCGCCGCCTCGGTGATCTGCGAGACCTGCTCGCCGACGCCGGCCAGGCGCGCCAGCTCGTCGATCACCTCGCCGTCGATCAGCGTGGAATCCATGTCGAACGCCACCAGCCGGCGGTTGCGGCGCCAGGCGTTGTCGCGCTGGAAGGCGATGTCGACGTTCAGGCGGCTGGCCACGTCGAGGAACTGCCGGCGCATGTCGGCCGAATGGCCAGGTTCGCCGCGCACGGTGAGCTCCACGCAGCCGCGCGCGCTGTCCAGCGCCTGGCCGTCGGCCACCGACTGGCGGCCGGACAGGCGGGCGATGTTCTCCACCGTGAGCCCGTGGCCGGCGATGATGGTGGTGACCTCCGCCAGTTGCTCGGCGGTGATGCGGCGGGCCAGCACGGTGACGATGTAGCGGGCGTGGCCCTCGGTGGCGACCCAGTCCTCGTAGGCGCCGCCCTCAACCGGGCGGAAGCGCACCGACACGCCCATCTCGTGGGCCTGGAAAAGCACGTCCTTGAGCACCACCGACGAATCGACGCCGGCCGGCATTTCCACCAGCACGCCCAGCGACAGCGCGTCGTGGATCACGGCCTGGCCGATGTCGAGGACGTTGACCCGGCTGCGGGCGAGGATGCGCATGAACGCGGCCAGCAGGCCGGGGCGGTCATGACCGGAGACCTGGATGAGCAGGATTTCGCGCACGGCGACAACGACTCCAGCGGGGGTTGAAAGCGGTGGTCGGAAGCGGCTGCCACTCTACCAGCAAACGCCCGCCCGCTCACCGGTGCCGCGCGGCCGGCGACCCGTCTGCGCCGCGTCTGCTGCCTGCTATACTCGGCGCCATCCCGCGGCCATGTGCCGCCCCGCCCCCGCGCAGCCACGCAAGAACGGACGCCGTGACCTTCAGCGCCAACCCCGCCCGCACCTCGCTGCGCGAACGTCTTCGCCGCATGTCCGGTCCCCGCCGGGCCGTGTTCAACATGCTCGCTACCGCGCTGGCATTGATGGCCGGTGGCGCGGTGCTGGTGTTCTTCCTGGTACGCGCGGTGGTGAACGAGCAGGCCGGGCACCTTGGCGGGGCACTGGCAGCGGAGTCCGCCGGTCGTGCCGCCGAGTACCTGGTGCACAACGACCTGGTCAGCCTCAACGTGATCACCGGCAGCCTGTCGAAGCTGCCGGGGGTGGTCGGCGTGACGGTCTACGACCGGCGACGCCAGCCGCTGGCGCAGTCGGGACTGGTGCAGGCCACGCCGGACACCCTGGTGGCCAGCGCCGACATCCTCACCGAGGAAAATGACCTGCGCGGCACGGTGGAGATCCTCATCGATCCGCACGCCGCGCTGCCGGCGCTCACGCGCTTCGATTACACGCTGCTGGGCTGGCTGGGTTTTGCCGCCGTGCTGCTGCTGTTCGTGGCGCGCCTGCAGCGCGACAACCTTGCGCTCGCGGCGGAGGGCGATGCGCCCGTAGCAGACGCCGGCAGCGCAGCAGGACAGGATGATGCGGCGATCGACGCCGCGGTCGGCGCCACCACCACGGCCGACGGCGAGGGCGACATGCCGGCCGACGCCAACCCGCTGGCTCGCCTGCCGGACGGTCCGATGCTGCGTATCGACATCGTCAACTACGCCACGCTCGAGCAGCGACTCGCGCCGCGCGTGCTCGCCGAGCTGGTCGGACTTTACGCCGACATGCTGGCGCGCGCGTGCGCGCTCTACCAGGGCCAGGTAGCGCGCCCGCTCGACCACCAGTGCCTGGTCACCTTCCCGGCCGCCGGCAGCAGCGACGAAGACGTGCTGTTCCGCGCCATCTGCTGCGCACAACTGTTCTTCGGCGTGGTGCGCGAGACCAACACGCAGCGCAAGGCCAACGGCAACAAGGTCACCATGCAGTTCACCGCCGCGCTGCACCACGACCCGTCGCTGGCGGTGGACGAACGCGCCATCGTCACCTGGGAAATCTGTACGCAGGCCGGCATGGCCGGCCGCCTCACCGTCACCGACACGGTGAGCGACCACGGCTCGCTGGGCGAGCGACTGGAAATCGACGGCGGGCACCGACAGTTGCTGCAGATCGAGTTGCCGGGCGGCAGCGACGGCGGTGCGCGCCTGCAGGACGTGCTGGCGCTGGGCGTACTGCGCCTGGCCGATCCCTACGAGGAACTGCTGGCGCGGCAGGTCAGCCGCCTGGTGTCCCCGTAGCGAGGGGGCCATGCCCCCGACAAAAAAACGCCGCGCAATGCGCGGCGTTTTTGCTTGCGAGGAAAGCGGTCGGGGGCATGGCCCCCTCGCTACAAGGTGGAGCGGTCAGCGTTCGATGGCGAGGCGCTCGACTTTCTGGAAGCCGCGCGGCAGCAGCGCGCCACGCCGGCCACGTTCGCCACGGTAGTGCTCCAGGTCGCTACCCTTGAGTTTCAGGTAGCGCTTGCCGGATTCCACGATCACCGTGTCGCCCTTCGACACCACCACCACCGACACCATCAGCTCCTCGCGCGCGGCGGCGGACTTGGAGGGGATGTCGATGATCTTGTTGCCCTTGCCCTTGGACATTTCCGGCAGGTCCTTCACCGGGAACACCAGCAGCTTGCCCTCGCTCGACACGGCAACGAGCAGGTCGTTGTCGAGTTCGCGGATCACCACCGGCGGCAACGCCAGTGCGTGTTCCGGACAATTGAGCACGGCCTTGCCGGCCTTCTTCGGGCTGGCGAGCTCACCCAGCGGCGCCACGAAACCGTAGCCGGCGTCGGACGCCAGCAGCACGCGCGCGCGATCCTCGCCCATCACCAGGCCGACGAACTGCGCGCCCGACGGCGGATCGAGACGACCGGACAAGGGCTCGCCCTGGCCGCGCGCGCTCGGCAGCGTGTGCGCCGGCAGCGAATAGCTGCGGCCGGTGGAATCGAGGAAGTACGCGTTCTGGTTCGAGCGACCGAGGGCCTTGGCATAGTACTGGTCGCCGGCCTTGTAGGAGAGCGCGGCGGCGTCCACGTCGTGGCCCTTGGCGGCGCGCACCCAGCCCTTCTCGGACAGCACCACCGTGACCGGCTCGCTGGGCGTGAGTTCGGACTCGTCCATGGCGCGCGCTTCCATGCGCTCGACGATCGGCGAGCGGCGGTCGTCGCCGTACTTCTTCGCGTCGTCCTTCAGCTCGGTCATCACCAGTTTCTTGAGCAGCGTCATCGAGCCGAGGGTTTCCTGCAGGCCCTTGCGCTCGGTTTCCAGCTCGGCCTGCTCGCCGCGGATCTTGATCTCTTCGAGCTTCGCGATCTGGCGCAACTTCAGTTCGAGGATGGCCTCGGCCTGGCGCTCGCTGATGCCGAAACGCTCCTGCAGCTTGTACTTCGGATCATCCTCGGTACGGATGATGTGGATGACCTCGTCGATGTTCAGGAACGCGACCAGGTAACCTTCGAGGATGTGCAGGCGGTCCTCCACCTTCTCCAGGCGGTACTGCAGGCGCTTGCGCACGGTGACCAGGCGGAACTGCAGCCAGTCGGACAGCATGTCCACCAGGCCCATCACCTTCGGTTTGCCGTCCAGGCCGATCACGTTCATGTTGACGCGATAGGTGCGCTCGAGGTCGGTGGTGGCGAACAGGTGCGCCATCAGCGGCTCGACTTCCACGCGGTTGCTGCGCGGCACGATCACCAGGCGCGTGGGGTTCTCGTGGTCGGACTCGTCGCGCAGGTCGGCCACCATCGGCAGCTTCTTCTGCTGCATCTGCTGGGCGATCTGCTCGAGCACCTTGGCGCCCGACACTTGATACGGCAGCGCGGTGATGACGA
Source organism: Gammaproteobacteria bacterium (assembly GCA_018262975.1). GTDB lineage: Bacteria > Pseudomonadota > Gammaproteobacteria > Pseudomonadales > JADFDG01 > JADFDG01. Next base: position 92,706 of record JADFDG010000008.1, read on the forward strand.
TGTCACCGTCTTCCATCGTGTACACGGCGCGGGCGCGGATGGTGCCCTTGCCGGTGATGTAGATCTGGGCGATGTCGTTCTTCGAGGAAACGATCTCGGCTTCGGTGGGGAAGTCCGGGCCCTGGATGTGCTCCATCAGGTCGGTGACCGAACAGCCCGGGTCCTTGAGCAGCTGGATGCAGGCGCTGGCCACCTCGCGCAAGTTGTGCGGGAGGATGTCGGTGCTCATGCCGACGGCGATGCCGGTGGTGCCGTTGAGCAGCACGTTGGGCAGGCGCGCCGGGAGGATCTTCGGTTCCTCCAGCGTGCCGTCGAAGTTCGGCTGCCACGTCACCGTGCCCTGGCCGAGCTCGGTCAGCAGCACTTCCGAGTACTTCGCCAGGCGCGACTCGGTGTAGCGCATGGCGGCGAAGGATTTCGGGTCGTCCGGCGAGCCCCAGTTGCCCTGGCCGTCCACCAGCGGGTAGCGGTAGCTGAACGGCTGCGCCATCAGCACCATCGCCTCGTAGCAGGCGGAGTCGCCGTGCGGGTGGAACTTGCCGAGCACGTCACCGACGGTGCGCGCGGACTTCTTGTGCTTGGCAGTGGCGTTGAGGCCCAGCTCGCTCATCGCGTAGACGATGCGGCGCTGCACGGGCTTGAGGCCGTCGCCGATGTGCGGGAGCGCGCGGTCGAGGATCACGTACATCGAGTAGTCGAGGTACGCCTTCTCGGTGAATTCGCGCAGCGGCAGTGTTTCGAGGTTATCGGTGGTCATGGTCAGACACCCACTTCGGCAAGGTTGCCCTTGGTTTCCAGCCAGTCCTTGCGGTCATTGGCGCGTTTCTTCGACAGCAGCATGTCCATGATGGCATCGGTCTCGGCGTCACCGCCTTCACTGACGGCCAGCCGCACCAAGCGGCGCGTATCCGGCGCCATGGTGGTCTCGCGCAACTGCAGCGGGTTCATCTCGCCCAGACCCTTGAAGCGCATGACGCTGGGCTTGGCACGTTTCTTCTCGGCGGCGATGCGGTCGAGGATGCCCTTCTTTTCGTCCTCGTCCAGCGCGTAGTACACCTCCTGTCCCACGTCGATGCGGAACAGCGGCGGCATGGCGACGAACACGTGGCCGGCTTCCACCAACGCGCGGAAGTGCTTGAGGAACAGCGCGCACAGCAGGGTGGCGATGTGCAGGCCGTCGGAGTCCGCGTCGGCAAGAATGCAGATCTTGCCGTAGCGCAGGCCGGACAGGTCCGGTGAACCCGGCTCCAGGCCGATGGCCACGGCGATGTCGTGCACTTCCTGCGAGCCGAGCACCTCGTTGCCGTCCACTTCCCAGGTGTTCAGGATCTTGCCGCGCAGCGGCATGATCGCCTGGAACTCGCGGTCGCGCGCCTGCTTGGCGGAACCGCCGGCGGAGTCGCCTTCCACGAGGAACAGCTCGGTGCGCGTGATGTCCTGGCCGACGCAGTCGGCGAGCTTGCCGGGCAGCGCCGGGCCCTGGGTGATCTTCTTGCGCTCGACCTTCTTGGCGGCGCGCAGGCGCGATCCGGCGTTGCTGATCGCCATCTCGGCGATCTTCTCGGCCTCGTCGGTGTGCTGGTTGAGCCACAGCGAGAAGCTGTCCTTCACCACGCCGGCCACGAACGCCGCGGCCTGGCGCGACGACAGGCGCTCCTTGGTCTGGCCGGCGAACTGCGGGTCCTGCATCTTCAGCGACAGCACGTGCGCGCAGCGGTCCCAGATATCCTCGGGCGCCAGCTTCACGCCGCGCGGCAGCAGGTTGCGGAACTCGCAGAACTCGCGCAGCGCTTCCAGCAGGCCGGTGCGCAGGCCGTTGGTGTGGGTGCCGCCCTGCGCAGTAGGAATTAGGTTGACGTAACTCTCGCCGATCACCTCGCCACCTTCCGGCAGCCAGATCACCGCCCAGTCCACCGCCTCGGTCTCGGCGGCGAAGGTGCCGATGAAGGGCTCGGCAGGCAACAGCACCTCGCCGCGCGTGCTCTCCATCAGGTAGTCGCGCAGGCCGTCCTCGTAGTGCCACTCGTCCGTCTCGCCCGCTCCCGAATTGCCGGCGATGTTCTTCAGCACCACGCGCAGGCCCGGGCACAGCACGGCCTTGGCCTTGAGCACGTGCTTGAGCTTCGACACCGAGATGTTCGGCGAATCGAAGTATTTCGCGTCCGGGATGAAGCGCACGCTGGTGCCGGACTCGCGCTTGCCGGCGGTACCGATAATCTTCAGCTCGCTGGACTTGTCGCCGTTGCGGAACTCCATCTGGTACACGTTGCCGCCGCGCTTGATGGTGACCACCACGTGCTTCGACAGCGCGTTCACCACCGACACACCCACGCCGTGCAGGCCGCCGGAGAACTGGTAGTTCTTGCCGGAGAACTTGCCGCCCGCGTGCAGCTTGGTGAGGATCAGCTCGACGCCGCTCACCTTTTCCTCGGGGTGGATGTCCACGGGCATGCCGCGGCCGTCGTCCACCACCTCGATGTAGCCGTCCGTGTGGAGGATGACCTCGACGTTCTTCGCGTGGCCGGCCAGCGCCTCGTCCACGGAGTTGTCGATGACTTCCTGGGCAAGGTGGTTGGGGCGGGTGGTGTCGGTGTACATCCCCGGGCGGCGGCGCACGGGGTCGAGGCCGGAGAGGACCTCGATGGAGTCGGCGTTGTACTGGTTGGACATGGCATTCCTGCAATGACGGCCGCGCCGGGCCAAAAGCGTGCGGCCGGCTGGCTCGGGGGACGGGTCCACCCTCCGCTCGCTCGCGCTCGGGAGGTGGACGCCGGTCCCCCGGCCGCGCCGGCGGACGGGGGGGCGCCGCGCGGTCGTCAGGGTGACGGGGTCAGACCGGCGAAACGATAGAGGAGCGGGAAGCAATCTTCAAAGTGTTCGAAGGCATGGTTGCCGCCGAGGAGCTTCAGGACCGAGCAGTCGGCGTATTTTTCGGCGGCCTGGCGCCAGTCGAGGGTCTCGTCGGCGGTTTGCAGCAGTACCAGCAGGTCCTGCGGGCGCGACGGGCGGGCCACGTCCATGGCGCGCAGGGCCTCCACGTCGCGCTCGCCGAGTATGTACTGTTCGCCGGTGTAGGGGTTGGTAACCGGACCCAGGAAGCCGCGCAGCAGTTCGAAGGGGCGCACGGCGGGGTTCACCAGCACGGCCTTGAGGCGGCGGCGCTCGGCAAGGATGGTGGCGTAGAAGCCGCCCATGGAACTGCCCACCAGCACCGGCGCGGGGCACCCCTGGGCGGCCAGCGCATCAAGGGCCGCCTCCAGGGTGGCCAGCGCGGCGGCCGGGTCGAAGCCCAGCCCCGGGGCGACGAAGCGCACTGACGGGTGGCGGTCGGCCAGGTCGGCGGCCAGTTGCCGGGCCTTGGCCGACTGCGGCGAACTCTGGAAGCCGTGGATGTAAACGAGGGTCTGCATGCGGGCCATTGTAGCGAGGGGGCCATGCCCCCGACCGTTTTGCGGCGGAAATCGGGTCGGGGGCATGGCCCCCTCGCTACGGGGCGGAGGGGTCAGTAGCCCTTCACGGAAAAATCGACTTCGAAGCGAATGCCCTGCACGCGCGACACGCCGGTATCGATGCGGCCATCAGCGTGCAGGTCGAACCAGCGATAACCCGGCGCCGCATCGTCGATGGCGAAATCCTCGGACTGCGGCTTGAACTGCACGCAGGTGGACGGCACCGCGTAGAGGTTCACATTGTTGCGCTCGCCGTCGTATTCCTGGTGCACGTGGCCCCAGACCACGGCGCGCACGTGGTCGTAGCGGTCGAGGATGTCGAAGAATCGGTCGGCGGAACTCACCACCTGGGTATCCAGCCACTTGCAGCCCAGCGGGATCGGGTGGTGGTGCAGGCAGACCATCACGTGGCGACCACGCGCCGCGTCCAGCGACTGCTCGAGGAACGCGAGGTCGCCCTCGTCGAGTTCGCCCGGCACTTCATACGGGATGGTCGAATCGAGCATGACGATCGACCAGTTGCCGATCTCCACCACGCACGGACTGAGCTTCTCGGGCGAACCCAGCGACTCGCGCATCGGCGCGGTCACGTCGTGGTTGCCTTCCAGCCAGTAGCAGGGCACCGGGAAGCGTTCGAGTTTGGCGAGCAAACGCCGATAACTGGCGACCGATGCGTCCTGCGAAAGGTCGCCGGTGGCCAGCAACAAATCCATGGCCGGCTGCTCTTTCTCGATGAGATCAAGCACGCGGTTGAGGCTGTCGTCCGTGTTCAAGCCCAGCAACTTGCCGTCGGTGCTCGCGAACAGGTGGCTGTCGGAGAACTGGACGACACGCAGGGGCCGGTTGGCGTCACGTGCCAAGTTGTATATCCCTGAGTCTGTAACTCGTTGATCTTATAACCGAAGAGCCCGAGGCATTTCCAGTGCGGCACGCCCCGGAACGGGTGGCGGTGTGAACCAGTTCCGCCCCGCGGGGGCGCGGCAAACACATGCCCCTACGCCGTGCAGGCGATCGGGTCACGAGCCTGCCCCCAGCGCAGGCAGTGGGCCAGCCACTCGCCGAGCAGGCGGTTCACCTGCAGTTTTTCGTCCGGCTGCAGCATGTCGGGGTTCGGGTAGGGGTAACGGGCCTGCAGGCGGCGGCGATGGAACTCGGTGACCTCGGCCACCCGCGCATCGTGGCTCAGGCGCACGGTGGCGCACATGGGTGCCACCCAGCCGTCGGTGGCATGGGTCTCGGTGAGCTCGAACAGGGTGGTGAACGGCCCGCGCTCACGCACCACGAAGCGCACCTCGGCCAGTTGACCACCGGGCCCGCTGACGCCGAAGGCCACGTCACCTCCATCACGCAGCGCAGGAGCCAGGCGCATCAGCAACGCATAGTTGTGCTCGAAGGCGGCCAGCAGGTCGCGCAGCACGGCGGCGCGCGGCGAGTCCGACTGAGGCACCACGCGGTTGGCGATGCGGTGGCGATGGCGGCGGTTCATGCGCCGGCACCGGCCGCGGCCGCCAGCGCGGGCAGGCGGTCGCGGTTGAGCAACAGCCATTGCAGGGCGATGAGGGTGGCGGCATTGCTGACCCGGCCCTGCTCGAGCATGGCGCGCGCCGCGGCCAGCGGGACGAGGTGCACGCGGATGTCCTCGTGCTCGTCGGGCAGGCCGTGGATGCCGCCGAGACCTTCGCTGTCGACCAGGCCGAGGAACAGGTGCACGAACTCGTCGGAGCCACCCGGGCTGGGCATGTAGGAGGCAATCGGCAGCAGCGCCACGATCTCGCAGCCGGCCTCCTCGACCGCCTCGCGGCGAGCCACCTCGGCAGGCGATTCATCCTTGTCGATGAGGCCGGCCACCAGCTCCAGCAGCCAAGGGTTGGCCAGCTTGCCGATCGCCGGGGCGCGGAACTGCTCGATCATCACCACCACGTCGCGCGCCGGATCGAACAGCAGCACCACCGAGGCCTCGTGGCGCACGAACACCTCGCGGTTGAACGTCTCCGTCCAGCCACCGGCGAACAGCCGGTGGCGGACGCGGTAACGCTCGAGGCGGAAGAAGCCGCGATAGAGCGGCTCGCGTTCGACGAGCTCGCAATCGGCGGTGGTGAATTGCTGGTCGATCATCAAAAAACCCGCGTAGAGAGGGGGCCATGCCCCCGATTTTTCAACAGCAAGAGCGTCGGGGGCATGGCCCCCTCGCTACAGTTTGCGGTAGACCTGTGCGCCGGTCTCGCGGAACTGCACGGACTTTTCCTCCATGCCGCTGGCCGCGTAGTCACGCACGTCCTGGGTGATCTTCATCGAGCAGAACTTCGGCCCGCACATGGAGCAGAAGTGCGCCACCTTGTGGGCGTCCTTGGGCAGCGTCTCGTCGTGGAACTCGCGGGCGGTGTCCGGGTCGAGGCCGAGGTTGAACTGGTCTTCCCAGCGGAACTCGAAGCGCGCCTTGGACAGCGCGTTGTCGCGCAGTTGCGCACCCGGGTGGCCCTTGGCCAGGTCGGCCGCGTGCGCGGCGATCTTGTAGGCGATGATGCCGTCCTTCACGTCCTTGCGGTTGGGCAGGCCGAGGTGCTCCTTGGGCGTGACGTAGCAGAGCATGGCGGTGCCGAACCAGCCGATCATCGCCGCGCCGATGGCGCTGGTGATGTGGTCGTAGCCCGGCGCGATGTCGGTGGTCAGCGGACCCAACGTGTAGAACGGCGCTTCGTGGCAGTGGGCGAGCTGCTTGTCCATGTTCGCCTTCACGAGGTGCATCGGCACGTGGCCGGGGCCCTCGATCATCACCTGCACGTCGTGCTTCCAGGCGATCTTCGTGAGTTCGCCGAGCGTCTCCAGCTCGCCGAACTGCGCGGCGTCGTTGGCGTCGGCGATGCAGCCCGGGCGCAGGCCGTCACCCAGCGAGAAGGAGACATCGTACGCCTTCATGATCTCGCAGATTTCCTCGAAGTGCGTGTAGAGGAAATTCTCCTTGTGGTGCGACAGGCACCACTTGGCCATGATCGAACCGCCGCGGCTGACGATGCCGGTGACGCGGTTGGCGGTGAGCGGCACGTAGCGCAGCAGCACGCCGGCGTGGATGGTGAAGTAGTCCACGCCCTGCTCGGCCTGCTCGATGAGCGTGTCGCGGAAGATTTCCCAGGTGAGGTCCTCGGCCACGCCGTCGACTTTCTCCAGCGCCTGGTAGATCGGCACCGTGCCGATCGGCACCGGCGAGTTGCGCAGGATCCACTCGCGCGTCTCGTGGATGTGCTTGCCGGTGGACAGGTCCATGACCGTGTCGCCGCCCCAGCGGATGGCCCAGGCCATCTTCGCCACTTCCTCGCCGATGTCGGAGACCAGCGCCGAGTTGCCGATGTTGGCATTGATCTTCACCAGGAAGTTGCGGCCGATGATCATCGGCTCCAGTTCCGGGTGGTTGATGTTGGCCGGGATGATGGCGCGGCCGCGGGCGACCTCGTCACGCACGAATTCCGGGGTGATCACCGCCGGGATGGCAGCGCCGAACGATTCACCCGGGTGCTGGTGGGTGATCAGCCCGGAGGCCAGCGCTTCCTGCAACTTCGCGTTCTCGCGGATAGCGATGTATTCCATTTCCGGCGTGACGATGCCCTGCTTCGCGTAGTGCATCTGCGTCACGTTGCGGCCGGCCTGCGCGCGGCGCGGCGCACGCGTGGCAGGGAAGCGCAGGGCGTCCAGCGAGGCGTCGGTCAGGCGGGTGCGGCCGTACTCGGAGGTAATGCCGGGCAACTGCTCGGTGTCGCCACGCCCGGCAATCCAGGCCTCGCGCAGCGCCGGCAACCCGGCACGCAGGTCGATCTTCGCGGTCGGGTCGGTATACGGGCCGGAGGTGTCGTAGACGTAAAGCGGCGGATTCTGTTCGCCACCCTGGGCGGTGGGGGTTACCGCCTGGCAGATCTCGCGCATGGGCACGCGCAGGTCGCTGCGGCTGCCCGGCACGTAGACCTTGCGGGAGCCGGGGATGGGCTGCGTAAGGGCGGCGTCGAGCGCGGCCGGGAGGCCCAGGGCCTCGTTGTTGCTGGCATTCATGATATTTGCGGGGATTTCGGATTGATTCGGGCGGGCAAGGCCCCACTATATGCCGCGGGTACCGGAGCCGCAATTTTACGGCCCTGGCCCAATAAATAACCCATTGAGACAGCGGGACTATTGTCCGATCATCACCGTGACTGATCGTGACCGCCGGGCCACCACGGGCTGCCTGCGCGCTTGCCCGCACCAAAGACAGGGGTTCCACCGATGCGATTGACCAAGCGATTTGTTCTGGCGGCCGGCCTTCTCGGCCTGGCCATCTCCTCCGCCAGCGCCGAGAACCTCGCCGACGTACTGGCCGCCGCCGACGCCAACGACCCGCAGTGGAAGGCCACCCGCGCCAGCTACGACGCCCGCCGCGAGGTGCTCACCCAGGGTCGCGCCGGCGTATTGCCGAGCCTGGTGCTGGCCGGCGAGGAAATGAGCAAGGACGTGGAGGACAACACCTCCGGCGTTTCCGGCAGTTATGACAGCTCGGTGCTGTCACTCACCCTGACCCAGCCGCTGCTGCGCTTCGACCGCTGGTACCAGTACCAGTCGGCGCGCGCCGCGCGTTCGCAGGTGGACGCCGAGTACGTGCAGTCCGAGCAGGACTACCTGGTGCGCGTCACCGAGACTTACCTGGCCGTGCTGCGCGCCACCGAGCAGGTGAGTTACGCGCGCGCCGAGGAAGCCGCCCTGTCCCGCCAGCTCGAGCAGGCCAAACAGCGCTTCAACGTCGGCCTGATCGCCATTACCGACGTGCACGAGACCCAGGCTGCCTACGACCTGGCGAAGGTCGGGCTGATCGTCGCCAACACCGACCTGTCGGTGGCCCGCTCGCAACTGCAGACGCTCACCGGCAAGCGCTACAGCTCGCTGGCGTTCCCGGGCGAGGACATGCCGGTAGTCGTGCCGGCGCCCGAGGGCGCCGATGCCTGGGCCGAGAAGGCCCGCGAAGGCAACGCGCAACTGATCGCTGCCCGCCACGCCGCGCGCGCCGCGCAGCAGAACTCGCGTGCCGCCACCGCCGGCCACCTGCCGAACGTGGACTTCGTCGCCCAGCGCGTGGACAGCCAGGCCGGCTCGTTCAACTCCGCGCCACCGCCGGTGATCGTCGACACCGACACCACCATCGATTCCATCGGCGTGCAGTTCTCCTGGCCGCTGTTCGCCGGTGGCGCGGTGAACTCGAAGCGCAAGCAGGCCAACTACGAGTACGACGCCGCCCAGGAGAACCTGCGCGCCGCCGAGATCACTGCCGTGGAAGGCGCCCGCACCCAGTACCGCATCGTCGAGGCCGACGTGCTGCGCGTGGAAGCGCGCAAGCAGGCCATCGTGTCGGCACAGAGCGCACTCGATGCGACCAACGCCGGCTACGAAGTGGGTACGCGCAACATCGTCGACGTGCTGCAGGCCCAGCGCAACGCGTTTGCGGCGCGCCGCGACCTGGCCAACGCCCGTTACGATTACATCGTCGACCTGCTGCGCCTGCACCGCGCCACGGGTTCGCTGGCGCGCGGCCTGCTCACCGAAAACAACAAGTGGCTGAACGTGACGCTGGCGCTGGACGACGCCCAGCCGACCTTCAACCCGGATGCTGCCGCCAAGCCCTGACGTAGCGAGGGGGCCACGCCCCCGACACAGCACCCGACGTAGCGAGGGGGCCACGCCCCCGACCGGTTCCTTGAAGGGCGGTCGGGGGCATGGCCCCCTCGCTACATGGGGAACAGGTCAGCGGCGGCCGACGCCCTGGTAGAGCAGACCCGACGCGCGCACCGCCTGGGGATCGTAGAGATTGCGGCCGTCGAGCAATAGCGGCGTGCGCAACAGGGCACGCAGGCGCTGGAAGTCCGGGGCGCGGTATACCTGCCACTCGGTGAGCACCAGCAGCGCGTCGGCACCCTCGACGGCCGCATAGGGATCGGCGCACTCCACGAGCCCGGCGTGGTCGCCGAGTTGCTGTCGCAACTGGCCCAGGGCCTTCGGGTCGTGGGCGCGCACCGTGGCGCCCTGCGCCAGCAACGCCCCGATCACCGCCAGTGACGGCGCGTGGTCCACGCGGTCGGTTTCCGCCTTGAATGCCACGCCCCAGACGGCCACCGTGCGGCCGGCGACGTCGCCGCGGAAATGCCGCCACAGCTTGCGGAACAGCAGTTCCTTCTGTTCCTCGTTGACCGCCAGCGCGGTGTCGACGAGCTTGGACGCCACGCCGGAACCGTCCAGCGTGGCCTTCAGCGAGAGCAGGTCCTGGTAGAAGCCGGTGCCGCCGAAGCCGCAGCCGGCATGCAGGAAGTGGCTGCCGATGCGCTCGTCGGAACCGACGCCGCGGCGCACGTTCTCGATGTCGATGCCGAGCACCTCGGCGACGTTCGCCATGTCGTTCATGTACGACAGGCGCGTGGCGAGCATGCCGTTCACGGCCTGCTTGGTGAACTCGGCGTCGCGCGCCGGCATGACGTGCACGGGCACCCCGTCGGCAGTGCACGGCCGCAGGATCTCGCGCAACAGGCCCTCTGCCCAGGCGTCGCCGGTACCGACGATGATGCGGTCCGGGCGACGGAAGTTCTCCAGCGCGCTGCCGCGGCGCAGGAAGTCCGGCAGGCTCACCGCCGAGGTGCGCCAGTTGCCGGTGCGCAGCAACGCGAGGCGCGCCAGCAGGTCGTCGGTGGCGCCGACGCGGAAGTTCACCTGGTTCACCAGCAGCAGGTCGCCGTCGAACGCCGCCAGCGACGGCAGCAGCGCCGCGGCAATCGCTTCCTCCTCGGGCTGCAGCGCGAGGAAATGCACCGCCACGCGCGCCTGTGGCACTTCCGCCGATGCCGTGATCGCCAGCCGGCCCGCCGTGCAGGCGCCGGCCAGCACGACCGCCAGGCCCGGCTCGTCGAACGGCAGGCGGCCGACGGCCAGTTGCGCGGCGAGCGCGGCGTCGCCGCAGGCCAGCGTGACATCGTGGCCCCCGCCGGCGAGCGACGCGGCGGTGACGAGGGCACCCAGGCCCTGGCCGTGCACGAAGAGTTTCATGCGCCCTCCCCGCCCAGCACACGCCGCATGTGCGCCACCAGTGCGGCGGTGGCCGCATCGTCGATGGCGCCGCCGGCACTGTCCAGTACCGACAAGGTCTCGTTCGCGACCTGCTTGCCGAGCTCCACGCCCCACTGGTCGAACGGGTTGATGTTCCAGAGCACGGACTCGACGAACACCTTGTGCTCGTACAGCGCGATGAGGCCACCCAGCGCGAAGGGCGTGAGTTCGTCGAGCAGCAGCGTGGTTGACGGCTGGTTGCCATGGTAATGGCGCCATGCCGGGCGCGACGGGTCCACGTCGCCCATCGCCAGCAGGCGCGACTGCGCCAGGCAGTTGGCGAGCGCGAGGCGGTGCTGCGACGCGAGCTCGCGACGCGCCTGCTCGCCGGCGACGGCATCGATGCCGTGCAGCGGGAATTCGCGGCGGACCGGCGCGATGAAATCGCAGGTCACGGGCACCGTGCCCTGGTGCAGCAGCTGGTAGAACGCGTGCTGCGCGTTCGGACCGACGCCGCCCCACAGAACCGGACAGGTGGCGTAGGCGACCGGCCTGCCGGCGCGGTCCACGCCCTTGCCGTTGCTCTCCATCGCGAGCTGCTCGAGGTACGCGGGGAACATGGCGAGGCGGCCATCATAGGGCAGCACCGCCTGCGCGCGGATGCCGAGGAAGGTGGTGTTCCACACGCCTGCAAGCCCGAGCAGCACCGGCAGGTTCTGCGCAAAGGCCGCCGTGCGGAAATGCTCGTCGATGGCATGCGCGCCGGCGAGCAGTTCGCGGAAGCGCGCCATGCCGACCTGCACGGCGATCGGGAAGCCGATGGTCGACCACAGCGAGTAGCGGCCGCCCACCCAGCGCCAGAACAGCAGGATGTGGTCGGCGGCGATGCCCCAGGCCACGGCCTTGTCCGGGCTGGCGGTGACGGCGACGAAATGCTGGCGCAGCACCAGTGCCTCGTCGGCCTGGTGCGCGAGCAGCCACTCACGCGCCGTGCGCGCGTTGGCGAGCGTGTCGGCGGTGGAGAAGGATTTCGACGACACGATGAACAGCGTGGTCTCCGGGTCCAGCACGCGCAGCAGGCGGTTGAGCTGGCTGCCATCCATGCTGGAGGCGAAGTGCACGCGCAGCTTCGCCGCCCGCGGGTCGGTGAAATCGTGCAGCGCGTCGCACACCATGGCCGGCCCGAGGTCGGAGCCGCCAACGCCGATGTTGACGATGTCGGTGATCGCGCGCCCGCTGTAGCCGCGCCAGTGGCCGGCGTGCAGCCGCTCGACCATGCCGGCCATCCGTTGCCGTTCCCGCTCGACGGCCGGGACCAGGTCCTCGCCGCCGACGCGCGCCACGGTCCCGGCCGGCATGCGCAGCACCGTGTGCAGCGCCGCCTGGCGTTCGGTGTGGTTCACCTCGTCGCCGGCGAACAGGCGGTCGATCCAGCCGCGGAGGTCCGCGGCGACGGCCAGCGCCAGCAGGCGCTCCACGGCCGCGGCGTCGAGGCGCTGGCGGGACAGGTCGAGCAGGAAGGGGCCATGGCGGAACGCAAACCGGGCCGCGCGGTCCGGGTCGGCGGCGAACTGCTCGCGCAGGTGCACCCGCCCGGCGGTACCGGCGTGCGCAAGCAGGGCGTGCCATTCGGGCAGGGCGTCGACGGGCGTCATTTTTTGTTCGGTTACACGTGCGGCGCGCGGTAAAATGCGCCGCCAACTCTAGCACATCGAGCCTGCCCTCCTCATGCACCGCGACATCCGCAAGGTCGTGCTCCCGGTCGCCGGCCTCGGCACCCGCTGCCTGCCGGCCACCAAGGTCCTGCCCAAGGAAATGCTGCCGGCGTGGGACCGGCCGCTGATCCAGTACGCGGTCGAGGAGGCGGCGGCCGCCGGGATCCGCGAGGTGATCCTGGTGACGGCACCGGGCAAGGAGATGCTCGAGCAGCACTTCCGCCCTGCACCGGCGCTCGAGGCGTCACTCGCGGCGCGTGGCAAGCACGACCTGCTGGCGCAGGCGCGCGGCACGCTGCCCGCCGGAGTCGGCATTGCCAGCGTGCTGCAGCCGGAGGCTCTTGGCCTGGGCCACGCGGTGTGGTGCGCGCGCGAGCTCGTGGGCAACGAACCTTTCGCGGTGATGCTGCCCGACGACCTGGTGCTCGCCGACACGCCGTGCCTCGCACAGATGATTTCCGCGTGGCGGGAGACCGGCGGCAACATGGCGGCGGTGGAGGAAGTGCCGGCGGCGGACACGGCGCGCTACGGCATCCTGCGCGTTACCGGCGAGCGCGGGCCGCTGGTTGCCGCCGACAGCCTGGTGGAGAAGCCGGCGCCGCAGGACGCGCCGTCGCGGCTGGCCATCATCGGCCGCTACATCCTCGAGCCGTCCGTTCTGCGTGCGCTGGACGCCGGCAAGCGCGGCGCCGGCGGCGAGATCCAGCTCACCGACGCACTGGTGGACAGCATGGCCACCACGCCGTTCCACGGCCTGCGCTTCGCGGGCCGCCGCATCGACTGCGGCTCGGCCGCCGGCCTGCTGGAAGCGTCGGTACGCATCGCGGCGCGGCAGCCGGGGATGGGTGAGAAAATCCACGCCTGGTTGTCCCGGGACAGGTAACGCATCATGAGCAGGCCACGCATCCTGGTTACCGGTGGTACCGGCTACATCGGCTCCCATGCCTGCGTCTGCCTGATCGAGGCGGGATTCGAGCCGGTGATCGTGGACAACCTCTCGAACAGCAGCCGCATCGTGACGGAGCGCGTGGCGCGGATTACCGGCTTCCAGCCGGTGCTGCACGAGACCGACCTCCGTGACAGCGAAGCAATCGCACGGCTGGTCCGCGAGATCCGCCCGGCCGCCACCCTGCACTTCGCGGGGCTCAAGGCGGTTGGCGAATCGGTGTCCGATCCCCTGCGCTACTACGACAACAACGTCTGCGGCACCGTGAGCCTGCTGCAGGCGCTCGATGCCGGCGGATGCCGCGTGCTCGTGTTCAGCTCCTCTGCCACGGTGTACGGGGACCCGGACACGGTGCCGATCCCGGAGACGGCCCCGGTACGACCGACGAACCCGTACGGGCAGACCAAGGTCATCGTCGAGAAGCTGCTTCTCGACCTTTGCGCCGCGGATCCGCGCTGGCACGTGTCGATCCTGCGCTATTTCAATCCCGTGGGCGCGCACGAATCGGGCCTGATCGGCGAGGCGCCCCGGGGCACGCCCAACAACCTGGTCCCGTACATCGCGCAAGTGGCCGCCGGCAAGCGGGCGCATCTCTCGGTGTTCGGCGACGACTGGCCCACGGCCGACGGATCGGGCGTCAGGGACTACCTCCACGTCATGGATCTCGCGGAAGGCCATGTTGCGGCCCTCCGGCATGCGCTCGCCAACCCCGGCCCGCTGACGCTGAACCTGGGCACGGGACAGGGCGTCAGCGTCAAGGAGATGATCCGGGCCTATGAGGCGGCGTGCGGATCGCAGATTCCCTTCCGGATCTCGCCCCGCAGGCCGGGCGACATCGCGACCTGTTATGCCGACGCATCAAGGGCGCGCGAGGTTCTCGGCTGGCAGCCACGGCGCTCGCTCGCGGCAATGTGCAAGGACAGCTGGCACTGGCAAAGCAACAATCCGGACGGCTATCAGTAGTCAGCCCGCACCCAGGACCAGCGCCTGCGTCCTGGCGCAGGCACCGCGGTTGGCGGCGACGTAGTCGCGGCCACGCGTGCCGACCACGGCGCGCTGTTGCGGATTCCCGAGCAGGATGACGAGCTTGACCGCGAGTGCGGCCGCGTCGGTGGCAATGTCCAGCGCGCCGGCGTGGCGCAGGTCGTCTGCGATCTGCTGGAAGTTGAACAGGTGCGGTCCGGAGAGCAGCGGCAGGCCAAGTGCCGCGGGCTCCACGAAGTTGTGGCCACCCACCGGCACCAGGCTGCCGCCCACGAACGCCACGTCGGCCAGCGCGTACAGCAGCGGCATCTCGCCCATGGTGTCGCCGAGGTACACGGCCGTTGCGGCAGCCGGCAGCTCGCCCCGCGAGCGCCGCGCGCACGGAAAGCCGCTGCGCGCCACCAGCGCCGCGACGTCATCGAAGCGCTCGGGATGGCGCGGCACCAGCACCAGCAACGCGTCCGGCAGGCTGGCCAGCAGGTCGCGGTGCGCGGCGAGCAGGACCTCGTCCTCGCCGGCGTGCGTGCTGGCGGCAATCCACACCGGGCGCGCACCGAAGCCGGCACGCAAGACCCGTGCCTTGTCGCGCGCCTGTTCGTCCACGGCGACATCGAACTTCAGGTTGCCGTTCACCTGCACGCGACCGGCCGGCGCACCGAGCGCACGGAACCGTTCCGCGTCGGCCTCGGCCTGCGCGGAAATCGCCACGAGGCAACGCAGCATGTCACGCGCCAGTGCCCCCGTGCGTGCGTAGCCGCGCGCCGAACGCGCCGACAGCCGCGCGTTCACCAGCAGCACCGGGATACGGCGCCGCGCGCAGGCCTGCAGCAGGTTGGGCCACAACTCGGTCTCGAGGATGACGAGGCGTGCCGGGCGCACCCGCGCGAGGAAGCGGGCAACCGCGCCGGGCGTGTCCCAGGGCATGAAGCAATGGCGGACGCGGCTGCCGTAGCGGGCGCGCACGCGCGCGGCGCCGGTGAAGGTGGTGCTGGTGACCAGCAGCGGTTCGCCGGCGGCGAGCAGCGCGTCGATGAGCGGCTCGGCGGCCACCGTCTCGCCGACCGACACGCAGTGGATCCAGGTGGGGGACGGTGCGCCCGGTGGCGTGGGCGGCACGAAGCCCAGCCGTGCCGCGAAACTGCCCGCCGGCACCGCCTGGCCGCGGCCACGCCACGCCTGCCGCAGCGCGATCACGGGCAGCAGCAGGTACCACAACGCGGTGTAGAGCAGGCGGGACATTCGGGCCTCGGGATGCGGTGGCGGGCCTGGCTGCGCGCATTGTACCCGCAGCCCGGGCGCCGGCACCCCGGCCCGTGCCGCCGTGCGATACTGGCGCCCGCCCGACCGATGCCCCGCCGCCCGAGATGACCGACCTGCGCCGCCGCCTCGCCCTCGCCCACCCCCGCTACTGGCACGTGTGGCTGTTCCTCGTGCCGCTGACGTTGCTGGTGGCGTGGATCCCGTGGCCGGTGCAGCGCTTCGTCGGCAACCGGCTGGGCGACCTCACCTGGGCGCTGCTGCGCCGCCGCCGGCGCATCACGCTGCGCAACCTCGAACTGTGTTTCCCGGACCGGCCCGCGGCCTGGCACCGGCAAGTGGCGCTCGACTGCTTCCGCAGTGCCGGCATCGCCCTGTTCGAGTCGTCGCGCGCCTGGTGGCAATCACCGGCCCGCATCGCGCGCGACTTCGATATCCGGGGCCTGGAACACCTGCGTGCGGCGCAGGCGCGCGGCAAGGGCGTGATCATCCTCGGCGCGCACTACATGCACCTGGAGATCGCCGGTGCCGCCGTGTCGGCGGTGCAGCCGCTGGACACCATCTACCGGCCGCAGAACAACCCGGCGCTGGAGGCGTTCGTGAGCTGGCGCCGCACGCGCATCTACACCTGGCAGATCGATCGCCGCGACGTGCGCCTGATCTACAAGGCGTTCAAGGCCAACCACGCCGTGTGGTACACGGGCGACCAGGACTTCGGCACGAAGCACGCGGTGTTCGTGCCGTTCTTCGGCGTGCCGGCGGCGACCGTGACCGCGGCCACCCGCTTCGTGCGGGCGAACGACGCGCTGGCGGTGAGCGTGGATTTCCGGCGCGACGACCGCAGCGGCCGCTACGTGGTGGAATTCTCGCCGCCGATCGCCAGCTTCCCGGGCGCCAGCGAGGAAGAGGACGCGCAGACCATGAACCGCCACATCGAGGCCGGCATCCGCAAGGCGCCCGGGCAGTACATGTGGTTCCACCGCCGCTTCAAGTCGCGGCCGCCGGGCATGCCGCCGGTCTACTGACAGGCGATCCCGATCATGGTGCGTACGCGGTGCGCGTACGTGTGCTCGCGCACGCAGCGCGCGCGGCCACGCGCGGCAATGCGCGCGCCGGCTGCATCATCCGCCGCCAGGCGGGCCAGCGTGGCATCCAGCGCCGGGGCACCGTCATACACGACGACCTCTTCGCCCGGGATGTAGCACCGCGGAAGATCCTGCACGTTGTCGGTGACCAGGCAGGCACCGGCGGCCGGCGCCTCGAAGCAGCGCATGTTCAGGCCGGAAACGATGTTCGCACTGTTGATCACGTTGAGTACGTAGCGGTGCTCGCCGTACAGCCGCGCGACGCGGGACAACGCGATGTTGGCGGCATGGATCCGGTGCGGCGTACCGCGCAGGCGGTCCCAGCCCTTGCCGTAGATCGCCAGTGGCGTGCGCACGCCGGCGAGCAGTTGCTCGCGGTTCTCGGACCAGGCGCCCACGAACAGCGGCTCCGGCGAGCGCTCCTCCCACGGCAGGCCGCCGGAGAACACATCCGGGTTCATGGCCAGCGGGAGGTAGTGGCCTCGCGTACAACCCAGTCGCTCCGCCTCGGCCAGCAAGGCGGAATCGGTGAAAAAGAAGTGCGTGACACTGCGGTTGGCAAACAGCCTGCCGTCGAACCGGTCCCCGACCCACTGGCATACCGGCACGCCCATGCCCGCGATGGCGCCATCGATGCGGGCATCGAGGTAGTAGCGATCCGTGATCACGCACAGGTCAGGCCGGTAACGGCCAAGCAGCCGGCGCAATCGGTCCCGGACGATGTCGGCCGGATCCCGGCCGAAAAACCGCTGGACATGCCCGGCGATACGCTCGCCGGCATTGCCGTGGTTCAGGGCAAATCCCCGCAGATCCACGCCGTCCACCCGGGCAGCACACACGTGCTCATGCCATTGCAGGATGCCGCCCCGCTTGCCGAGGACCAGCACGTTCACGGCGCCTGCCCCGCTACGCCAACCGGCACGACCGGACCCATGCACCCGCACTCACCGGCCAACCGCGCGGGCCAGGCAACACTCGACGAGCCGGCCCAGCGTCTTGCCCACCACGCGGTAGCGCAACGCATGGCGGTAGTACGCCAGCGCCACCCGGTAATTCCTGCGGCGCTGGTACGTACGACCGGTCCGGTGCAGGGATTTCCATACGACGAAGTCGATGCCGTCCGTGTATTTCGTGCCGGGTTCGCGACGGATGCTTGCCATGGTCTTTTCGAGACGGCGGCTGAAAAGTATCCGGCTCTTCTCATCCGGGCGGCTGGACAATTGGCCGGACGCGATCGACTTGAGCTTGTTACGGTAGTAGACGGGTTCCGACGCATGGCGGATCCAGTCTCCCTGGGTGCTCACCTTGAGGAACAGCAACTTGTCCTCGGCATAGCGCAGGCCGGTATCGAAGAGGCCGCACCGGACAAGGACGTCACGCCGGATGACCGAGGTCGAGGTGTGCGGCATCGAGCAGCCCAGTGCCGCGGGACCGACCAGCGTCCGTGGCGGTGGTACTGAAACGAGCCGCTGGCTCACCACGCGACCGTCTGCATCCTCGAAGGACTCCATGCTCTGCCCGGCATAAGCCACGGCATCCGGCTGGTCCGCCAGCATGCGGGCTGCGGTCGCGAGATGCGTCGGCGGCCAGCGATCGTCCGAGTCGAGGAACGCAATGTACGTGCAATCCCCGGCCGCCAGTATCCCCCGGTTCCTTGCCGCGCTCACCCCCTGGTTCTCCTGCCGGATGCACTCGAAGCGAAAGCCGGGGCGACGATCGCGCACCCAGGCGGCGAGCGCCTCCCCGGTCGCGTCGGTGGACCCGTCATCCACGACGATGACCCGGTCCGGCGGCGTCGCCTGGGCGAGCACCGAGTCGAGCGCCTCGATGATCAGCGCGGCCCGGTTATAGGTGGGAATGACCACGGCGATACTCATGAACGCTCCAGGCGACTTGCCAGCAACGATGCCAGCGTATCCAGCGGATCCGCTTGCAAACAACGGAAATCTTCCTCGCCGGGCGGCTGCGCCAGCCGGTCGATATCCACAGGGACGACCCGGCGTGCCGCGGCCAGCCGGCCAAGCACCGCGCGGTAGCGCGCATCCGGCCTGCAGGCGCGCGGCTGCATGGCGTAGACCGGGCGGCCGGCCACGACGGATTCCATCAGCATCGACATGGAATCGGCCGTGCAATACACCCGCGAGGCGGCGCCCAGGTATTCGGCCATCACCGCGCGTGGCGCGACGGAGTACCAGACGGCGTCAGCCAGCACCGCCTGATCGAATTCCGCGCGCAACAACGCGTCCGCGTCCGCACCGGTGCGTCGCGACGTGGTGACGAGCAGGCGCGCGCCGGCGGCGCGGGCGCGTTCGGACATTCCCCGGGCCAGGGCGCGCCAGTCGGCGTCATCGTAGGAAAAACCCGCACCGTCGCCGCCGACCAGCACGGCCCAGAGCGGCGTATCGCCCGCGGAAAGGCGCGCCCGGAGCTCCGCTCCGCGGCGCGCGGCATCGTCGCGATCGACGGGCATCGGCGGAAACTCGACGACGACGTTCGCCGGGTGATCTGCCTGCCGCTCCAGCGTCAGCACGGCAGTGAAGTGGCGCGGCGCCAGCCGGCGCAGGGAGCCGCAGTACACGAGGGCCGCGCCGGTGCGGCGCGCCAGGAGGATGGCCGCGAACACCGCTCGCCCGCCTGCCACCACGATGACGTCCGGGGGCGAGTCGGGCAGCGGATCGTGCTCATAGGCCCACGCCAGGGGAAAGGCACGCAACGTGCCCGGCACCCGGTTGAGCAGAAGCGTCAGCGGCACCCGCCACAGCCCGCTGCGCAGGCGCACGTTGATCCAGGACTGCTCGACCTGGCCGAGGCGCTGCAGCGCGAGCACCACGCCGCGCGACTGGTTGTAGTGGCCCGGCTTCCCGTCACTGACGACCCAGACCCGTCGCGGACCGTTCATGACGGCGTCCGCCGGGCCAGCACGTCGCGATACACCGCGACCGTCCTGTCCACCATGGCGTCGAGCGTCAACTCCTCCTGCGCCATGCGGAACGCATCCTGGAAGTCACCCGCCAGCGAATCGCCCAGCCCGATGGCGGACACCAGCGCGCCATGCAGCGCCGGAACGTCCTCGACCGGGACTACCCACCGGTCCGGCAGCCAATCCGGCACCGGCCCGACCGCGGTCGATACCACCGGGCGGCCCGCCAGCAGCGCCTCGATCAGCGTGTAGGGGCATCCTTCCCACCGCGACGAGATGACGAGGAACGAGGAAAGCGCGAGCAACGGGAAGATGTCGCGGCGCTGGCCCAGGAGGTGGATGCGATCCGCCAGCCCGAGTGCCGCTGCCTGTCGCTGCAGCTCGGGCAAGTCCGGGCCTTCGCCGGCAATGAGCAGGTGCGCGTCAATGCCCTGCCAGGCGCCGATGAGGAGGTCGAATCCCTTGACCGGCACCGCGCGCCCGATCGCAAGCACGACCGGGGCCCCGGCGGGAACACCCAGTTGCGCGCGCAGCGCCTCCGTGTCGATGTCGACGCGCGGTGGCGGCGCGATGCCGTTGTGCACGATGGTCACGGCAGGATGGTCCAGGTGCCGCACTGCCGTCCGGCTCACCGCGATGACGTGGTCGAACCGCCGGAACATGCGCGTCGAGCGCTTGGTGCTGTGCAACGTTGCAACGGAGGCCACCCGGAGAAACGGCAGCACCCTGGAGACCATGGCCGCGGCCTTGTTCGCGTGGGCGTGCACGACCGCGGGCGCGTGGCGCACGATTGCCTGCCGCAGCCGCCACAGCGCCCAGGGATTGTTGCGGCCACGCGACAGGTCCTGCGCCTCGAACACCACCGCAGGAGAGAACCGGTCGCGGTACTTCTCGTGCGCGATAACCGTCACCCGGTGACCATGCCGGGCCAGCGCATTGCTCAGCTCGACAACGTGCTTCTCGAGGCCGCCCTCCTCGTCGCCGGCGAGGATCTGGCAAATTGCCAGGCCAGGTCCGTTCATTTCGGGAACCCCCGCTTGCCGCTCCGCATGCGCAACACGAAGGCCAGGAAATTGTCCTTGCCGCTGATCTTCACCCGGCGGATGCGCAGCGGATCGGCGTAGGGGTGCGCATCGATGCCGTCGACGGTGGTCACGGCGTTGCTGTAACCGGCCGCGCGCGCGGCCTCCACGTCGGGGTCGCCGAAGATGCCGAACGGGTAGGCGAAGCTGGTGACCGGCACGCCGTATTGCCGCTCGAGTTCGGCGCGTGCACCGGCGACTTCCCGATCCCTCGCCGCGGCGTCGAGCGTGGGCAGGTTGGCGTGGGTGATCGTGTGGGCGCCGAGCTCGAACACGCCGGACTGCACCATTTCGCGCACCTGCGCGTCGGTGAGCTTGGGCTCACGCATCAGTTCGCCGGACGCGTGGTGCGCCTTCTTGTAGGTGGACCAGTCGCGGTCGTGGCGGTCCACGACGAGGTAGAGCGTGGCCTTCGCACCGTACCGCTTCAGCAGCGGGAAAGCGTTGACGTAGTTGTCCTGGTAGCCGTCGTCGAACGTGATGGCCACGGTCTTGGCCGGCACCGAGCCCTCGACCAGGTCGCTCATGGTCGCGAAGTGGAAGCCGTTGGCCGCGAGCCACGCCAGCTGGCGCTCGAAGGCTGCCGGCGACACGCGCAGGCCGTTGAACTTCGCGCCGGGGACCGGGTCGCTGACCATGTGGTACATCAGCACGCGCGGGCGACGCCAGTCGGTGGCGGGCCGCCACCAGGCGTAGCGCAGCGAGAACGCGAGCGCCAGCACGCCGGCCACCGCGAAGAGCCAGCTCACCGGCGCAACTCCTCGTATACCGCCAGCGTACGCGCCTGCATGGTCGACAGCAGGAAACGCTCGTTGCGGATCACGGCCGGCGCGCTGCCGGTCTCGCTGCCCTGCAGCACGTCCACCAGCCGCGCCGCGACGCCCTTGGCGTCGCCGTTGGCCACCGCGCCGAACGGGTACAGCGCGTCGAGGATCTCGGCGACCCCGCCGTGCGCGTAGCCCACGACCGGGCGGCCGAGCGCCAGCGCCTCCAGCACGGTGCGACCGAACGCTTCGGGCTTCGTGGACAGGGTCAGTACGCAGTCGGACACGGCGTAGAGTTCGCGCATGTCGGCGCGGTGCCCGAGGAACAGCACGCGTTCGCCGAGGCCCTCGCGGGCGACGCGCGCGCGGATTTCCTGCGCGTAGCCGGGGCGCTTCGGGTCGTCGCCGCCGACCACGAGTCCCACCACGTCCAGACCGAGACCGGCGAGCGTGCCGATGATGGTAATGAAATCATGGTGCCCCTTCAGGCGCGTGAGGCGACCCGGCAGCGTGACCACGAAGCGCCCGTCCAGCGACGGGTACGCCGAGCGGAACGCGGCCAGCCAGTCGGTGGTCGGCCGGTATTGCCACGGGAACTCCGCCGGGTCGACGCCGCGCGGAACGGTGACCACCCGGTCCATGCCGATGCGCGGCCAGTGCGCGTTCTCGCCGCCCACCGCGTAATTGCGCGCGATGTAGTCGCGCACGGTGTCGCTCACCGCGATCACGCGCTCGCCGCGGCACATGATGCCGCTGTACGCGCTGACGGAGTGCATGCCGTGCACGGTGGTGACGAAGCGCGGCCGCGTCGCCGGGTCCATGCCGCGCCAGGCGAGGAACGTGACCCACGCCGGCAGGCGCGAGCGCGCGTGCACGATGTCAAAGCCTTCCCCGGCAATCAGCCGACGCAACGCCGGGAAGCGCAGGAAGGTTTGCGGCGCCTTGCGCCCGAGGTCCATCGTGATGTGCTCGCTGCCCTCGCGCTCCAGTTGCGCGACCAGGCGGCCGCCCTTGGACAGCACGCAGGAGCGGTGGCCGCTGGCCACCAGCGCGCGCGCGATCTCCAGCGTGCCGCGCTCGACGCCGCCGCCGTCCAGCGACGGCAGGACCTGCAGCACCTTCAGCGGCCGGGCGCTCATGCCTTCCACCACGAGAGCACGTGTTGCGCCACGCGGTCCGCCTCGTTGATCGGTACCGGCGGCTTCACCAGCAGGTGCGTTTCCTTCCAGGCCAGGAACGGCGTGACCAGCCCCTCCTTGACCAGTTGTTCGACGCCCTCGGTCACGCGGTCGAGGTCCTGGCGCGGCACCCACAGCAGGCCGGTGGCGGCGCCGGAGGTGAGCGACTCGTAGATCATCGACACGCTGTCCTCGGTGACCCACACCTGCGAGCTCACGGTGATGGCGTCGATCACCCAGCCCGGGTCGGTCTGCTCGAAGGGGATCACTTCCACGCCGACGCGCCGCAGCGCGGCGAGCGCCTCGACCGTCGCCGGCGGCGTGCGCCGCGAGGTGGTGAGCGCCCAGCGCATGTCGGGCGTTTCCTTCACGACCTGGCGGATCTGGGTGAGCAGCGTCTTGTCATCCCACTTGTGGTGCTTCGACGGACCACCGATGAGGAACAGCCCCTGCGTGGGCTTCTGGTGCACGGACGCACGTGCGGTGTTGAGCACGCCGCGGGTGGCGATGACGTTGTCACGCGCCGGCGGGTG
Source organism: Gammaproteobacteria bacterium (assembly GCA_018262975.1). Lineage (GTDB taxonomy): Bacteria > Pseudomonadota > Gammaproteobacteria > Pseudomonadales > JADFDG01 > JADFDG01. Next base: position 115,663 of record JADFDG010000008.1, read on the forward strand.
GTCGTGCTGCGGGATCACGCACAGGTCGAACCAGCCCAGCGGCAGGCTCGGCTTCATCAGGATGACGCTGCGCCCGCCACGCGCGCGGCGCGCGGCGAGCACCGGCAGGTGGGTGGCGTGGCCGCAACCGACCACAAAATCAGGATCCGGCAGGCCATCGCCGGCGGGAAAACGACCGCGCAACAACGCCGCCAGCGAGGCGCCGCGCGTTGGCGCATCGATCCAGCGCGCATCCACCTCGGCGTGGCGCGCCAGCGCGCGCGCCAACCCTTCCAGCTGCGAGCGGTGGCCGGGCTTGCCATCGGTGACAAGCCAGAGGATCAGGCGCTGGCCAACCGGGGGATGCACGCCGGGCTCCGGGGTCGCGGGCATGGCCCGCTCGCTACAGACAGGGCGTGAGCCAGCCGGCGTGCTTCGCGCTCTTGCCGCGGACCACGTCGAAGTACAGGTCCTGCAGCCTGCCGGTGATCTCGCCGCGCTTGCCGGCGCCGATCTGGCGGCCGTCGAGTTCGCGGATCGGCGTGACCTCGGCGGCGGTGCCGGTGAAGAACGCCTCGTCGGCGATGTACACCTCGTCGCGCGTGATGCGCTTTTCCTTCACCGTGTAGCCGAGTTCGCCGGCCAGCTGCATGATGGTCTTGCGGGTGATGCCGTCCAGGCAGCTGGTGACGTCCGGCGTGTAGATCACGCCGTCACGCACGATGAACACGTTCTCGCCGGAGCCCTCGGCGACGTAGCCTTCCGGGTCCAGCAGCAGGGCTTCCTCGGCACCGCCGGTAAGCGCCTCGTTGAGCGCCAGCATCGAGTTGATGTAGTTGCCGTTGGCCTTGGCGCGCGTCATGGCGATGTTGACGTGGTGGCGCGTATAGCTGGACGTGCGCACCTTGATGCCGAGTTCGAGCGCTTCCGGCGACATGTAGGCCGGCCATTCCCAGGCAGCCACGATCACGTTCACCGACAGGCCCTTGGCGCGCAGGCCGAGCGCTTCCGAACCGAGGAACACCATCGGGCGCAGGTAGGCATGCGGCAGCTTGTTCTCGCGGATGGCGGCGATGTGTGCGTCGTTGATCTCGTCCTGCGTGAACGGGATCTTCATGCCCATGATGTGCGCGGAATCAAACAGGCGGCGGGTGTGTTCCTTGAGCCGGAAGATCGCCGGACCCTTTTCGGTCGCGTAGGCGCGCACGCCCTCGAACACACCCATCCCATAGTGCAGCGTGTGCGTGAGCACGTGCGTGTTCGCCTCGCGCCACGGAACCAGCTTGCCGTTGTACCAGATGACGCCGTTGCGGTCGGCCATGGACATGGGTGGTGCTCCTCGAGTGTTCGCAAGAAATCAGTGGATCGACGCGCCGGCACCGGCGGCACCGAACACCGCGTGCCAGATGCGGCGTACCGCCGCGCGCTCGGCCGTGAACTCGGCCGCCGCCACCCGGGACTTGCCCTTGGCCAGCGCCTGCTGGTGGGTACGGGAGCGGTAAGCGAGCCAGGCCGCGCGCAGCAATTCGGCATCCGTGGCGGGCAACAGCCCGGCAGCGGCGATGGCTTCCAGCTGGCGGACGTTGTCGGTGTAGCGGGCCAGTGCCGGATGTTCGCCGGCACCGCGCAGGACGAGATATTGAACCAGAAATTCGATATCCACGATACCGCCGGGGTCGTGCTTGACGTCGAACAGGGCCGCCTTGTCGGCAGCACTGGCGGTGCTGTCGGCGGCCAGCCCGAGGTGGGCGACCATCTTGTCGCGCATGGCGACCACTTCGCCCGCCAGCTTGCCGGCATCGCGCGGATTGGCCAGGGTGGCCAGGCGGATGGCGTCGAACGACTCGGCGACCGCCGGGTCACCGGCCACCGGGCGGGCGCGCACCAGCGCCTGGTGCTCCCAGGTCCAGGCGCTGTCGCGCTGGTACTGCGCGAAGGCCGCCACCGAGGACACCAGCAGGCCGGAGGCGCCGGACGGGCGCAGGCGCATGTCCACCTCGTACAACTCGCCGGAGAACGTGCGCGTGGTGAGGATGGTGATGATGCGCTGCACCAGGCGCGTGTAGAACGCCTCGTTGGCGATCTCGCGCGCACCGTCGGTGGTGCCGTCGGCCGGGGCGTCGTAGAGGAACACCAGGTCGAGGTCGGACCCGTAGGACAGTTCGATCCCGCCCAGCTTGCCGTAGCCGATGATCGCAAAACCGCGGCTGGCGGCCGTGCTGCCGATGGGCTGGCCATCGGCGTCGCGCGGGCAGCCATGCTTCGACGCCACTTCGTGCCAGGCGATTTCCAGCACCTGCGCCAGCACCGCCTCCGCGATCCAGGTCAGGTAGTCGCTCACTTTCATCAGCGGCAACGTGCCCATCACGTCCGATGCCGCCACCTTGAGCACGTGCGCCAGCCGGAAATGGCGCAGCGCCTCCATCAACTGCTCGACATCGTCGATGGGGATGCGCGCCAGTTGCGCGCGCAGGTCGGCGCGCAGGGCATCGAGTTGCGGCGGCGCGTACAGCGTGCCGGCATTGAGCAACTCGTCGAGCAAGGACGGGTGGCGGGTGATCTCGTCGGCGATCCATTCGCTGGCACCGCACAGGCGCACCAGCTCCGACAACGCCGCCGGATTTTCGCTGAGCATCACCAGGTAGGCCGAGCGGCGCAGCACCGCGGCAAACACCTTGAGCACGCGCGGCAACACGGCGGCCGGCACCGCGCAACCGGCCAGCGCGCGCGGCAGCAGCGGCATGACCTTGTCCAGGCGCTCGCGGGCGATGGCCTGCAGGTGCACGACGTGGCGATCCTCGCGGAAGGACACCAGCGCGGCGACCACCGCCGGCGCGTCGGCAACCCCGGCCGACTCCAGCAGCGACAGCGCCGCCGGTTCCGGCAGCCGGCCCAGCCAGAGGTCCAGCCACTCGTCGCCGGCGGCCACGCCGTCCTCGTCGGGCAGGGTAATCACTTCCCGGAAGTGCCGGTCGACGCGCGCACGGTGCGCGTCAAGTTCGGCCATGAACGCCTCCCACCCGGCGAAGCCCATCGCATGGGCAATGCGCAGGCGCGTCAGTTCGTCGTCCGGCAACATCTGCGTCTGCGCGTCGGCGATGGCCTGCAGGCGGTGCTCGACGCGACGCAGGAAATCGTTGGCGGCGGCAAGTTCGTCACGCACCTGCGGGGCAATCACGCCCAGCTCCGCCAGCGTACCCAGCACCGGCAACAGGGCGCGCTCCTGCAGGCGCTTGTCGACGCCGCCGCGGATCAGCTGGAAGGCCTGGGCGATGAACTCCACCTCGCGGATGCCGCCGGGGCCGAGCTTGACATTCATCTCCATGCCCTTGCGCTTGACCTCGCGGGAAATCATGCCCTTGAGTTCGCGCAACGATTCGAAGGCGCTGAAGTCGATGTAGCGCCGGTACACGAACGGGCGCAGCGCCTGGACGAGTTTCTCGCCGGCCACCGCATCACCACCGCATACGCGCGCCTTGATCATCGCGTAGCGCTCCCACGGGCGCCCCTGCTCCTCGTAGTACGCTTCCATGGCATCGAAGCCGCAGGCCAGCGCGCCGCTGGAACCCCACGGCCGCAGACGCATATCCACGCGGAACACGAAACCGTCGGCAGTGGTCGCGTCGAGCACCTTGATCAGGCGGCGACCCAACCGGGTGAAGAACTCGTGGTTGGACATCTCCTTGGGATTGCCCTGCGTGTCACCCTCTTCCGGGTACGCGAAGATGAGGTCGATGTCGCTGGACAGGTTCAACTCGCGGGCACCGAGCTTGCCCATGCCCAGCACGACCAGCTTCTGCGGCGTGCCGGAGTGCTCGCCGGTGGGCACGCCCAGCGCCGCCTCGCTCCAGGCAGTGACCTTTTGCAACGCCAGGTCGATGCAGGCATCGGCCAGCGCGCTGAGGTCCTCGACGGTTTGCTGCAGGGTCGCGCCGCAGGCGAGGTCGCGCCAGATGATGCGCACCATCTCGCGGTGACGCGCCGCGCGCAGCGCGGCCATCAGCGCCTCGTCGTCACCGGCATCGGCCAGCGCCGCCGCCACGCGCAGGCGCAACTCGCCGGGCGCGTATTCGCGCTGCAGGTCACCGCTGGCCAGCAAGTCCTGCAGCAGTCGCGGGTTGCGCGCGCACTGCTGCGCCACGTAGTCGCTGCCAGCCCAGGTCGTGAACAGTTCGCCCAGCGTGGCCGCCGTGAATTCCGGCATGGCAACACCGGCGTCCTCGCACCGCTGGCTGAAGTTTTCCCAGTGGGTGCGCACCAGTGCCGCCAGCGGCGACGGCAAGGCACCGAGCGCGTCGTCGACGCCGGTCACTCCAGCACGACCACGTCGTACAGGTTGCCGTCCAGGGCGACGATGCGCACCGCGGTGCCGGCCGGCGCATCGGCGCCGCGCACGCCCCAAAGGGTGTCATCGATGCGGATGCGGCCACGGCCATTGACGATGGCCTCCTCGAGGCGCACCACCTGGCCGATGTGCTCGGCACCACGACGATTGAGCACCACGCCCTCGGCCACCGGCACGTCCTTCACGTAGCGACGCCACAGCAGCACGCTGGCTACCGAGCTGACGCCGAACAGCACCAGCTGCAACTGCCAGCCCAGCACCGGCAACAGGAACGTCACCACGCCGGTGACCAGCGCGGCGAAGCCCACCCACATCAGGAAGCTGGCGCCACCGGCGGCCACCTCCGCCACCAGCAGCAGGATGCCCAGCGTCAGCCAGTGCCAGTACTCCAGGGCCTGCACGGAAACGTCCATCGGTTACCTCGCCGTCACTTCTGCTTCTGCTTGCTGATCGACTCGTTCACCAGCTCGGCGATGCCGGCCACCGACCCGGCGACGCTGGTGGCCTCCAGCGGCAGCAGGATGATCTTCGAGTTGCCACTGGCGGACAGCTGGCCGAGCGCCTCGACGTATTTCTGCGCGATGAAGTAGTTGATGGCCTGCACGCTGCCCTTCTCGATCGCCTGCGACACCATGTGCGTCGCGCGCGCCTCGGCCTCGGCCTGGCGCTCGCGGGCCTCGGACTGCAGGAACGCCGCCTGCTTTTCACCCTCGGCGCGCAGCACGTCGCTCTGCTTCTCGCCCTCGGCCTTGAGGATGGCGGCCTGGCGGAAGCCCTCGGCCTCGAGGATGTTGGCGCGCTTCTCGCGCTCGGCCTTCATCTGCGAGGCCATCGCCGCGACCAGGTCGGCCGGCGGGCGGATGTCCTTGATCTCGATGCGGGTGATCTTCACGCCCCACGGGTTGGTGGCATGGTCAACCACGTTCAGCAGCTTGGCGTTGATCTGGTCGCGCTGGCTGAGCATCTCGTCGAGATCCATGGAACCCAGCACGGTACGGATGTTGGTCATCACCAGGTTGCGGATGGCGTGCTCGAGGTGGCTGACCTGGTAGGCGGCCTTGGCGGCATCGATCACCTGGTAGAAGGTGACGGCGTCGATGGTGACCATCGCGTTGTCGCGCGAGATCACTTCCTGCGGCGGCACGTCGAGCACCTGCTCCATCACGTTCATCTTGCGGCCGACCGAGTACACGTACGGCATGAACACGTTAAGGCCCGGCTGCAGGGTCTGCGTGTACTTGCCGAAGCGCTCGAGCGTCCACTCGTAGCCTTGCGGCACGAAGCGCACGCCCTTGAACACGGTCAACAGCGCCAGCACCACGAACGCGACGAAAATTGCACTGCCCATCTTGGTCTCCTTGTTGTGAAAAGCGTCGGGGGCATGCCCCCGGTTCATGCGTCGAACATTTCCATCGTCGGCGTGAGACGCATGACCTCCTCGATGGTGGTCAGGCCCGCGGCGATCTTCTGCGCGCCGGACAGGCGCAACGGCCGCATGCCCTCCTTGATGGCGAGCTTGCGGATGTCGGCGACATCCGCGTGCTGGGCCACCAGCCGGCGCAGGCCGGGCGACAGCGGCATGATCTCGTACACGCCCATGCGGCCGAGGTAACCGGTGTCGCGGCATTCCAGGCAGCCGACCGGCTCGCAGACTTTCGCCGGCACGCGCGACTTGAACGGCGCGACCAGCTGCTTCCACGCCTCCTCGTCGGTGGCCACCTCGCGCTTGCAGTGCGGGCACAGCGTGCGCACCAGGCGCTGCGCCATGATGCCGTTCACCGTGGCGCTGATCAGGTACGGCGGCACGCCGAGGTCGAGCAGGCGGGTAATGGCGCTGGGCGCATCGTTGGTGTGCAGCGTGGACAGCACCAGGTGGCCGGTGAGCGAAGCCTGCACCGCCACGTCGGCGGTGGCGAGGTCGCGGATCTCGCCGACCATGATGATGTCCGGATCCTGGCGCAGGAGTGCCTTCACGCCGTCGGCGAAGCCGAGGTCGATGTTGGCCTGCACCTGCATCTGGTTGAACGCGGGCTCCACCATCTCGATGGGGTCCTCGATGGTGCACACGTTCACTTCCGAGGTAGCCAGGCGCTTGAGCGTGGAATACAGGGTGGTGGTCTTGCCCGAGCCGGTGGGACCGGTGACAAACACGATGCCGTGCGGCGCGTCGGTCATCGACTGCCACTTCTGGTAGTCCTCGGCGGCCAGGCCCAGTTGCTCGAACGAGCGCACCAGTACTTCCGGGTCGAAGATACGCATCACCATCTTCTCGCCGAAGGCGGTCGGCAGTGTGGAAAGGCGCAACTCGATCTCGTCGCCGCCGGGCGAACGCGTCTTGATGCGGCCGTCCTGCGGCTTGCGCTTCTCGGCGACGTTGAGGCGGCCGAGGATCTTCAGGCGCGCGGTCACCGCCGTCATGATCAGCGCCGGCAGCTCGTAGACGTCGTGCAGCACGCCGTCGATGCGGAAGCGCATCTTGCCGGTCTCGCGACGCGGCTCGAGGTGGATGTCGCTGGCGCGCTGCTCGAAGGCGTAGCCGAGGATCCAGTCGACGATGGCGACGATGTGCTGGTCGTTGGCGTCGGCCGACGCCTTGCCCATCTCCAGCAACTGCTCGAAGTTGCCGATACCGGCCGAGGACTGGCCCTCGTTGCCGCTGGCGCGCTGGATGGAACGCGACAGGTTGTAGAACTCCAGCCGGTAGCGCACCAGCGCCTCGGGGCTGGCCACCACCACCTTGATTTCCTTGCCGCGCGCCGTCTGCTCGAGCTGGCCCAGCCAGTCGGTGTAGAACGGCTGGTCGGTGGCGATGACGAGGTCTTCCTTGCCCACCTGCACCGCCAGGATGTGGTGGCGCTCGGCGAACTTGTACGACATCACCTCGGCGACCTTCGCCACGTTCACCTTCAGCGGATCGAGGTGGAACCAGGGCAACCCGGCCTTCTGGGCGAACCACTGGGTCAACCAGTCGAGGGTCAGGCGGATGGACGGATCCGAGGCATGGGTGAACTGGTGCTTGGCCACCATCTGCAGGCCGTGCCAGTGCAGTTCGTGCTTCTCGCGGGTGTAGCCGGCGACGATGTTGGCGTCCTTCTGGGTGAGGATGCCGTCGGCCATCAGCTGGTCGAGGACCCAGCGGGTGTCCACGGTGTAACTGGCCTGGCGCAGGCGCTCGGCCAGCGGCTTCGCGGCGGCCTTGGGGGAGGTGTCGGGGGTGGGGGCTGTGCTCACCGGGGGGCTCGTCCGTGCTGCCGGGGCTTTGCCCGGGTTGGGGTCACATCCTCCTACTTTATACCCAGTCCCGTGCTGTAGAGAGGGGGCCATGCCCCCGATTGCCCAACTCGGGGGCGTGGCCCCCTCTCTACGAGGAGCGGTCGCGAAACGAACGCTGCTCCCGGTCAACTGGCGAAATGCCGGTTCGCCCCTATACTGCGCGCCCACGACATGACAGTTCCGTGACGACCGCCCGCCCGGGCGGCCTCCGCAGCCAGGAGAGCGTGCCATGCCTATCGGATCCGCCCTGGGCGGCCTGTTCGGCCAGTCCCCCATCAAGCCCCTGCAAGCCCACATCCGCAAGGCGCACCAGTGCGCCGAGTTGCTGGTGCCGTTCACCGAGGCGCTGATCGCCGCCGACTGGACGCTGGCCAGCGACACCCAGCAGAAGATCTCCGCCCTCGAGAAGGAGGCCGACGAACTCAAGCGCGAGATCCGTCGCCGCCTGCCCAAGAGCCTGTTCCTGTCCTTCCCGCGCGAGGACCTGCTGGACCTGCTGTCCTCCCAGGACAAGGTCGCCAACAAGGCCAAGGACATCGCCGGCCTGATGTATGGCCGCCGCATGACCATCCCGCAGCCGCTGGCCGAGTCGATGCTGCGCTACGTGCGCGCCTCGGTGGCGGCCTCGTCGCAGGCGGTGAAGGCCATCGGCGAGCTCGACGAACTGATCGAGACCGGCTTTGGCGGCCACGAGATCAAGCTGGTGGAGAAGCTCATCGCCGACCTCGACAACCTCGAGCAGGACACCGACGAGCAGCAGGTGGTGATCCGCAACCAGCTGTTCGCCATCGAGAAGGAACTGCACGCGGTGGACGTGATGTTCCTGTACCGGATCATCGAGGAAGTGGGCGAGCTCGCCGACCGCGCGCAGCGCGTGGGCGGGCAACTGCAGATGCTGCTGGCACGCTGACCCATCCTTTTAAAAAACACTGCGACGTTACATTCCGGTTACGAGGCCTTTCCTCATGGAACTGCTCACCCAGTACGGTGACATCCTGCTCATCCTCGCCTGCGTCTTCGGCCTTTTCATGGCTTGGGGCGTGGGCGCCAACGACGTTTCCAATGCCATGGGCACCTCGGTGGGTTCGAAAGTGCTCACCCTCAAGCAGGCACTGATCGTGGCGATGATCTTCGAGTTCGCCGGCGCCTACCTGGCCGGCGGCGAAGTCACCAGCACCATCCGCAGCGGCATCGTCGACCCGGAGGCATTCGCCGGCCAGGGCCACCTGCTGGTCTACGGCATGATCGGCTCGCTGCTGGCCGCCGGCGTGTGGCTGCTGGTCGCCTCGATGGCCGGCTGGCCGGTGTCCACCACCCACTCGATCGTCGGCGCCATCATCGGTTTTGCGATCGTCGCGCTCGGCGCGGACGCGGTGAAGTGGGACAAGACGGCGGTGATCGCCGCCAGCTGGGTGGTGTCGCCGCTCTGCGGTGCGCTGGTGGCCTACCTGCTGTTCCGCTCCGCGCAGCGCCTGATCCTCGATACCGACGATCCGTTCACCAACGCCAAGAAGTTCGTCCCCTACTACATGTTCGCCGTCGGCTTCATCCTGTCGATGGTGACCATGACCAAGGGCCTCAAGCACGTGGGCCTGCACCTGACCACGGCGGAGTCGCTGATGATCGCCGCCGGCATCGGCCTGCTGGTGATGGCGCTGGGCATCCTGCTCATGCGCCGCATCGAGCCGGATCCGGAGGCTGACCGTGACTTCCGCTACGCCAGCGTGGAAAAGGTGTTTGCGGTGCTGATGATCTTCACCGCCTGCTCGATGGCCTTCGCGCACGGCTCCAACGACGTGGCCAACGCGGTGGGGCCATTGGCGGCCGTGTTCAGCGTGGTGCAGTCGGGCGGCGAAATCGCGGCCAAGGCCGCCACCCCGCACTGGATCCTGCTGCTGGGCGCCGTCGGCATCGTGATCGGCCTGGCCACCTACGGTTACAAGGTGATGGCCACCATCGGCGAGAAGATTACCGAGCTCACCCCGAGCCGCGGCTTCGCCGCCGAGTTCGCCGCCGCCACCGTGGTGGTGGTGGCATCCGGCGCCGGCCTGCCGATCTCCACCACGCACACGCTGGTGGGCGCGGTGCTCGGCGTGGGCCTGGCGCGTGGCCTCAGTTCGCTGAACATCGGCGTGGTCGGCGGCATCTTTGCCTCGTGGGTGATCACCCTGCCGGCCGGCGCCATCCTGTCGATGATCTTCTTCGTGATCCTGCGCGCCATCTTCGGCGCCTGACCGCGTCCCGGCACCGCACGACCCGTAGGGAGGGGGCCATGCCCCCGACCCCGCCTGGCACCCGCCGTGTCAGAATCGGGGGCATGGCCCCCTCTCTACGGGATTCGGTTCGATGTCGCGCAACTCCCTCCCCCCGCTCACCCGCCAGCTCGCCGAACTCGTCGCCGCACCGTCGGTGAGTTCCACCGATCCGCGCCACGACACCGGCAACCTCGGCGTCGTCGAGTTGCTCGATGGCTGGCTGCGCGACCTCGGCTTCCGCACCGAAATCCAGTTACTGCCCGGCGCGCCGCACAAGGCCAACCTGGTGGCCGTGCTCGGCGCGGCGCGCGATGACTCCGCACGCGAAGGACTGGTGCTGGCCGGGCACATCGACACCGTGCCGTTCGACGCCGGCCGCTGGAGCAGCGATCCGTTCACGCTGACCGAGCGCGACGGCGCCCTTTACGGCCTCGGCAGCGCCGACATGAAAGGCTTCTTCCCGCTGGTGATCGAGGCGCTGCGTGCGTTCGAGGAGCGCGACCTCAACGCGCCCCTGTGGGTGGTGGCGACCGCCGACGAGGAAAGCACCATGGCCGGCGTGAAGGCGCTGGTTTCCAGCGGCAAGCCGCGCGCCCGCCACGCGGTGATCGGCGAGCCGACCAACCTGCGGCCGGTGCGCGCACACAAGGGCATCCTCATGGAGTCCATCCGCCTGTCCGGGCGCAGCGGGCACTCCTCGGACCCGTCGCTGGGCGTGAACGCGCTCGACGCCATGCACGCGGTGATGGGCGAGCTGATGCGATGGCGCGAAGACCTGAAGACGCGCTTCCGCGACGACGGCTTCGCGGTGCCGCACCCGACGCTGAACCTCGGCTGCATCCACGGCGGCGACTCGCCCAACCGCATCTGCGCGCTGTGCGAGCTGCATATCGACCTGCGGCTGATGCCAGGCATGCTGCCCGACGCCATGCGCGAAGAGATCGACCGCCTGATCCGCCCGCTGGCCGAGCGCCACCGGGTCGGGCTGGAGATCGTGCCGCTGTATGACGGCACCGGCGCCCTGGCCACCCCGGCCGATGCCCCCATTGTCCGTGCGGTGGAAGCCCTCACCGGCCAGCCGGCCGGCAGCGTGGCCTTCTGTACCGAGGGACCCTTCCTGGCCGAACTCGGCATGGAAACGGTGATCCTCGGCCCCGGCGACATCGCCGTGGCCCACCAGCCGGACGAGCACCTGCGCCTGGACCGCATCGCCCCGACGGTGGACCTGCTGCGCCAACTCGTCCGCCGCTTCTGCGTGGACCTGCCGGCGCCGGCTGTATAATCGGGGGTTGACCCACCCCAACCCGGGATACCGCCAGTGAAACTGGACGCCGCCGCGTACGTGCAGTGGTTCCGCAACTCGTCGCCGTACATCAATGCCCACCATGGCCGCACCTTCGTGGTGTACGTGCCCGGGGAGGCGCTGGCCGGCGACTGCTTCGCGACCATCACCCACGACATCGCCCTGCTCGACAGCCTCGGCATCCGCCTGGTGCTGGTGCATGGCGCGCGCAAGCAGATCGGCGAGGCGCTGGCCGAGCACGGCGTGGAGACGCGCTTCGAGAACCAGACGCGCGTGACCACCGCCGAGGCGCTGCCCTACATCGAGGACGCCGTCGGTCGCGTGCGCATCCGCCTGGAATCGCAGCTGTCGCTGGGGCTGGCCAACTCGCCCATGCACAACGCGCGGCTGCGCGTGGTGTCCGGAAACTTCGTGACGGCGCGCCCGGTGGGCGTGCGCGACGGCTTCGACTACCAGTACACCGGCGAGGTGCGCCGCATCGACGTGCCTGCCATCACCGCCGCACTGGACGCCTCGTTCATCGTGTTGCTGTCGCCGCTCGGCTATTCACCCACCGGCGAGGTGTTCAACCTCGACAGCGAAGACGTGGCCACCGCCGCTGCCGTGGCGCTCAAGGCGGACAAGCTGATCTTCCTCGGCGAGGACGACGGCGTCCGCGTGGGCAAGAAGCTGCTGCGCGACCTCACGCCGATGAAGGCCAGCGAGCTGCTGGCCGCGAAGAAGGTGAAGCCGGAAAGCGTCATGTGGCAACTGGAAGCCGCCGCGCACGCCGCCAGCAACGGCGTCGGCCGCGTGCACCTGATCAGCTATGACCGCGACGGCGCGCTGCTGCAGGAACTGTTCACACGCGACGGTTGCGGCACCCTGGTCACGGCGCAGCGTTACGAGCAGGTGCGTGCCGCCGGCGTCGAGGACGTGGGCGGCATCCTCGAGCTCATCCGTCCGCTGGAGGAAGCCGGCATCCTGGTGCGCCGCTCGCGCGAGCGCCTGGAAACGGAGATCCGCCACTTCCACGTGATCGAACGCGACGGCATGGTGATTGGCTGCGCCGCGCTGTACCCGCTCGCCGACAAGTCCGGCGAGCTGGCCTGCGTGGCGGTGCACGAGGATTACCGCGGCAACGGCCGCGCCAGCACCCTGCTCGCCGAGATCGAGAAGCGCGCCCGCGCCATGGGCATGAAGCAATTGTTCACGCTGACCACGCGCACGGCGCACTTCTTCCAGGAGCGCGGCTTCGAGTCCACGAAGCCCGATGCGCTGCCGGAACCGCGCAAGTCGCTGTACAACTGGCAGCGCGGCTCGAAAGTTTTCGCGAAGAACCTCTGACAGGAACACGACCATGCCGCAGTATCGCTCGAAGACTTCCACCGGCGGCCGAAACATGGCCGGCGCCCGCGCCCTGTGGCGCGCCACCGGCATGAAGGACGGTGATTTCGGCAAGCCGATCATCGCCGTGTGCAACTCGTTCACCCAGTTCGTGCCCGGCCACGTGCACCTGAAGGATCTCGGCCAGCTGGTGGCACGCGAGATCGAGAAGGCCGGCGGCGTGGCGAAGGAGTTCAATACCATCGCCGTGGACGACGGCATCGCCATGGGCCACGACGGCATGCTGTACTCGCTGCCCTCGCGCGAGTTGATCGCCGACGCGGTGGAGTACATGGCCAACGCCCACTGCGCCGACGCGCTGGTGTGCATCTCCAACTGCGACAAGATCACCCCGGGGATGCTGCTGGCCGCCATGCGCCTGAACATCCCGGTGGTGTTCGTCTCCGGTGGCCCGATGGAAGCCGGCAAGACCAAGCTGGCCGACCACAAGCTCGACCTCGTCGACGCGATGGTCGCCGCGGTCGATCCGAGCGTGAGCGACGAGCAGATCAACGAGATCGAGCGCTCGGCCTGCCCGACCTGCGGCTCCTGCTCGGGCATGTTCACCGCCAACTCGATGAACTGCCTGACCGAGGCGCTGGGCCTGTCGCTGCCGGGCAACGGCACCGTGGTCGCCACCCACGCCGACCGCGAGCAACTGTTCCTCGAAGCGGGCCGCCTGATCGTCGACATCACCCGCCGCTACTACGAGCAGGACGACGAGTCGGTACTGCCGCGCTCGATCGCCTCGTTCAAGGCCTTCGAGAACGCCATGACGCTGGACATCGCCATGGGCGGCTCCACCAACACCGTGCTGCACATCCTGGCCGCGGCGCAGGAAGGCGGCGTGGACTTCACCATGCAGGACATCGACCGCCTGTCGCGGCGCGTGCCGCAGCTGTGCAAGGTCGCACCGTCCACGCCGAAAGTGCACATCGAGGACGTGCACCGCGCCGGCGGCATCCCCGGCATTCTCGGCGAGCTGGCGCGCGCCGGCCTGCTGCACACCGACGTACCGACCGTGCACGCGCCGACCATGGGCGAGGCGCTCGCGAAGTGGGACATCGCCGGCAACGTCAGCGAGCCGGTGAAGACGTTCTTCCGCGCCGGTCCGGCGGGCATCCCGACGCAGGTGGCGTTCTCGCAGTCCACCCGCTGGCCGTCGCTGGACACCGACCGCGCCGGTGGCGTGATCCGCAGCAAGGAGCACGCCTTCAGCCAGGACGGCGGCCTGGCCGTGCTGTACGGCAACATCGCGCCCAACGGCTGCATCGTGAAGACCGCCGGCGTGGACGATTCCATCCTGGTGTTCACCGGCCGTGCACGCGTGTTCGAGAGCCAGGATTCGGCGGTGGATGCCATCCTCGCCGACCAGATCGTGCCGGGCGACGTGGTGGTGATCCGCTACGAGGGCCCGCGCGGCGGGCCGGGCATGCAGGAAATGCTCTACCCGACCTCGTACCTGAAGTCGAAAGGCCTCGGGAAGGTCTGCGCGCTGCTCACCGACGGCCGCTTCTCCGGCGGCACCTCCGGGCTGTCCATCGGCCACGTCTCGCCGGAAGCCGCCGAGAAGGGGCCGATCGCGCTGGTGCATGAGGGCGACACCATCCACATCGACATCCCGCAGCGCACCATCACGCTGCAGGTGAGCGACGAGGAGCTGGCGCACCGCCGCAACAAGCAGGACTCGCGCGGCAAGCTCGGCTGGCAGCCGGCGAAGATGCGCAACCGCCGCGTGTCGGCGGCGCTGCAGGCCTACGCCGCGATGACCACCAGCGCCGACCGCGGCGCGGTGCGCGACGTCTCGCAACTGCACAAGTAACGTTCGATAGCACGCGCATGAAAAAGGCGAGCCTGGCTCGCCTTTTTCGTATCGGAGAACTACACCATGCCCGTCATCCTGCAGACATCACTGCTGCTCATCGCCTCGAACGTTTTCATGACGTTCGCCTGGTACGCGCACCTGAAGAACCTCAACGACAAACCATGGTTCATCGCCGCCATCGCCAGCTGGGGCATCGCGCTGTTCGAATACCTGCTGCAGGTGCCGGCCAACCGCATCGGCTACACGGTGATGGATCTCGGCCAGCTGAAGATCCTGCAGGAAGTGATCACCCTGGCGGTGTTCGTGCCGTTCGCGGTGCTGTACATGAAGCAACCGCTGAAGCTGGACTTCCTGTGGGCGGGGCTTTGCCTGGTGGGGGCGGTCTACTTCATGTTCCGGTCTTCGGCAGCCGCTTGATCACGCCGCTGGCGGTCATTATCACGCGGTCCCCGGCACGGATCACCGCGCGGGTGAACACCAGCGAACCGCCGGCGCGCACGCGCTCGCCTTCACCGGCCAGCACCTCGCCGGCCTTCGCGCCGGATACGAAGTCGCAATTGGCACTGACCGTCACCACCGCATCCTGCTCGCTGTCGATGGCGGCGAGGCACAGGGTGTAATCGGCCAGCGTCATCAACACGCCGCCATGTACGCCCCCGTAGGCGTTGCAGTGGTGCGCCAGGACTTCGCAGTGCGCGATCACGCGCCCAGGCGCTTCCAGCCGGTAGAAGAACGGACCGATGCGGTCCTCGGCAGGGTCGGGCCAGTGGCGAAAGCCGGGCGGGGGCGTGGTGGTCATGGCGATTCCGGGAAGCGGATGCGGCCGTGCAGCTCGCGCAGCAGCGGGTCGGCGGCGAAGATCTTCGCGGGGTCGCGGTACTTGGGCGCATCCATCTGCTCGCGCAGGCGCTTGAGCGTTTCCTTGGGCATCAGGGTGACCACCGAGTTGGCCAGCCACAGCGGGATCATGCCGCCGGGGTCGGCATTGCCGATCAGCTCGACCTCGGTGCGCGTCGGCGACAACGGCGTGAGCTTCCATCCGGACTTCATCGCCGGCATGCGCACGCGGCCCTTGACCGGCGGGATGCGCGCCGGCACGGCGTCGGCGTTCATCGACAGCGCCAGCGTGCGCGGGTCCTGGGTGACGGTGGCGCGGATCACCGCGTCGCGCGCGCTCACCGGCCAGATGCCGCCGATGACGAAATACACGTGCACGTCGTCGAGCGTCTTGCCGTCGAGCAGGCGCGCTTCCTTCATCTGGAAGAACCACTCGGGATAGGCGGCAACGTCGGCGACCGCGGCAACGACCACGTCCAGCGGCTTGTCCACCACCATCACGCCGCGGAAGTCCTTCAGCTGCGCGCCGGGAATGGTGCGCGTCCACACCTTGATGCCGTGGCTTTCGCCGGAAAAATCCCAGCCCGGCGTGGCGGCCCGCAGGGCGGGCGCGCACAACGACAGCAGCAGGGCCAGACCGAGAGCGCGGCGAAGAACCGTCTTCATTTCAGCTCCGGCTCCGTCCACCAGGGATAGGACGACGGCAGGTCGCTGCTCGCCTTCGCATGGAACACCGGGGCGCGCTTCTCGAGGAAGGCCGCGAAGCCATCCTTGCCGTCCGGCATCTGGTAGGTCTGGTACATCAGTTTCGAGTCGATCACGTGCGCCTGCATCGGGTGGTCGAGCGCGCTGCTGCGCCACATCATCTGGCGGGCGATCGCCACCGACACCGCCGAAGTGCGGTCGCGGATGCGCGCGGCCAGCGCGTATGCGGCCGGCAGCAGGTCGTCCGGCGCGTGCACCGAGCGCACGAAGCCGGCGCGCAGCGCCTCCTGCGCATCGAACAGGTCGCCGGTGAGCGTCCACTCGAGCGCCCACTGCATGCCGACGATGCGCGTCAGGAAATACATCGAGCAGGACTCCGGCACGATGCCGCGCTGGGTGAACACGAAGCCGAAGCGCGCCTTGTGCGAGCACAGGCGGAAGTCGAACGGCAGCGTCATGGTGACGCCCACGCCCACCGCGGCGCCGTTGATGGCGGCAATCATCGGCTTGCGGCAGTTGTACACCGCCAGCACCACCTCGCCGCCGGAGTCACGGATTTCGTGCAGGTTGAGGGTGTCGCCCTGCGGGATGTCGTAGCCAAAGATGTCGCCCTCGGCTTCCAGCTCCATGCCGGCACAAAAGGCCTTGCCGTCGCCGGTGAAGATCGCCACGCGCACATTGTCGTCGCGATCGATGCGGCCGATCACGTCGACCAGTTCGTTCTTCATGCCGATGGTGAAGGCATTCATGCGGCCGGGGCGGCACAGCACCACTTCGGCGATGCCGTCCTTCACCGTGTAGCGGATCTCGCGGTAGTCGCTCATCTTTTCCTCCCGGGGCAGCAGACCTGCAGCCTAGACAGCGGCCGCGCCGCTGGGAAGGGCAGGCGTGCGACATCGTGTCACATCCCGCCGGGCGGACGGTCGGACCTAGAATCCGCGCGCCAACACCATGCCCGGAGGCCACATGCAGTCCGTTGCCCGCTCCGCCCTTGCCGTCGCCACGCTCGCCCTGTGCGGCCACGTTGCCGCCGAAACCGCAGCCGGCGCCACGGACCCGGCCTCCGGCCAGGCCCCGCAGGCCGACGCCGTCGCCACGCCGGCCACCGACGCGGCAGCCCCGGTCACCCTGGAGCCGGTGGTGGTGACCGCGCCGGCCATGTCGGCGCCGCTGACCGTGACCACCGACCCGCAGGCCCCGCGCCAGCCGGTGCCCGCCCACGACGGCGCCGACTACCTCAAGACCATCCCGGGCTTCTCGGTGATCCGCAAGGGCGGGACCGACGGCGACCCGGTGTTCCGCGGCATGGCCGGCTCGCGCCTGAACATCCTGCTCGACGACGAGCAGATCCTCGGCGGCTGCGGCATGCGCATGGATCCGCCCACCGCCTACGTGTTCCCGGAATCCTACGACCGCATCACCGTGCTCAAGGGCCCGCAGACCGTGCTGTACGGCCCGGGCAATTCCGCCGGCACGGTGCTGTTCGAGCGCGACCACACCCGCCGCACCGAGGCCGGCGTGGAAGGACGGGCCAGCGTGACCGTGGGCAGTTTCGACCGCGACGACGAGGTACTGGCGGTCAGCGGCGGCAACAGCGACGTGCAGGGCCGCCTGAACGCCACCCGCTCGCACGCCAACAATTACAAGGACGGCGACGGCGTGCCGGTGCACTCGCAGTACGAGCGCTGGAGCACGGATGGCGCGCTGGCGTGGACGCCGGACGACGACACCTGGGTCGAGTTGTCCGGCGGGCAGAGCGACGGCGAGGCTGCCTACCGCGACCGCAGCATGGACGGCACGAAGTTCGCGCGCGACAACATCGGCCTGCGCGCCGGGCGACGCAATATCTCGTCGCTGGTGAAGAACGTGGAAGTGAACACCTGGCGCAACTACATCGACCACGTGATGGACAACTACACGCTGCGCACCTTCGTGCCGACGATGATGATGCCCAACCCGGCGGCCAGCAACCCCGACCGCCTGACGCTGGGCAACCGCGTGGCGGTGGAGCTGGCGCCAACCGCATCGCTGCAAGTCACCGTTGGTGCCGACCAGCAATCCAACCAGCACACGCTGCGCTCGTCGATGAACCAGCCGATGATGCCCTACGAGTCCATGCCGCGCGTCGATGACGCGAAATTCCGTAACTACGGCGTGTTCGGCGAGGCCACGCAGGCCATCGGCGACGTCGACCGGCTGATCGGCGGCGTACGCGCGGATCGCTGGACCGCCTGGGACCAGCGCACCACCACCGTCACTGCCGGCACCTCGCGCAGCGAATCACTGACCAGCGGCTTCCTGCGCCACGAGCACGACATCGGCGGCAGCGACACGCTGTATGCCGGCATCGGTCGCAGCCTGCGCTTCCCCGACTACTGGGAGCTGATCGGCCAGGGCAAGCAGAGCGAGACCACCAACAGCGCCTTCCTCACCCGGCCCGAGCAGACCACGCAGGTGGACATGGGCTGGCTGCGCGAGGCCGGCGCGGTGAACCTCAGCGTGTCCGGTTTCATCGCCGACATCGAGGACTTCATCCTGATCGACACTGTCATCAAGGCACCGGCGACGGTGACGCGCAACGTCGATGCGCAGACCTACGGCGCGGAGGCGGGCGCCGGCTGGGCATTTGCCACGAACTGGAAGGCGGACGTGACGCTGGCGTGGGTGCGCGGCCGCAACGACACCGACGGCACCCCGCTGGCGCAGCTGCCGCCGCTGGAAATGCGCACCGGCCTCACCTGGGACAACGGCACCTGGTCGGCGGGCGGCCTGCTGCGCGCGGTGGACCGCCAGGATCGCGTGGCGCCGGGCACCGGCAATATCGTCGGCCAGGACATCGGCGTGACGCCGGGCTTCGCGGTGTTCTCGCTCAACGGCAGCTGGCGACCGCAAAAGCGGATGCTGGTGGCCGCCGGCATCGACAACCTGTTCGACGTCGCCTACGCGGAGCACATCAGCCGCAGCGGCACCGCGATGATCAGCGGCTTCGAGCAGACCACCCGCGTGAACGAGCCGGGGCGTAACGCGTGGCTGAAAGTGTCGCTGGACTTCTGAGGGCGAGCAGCGCGTGACATGACCAACGGCAAGATGTGTCGCTGGTATCGGGGTTATGCTCGGTCACGCGTCGGGTTCGTGTGCGTCACGGCTTTACTCCCGGCGACTTAACCACACGACCAACGCTGTCTTTACTTCGAGGAGATTCACCATGAAGAAGTTTGCCCTCGCGATGACACTGTCTGCCACGGCCCTGCTGGTGGCCTGCGGCAAGCAGGAGACCCCGCCGGCAGCACCGGCCCCCGAAGCCGCCGCCCCGGCAGCAGCGCCAGCGGCTCCGGCCGCGCCGGCCGAGGCCCCGGCCGTGGCCGAGGCGCCCGCCAACGAACTGGGCGAGAAGACCTACAAGGGCACCTGTTCGATGTGCCACGCCTCCGGCACCGCCGGTGCGCCGATCCCCGGCAACAAGGCCGACTGGGAAGCGCGCATCGCGCAAGGCAACGACACGCTCTACAAGCACGCGCTCGAAGGCTTCACCGGTGCGAAGGGCATGATGCCGGCGCGCGGTGGCATGGCATCGCTGAGCGACGAGCAGGTCAAGGCCGCCGTCGATTACATGGTCGCCAAGTCGCAGTAATCCCGACCCGCTCCATGTAGAGAGGGGGCCACGCCCCCGATGCTCTTCTTGAGTCATCGGGGGCATGGCCCCCTCTCTGCATAAGGGTTACCACCGAAGTATCGGTGCGACGTTATGTCGCAGCCCGCGCTCCGGTGCTCTGCCTAGACTGCGCGCGATGACCTCGCGCCCGGCTGGTCGGGCACAACCGGAGAGCAGCATGAAGTCCTCCCGCACACCCCTCCCGCGCGCGCTGACAATGTCATTGCTGGGGCTCGCCATCGGCGCCGCCCACGCCGCCGAAGACGTCACCACCCTCGGCGAGGTCACCGTCACCGGC
The DNA here is from genome assembly GCA_018262975.1 of Gammaproteobacteria bacterium. Lineage (GTDB taxonomy): Bacteria > Pseudomonadota > Gammaproteobacteria > Pseudomonadales > JADFDG01 > JADFDG01. The sequence goes on from JADFDG010000008.1 coordinate 135,500, forward strand.
ACCCGCGAAGCCACGTCCGTGGCCGAGACGCCCGCCACCGTCAACGAGGTGTCCGCCGACACCATCGCCACCAGCCGGCCACAGCACCCCAGGGAAGTGCTCAACCAGCTGCCTGGCGTGTGGGTGAGCAACCTCTCCGGCGAAGGGCACTCGACATCGATCCGCCAGCCGCTCACTACCGGCGCGGTCTACCTGTATCTCGAGGACGGCATTCCCACCCGCTCCACCGGTTTCTTCAACCACAACGCCCTCTACGAGATCAACGTGCCGCAGTCCGGCGGGCTGGAGGTCATGAAGGGCCCGGGTAGCGCACTGTACGGTTCGGATGCGATCGGCGGCACCATCAACGTGCTGACGCGCACGCCGCCCACCAGCACGGAATTCGACGTCACCGCCGAGGGCGGCTCCTGGGGCTGGGGACGCCTGATGGTGAGCGGCGGCGATGCACGCGGCAACGATGCCTGGCGCGCCAGCATCAACGTCACGCACAGCGATGGCTGGCACGACAGCGCCGGCTACGACCGCCAGGCCGGCACCCTGCGCTGGGACCGCGCCATCGGCGACACCACGCTGGCGAAGACGGTGCTGTCGTTCTCGCACGTTGACCAGCAGCACGTCGGCAACGTCAACCTCACGGAATTCGAGCGCACGCCGGAGCGCAACAACATCCCGTTTTCCTACCGCGAGGTCGATGCGCTGCGGGTTTCCACCGCAATCGAAAAGGAAGAGGGCAACACGCTGTGGTCGGTCACGCCCTACCTGCGTGACAACAGCATGGAGATCATCCCCAGCTGGTCGGTGAGTTACGACCCGACATGGTACGAAACGGGCAACCGCTCGGCGGGCGTGCTGGCCAAGTACCGGCGCGACTTCGCGCCCATGCGCGCACGCCTGATCGCGGGCGTCGACGTCGACTACAGCCCGGGGTCGCGCGACGAGGACTCCATCAGTCTCATACGCACCACCAATGCCGAGGGTGGCACCACCTACGCACTCAACACCGCCGTCGCGCCGGTGCAGATCTTTGACTACGACGTGACCTACACCGGCGTGTCGCCGTACGTGCACGCCGAGTTTTCGCCGCTGGAACGCCTGCGCGTCACCGCCGGTCTGCGCTACGACGACATGCGCTACGACTACGACAACCGCTTCAACGGCGGCGCGGCCACGGCGACCCAGGGCGTGCCCGGCACGTTCCCGGCCGGCGGCTGGTACGGCCACGTAGCCAGCACCTCGGTCGACTATTCGCACACCGGCCCGAAACTGGGCGCCACCTGGGCGTTCAGCGAACGGACCAACGGCTTCATCGCCCTCGCCAACTCCTTCCGCACCCCTTCGGAAGGCCAGGTGTTCCGCGGCAGCCGCGAAAGCACGTCGGTGAAGGCCCAGGCCGCGGCCGAATCGCTGCTCGACCTCAAGCCGGTGGTGGTGGACAACATTGAGCTGGGCCTGCGTACCCATCCCGGCAAGGCGCGCGTGGATGTCTCCGTGTACCACATGACCAAGCAGGACGACATTGTCAGCTACACGGACCCGCTGACCACGCAACGCACGGTGGTCAATGCCGGCGAGACCCTGCACCGCGGCATCGAGCTGGCCGTGCAGGCACCGCTCGCCGACACGCTGTCCGCGCAGCTGGGCTACTCGCATGCGCGCCACAGCTACGAGCAGTGGGTGGTCTCCGGCACGGCCGACTACAGCGGCAAGGACATGGAGACTGCGCCGCGCAACATCGCCAACGCGCGACTGGCGTGGACACCGGCGTTCCTCGCCGGCGGTCGCCTGCAGGTCGAGTACGTTTACCTGGGATCCTACTGGCGCGATGCCGCCAACACCGGCAAGTACGACGGCCATGAACTGGTGAACCTCGCTGCCAACCGTCCCTTCGGCAAACAGCTGGAAATCTACGCGCGCGTCAGCAACCTGTTCGACCAGCGCTACGCGGAAACCGCCGGCGGTACGGCCGCGGCGCCCACCAACACCGTCGGCCTGCCGCTGGGCGCCACGCTCGGCGTCACGGCAAGCTGGTGATGACCATGCGCGCGCACTGGCTCGCACTGTTCGCCGCCATCGCCCTGCCGGGCGTGGCAGCGGCCGCCGATGGCATGGCGCCCAGCGCCGCGGCGATGCCGCACGCGCACGCCAGTTCGCTGGCAGTTTCCGTGACGGCCGACGCTGAAGGTGGGTTGTGGCTGGCACGCGTGCAGGACGGCCAGGTGCGAGTCAGCCGTTCCGTCGATGGCGGCCGCCACTTCGGCGACGAGACCGTGGTGAATGCGGTCGCCGAGAATGTGCGGGCCGAGGGCCAGAACCGTCCGCAACTGGCCGTGCACGGCGAGCGCGTTGCCGTTGCGTGGTCACAGGCACTGGCCAAGCGCTTCAGCGGACACGTGCGCTTCGCGCGATCGATCGATGGAGGCCGCAGCTTCCTGCCGCCGGTGACCATCAACGACGACCTGCAGGAGATCGGCCACGGCTTTACCGCCATGGCCATGCACGACGACGGTCGCCTGGCGATTGCCTGGCTGGACTCCCGCGACAGCACGGCCGCCAGGTCTGCGGGCAAGGAGTGGACGGGCAGCAGTCTCTACTACGTGCAGTCCGCTGACGGTGGCGCGACGTTTTCGCCCAACACGCGGCTGGCGGCGCACACCTGCCAGTGCTGCCGCATCGCCATCGACTTCGCGCCCGACGGCGTGGCCGTGGCGCTTTGGCGGCACGTGTTCGGCACCGACACCCGCGACTTCGCGATGGCACGCCTGGCACCCGGTAGCCGCATCGTGCGCGCCAGCGAGGACGGCTGGCACATCGATGGCTGCCCGCACCACGGCGGCGCGCTGCATGTCGATGCACGCGGACGCCGTCACCTTGCCTGGTTCACCGGTGGCGGCGAGCAGCCCGGCCTTTACTACCGGCGCGCCGACGGCAAGCGCATGACGCGCCCGATGGCCTTCGGCGACGGCGGCGCGCAGGCGGGCCACCCGGCGGTATTTTCGCGCGGCGACGACGTCTGGCTGGCCTGGCGCGAATACGCGGACAACACCTTCCGCCTGCAGGTGATGGAATCGCGCGATGGCGGCAGGAAATGGTCCACGCCGAGCACGCTGGCAAGCGCGACCGGCAACACCGACCTGCCGCTGTTCGTGACCGGCACGGGGGAGCCGCTGCTCTACTGGAATACCCCGGCCAGCGGCCTGCAACTGTTCAGGCTGGAGGCGCGGCCATGAACACGCGCGCGGCAACGCGGTGGCTGCTGGCCAGCCTGCTGCTGGCCGGCACCACGGCACTGGCTTCGCCGCCACCAGCCCCTGCAGCACAGGTGCAACCGATGACGCGTGGCAGCCTGGCGAAGATCGTGGCGGCCCGGCCCGGCAAGGCGTTCATCGTGGCCTACTGGTCGGTGGGCTGCGCGCATTGTCCGAAGGAATTGCGCACGCTCGGCGAACTGAAGCGTCGCCACCCGCAACTGGATGTCGTGCTGGTCTCCACCGACACGCCCGCGGAGGCGCAGGAAGCGGCGCAACTGGCCGCGGGGTTCGGCCTCGGCCAAGCAGAGCAATGGGTCTTCGCCGCCGATGCACCGGAAATGCTGCGCGCGGAAATCGATCTGCGCTGGCATGGCGAACTGCCGCGCACGGCGTTCTATGACCGCCAGCATCGCGTCCAGGCGGTGTCGGGCGTGGTGCCCGCACAGCGCCTGCAGGCATGGATCGAGGCCAACGTCCCATGACTGCGCAGGCCTCGATAACCGCATCGCCGGATTGCGGCCTGGGGGCGGCGGCGCGGCCACCGCTGCGGACGCATTTCGGCCGGATCCTCGCCGTGGCGCTGGTCGCGCACGCGGCGTTGCTGGCCATCGAGGTTTCACCCTGGGAGACGCCGGGCGCCATGCAACGCATGGCGGTGAAACTGATCTCTGCCGGGGCTGCGCCGGCCACCACCGCGCCTGCGCCGGCAGAACCTGCGGCACGCCCGGAACCACGACCGCGCGCCGAACCGGTGGCAGTGCCACCGCCGTCAGTACCGGCCGCGACGAGCGCGCCGGTGCAGGCAACCGACGCCTTGCCCGATACCGGCATCGTGGCCGGCAGCGCGCCAGCCGAACCGGCCGCCGCGCCGGCCAGCGAGCCACTGACCGAGGCCCGCGTCGATACCGCCTACCTGGACAATCCGCGCCCGGGCTACCCGCCGATGTCACGCCGCCTGGGCGAAGAGGGCACCGTGCTGCTGCGCGTCACCGTGAACGCGCAGGGCCAGGCCACGTTCGTCGCCGTGGAGAAAAGTTGCGGACACGAGCGCCTCGATGCCGCCGCGCGCGCCGCCGTGCGCCAGTGGCGCTTCATTGCCGCGCGGCGCGGCGACACGACGGTCGCATCGACCGTGCTGGTGCCAGTCACGTTCGCACTGGCCGGCGGCCGCTGACGCGGCACCGCCGCACGTCCGCTGCCACTCAGTGGTGATGGTGTCCCGCTGCCGGCGCGGCCACCACCGCGGCAGCAGCCTCGCTGAACGACAGTACGCGTCCACCGTTGTTCGCCACGAAGGCATCGGCACTTTCCCTGCGCGCGAACGCCGGCAGCGCATCAACGCGCATCGGCCCCGTCACCTTCGAGCCTTGCACGTACCAGGCTGCGCCGGCCTGCACCCAGCCATTGCCGGGGTAGTCGGTAACCCAGGCCACCATCACGTCGCCCGCGGCCACCGGTGCCCTGCCGCGTGACACGCGGTCCACGAACACGAAGAACTCCCGCGGCGAATCGAAGAAGCGCACGCTGCCATCGCGCAGTGCCAGCTGTGCCGCCCATTTCGGGAAGCGCGCCGGGTACATGCCGCACACCGGACAGCGTGCATCCGCCGGCACCGCACGGGCAGCAAACCGCGCTGCCTCCGTTGCTCCACCTTCCAGTACCACGGGGGCGGCAAGCGCCTGCACCACGGCCACGGGCGCGTCCTGCTGCGCACAGTGCACGAGGCCAGCCACCAGGCTGCCCACCGAAAACAGCATCCCGGCCAGCAGGTAATGACGTGCGGCAACGGCCATGGGTCAGTCCTCCAGCGCGAAGCGCGGATTGGCGAGCAAGGCGTCCAGCAGCGCGCGCAGGTTCGCGGCCGGATCCGCGCCGGGCCGCGTCAGCGGATCAGCATGGACGGCGCCATCGGCGCGGTGCAGGTGATTGGGAACGGTCGCGAGGTGCGGATGCACGGGCGCGGTATCGATGCCCGCCTCTCGCGGCGCGCCGCCGGCCCCGACGGCACGCCAGCGCAGCGAGTACGCGTCCGCTGCCGCGACGTGCACCTCCACCGTCACCCCGGATTTCAGAGTGAACGACAGTGCGTCCTGCGACACCTGCGATGGACCGGCGAGCGCGCCGACATATTCGCCCTCCACCATCGCCTGCAGCACGAGGTGCCAGGGCTGTGCCTCGCCGTCGTCGCGCCCCTTGGCCGCGATCATGCGGCGCACCGACTCGCGCGTTTCGTGCAGCACGCGCAACGCCAGCACGTGCTCCCAGGTCGGGTGCTCGGCGCAGTCGCCCGCGGCAATGCGACCTGCGAGGGCGGCGTCGCTGTCCACGCCGTAATGGCGCAGCACCGCCTTGTGCGCCTCACGCAGCTCCAGCGAGAGCCGCGCCAGGGACTCGAGGCGCTGGGCGGCCTCCCACTCGACGTTGTCGAAGAAATCAGCCACGCGAACCTCCTACATCACGCTGTCGTGCAGCGCGCCACCGTCGAGTACGGCCATGTCGGCAGTGACCCCGGCGAACGGGTAAACCTTGCCGCCATGTTCGGCGGCGAACTTGTCGGCATCCGCCTGCCGCGCGAAGCTGGCAATGGTCGGACCCATCGATCCGTGGCGCTTGCTGCCCACCACGTAGAACGCCTGGCGCGCATCGATCCACTGGCCCAGCGGGTTGTCCCAGTCGGCCTTGCCCATGTCCTGCACGTACATGACCCGTACCACGCGCACCTGCTCGGGGTTCAGGTAGACGTTGAACATCTCGACGGTATCGCAGAACCAGTCCGGCTCCGCGCGATTGGCGTAGTGGATCTGCGCCTTCGGCCCCGGATAGTCCGCCAGCAGCATGCCGTCGAGCGAGCAGGAGGTCGATGCGGTGATTTCCTGCGGGCCGCTCGCCCCGCCCTCGCTGCCCGACTGGCCGCAACCGGCCAGCATTGCCGCCACCAGCAGCGCCAGCAACGGCGCCTGCCACGAAGAAAGCTGTTTCATCGACGGAACCTCCAGGTTGCAACGGCGAGCGGCGCGACGATCCAGCCGGCCATCACCGACGCGAGCAGCGCCGGCGATGCCAGCGCCTCGGGAAACACGGTGGCCAGCCCGTACAGGGTGCGGACCTCCGCCAGCGAGAACATGTTGAGCACGCGGAACACGTCGGCCGGGTTGAGCAGCAGCAGATAGGGGAATGCCTCGCCGCCGTAACTGCCACCGGTCACCACCAGCGCGCCGAGCAGCAGCAGGTCGAACACCAGCACGAAGAAGAACCACAGCGCGATCGCGAGGCCCGATGCACGCGTGCGGTCGGCGGCGAACACCGACACCATCACCGCCAGGCTCAGGAATGCCATGCCCAGCAACACCGAACTCGCCATGAAGCCGACATAGTGGAACAACGCGCTGCCGTCGAGCTCGGCGGCCAGCAGCATGGCCACCAGACCGAAACCGGCCACCGTCGAGGCCGCCAGCGCACCGGCCAACCCCAGGTACTTGCCGAGCAGCAGCTCGAAGCGGGTGATGGGCATGGACAGCAACAGGTCGAGCGAACCGCGCTCGCGCTCACCGACGATGGCATCGAAGCCGAGCATCAGCGCGATCAGCGGCACCAGGTAGATGACCAGGCTCACCAGACTGGCAATGGTGAACTCGATGGAGCGGAACCCCACGGTGCCTTGCTGGGCGCCGCCGAAATAGGCGATCACCAGCGCGAAGGCGGTGAACACCAGCGCCACCGCGAGCACCCAGCGATTGCGGATGCGGTCGCGGAACTCCTTGGCGGCAATGCTCCAGACCTGCGTGAATTCCATGGCTACCCCGCTCTCAGTCCGCGAATCCGAAGAACACGTCCTCGAGCGACGGCTCGCGCACGTGGATGTCCAGCACCTCGTTGCGCAGCGCGCTGACCGCATCCAGCACCTGCAGCTTGGCCGTGCGCGGGCAGGTCAGCACCAGCTCCTCACCGCTGCCGCTGATGCCGGCCAGCGGCAAACCCTGCAGGGCCGCGCGCACGGTATCCGCCACACCCGGGCGCAGCACCACGCGCAGGGTGAGCGGCAGCGCCATGTCCTCGCGCAACTGCTGCACGGTACCGCGGGCGCGCACCTTGCCAGCGGCCATGATGGCCAGCCGGTCCACGCGCTCCTGGATCTCGGCGAGGATGTGCGAGGTGATCACCACGGTGACGCCCTCGCTGCGCAGTTCGCGGAGAATGGCGTAGAAACTGCGGATGGCCTCGGGATCCAGGCCGGTGGTGGGCTCGTCGAGGAACAGCAGGCGCGGCTTGCCGAGCAGGGCCTGCGCGAAACCCAGGCGCTGGCGCATGCCCTTGGAATATTCCACCACCCGGCGGTTGGCGGCGTGGGCCAGGCCGACCCGCGCCAGCACGGCGGCGCAGCCATCGGCGGGCACGCCCTTCAGGCGCGCGAAGAACACCAGCGTTTCCAGCCCGGTGAGGTTGTCGTAGAGCACGACGTTTTCGGGCAGGTAGCCGATGCCGCGGCGCACGCGGCGGAAGTCACTCCCGCGCACCGGCACGCCATCGATGAGGATGTCGCCGGAGGTCACCGGCACCAGGCCCAGCATCATCTTGAACAGCGTGCTCTTGCCGGCGCCGTTGTGGCCGATCAGGCCGAACAGCTCGCCGCGCCCGATGTCCAGGTCGACGCCGTCCACCGCGTGGATGGTGCCGTAGTGGCGCGTGACGCCACGCACCGAAATCATCGCCTCGCCTGTCATTGCGCCTCCGCCTTCACCGGGAACTGCTTGCCCAGCCACGCCTGCCAGCCGGGGTGGGCCGGCTGCATGCGCGGCGCCGGGTCCACCACGCTGGGCGCACGCAGCAACGGGAACTGCTGGCCCACCAGGCGCAGCGCCTGCACCGCCGGGCTGGCCAGCAGCAGTTTCATCATCGGGTGCCGCCAGGACAGGCGGTCCACCATGTCGTTGGCCTCGTAGGGCACATCGCCGGCACCGTCGCCGTTGCGGTCCCAGCCCACGTAGTTGCTCCAGTGGTTGCCGGCCTCGCCGCCCCACGGCATGTCCCTGGCGCCGACATAGCGCACCTGTTCGCGGTTGGCGATGAAGTCGTTGTCGTCCACGACGTTGTTCTTGGAACCTGCCCACAGGTGCACGCCGACGCCGTTGTCGACCACCAGGTTGCCGCGCAGCGTGTTGTATTCCGCGTCGTAGATGAAGAAGCCGCGCGCATTGCCGGCCACGACGTTGTTCTCCACCACCGCGTCCTGGATGGTGCGCAGCATGATGCCATGGTCGGAGTTCCCCCAGGCGCGGTTGTTGCGCACCGTCTGGTAGCGCACTTCCATCAGCGCCAGGCCACCGCGGTTGTAGTAGGCCTCGTTGTCCTCCCACAGGTTGCGGTAGGAGTTCATGTAGTGGGTGCCGTAGCGACTGTGGTGCAGGCGATTGCCGCGGAACACCGCGTCGTGCGAAACATCCACGTAGATGGCATCGCGCACGAAGCCGATGTTGTTGCGCTCGATGCGCGCGCGCCGCGTGTTGTAGAGCTGGATGCCATTGCCGCGCTGGGATGACGCGTAGTCGCGCTTGCCGGTGATCAGGTTGTCGGCCACCACCACGTCGTTGGCCTTCTCGATCCACAGGCCGAACAGGTTGTAGACGAGATCGCAGTGGCGCACCACCGTGCGGTCGGCGCCCGGCTGCACGTAGATGCCGGCGTTCTGGGCCAGCAGGCTGTCGCCGGAATCGCGGACGATGAACCCTTCGATGGTCACGTCGGTGGCAACAACGCGGATGGTGTCACCGGACAGGCCACCGGACAGCGTCGGCCGGCCGACGCCGCGCAGGGTGACCGGCTTGTCGATACGCAGGTTCCCGCGGTAATGGCCGCGCGCCACCTCCACCACGTCGCCGGGCGCGGCGGCATCGAGTGCCGCCTGTATGGATCCGCCGGGCGCCACCGGGATCGTCGCGGCCGTGGCGGACACGCAGGCGACCAGCAGCAGCACTGCCGCGCCGCCAACCCGGCGCCGCGCACCGGACATCCACCCCGCCACCAACATCGCCGCTCCCGTTGCCTTTTCCCTGGTACCTCAGAGTACCAGCAAGCCCATCGACTTGAGCAGGATGAAGAACACCGCTCCTATGAGCAGGTTCTTGAAGCCCACGTAACTGATCATGTCCATCCAGGTGGCGACGCGGTAATGACGCTGCCACCAGGGGCCTTCCTTCACGTAGGGCCGCGCACCCATGCGCACCAGTACCTCGAAGAAACTCCAGCCTACCCACGCGAAGATCACTGCGGCTGCATCGAGCGTGCCGTTGACGGCCAGCACCAGCACCAGCGCCGCCGCGAGCAGCACCGCGAAACCGGATGCCTGTAGCCACGCATTGCGGCGGATACCCACCAGGCTCCACGGCCACAGGTGATCCTGCAGCTCGGCGAGCACGAAGCGCACCAGCGACGCCTGGTGTGCGTACGGGAGGTCGACCGGATCGGAAGGCATGCGCGGGTCGACGTGGCTGCGCGCGTGCACCGGCTTCGCGACCGGTGCCGGCTCGTCGATGTTCACCACCGGGATGAAGTAGCCGTCGGCGGCGATCTTCGTCAGCGGCAGGCCCTTCTTCTCGCGCTGCTTCCGCTCCTGCGCCAGCGGCGGACAGGCGTGGTCGTCGGTGTACAGCACCATGCAGTCCAGGCACAGCAGGCATTCCCGCTGGTCGATGCGACCGTCACGGTCAATGGCCAGCGAGCCGCAGCCCACCGCGCAGGCCGTGCAGGTGTTGCACTCCTGCTTGCGCTTCAGCCCGAACCAGCGGAACGTCGATGGCATGGCGAGGCCGGCGCCCAGCGGGCACAGGTACTTGCAGAACGGCCGCTCGATCAGGATCGACATGCCGAGGATCACCGCCACGAACAGCGTGTACGGCCAGGCGCGGTTGAGCACGCCCACCAGGAAGGTGGTCTTGAACGGCTCGATCTCCGCCATCTTCTCGGCCAGGCCCATCGAGAAGAACGACACCGCCAGCAGCACGAAGAACGCCACGTACTTCACCCACTTGAGGCGGTCGTGCCATTGCCTGGGCAGCTTCGACTGGAAGCGGCGCAAGCCGATCCAGCCGGCCACCTTGTAGATCGCTTCCTGCAACGAGCCGAACGGGCACAGCCAGCCGCAGAACAGCCCGCGTCCCCACAGGAACACCGTCACGAAGATGAAGATCCAGAAGATGAAGATGAACGGGTCGGTGAGGAACAGCTCCCAGGTCCACTGGAACAGCAGCGCGTGGAACCAGGTGAGCACCTGCGTCACCGAGGGCTGCGCCATCAGGTGGAAACCGATGAAGCCGATGCTCAGCACCCACGCCGTGTACTTGAAGGCGTTCACCGGCCACTTGTTGTGGCGGTTGGAGGCACGCGTCAGGCGGTCGCGGAACGCGTAGACAGTGGCCACGCCCAGCAGCAGCGCGGTGAACAGCGCGATCTCCAGCGCGCGATCCTTCCAGATCTTCACCCACGCCGCCTGCGGCCGCACCACTTCCGGGCGGCCACCCTTCAGGTACTTGCCCGGCAGCCAGTATTCGCTGTCGAAGTTGGCGAACTCGCGGTGGCCGGTCTTCTTGTCGAGCTTGTTGCCGAGGAACACCAGGCTCCAGGGCAGCGCCGCGCTGAAGTTCTCGCCGCGGACAATGAAGATGGACGACTCGGTGAACGCCGGCGCCCCCTTTGCCTCCACGCTGTACAGGTTCAGGTAATCGGTGTCGCGGAAGGTGAAGGTGTCGACATCCTGCGCCACCTGCACGCGATCAAAGATGCCGCCACGCACGAAGCCCGAGCCCTTGAAGGTGGTGCGCCCGTTGGCCACGAGGAAGATGGCGTGATCGTTCGGACCCAGGCCCGACATCAGCCGCTGCCAGTTTTCCTGGCCGAGGACACTGCGACCGATCGTGGGTTCGTTGAGGTAACCGAAATGGATGTCGATGAGCGGCTCGCGGGTGTCGGTCTCGCCGACGTCTGCGGCACTGACGGTCAACTGGCGGATGCTGCCCTCGTCGACCAGCGCATCCCAGTCCAGCAGTGCGCCGGCTGGCAGGAACTCGGCCTTCGGGCGCGGCTCGGCCTTGACGATGCCGACCTGGCGCGCAATGAGGTAGGCGCTGCGCATCACCACCTGGTTCTGGGCGATCACCGTGACGGTGGCACCGCTGATGGCATCGATACCGATATAGCCGCCGCTGGCGCGTGCCTTGCCGATCTCGACCTTGTCCCAGGCCTTCTTGCCGAGGAACTGCATGATGAATTTCGTGAGCTCCGCCTCGGGAATGCCCACCAGCAGGATCGGTTCGCTGTGCTTGAGGATCTTCACGCCGACGATGGTGCCGGTCGCATCCATGCCCATCAGCGTGACCACCGGCTTGCCGGAGTACGCGGGGATGTCGACGACGTCGGTGGACAGGAATACATAGCCAACCAGCACCGGCTGGCCATCACGCGTCTGGTAGGCCTCGACGTAGGCGGGCCGGCCCTTGCGCGGCGAGAAACTGTCGGCGCCCGGCATTACGTCGGCACAAGGCAGCCAGTTGCACATCTGCGGGTCGGTGGCCAGTTGCGGTGGCAGCGGCGCCTCGTACGAGGAGGCATTTGCCAGCGGCGCGATGCCGAGCGCCAGCAGCAACAGCGCAAGGCCCACGATCAATCCGCGTGCACCCTGCAGTGCGTGCGCATCCCGGTTCGTGCAGTTCATGCAGCTTTCCTCCTGCGCGCACGCCCGGAAGACCCGGGACCTGCGTCACGACTTGTCACCGCTTTGATTATGGCCAATCCGTGCGCGAACGGCGTGAGCAATGTCCGTAAAAAAAGAACCAGGGAGCGCGAGGCCCCCCGGTTCCGTCCCTGGGCATCCCTGTGATGCCGTTTCGCGCGTGTTGCCCGGCTCACGCGTAACCCTTGCAGCGCACAAGGATTACGCGATCAGGCGTGGCGTCAACCTTCCACGATCATGCGCGAACGCATCTCGAGGTGCAGCGCATGGCAGAAGTGCGTGCAGTAGCACCAGTACACGCCCGGCTTGTCGGCCTTGAAGGTGACCGACGCCGTTTCCTGCGGGTTGACGATGAAGTTGATGTTGTACTTCGGAATCGCGAAGCCGTGCGTCAGGTCCTCGATGTTGTCGAGGTTGGTGAGGACCAGCGTGACCTCGTCGCCCTTCTTCACCGTGAACTCGCGCAGGCTGAATGCCGGCGCCTGCGACGTGATCTTCACCGTGACCTTGTTCCCGTTGCGGAACACGCCGGACTCCTTCGGGTCCTTGATCGCGTTCGGGAAGTCATCCAGGTTGTAGATCTGCTTCGTCTTGATGATGTCGCGCTTGAAGATGATGAAGTCGTGCGGTTCCGGGCGCACCGGGTGATCCGCGACCAGCACCATCTTCTCGCCGGAAATGTCGATCAGCTGCTCGGTCTCGGCGTGCAGCGGACCCACCGGCAGGAAGCGGTCCTTGGAGAACTTGCAGCCAACACACAGCCACTTGCCGTCGGCAGCGCGCGTCTCGGACTGCGAGGCGTTGATGTGGCCCGGCTGGTAGGTGACGTCCAGGCGGTCAACAACGTACTTGGCGTTCTTGTCACCGGCGTGGAACTTGATGGCGGCTTCGATGTTCCACTTGACCACCTGGCTGTCGAGGAACAGCGTGGTATAGGCGTTGCCGCGGCCGTCGAATGCGGTGTGCAACGGCCCCAGCCCGATCTCGACCTCGGCCACGATGGCCTTGTCCGCGTTGTCGAGCTTGCCGTCGAACCAGTCGAGCACCTTCTGCAGCTCGATCACGGTCGCGGTCGGGTTCAGCTTGCCGGCGCAGATGAAGTACTTCGCGTCCGGCGAGGCGTTCACGCCGTGCGGGTTCTTCGGCACCGACACGTAGGCAACCAGCGCGGTCTTCGGATCGGCGTTGGCGGCACGGGTGGCGTCGACCACCGGCACCTTCGAATCGCCGTAGGTCTTCGTCTTGCCGGCCTTCACCGCTTCCTCGATGCGGGCGATGTTGAAGAACAGGCAGGCATCGCGCTCTGCGGACATCATGTCCTCGTAGTGCGCGCCCATCTCGGTGTTGTACTGGTTGGTGGCAGCCAGCTTGCCGTCGAACGACGTGGCGACCAGGTCGCAGTTGCCGTCGATCAGCGCCTGCCAGCGCACTTCCATGGTCTCGGCGTCGACGCAGGAGAACAGCGACCGGTACTTGGTCGCGTCGGCCGCGTCCTTGCCGTTGTTCGGCAGCGGGATGCTGAACTCGGAGCCGCAGAATACGCGGGTGGTGTAGTTGATGGCCGGATCGACCGGGTCGGCCTTGTCCGGGAAGATGCCGTGGAAGCCCTGGACGTTGGGCAGCTCGGTGATCTTGTCGCAGGTGAAGGTATCGAGGCGCACACGGGCGATGCGGCTGTTGATCTTGTCGTTGATCCAGGCATAGCGGCCGTCGTAGTTGCCGTCCTTGTAGGAGGCATGGGTGTGGTGGGTATCGGCCACCGTGTACTTCAGGCTGCCGTCGGGCCTGGTGCCCATGATCTTCCTGGATTCGTTGGTGATGCCCCAGCCCACCAGGGCGTCCGGGGTGAACACCGGTACGCGGTGGATCTCGCGGCCGGAGGGCAGGCCGAGGATGCGCATGTCGCCGGTATGGCCGCCGCTCCAGATGCCGTAGTAGGTGTCCAGCTCACCGGGCTTGAGGTGCGGCGAGCCCGCACCACCGTGCGCCGGGGCGGCAGCATGGCCGTCGCCCGCCGGGGCAGCAGCACCACCTTCTTCCTTGCGGCAACCGGCCAGACCCATCGACAGGCCCGCGCCCACCAGGCCGGCCACGCCGGCCGCACCGAGGAAACTGCGACGGCCGGCGTTGGGGACGCTGTCGGCGGTCATTTCCGGATTCTTGCTCTGCCCTTCGCTCATGGCGTCTACTCCTTATGCTGGACACGGGGCGGGCCCCTCCCGGAACCCGCCTGCGGCGTTTTGCCGCTGCGACATTTCGCCGCACCTCGTCATGGTAGGTAGCGCACCGCTTGCAAGTTTGACTTGGCACAATGTTCCGCGACCAAACACCTACCCCTGAGGGAGTAGGCCCGACCCCCGAGACCATGCCCCTGCCCATCCCGCCCCCCGCTCCCGCCGCATCCAGCGCCAGCCAGCTGGCCAGCCTGCGCTGGCTGTCCGCCGGCCTGATGGGACTGGTGGTCCTGCTCGGCCCGGGGCTGGCCGGCATCGCCCTGCCCACCTTTGCGTTGCTGGCCGTGGCCCTGGCCATGGCGGCGCTGAACCTGTTCACCCTGGCCTGGCTGGCCGCCAGGCGCCCGGTGACGCCACGCGCCCTGGCCCTGCAACTGCTGGGCGATGTCGCCGGCTGGTCCTGCTTCCTGCATTTCACCGGCGGGGCAACCAACCCGCTCATCACGATGTTGCTGCCGCTGGTGGCGATCGGCGCCGCGATCCTGCCGGCCGGATTGGCATGGTTGCTGGCAGCCGTCGCCGTGGCCGCCTACACGCTGCTGTGGCAGTACTACCGGCCGCTGGCCATTGGCGACGATGCGCTGGCCATGCAGTTGCACCTGGGCGGCATGTGGCTCACGTTCGCGCTGTCGGCGCTGGTGGTGGTGGGCTTCGTGGTGCGCATGAACCGCGCGCTGCGTCGCCGCGAACAGGCACTGGCCGAAGCCAATGCCGCCATCGCCCGCGACGAGAAGATCGTGGCGCTGGGCAACCTCGCCGCCGGCGCCGCGCACAGTCTGGGCACGCCGCTGGGCACCATGCGCATCGTGATCGACGAGTTGCTGCGTGAAACGCCCCCGCCGGCACAGTTGCGCGAAGACCTGCAACTGCTCGGCGAGCAGGTTGAACAGGGCCGGCGGATACTGACGCAGCTGACGGCGGAGGCCGGCAGCACCCGCGCCGAAGGCGGCGGCCGGATGACCGCGGGCGCCTGGCTGCGCGAAACCGTGCAGCAATGGCAGGTGCAACGACCCGGCACGACGGTGCGCATCGACAGCACGCCGGCACTCGACGCACAGGTGCTGGTGACGGACCTCACCCTGTCACAGGCACTGCACACGCTGGTCAACAACGCCGCCGACGCCCACCCGCCCGGACACGCGGAACCGGTCACCGTGCTCGCTTGCACCGACGGCGCCTCGCTGGTCATCGACGTGTGCGACCGCGGGCCCGGGATGAACGCGCAACAACGCGCCAGCGCCGGCCTCGCGCCGCAGGCAGACGGCAACGGCATGGGCATCGGCCTGTTCCTGGCGCGGCGCGCACTGGAGCGTTGCGGCGGCAAGCTGTCGTTTGCGCCGCGCGAAGGCGGCGGCACTGCCGCGCGCATGACGATTCCCCTGGCGTCCCTGTCACCCGGCACGAGCAGTCCATGATGTCGCAGAACCACGATGACCATGCCCCCCACCTGCTGGTGGTGGACGATGACGAAGCGTTCAACCGCGTGCTGTCGCGCGCGCTGGGGCAGCGCGGCTACGCGGTGTTCAGCGCCCGCACTACCGACGAGGCACTCGCGCTGGCGCGCGCCCACGAACCGGAATACATCGTGCTCGACCTGAACATCGGCGGCGAATCGGGCCTGCGCCTGATCCGGCCGCTGCTGGAGGTCAACCCCGACGCGCGCATCCTCGTGCTCACCGGCTACGCCAGCATCACCACCGCCGTCGATGCGGTGAAACTCGGCGCCACCCAGTACCTGGCCAAGCCCGCCGACGTGGCGTCGATCCTGCACGCCCTCACCACCGGCGAAGGGCAGGACAGCGGCGCCGCGCCGGACACGCCCATGTCGGTGTCGCGCCTGGAGTGGGAGCACCTGCAGCGCGTGCTGGCCGAGCACGGCGGCAACATCTCCGCCACCGCGCGCGCCCTGAAAATGCACCGCCGCACGCTGCAGCGAAAACTCGCCAAGAAGCCGGCGCAAGCCTGACGGCGACGCCGGCATCGTCCATAATCCCGGCGGCCCGCGCGTGCCCGGCGCCGCCACCAACCAACGGGGAATCCCTGCCGTGAAAAAAGTCCTGGTCACCGGCGCCGCCGGCTTCATTGGCTCGCATGTCGTGGAAGAACTCACCCGCCGGGGCGTCGAGGTGCGCGCCGCCGTGCTGCCGAAGGAGTCCACCGCCAACATCGAGCACCTCAAGCCGGAGATCATTCGCGGCAACGTGCTCGACAAGGACTTCGTGGAGAAAGCCATTGCCGGCGTGGACCACGTGTTCCACCTGGCTGCCGTCTACAGCACCTGGATGCCGGACTGGAAGCCGCTGTGGGAAGTGAACAGCCAGGGCACCCGCAACATCTGCTGGGCCTGCAAGCATTCCGACAGCGTGCAGCGCGTGGTCTACACCAGTTCGCTGTCGGCGATCGGCATCAAGCCCGGCAAGGAAGTCTCCGACGAGGACACGCCGTTCAACCAGTACAGCGCCACGCCCTACGTGCTGTCGAAGTACCTGTCGCAGCAGGAAGCGCTGGGCTTCGCGCAGAACGGCCTCGACCTCGTGGTGGTCAATCCCTGCTTCCCGTTCGGCCCGGGTGACGTGGCGCCGACGCCCACCGGCAACATCATCCTGCAGATGATGAAGGGCCTGACGCGCCTGAAGGTCGAGGGCGGCTTCAACGTGGTGGACGTGCGCGACGTGGCGCTCGGCCACGTGCTGGCGGCGGAAAAGGGCCGTACCGGCGAGAAGTACCTGCTGGGCAACGTCAACATGACCGGCGTGGAGTTCTCGCAGCTGGTGGCACGAACGCTGGGCCTCGAGCACCGTTTCATGATCCCGGTGCCGGCCAATGCCATGAAGGCGATCGCCGTGGCGGCCGAACTGGTCACCGACAACATCCTCAAGGACAAGCGCCCGCCGTTCACCCTCGGCGAGATCAAGTACGGCACGCAGTACGCGTTCATGTCGGTGGACAAGGCGCGCCGCGAACTGGGCTATGCACCGCGCGACGTCAGCATTTCCATCAGCGATGCCATCCGCTGGTTCCGCGACAACGGTTACACGGCATGAACGCAAGCGGCGGCACCGTGACGCCGCTGGAGGCGCTCGGGCAGCGCCTCGCCGACTTGCGGCCACGCGAGTTGCTGTACGTCAGCGCACGCCCGGCACTCGCACCGGACTTGCTGCCGGTGACCGTACGCAGTGACATCCGCGACGCCGCCGACCTGGCCGGCGAGGGCCGCCACGACTGCGTGCTGGTGGCCGACTTCCTCGAGCACCTGCCGAAAGCCGGCGGGCTGGCCGTACTCGGGCGCTTGCGCAACCTGCATGCCGGGCAGGTGCTGCTGTTCATCGACCATGACGCCTGCCTGGAGACCTGGTCGCTGGACGACCTGCTGGGGATGGGCTTCCGCGTGGACGCCCGCTGCAGCGACGGCTCGCGCACGCTGACCCTGTACAGCTACGATATCGCCACCTACAACCACGAGCGCGAGTGGAACAACCCGCGCTTCTGGGCCAACCCGGACCTGTGGGGCAAGTACTTCTGGTGATGCACCAACGCCTGCGCGAAACCCTGTATTTCTTCCGCACCAACCTCGCGGCGCTGCTGACCGTGACGTTGCCGTTCGCGGCACTGGCCTCGCTGGTCGTGCACAGCTGGGGCGAGCCGCTGCTGCTGGTCGACGACAAGCCGCAGGTGCAGGCCGGCAGCGCCGCCCTGCTCGCGGCGCTCTACCCGCTCGCGCTGGGGGTCAAGCTGGCGGCGATCCACCGGCTGGCCAACGGGCAAGCCCTGGCCATTGCGCCCCTGCTCGGCGAGGCGCTGCGCCTGTGGCCGGTGCTGCTCGGCATCAGCCTGCTGCTGGGCATGGCCGTGGGCGTTGGCCTGCTGGTGCTGTTCATCATCCCCGGGGCTTACGCCTACGCGCGCCTGGGGCTGGCACCGATCATCGCCGTCACCGAGGGCAAGGGCGTGCTGGAATCGCTGGGCCAGGCCTGGCAACGCTCCCGCGACATCCAGTTCGACCTGTTCATGATCACCCTGCTGATCGGCAGCGTGCTGGTGCTGGTGATGCTCGCGGTGTTCTACATGGTCGGCCAGGCCGACGCCGGCTCCTCGCCGGGTGCCGACCTGGCGGCCCGGGCCGTCAACGAGTTGCTGTTCTGCCTGCTGTCGATCGCCTTCTACCGCTACTGGTCGCTGGGGCAGGCCAATCGTCCGCAGTGAATCCGGACTAAGACTTATGTCTGACAATCCAGTAGGGCACGCACCCCAAACCTGCTAAGGTTCCGGCAGCCCGCACGGGTAGAAAGGCTAATCACGGCAACGAGGTCGGCGGCACATGGCGCGATACAGCATCAAGGTCGGTTGGGACGCCGCGTCCGGCAGCGAGCACTACCGCTGGGTCCTCGAGAACGGCACCGAGATCGTCGGCACGCCGCCAGCCAACCCCGAGGAAGCACCGCGCTTCCTCGACCCGGAAGAAGCCTTCGTCGGTTCGCTGTCCAGCTGCCACCTGCTGTCGTTCCTCACCGCCGCCGCCAAGGCCGGCTTCCACGTGTCGCGCTATGACGACGAGGCCATCGGCCTGCTCGACAAGAACGAGCAGGGGCGCATCGCGGTGACCCGCGTGCTGCTGCAGCCCACCGTGCTGTTCGGCGGCGAGAAGAAGCCCACCATCGACGAGCTGCGTGCCCTCCACGAGAAGGCCAACCGCGACTGCTTCATCGCCAACTCGGTGAAGACCGAGATCGTGGTCGAACCGCGCATCCCCTGATTTCCGCGGATTACGCGTCCGCGCGCTCGTAGACGACCAGGCTGTAGGCGTAGGGGTTGGGTCCTTCGGCGGCAAAGCGTTCGCGTTGCACCTCGCGCCACCGCGTGCGGTCGAACGGCGGGAAGAACGCATCACCGTCCACCTGCGCGTGCACCTCGGTGAGGTACAGGCGGTCGCAACGCGGCAGCGCCAGCGCGTAGATCTCGGCGCCGCCGATCACCACGCACTCGTCCTGCCCGTCGATCAGCGCCACCTGCTCCGCCAGTTGCAGCGCGGCCTCGAGCGTCGCCACCACCTTCGCACCGTTCGCCACGTAACCCGGCTGGCGGGTGATGACGATGTTGGTGCGTCCCGGCAGCGGGCGCCCCAGTGACTCCCAGGTCTTGCGACCCATCACCACCGGCTTGCCGTAGGTCACGGCCTTAAAGTACTTGAGGTCGCCGGGCAGGTGCCAGGGCAACTTGTTGTCGCGGCCGATGACGCCGTTGTCGGCCAGCGCGGCGATGAGCGAGATCTTCACGTGCACCGGCCTCAGACCGCCACCGGCGCCTTGATGTGCGCGTGCGACTGGTAACCCTCGAGCGTGAAGTCCTCGTAACGGAAAGCGAAGATGTCCTTCACGTCCGGGTTGATCTTCATCACCGGCAGCGGCAACGGCTCGCGCGACAGTTGCAGGTCGGCCTGTTCGAGGTGGTTGCTGTACAGGTGGCAGTCGCCGCCGGTCCATACGAATTCACCGGGCTCCAGGTCACACACCTGCGCCACCATCAGCGTCAGCAATGCATAGCTGGCGATGTTGAACGGCACGCCGAGGAAGATGTCGGCGCTGCGCTGGTAGAGCTGGCAGGACAGCTTGCCGTCGGCCACGTAGAACTGGAAGAACGCATGGCAGGGCGCCAGCGCCATCTTCGGGATGTCCGCCACGTTCCAGGCGCTGACGATCAGGCGGCGCGAATCCGGGTTGGCCTTGATGTCGCGGATCACCTGGGCGATCTGGTCGATGTGTTCGCCGTTCGGCGCCGGCCACGAGCGCCACTGGTAGCCGTACACCGGGCCCAGTTCACCGTCTTCCTTCGCCCACTCGTCCCAGATGGACACGCCGTTTTCCTTCAGGTAGCGCACGTTGGTGTCGCCCTTCAGGAACCACAGCAACTCGTGGATGATCGACTTCAGGTGCACCTTCTTGGTGGTGACCACCGGGAAACCTTCGGCGAGGTTGAAGCGCATCTGGTAGCCGAACACGCTGTACGTGCCGGTGCCGGTGCGATCGGACTTGAAGGTGCCGTGCTGGCGCACGTGGCGCATCAGGTCGAGGTACTGTTTCACGGGGC
>JADFDG010000009.1 GCA_018262975.1 Gammaproteobacteria bacterium
CGAGCGCATCCGCAGCACGCTGCTCAGCCTGGCTACGCTGCCATCCATCAAGACGATGGAGCAATACGACTTCAACTTCGCTTCCGGCGCACCGCGTGCCCAGGTGCAGGAGCTGGCGGGCCTGACCTTCATCGAGCGCGCCGAGAACGTCGTCCTGCTCGGGCCCAGTGGTGTCGGCAAGAGCCATCTCGCCATCGCACTGGCCTATCGCGCCGTCATGGCCGGCATCAAGACGCGCTTCATCACCGCCGCCGACCTGATGATCCAGCTCGCGGCAGCGCACCAGCAGGGACGGCTCAAGCAGTACTTCAACCGCGCCGTGCTCGGGCCGAAGTTGCTGGTCGTCGACGAGATCGGCTACCTGCCGTTCGGTCGCGATGAGGCCAACCTGTTCTTCAGCGTCGTCGCCAAACGCTACGAGCGCGGCAGCATGGTCCTCACCAGCAACCTGCCGTTCACCCAGTGGGCCAGCGCCTTCGCCGACGACCAGACCCTCACCGCAGCCATGCTCGACCGGCTGCTCCATCACGCACATATCGTCCAGATCAGTGGCGAAAGCTACCGGCTCAAGGGCAAGCGCAAGGCAGGTGCCACACCAAAGAAATCCGTCACCGCGTAATAACCCAGCGGCCCAGGGGGTCAATTTTCAATCGGCGTTTTAGACCCAAAGGGGGTCAGTTTTCAGTCGGCGTTGACAAATGGCGGTACGATTGGCTTCAAGTGCAATTCACCCGAGCAAGTGCACGCCTTCCACGATGCGGCAGTTGCCAATGGCGGCACCTCGATCGAGGCGCCACCCGGCCCGCGCCAGGGAAGCCTGGGGGCCCTGTATCTCGCATACGTTCGCGATCCGGATGGAAACAAACTGTGTGCCATGTACAGGGTGCATAAGCCCTCCTGATCCGGGGGCGTGCTCTGTGGCCGGATGTCAGCGTCTGGCCTGAAACGAATATCTCAAGGAAGAATAAAGTGGAAGCAGGGAAGTCCTACCAGGCAACGTCTGCCAGCCAGGTCCAGAGCCATGGCGCCGAAGTCCTGGTACTCGCCACCCGCTGGCAGCGGTTTGCCGCCATGTTTGTGGATGCCTTTACCAGTGGCCTGTTGACCTTGGCTGTCTGGTACTTTGCCGGGCTAATCCGGTTTCCCGTCGAAAGCTCTCCGCCCTTCGGGGACGCAGTGGTCATGGGCTTGCTGGGCTTCCTGGTCTTCGTGACGCTCAACTGGTACCTGATGCTGCGCTACGGCCAGACGATCGGGAAGCGGGCCATGGCCATCCAGGTTGTCGACATGACCGATGAGGTGCCCAAGCTCAGGACGCAACTGTTCCTCAGGTATTTTCCGGGCTATCTGATGGCCAACGTGCCTGTCGCTGGCAATATCTATTCCCTCGCAGACGCGTTGCTGATCTTCGGCAAGCCGCGTCGTTGCGTTCATGACTATCTGGCGGGCACAAAGGTCATCAAGGTGACCTGAGGGTGGCGGTAGACCCGTCGCCATCCGTCCGCCGCCGTTACAGGGATTGTTGTATGAAAGTCATATCGTCGAGCACGACGTTCATTAACAAGTGGCTTATGCCTGTCTCCTGGTTTGCAGGGTTGTCCATCGTCATGTTGGCAGGGATCACCAATGGTGCCGTCGAACAGGACATCATGTTTCTCGTAACGCCGCTGTTGATGATGGCGGCTGGCTATTTGATGTTCCGCAATATGTTGTGGGACATCGTGGATGAGGTGGTGGATTTCGGCGACCGCCTGGTGGTGACCTGGAAGGGAAAGAAGGAGTCCATCCTGATTTCCAATATCATGAATGTCAGCTACAAGGTTGACCAGAATCCGCCTCGCGTTACGCTCCGCCTCAGATCGCCGTGCAGGTTTGGTAGCGAGATTACGTTCTCGCCCATTGTGCGCGGCGCATACCTGCTCAATGGCAACAGGAATGCCATCGTGGAAGACCTGATCGTCCGTGTTGATGAGGCGCGCACCCGCGCTGCCCGGGACGCAGCCGCGCAAGAAGGTCAGGCGCGCTGACGCGCTGCCGCCCTGGCCACCCGTCCCTTAAACGCGTGTTTTTTTCAACCAAGGAGAGCTCCACTCGTGAAGGTACTCGCTGCTATCGTCGCTTCGGCGGCACTGTTGTCTGGCTGCGCCACTGTCGTTTCCGGTCCGTCCCAGCAGGTCACGTTCAATAGTGAACCGCAGGAAGCCACTGTTACCGTGGCCGGCAAGGCGCTGGGCAAGACGCCCATCACGGCCAACGTGAGCCGCGACAAGAACGTGGCGGTTACCTTCGAGAAGGAGGGCTACAAGACCTACACCACCCAGTTGTCCACCACTCTTAACGGTTGGTTCTGGGGCAATATCGTGATCGGCGGCCTGCTGGGTTCCACCACCGACGGCCTGTCCGGTGCCATCAACGAGTACTCGCCGAACCAGTACTTTGTGACGCTGGTGCCGGAGAAGCCCTTTGGCACCGAGAGCAACCGGCCCAAGGACATCAAGCAGATGCTGCTCGGCTTCGGCGCCGAGATCCGCGGTGAACTTGCCGTGGGCGGCGGTAGCCATGTGAATGAGCTGCTGGCTGCCATTGGCGTCACCGAGGACAAGCAGGCCCAGGCCGTCGCCGCGCTGAAGAACATGGCGGTGTCCGAGCAGGACAACCTGGAGTTCGCCAAGAAGATCATCGAGGTCTTCGAGGTCAAGTGAGTCGCCTTTAACGGCTCGTGGCCGGGCGCTTGCCGTGCAGGCACGCCCAGCCCCGTGCCCCGGGAGCGTCCATGATCACCACCGAATTCGCCCACCAGTTCGCCCGTGAATGGATCGAGGCCTGGAACGCCCACGACCTCGACCGCATCCTTTCGCACTACGCCGATGACTTCACCATGTCGTCGCCCTATATCGCGCAGATTGCCGGCGTGGCCTCGGGTTCGCTGACCGGCAAGGCCGCCGTGCGTGCCTACTGGGCCGCCGCGCTGCAAAAAATGCCCACCCTGCGCTTCGAGCTCTTGCAGACGCTGGTGGGTGCCGGCTCGGTCATCCTTTACTACCGCGGCGTCAGGGGCATGGCAGCCGAGGTGTTCTTCTTCGGTCCGGACCACCTTGTGCAGCGGGCAGCAGCCCATTACGAATAAGGGTTCCCGGATCCCAGGTATCCACCCATGTGCGGTCGCTACGTCACCCCCGATGCCCGGGCGATGGAAAGCTACTTCCACCTCGGGCGCCACAACTGGAAGGGCTGGATCACCCGCTACAACGTCGGGCCCACCCAGCCGGTGCCCATCGTGTACATGCCGCAAGGCGAGGTGCTGGGCGACGTGGCCCGCTGGGGGCTGATTCCCTCCTGGTGGAAGAAGGACACGCCGCCCACCATGACCTTCAACGCGCGCAGCGAGGAGGCCGCCAGCAAGCCCACCTGGCGCCACGGCATCCGTTCGGCGCGCTGCCTGATGCCCGCGCGTGGCTGGTACGAGTGGAACGAGCACGAGCCGGTGAAGACCGCCGCCGGGCGTGCCGGGCACCAGCCATACTATTTCCACGCACCGGACGCCGAGGTGGTCGCCATCGCCGGCCTGTGGTCGCTGTGGCACGGTCCGCACGCCACCGTGCTCTCCTGCGCGCTGCTCACCCGCGAGGCCGCCGGGACCGACATCGCCGCCATCCACCACCGCATGCCGGTAGTGCTGCGGCCCGCGGATTTCGCTGCCTGGCTGTCGCCGGATACGCCGGCGCCGGAGGTGGCTGGCCTGATCGCGCAATCGCGTGGCGATTTCGTGGCGCACCGCGTGAGCACACAAGTGAACAACGTGCGCAACGAGTCTTCAGACCTCATTGACGAGGTTCCGCCGGAGGGCGAGATCGGGTAGGGTGCCGCATGGGCCGGTTTCCCGGCCGTAATCGCCCGGGTGAAAGGGCAAGGGAAGACCCCCGGAAAGTTATCCGGACGTGGAATCAGAAGGATCTGGACTATGACAGGCGCACCGACCAAGGGCGGCGAGGCGATTGAATCCTCGCGCATGAGCTACCGCGATCTTTCCAATCTGCTGCTGCGCATCGCTGGCGTCGCGATGATCGCCTTTGCGCTGACCGCCCTTGGCGGCTATCTGTCCTTCTATCTGACAGCACCGGAGCGCTCCCCCTCTGCCTTTTCCGGCCTGGTCGTGATCCCGATAGTCATTCCGCTGGCACTTGGCCTGGCGCTACTGTTTTTCCCGCGATCGGTAACCAACAGGCTGGTTGAGGAAGGCGGGATCGAAGGGGCTCCGGCGTTCGACGCGGACACGCTGCAGCGTGTCGCCTTCTCGGTGCTGGCCTTGTACCTGCTGTTCCAGGTGCTTTCGGACCTGGTCTACCACGGCACCGCTATTTACATCGCCGGGCTCGAAGGCGGCAGGCTGGATCCGGAGATATGGCCAACCCTGATCGCCACCCTTGCTGAGCTTGTCTTCGCCCTGTTCCTGTTGCTCGGGTCCGGTCGACTGGTCCGGGCATTGCGGTCCGTGCGCACATGATGCCCTTTCCTGGTTATGAATGGCTATTGGTGGGCGCTTGGCACCTTTCCATATTTGCTTTTGGCTTTCTCTTCATGGGGGCGCGCAGGAATGCTCCTTTTCCAGGTGGGATCGCACTTATCGGCGTCCTGGTTTCCCTGCTTGTCATTCATTTCTCTCGCGAGCCTGCCATGCTGTACGTGAATGAATCGATCTACTGGGCAGCATCGCCGCTGATTTGCCTTGTTGCTGGTATGGGTTCGAATTTCGCTTTCAAGAGTAAAGAGTAGGGATGTCTGCCGGAAGTACACTTTTCCTCTGCTCAGATCATTCCCTTTGTTCAAGCTTATTGTCGTCGCCTGATCCGGATGTATGGTACACACCAATGACTGCGCATCAAGAAGCAGAATGCAAGAATTGCGGCTACCGCCGAAAAGCCAGCGACACGGCCATGCGCCATCGCTGCCCTTCATGCAAGCAGCCATACATCCTCCTGCGTGATTTCGTTCCGAACAGTATTCCGATGGGGACGCGTGTTGCCAACATCGTCCTGGCGATAGGCCTGTTTTGTTATGGGTCCTACATGCTTGTTGCCGGTCAGGTCGCGGCTCCTGAAGGCGGGGCGGGTTTTTTCCACGACGTTCCGGCGTGGATACGGTACGGCGGGTACGTTGCTCTTTGCCTCATGCTCGTTTCCCGGGTATTGGATCACTATGACAAGCGCGACAATGAATCCGTCTACAGAACCTTCGAGGAAATTGCGATCGGTGCTGCGATAGTTCTCTTTGCGGGGGCTACCATCTACTGCAAGCTGGACAATATGTGAGTACGGTGCCGGGCCACGGTCCGCGCCAAAACCCAGGTTTACTTCAGGAGGAAGCGAGTGTGAGTGAGGAAAAAACTGCCAAGGCCGTTCGTGGATTGACCATCGCCGTCTGGGCGCTGACGGTAGTGATGGTGATCTCGCTGGTGTTTCCGTACGTATGGACGTACGTGGCGTTCAGCGAGCAGACCGTTGCCGTGGAACCGGCGCCCCGTGAATCCGCCCCGAAGGTGCTGAAGGCCCCGCTAAAGCCCTACGAGGATGAGTACGAAGACTTCTACGATTGGCCGATCGAAAAGCAGATATCCACCGCGTCAGCCATCATTCTTACCAGGAACACCGATGACGGTGAGCGGATCGTCAGTACCGTCGAAGAGGTGCTTATGGTCAAGCCTGGTACCACGCTGTACTACCAGGTGGGCGATGAGTACAAGAATGGTACTCACTACAAGCGTGAGGGGTACTCCTATGGCGAGGGCGAGATCGTCTTCATGACCGGGTCGCCGGCACGCATGCGGTACTCCACGAGCTATTCGGATGGCCGTTGTGGCGGCCTGGGTGACATGCCCATCGAGAAGCTCAGGGAACTCATTGCTGCGCACGGCAATGTTGAGGGGTAAGTGAGTAATCGCGGCCCTGCGGCCACGTTACGCTTTTAGTCTGTGCGGCTGTTTTTCGAGGCAAGGATGCTGAAGATCATCTACGCGATGTTGTGTGCGATTGTGCTGCTGGGTGGGTGGGTTGCCTGGCAGTTTGCCCATGGTCCCGATGGCGCTGCCGGGGACGCTTCGTTGTCCTGGTATACGGGGATTGATTCGCTGCCGGCGTCCCAGGCCGAGGCGGAACAGGCGGGGATGCCGCATCTGATCTACTTCTATACGGACTGGTGCAAGTTCTGCGCGCAACTGGAGGAGGAACTGCTCGACACCGATGAGGTGGCCGAGGCCCTGCAGGATGTGGTGATGATTCGCATCAATCCAGACGCGAATGGTGAATCCTGGCGTGCCTGGCGCGGGTTCGGCTCGCGCGGCGTTCCGGCGCTGTACGTCAGGCAGCCCGGCGAAGCGGATTACCAGCGCATCGACGCATTTGTGGGCAGGGCCGGATTCAGCCCGGAGGTTCTTTCCGAGGACGCGTTCATCACGCGCGTGCTGGGCCGCAGGGAGTGATGTCCGTGTGCCCGGGTCGCACCGTTCAACGCCGGCGCGCTGTCCTTGCCCGCCATTTGACCGCGCTGTCCGTCCTGCTGTTCAGCCTGCTGCCGCTGTGTGCATCCGCCGCCACGCAACCCGTGGTGCTCCTCCACGGCCTCGCCCGGTCCGCCGGCTCCCTCGACAAGCTCGAAGATCGCCTGCTGCAGGCCGGTTACACCACCTGCAACATCGATTACCCGTCCACGCGCTACCCGGTGGAAACGCTGGCCCGCGAGCACGTGTTGCCGGCCATCCGCGCCTGCGTCGGTGACGCGCCGGCCACCGTGCATTTCGTCACCCACTCGATGGGCGGCATTCTCGTGCGGCAGCTGCGCCGCAGCGCACCGGACTTGCCGGTGGGCCGCGTGGTCATGCTCGGCCCGCCCAACCACGGCAGCGAACTGGTAGACCGCATGGGCGACTGGCGCCTGTTCCGCTGGATCAACGGCCCCGCCGGCCAGCAACTGCGCACCGGCCCCAGGGGCCTGCCCGCGCAACTGGGCCCCGCGGATTTCGAACTGGGCATCATCGCCGGCGACGCGCCGTTCCTCGAGCCGTTCACCGGTTACATCGCCGGCCCCAGCGACGGCAAGGTGTCGCTGGAAAGCGCGAAGCTGGAGGGCATGAAGGGCTACCTGGTGCTGCCGGTCACCCATTCGCTGATGATGCGCGATACCATCGTGATCGAGCAGGCGGTGTACTTCCTGCAGAACGGCAGGTTCAAAACCGCGGGGGAATCCGCTGGCCCTATTTCGCAATGACAACAAGGAGCAAGGAATGCAATCCGACCAAATGGAATACGTAGGCTTCTGGGCACGCGCCTGGGCTTCGCTCATCGACTCGGTGCTCGGCGCCCTCATCATCTGGCCGATCCTCACCCTGGTGTACGGCGAGGCGTACTGGTCAGGCGACCGCCTGATCCATGGCCCGGTGGACTTCCTGATGTCCTGGGTGTTCCCGGTGGTGGCGGTGGTGCTGTTCTGGATCGCCAGGCAGGCCACGCCGGGCAAGATGGCCATCTCCGCGAAGATCGTCGATGCGAAGACCGGCGGGGTGCCGAGCACCGGGCAGTTGATCGGCCGCTACGCCGCCTACTACGTCTCGCTGCTGCCGCTGTTCCTGGGCTTCATCTGGGTGGCTTTTGATGACCGCAAGCAAGGCTGGCATGACAAGCTGGCTGGTACGCTGGTGGTGCGCAAATAGAGGGTCAGGACCATGTCCGCCATCAAGCTCGCCCTGATCGCCATCCTGCTGGTGCTCACCGCGCTGTGGCTGGCCGCCGATACGTTGCTGCCCGAGCCGTTCACCTACTTCGCGTTCCGCAGCGTGTTCGTGCAATACAGCGGCGTGCTGGCCATCGGCGTGATGAGCATCGCCATGCTGCTGGCGCTGCGCCCGAAGTGGCTGGAGCCGCGGCTGGACGGTCTGGACAAGATGTACCGCCTGCACAAGTGGCTGGGCATCACCGCGCTGGTGGTGGCGGTGGGTCACTGGTGGATGGCCAAGGGCACCAAGTGGATGGTGGGCTGGGGCTGGCTGGAGCGGCCGGCGCGCAAGCCGCCGTCCGGCGAAACGCTCGGCGCGATCGAGGGCTTCTTGCGCAGCCAGCGCGGCCTCGCCGAAGGCATCGGTGAATGGGCCTTCTACGCGGCAGCGCTGCTGATCGTGCTGGCGATCATCAAGCGCTTCCCTTACCACTGGTTCGTGAAGACCCACAAGTTGCTGGCGGTGGCGTACCTTGCGCTGGTCTGGCACACGCTGGTCCTCACGAAAATGGCCTACTGGACGCAGCCGGTGGGCTGGGTGCTGGCGCTGTTGCTGCTCGGTGGCAGCGTGGCCGCGGTGCTGACGCTGGCCGGGCGCATCGGCGCCGGTCGCAAGGTGCAGGGCACCATCGCCTCCATCACCGAATACGCGCCGCTGCGCGTGCTGGAAACGGCGGTGACGGTGCAGGACGGCTGGCCCGGCCACGCCGCCGGGCAGTTCGCCTTCGTCACCTCCGACCAGCACGAGGGCGCGCATCCCTACACCATTGCGTCGGCGTGGAATCCCGCCGAGCGCCGGCTGGTATTCATCACCAAGGCCCTCGGCGACCACACCAGCCGGCTGCGCGAGCGCCTGAAGCCGGGCATGCCGGTGACGGTGGAGGGGCCGTACGGCTGCTTCAACTTTGCCGACGGGCAGCCGCGGCAGATCTGGATCGGTGCGGGCATCGGCATCACGCCGTTCGTTGCCCGTCTCAAGCAGCGCGCGGCCACGCCGGATGGCACGGTGATCGACCTGTTCCATCCCACCGCGGATTTCGACCAGGCCGCCATCGACCATCTCGCCGCCGACGCAGCGGCGGCCAACGTGCGCCTGCACCTGCTGGTGGGCAACAAGGATGGCCGCCTCGATGGCGACCGCATCCGCGCCGCGGTGCCGGAGTGGCAACAGGCGAGTATCTGGTTCTGCGGGCCGCCGGGGTTTGGTGAATCGCTGCGCGACGATTTCATCGCGCACGGCCTGCCGCCGGCGCGTTTCCACCAGGAACTGTTCCGGATGCGTTGAGCATGACGCCCGCGCTGCTGGCCGGTTTCGTGATCACCTTGTTGCTGCTTTCCGGTGCCGGCTC
This sequence comes from Gammaproteobacteria bacterium, assembly GCA_018262975.1. GTDB lineage: Bacteria > Pseudomonadota > Gammaproteobacteria > Pseudomonadales > JADFDG01 > JADFDG01. Next base: position 9,114 of record JADFDG010000009.1, read on the forward strand.
GCTCTGGGCGTACCGGCGCATGCGCCGCCCCACGGTCGGGCCGCTGGGCCGCCTGCTGGTGGCGCTGGGCTTCCTGCTTGGCGGCGCCCTGGTGGCGTACGTGCCGTTCAACGCCATCCGCGCGGGTGGCCTGTGGTGCCCCAGCCGCGCATGTGATGCGTGGTTCTCCATGGCTGCCAACCCCGTCGACTTCTGGGCTACGGTCGTTTTCCTGCACCTGTCGGCGGCGGCGATCCTGTCGTTGGGCATCGCCGGCCTGCGGCTGGCCATTGCCGGACCTCACCGGGAGGCATAGCACCCCATGGCACACACTGAGCTGGCTGCACTGGGCTGGAGTGACTGGTTCGAGCAGCGCGCCAACTGCAGCGGCGCCGACACCGTCGCGCGTGTGACGGCCGTGGACCGCGACCAGTTGCTGCTGGTTGACCAGGCCGGTCACTTCCGCGCCAAGCTGAGCGGGAGCTTCCTGCACCACCATCACCTGTCGCACGAACTGCCCTGCGTGGGCGACTGGGTGTGCGTGGCCCGGCCGGCGGGCGACGGGATCGGCGTGGTGCACTCATTGCTGGAGCGCCGCACGGCGCTGCGCCGCAAGTCGGCGGGCAAGGTGGTGGATTACCAGATGATTGCCGCCAACGTGGATGACGTGGTGATCGTCCAGTCCTGCCATACCGACTTCAATCTCAAGCGCCTGGAGCGCTACCTGGTGATGGTGATGGATGGCGGCGCCGAGCCGCGCATCCTGCTCACCAAGACCGACCTGGTGACCCCGGAGGTGCTGGCCGCGCAGCTGGCGCAGATCCGTGCCGCCGGCATCACCGCGCCGGTGTTCACCCTGAGCAACGTCACCGGCGACGGCCTGGACGAACTGCAGCGCCAGCTGGTGCCCGGCCGCACCTGTTGCTTCGTGGGCTCCTCGGGGGTGGGCAAGAGCACGCTGGTCAACCACCTGCTCGGCCGCGAGGTGCAGGAAACGGCCACCGTCAGCGGCACCGGCGAAGGCCGCCACACCACGGTGCGCCGCGAACTGATCCGCCTGGAGGGCGGGGCCCTGGTCATCGACAACCCCGGCATGCGTGAGTTCGGCATCGTCGGTGCGGAGGAGGGCCTGGAGGGCAGCTTCGCCGACATCGTGGCGCTGGCCGCGGGCTGCCGCTTCCGCGACTGCAGCCATACCGGCGAGCCCGGCTGCGCGGTGCTCGCCGCCGTCGAGGCCGGCGAGATCAGCCGCGAGCACCTCGACAATTACCTGAAGCTCGGCCAGGAGTCCGCCTTCCACCAGATGTCGTATGCCGAGAAGCGCAAGAAGGACCGTGATTTCGGCAAGTTCATCAAGTCGGTGAAGAAGGACCTCGCCGATGACTAGCGTGGCGCAACGCGCTATGTTCCCGACGGCGGCAACCCGTTCGTCCGCCGTTCATTCCGTCACATGGCAACCAGAGGAAGGATCCATGCGTACCACCCGTGTCATTGCCTCGATGCTCGCCGCCATCGCTCTGCCGTTGTGCGTCAGCGCCCTGGCCGCCACCGCCCCGCAATGCCCGTTTACCGCCGACTACCTCAAGGCACAACTGGGCCAGCCGTTCGCCGCCGGCGTGCCGGAGAACGGCATTGTCGGCAAGGCCTGCACCTACAAGGCCAAGGGCATCAAGTTGTGGATCGATGCCGGCCCGCTGGCGGCGCCCACCGCGGAGATGTGGCGCAAGATGGCGTCGCCGCCCGGCATGAAATGGAAAGTGGTCGCCGGTGATCCGGACAAGGCCGTGCACGAGCAGCCGCCGGCTGGCGTCAGCCCGTATCCGTCGCTCAGTTACGAGCGTGCCGGCTGGCTGGTGAACATCACCGTGACTGGCGTGGATGGCAAGGCCGCCATCGATAGCTGGAACGGCAAGCTGCTGAAGCTGCGCCGCATTCCCTGAACTGCCCACGGATGGCGCGGTGTTGCGCCAGAGGACTCGCCCGCATGATGCGTGTATTGCTCGCGTTGCTTCTTTCCATGGCCGCCACGGCCCAGGCCGGTGAGATTTACAAGTGGACCGACGCCAACGGCAAGGTCCACTTTGGTGACCGCGCGACGCAAGCGGGCCCAGCGGCGGCGGAAGTCGTCAATCCGCAGGTGAATGTCGTGGAGTCGAGCATGTCCCGTGGCGCCCCACCGCCCGGCGAAGCCGCTGCGCAAAGTCCCGGGCGGCCACCGGCGCTGCAGAAGCAGCGGCGCGATCCCGAACCCGAAACGGGATCTTCCTCCTGCCAGGCGCAGTGGCGTGCCTACGATGAATCGAAACGCTGCTATGAAGGCTGTTCCATCCGCCGCCACGATGGCCTGGGCTGGAACACGTCGAACTGCCAGTGCACCAGCGTGCCGGTGCCGAATTGCCGGCGCTGAGGCGCCTGCCCGCTTGCTGACGTCGCAAGGGCGTGCTTCGATCACTGTCCGCCAGTACGCAGCCGCCGTTTCACCGGTCAGTGTCCTTGCGCACGCGAGCCTCGTTTCTGCGGCAAATCGCGTCATTTGCTTCATGCAAACTTCCTAAGCGCCCTGGCTTTCGCGTACTGCAAAAGTACCTTTCGCATTCCGCTCATCGGAATGCGTGGCCGCATCTGTTGACCCTCCGTGACCTGCTCGTGGAAATGAAACCGCAGTTGCATTCCGTGCAACGCCGGCCCGCAGTACATGGCCGCGCAATTACAAAAATTAACAACGCGAGCATGACAACAGTGTCCGCCAGCTACGGCGGACCGGAGCGGGAGGTGGCAGATGCTGTCCATATGGAAAGGTGGAACAACGGTACGCGTGGCCGGCGCGCTATGCGTGCTGGCGCTGGCCGGGTGCAACGCGGAGCAGGAAGGCGGTGAACTGGCGGTCTCCGAGGAAATCGGCAGCGCGGTCGGTGACGCCGGTGTGTTCCCGGAAATCACCGTTGCAGATCTCGACATCACACCCAGGGCCGGCAACACCGCCTACCCGTTGCTGGGCACCAGCAAGCGCGGCGGTTCGCCGGTGTGGGACTACTGCGAAGACAAGCCCGACAGCACGCCGGTGCCCACCGATCCGCGCTGGCTGGTGCAGCCCGGCATCAGCGACGGCCGCGCGGTGGCCTTCAACGCCTACTGGAAGGACTGCCACGTCGATCCCGAGGCCGTTGACGAGGTAGGCCACGCGAAGACCTGCGGCGAGTTGCGCCAGCGCTGGTACGCCGGCGACCGCCTGCTGAACACCGGCAGCCCCGGCGTGGGCGTGCTGTTCGGCGGTGATGATCCGTACACGCTGGAGGCGGCTTTCGGCATCTCCACGTTCTCCGCCGCGCAATACAACCAGTTGTGGAAGATCTGGGGCGGGTTTCTCACGCGCCCGTCGAACTTCGACCAGCTGGTGGCCGAGCGTTACGGCTCCGGCTTCAAGACGACGTCACGCAACCCGTACCCCAAGCCCGGCGAGGACCCCAACAAGACCAACGGCGGCAGCGGCCAGTTGCCCGAGATGTTCACCCAGGTGCGCGGTTACGACGGCAAGTGGACCGGCATGATCGGCGTGACCTGCCATGCCTGCCACTCCGGCGTGGCTGCCAACAAGGTGACCCCGGGCGGCGGCAACTCCATGCAGGACCTCAACCTGTTCCTGCGTGACATGCTGCCGCTGGGTTACCTGGCGTCGGTGGCGTCCATCGCCAACCTCACCCACACGCGCGGCACCAACAATGCCAGCGACGTGAACCTCGCCTTCCTGTTCCCCGACGACATCACCAACCTGTGGACGCCCGGCGAGCTGCTGGGGCTGATCACCTCCGGTTCCACCGCCAGCATGGACACGCCCAACTGGTGGAACATGGGCCACCGCCCGGTGAAATTCGCCGACGGCGTGTTCCCCATGGATGCGCCGCGCGTGGACATGGTGTTCTACACGCCGTTCTTCGGCCTGTTCGGCTTTGCCGGCGGCCCGGTGAGCGAGGCCGGCCAGGAGTGGATGCGCGAGAACGGTCCGATGATCAACACCTGGGTGGATTCGCTGAAGTCGCCGGCGTATCCGTTGCCGGTGAACACCACGCTGGCCGAGCAGGGCGCCGTGCTGTTCCATGAACTCGACCTGTGGTCACGCCCGAACACCGTGGCACGCCCGGCCGAGGGCAACGGCTCCTGCTCCAGTTGCCACGGCGCCTACTCGCCGCGCTACGTGAACGACTCGCGCTGGCTGGCTACCCCGGCACTCGAAGGCATGGCCTCGTACATCACGCCGCAACGCATCATCGCCGCCGACCCGGTGCGCCTGGACACCAACAACGAGATGATGCAGCGCGCCGGCGCGAAGAACTTCTTCGGTTACCCGCAGACCTACGGCACCGAGAACGATTGCGGCCCGCAGAACCAGGAGCGCCTGCGCGGCGATCGTGAGCTCGGCTACCTCGCGCCGCCGCTGTACGGCGTGTGGGCATCGGCGCCGTACATGCACAACGGCTCCATCCCGAACGTCTGGGAGATCCTCAAGCCGTCCGACCGCAAGGCGATCTGGCGCCGCAAGTCGAAGACCGCGCCGTTCGGCCAGTCCTCGCAGGTGATGGGCTACGACACCAACATGTCCACCGCCTACGACAGCGCGAAGATGGGCTGGAAGTACGACACCATCGCCTGCAAGTGGCGCACCTGGTGGAACCCGTCGGTGACGCCGTACATCAGCTGCGACCCGAACGACGAGTACAACGACCCGCTGGCCCAGCAGATCCTGTCCGGGCTGTTCTCCAACCTGATCGTGACCTGGAACATCCTGTTCCCGCCCACCCTGACCAAGGCGCAGATGGAAGATCGCAAGATCTACAACACCATCCTGTTCAGCCAGGGTAACGAAGGCCACGAGTTCAACGCGGTGCTCACCGATGCCGAGCGCACGGCCATCATCGAGTACCTGAAGACGCTGTAACGCGATGCCCGCCGGCCAGCTACTGGCCGGCGGGCCATCCGCCCACGCCGGAAATTCCGTAAGGCAATTCCGTAAGGAATTCCTGTTAGGAAATTATTAGGAACGCGCCCGGAACGGCTCTGCTAGGTTGTCGCCCCGTGATGACACCCGACGGAGAAATCCATGCGCTGCCTGCCTCGCCTCACCCCGGTCCTTGCCCTGCTGGCCACGCTCGCTGTCGCCACGGCAACCGCCGCCGACAACGCCTGCCTGCTGCGCGGCGCCATCAACGACGATGGCATCGTGCAGAACGTCAACTACTGCGCGGTGAACAAGGGCATGAGCGCCGCCAGCTTCCGCACGCATTGCCAGGAACTGCACGCCAACCACGTGGAGGGCCTGAGCCCGGCCGCGGCGCGCGGCGTGAAGCTCTCGTTCCAGCCGGCCTGCCCGACCACCTACAAGGGCGCCTGCGACAATGCCTTCGGCGAGAAGATGACGCTGCAGTTCATGGCCGGCGACTCGCTGGTGGTGAGCCGCCAGGCCGGTCTGTTCTGCATATCGATCGACGGTCGCTGGCGGTGAGCCGCGGCGCTCAGGCGCGCGGCGGCAGGTTGCGGTGCACCGTCGGCTTCGGGTTCCAGTACCAGTAGAAGAAGCCGTTGTCCGTCTGCAGCAGCGTGTGCGTGCGGATGCTGCTGGCGTGGATGTCGCCCCAGCAGGCGCGCGCCGAGTTGCGGTTGTTGTGCAGGTCGATCACGTCCTGGCCCGGCACCTGCGGCTTGGGCGGGATGTACAGCGCGCTGCCCTGCGGCACCCACAGGTCGGCCATGCGGATCCTGCCGAGCTTCGGCCAGTAGCGTGCCACCGAGATCACCAGCGGGAATTTCGGATCGGTTGACGCGAACACGTGCGGGAAGTCGTGGTGCTCGAGGTCGGTGCACACCACGGTGAGCAGCGCGTTGCCGGTGCCCTGGTACGGCGACCAGTGGCCCGCCCACACGCCGTATTCGTATTCCACCTGGTGCAGTTGCTTCACCGGGCTCTGCAGCGCCACGCACTGGCCTTTTTCCACCAGCGTGATGCCGAACGCCGCCGCCGTCATCGGCGTGGCCCACAGCGGCAGGTATTCCACGTCCTCGGCCACCAGCCCCAGCTGCGTTTCCACGCCGTAAGGCGGCGTCTGCTTCACGCCGGCGATTTCCGGCACGATGTACTCGTTGCCCATGGCCAGCGCCGGGTCGGTGGCGGCGGGCGTGATCGGCGTCACGCCGGCCGGCGGCGCGGCCAGGTAGGTGGGCTGGCCGCCGTCGTTGTAGAAGTACGGCGTGGCGCTGATGTCCACCGGCTGGTCGATGATTTCGTTGATGAAAACCGGCGTAGCAAAGGGGCTGTCCATGCAGTAGTTCTCGTCGTGGTGGTTGGTCAGTACTTGTCCCAGTCGTGCGCTGAAGCCACGCACTTGCCGGTGGTGCTGAGCGGGCGCGCGGCCGCACGCACGTTCAGGCCGCAGTGGCGGCACACCCAGGTGTATTCGCGCGGTGGTGCGTTGCGTGCTGCGGCCATTTGCTGGCGGTGCAGTTCTTCCTGGCGTGCCGCCTGGCGCTTGGCCTCGCGGCGCGCATCGTCGCGGTCCGCTTCTGCCTGGCGTTCCTTCGCCTGCGCCGCCCAGCGGGCGGCGGTCTCCGGGGAGGTGGCGGTAAACGCGTGCAGGCTGGCCGGTTGCCCGCGTTTGAACATCACCGAGCAGGTGTCGCCCCAGGGTTGCGCGAGGAATGACAGTACCAGAGAGTCGGTCACGCCGTTGCTGAAGGTCACGCTCAGGTTGTAGCAGTCGGGAATGAGCTCCAGCGCCACCAGTTCCTGCGGGCCCCAGTTCTGTTCGCCCATGTCCACGTCGCCGTAGGCCAGCATGTCGTCGCGCATGTCATCCGGCATGTCGTCCATGTCGATGCCGCTGAGCATGCTGCTGCCCCACAGTTCGCGCAGTTCCCGTTCGGACTTGCCGGCCACGAAATGCGCCAGGCTCCAGGCGGCGTGCTGCACGTCATCCACGGACCAGGGCTCGGACGGATCACGCCAGGGGCGCGCCGGGTCGCCTACGCCACCGCTGCCGGTCGGCGCGGCCTGGACCCGTGCGGCCATTTCGGCCGGCGAGTCGTCGGCCTCGAGGTCGATGCTGTCGATATCGGCCTGGGTGGGCGCGCCTGGCGCGGGTTTTTTCTTGCTGAATGGCCACATGTGCGTCACGCCTCGGGCTGTGTCCGGGAAGAGGGCGACGGCCTTGTCGCGCTGTGTTCCCCGGCAATATAGGGCGCGTGCAACGCACGGCGCAAACCGGACCGTGCGGTCCGGCGTGCGCGGATCACGCGGTGATGCGCGCGACCACCCCGCGCACCCAGGGTGCCACCACCGCCACCGTCGGGAAGGCCACCGGCCAGGTGGTCGCGCAGCTTTTCAGCCATTGCGACCACAGGCCGGCGTGCAATCCCTGCGTGGTGGTCAGCACGAAGGCCGACACGATGCAGACCATGATCGCCGAGAGCAAGGCGCTGAAGACCAGCGGGGCAAAGCGGGCGGGAATACGCATGTTGATTCTCCAGGTCGATGATGCCAACGGTGTTGGCGGTATTTCCCGGCCGGCGTTCAACGCAGGCCCGGGAAGTGGGTGGCCCAGCCTGCGAGGTACAGGCCCAGGCCGAAGACGGCGTGCGTGACGAGGCTCTGCAGGCGTGCGGCCCGCGGGTCCGGCGTGCGCGACGCGGCGATGCCGGCGCCCATGCCCGGCTGCATCAGCAGGAACGGCGCGGCGGTGGTGGCGATGCCGAACGCCAGCGCCGGCAGCAGCGTGGGGTGGCGCAACCAGTCCGTACCGAGCAGCGTCAGCAGCAGGGCGGCGAACGCGATGCCGGTGAGGTAGTGCACGCTCCAGCCCATGACGGCCTCGCCGCTCACCGCCTCGGCGCGGGCGATCGCCGCGTGCCGGAACCGGCCGTGCCGCATGTGCGCGACCCAGCGGCCGACCAGCGCGTAGTTGGGGAAGGCCTGGCCCAGCAGGGGGCCGCGTGCCAGGCACCACAGGTCCATGACCAGGGTGGCGCCGATGCCGGTGACGAGGATGTCGCTCAATGTGTCCATGGGACGCTCCGGTGCTTGCCTTGGGCAGGTATGGCAGGCACAGTGCCACTTCAAGTCAACTTGAGGTCAAGGGGGGTGGCCATGGATATTGCCGAGGTGGCGCGGCGCTCGGGCATGCCGGCCTCCACGCTGCGTTTCTACGAGGAAAAGGGCCTCATCCGTTCGATCGGCCGCAGCGGCCTGCGCCGCCTGTTCGATGCCGACGTGCTGGAGCGGCTGTCGCTGATCGCCCTCGGACGCGCCGCGGGCCTGTCGCTGGAAGAGATCGCGCGCATGTTCGCCCCCGAGGGGCAGCCACAGATCGACCGCGCGCTGCTGGCCGCCAAGGCCGATGAACTCGACGACAGCATTCGCAAGCTCACGGCGATGCGCGACGGCCTGCGCCACGCGGCCGCCTGCTCCGCGCCCAGCCACATGGAATGCCCGAAGTTCCGCCGCCTGGTGGGTTTGGCGGCAAGGGACGTGAAGCGCGCGCACCGCAAGAAGAGTGCGGCGAAGTTGGTGTAGGCTATCAGTCCCGCGTTTCACGCCACGCGCAGTGCCGCACGCCATGTCTCCCTGGCTCTACCTCGCCATCGCCATCGTCGCTGAAGTCCTCGGCACGTCGTTCCTGAAGAGCTCCGAGGGCTTCACCCGCCTGTGGCCGTCGCTGGTGGTGGTGGGTTCCTATGTCACCGCGTTCTATTTCCTGTCGCTCACCCTGAAATCCCTGCCGCTGGGCATTGCCTACGCGGTGTGGGCCGGTGCCGGCGTCGCGCTCATCGCGCTGGCCGGCTACGCGCTGTACGGCCAGCGGCTGGATGCGCCGGCCATCGTCGGCATTTGCCTGATCGTGGCCGGGGTGGTGATCATCAACGTCTTTTCCAGCAGCGTCAGTCACGGCGGTTGAGCCGTCGCCTGACTCCAGCATTGCAGGTAATCCGCATGACGCTCGAAGAATTTGCCGCCCGCCTGCGCCAGCAGGGCCAGGCGTGGGGCCTGAAGAATGCCCGCGACGAGTGGGCCACCCACGAGGATCCGGAAGAAGAAACCGAGTCCATGCCGGTGTGGCTGGATGCCGATGCCGCGGCGCGTTGCGCGGTGGACGAGTGGGCCGGCTTCGCGCCGGCGCCCATCAGCCTGCAGGAGCTGCTCGACGACTGGCTGCCGGCGCTCGACGAGGAAGCCGCCTGGCTGGGCATCAATTTCAACCCGGAAGCCCAGGGCGACCTGGTGGACCCGGTGGAGTTGCTGGACCTGCTGCAAGCGGCGCCCTGAACCTGGAGTAGGAAGCATCACCATGCGCATCATCACCTGCCTGCTCGCCCTGTGCCTGTGCGGCGTCGCCACGGCCACCGAACTCAGCGAGAAGACCATGCGCCACCTGCTGGTGGCCAGCCAGGCCGAGGAGCAGTTCCAGGCCTCGGTGTCGCACATGATCAGCCCCATCATGGACCTGGTGCGCATGCAGAGCCGCGCATTGGCCGAACAGCAGGGCTTCACTCCCGAGCAGCAGGAACAACTGGACACGGTGCTGCAGAAATACCTGACGGAGGTCGTGCAGTCGGTGGCGGGGCGCGCCGATGAGCTGGTGAAGGTCGACGAGTTGGTGCCGCTCTACCTGCCGACCATGCGCAAGGTGCTCAGCGAGGAAGATGCGCTGGAGGTGATCCGCTTCCACGAATCACCGGTGGGCAAGAAGATGCTGGCGGCCATTCCCGACCTGATGGCCAACGTGGTTCCGCTGGTGCAGCAGTCGGTCCAGCTGCGCGCCCAAGGCATTTTCGAGGATGAATTCGCCCGCGTGCGCGGTCCCCTCGAGCAGGACATGGTGCGCATCCTCAAGGGCCCCTGAGGCGCGCGCTCAGTTCACCCGCCCGTACTTGTCCTCGAAGCGGACGATATCGTCCTCGCCGAGGTATTCGCCGCACTGCACTTCGATCATCACCAGGTCGATCATGCCCGGGTTTTCCAGGCGGTGCTTGAAGCCGGCCTTGATGTAGGTGGACTCGTTGGTGCGCACGAAGCGCTCGGTCTGTTCGCAGGTGACCTTGGCCATCCCGTGCACCACGATCCAGTGCTCGTTGCGGTGGTGGTGCATCTGCAGGCTGAGTGTCTGCCCGGGCTTCACGTCGATGCGCTTGATCTTGTACCAGGGGCCGTTCTCCAGCACGGTGAACGTTCCCCACGGGCGATGCACGGTGCGGTGCACGCGGTATGCCTCGTTGTTCTCGGCCTTCAGCTGGTTGTAAACGTGCTTCACGTCCTGCGCGTGGTCGTGGTGCGCCACCAGCAAGGCGTCCGGCGTATCGATGATCAGCAGGTTGTCGACGCCCACGGTACCCACGATGCGGCCGCGGCTGTTCACGTAGCAGTTGCGCGTGTCGCGCAGTAGTGCCTGGCCGACCACGCGGTTGCCGGCGGCATCCGGTGGCGTCAGTTCGGCCATCGATGCCCACGAGCCGATGTCGCTCCAGCCGATGTCGCAGGGCACCACCGCCACCGCGCCGGGGGTGCCGGCGACTTTTTCCATCAGCGCGTAGTCGATGGATTCCTCGCGCACCTGGCGGAAGGTATCGGCGTCCAGTTCCACCTGGGTCACGCCGTCGCCCTCGCTGCGGTGCGAGGTCGCCAGGCAGGTGCGGGTGGCGGCGAGGATATCCGCGCAATGTGCTTCCATGGCCGACAGCACGGTGCCGGCGCGCAGGCAGAACATGCCGGCGTTCCACAGGAAGCGGCCGGATCCGACGTACGCCTGTGCGGTCTCCAGGGAGGGCTTTTCCACGAAGCGCACCACGTCGGTGCCGTTGGCCTCGATGTACCCGTAGCCGGTTTCCGGGTGGTCCGGGCGGATGCCGAAGGTCACCAGGCGGCCCTGTGCGGCCAGCGCCATCGCCTGCTCGACGGCACGCGCGAACGCTGCCTGGTCGTGCACCACGTGGTCGGCCGGCAGCACCAGCAGCAGGGCATCCTCGCCGTAGCGGGCGGCCACGTGCAGCGCGGCCGCGGCGATGGCGGCGGCAGTGTTGCGCGCAAAGGGCTCGAGCAGGAAGTCGGTGGCCGCCGGGCCCTCGCCCAGCGCGCGGTACTCGTCGCGCACCTTGAACAGCAACTCGCGGTTGGTGACGGTGAGCACCGCGGTGGCCTGCGGCAGGGTGGCGCCGCGCAGGAACGCTTTTTGCAACAGGCTCTGCCCGTCGGCCAGGTGGATGAACGGCTTGGGGTGCTGCTCGCGTGATACCGGCCACAGGCGCGAGCCGGCACCGCCGCAGAGGATGGTGGGAATCAGGGTCATCACGGGCCTCGCGTCCGTCCGTTGGCGGGTAACGATCACGACAATGTCACCCTTTCCATTGATATTGGATGGGGTGGCTGTCGATGTTGACAGGGGTCAACATTGGATCCGTGCAGGTGGCGATGATGTTACCCGGTGTCATGTTGCCGGCATGTGTCTCCGCTGGAGGCCGTGGCAAAAGGATCTGCTGATGAGCGTACCCAGACTCGAACGTATCGCTGAAAACCCCTTCCTCGTGCCGAATCTCGACGAGGCGTGGCAGTCGTACGCCGCGTTCAACCCGTCGGTGGCCAAGGACGGTGATTGCTGGCGAATGCTCTTCCGCGCCCAGTCGGCGCCGCGCCACCACGAGGGCGTGATGCTGTCGCTGTCCACCATCGGCGTGGCCTGTGGCGACAGCCCGTTTCATTTTCCTTATACGCAGCCGTTCATCACGCCGAGCGAGCCCTGGGACCGCTACGGGTGCGAGGATCCGCGCGTCACCCGCATCGGCGACACCTGGTTCACCTTCTACACGGCGCTGTCGGAATACCCCTTCCAGGCGTCGGGGATCCGCGTGGCGGTGGCGCTCAGCCGCGACCTGAAGACGGTCGACGAGAAGCACCTGGTCACGCCGTTCAACGCCAAGGCCATGGCGTTGTTCCCGGAAAAGATCAACGGCAAGTACGTGGCCATCCTCACCGTGGACACCGACCGGCCGCCGGCAAAGATCGCCCTGGCCTGGTTCGACCACGAGCAGCAGATCTGGTCGGAAACCTACTGGAACGAGTGGTACGCCAACCTGCCGGCGCACATCGTCCCGTTGCTGCGCAGCCGCAACGACCACCTCGAGGTGGGCGCCCAGCCGGTACGCACCGACCGTGGCTGGTTGCTGGTGCATTCCTACATCCGCAACTACTACAACGCCGCGCGCCAGTTCGGCATCGAGGCGGTGCTGCTCGACCTGTATGATCCGTCGCGGGTCATCGGTCGCACCGCGCAGCCGATCATGGTGCCGGAGAAAAAATACGAACTGGTCGGCGACGTGGCCAACGTGGTGTTCCCGTCCGGTGCGTGGCTGGATGGCGACACGCTGAACGTCTACTACGGTGCCGCCGATACCACCTGTTGCATGGCCACCATCAACGTCCACGAATTGCTGGACGCGATGTGCGCCAATGAAGAAGTCCGCTTCGTTGAAAGCCGGCAGGCGCCGGGCGGGTTCCGCCGCTACGCCGGCAACCCGATCATCTCGCCGCGCCCGGAACTGCACTGGGAAGCACAATCCACTTTCAACCCCGCTGTACTGTACGAGGACGGCGCCTTCCACATCCTCTACCGCGCCATGTCGCGCGACGGCACTTCGGTGATGGGTTACGCGCGCAGCCGCGACGGCGTGCACATCGACGCGCGCCCCACGCACCCGGTTTACCTGCCGCGCGAGCGCTACGAGAAGCGCGGCAACGCCGGGCTGTCCGGCTGCGAGGATCCCCGCCTGACTCGCATCGGCGACCAGGTCTACCTGTTCTATACCGCCTACGACGGCAACATCCCGCGGGTGGCGTTCAGCTCCATCGCGCTGGCCGACTTCCTCGCCGGCCGCTGGGACTGGGCCTGGCCGCAGGTGATCACGCCGCCGCACATCGATGACAAGGACGCCTGCATTTTCCCGGAGAGGATCGGCGGCAAGTACGCCATCATCCATCGCCTCAACAACAACATCTACGTGGATTACGTCGACAGCCTGGAGTTCGCCGACGGCCAGTACCTGCGCGAGGCCGGCTTCGTCATACGCCCGCGCCGCGAATACTGGGGCCACAAAAAATTCGGCATCGCCGCGCCGCCCATCCGCACCGAACGCGGCTGGCTGGCGTTGTTCCACCACGTGTCCGACCCGGGCAATACCTACCGGGTGGGCGCCATGCTGCTCGACCTGGCCGATCCGTCGCAACTGCTGGCGGAAACCAGCGCTGATCTCATCGAGCCGGAACTGGATTACGAGAAAGTGGGGGACGTGAACAACGTCGTGTTCCCCTGCGGTGCCGTGCTGAAGGACGGCGAGGTGTGGATCTACTACGGTGGCGCGGACACCGTGGTGGGCGTGGCGAAGATGCCGCTGGCGGACATCTTCGCGCGCATGGGGCTCTGAGCAGGGAGGGGGATCGCATGGAACAGCGGTTGGCCAGGTGCTGCAGCGATTTTCGCCGCACGGCTGCCGATGTGCCGCGCCTGCGTCGTTTCGGCAACAACCCCATCCTGGTGCCGCGCGCGGACCACGACTGGGAGTCGCACTACGTGTTCAACGCCGCCGCCATCCGCCTGGACGGGCAGGTGCACCTGGTGTACCGGGCAATCGGCAACGACGGCATGTCGCGGTTGGGTTACGCAGTGAGCCGTGACGGTATCCACGTGGACGAACGCAGCGATACGCCGGTCTACCAGTTCGGCCCGGAGGCCATGCCGCCGCGCCGTATCGGCGAGGCGCTGCCGCCGCTGGCGTCCGGCGGCAGCTGGCACGGTTGCGAGGACCCGCGCCTGACGCAGGTCGGTGACCGCATCTACATGACCTACACGGATTTTGGTGGCTGGGAGAGCCCGCCGGCGGTGGCGATCACCTCCATTGCGGTCGACGATTTCCTCGCCCGCCGCTGGCACTGGCAGCCGGCGCGCATCATTTCGCCGCCCGGCGAGGTGCACAAGAACTGGGTGGTGTTCCCGGCGCTGTTCAACGGCCGCTACGCGGTGTTGCACAGCCTGAAGCCGTGCGTGCAGGTGGATTACGTGGATTCGCTCGACGACCTGCGGCCCAACGACATCCGCAGCCGCCATTTCGACTGCGCCCGTCCGCCCGGCTGGGACAACTGGATGCGCGGCGTGGGCGCACCGCCGCTGGAAACGCCCGCCGGCTGGCTGGTGATCTACCACGCCATGGATCGGGGTGATCCCGACCGTTACAAGCTGGGCGTGATGCTGCTCGATCGCGACGATCCGACGCGGATCCTCGCCCGCCTGCCATACCCGCTGCTCGAGCCCAATGCCCGCTACGAAAACGACGGCTTCAAGGTGGGCGTGGTGTACAACTGCGGAGCGGTGCTGTCCGGCGACGAACTGCTGGTGTACTACGGTGGCGCCGACGCGGTGGTGTGCGGTGCGTCGATCAGCCTGTCGCGCTTGCTGGAAAAACTGCAGGCGGCGTGACGGGGTTCCCCCGCGCCACGCCGCCGGCCACCGCTGTTACTCCGCGTCGAGGATGGAATCCACTTCCGCGTCGGTCAGTACCTGGGCCTCATACGACAGGCCCTGTTTCTCGATCACGTCCACGAAGGCGCGCAGGTGGTTCTTCGAGCCGTCGAGCAGGTTGGAGTAGGTGATGATGGTCGCACGCTCGTCGGTGGCCTCGATCGCATCGACGATGTCCTCGATGTCCGTTTCCTCGATCAGCGCGCCGACGTACAGCCCGTCGACCATCGACTGCGTGCCCTTGTGTACCAGCAGGTCATAGAGTTCCTGCAACTCGGCATTGACGAACACGCCGGTCACGTCCTGGACCACCGGGTCTTCCAGCTGGTACTTGTCGAGCAGCGCCTCGATGGCCGTGGTGTGCTGCTGCTCGGAGACGGCGATGTTGGCGAACACGCTGGTCTGCGTGCCCCAGTACTGGTCCAGGGTGCGGTAGACGTCGCGGGCCAGCTTCTCTTCCTCGCGCATGAACTGCAGCATGGCGATCTCGCTGGCTACCAGCGTGGTCGTGGTGGTCGTGCTCGTGGTCTTGACGCGGGGGGCAGCCATGGCTGCGTTGCCGGTGATCAGCGAACCGATCAGGGTGGCGGCGATAAGGTGCTTGGCTTTCATGACAACCTCCGGTTTTGAACCTGTGAGGCAAAGTCTGCGCGCATGCAGTCGGCAAGGAATACGCAAATCCTGTTATCGGATCGCGCAAAGTGTTGTTTTTATTTAAATAACGCCAACGGTTTTCATTTGGTGGTGTTTCAATTTCTTCGCATTGATTTTTGTCATTGCGAGCAAAAATCTCAGAATACGCGGAACCACGCCAGCGCCAGTCCCGTGCACAGGCCGGCGAGATGTGATTCCCACGACGCGCGCGCCTGCAGCGGCAGCGCGCCCCACAGGATGCCGGAATACAGCACCAGCAGCACCGCGCTGATCGCTACGTACAGCAGGTTTCCGGAAAGAAATCCGCCGAGCGCCAGGTAACCGAACAGGCCGTACACCAGGCCGCTGGCACCGAGGTGGTTGCCGCGCCGCGCCAGCAGCCACACCAGCGCGCCGCTGGCCAGCGCGATGCATCCCGCTACCCACCAGAAGTTGCCGGGCCGCCACTGGCCGAGCAGGAACGCCAGCACCGTCAACGGCGCCAGGTTGGCGAGGAAATGGCGGAAGTCGCTGTGCAGCAGGTGCGCCAGCACGATGCCCGCCACCGAACCCGGCTCGCGCGGCACGATGCCGAGCTTGTTCAGCTTGCGGAAGGTGACGAGGTTGAGCAGCTCGGCCAGCACCATGGCCAGCACGAGGTACAGGCCCGGGCCGAAGTGGCGCCGGGCGACCTGCAGGTAGTCGAGGTATTCCATGCGTGGCCGGTCAGCCCACCACGCGGTTGCGGCCTTCCTGCTTGGCGCGGTACAGGCGGCGGTCGATGTCATGGATGAAAGCCGACACGTCGTTCGGTTCGTCCGGCACGATGGTGCCCACGCCCTGGCTCACGGTCAGGATGTCGCCCCGGCGGGCGTGCGGCATCTGCGCGTCCACGATGGCCTGGCGCACCCGCTCGGCCACCGCGTGCGCGGCGACGGCGTCGGTTTCCGGCAGCACCAGTACGAACTCCTCGCCGCCGTAACGGGCCACCAGGTCGCGCGGGCGCGACACGGTTTCCTGCAGGATCTTCGCCACCTGCTTGAGGCACTCGTCGCCGGCCAGGTGGCCGAAGTGGTCGTTGTACTGCTTGAAGTAGTCGATATCGAGCAGGATCACCGACAAGGGCCGCGCCTCGCGGCGCGCCGAGGCCCACTCGCGATCCAGCGTCATGTTGAACATGCGGCGGTTGGCCACCCCGGTCAGGCCGTCCTTGAAGGACAGCACTTCCAGTTCGCGCCGCAGGCGCTCCAGTTCCTGTTCATCGCGCTTGCGCTGGCTGATGTCGAACATGAAGCCCACCAGCGAGTCCACGTCGCCGTTGTCCTTGCGCACCACGTGCACCACGTCGCGGATCCACACGTAGCCGCCGTCGGCGGTGAGCGCGCGGTAGTCGGCCTCGTGGTCGATGCCGTTCTGCGATTGCATCACGCAGAAGTTGACCACGTACTCGCGGTCCTCGTCGTGCATGCGTGCCGCCCAGTCTTCCACGCTGGTCCAGCTGTCCGGCGTCCACCCCAGCAGGTCCTGGATCTGCGGACCGATGTAGGTGAAGCGCTTGGTGTCCCAGTCGATGCGCCAGGGGATGGCCTTGGTGGATTCCAGCAGCGTCTTGTAGACGGCGTGGTCGGGTTCCCGGGTCAGGTCGGTAGTGGCGTCCATGGTCGTGTCGGGCAACAGGAGGGCAGGTAGGGGAAGTATCGCAGGTCCGTTTTGCTGCGTGCCAGCGGTCGGGCGCCGGCCGGCTTTGCCATCCGTGCCGACGGCACGTATAACGCAGGGGCGGAACGGGCAGCGCCCGGCCGCGTACACCCTTGCCAGACCGACAGGAGCCCACAATGACTGCCCCGCTGTTCGACCGCCTTGGTGGCATGGAGGCCGTGATGGCCGCCGTCGACATCTTCTACGACAAGCTGCTGGCCGACCCGCTGGTGGCGGACTTCTTCAATGGCGTGGACATGGAGAAGCAGGCGAAGAAGCAGGTGGCCTTCATGACCTGGGCCTTTAACGGGCCGCAGGAATACCGTGGCCGTGACCTGCGTACCGCGCACCGCCACCTGGTGCAGCGCCAGGGGCTGGGCGACGCGCATTTCGACGCGGTGGCAGGCCACCTGCAGGCCACCCTGGAGGAACTCGGCGTGGCCCCCGAGCTGATTGCCGAGGTCATGGCGGTGGTGGGTGGCACCCGCAACGAAGTGCTCGACAGGTAACCGGCCATGCAACTGATGTTCGACCGTATCTGCATCGATCTGCCCGATGGTCGCCAGTGCTACGAGCCGGAGCAGTTCATCCGCCAGCCGCTGCACCTGCGCATCCAGTACATCATGGAAAAGCGCGTGTCGTTCTGGCGTGGCGAGGCCGAGGTGGACACCCGCCCGGCGCTGAACAACTACCGCCAGTGGTCGGCGCTCAAGGGCGCACTGGCCTCCACGCGCCTGTGACGGGGGGCAGCATGGAATCGTTCGTCCCCGCCAATGCACTCGAGCAGGCGCTGCTCGATGCCCGTGACGGAAAGGTGCCGCCGTCGCGGCTGTTCCAGACGCTGGTGGACGCCCAGGTGTTCGTGATGGTCAGCCAGTCGCTGGGCGACAACGGCGAATGGCTGGACGGCACCCGCATGCTGGTGCTGGAAAACGACGCCGGCGCGCCGCTGGTGGCGGTGTTCAGCTCGCCGCCGCGCTCTTTGATGTGGCACGACATCGCGGTGGGCTTCGGCCACGGCCTGCTGGTCGATTTCCGCTGGGTGCTGGGCGGGGTGATGGACGACGTGGGCATCGCCGTCAATCCCGGCTCCGAGGTCGGCGTGGAGCTCGCGCCGAACATGGTCAAGAAGCTCCGCGACGGCATTCCCCTGCAGTAGAGAGGGGGCCATGCCCCCGACGCTTCTGCTTTTCGCGTATCGGGGGCATGGCCCCCTCTCTACAAAAATTGGCGGTCAGTCGGCTGCCTTTTCCTGCTGCAGCTTCCACATCGCCGCGTAGCGGCCGTCGCGCGCCAGCAGGTCGGCGTGCGTGCCGCGCTCGATGATCTCGCCCTGGTCAATCACCAGGATCTCGTCGGCGTTCATGATGGTGGACAGCCGGTGCGCGATCACCAGCGTGGTGCGGCCTTCCTGGATGCGGTCCAGTTCCTGCTGGATGGCGCGCTCCGATTTCGAATCCAGCGCGCTGGTCGCCTCGTCGAAGATGAGGATGGCCGGGTTCTTCAGCAGCGCCCGCGCGATCGCCACCCGCTGCTTCTCGCCACCGGACAGCTTCAGGCCGCGCTCGCCTACCTGGCTGTCGTAGCCTTCCGGCAGGCTGGTGATGAAGTCGTGGATGTGCGCGGCGCGTGCCGCGTCCTCCACCTCGGCGTCGGTGGCGTCCACGCGGCCGTAGCGGATGTTGTAGCGGATCGAATCGTTGAACAGCACGGTGTCCTGCGGAACGATGCCGATGGCCCCGCGCACGCTGTCCTGGGTCCAGTCGCGGATGTCGCGGCCGTCGATGGTGATGCGGCCGCCGGTCACGTCGTAGAAGCGGTACAGCAGGCGCGCCAGCGTGCTCTTGCCGCTGCCGGAATGGCCCACCACCGCCACCGTGCCGCCGGCGGGAATGTCGAAACTCACGCCGTGCAGGATCTCGCGGCGCGGGTCGTAGCTGAAGCGCACGTCCTCGAAGCGCACCACCGGGTGGCGGCTGGCCAGCACCTGCGCGTCCGGGCGGTCCTGCACGTCGCGCTGTTCGTCGAGCAGGCCCCACAGGCGCTCGATGTTGGTCAGCGCCTGCTTCACCTCGCGGTACATCATGCCGAGGAAATTGAGCGGCGCCGCCAGCTGGATCAGGTAGGCGTTCACCAGCACCAGGTCGCCCACCGTCATGGTGCCGTTCACCACGCCGCTGGCCGCCCGCCACATCAGCGCGGTGACGCCGATGGTGATGATGGCGTTCTGGCCGATGTTGAGCAGCGCCAGCGTCTTGTAGGCGCGGACGTCGGCTTCTTCCTTCAGCGTGAGGCTGCCGTCGTAGCGGCGCGCCTCGTGCTCCTCGTTGTTGAAGTACTTTACCGTCTCGAAGTTGAGCAGCGAGTCCACCGCCGAGGAACTGGCCGTGCTGTCGGCCTCGATGGCGGCGCGGTAGTACTTGGTGCGCCACTCGGTGACCTTGATGGTCCAGGTGATGTACACCAGCAGCGTGCCGATGGTGATGAAGGCGAAGCCGGCGTCGTACAGCACCACCAGCACGATGGTCACGAAGGTGACCTCGAGGATGGTCGGCAGGATGGTGTACAGCGTCCAGTCCAGCAGGTCGGCGATGGACTTGCCGCCGCGCTCCACGTCGCGCGACACGCCGCCGGTGCGGCGGTTGAGGTGGAAGCGCAGGCTCAGCGCGTGCAGGTGGCGGAACACCTTCAGCATCACCGTGCGCGAACTGCGTGCCATCACCCGCGCGAACACCAGCTGGCGCAGCTCGGTGAACACCCGCTCCGACAGGCGCGCACCGCCGTAGGCCAGCAGCAGACCCACCGGCAGCACCAGCATGAGGTTGGCGGCGTCGGCCTTCAGGTTCAGCCCGTCCACCAGGTGCTTGAGCACCAAGGGCACCGACAGGCCGGCCAGCTTGGCGGTCACCAGGAAGGCCAGCGCCAGCAGGATGCGGCCCGTCCAGGGCTTCAGGAAGGGCAGGAGGGTCGCCAGCACCTCGCGGGTGGTGCGGGACGGGGAGTAGGGGGCCGCCGGGGCGGCATCACGGGCCATTGAGCGCATAGGGCGGCAAGAGTGGGGGCGGGGTGGCCGAAACGCAATGGCCGCGGTGGCGGTATCATGGGCAGATGCCCTTTCCCGGATGACCCGCTCATGCAGATCCGTTCCTTCGCCGACCTCCTGGTGGCAGCCGGCCAACAGCCCGACGCCCAGCGCCTGCTGTTCGTGTTCGTTGCCGCCGAGGCGCCGGCCAACGCGACCCCGGAGCAGCAGGCGCGCCTGCAGCAGAAAACCGGTGGCTACCTGGTGCCGCAGGTGTGCGTGGACAAGTTGCCGGCGGAAATCGCCTCGTTTGCCGCGCTGGCCGGGGAATCACTCGCCACCGGCAAGTCCTGGGACCTGGTGTTCGTGGCCGGCATGGGTGGCCGCGGCACGCAGGCCCCGTCCTCGCAGGACGCCGAGCCGATGCTGGGCAGGATGGTCGAGTCCATCAAGGGTGGCAGTGTCGGCAACTTCATGGCCTTCGACCGCGAAGGCAATCCGGTTCGTTTCTACTGAATCAATTGCGCGCGCCTGCGGGCGGTGATGCACGAGGAAACAGGAAAGTATCCATGGACAGCGGCTTCGACATCGTCATCGAGAACGGCGTGACCCGGGTGAACTACCGCGGCCGGACGCACTCGGAGCTGTCGCAGGCGATGATGCGCGAGGCATTCGGCCAGGCGCGTGCCCACGGCAGCAAGTGGATCCTCATCGACATCCGCGCGGTGCACGACCCGGACTACCACGTGAACGCCATCGTGCGCGCCGAGTCGGCGCCACCGCCCGGTGCCGAGATCTACCGCGACATGCGCGTGGCCATCCTCGGTTCCCCCGGCGACGAGCGCCTGCCCTACATCGAGAACGTGCTGGCCAACCGGGGGCTGCCCGGCCGCGCCTTCGACGACGAAGCCCACGCCCTCGCCTGGCTGATGGGCGCCCTCTGACCTTTCCGCTCCCCCTGCATTTGGGGAACAATGTGAA
Organism: Gammaproteobacteria bacterium; assembly: GCA_018262975.1. Lineage (GTDB taxonomy): Bacteria > Pseudomonadota > Gammaproteobacteria > Pseudomonadales > JADFDG01 > JADFDG01. The sequence continues at coordinate 29,970 of JADFDG010000009.1, forward strand.
CCAACGTCCTGCGGAGTCCTGCCCGATGTCGCTGTCCACGCGTTCGCTGTTGCTGGCCCTGCCCCTGGCCGTGCTCGCTGGTTGCGCCGGTGAACCGGTGAAGATGGAGCCGCTGGCCGAGGCCAACCTGCCACCCGAATTCGTCGCCACCCACATGGCGGTGCTGCGTTGCCCGGACCTCGCACCGGTGGCCTTGCAGCTCAACGACCACGCGGTGCGCATCGACGGCATCAGCGGCCCGCGCGACCTGCCGGAAGTGGTGTCGGCGTCGGGCGCGAAATACGAGGCCGAAGGCTTCCTGCTGTGGTTCAAGGACAACGGCGCGCAGTTCCAGCAGCCCGACGAGACCGAGGCGCGCGATTGCCGCGTCTACCCGGTGAAGGGCCCGTGGGAGAGCGCCGCGCTGCGCGAGGTGAGCTTCCGCGCGGTCGGCACCGAGCCGGGCTGGGTGATGGAAGTGGTGCCGGACAAGTGGATCCTGCTGCTGATGAACCATGGCCAGGATCGCGTGGTGTTGCCGCCGGTGGCGGCCGAAAAGGACGGCGACAAGCTGCGCTTCCGCGTGCAGACCGACAAGAACAATTTCGATGCGGTGGTCACGCCGTTGCCGTGCAGCGACGGCATGAGCGACGACCGTTACGAGCAGATGGTGAGCATCACCCTGAACGGCATCGCGTTCCGCGGCTGCGGCCGCTTCCTGTAACGCAGGCTCCCTCTCTACGCGGTCTTCCAGGTAACGGGCTTCTCGCCGTCGGCGTTGATGCGGATGAATGCATCCGGGTCATCGCCGCGGTCCTCGTCGCAACTGCCTGCGCTCACCCGCACTTCCTTGCCCAGCACCGCGAAGCAGTCGCGTCCGCAGGCGAGGTCGTCGGCCCACGGCGTGGCCGGTGAATCCAGCCACACGCAGGTCCAGGCCTTGCCCACCGCGCCGCTCATGATGCGCACCGGGATGGCTTCGCCATCGCGCTCGACGCGGTAGTGCTTCATCGCCCCGCGCGACGGTTCGGCGGCCAGCGCACCCAGGCGCTTTTCCAGCCAGCCGACCACTTCGTCCACGCTGGCATCCTTCACGTAGATCTCGACGTCGGGCTGGTGAGTGGTCATGCCAGCAGTTCCTCCAGCAGGCGCTCGTAGATGTCGGTGAGCACGACGAGGTCGTCCACGCCGATGTGCTCGTCGATCTTGTGGATGGTGGCATTGGGCGGGCCGATCTCCACCACCTGCGCGCCGGTGGGCGCAATGAAGCGGCCGTCGGAGGTGCCGCCGCTGGTGGACAGTTCGGTGTCGATGCCGGCCACGGCGCGGATGGCGCGCTGCGCGGCCGCCACCAGGTCGCCGCGCGCGGTCAGGAACGGGTTGCCGGACAGCGTCCACTCGATGTGGAAATCGAGGCCGTGCTTCTGCAGCAGGGTTTCCACCTGCTGCTTCAGGCCGTCGGCGGTCTGCTCGGTGCTGAAGCGGAAGTTGAACAGCACCTCGCACTCGCCGGGGATCACGTTGGTGGCGCCGGTGCCGCTGCGGATGTTGGAAATCTGGAACGAGGTGGGCGGGAAGAATTCGTTGCCGTTGTCCCAGTGCATGGCGGCCAGTTCCGCCAGCGCCGGGGCGACCAGGTGGATGGGGTTCTTCGCCAGTTGCGGATAGGCCACGTGGCCCTGCACGCCCTTCACGGTGAGCGTGGCGCCCAGCGAGCCGCGGCGGCCGTTCTTGATCACGTCGCCGGTGGTGTTCGTGGACGACGGTTCGCCCACCACGCACCAGTCGATCTTCTCGCGGCGCGCTTCCAGCGTTTCCACCACCTTCACCGTGCCGTTGATGGACGGGCCTTCCTCGTCGGAGGTGAGCAGGAAGGCGATGGCGCCCTTCGGTTCCGGGTGCTTCGCCAGGAAGCGCTCCACGGCAACGGTGAACGCCGCGATGGAGCCCTTCATGTCGGCGGCGCCGCGGCCGTACAGCTGGCCGTCGCGGATCTCCGGGGCAAACGGGTCCAGCGACCACTTGTCGCGCGGGCCGGTGGGCACCACGTCGGTGTGGCCGGCGAACACGAACAGCGGCCTGGCGTTGCCGCCGCGCTTGAGCCACAGGTTGTCCACGTCGTGGAAACGCAGGTGCTCGGCGGCGAAACCCAGCGGCGCGAGCCGTTCGGCCAGCATCCGCTGGCAGTGGCTGTCATCGGGGGTGACGGAAGGCCTGCGGATCAGGTCGCAGGTGAGGGTGATGGTGGGGTGTGCGGAATCGGTCATGGCTCTGCCTTTCACGTAACTTGATGATTCTAGCAGAAAAGCATGGCGGTTCCCGGCACGCCGGCGCGCACCAGCCCTTGCTGGCATGACCATTGCAGAAACGAGGGTAATCAAGCTTTCCGGGACGCTCCCATGCTGCGAGTCCTCCTGTTCGACGACGGCACCAGCACGGCCGGCGCACTGCGCGTAGCGGTGTGCGAGGCCGGCTGCGAGATCGTCGGTGAAATCACCAGCCCCTGGGCGCTGGCCGATGCCGTGCAGAAACTGCAGCCGGACGCCGTGCTGATGGACGTCGATTCGCCCAGCCGTGACGTGCTGGAGCAGATCTGCGTGAGCAGCCGCGACGAGCCGCGCCCGATCGTGATGTTCACCGCCGACGGCAGCGACACGGCCATCGAGGCAGCGCTTTCCGCCGGTGTTTCCGCGTACATCGTCGATGGCATTGCTGCCGCGCGCATCAACGCCATCCTGCAGGTGGCCATCACCCGTTTCCGCGTGGACCGGCGCATGCGCGACAAGCTTGACAGCACCGAGCAGCGGCTGGCCGAGCGCAAGCTGGTCGACCGCGCCAAGGCACTGGTGATGCAGCACGAAAAGCTCGACGAGAACGCTGCCTACCACGCGATGCGCAAGGCGGCGATGGCGCGCGGCGTGAAGCTGGGCGAGCTGGCGAAGGAAATCATCCGCATCGCCGGCGGCCAGCACGTTTGAGCCCGGCTTTCTGCCTGCAGATGGTGCGCGCGGTGCGCGTGCTGCACTGCGGCAGGGCAGTGGCGGGCACGGTGCGTAGGCGGTGCCTCGGTGCAACTCGCTGATCTGCAAGGATAAAGATTGCGGCAGGCGCAGTTGGTACGGCCCTTGCCATGGTGAGTACAGGACGATCCGTGCCGGTGTAGCCGGGCCCGACGCAGGGCAGGCGGATCGTCGACTGGCAAGCAGACTTTGACTCAGGCGTCTTCCGGGCAACCGGAGGCGCCTTTTTTTTGGCCCAAGCGCGAGGTGCACCATGAGCGAGATCATCCACGACGACGGCGTGACCCCGGCCAACGAAGGGCGCCGCAACTTCCTGCGCGGCGCGATGGCGACCGTAGCCGGTGCCGGAACCCTCTCGGTACTGGGTGGCCTGCCCGGCCTGTCGGCGAAAGCCTGGGCTGCCGGCAGTGACAAGCCCGAACTCACCGAGCTGACCGTCGGTTTCATCCCGCTCACGGACTGCGCCTCGGTGGTGGTGGCCTCGCAGATGGGCTTCGACAAGAAGTACGGCATCAAGATCACTGCGAGCAAGGAAGCCAGCTGGGCCGGCGTGCGCGACAAGCTCATGAACGGCGAGCTGCACGCGGCGCACGTGCTCTACGGCCTGGTCTACGGCGTGCACCTGGGCATCGGTGGCCAGCAGAAGGACATGGCGGTGTTGATGAGCCTGAACAACAACGGCCAGGCCATCACGCTATCCAACCAGTTGCGCGAGAAGGGCGTGAAGGACGGTGCCTCGCTGCGCAAGGAGATCCTTGCCAACCCGCGAGAATACACCTTCGCACAGACCTTCCCGACCGGCACCCACGCCATGTGGCTGTACTACTGGCTGGCCGCCAACGGGGTGCACCCGATGAAGGACGTTAAGACCATCGTGGTGCCGCCGCCGCAGATGGTGGCCAACATGCGCGTCGGCAACATGGACGGCTTCTGCGTGGGCGAGCCGTGGGGCGCGCGTGCCATCCACGACAACATCGGCTTCACCGTCACCACCACCCAGGATATCTGGAAGGACCACCCGGAAAAGGTGCTCGGCTGTACCGCGGAGTTCGTGCAGAAGTACCCGAACACCGCGCGTGCGCTGGTCATGGCCGTGCTCGATGCATCGCGCTACATCGATGACATGAAGAACCGCGCGACCGTCGCGAAGCTGATTTCCGGCAAGGCGTACGTGAACGCACCGGAAGAGGTGATCCTCGGCCGCTTCGGTGGCGACTACGACAACGGCATCGGCAAGCGCTGGAAGGACCCGAACTACATGAAGTTCTACAACAACGGCACGGTGAACTATCCGTACCTTTCGGATGGCATGTGGTTCATGACCCAGCACAAGCGCTGGGGGCTGCTGTCGGGCGAACCGGATTACCTGGGCGTCGCGAAGAAGATCAACCGAATCGACATCTACACCGAGGCCGCCACGCAACTGAAGGTACCGCTGCCGGCCAGCCCGCTGCGTGCCAGCAAGATGGTCGATGGCGTGGTGTGGGATGGCAAGGACCCGAAGGCCTATGCCGCTTCGTTCAAGATCCGCGCCTGACGCGCCGGCCGCCTGTACAGGAGAGATGTCATGACCGCTGCACTGCCTACCGAAGAAATCAGTGATGCGCGCCTGGCGCGCGCGGCGCGCTGGAAAATCGCATACGAGTGGTTGGCTGGCGCCGGCCGGTTCATGGTGTTCAACATCCTGCCCGGCGTGACGGGGCTGGCGCTGTTCGTGCTCGGCTGGGAGATCCTCAGCCAGCACAACGCGCAGTTGCCCGGCCCGGGCAAGACGCTGGATGCGGCTTTGGTGCTGTTTGCTGACCCGTTCTACAACAACGGCCCCAACGACCAGGGCATCGGCTGGAACCTGCTCAGTTCGCTGCAACGCGTGGGCATCGGCTTCGGGCTGGCCTGCCTGATCGGCATCCCGCTGGGCTTCATGCTCGGCCGTTTCGTGGTGCTGTCGCGCATGGCGGCGCCGATCATCTCGCTGCTGCGCCCGGTGTCGCCGCTGGCCTGGCTGCCGATCGGCCTGCTGGTGTTCCAGAAGGCCGACCCGGCGGCGATCTGGGTGATCTTCATCTCGTCGATCTGGCCGGTAATCATCAACACCGCGGTGGGCGTCACCCGCGTCCCGCAGGACTACCTGAACGTGGCGCGCGTGTTGCAGCTCAACGAGTTCCGCATCATGACGCGCATCCTGTTGCCAGCCACCTTGCCCTACGTGCTCACCGGCGTGCGCCTGGGGCTGGGCGTGGCATGGCTGGTGATCGTCGCCTCGGAAATGCTCACCGGCGGCAGCGGCATCGGCTTCTGGGTATGGGACGAGTGGAACAACCTCAACGTCGAACACATCATCATCGCCATCTTCGTGGTCGGCACGGTGGGTCTTCTGCTCGAGCAGGCCATCATGCTCGTCGCCAAGCGTTTCACCTACGAGTGAGGAACATGCCATGAACCGCTTCGTGAGCGTCGAGGACGTCAGCATCGAGTTCAACAGCCGTGGCGGCCGCTTCCTGGCCCTGCGCGATATCAACCTGCAGATAGCCAAGGGTGAATTCGTCACGCTGATCGGCCACTCCGGCTGCGGCAAGAGCACCCTGCTCAACCTGGTCGCGGGCCTGCTTGATCCCACCCGCGGCGTGCTGCTGTGCAACAACCGCGAGATCGCCGGCCCCGGGCCGGAGCGGGCGGTGGTGTTCCAGAACCACTCGCTGCTGCCCTGGCTGACCTGCTTCCAGAACGTGCACCTGGCGGTGGAGCGGGTGTTCGGTGGCAAGGAGGACCGGTCGGCACTCAACGCACGCACGGAGGCCGCCCTGGAGCTGGTGGGCCTGAACCACGCCATGCACAAGCAACCGCACGAGATCTCCGGGGGCATGAAGCAGCGCGTGGGCATTGCCAGGGCATTGGCGATGGAACCGCAAGTACTCCTTATGGATGAGCCGTTCGGTGCGCTGGATGCGCTCACCCGCGCACATCTTCAGGACGAATTGATGAAAATCGTCTCGCGCACTGCCAGCACCGTCATCATGGTCACGCACGACGTGGATGAAGCAGTGTTGCTGGCCGATCGCATCGTGATGATGACCAACGGCCCGGCGGCCACCATCGGCGAGATCGTCGATGTTGGCTTGGCCAGGCCGCGCGATCGCCTCGCGCTGGCCAACGACCCGCAGTACCACGCCGTGCGCGCCCGGGTACTGGAGTTCCTCTACAAGCGGCACCAGCGACCCGCCGCCTGAACGACCGCGCCACACCACATTTCCTTTCCCCATGGGAGTACCTGTCATGAAGTGCTCGGCCCTCGCTCGCCCGCTGTTTGCCCCCTTGCTGGTTGCCGGCGCCGTTGCCGGTGTGAATGCCCACGCCGAGGACCTGCTCGGCGATGCGATCGCCAAGGGCAAGGTCAACCTGGAGTTGCGCTATCGCCTGGAGAACGTCGACCAGGAGTCGGCCAGCGACAAGGAGGCCTTCGCCAGTACGCTGCGTACCCGGCTGCGTTACGCCACTGGGGAATGGGCGCAACTGTCGGCGCTGGTCGAACTCGACAACGTCAGCCGCATCGGCGAGGACCGTTACAACGACACCCGCAACGGCAAGACGCAATACCCGACGGTGGTCGATCCGGACGGCGGTGACCTCAACCAGGCGCTGGTGAAGTACGTCGGTATCGCCAACACGCCCGTCACCGTCGGCCGCCAGCGCGTCAACCTCGACAACCAGCGCTGGATCGGCTCGGTGGGCTGGCGGCAGAACGAACAGACGCTCGATGCCGGCGTGGTGGAGTTCAAGGGGGTGGATCGCCTCACCGTGACCTACGCCTACGTGACGGGCGTCAACCGCATCAACGGCCCGGAACAGGGCACGCCGCCGGCCATTTATGAAAGCGACAGCACGCTGCTGAACGCGAAGTACGTGGTCGGACCGGCGCTCACCGCGGTCGGCTACGCCTACGCGCTGGATTTCGACAATGCCGCCGCCTCCTCGAACCGCACGGTAGGCGTGCGTGCCACCGGCAAGGTGCCGGTGGGCGAATTCAACCTGACGTATGCCGGCGAGCTGGCGCGCCAGGCCGACAACGGTGACAACGCCGCCGATTACGACGCGGCCTACGGGCTGGCCGAGGTGGGCTTCGGCAAGGGTGCGTGGGAAGTGCAGGCCGGCTACGAAATGCTGGGCAGCGACGATGGCGTTGCCGCAGTGCAGGCGCCGCTGGCGACGTTGCACAAGTTCCAGGGCTGGGCTGACAAGTTCCTCACCACGCCCGCCAACGGCCTGGTGGATGTCTACGGCGGCGCCACGTACACGGTGAATGGCTACGGTTTCACCGTGGCATACCACCAGTACGACGCCGAGGAGGGCAACGCCGACTACGGCAGCGAGGTCGATGCCCAGGTCGCGAAGACGTTCGCCAAGCGCTACACGCTGACCTTCAAGTACGCGAACTTCAGCGATGGCGAGGTGGCGGCCTACACCGACACGAAAAAGGCCTGGCTGATGGCAGAAGCGAAGTTCTGATTTGACCGGGCCTGCCACGGCCGACCGTGGCCCGGCAGGCCGGCGCGAATCTGGTGCGTTCGCTGCACGCAGTCAGTGCACGCGGGCGCGCCGGTCGGGGTGGCAATACGCGTTGGCAGGCATCGGTCGGGCCGCAGTGCACCACGAATGCGCGATTCATACCACCATGGGGGTATGCCGGCATGCGGTGGCACGACTGGCACGACCATTGCACCGTAAGCGTACGTTGATGTGAGCGTAACGGTGCGGCCGCGCAAGCGGGCCGCACCCCGGGCAAGGGCTCCAAGGGCGGAGTCCTGCACCGGTGACCACGGCAAATCGGATCCAGACAGACGAAGGCGTCTCCCGGGCAACCGGGGACGCCTTTTTTCATTCCCGGCGCGAGCCGGTGCGAGGTGAGCGATGGCAAGGCAGAAACTGGTCGTGATCGGCAACGGCATGGTGGGCCAGAAGTTCCTCGAGGCGATCGTCGAGGCGGGCGGCGACTTCGATATCACCGTGTTCGGCGAGGAGCCGCGCGCGGCCTATGACCGCGTGCACCTGTCCGAATACTTCACGGGCCGCAGCGCCGACGACCTGCTGCTGGCGCCGGCCGACTTCTATGCGCAGCATGCGATCAACCTGAAGCTCGGCGTGAAGGCCACGGCCATCGATCGCGAGGCGCGCACCGTCACTGGCAGCGACGGCAGCAGCGTGCCTTACGACCACCTGGTGCTGGCCACCGGCTCCTTCCCCTTCGTGCCACCGGTGCCGGGCCATGACCGTGCCCACGTGCACGTCTACCGCACCATCGAGGACCTCGACGCCATCCGCGCGTCGGCCGCCAGCGCCCGCACAGGCGTGGTGATCGGTGGCGGCCTGCTCGGCCTCGAAGCGGCCAAGGCGCTGCGTGACCTCGGCATCGAGACCAACGTGGTGGAATTCGCGCCGCGCCTGATGGCGGTGCAGATCGACGAGGGTGGCGGCGCCATGCTGCGCCGCAAGATCGAGGCGCTGGGCGTGTACGTGCACACCAACCGCAACACGAAGGAGATCGTCGACGGCGAGGCGGCTCGCCATCGCCTGAACTTTGCCGACGGCACCGTGCTGGAATGCGACATGCTGGTGTTCTCCGCCGGCATCCGGCCGCAGGACGCACTGGCGAAGGCCAGCGGCGTCGAGGTCGGGCCACGCGGCGGCATCGTGGTGGATGACCAGTGCCGCACCTCCGACCCCTCCATCTACGCGATCGGCGAATGCGCGCTGTGGAGTGGCCGCATCTACGGCCTGGTGGCACCGGGCTACGAGATGGCCAAGGCCGCCGCGCAGCAGATCATGGCGCTGCCGGACGCGGCGCTGTTCCAGGGCGCCGACATGTCCACCAAGCTCAAGCTGATGGGCGTGGACGTGGCCTCGATCGGTGACGCCCACGCGCAGACGCCGGGCGCAAAATCCTATGCCTGGATCGACGAACCGAACGGCGTGTACAAGCGCATCGTCGTCAGCAGCGACAACAAGAGGTTGCTGGGCGCGGTGCTGGTGGGCGAGGCCTCCGACTACGGCACCCTGCTGCAGGTGATGCTGAACGGCGTGGCACTGCCGGCGCAGCCGGAATCCATGATCCTGCCCGCCACCGACGGCAAGTCGTCCGCCGGCATCGGCGTGGACGCGCTGCCGGACACGGCCCAGATCTGTTCCTGCAACGCCGTCAGCAAGCGCGAGCTGTGCAAGGCGGTGCGCGAGGGCGCCCACACGGTGGCGGCCCTGAAGGACTGCACGAAGGCGGGGACCACCTGCGGCGGCTGCGTACCGCTGGTCACGCAGGTGATGAACAGCGAGCTCAAGAAGCTCGGTGTGGAGGTGAAGAAGGATCTGTGCGAACACTTCGCCCACACGCGCCAGGAGCTCTACCACCTGGTGCGCGTCGGCAAGCTGAAGACCTTCGACGAGGTGCGCAACAAGCACGGCGTCGGCCTCGGCTGCGACATCTGCAAGCCGACCATCGGCTCGATCCTCGCCTCCTGCTGGAACGACTACGTGCTCAAGGACGAGCACGCCGGCCTGCAGGATTCCAACGACCACGTGCTGGCCAACATCCAGAAGGACGGCACCTACTCAGTGGTGCCGCGCATCCCGGGCGGCGAGGTCACCCCGGATGGCCTGCTGGCCATCGCGACCGTGGCAAAGAAATACGACCTCTACACCAAGATCACCGGCGGCCAGCGCATCGACCTGTTCGGCGCGCGCCTGGAGCAGTTGCCATTGATCTGGGAAGAACTGATTGCCGCCGGCTTCGAGTCCGGCCATGCCTACGGCAAGTCGCTGCGCACCGTGAAGAGCTGCGTGGGCAGCACCTGGTGCCGCTTCGGCGTGCAGGACTCGGTCGGCATGGCCATCCTCATCGAGAACCGCTACAAGGGCCTGCGCGCGCCGCACAAGCTGAAGATGGCGGTGTCCGGCTGCACGCGCGAGTGCGCCGAGGCGCAGTCCAAGGACGTGGGCGTGATCGCCACCGAGAAGGGCTGGAACCTGTACGTCTGCGGCAACGGTGGCATGAAGCCGCGCCACGCGGAGCTGCTGGCATCGGATCTGGATGACGTGACGCTGCTGCGCTACATCGACCGCTTCTACATGTTCTACATCCGCACCGCCGACCGCCTGCAGCGCACCAGCACCTGGCGGGACAACCTCGAGGGCGGGCTGGACTACCTCAAGCAAGTCATCATCGAGGACTCGCTGGGCATCGGCGCCGAACTGGAGGCCGAGATGGCGCTGGTGATCGGCACTTACCAGGACGAGTGGCGCACCACCGTCGAGGACCCGGTCAAGCGCGCGCGCTTCCGTGCGTTCCTCAACAGCGACGCCGCTGACGACAACGTGGTGTTCGTGCGCGAACGCGGCCAAGTCCGCCCCGCCAGCGCCGACGAAAAGGCGCCGGTTGCCGCCGTGAAAGAAGAAGCCTGACCGGGAGCACGCACATGAACCTGAAGAAATACGCAACCACCTACGTGCCGGTCTGCAACATCGACGACCTCGTGCCCGGCCGCGGTGCCTGCGTGCTGGTGGAGGGCCGCCAGGTGGCGGTGTTCCGCCTGCCGCGCGGCTCGGTGTACGCCATCGGCAACCATGATCCGTTCAGCGGCGCCAACGTGCTGTCGCGCGGCATCGTCGGTGATCTCAAGGGCGAACTGGTGGTGGCCTCGCCGATCTACAAGCAGCATTTCAGCCTGGTCAGCGGCCGTTGCCTCGAGAAACCTGACGTCTGCGTGCCGGTGTACCCGGTGCGCACGCTCAAGGGCCGCATCGAGGTCGGCAGCGAACCGGTGCCGGACGGTTCGCGGGTGGCCTGACATGGCCGACGGCAGCGGCACCCCCGTCCGGCACACCGCCTGCGCCTATTGCGGCGTCGGCTGCGGCGTGGTCGCGGGCGTGAAGGACCGTGACGCGCGCCTGGTCACCGTCGCCGGCGACCTCGCGCACCCGGCCAACGGTGGCCGTCTGTGCAGCAAGGGCACCGCGCTCAACGAGACCCTCGCGCCCGACGGCCGCCTGTTGCGGCCGCGCATCGCCGGCCGCGACGCCTTCTGGGGAGAAGCCCTGGATGCGGTAGCTGCGAAGATCGCGCAGGTGCGCCGCGACCACGGGCCGGACGCCATCGCCTTCTACGTCAGCGGCCAGTTGCTCACCGAGGACTATTACGTCGCCAACAAGCTGGTGAAAGGCTTCCTTGGTACGGCGAACATCGACACCAATTCGCGCCTGTGCATGTCGTCGACGGTGGTGGCGCAACAGCGCGCCTTCGGCGAGGACGTGGTGCCCGGTTGTTACGAGGATCTCGAACTGGCCGACCTCGTGGTGCTGGTCGGCAGCAACACCGCCTGGTGCCACCCGGTGCTGTTCCAGCGCCTCAAGGCCGCGCGCGCCAGCCGCGGTACGAAGGTGGTGGTGATCGATCCGCGCCGCACGGCGACCTGCGAGATCGCCGACATCCACCTGGCCATCCGGCCCGGTACCGATGCCGCGCTGTTCAACGGCCTGCTGGTGCATTGCGCGGAGCAGGGCGCGCTCGACGCATCATTCATCGCGCTGCACACGGCGGGCTACGGTGGTGCCTTGAATGCCGCGCGCGCGGCGGTCGGCAGCATGGCGGCGCTGGCCGGTCATTGCGGCGTGCCCGCCGAAGACCTCGCGACCTTTTTCCGCCTGTTCGCGCGTACCCCGAAGACGGTCACCTGCTGGTCACAGGGCGCCAACCAGTCCACCGGTGGCACCGACAAGGTGAACGCCATCATCAACTGCCACCTCGCCACCGGTCGCATCGGCAAGCCCGGCGCGACGCCGCTGTCGCTCACCGGGCAGCCCAATGCCATGGGTGGGCGCGAAGTCGGCGGCCTCGCCACCCAGCTGGCCGCGCACATGGCGCTGGACGACCCCGCTTCACGGCAGCAGGTGCAGCGCTTCTGGCGCAGCCCGGCGTTGCCGGACAAGCGCGGCTACAAGGCGGTGGAGCTGTTCGACGCCGTGGCCCGCGGCGACGTGCGCTTCCTGTGGGTGATCGGCACCAACCCCGCCGCCAGCCTGCCGGATGCCGACCGCGTGAACGCGGCACTGGCCGCCTGCGAATTCCTGGTGGTGTCCGATTGCGTGGCCGACAACGACACGCTGCGCCATGCCCACGTGGCGCTGCCGGCGCAGGCCTGGGGCGAGAAGGACGGCACCGTCACCAATTCCGAGCGGCGCATTTCCCGCCAGCGCGCGCTGGTCAATGCCGTGGGTGAAGCGAAACCCGACTGGTGGGCGCTGGCACAGGTGGCACAGCGCCTGGGTTTCGCCGCGCAGTTCCGTTACCGCGCGCCGGCGGAGATCTTCCGCGAGCATGCCGCGCTGACGACGCAGGGCAATGACCGGGGCAGGCCGCATCGCCTGTTCGACCTGTCCGGGCTCGCCGCGGTCAGTGACGAGGACTACGAGGCCCTGCAGCCGGTGCAATGGCCGGTACGCGCAGCGCCGCACAAGCGGCAGGGCAGTGCGCGGCTGTTCGCCGACGGCCGCTTCATGCACACCGACGGCCGCGCGCGTTTCATCGCCATCCCGCCCCACCGGCCAGCCAACGCCCTGCGTGACGAGTTCCCGCTGGTGCTCAACACCAACCGCCTGCGCGACCAGTGGCACACCATGACGCGTACCGGCCTGGTTCCGCGGCTGGTGCGCCATCGCGACGAGCCCTGCCTGGACCTGCATCCGCGCGATGCCGAGGCGTTGGGCATCGTCGATGGCGGCATCGTGCGGGTCAGCACCGCGCAGGGCAGTGCACTGCTGCGCGCGGTGGTCACCGCCGCGCAACGCCCGGGCGAGACCAGCGCCGTCATGCACTGGACGCGCACCTTGGCGCCGGCCTCCTGCATCAACGCGCTGGTGAATGCCGCGGTGGACCCGCAGTCAGGCCAGCCGGAGTTCAAGCACACGCCGGCACGTGTCGAACCGGTGGCCATGGCACTGGAGGCGGTCTTCCTGGTGCGTGCAGCGCAAGGCACGGTGGACGGTGATTACCGCGTGCGCGTGCAGGAAGACGGTTGCGTGCGCTTTCGCGTGGCCCTCGCCGAACGCCCGGCATCGGTGGCCGGCTGGTTGCATCGCCAGTTGGCGCAGGCCATTGGCCATGCCAGCGGCGTGACCTGGCTGGCGCGCGAGGATCTCGCCAACGGCCGCGTCGCGCTGGCCTGCTTTGCCGATGGCCAGCTGGTGGGCTTCGCCGCGCTGCAGATCGATGGCGTGCCGGAGCGCATCGACTGGTTGCGCCGGCTGGTCGCACAGGGCGCGCTCGGCGACGATCAACGCCTGTGGCTGCTGGCCGACCTGTTGCCGCCCGGCGAGCGCGAATGCGGACGCCAGTTGTGCGCTTGCCTGCAGGTGCGTGAACTGGCATTGCGCGATGCGCTGCAGGCTGGCTGCCACACCGTGGATGCACTGGTGGCGAAGACCGGCGCCGGTGGCAAGTGCGGCACCTGCCTGCCGGAACTGGGCGCGTGGCTGGAGGCGGCGACTCAGGCGCCGGCGCGCCAGGTGAGCGGTGCCACCTCGACGTTGTGCTCGCCGCTGGACACGAACGCCACGCCGTCCTGAATCGTCACCTGCCACTGCATGGCGCGCGTCACCATGGCGGTGAGCGCGACGCAGGCGTCGGCGGGGATGCGCAGCACGGTGAGGTTGTCGAAGCGTTGCAGCGACGGGGCGATCTTGTCCCACCAGGGTTCGGGCGCACGCGCGCCGTAGGTGATCACCACCACCTCGCGGGAACGGTTGCAGGCCTTGCGGATGCGCGAGTCGTCCGGCTGGCCGAGCTCGATCCAGCGCTCGATGTCGCCGGTGAGGTCCTTCTGCCACAGGTCGGGCTCGTCGTCGGTGGACAGGCCACGGGTGAATTCCAGGCGCTCGCCGGCGTACAGCGCGAAGGCCAGCAGGCGGATCGCCAGGCGCTCCTCGGTTTCCGAGGGGTGCAGCGCCAGCGTCAGCGCGTGGTCGGCGTAGTAGCCGCGATCGGTGTCGGCGACGTTGAGTTGTGCCTTGTAGACGACGGCCTTGGCTGCCACGGGCGTTCCATCCGCAAACGGGTGGCGCCCATCATAGGGCAGCGCGGGGCAGTCAGTCCTCGTCCTCGAACAACTCGCCCTGCATGTCCTCGTCCCCCAGCAGTTCGGTGGCGATCTCGGCCACGCTGTCGATGAAGTCCACCTGCTCTTCCACGTCGTCGTAGTACTCCTCGGCGGCCAGGGCCAGCACGGTGGAGCAGGCGGCCATCAGTTCTTCCACGGCCTTGTCCGGGTCGTTGTCGGTGGCGGCGCGTACTTCCTCGAGGTAGTCCTCGAACAACTCGCCAAGCTCCTCCATGAATGCCGCGCGGATGGGCGCCACGGCGTCTTCCTTCTCGGCTTCCAGGCGGCGACGGACGTCGAGCAGCGAGATCACCTCGCTCGACTTGCGGGGACGGTCCTGGCTCATGGGTTGCTCCTGCCGGGTGACGGGCCGGCGCCCGGGGGACAGCGGCTCGCCCGGGCGGGGGCCGGGGCGGGCGGTTGATCGGGATGCGGCCACTATGGGTCCGCCTGATCACAGGGACAAGGCGGGAATACCGCGGGTTCCGGCGGAAATCCGCCCGCCGGTCGGGCCGACCGGTGCCGGTGCGCCTGTCAGCCAGGGCCACCATTGGCAAATCAATGGGTTATAATCAGGAATGACCTCATCGCACCACCCGGCCACGCAGGCCTGCCCGCTCTGTGGCGCCCCCGACGCCCCCCTGTTCCACCGCGACCCGCGCCGCCCCTACCACCGCTGCCCGGCCTGTGCGCTGGTGTTCGTGCCGGCCGCCTGGCACCTGGACGCGGCGGCGGAGAAGGCCCAGTACGACCTGCACGAGAACGCCCTCGACGACCCCGGCTACCGGCGCTTCCTGTCGCGTATCGCCGCCCCCGTGCTGGCGCGCGCGCGACCGGGCAGCCGCGGCATCGACGTGGGCTGCGGCCCGGCACCGCTGCTGGCACGCATGCTGGAGGAGGGGGGGCTCGCGATGCGGGTGTACGACCCGTACTTCGCACCCGATGCGGCGGTGCTGGAGGCGCGCTACGCGGTGGTCACCGCCAGCGAGGTGGTCGAGCACTTCCGCCGTCCGGCGGAGGACTTCGCGCGGCTGGTCGCGCTCGTGCAACCGGGCGGCTTGCTGGCGGTGATGACCAAGCGGGTGCGCGACCCGGCGGCGTTCGCGCGCTGGCACTACATCCTCGATCCCACCCACGTGGCCTTCTACGACGAGCACACCTTCCGCTGGCTGGCCGCACACCATGGCCTCACGCTGGACATCGCCGGTGACGACGTGGTGGTTTTCACGCGCCCGGCAGACGACAATGCGCCCATGATTCCCGACGCCCGCGAGCGCCCCCTGTCTTGAAAACACCGCCACGCCTGGAACCCCTGGTCGAGGACGGCCTCATCGACGGCGTCCTGCGCCAGCTGAAAAGCGGCAAGGAAGCCACCGTCTACCTCGTCACCCGCGGCGGCGCCACGCTGTGCGCCAAGGTGTACAAGGACGTGCAGCAGCGCAGCTTCCGCCAGGCGGTGCAGTACCGTGAGGGCCGCAAGGTGCGCAACTCGCGGCTGGCGCGCGCCATGGAGAAAGGCTCGAAGTTCGGTCGCGAGGAACAGCAGGAACACTGGCAGAACCACGAGGTGAACGCCCTGTACCGGCTGGCCGCGGCCGGCGTGCGGGTGCCGAAGCCCTACGGCTGCTTCGACGGCGTGCTGTTGATGGAAATGGTGGAGGACGGCGAGGGCAACGTCGCCGACCGCCTCGCCGATTTCGATTTCGAACCCGACCAGGCCCGCGATTTCCACGCCCGCCTGATCCGTGAGGTGGTGCGCATGCTGTGCGCCGGCCTCATCCACGGCGACCTGTCGGAGTTCAACATCCTGGTCGACCCGGATGGCCCGGTGATCATCGACCTGCCGCAGGCGGTGGATGCCGCCGCCAACAACCATGCCCGTGCCATGCTGGCGCGGGACGTACAGAACCTCGCCAACTTCTTCGGCCAGTACGCGCCGGACCTGTTGCAGACGAACTTCGCCGACGAGATCTGGGATCTCTACGAGCGCGGCGAACTCACCCCGGAGACGAAACTCACCGGCGAATTCGTGCGCGAGGAGGCCCCGGCCGACGTCGACGACCTGCTGCGCCAGATCCAGGACGTGATTGCCGAGGAAGAGGCGCGCAAGGCGCGCGAAGCCGCCGGGGACGAACCGTGACCGACTTTTCCACGCTGGGCCTCGAGCCGGCGATCCTCGCCAACCTCGGCGAGCTGGGCTACCGCGAGATGACGCCGGTGCAGGCGGCGGCGCTGCCGCACGTGCTGGCCGGCCGCGACGTGATCGCCCAGGCCAAGACCGGCAGCGGCAAGACCGCCGCCTTCGGCATCGGCCTGCTGCGCACGCTCAACCCGCGCTTCTTCGGCGTGCAGGCGCTGGTGCTGTGCCCCACGCGCGAACTCGCCGACCAGGTGGCCAAGGAACTGCGCCGCCTGGCGCGCTACCAGGACAACATCAAGATCCTCACCCTGTGCGGCGGCATGCCGATGGGTCCGCAACTCGGCTCGCTGGAACACGGCGCGCACGTGGTGGTGGGCACGCCGGGGCGCGTGCTCAAGCACCTGGAGAAGGGCTCGCTGGTGCTCGACGGCACGCAGGTGCTGGTGCTGGACGAAGCCGACCGCATGCTCGACATGGGTTTCCATGACGACATCGTGTCCGTGGTGGACAGGATGCCGCGCCAGCGGCAGACGCTGCTGTTCTCCGCCACCTGGGCGCCGGAAATCCGTGCCATCAGCCGCAACTTCCAGCGCGAGCCGGCGGAAGTCACCGTGGAGTCGGTGCACACGGACAGCAGCATCGAGCAGGTCTTTTTCGAGGTGGAACGCAGCAACAAGCCGGCGGCGCTGAAGGCGCTGCTGCGCCACTACCAGCCGGCCTCCGCGCTGCTGTTCTGCAACACGAAGCAGATGTGCGACGACATCGAGGCCTCGCTGTGCGCCGACGGCTTCCACGCGCGCGCCCTGCACGGCGACCTCGAGCAGCGCGACCGCGACCTGACGCTGGTGCAGTTTGCCAACGGCAGTTGCCCGGTGCTGGTGGCCACCGACGTGGCCGCGCGCGGCCTCGACATCAAGGGCGTGGCGGCGGTGATCAACGTGGAAATCGCCTTCGAGCCCGAGGTGCACATCCACCGCGTGGGCCGCACCGGCCGCGCCGGCGAAGCGGGGCTGGCACTGAGCCTGTGCGCGCCGTCGGAATCACCGCGCGCGCTGGCCATCGAGCAGGCGCTGGGGCGCCGGCTGGCGTGGCGCGACGTGCCGGTGGCCGGCGGCGGTGCGCCGTCGGCGTTGCCGGCCATGGTCACGCTCAATATCGGTGGCGGCCGCAAGGACAAGTTGCGGCCCGGCGACATCCTCGGTGCGCTGACCGGTGAAGGCGGCATTGCCGGCAACATGATCGGCAAGATCGACATCTTCGACATGCAGGCCTACGTGGCGGTGGATCGCCGCGTTGCGGACCAGGCGCTGCGCGCACTGGTCAACGGCCGCATCAAGGGGCGCAGCTTCAAGGCCCGCAAGCTTTCCTGACCCTGCTTTTCATGTAGAGAGGGGGCCATGCCCCCGACGCTCTTGCTACAGAGCAATCGGGGGCATGGCCCCCTCGCTACAGGCCCCTTACGCGCCGTAGCGGCCGCGCATCGCCACGTAGTACAGCACCGGGATCACCACCAGCGTCAGCAGGCTGGACACGAAGATCCCGAAGATCAGCGCGATCGCCAGCCCGTTGAAGATCGGGTCGTCGATGATGAAGAACGCACCGATGATCGCCGCGAACGCCGTCAGCATGATCGGCTTGGCACGCACCGCGCTGGCTTTCACCACCGCGTCGCGCAGCGCCACGCCGGCACGCAGCTGCTCGTTGGTGAAGTCCACCAGCAGGATGGAGTTGCGCACGATGATGCCGGCCAGCGCGATCATGCCGATCATGCTGGTGGCGGTGAACTGCGCGCCGAACAGCGCGTGGCCCGGCATCACGCCGATCACCGTCAGCGGGATGGGCGCCATGATCACCAGCGGCACCGTGTATGAGCCGAACTGGGCGACGATCAGCAGGTAGATGAGGATCATCCCTACGCCGTAGGCGATGCCCATGTCACGGAAGGTCTCGTAGGTGATCTGCCACTCGCCGTCCCACTTCAGCGCCGGGCCGGTGGCCAGCCCCGGCTGCTCGATCCAGGTCTGCGCGATGGAAGTACTGTCCTCCAGCGTGCCGGCGGCCTTGAACATGCCGTACAGCGGGCTGTCCGAGCTGCCGGCCACGTCGGCGGTCACGTACACCACCGGCATCAGGTCCTTGTGCATGATCGGCTGCTCGATGGTGCCGCGTACTGCGGTCACCACTTCGCCCAGCGCGATCTGCCGGCCGGCGCTGTTGGTCAGCTTCAGCGCCAGCAGGGCCTGCGGGTCCGACTTGTCCGCCTCGCTCAGGCGCAGGCGGATGGGTACGGCGAACTTCGCCTGGCCATCGTGCAGGTGGCTGACGTCGTCGCCGCCGGTGAGGCCGGCGATGGCCTGCACGATATTGGCGTACTCGAGGCCGAGGCGCGCCGCCTTCTGGCGGTCGATCACGTACTGCACGCGCGGCGCCTCCGCCACCAGCGAATCGTCCGTGTCCACCACGTCCGGCGTGGCGGCGATGGCCTCGCGCACGGTGCGCGCGGTGGCGGCACGCTGGGCGTCGTCGTAGCCATAGATCTCGGCAACGATCGGTGCCTGCACCGGCGGGCCCGGCGGCACTTCCACGATCTTCACGTTGGCACCGAGGCGCTGGCCGATTTCCTGCAGCGGCGCGCGCACCGACAGCGCGATCTGGTGGCTGGAGCGGTCTCGGTGGGCCTTGTCAGCCAGGTTGACCTGGATGTCGCCCACGTTCGTGCCGCTGCGCAGGTAGTACTGGCGCACCAGGCCGTTGAAGTTGATGGGGGCGGCGGTGCCGGCGTACAGCTGCACGTCCTGCACTTCCTCCACCGTGCGCAGGTGGTCGGCCAGCGCCACCAGCACGCGCTGGGTGTCTTCCAGCGGCGTGCCTTCCGGCATGTCCACGATTACCTGGAACTCGCTCTTGTTGTCGAACGGCAGCATCTTGAGCACCACCAGGCCCACCACCGGCAGCATCACCGCGAAGCCGATGGCCGCCAGCACGCCCCAGTACATGCGGTGGCGCAATTTCTTGCTGTCCTCGCGCTGTACCAGCGGCGCCAGCAACTTCTCCGCCAGCCCGGCAAAGAAGCGGTCCAGCGCCCCTTGCTCGTGCTGTGGCGAGGGGGCCACGCCCCCGACGCCTTCCTGCGTTTCATGATGCTTCAGGAATTTTCCCGCCATCCACGGCGTCACCACGAACGCCACCGCCAGCGAGATCAGCATGCCGGTGGAGGCGTTGATCGGGATCGGGCTCATGTACGGGCCCATGAGGCCGGACACGAACGCCATCGGCATCAGCGCGGCGATCACGGTGAAGGTGGCGAGGATGGTCGGCGCGCCGACCTCGTCGACTGCGCCCGGGATCATCGCCAGCAGCGACTTGCCGTGGTTCTCCGGCAGTGCCATGTGCCGGTGGATGTTCTCCACCACCACGATGGCGTCGTCCACCAGGATGCCGATGGAGAAAATCAGCGCGAACAGCGATACGCGGTTGAGCGTGAAGCCCCAGGCCCAGCTGGCGAACAGCGTGATGGCGAGGGTGATGATCACCGCGCTGCCAACGATGAACGCCTCGCGGCGACCGAGCGCGAAGAACACCAGCGCCACCACCGCGGCCGTGGCGAACAGCAGTTTCTGGATCAGCTTGGCGGACTTGTCGGCGGCCGTCTGGCCATAATTGCGCGTCACCGCGACGTCGATGTCGGCGGGAATGGCCACGCCCTCGAGTTGCGCCAGGCGCGCCTGCACCTTCTCGGTGATGTCGATGGCGTTCTCGCCGGGTTGCTTGGCCAGGGCGATGGTCAGCGCCGGGAGGTAGGTTCCCGTCGCCCCGACGTCATCCCGTTGCCACGTCCACACGCTCCTGCTCACCGCATCCGGGGCACGCGTTACTTCCGCGACATCCGACAGGTACACGGGCTCCGTGCCGCGCGTACCCACGATCAGCGAAGCCACGTCGTCGGTGGTGCGGAAGAAGTCGCCGGCGCGGATCTCCACCACGCGGCCGTCCTGCACGGCCTGCGTCGGCGTCATCGCGCGGTTGGCGGCCACCAGGCTGGCGCGCAACGCGCCGTAGTCGATGTCGTAGGCGGCCAGGCGCGCGGTGTCCAGCGTCACCCGCACGATGTCGTCCGGGGCACCGATGGTGTAGATGTCGCGCGTACCGGGCACGCGCTTGAGCTCGGTTTCCAGCGTGTGCGCGACGTCGGCCAGGTCCCAGGCAGTGTGCGCCGGGTTACGCGAGGACAGCGTCAGGCTCATGATCGGCACGTCGTCGATGCCCTTGGGCTTGACGATGGGCTGGCCGGCGCCGAGGTTGGCCGGCAGCCAGTCGGCGTTCGACCACACCTGGTTGTACAGCTTCACCAAGGCTTCCTGGCGCGGCACGCCCACGTCGAACTGCACGGTGAGCAGTGCCATGCCCGGCTGTGATACCGAGTACACGTGCTCGACGCCGTCGATTTCCGACAGCACCTGCTCGGCGGGCGTGGCGACCAGGTTCTCCACTTCCTTGGCGCTGGCGCCGGGGAACGGCACCAGCACGTTGGCCATGGTCACGTCGATCTGCGGTTCCTCTTCCTTGGGCGTGACGCCGATGGCGAACAGGCCCAGCAGCAGGCCGGTGAGTGCCAGCAGCGGCGTGAGCTGCGAGGTGAGGAAGGCGGCGGCGATGCGCCCGGAGATGCCGGGCGTTGTTTCGGGATGCTTGTTCATGGCTTCAGCCCTGCGCCGCCGGCTTCACCTGGGCAACGGCAGTGCCCGCGTCGAGCCAGACATGCTCGCCGGCAGCCAGCCCCGCGATGATTTCCACGCTGCCGTTCTCGCGTCGCCCGGTGCGTACCTGGCGCAGTTCAGGGGTACCGTCGGCGCGGCGCACGTACACGGCGGTGAGTTCGTTGCGTTCCACTAGCGCCGCTTGCGGCACGCGGATGGCCGGCTTCTCGCCGACTGCCAGACGCACTTTCACGAACATGCCGGGATAGATTTCGCCGGACACGTTGGGTGCGAGGTCGGCGCGCACCTTGAAGCTGTGGCTGTCCTCGTCGGCGTAGGGGAACACCACCACGTTGGTGGCCTCGATGGTGTTGCCGTTCTGCAGCACCAACTGCAGTTTCTTCTGCTCGCGCACCTGGTCGATGAATTTCTGCGGCACGTGGGTGGTCACGCGCACCTTGTCCAGCGACAGGCCCGATACCAGCGCGCGGCCGGGCGTCGCCAGCTCACCCACTTCGATGTGGCGGGCGGTAACGATGCCGTTGTACGGCGCGCGCACTTTCGTGTAGCCGTACTGCGTCTGCGCTTCGGCCTGCGCCGCCTGTGCCGACGCCACCCGCGCCTTCGCGGCCTCGAAGTTCGCCTTCACGCGGTCGTAGTCGGCCTGCGAGATCAGTTGCTGCTTCACCAGCTGGCCGGCACGCGCGTAGTTGGTTTCCGCTTCGCGCAGGGCGGCTTCCGCCTCGGCCAGGCCCGCGCCGGCCCGGGCGGCACGCGCGCCCTGTTCGGTGGCGGCGATCTCCATCACCACCGCGCCGGCCGGCACGTAATCGTCCACGTCGTAGTTGATCTTCGTCACGCGCCCGGTGGTCTGCGCGGTCAGCGTGGCCTTGTTGGTGGCCTCGAGGGTGCCGTCCAGGGTGATGCTGTCACGCACGCTTTCCGGCGTCACCGTGAGGAAGACCTTGGCGTCCGGCGTGAAGGCGGCGGGCGTGGCCGGTGGCGGGGCATCGTTGCCGCAGGCGGCCAGCAGGCCGAGCAGCGCGGCGAGGGGCAGGAGGCGGGCGTTTGCAGTGCGCATGGTGGTCTCCAGGGGTATCCGGACCCGGGCTGTGTCCTGCGTGCAGGCTACATACCCTAGGGGGTATAAGATATACGGAGGGGAGTATATGTGGGCGGTAGCAGCCAGGCAAGCCATCACCCCTGTCCGGGGGGTATCTGCAAGGCGGGTGCGGGAGTTACCTTGGGGGTTCCGCTCCGTCGAGCGGTTACCCCCAACGGATTCCAGAAGAAGCAGGAGCAGTCGCATGAACAAGGTATGGAAGGCCGGCGCCGTCATCGTGGCCCTGGCGTTTGCCCACCCGGTGCTGGCCGAGGAAGCAGCGGTGGAAGCCGCCCCGGCCGTAGAGGCCGTCGAGGGCACCGAGGCAGAAGCCCCGGTGGTCGCCGTCACCCCGACCGGCGACCAGGTGGTGACCGTGACCACCGGCAACGAGACCGTCGATGCCGCTGCCAACTATGCGGTGAAGTGCACCGAGAGGGCGGCCGCCATGAAGACCTGCGACAGCATGGGCGCCTTCAAGGCCATCGCCTGCCGCAAGGTCGCCGAGATGCGTTACAAGGGCATCGAGTGCCCGCTGTAAGCCCGCCTCGCGGTTGATTGCGGCAATCCGGCATCGTGGCCGGCGGAACGGCGCGCTATATTGCGCGCCGTTCCTGTTTCAGCATGAGGCATTTGCGCGATGAAGAAGATCCCGCGCCGTCACTTCCCGATCGTGTTCCCCTTCTTCATGGCGCTGATCATGGCGTTCATCATGTCGGCGGTGATCACGGCGTTCAACACCGGCATCGATGCCGGCTTCGTGGCGCGCTGGCTGAAGGCGTTCGTGTTCGCGTTCGTCATCGCCTGGCCGGTGGCCTGGTTCGCCGCGCCGCGGGCCCGTGCCCTCGCCGAGAAGGTCTGCGACTGAGCACCGCGCGCCAGCCATGAAAAAGCCGGGCAATGCCCGGCTTTTTCGTTGGCACCCGGGCAACGTCAGTTGTGCTTGTGCAACTCGGCGTTCAGCTCGATGGCGCTCTTGTTGGTGAGGCACTCCACCGTACCCGTCTGCGAGTTGCGGCGGAACAGCAGCCCGGACTTGCCGGCAAGTTCACGGGCCTTGGTGACCTGTACCACCTGGCCCTTGTCGTCGAGCACCGCGCACTTGGTACCGGCGGTGATGTACAGGCCGGACTCCACCGTGCACTTGTCGCCCAGCGGGATGCCCACGCCGGCGTTGGCACCCAGCAGGCAGCCCTCGCCCAGCGAGATGACGATGTTGCCGCCGCCGGACAGCGTGCCCATGGTGGAGGCACCGCCGCCGATGTCCGAGCCCTTGCCCACGAACACGCCGGCGGAGATGCGGCCTTCGACCATGCTGGTGCCGGCGGTGCCGGCGTTGAAATTGATGAAGCCCTCGTGCATGACCGTGGTGCCTTCGCCCACGTAGGCGCCCAGGCGGATGCGCGAGGCATCGGCGATGCGCGTGCCGGCCGGTACCACGTAATCGGTCATGCGCGGGAACTTGTCCACCGAGTGCACGGTGAGTTGCTCGCCCTTCAGGCGCGCTTCCAGCTGGCGTGCCGGCAGTTCCTCGAGGTCGATGGCGCCGGCGCTGGTCCAGGCGACGTTCGGCAGCAGCGGGAAGATGCCCTTGAGGTTCACGCCGTGCGGCTTCACCAGGCGGTGCGACAGCAGGTGCAGCTTCAGGTAGGCCTCGGGCGTCGTCTTCGGCTCGTCGTCGGTCTCCAGCAGGGTCAGTACCATCGGGCGCTTGCTGGCGGAGAACTGGCGCACCAGGTCCGCGTAGTCGTGGTCATTGGCTGCCTCGGCGGCCGACACCAGGTGCATCAGCACGTCCACGTCGACGTCGATGCACAGGTTGCCGCCCTTGTGGCCCACGGCCTCGGCGATGCGCGCGCACAGCACGTGGTCGGGGCGCAGCAGCGGACGCGGGTAGTACACCTCGAGCCAGTTGCCCCTGGCGTTGCGGGTGCCGACACCGAGGCCGATGGCAAAGAAGCTGGCAGTCATTTCACTCTCCTTTCTTGAATCGTTTGGCAAATTCGCCGGCGTCGAAGCCGCAACTGACGTTGCCGCCTTCGACCACCACCGGCCGTTTGATGATTGACGGATTCTCCAGCATCAACGCGCGCGCCGAGGCCGCATCGATGCCCTCGCGAACCTTCTCCGGCAACGCGCGCCAGGTGGTGCCCTTGCGGTTCAGCAGGGTTTCCCAGCCGGCCGCCTTCAGCCACTTGTCGAGGGTGGCGGCGGTCAGTGTTTCCTTCTTGAAATCATGGAAGCGGTACCCGACCTGGTTGGCGTCCAGCCAGGTGAGCGCCTTCTTGACGGTATCGCAGTTGCGGATACCCCACACATCGATCATGTCAGCGTCCCTCGATGAAACGGCGGATGCGTTGCGCGGCTTCGGCGGCTTCGTCCACCGAGGCGACCAGCGCCATGCGCACGCGGCCGGCGCCCGGGTTCACGCCGTCCACCACCCGCGACAGGTAACTGCCCGGCAGCACCGTCACGTGCTCGCGCACGAACAGTTCTCGCGCGAAGGTGTCGTCGGCCAAGGGCGTCTTCGCCCACAGGTAGAAGCCGGCATCGGGCATTGCCACGTCCATCACCGGCGCCAGCGTATCGACGGCGGTGCGGAACTTGGCGCGGTAGAGGTCGCGGTTGGCGCGCACGTGCGCCTCGTCGTTCCAGGCGGCGATGGACGCTTCCTGCACCGGCAGGCTCATGGCGCAGCCATGGTAGGTGCGGTATTGCAGGAATTTCGCCAGTACCTGCGCGTCGCCGGCGACGAAGCCGGAACGCAGTCCGGGCAGGTTGGAACGCTTGGACAGCGAGTGGAACGCCACGCAACGCGCATAATCGTGGCGCCCCATGGCGCGACAGGCCTCGAGGATGCCCGGCGGCGGCGCGGCCTCGTCGAAGTAGATCTCCGAGTAGCACTCGTCGCTGGCGATCACGAAATCGTGCTTGTCCGCCAGTTCGATGAGCACGCGGAACTCGTCGTTGGACAGTACCGCGCCGGTGGGATTGCCCGGCGAGCACACGAACAGCAGCTGGCAACGCTCCCACACCGCGGCCGGCACCGCGGCGAAATCCGGCTTGAAGCCGTTGGCGGTGGTGGCGGCCACGAAGTACGGCTCGGCGCCGGCGAGGAACGCCGCGCCCTCGTAGATCTGGTAGAACGGATTGGGCGACACCACCAGCGGCACACCGCCCCGCGCGGCGCCGCGGTCCACCACCGCCTGCGCGAACGAGAACAGCGCCTCGCGCGTGCCGTTCACCGGCAACACCTGGGTGCCGGCATCGATCTTCGCCAGCCCGAAGCGACGCGTCAGCCAGCCGGCGATCGCCTCGCGCAGGTGGTCGCTGCCCTTGGTGGTCGGGTACACGCTGAGCTTCTCGAGGCTGCGTGCCAGCGTTTCCAGCACGAATGCCGGTGACGCGTGCTTCGGTTCGCCGATCGACAGCGCGATGTGCTTCACGCCGGCCGGCGGCACGGCGCCCTGCATCAGTGCCGAGAGCTTCTCGAACGGGTAGGGTTGCAGTCGGTTCAGGTCGGGGTTCATCCGGTCCAGGGTTCCTTGCGTTGCGTGCCGCTTGTTCAGTCTTCGGCGCTGTCCAGGCGCTCGCGCAGGGTGGCGAGCAGGCGCTGGCACAGGTCGGGGTCGGCCAGCGGCTTGCCGTCGCTGCCGGTGACGAAGAACACGTCCTCCACGCGCTCGCCGAGGGTGTCGATGCGCGCCTTGGACAGCAGCAGGTTGAATTCCATGAAGATGCGGCCGATGCGTGCCAGCAGGCCGGGGCGATCGAGCGTTATCACCTCGATGGCGGTGCGGCCGACCCGGTCGTTGCTGATCATCACCTCGGTGGGGAAACGGAAGTGCCGGTACTGGCGCGGCATCTTGCGCTGCACCAGTGCCGGGAAGCTGTTCGGGTCGCGCAGCGCGTCGGCCAGCGACTGGCGGATCTCCACCATGCGCGCGCTGTTGTCGCCGATACGCTCGCCGGATTCCTCCAGCACGATGTAGGTGTCCAGCGAAAAGCCGAGCGTCGAGGTGATGATCTTGGCGTCGAGGATGTTCAGCCGTTGCGCCGACAGTGCCGCTACCGAGGCGGCGAACAGGTTAGGCTGGTCGCGCGTGTACACGAAGATCTGCGTGGCGCCCTCGAAGTCATGCTGGGTGGTGTTGCGCACCAGCACCAGCGGGCCGCCGTCGGCCGGGTGCAGCAGGATTTCCTCGGTGTGCCAGGCCACCTCGTCGGCGGTCTCGCGCATGAAGTAGTCGTCGCCGAGGCCCGCCCACAGTTTCACCACGTCGTCCTCGTCCACGCCGCGCTGGCGCAGCAGGGTGAGGGCGGCGGTCTTGGTCTCTTCGATCCAGGCCTGGCGCTCCACGGGGGTTTCCAGGCCGCGGCGCAACAGCCGCTTGGTCTCGGTGTACAGCTGGCGCAGCAGCGTGGCGCGCCAGCCGTTCCACAGGTTGGGGTTGGTGGCGTTGATGTCCGCCACCGTCAGGCAGTACAGGTAATCCAGGTGGATCTGGTCGCCCACCGCCTGCGCGAACTCCAGGACCACGTCCGGATCCGACACGTCCTTTTTCTGCGCGGTGACGCTCATCAGCAGGTGGTTCTTCACCAGCCAGGCCACCAGGTTGGCGTCCCACTTGCCGAGCCGGTGGTGCAGGCAGAAGTCGCGCGCCTCGTGTTCACCGATGGCGGAGTGGTCGCCGCCGCGGCCCTTGGCGATGTCGTGGAAAAGCCCGGACAGGTACAGCAGTTCCGGCTTGGGCAGCTTGTGGTACACGTCCCACACCAGCGGGAATTTCTCGCGCACTTCCGGGTAGCGGAAGCGGCGCATGTTCTTGATCACCTGCAGGGTGTGGAAGTCCACCGTGTAGATGTGGAACAGGTCGTACTGCATCATGCCCACCACCTGGCCGAAGGCCGGCAGGTAGGTGCCCAGCACGCCGCAGCGCTTCATCGCCAGCAGCGGCGTGAACAGCTGGTGGTGCGAGCGCATCAGCTCCATGAACAGGGTGATGGCGCGCAGGTCGTTGCGGAAGGCGGCATCGATGCGATGCAGGTTCTGCTTGATCAGGCGGACCGTGGAGGCGCGCATGCCCTTGATGGTCGGGCTCTGGCCAAGCAGCACGAAGGCCTCGATCAGTGCCGGCGGCATGCGCTCGAACACCTTGTCGTGGGTCACTTCGAGGTAATCGTTGCGCAGGCGGAAGCGGGCGTTGACCGGCACCACCACGTCCTGCTCGCCATCGCGCAGGATGGCCTCGTCGAAGTGCTGCAGCAGCATCTCGTTGAGCTGCGACACCACCACCGCGGTGCGGTAGTAGCGCTTCATCAACTGCTCCACCGCCAGGTTGGCGTTGGAATCGCGGAAGTCCAGCAGTTCGGCCACCGTGCGCTGGTGGTCGAACAGCAGGCGGTTCTCGCCGCGGCCGGTGAGCATGTGCAGCGCGTAGCGGATCTGCCAGAGCGTGTCCTGGCTGTCCACCAGGGCCTGGTATTCACTCTCGTCGAGGAAACCCAGGTCGACCAGTTCGTGCAGGGTCTTCGCGCCGAAATGCCGCTTGGCCACCCAGCCGATCATCTGGATGTCGCGCAGGCCGCCCGGCGCGTTCTTCAGGTCCGGCTCGAGGTTGTACTCGGTGTTGTTGTGCTTGCGGTGGCGGGCGATCTGCTCGTCCCACTTCGCCTGGAAGAAGGCCTTGCTCGGCCACACGTAGTCGGGGCCGGTGCGCCGCTGCATTTCCGCCAGCAGCGCGTCGTCGCCGGCCAGCGTGCGCGCTTCCATGATGTTGGTGGCGATGGTGATGTCGCCCTGCGCCTGCGCCACGCACTCGTCCAGGGTGCGCACGCTCGAGCCGATCTCCAGGCCGATGTCCCACAGGAAGGTGATGAACGCGGAAATCTCCGTCTTGTGCGCGTCGCCGGCGCCGTCGGCCAGCAGCACGAGGATGTCCACGTCCGAGCCGGGGTGCAGCTCCTGGCGGCCATAGCCGCCGGTGGCCACCAGCGCGGTGTCAGCGAAACCGGCCAGCCCGAAGTGCTGCCAGGCGGCGGCCAGCACGCTGTCGATCAGCAGCGCACGGCCGCTGACCAGGTCGCGGATGGGGTCGCCGGCGCGGAAACGCTCGTTGAGCCAGGCCTGCGCCTGCTTGAGATAGCCGCGCATGGTCGGGCCCGGCGCCCCCTCGCGGCAGCGCGCGGCGAGGGTGTCTACGGACAGCGGGGTGAACGGCGCGGCGACCTCGGTCATGGCAGCCTCAGAAGGTTTCGTCCTTGCGGGCGGTGAGCACCTCGCAGCCGGTGGCGGTGACCGCCAGCGTGTGCTCCCACTGTGCCGACAGCTTGTGGTCGCGGGTGACCACCGTCCAGCCGTCCGGCAGCAGGCGGGTCTGGAAGGTGCCGGCGTTGATCATCGGCTCGATGGTGAAGGTCATGCCTTCCTCCAGCACGATGCCGGTGCCCGGGCGGCCGTAGTGCAGCACCTGCGGCTCCTCGTGGAAGCCCTCGCCGATGCCGTGGCCGCAGTAGTCGCGCACCACCGAGAAGCGATTGGCCTCGGCGTGCTGCTGGATCACGTGGCCGATCTCCCCCAGCCGGACCCCCGGGCGCACCAGGGCGATGGCCTTGTACAGGCACTCCTGGGTGACCTTCACCAGCCGCTGGGCAAAGGGGTTGACCTCGCCGACGCAGAACATGGCGCTGGTATCGCCGTGCCAGCCGTCCTTGATGACGGTGATGTCCAGGTTGACGATGTCGCCCTTCTTGAGTGTCTTGGTCTCGCTGGGGATGCCGTGGCATACCACGTGGTTGATCGAGGTGCAGATGGACTTGGGGAAGGGGGGGCGGCCATCGCCACCGCCATACCCCAGGGGGGCCGGGACCGCGTGCTGCACGTCGACGATGTGCTCGTGGCACAGGCGGTCCAGCTCGCCGGTGCTTACCCCCGGCTTGACGTGGGGGGCGATCATTTCCAGCACCTCGGCGGCCAGCCGGCCGGCGGTGCGCATCCGGGCAATCTGCTCGGGGGTCTTGCGGACAATGCTCATGGGGGCTCGCAGGGTCTTGGGGGTCGTGGCAACGGGGGGTCGCCTGCCGGGGGGCGGCCGTGGTATAAAGCGCGCCGCTTTCAGCGCCACCCACCGGCCGGTACCGGCGGCGGGGGTCGCCCGGAAGGCCGCATTGTAGGAGCGGGCCACGCCCGCGACCAGCGGCTTTCACCGGACGGCGGCGTTGCCGGCGAACGTAACCCCGCGCAAAACACGCGGTTTTCATAACTCTCACGTATTCCGTCACGGCCCCCTGGGTGCCCCGCGAGGGGTTGGGCGTCGGGGAATGCGGAGGCTCAACCCGAGCAGAGGAAAAAAATGGCACAAGTCAGCATGCGCGAACTGCTCCAGGCAGGCGCCCACTTCGGTCACCAGACCCGCTTCTGGAACCCGAAAATGTCGTCGTACATCTACGGCGCGCGCAACAAGATCCACATCATCAACCTCGAGCACACCACCAAGGCGCTGAACGAGGCCCTGACCTACCTGAATTCCGAAGCCTCGAAGAAGAAGAAAGTCCTCTTCGTCGGCACCAAGCGCGCTGCCCAGCAGATCGTGAAGGAAGAAGCGATCCGCGCCGGCATGCCGTACGTCAACCACCGTTGGCTGGGCGGCATGCTCACCAACTGGAAGACCATCCGCCAGTCGATCAAGCGCCTGAAGGACCTCGAGCAGCAGTCCCAGGACGGCACCTTCGCCAAGCTGACCAAGAAGGAAGCGCTGATGCGCACCCGCGAGATGGAGAAGCTCGAGCGCTCCATCGGCGGCATCAAGGACATGGGCGGCCTGCCGGACGTGGTGTTCGTCATCGACGTCGACCACGAGCGCATCGCCGTCACCGAAGCCAACAAGCTGGGCATCCCGGTTGTCGGCATCGTCGATACCAACTCCAACCCGGACGGCATCGACTACGTCATCCCGGGCAACGATGACGCCATCCGCGCCATCGGCCTGTACGTCAAGGGCGTTGCCGACGCGGTCCTCGAAGGTCGCCAGCACGCCGACCTGACCGGTGCCGGCGCCAAGGACACCGAGGGTTACGTGGAAGTGGCCGACGCCGACAAGGCGTAACCGGTCAGACGCTCCACCGCGGTAAAGAGAAAGGGGGCCTGGCCCCCTTTTTCGAACCTGCCGCCACGCCCCACCCGCAACAGATCTAGCCAACCGAATTTGAGGTAACGACGATGGAAATTACCGCTGGCCTTGTAAAGGAACTGCGCGAGCGCACCGGCCTGGGCATGATGGAGTGCAAGAAGGCGCTGGTTGAAGCCAATGGCGACATCGAGCTGGCCATTGATAACCTGCGCAAGTCCGGCCAGGCCAAGGCTGCCAAAAAGGCCGGCCGTACCGCCGCCGAAGGCACCGTGGTTGTCGCCGTGGAATCCAACGGCAAGGCCGGCATGATGGCCGAGGTGAACTGCGAGACCGACTTCGTCGGCCGCGACGCTTCCTTCACCGCCTTCGCCCAGCAGGTCGTGCACGCCGCGCTGCAGTCGGGTGAAACCGACGTGGCCAAGCTGATGGCCGCCAACAACGGCGAGCTGGAAGCTGCCCGCCTGGCGCTGGTGCAGAAGATCGGCGAGAACATCCAGGTGCGCCGCCTCGCGAAGATCGAGGGCGACATCGTGGGCGCCTACATCCACAGCGGCAAGATCGGCGTGCTCACCAGCCTGGCCGGCGGCAACGTCGATCTGTCCAAGGACATCGCCATGCACGTGGCCGCCGCCAACCCGCAGGTGGTCAACCCGGCCGACGTGTCGGCCGACGTGCTGGCCAAGGAAAAGGAAATCTACACCGCCAAGGCCGCCGAGTCCGGCAAGCCGGCCAACATCATCGAGAAGATGGTGGAAGGCTCGCTGCGCAAGTTCCTCGCCGAGGTGAGCCTGGTCGAGCAGGCCTTCGTCAAGGACCCGGACACCAAGGTCGGCGACCTGGTGAAGAAGCACGGCGCGACCGTCAACGCGTTCGTCCGCTTCGAGGTGGGCGAGGGCATCGAGAAGGAAGAAGTGGACTTCGCGGCGGAAGTCGCCGCGATGACCAAGGGCGCATAATGCTCCCGCCGGCGGCGCCTTCGGGCGCCGCCTTTGCGATGGGCCCGCTGTTACCGGCGGGCCGTTTTACACTGAATGCCTGTCCGAAGAGGTGACGCCATGGCCGCCGGCAACGATCGCCAGCCGAAATACCGCCGCATCCTGCTGAAACTCTCCGGCGAGGCGCTGGCCGGCAACGAGGGCTTCGGCATCGACCCGAAGGTGCTCGACCGCATGGCGCTGGAGATCGGCCAGCTGCGCGGCATCGGCGTGCAGGTGGGCATGGTGCTGGGCGGCGGCAACCTGTTCCGCGGCAAGGCGCTCAGCGAGGCGGGCCTGGACCGCGTCGCCGGCGACTACATGGGCATGCTCGCCACCGTGATGAACGGCCTGGCCATGCGCGACGCGCTGGAACGCTCCAACATCCGTTGCCGCCTGATGAGCGCCATCCCCATGAGCGGCATCGTCGAGCACTACGACCATCGCCGCGCCTCGCGTTACCTCGACGAGGGCGAGGTGGTGATCTTTTCCGCCGGCACCGGCAACCCGTTCTTCACCACCGACACCGCGGCCTGCCTGCGCGGCATCGAGGTCGACTGCGACCTGGTGCTGAAGGCCACCAAGGTGGACGGGATCTACGACGCCGATCCCAAGCGCAACCCCGAAGCGAAGAAGTTCGACCGCCTGACCTTCGACGAAGTGCTGGACCGCAAGCTGGAAGTGATGGACCTCACCGCCATCTGCCTGTGCCGCGACCATGACATGCCGCTGCGCGTGTTCGACATGAACAAGACCGGCGCGCTGGTCAACATCATGGTCGGTGGCAACGAAGGAACCCTGGTCGAGCGCGGCTGAGCGCAGGCCACAAGAGACAACCGGAGGGACTGACCATGACGATCAACGACATCAAGAAAGACGCCGACGTCCGCATGAAGAAGTGCCTCGAGGCGCTCGACGTCGCGTTCAAGAAGATCCGCACCGGCCGCGCCAACCCGTCCATCCTGGATTCGGTGCGCGTGAACTACTACGGCCAGGAGACCCCGCTCAGCGGCGTCGCCCAGATCACCGTGGAAGACTCGCGCACGCTGTCGATCTCGCCGTGGGAAAAGACCATGGTCACCGAGATCGAGAAGGCCATCCTCAAGAGCGACCTGGGCCTCAACCCGAACACCGCCGGCACCGTGATCCGCCTGATCATGCCGGCGCTGACCGAGGAGACCCGCAAGGACATGATCAAGGTTGCCCGTGGCGAGGCCGAGCACGCCCGCGTGGCGGTGCGCAACGTGCGTCGCGACGCCAACAACCACCTCAAGGCCCTGCTCAAGGACAAGAAGGTGAGCGAGGACGAGGAGCGTGCCGCCCAGGACGACGTGCAGAAGCTCACCGACAAGTTCATCGCCGAGATCGACGGCAACCTGAAGAAGAAGGAACAGGACCTGCTGGCCGTCTGACGGCCGGCAGTTCCCTTCTTCGCGTCACGGGATGACCGCGTGAGCAATCCAGCCAATCCGCACTCGGCGGCCCCCGACATCGACAGCTGGCGGCGCGACGGCGTGCCGCGCCATGTTGCGGTGATCATGGACGGCAACAACCGCTGGGCGCGCCGCCGCGGCCTGCCCGGCCGTGCCGGCCACGAGGCCGGCGAGCGTGCGCTGCGCGACCTGGTCGAGCACGCCGGCCGCCGCGGCGTGGAAGCACTCACGGTGTTCGCGTTTTCCAGCGAGAACTGGCGGCGTCCGCCCGAGGAAGTGAACGCGCTGATGCAGCTGTTCGTGGGCGCGCTGGCCAAACGTGTCCCGGAACTGCATGCCAACGGCATCCGCCTGCGCTTCATCGGCGAACTGGCGGCGTTTTCCGACGAGATCCGTGCCGGCATCGCCGACGCCGAGCGCGTCACCGCCGGCAACACCACCCTGCACCTGTCGGTGGCGGTGAACTACGGCGGCCAGTGGGACATCGCCCAGGCCGCGCGCGCGCTGGCGCGCGAAGTGGCCGCCGGCACGCTGAAGGCCGATGAGATCGACGAAGCCCGCCTGGGCGCGCGCGTCATGCTCGCCGACCTGCCGCCGCCTGACCTGCTGATCCGTACCGGCGGTGAGCTGCGCATCTCCAATTTCATGCTGTGGCAGACCGCCTACAGCGAATTCCATTTCAGCGACGAGCTGTGGCCGGACTTCGGCGCCGAGGCGTTCGACGCCGCGCTGGCCGACTATGCGCGTCGCCAGCGCCGCTTCGGTCGCTCCGGCGCCGAACTCGGACAGGACTGAGGACATCCCCATGCTCTGGCAACGCGTGGTCACGGCGCTGCTGCTGTTGCCGCTCATCCTCGGCGCGATTTTCTTCCTGCCCAACGACTGGTTCGCGCTGGCCATGGTGGTGCCGGTGCTGATCGCCGGCCGCGAGTGGGCCGCCATGGCGAAAGTGTGCAAGTACACCTTCCCCGCGCTGTTGCTCGTCGCGCTGGCACTCATGCACGTGGCCGCCGGCGCAGTGGCCACGGCCGTACCGGCAGCCACCACGGCCTTGTCGCCGCTGGCCACCGGCGTGCTCACCGTTACCGCGTTTTTCTGGCTGGTTGCCCTGTATCTCGTGGTCCGCTACCCGGCCGTCACCGCCTGGGCGAAGAACCGCGCGCTGATGTACGCGGTCGGCCTGCTGTTGCTGGTACCCGCCTGGTACGCGGTGGTGCACCTGCAGGGCATGGGCGGCTGGGTGCTGCTGGGCGCCTTCGTGATCGTCTGGGGTGCCGACGTGGGGGCCTATTTCGCCGGTCGTGCCTTCGGCAAGCGCAAGCTGGCGCCGGCGGTGAGCCCGGGCAAGTCGGTGGAGGGCGCCGTCGGCGGCGCGCTGCTGACACTGGCGATTGCCTTCGGCGTCGCGCAGTACCTGGGCCTGTCCATGGCCGGCACCGTGCAACTGCTGGTGCTGGTGTTCGTCGCCACGCTGGCGTCCATCCTCGGTGACCTGTTCGAGAGCATGGTCAAGCGCGAGGCGGGGGTGAAGGACAGCGGCACGCTGCTGCCCGGCCACGGCGGCATGCTCGACCGCATCGACAGCGTGACCTGCGCCATGCCGGTGTTCGTGCTGGGCCTGTCGCTCGTGACGCTGGCCTGAGCATGCCCATGACGTCGCCGCAGTCGCTGGTCATCCTCGGCTCCACCGGTTCCATCGGCCAGAGCACCCTGGACGTGGCCCTGCGCCACCCGCAGCGCTTCCGCGTGCTGGCGCTGGCTGCCGGCAGCCGGGTGGACGTGCTGTACGACCAGGTGCTGGCCTGCCGTCCGCGCTACGCGGTGCTGGCCGGCGAGGCGGCCGCCGACACCCTGCGGAACCGCCTGCGTGCCGCCGGGTCAGACTGCGAGGTGCTCGCTGGCGCCGAGGCCCTGTGCCAGGTCGCCGCGTTGCCGGAAGCCGATGCCGTGATGGCCGCCATCGTCGGTGCGGCCGGCCTGCCGTCGGCACTGGCCGCGGTGCGTGCCGGCAAGCGCGTGCTGCTGGCCAACAAGGAAGCGCTGGTGATGTCCGGCGACCTGTTCATGGCCGAGGCGCGCAACGCAAAGGCAACGGTCTTGCCGATCGACAGCGAGCACAATGCGGTTTTCCAGTGCCTGCCGGCGGGCATGGCGAGCCTGGACGAGGCGGGGGTCCGCCGCATCCTGCTCACCGCCTCCGGTGGCCCGTTCCGCACTGCCAGTGCGGCGGACATTGCCCGTGCCACGCCGGCGCAGGCGGTGGCTCACCCCAACTGGTCGATGGGACGCAAGATTTCGGTGGATTCGGCGACGATGATGAACAAGGGCCTCGAGGTGATCGAGGCGCACTACCTGTTCGGGGCCAGCCCGTCGCGAATCGACGTGCTGGTGCACCCGCAGAGCGTGGTGCATTCGCTGGTGGAATACGTCGATGGCTCGGTGCTGGCCCAGCTGGGCAGCCCGGACATGCGCACGCCCATCGCGCACGCGCTGGCGTACCCGGAACGCGTCGACGCCGGCGTGAGTTTCCTCGACCTGGTCGCGCGCGCGCGGCTCGATTTCGAAGCCCCCGACGACCAGCGCTTCCCTTGCCTGCGGCTGGCGCGCGAGGCGCTGGTGGCCGGCGGCAGCGCCCCGGCGGTGCTCAATGCCGCCAACGAGATCGCCGTGGCGGCTTTCCTCGACGAGCGGCTGTCGTTCCCCGGCATTGCCGCGGTGATCGCCGACACGCTGGCGGCCCTGCCGGTGCGCGCGGTGGCCAGCCTCGAATCGTTGCTGGCCATCGATGCCGAGGCGCGCGCGCTGGCCGCGCAGGCCGTGGCGCGGCGCGGAGCACTGGCATGAACGGTTTCCTCGGCCAGCTGGGTTCCGGCATGTGGGCGCTGGCTGCCTTCATCGTCCTGCTGGGCGTGATCATCACCGTGCACGAGTGGGGCCACTTCTTCGTGGCGCGCCGCTGCGGCGTGCACGTCATCCGTTTCTCCATCGGCTTCGGCAAGCCGCTGTGGATGCGCAAGGGCCGGGACGGCACCGAGTACGTGGTGGCTGCCATCCCGCTGGGCGGCTTCGTGCGCATGCTCGACGAACGCGAGGGCGAGGTGCCGCCGGAGCGACTGCACGAGGCGTTCAACCGCAAGCCGGTGGCGCAGCGCTTTGCCATCGTCGCCGCCGGTCCGCTGGTGAACCTGCTGTTCGCGGTGCTGGTGTACTGGATCGTGTTCGTGGCCGGCAGCCAGCAGATGGCACCGGTGATCGGCCGCGTCGATGCCGGCACCCCGGCTGCCGCCGCGGGCCTCGCACCCGGTGACGAGGTGATTGCCATCGATGGCGTGGACGTACGGACCTGGGACGACGTGCCGCTGCGCCTGGTGGCGCGCGTGGGTGAAAGCGGCGAGATCCGTTTCCGCGTGCGGCGTGCGACGGTGGCATCCGAATACGACATCGCCGTGCCGATAGACGCATTCATGCATGGTGCCGAGGACCAGAACCCGTCGGCCATGCTCGGTATCGCGCCGTGGCTGCCGAAGGTGGCGCCGGTGGCCGGCGCAGTGCTGGCCGAGGTGGAAACCGCCGGCGGCAAGGTGCCGGGCCCGGCCGCGCAGGCCGGCATGCGCAAGGGTGATCGCATCGTCGCCGTCGACGGCGAGCCGGTGGCTGACTGGAGTACCTGGGTCGATCTCGTGCGCGCATCCCCCGGTCGTACGCTGGCGGTCACCGTCGAGCGTGACGGCGCGCCGCTCACGCTGTCGCTCACGCCGGTGCGTTCGGAGCCGGGCGAGGGCGGCATCGGCATGGTCGGCATCGGCATGCAGCCGCTGGTGTGGCCGGACGCCTGGCCGGCCGAGTACGTGCGCGACATCCGCTACGGGCCGGTCGAGGCACTGGGCCGCGCGCTGGCCGAGACCTGGGACCGCTCGGTGCTCACCGTGCAATCGATTGCCAAGATGGTGAGCGGGGCGATGTCGGTGGAGAGCGTCGGCGGCCCGATCAGCATCGCCAAGGGCGCCGGTGCCACCGCCTCGGTGGGTTTCGACGTGTTCCTGAAGTTCATGGCGTTCCTCAGTATCAGCATCGGCATCCTCAACCTGCTGCCGGTGCCCGTGCTCGATGGCGGCCACCTGGTGTTCTACGCATACGAGGCAATCCGTGGCCGCCCGGTCCCGGAAGCCGTGCAGGCCTTCCTGCTGCAGGTGGGCGTGGTGCTGCTCATGGGCCTGATGGTGCTGGCCTTCTACAACGATTTCGCGCGTCTCGGGGAGTAACCGTTGAACCTGTTCCCGCGCCTCGTCGCCGCCGTCCTGCTGCTCGCGCTGTCCGTCGTCGCGCTGGCAGAGACCTTCACGGCTTCCGACATCCGCATCCGTGGCCTGCAGCGCATCCCGGTGGAGCGTATCTACGCGCTGTTGCCGGTGAAGGCCGGCGCCGTCATCGACGAGAAGGCCGTCGCCCACATCGTGCGCACCCTCTACCGCACCGAGGATTTCCAGGACGTGCAGGTCGGTCGTGACGGCGACGTACTGGTCATCCAGTTGTCCGAGCGCCCTGCGGTCAGCAGCATCGACATCGATGGCAACAAGTCCATCGACAAGGACCAGCTGCTGAAGGGCCTCAAGGAGGCCGGGCTCGCCGAGGGCGAGGTGTTCCGCCGCTCGACGCTGGAAAACATGCGCGTGGAACTGCAGCGCCAGTACATCGCCCAGGGCCGCTACGGCGCCCGCGTCGACACCGAGGTGGTGGCGCAGCCGCGCAACCGCGTGGCGGTCAAGGTGAAGATCCACGAGGGCAAGGCGGCCAGCATCGGCAGCATCCGCTTCGTGGGCAACAAGGTGTTCGACGACGAGCAGCTGCACAAGATCATCAAGCTGCGCGAGTACGAGTTCTGGTCGTTCTTCAATTCCGACGACAAGTACGCGCGCGAGAAGCTGTCCGGCGACCTTGAAACGCTGCGCTCGTACTACATGGATCGCGGCTACATCAACTTCCAGGTGCGCTCCACCCAGGTGTCGGTCACCCCCGACCGCCAGAGCGTGTTCATCACCGTAAGCATCGACGAGGGCGAGAAGTTCACGGTGAGCGAGGTGCAGCTGGCCGGTTCGCTGGTGGTTGACGAGGCGCAGCTGCGTCCTTTGCTGCTGGTGCGCCCGCAGCAGACCTTCTCCCAGCAACTGGTGACCATGTCGACCGAGGTGATGCGTCGCCGGCTGGGCATCGACGGCTACATCTTTGCCGACGTGCGCGCGGTCCCGGAGGTGGACGAGGCGGCCCGCACGGTGAAGATGACCTTCTTCGTCGATCCCGGCGACCGCGTCTACGTCAACCGCATCACCTTCAGCGGCAACACCAAGACCCGCGACGAAGTGCTGCGTCGCGAGATGCGCCAGTTCGAAGGCGCGCCGGCCTCGCAGGCGGCGATCGACCAGTCCAAGCGCCGCCTGGAGCAACTGGGCTTCTTCGGCAGCGTGAAGAGTGACACGCCGCGCGTTCCCGGCAGCAACGACCAGGTGGACCTGAACTTCACCGTCGAGGAGCAGCCGTCGGGCAGCATCGGCGCCAACATCGGTTACTCGCAGGGCTACGGCCTGGTGTTCGGCGCCAACGTGTCGCAGAACAACTTCTTTGGTACCGGCAACAAGGTGTCCTTCGCGGTCAACCGCAGCACCACGCGCGATAGCATCAACCTGTCGTACAACAACCCGTACTACACCGAGGACGGCGTCAGCCGGGGCTGGAACGCCTACTTCACCGAGACCGATTATTCGAACACCACCATTTCCAGCTACGCGCTGGACCGCAAGGGCCTGGCGGTCAGTTTCGGCTATCCGCTCAGCGAGGTGTCGCGCCTGTCGTTCGGCTTCGGTTACGACAGCACCCAGACCACGGTGAGCACGCTGGTGTCCGAGGACATCTGGCGCTACGTCGAGGACAACGGCAACCAGTACGATTCGCTGGTCGGCAACCTGGCCTGGTCGCGCAGCACCCTGAACCGCGGCATGCTCGCCGATCGCGGCGCCTACAACCGCGTGGCGCTGGAGATGGCGCTGCCAGGCAGCGACGCACCGTACTACAAGGTCAGCTATACCGGGCAGCGCTACTTCCCGGTCACCCGCCGCCTGACGCTGAAGGCGCGCGGCGACCTCGGCTTCGGCGACGGTTACGGCGAAGACACGCGGCTGCCGTTCTACCAGCGCTACACCGCCGGCGGTTTCGGCTCGGTGCGTGGCTTCGAGGATCGCAGCCTCGGTGCGCGCGTCCCGGCGCATGCCTTTCTCACCTCCAGTACCGTCGATCCGGATCCGGAGGCGGTCGGTGGTGACCTGAGCATCGAAGGCGGCCTGGAGCTGATCTTCCCGCCGCCGTTCGTGGAAGATTCCCGCACCCTGCGCACCTCGTTCTTCTTCGATGCCGGCAACGTGTTCCTGACCGACAACGAGACCTATCCGCCGGAGTTCGCGGAAATCCGCACGTCGGTAGGCGTCGCGCTCAGTTGGTATACACTCATTGGCCCGTTGAGCTTCAGCCTGGCCAAGACCCTGAATGACCAGCCGGGCGACGAGCGCCAGGCGTTCCAGTTCTCGCTGGGACAACCCTTCTGACACACACGACAACAACAGCTAAAGAGGATTCCACCGTGCGCAATGCCCTCATCGCCCTGTGCGTGCTCGGCCTGGCTTCCGCGGCGCAGGCCGCGGAAATGAAAATCGGCGTCATTGATCCGCTGGCGGCCATCGCGGCAACCGAGCAGTACAAGAAGGTAGCTGCCGAACTCGACAAGGAACTGGCCAACGACAAGGCGCGCGTCAACAAGCTGCAGGCCGATCTCAATGCTTGCCGGCAGAGGATGCAGAAGGATGGCGCCACCATGTCTGCTACCGAGCAGGCCAAGCTCAAGACCGATTGCGAGTCCAAGTTCGGCGAGTACCAGGCACTCGGCCAGCGACTGAGCAAGATCGTCAGCGAGCGCGAGCAGGCCGTACTCAAGGACATGGGTCCGAAGGTGCAGAAGGCGGTTGATGCGCTGGCCAGGGAAGGCGGCTACGACATGGTCATGCAGCGCGAAGCGGTGCTGTTCGTCAAGCCGGAAGCTGACCTGACGGCCAAGCTCACGGCGCGCCTGAACGCGACCAAGTAAGGCCCGCGGCGATGGCAAGGAAACTCGGTGAACTCGCGCGCTACCTCGGCGCGCGGCTGGTCGGCGATGCCGACGCGGAAGTGTCGGCACTGGCGACCATCCAGGGCGCCGGTCCCGGCACGCTGAGTTTCGTCGCCAACCCGAAATACCAGGCGCACCTCGATGGCACCCGTGCCACGGCGGTGATCATCACCGAGGCGCTGTTGCCGCGCTGCCCGTGCAACGCGCTGGTGGTCGACAATCCCTATCTCGCGTACGCGAAGGTTTCGCACCTGTTCGACCGCGCGCCGAAGCCGGCGCCGGGCGTGCATCCGTCGGCGGTGGTCGATCCGGGCGCGCGTCTGGGTACGGGCGTGCACGTCGGCCCGCTGGCGGTGATCGAGGCGGGCGCGGAAATCGGTGACGGCGCGGTGATCGGCGCCCAGTGCTTCGTCGGTGCGGACACGCGCATCGGTGCCGGCGCCGTGTTGTGGCCCAATGTTACAATTTACCACGGGGTAACCGTGGGCCAGCGCACTATCATCCACGCCGGCGTCGTGGTCGGCGCCGACGGTTTCGGTTTTGCGCCGAGCCGTGGCAAGTGGGAAAAGATCGCGCAGGTCGGCGGCGTGGTCATCGGCGACGACGTCGAAATCGGCGCGCTCACCACCATCGATCGCGGCGCGATCGGCGACACGGTGATCGGCAACGGCGTCATCCTCGACGACCAGGTGCACATCGCCCACAACGTCAGCGTCGGTGATTACACGGCGATGGCGGGCAAGGCGGGCATATCCGGCAGCACGACCGTGGGCAAGCACTGCCTCATTTCGGGCATGGCGGGCCTGGTCGGGCACATCGACATCTGCGACAACGTGCAGATTTCGGGCATGACCGTGGTGTCGCGCTCGATCACCGAGCCGGGTGTGTACACCTCCGGCACGGGCATGGAACCCCACGCCAGCTGGACGAAAAACGCCGCGCGTTTCCGCCAGCTCGATGCCATGGCGCGTCGCCTTGCCGATCTTGAAAAACGGTTGAACCAGCTGGAGCGTCCCGCGGAGGACGCCGGCGAGTAGGAGGAGAGTGTCGGGATGATCATGGACAGCAACCAGATCAAGGAATACCTGCCGCACCGGTACCCGTTCCTGTTCATCGATCGCGTCACCGAGCTCGTCCCCAACGAGTACATCGTCTGCTACAAGAACGTCTCCTACAACGAGCCGTTCTTCCAGGGTCACTTCCCCATCAAGCCGATCATGCCGGGCGTGCTGATCATCGAGGCCATGGCCCAGGCGGCCGGCATCCTCGGCCTGCGCTCGCGCGAGGTCAACGAGGGCGGCGAGCGCAATCCGCGCGTCACCTACCTGCTGGCCGGCGTCGATGATGCCCGCTTCAAGCGCCAGGTGGTGCCGGGTGACCGCCTCGAGTTCCGCGCCACCCTGGGCGGCAACAAGCGTGGCATCTACAAGTTCACCTGCGAGGCGTCCGTGGACGGCCAGCAGGTGGCGTCGGTCGAGCTGCTGGTGGCCGAACGCGAAGTCGTCTGACCGAGTGCCTGCCCGGGGCGCTTCCCGTGGCCGGCCATGTCCGTGCCCACTGGCGGTGCGCCCCGAGGTTCCTTAACCTTCGGGGCAGGCTGAAGTGCTGCCGGAGGCACCCTTGATACACCCCACCGCGATCGTAGACCCCAAGGCCGAACTCGCCTCCGGCGTGGAGGTCGGCCCGTATTCCGTGATCGGCCCCGGCGTGCGCATCGACAGCGGCACCCGCATCGGGCCGCACGTGGTCCTGCGCGGGCCCACCACCATCGGCAAGGACAACCGCATCTTCCAGTTCGCGTCCATCGGCGAGGACTGCCAGGACAAGAAGTACAAGGGCGAGCCCACCGAACTGGTGATCGGCGACCGCAACCAGATCCGCGAGGGCGTGACCATGCACCGCGGCACGGTGCAGGACCAGGGCATCACCCGCGTCGGCAGCGACAACCTGTTCATGGCCTACGTGCACGTCGCGCACGATTGCGTGGTGGGCAGCAACACCATCTTCGCCAACAACGCCACCATCGCCGGTCACGTGCACGTGGGCGACGGCGTGATCCTCGGCGGCTTCACCGCGGTGCACCAGTTCGTGCGCATCGGCAGCTACGCCATGACCGGCTTCTGCTCGGCGGTGAACCAGGACGTGCCGGCTTTCATCATGGTGCGCGGCAACATGGCCGAGGCGCACGGCATGAACTTCGAGGGCATGAAGCGCCGCGGCTATTCGCCGGAACTTATCGCGAAACTGCGCAACGCCTACAAGACGGTGTACATGCGCGGCCTGAAGATCGAGGACGCGCTGGCGCAACTGGAAGCCGACGCCGCCGAAGCGCCGGAAGTGAAACTGTTCGTCGATTCCATCCGCGCTTCCACCCGCGGCATCGTCCGCTGACCGATTCCCGCGCATGACGCGTCCGCTCACCATCGCCATCGTTGCCGGGGAACTGTCCGGCGACCTGCTCGGGCGCGCGCTGATGGACGCCGTGCGCCGCCAGGTGCCCGATGCACGCTTCGTCGGCATCGGGGGCCCGCAGATGATCGCCGCCGGCTTCGAAAGCTGGTACCCGATGGAGCGGCTGGCGGTGATGGGCCTGGTTGAAGTGCTCGGCCGGCTGTTCGAGCTGCTGCGCATCCGCGGCGAACTGGCCACGCGGCTGTCGGGCGACAAGCCGGACGTGTTCGTGGGCATCGACGCCCCCGACTTCAATCTCGGCCTCGAACTGCGCCTGCGCGCGGCGGGCGTGAAAACGGTGCATTTCGTCAGCCCGTCGGTCTGGGCGTGGCGGCAGGGCAGGGTGCACAAGATCCGCCGCGCGGTCGATCGCATGCTCACCCTGCTGCCGTTCGAAGCGGCGTTCTATGAAAAGCACGACGTGCCGGTGACCTTCGTGGGTCACCCGCTGGCGGACATGGTGCCGCTGGAGGATGGCCGCGACGCGGCGCGCGCGCGCTTCGGCCTGGCCGCCGATGATGTCGTGCTGGCCATGCTGCCCGGCAGCCGCGGCGGCGAGGTGGCGCAGTTGCTGCCGCCGTTCCTCGCCGCGCTGGCCCTGCTGCGTCAGCGTCGTCCGCAACTGAAATGCCTGTTGCCGGCGGCCACCCCGGAACGCCGTGCGCAGATCGAGCAGATCATCGCCGCCACGCCGGGTGCGCCGGCGCTCACCGTGGTCGACGGCGACGCGCGCGCGGTGATGGCCGCCAGCGACGTGGTGCTGATGGCCTCCGGTACCGCCACCCTCGAGGGGCTGTTCGCCAAGCGCCCGATGGTGGCGGCCTACAAGGTGAACGCGGTGACCTGGGCGATCATGTCGCGGCTGGTGAAGTCGCCGTACGTGACGCTGCCCAACCTGCTGGCCAACGCGCCGCTGGTGCCGGAAATCCTCCAGCACGCCGCCACCCCCGAGCGGCTGGCTACCGAGGTGGCGCGCTTCCTCGACGAGGCGGCGCTCACCGCGCAGGTGCGCGAGCGCTTTGGCGCCATGCACGCCGAGTTGCGCCGCGATGCGGCCGCGCGTGCCGCCGACGCGGTGCTCGAGGTGGCGCGCAACCCGGTCCGGGGCGCACCGTGAGCAAGTCCCGCCCGTTTGCCGAGTACACGCTGGCCGATCCCTGGGTGCCACGCGTCATCCTTTACCGCGCCGGCCTGCTCATCGCCGGCGTGGATGAAGTGGGCCGCGGCCCGCTGGCCGGCCCGGTGGTGACCGCCGCGGTGATCCTCGACCCGAAGAAGCCCATCAAGGGCCTCGACGACTCCAAGAAGCTCAGCGAAAAGAAGCGCGACGCACTGGAGCCGGTCATCCGCGAATGCGCGCTGGCGTTTGCTTACGGCCGCGCCGAGGTCGCCGAGATCGACGGAATCAACATCCTGCAAGCGACCCTGCTGGCCATGCGCCGCGCCGTGGCGGCACTGCAGTTGCCGCCCGACGCGGTGGTTGTCGATGGCAACCGCGTCACCGATTTCGGCGTACCCGCAGAGGCCGTGGTGGGCGGCGACGCCCGCGTGCCGGCTATCAGCGCCGCCTCCATCCTCGCCAAGGTCGCCCGCGACCGCGAGATGGTCGCCCTCGACGCCGCCTTCCCCGGCTACGGGTTCGCCCAGCACAAAGGCTACGGTACCGCCATGCACCTCGAAGCCCTCGCGCGCCTCGGCCCCACCCCCCACCACCGCCAGTCATTCGCCCCGGTGGCAGCCCAGCGCGACCTGTTCTGACCCTCGAACCCGGCAGGGCGACGCGCCCACCCGCCCCCGGCGCCCCTCCGCTAGAATCACCTCATCGAACAACACCCGGCTGCCCCCACTCGCATGAGCGCATCGTTCGTCCACCTCCGCCTGCACAGC
The DNA here is from genome assembly GCA_018262975.1 of Gammaproteobacteria bacterium. Taxonomy (GTDB): domain Bacteria; phylum Pseudomonadota; class Gammaproteobacteria; order Pseudomonadales; family JADFDG01; genus JADFDG01. Next base: position 74,067 of record JADFDG010000009.1, read on the forward strand.
GAGTACTCGCTGGTGGACGGCCTCATCCGCGTCGAGGACCTGCCCAAGCGCTGCGCGAAGCTGGGCATGCCGGCGGTCGCCGTCACCGACCTGTCGAACCTGTTCGCCCTCATCAAGTTCTACCGCGCCGCCACCGGTGCCGGCATCAAGCCGATCGCCGGTGCCGACCTGTGGATTGCCGCCCGCGACGCCTCGCAGCCGCCCACCCTCATGGCGCTGCTGGTGATGGACGCCACCGGTTACAAGAACCTCACCACGCTGATCTCGCGCGCGCACCTGGAAAACCAGGCGCTGGGCCGGGCGGTGGTGAAGCGCGAGTGGGTGCACGAACTGAACGCCGGGCTGATCGCGCTGTCCGCGGGTCGCGACGGCGAGATCGGCCAGGCGCTGGTGTCCGGCCACCCGGAGATCGCCGAAAACCTGCTGGGCGAATGGAAGCAGTCGTTCGGCGACCGCTTCTACCTGGAGATCGCCCGCACCGGCCGCGAGAACGAGGAAGACTGCCTGCACGCCACGGTGGAACTCGCCGCGCGTACCGACACGCCGGTGGTGGCCACCAACGACGCGCGCTTCGACACCCGCGAGGACTTCGAGGCGCACGAGGTGCGCGTGTGCATCTCCGACGGCCGCACGCTCGATGACCCGCGCCGGCCGCGCCGCTACACGCCGCAGCAATACCTGCGCACGCCCGAGGAAATGGCCGAGCTGTTCAGCGACATTCCCGAGGCGCTGGCCAACACGGTGGAAATCGCCCGGCGCTGCAACATCGAGCTGCGCCTGGGCAAGAGCTTCCTGCCGGACTACCCGGTGCCGGAGGGCATGACGCTCGACGAGTTCTTCATCGCCGAGTCGAAGGCCGGGCTGGAGGAGCGCCTGGCGGTGCTGCTGCCGGACCGCAATGCACCGGATTACGCCGGCAAGCGCAAGGTGTACGAGGACCGGCTCGATTTCGAGCTGAACACCATCATCCAGATGAAGTTCCCCGGCTACTTCCTCATCGTGTCGGACTTCATCCGCTGGGCGAAGGCCAACGGCATCCCGGTGGGACCGGGCCGTGGTTCGGGTGCCGGCTCGCTGGTGGCGTACGCGCTGAAGATCACCGACCTGGACCCGCTGGCCTACGACCTGCTGTTCGAGCGCTTCCTGAACCCCGAACGTATCTCGATGCCCGACTTCGACGTGGACTTCTGCATGGAAGGCCGTGACCGGGTGATCGAGTACGTGCGCGACAAGTACGGCCACCTGGCGGTGTCGCAGATCGTGACGTTCGGCACCATGGCGGCGCGCGCGGTGGTGCGCGACGTGGCGCGGGCGCAGGGCAAGTCGCTGGGCCTGGCCGACCGCGTGGCCAAGATGATCCCGTTCCACCCGGAACAGACGCTGCGCTACGCGCTGGGCGAGTTCAAGAACGACAAGGAGCGCGACAGCTACGGCGCGCTGGCGTCGCCGGAGTTGCTGGAGCGCTTCCGCAACGACGAGGAAATCCGCGAGCTGCTGGAAATGGCGCTGGCGCTGGAAGGCGTGGTGCGCGGCGTGGGCAAGCACGCCGGCGGCGTGGTGATCGCCCCCGGCCAGCTCACCGACTTCTCGCCGCTGTACTGCGACGAACAGGGCAACAACCTGGTCACCCAGTTCGACAAGGACGACGTTGAAAAGGCCGGCCTGGTGAAGTTCGACTTCCTCGGCCTGCGCACCCTCACCATCATCGACTGGGCGGTGAAGACCATCAACGCCCGCCGCGCCAAGCAGAACCTCGAGCCCATCGACATCGTGCACATCCCGCTCGATGACAAGCCGAGCTTCGACCTGCTCAAGCGCGCCGACACGCAGGCGGTGTTCCAGCTCGAATCCTCCGGCATGCGCGAGCTGATCAAGAAGCTCAAGCCGGACGTGTTCGAGGACATCGTGGCGCTGGTGGCGCTGTTCCGCCCGGGTCCGCTGCAGTCGGGCATGGCCGACGACTTCGTGCTGCGCAAGCACGGCGTGCAGAAGGTCACCTACCCGCACCCGAAGCTCGAGCCGATCCTCTCCAATACCTACGGCACCATCCTGTACCAGGAACAGGTGATGCAGATCGCCCAGGTGCTGGCCGGCTACTCGCTGGGCGGCGCCGACATGCTGCGCCGCGCCATGGGCAAGAAGGACAAGGCGGCCATGGAGAAGGAACGCGCCAAGTTCACCGAGGGTGCGCAGGCTGCCGGCGTCGATCCGCAGGTGGCTGGTTCCATCTTCGACACCATGGAGAAGTTCGCCGAGTACGGCTTCAACAAGTCGCACTCGGCCGCCTACGCGCTGGTGTCGTACCAGACGGCGTGGCTCAAGTGCCATTACCCCGCCGAGTTCATGGCGGCGGAAATGAGCGCGGTGCTGCAGAACACCGACCGCATCGTGACGCGCATCGACGAGTGCAAGACGATGGGGCTCACCGTCCGCCCGCCGGACGTGAACAACTCGTCGTATGCGTTCACCGTGGACGACACCGGCGCCATCGTCTATGGCCTGGGCGCCATCAAGGGCGTGGGCGAGGGCCCGATCGCGGAGATCGTCGGTGCGCGCGAATCCGGCGGCAAGTTTGCTGACCTGTTCGATTTCTGCCGGCGCGTGCGCGGCGTCAACCGCCGCATGCTCGAAGCGCTGATCCGCGCCGGCGCGCTGGACGGCCTCGGCCCCAACCGCTCGTTCGAGGACCGCGCCACGCTGGTGGCCAGCCTGGACGACGCCACCAAGGCGTCCGACCAGCTGGCGCGCAACGCCGATGCCGGCATTGGCGACCTGTTCGGGGAAGTGGCGGCACCCGAAAGGGACGAGGGCAGTGCCTTCGTGCGCGTGGCACCGTGGAAGGACGACGAGCGCCTCGACGGCGAGAAGGCCACGCTGGGCCTGTTCCTCACCGGTCACCCCATCGACCAGTACGAGAAGGAGCTGGCCAATTTCGTCAGCAAGCGCATCGGCGACCTCGATGCGTCGAGCATGACCATGCCGGCGATGGGCGAGCAGCGCCGCGGCCGCCCGCAGCGCCCCACCGCCACGGTGGCGGGTCTGGTGTCCGACCTGCGCGTGAAGCGCAGCAAGGACGGCAAGAAGATGGGCTTCATCATCCTCGACGACCGTTCCGGCCGCCTGGAAGTGAGCGTGTTCCCGCGGGTTTTCGAACAGTACGGCCAGTTGCTGCTGAAGGACGCGCTGCTGGTGATCGAAGGCGAAGTGGAATACGACGACTACACCGACCGCACGCAGCTTGTGGCCACCAAGGTGATGTCCATCCAGCAGGCGCGCGACAACTACGCGAAGCAGGTGCAGCTGTTCATCGACGAGGCGATTGTCGAGCGTGGCTTTGCCAAGCGGCTGGCCAGGGTGCTGGAGCCGTTCCGCAACGGCAAGTGCAGCGTGCAGGTGACTTACCGCCGCCAGGATGCCGAGGCGGTGCTGCAGCTGGGCGACGCCTGGCAGGTGTCGCCGGCCGAGGAAATGCTGCAGGCCTTGCGCACGCAGTTCGGCAAGAGCGCGGTGAACGTGGTGTACGGGGCGGTGAGTTCGTCACCGCGCCCGCACTGACGCCGGCTTACTTCGCCGGCGTGGTCGTGGTGGTTGCCGTGCTGCCGGTGGCCGTGGCGGCTGCCGGCGTCGCCACGGGCTTCGGCGCCGGCGGCAACTTCGCCAGTCGCGCCGGCAAGGTCAGGCCCGGTTTCACCGCGTCGTAGCGGTCGCCCAGCGCCTTGTCGATCGCCGTGAGACGGTCGGCCGGCAGCGGATGCGTCTTGTACAGCAGCGTCAGCTTGTCGGTCTCGCCCTCGGCATCCAGGCGATCGAGCACGGCAGCCAGGCCGTAGGTGTCGTAGCCGGCGCGGGTGGCGTAGTACACGCCCAGGCGGTCGGCGTCGTATTCCGAGGCCTTGTCCAGCGTGCGCGCGTAGATTTCCGCGCCGTTGCCCACCAGCGCCTGCACGGTTTCGCCGCCACCGGCTTTCTTCAGCAGCAGGTCCTTGCCGGCGCTCACCGCGCGCTGCTTCTGCATGAGTTTCACGTGGTGGCGGGCGTTCACGTGGCCGATTTCATGGGCCAGCACGCCGGCCAGTTCGGCTTCGTTCTTCAGCAGGGCGTACAGGCCGCGGGTGACGAACACGTAGCCGCCCGGCGCCGCGAAGGCGTTGACGGTGTCGGTCTCGATCACGCCGAAGGTCCAGTTGAGGTCGGCGCGTGAGCTCTGCGCGGCCACGTAGCGGCCCACCTTGTTCACGTAGGCCTGCAGCTTGGCGTCGTTGACCAGCGGCGCGGCACCGAGCAGGCGGCCGGCGATTTCGCGGCCGAGCTTTTCCTCGTCGGCGTCCGGCGGGTTGCCGGTGAGCGGGATGAGTACGTCGGAGCTGTTGGTGGTGTCGGTTTTCACGCCGAGTTTGTCGCGCGCGACCTGGTCGATCATCTTCTTGTCGACGAGGCCGCCGAGGTCCAGGGCGTGGCAACCGCTGCTGGCCACCAGGGCCGCGACGAGGAGGGTGATGCGGGTTTTCATGTCAGGTCTCCTCAGGGTGCCGGCAGCGCTTTGACGTCACGGACGGTGAGCTTGCCGGCCTTGGCGAATGCCTCGGCGTCCTTGCGGCTCACGCGGTTCTTTTCGGCCTTGGCGATCTGTTCCTCGCTGAACGTGGCGGTGGCCAGCTCGGCGCTGTCCAGGCCGCGCACGCCGGTGGTGCTCACCACCTTGCCGGTGCCGGTACGACCGGACGCCACGCCGGCGATGCCGGCCGCGGTGGTAGTCGCGGCGGCGCTGCGACGCACGCTGAGCATGCGCACCCAGCCGGTCTTCGTGCCGGCCTTCACCTGGTACCAGCCGCCTTCGCGCACCAGCACTTCCACCTTGGCACCGGCCGCGGCGGGGGCGAGCACCTTGGCATCGGCGAACGGCTTTTCGCGCAGAGATTCGGCGCGCGTGAGGGTGCCATTGCCCAGGCCGGCTGCCAGCAGCTGGCCGCTGGCCAGCAGGGCGCCCAGGCCGATGGCGGCCGCGAGGCGGGTTACGGGTGTCATGCGTTGTCTCCCTTGGGGTTGTTCGAGGCGTCTTCCAGCAGGGCGGCCGCCAGCAGCAGTCGCCAGTCACCGGGTTGCTGGCCGCGGATGCGGCCTTCCGTGCGTCGTATGACCGCGCGTTCGGCCGGCAGTGCCAGCGCCACGCCGGCTTCGCGGGTGAGGTTGCCGAGGTTGGCCAGCAGGTTGTCGGCCTCGGCGCGGATGGAGGTCCAGGTGGTCTCGTCGTCGGCGGCGTGCGCCCAGCACACCACCAGCGTGTTCTCGAACAGGCGCCACAGGCCCTTCTGCCGGCCCTGCACCCATTCCAGGCTCATCTCGTGCTTCAACTGCTTGCCGATGCGCGCGGCGAGTTTTTCCAGCGCCGCTTCCTCGCGGGTATCCACCGGGAAATTGATCGCCACCAGCAGGCCGCGCAGCGGGGCGTCGCTGGCTTCCATGCGTGCCACCAGCGAGGTGTCCAGCGCGCGGGCGGTGGCGAAGGCGTACAGGCGGGCGATGGAGAAATACAGCGCGCCGATGAACACCGGGCCGCTGAGGTTGATGTACCAGTTGCCGAAGTTGACCGTGGCGTAGGAAAAGCCCAGCAGGATGATCGCGGACATCCCGTAGAACTTGTCGACCTTCGCGCCGGCGCCGCTGCGGTAGAAGGCAAACGCCGTGCTCCAGATCACCGCCAGCGCCATCAGCAGGTAGAACCAGCGCGCTTCCGGCGCGCGGATCCAGTCGCCGGCACGCACGTTGTCGATGGCGGTGGCGAGGATTTCCACGCCGGGGAACTGGCGGTCCAGCGGCGTGCCCTTCACGTCGTGCAGGCCGGCGGCGGTGGAGCCGATGATGAGGATCTTGCCGGCGAACTCGTTGGCCGGGCGCGCGGGGTTTTCCTTCAGCAGGTCGAAGTAGACGTCGCTGAAACTGGCGTATTGATAGGTGAACGGCTTGCCGCGCCAGTTGATGAGGATGCGGTCGGGCGCATCGGCGCCCTTGCCCTCGCGGGAGGCGACGGTGAGCGGCATGGCCGGCAGCGTCCAGCCGTCCTGCGTGAGGCGCACCGGGTACTGGCGCACCACCCCGTCGCTGTCCGGGTAGACGTTGTGCGTGCCGAGGCGGCCGGGCTGCTGCACGCCGGCGAACGGCGGCACCACCAAGGCCACTTTCGCCTCGTCGCGCGCCAGTGCCGGGTCGGATTTCAGCGCGCCGGGCACCTGCGCGTACGTCAGTTCGCTCTGCGCGTCGTAGGAGGGGTCCAGGCGCAGGACGGGGAACAGGGTGTTGGCGTTGGCGCCCATTACCTCGTCGAAATAGGCGTCGCTGTCGGGGTTCTGGATGTCCGGGTCGGAGAACAGGATGTCGAACACGATGGCGTTCGGCTGCTGCGCCTCGATGAGCTCGACGAACTCGGCGAGTACCTGGCGCGGCCAGGGCCAGCGGCCGTACTCCGGCGCCATGGCGGCCAGCGTCTTCTCGTCGATGTCGATGATGACGATGTCGCTGGCCGGGGCCGGCACGTTGAAGCGCAGGCGCATCATGGTGTCGTAGGACGACTGGCGCATGCCGCCGATGTAATTGACGGTGGCGGCGTCCACCAGCACCACCAGGGTGAACACGGCGGCCAGGTACAGGAAGAAGTTGGCCTGCAGGCGGCGGCCGAGGTCGAAGGCGAAGCGGGTGAACCAGGTCTTCAGGCGTTGCAGCAGCGCGGACACGGGCGATCCCTTGCTCGGAGGTCAGGTCCGGAAGTCTACCCTGTAGAAAGGGGCCATGCCCCCGATTGGTTCCGGGGGGCGGAGGAGCGTCGGGGGCATGGCCCCCTCTCTACACCGGGGGGAGGAGAGGCCGGGTTTACAAATTGCTACCAACGGGTTGGCCGCGGGTCGCCCCGGGCGTGGCCCGCCCGGACCTGCCCGGCTAGACTTGCCGGTCAGTCCTGTCCCACGGAACCACGCACCGGATGAATCCGAACTACCTGGATTTCGAACAGCCCCTCGCGGACCTGGAAGCCAAGATCGAGGAGCTGCGGCTGGTCGGCAACGACGCCGACATCAACATCGGCGACGAGATTTCGCGCCTGCAGCAGAAGAGCATCACGCTCACCGAGAAGATCTTCTCCGGGCTGTCGGCCTGGCAGGTGGCGCAACTGGCGCGCCACCCCAAGCGACCCTACACCCTCGACTACATCGAGCACATCTTCACCGACTTCGACGAGCTGCACGGCGACCGTAACTTCGGCGACGACGCGGCCATCGTCGGCGGCACCGCCCGCCTGAACGGCGAGCCGGTGATGGTGATCGGCCACCAGAAGGGCCGCGACGTGAAGGAGAAGGTGCGCCGCAACTTCGGCATGCCCAACCCGGAAGGCTACCGCAAGGCGCTACGCCTGATGGAGCTGGCCGAGCGCTTCAAGCTTCCCATCCTCACCTTCATCGACACCCCGGGTGCGTTCCCGGGCATCGATGCCGAGGAGCGCGGCCAGTCGGAAGCCATCGCCCGCAACCTCGCGGTGATGTCGCGCCTGAAGACGCCCATCATCGCCACGGTGATCGGCGAGGGCGGGTCCGGCGGCGCGCTGGCCATCGGCGTGTGCGACCACCTGCAGATGCTGCAATACAGCACCTACTCGGTGATCTCGCCGGAAGGCTGCGCGTCCATCCTGTGGAAGAGCGCCACGCATGCGCCGCTGGCGGCCGACGCCATGGGCATGACCGCCGAGCGCCTGCACAAGCTGGGCATCGTCGACGAGGTGATCCCCGAGCCGCTCGGCGGCGCGCACCGCGACGTGGAAATGACGGCCAAGGCCATCCGTGCCGGGCTGGTGCGCAACCTCGACACCCTGCGTGCCTACGGCCACGGCGACTCGCTGCTCAACCGCCGTTACGCACGTCTGATGAAGTATGGCCAGGTGAAGTAACCACCGTTCGCCCCGCAATGAAAAAGGCCGCGCAGTGCGCGGCCTTTTTCGTTTCTGCCCGTGCCTCAGCGGGCGACGATGCGCACCGCGTTGTTGCCCTTCACGGCATCCGCCGACACGCAGGTGATGGCGTTCGGGTTCAGCGACACGGCCTGGACCGCTTCGGCGTCGGTGAGGATCACCTTCGGCGGTTCGACCTGACCGCTGAACACGCGCGTCGCCCAGTTGCGCTCGACGTCGCTGGGGCTCTTGCCGATGAACTTCTGCGTGCATTCGCCCCACTGTGCCCAGCGGGTGGAACGCAGCATCGGTACGGCGATGCCGTCGGCCGGGAACTGGTTGAGGCGGCCGAGCATGATGCGCTTGATGTCCTCGGTATTGGCGTTGGTGGGATTGCTGGCGTTCACGATCAGCACGACTTCCGCTTGCGCGGTGCCGGCGACGGCGCTGGCCAGCAGGAAGGTGGCAACGATTTTCTTCATGTTCATGTCGTCATCCTCCTTCAGAACACCATGTCCAGTGATGCGCGGTATACCCAGAACTCGTCGGGTGCCGCACCGGCGCCGTCGGGTATCCATTGGCCGCTGCCGCCGTCGGCGAAATCGCCGACCAGGCTGGCTTCCGCCTTCAGGGCGATGCCCGGGCGATAGTCATAGCGGACGCCGGCAGTCCAGCTTTGCTGGTCAAGCGCGAAGGCGCTGGCGATGAATGCACCGCCGGGATTGTCCATGGGCATGGCGGGTGCCGGGCCCGGCGGGTCGTACAGCCAGGCAACCGAAGCGAACTCGCGCTCTTCCGGGTCATCGACCCGCACATGCGAATAGGTCAGGTGTGGCATCCACTTGCCGAAGCGGTAGCCTGCTGTGCCATAACAACTCGTGGTGTCGGAGAAGAACCCGTCAATCTTCGCGCCGGCGTACTCGGTCAGCAGCATGACCTTGCCGTCGTCATAGCGCAGGCCAACGCTCAGGAAGCGGGTCGAGGTCCGGTCCACTGACAGGTCCGGCTCAGGTGACGACAGCAGGCCAGCGCCGAGCGCCGCTCGTACTCCCGTGTTGATGTCATAGGCGACGTCTGCCAGCGGGAAGTCCGGGATGCTCAGCTTCGATGCGAAGTAGCCAATGCGGGCGGTGACGTCGCCACGATTCGCCGTGAGGTCGAAGCCGATCATGTCGTCGCCGCGGCTTTCGCTGTCCACGCCTTCCCAGCTGTCGAGCCGCGCGTAGCCCATGTACGGTTGCAGCGACCAGTCGGCGCCGGCGGCTTCAAAGCGGTAACGCAGGTCGATCCCCTCGTACGACGAGAAGGCCAGTAGTCCATAAAGCTCGGTCGGTGGCGTCACCCAGGGCTGCGTGTAGCCCACGTCCAGCGTTTCGCTGAACAGGAATACCGGCAGGCGCAGGCGGCCGGCGCGCACGGTTGTGTCGGCGTTGATGTTGTGGGCGAGAAAGGCCCACTCCGCATGCGTCTGCCAGCCCTGGTCGCCGCGCGACAACAATTGCGTGACGAAGCGCGTGTCATCGCTGATCTTGAATTCCAGTTGCAGCGCCCCTCGCGACAGGGCTTCGAGGTTGGGGTCGCCGGTGGACACGTCGTTGTAGGTGCCGCCATTCTCGTCGGTGACGCTGCCGGCAAACGTGAAGTAGCCGTTTACCGAAAAACGCGGTGCGTTCGATTGCAGTTGCTGCTGGAGCGTCGAGAATTTCGCGTCCAGTTCCTCGTCGGTGTAGGCGTGGGACAGCGGGGTGACCGCGAGGCCGGCGAGCAGGATCGCCGTGGCCAGCGGCCCCCGGCGGGGGCGTCCGGGCCCCCGGGACTGTGGGTGGGACATGGGGCAGTCTCCGTTGTTGTTCTTATTGGGCGATGGTCTTGATAAACCCATCAGCCCTGTGGATTCAGCCAAAAGTACTAAGCGCTGGATAGTGTTTGTGATGCGGATCACGGCCAGCGTCGACCAGCGGTCGGTGTTTGGCCCCCAGTGGCCATCGTCCTGCCGTGACCCGAAATGTCCACCGGCTGTCCCCGTACGACCGTGCGCTGAAATCCGGACGCGCTAGGATGCAGGCGTGAAACTGGAAGCAGGAGTGCACATGCGACGCTGGAACGGCTGGGGTGACGAGAGCAACGACTTCCCGTTGAAACCCGAGGGGCTGGCCTTCGTGCGCGCCCGCCTGGGCGAGGCGCGGGCCCTGCCGGATGCGTCGTTGCCCGCGGTGCTGGCGCAGGTGCCGCCATCGCGCCTGCCGGCGCATCCGCTCATCGATACCGGTGCCGAAACGCGCGTACGCCACGCACGCGGCCAGAGCCTGCCGGACTGGCTGGCCATGCGCTCCGGGGAATTCGGCATTTTCCCGGACGGCGTCGCCTGCCCGCGCAACACCGCGGAAGTACGCACGCTGCTGGACTTCTGCCTGGCGCAGGACATCGAGGTGCTGCCCTGGGGTGGCGGCACCAGCGTGGTCGGCCACGTGACGCCGGTGGCTTCCGCGCGACCGGTGCTGACGCTGTCGCTGGAGAAGATGGATCGCCTGCTGGCGCTCGACCGCGACAGCCAGATCGCCACCTTCGGCGCCGGCACGCCGGGTCCGGCGCTTGAGGAACAGTTGAAGGCGGAGGGCTATACGCTCGGTCATTTCCCGCAGTCGTTCGAGCTGTCCACCGTGGGTGGCTGGGTGGCCAGCCGTTCCAGTGGCCAGCAGTCGCTGCGTTACGGGCGCATCGAGCAGTTGTTCGCCGGCGGCATTGTTGAAACGCCGCGCGGCACGCTGGAGATCCCGACGTTTCCCGCCTCCAGCGCCGGCCCCGACCTGCGCGAAATGATCATGGGTTCGGAAGGTCGCATGGGCGTGCTCACCGAGGTGAAGGTGCGTGTCACGCCGCTGCCGGAGGTGGAAAAGTTCTACGTGGGCTTCCTGCCCGACTGGGCCAGCGCGGTGCGCTGCGTGCGCGCGCTGGCGCAGGGCAAGGTGCAGCTGTCGATGCTGCGCGTGTCCAATGCGGTGGAGACGCAGACGCACCTGGTGCTCGCCGGCCATCCCAACCTGGTCGGCTGGCTGGAGCGCTACCTGCGCATCCGCGGCGTCGGTGACGGCAAGTGCATGGTGACCTTCGGCACCACCGGTACGAAGGCGCAGTGCCGCGCCGCGCTGGCGCAGGCCAACGCGCTGATCGCCGCGCACGGCGGCGTCAACGCCGGCACGCCGCTGGGCCGCAAGTGGGAATCCACGCGCTTCCGCTCGCCCTACCTGCGCCACGGCCTGTGGGAACACGGCTACGCGGTGGACACCCTCGAAACCAGCGCCGACTGGAAGAACGTGCCCGCGCTGGTGGACGCCATCGAGCAGTCGCTGCGCGAGGCCGCCGGCGGCTTCGGCGAGAAGATCCATGTCTTCACGCACCTGTCACACATGTACCCGCAGGGCTCGAGTATCTACACCACCTACGTGTTCCGCTGCGCGGCCTCGTACGCCGAAACGCGCGCGCGCTGGGCGGCCATGAAGCAGGCGGCCAGCGAGACCATCGTGAAATTCCGCAGCACCATCAGTCACCAGCACGGCGTCGGCCGCGACCACGCGCCCTACCTGGCCGCCGAGAAGGGGCCGCTGGGCATCGCCGCCATCCGCGCGCTGGCCGACCACTTCGACCCGCAGGGCATCATGGCCCCGGGCGTGTTGCTGCCACAGCAGGAGGACAACGCGTGAGCCTGGGTCAACGCAAACAAGCCATCGGCAAGCTGGGCGATGGCACGCGCTGGGACGTGATCGTGGTGGGTGGCGGCATCACCGGCGCCGGCGTGGCCCGCGAGGCCGCCCGTCGCGGCCTGAAGACGCTGCTGCTGGAGCAGCGTGATTTTTCCTGGGGCACGTCCAGCCGTTCCTCGAAGATGGTGCACGGCGGCCTGCGCTACATCGCCCAGGGCGACTTCAAGCTGACCCGCGACGCGCTGCTGGAGCGCGAGCGGCTACTGGCGGAGGCGCCCGGGCTGGTCGAGCGCATGGGCTATATCTTCCCGGTGCGCGGCCTGCAGTTCCCCGGCCGCTACAGCTTCTCCATGTTGCTGGAACTGTACGACCGCTTCGCGCGCATCCGCGACCACCGCTGGATGCAGGCGAAGGAATTCCTCGCGCGCATGCCCGGCCTGTCGCCCGCCAGCCTGCGCGGCGGCTGCTACTACACGGACGCCGTCACCGATGACTCGCGGCTGGTGCTGCGCGTGCTGCAGGAGGCGGTGGATGACGGCGCCACGGTGGCCAACTACGTGAAGGTGGTGTCGTTGCTCAAGGCCGGCGGTCGCGTGCGTGGCGTGGTGGCCGAGGACGTGCAGACCGGGCAGCAGTACGAGGTCGCCGCCGACGTGGTGGTGAGTGCCACCGGCGCCTGGGCCGATCGCCTGCGCGGTGAAATGGTGCAGGAAAAGCGCGTGCGCCCGCTGCGTGGCAGTCACATCGTCCTGAAGCACGAGCGCCTGCCGGTGCAGAACGCCCTGATCCTGCTGCACCCGCAGGATCGCCGCCCGGTGTTCGTGTTCCCCTGGGAAGGCATGACCGTGGTCGGCACTACCGACCTCGACCACCGCGAGGACCTCGACGTCGAAGCCACCATCACCCGCGAGGAACTCGAGTACATCTACGACGCGGTGGCCAGCCAGTTCGGTGGCGCGCGCCTGACTGACGCCGAGGTGGTGTCGACCTGGTCGGGCGTGCGCCCGGTGATCGGCAGCGAGAAGAGCAAGGACCCGTCGAAGGAGCGCCGCGACCACGCGGTGTGGGCCGACGGCGGCCTGGTGACGGTCAGCGGCGGCAAGTTGACCATCTTCCGACTGATCGCCCTCGACGTGCTGAAGGCGGCGCAGCCGTTCCTGGCGCGCGGGCCGGTGAACCTCGATGCCGGTGCCGACGGCGGCGCGGTATTCACCCACGGGGCCGATGCGGCAACCGTGGGGCTGTTCGCGCCGGGGCGCCGCCGCGTGCTGGCCGGCCGCTACGGCAGCGCGCTGGCACGCTACGCGAAACTCGAGGGTGCGCGCGGTGCGCCGCTGGCGGGCACCACCTTCAGCGTTGCCGACGTGGCCTGGGCGCTGCGCGAGGAGCAGTGCGAGCACCTCGACGACCTGATGTTGCGCCGCACGCGCCTGGGCAACGTGCTGCCGCAGGGCGGCCTGGACGTGCTGCAGACGCTGCGCCCGCTGGTGCAGCGCGAAACCGGCTGGGACGACGCGCGCTGGGAATCCGAACTGGCGCGCTACCGCGGCATCTGGCAACAACACTACGCGCTGCCGTCATGACCGCGCCGCTGCTGCTCGCCATCGACCAGGGCACCCAGAGCGCGCGCGCCCTGTTGTTCGACCTCGACGGTAACCTGGTGGCCAAGAGCAAGGTGGCGATCGAGCCATACTTCTCCGCGCAGCCCGGCTGGGCCGAGCAGCACGCGGAGGTGTTCTGGAACGCCATCTGCCAGGCCTGCCAGGACCTGTGGCGCACGTCGGGCGTGGAGCGGTCGCGCGTCAAGGGCGTGGCGATCACCACCCAGCGCACCACCATGGTCAACGTGGATGCCAACGGCGAGGTGCTGCGGCCGGCCATCATCTGGCTGGACCAGCGCCAGGCCACGCAGCTGCCGCCGCTGCCCTTGTGGGTGGACGCGATGTTCACCGCGCTCGGCGAGCGCGACACCCTGCACTATTTCCGCACGCAGGCCGAGTGCAACTGGCTGGCCCAGCACCAGCCCGACACCTGGCGACGCACCGAAAAGTTCCTGCTGCTGTCCGGCTGGCTCACCGCGCAGTTGTGTGGCCGTTACGTGGACTCGGTGGCTTCGCAGGTGGGCTACCTGCCGTTCGATTTCCGGCGGCGTGACTGGGCGCGCGACGCCGATCCGGTCAACAGCTGGAAGTGGCAGGCGCTGTGCGTCGAGCGCCGCCAGTTGCCGGAACTGGTCGCACCGGGAGGCCTGCTCGGTTACATCACCGGCGCGGCCGCGGAAGCCACCGGCATTCCTGCCGGGCTGCCGTTGATTTCCGCCGGTGCCGACAAGGCCTGCGAGGTACTGGGTTCCGGCGCGCTCGCGCCCGATACCGGTGCCATCAGCTACGGCACCACCGCCACCTTCAACACCTGCAACACGAAGTACGTCGAGGCCATCCGCTTCATCCCGCCATACCCGGCGGCGGTGCCGGGCCAATACAACACCGAGCAGATGGTGCAGCGCGGCTACTGGATGGTGCAGTGGTTCAAGCAGGAATTCGCGCAGAAGGAAATGCTCGCCGCCGAGGAGCTGGGTATCGAGGCCGAGCAGTTGCTCGAGCAGTTCCTGCGCGACACCCCGGCCGGCGCGATGGGCCTGATGCTGCAGCCCTACTGGTCGCCGGGCGTGCGTATCCCCGGGCCGGAGGCCAAGGGCGCGATGATCGGTTTCGGCGACGTGCACACACGCGCGCACATCTACCGCGCCATCATCGAGGGGATTGCCTACGCGCTGCGCGAGGCGCGCGAGCGCGTGGAGAAACGCAACGGCGTGAAGGTGCGCCGGCTGCGCGTGGCCGGCGGCGGTTCGCAGTCGGACGCCGCCATGCAGATCACCGCGGACATCTTCAACCTGCCCGCCGAGCGGCCACACGTCTACGAGGCCAGCGGCCTGGGCGCGGCGATCAACGTGGCGGTGGGGCTCGGGCTGCATGGCGACCACGCCACCGCCGTGCGCCGCATGACGCGCGTGGGGCAGGTGTTCACGCCGCGGGCACCGGACGCGCGGCTCTACGATCGCCTGTACCGGCGCGTCTACGCACCGATGTACGAGCGGCTGGCGCCGCTGTACCGTGACATCCGTCGCATCACCGGGTATCCCGCATGAGCCTGCGCATCCACCACCTGAACTGCGGCACGATGTGCCCGCACGGTGCCCGCCTGATCGGTTCCCCCGGCGGCTGGCTCGACCCCGGCCACCTGGTCTGCCATTGCCTGCTGGTGGAAACGCGCGCCGGCCTGGTGCTGGTGGACACCGGTATCGGCAGCCACGACGTCGACAATCCCGCGCAACTCGGTCGCGGCTTCGTGGCCGTCACCCGGCCGCGCCTCGATCACCAGGAGACCGCCATCGCGCAGGTGCGCGCGCTCGGCTATTCGCCCGATGACGTACGCCACATCGTGGTCACGCACCTCGATCTCGACCACGCCGGCGGCCTGCCGGATTTCCCGAATGCGAAGATCCACGTGCATGCCGGCGAGCACGCCGCCGCCATGCACCCGGCGCTGCGCGAACGCGCGCGTTACCGGCCGGCGCATTTCGCGCACCAGCCCGACTGGGTTCTGCACCGCGAGGACGGCGAGCGCTGGTTCGGCTTCGATGCCATCCGCGCCTTGCCCGGTTGTGACGACGAGGTGTTGCTGGTGCCGCTGCACGGCCACACGCGCGGCCATTGCGGCATCGCCGTGAGGGCGGGGGAGGGCTGGTTGCTGCACTGTGGCGATGCCTATTTCCACCACCGGGAAATGCAGCAGCCGCACGATTGCCCGCCGGGCCTCGTGCTGTTCCAGAACCTCGTGCAGGTGAACCGCGCGGCGCGGCTGGCGAACCAGCAGCGCCTGCGTGAACTGGCGCAGGGCCAGGCCGGTGTCGTGCGGCTGTTCAGCGCGCACGACCCGGTGGAACTCGAGCGCCTGGCGGCGCCCGCGTCAGGCCGTCAGCCGACGAAGTAGCACAGGTAGGTGGTGTCGGCGGCCAGCTTGATGCGGAAGCTGGAGTTGCCCGGCACGTCGAAGCTGCCGCCGGCGCCGTAGCGCGTCCAGTTGGATTCGCCCTTCAGCTGCACCTCGGCCACGCCGCTGGTGATCACCATGACTTCCGGCTTGCCGGTGTTGAACTCGTACTCACCGGCGGCCATCACGCCGCTGGTGGCGTCGCCGCGCGCGCTCTTGAAACCGATCGACTTGACCTTGCCGTCGAAGTACTCGTTGACCTTGAACATGGGTGGCTCCTGCAAAGGGGGCGGTATGGTTGCGGGGCGGGGCGGGTGCGTATGATCGTTTCCCGATACCGCGGGAAACCCGCGGCCTGCCACCGGGGCGCGCCATTTTGCCAGAACTGACCGACTCCCTCACTGCCGGGCTCGACGCCCTGCTGGCCGGCCTGCCGCCGCGTCGCCGGCTGGTGGTGGGCGTGAGCGGCGGGCTGGACTCGATGGTGCTGCTGGCGCTGCTGCGCGAGTGCACCGCCTTGCCGCTGCTGGCGGTGCACGTGCACCACGGGCTGAGTCCGCGCGCCGATGCCTGGGCGGAGCACGTAACGCAGTGGTGCGCGGCGGCCGGGGTGCCCAGCCGGGTGCTGCGGGTGACGGTGGACCGCGCTCGCCCCAGCCTGGAGGCGGCGGCCCGTGACGCCCGCCACGCCGCGCTGGCCGGCGAACTGCAGCCCGGCGATGCGCTGCTGCTGGCCCACCACGCCGACGACCAGGCCGAAACCCTGTTGTTGCGCCTGCTGCGCGGCAGCGGGCTTGCAGGATTGGGTGCCATGCGCCCGCTGCGCGCGTTGTCCTCGCCACCCGATGCATACCTGTTGCGCCCCTTGCTGGGGGTGACGCGCGCGCGCCTGGAAGCGGAAGCCACGCGCCGCGGCCTGGCCTGGGTGGAGGACGAGTCGAACGCCGACCGCGCCTTCGACCGCAACTTCCTGCGCCACGCGATCCTGCCGTCCCTGCACGAGCGCTGGCCGGCCGCCACCGCCACCCTGGCCGACACCGCGCGCCGGCTGGCCGATGCGGACGCCTTGCTCAACGACTACCTCGATGCCGACCTCGCGCCGCTGCTGGTGCCGGTCGACGCCGCGTACCCGGCACTGGCGGTGGCCGGCCTGCTGGCGCACCCGGCACCGCGCCGCACGGCCCTGCTGCGCCGCTGGCTGGCGCGCCTGGATGCGCCGCTGTTCCACGAGGCCTGGCTGGCGCAACTGCTGGCGCTGGCGGCCGCCCGCGAGGACAGCGAGGGCGAACTGCGCGTGGCCGGCTGGGAGATGCACCGTTACCGCGATTGCCTGCACGCCTTCCCGGTCTTGCCGCCGCCGGCCGGCGAAGCCATCGACTGGACCCTCGACGGCAGCCTCGACCTCGGCCCGGCGGCCGGCCGCTTGCAGGTGCTGCCGGCCACCGCGGATACCGGCCTGCCGCTGGCCGGCCTCGTCCCCGGCATGGCGGTTACCGTGCGCTTCCGCGCCGGTGGCGAACGCCTCGCACCGGCCGGCGGCGTCGGCCACCGGCCGTTGAAGAAGATCCTGCAGGACCTGCACCTGCCGCCGTGGCTGCGCGCGCGCGTGCCCTTGCTGTACATGGACGGCCAGTGCGTCGCGGTGGGCGACCGGCTGGCTGCCGCCGGCTTCGCGCCCGCTCCCGACCGCCCGCCGGCCCTGCGGCTGGCCTGGTGTCCGCCGGGCCGGGCCGGTTGATCGTCGCCACGGTGCAAGTGCCGGCTTGACAACGGATTTTTCCGTCATCGCCGCTGATCGCGTTTGGCCGGGCAGGGGTTTTCCGGTATCCTGCGGCCCCGTCGCTTCAAATCCCTTTTTCCCCCTGTTGCTGCAGTCGGTGGTGACTCGATGGCGCGTTTTATTTTTGTGACGGGCGGTGTGGTTTCGTCGTTGGGCAAGGGCCTGTCGGCGGCTTCACTGGCCAGTCTGCTGGAGGCTCGCGGCCTCAAGCTCACCATGATCAAGATGGATCCCTACATCAACGTGGATCCGGGGACCATGAGTCCCTACCAGCATGGTGAGGTCTACGTGACCGAGGACGGCGCCGAGACCGACCTCGACCTGGGTCACTACGAGCGCTTCATCCGCACCCGCCTGGGTCGCAAGAACAGCTTCACCTCCGGCCGCATCTACCTGGATGTCATCGAGCGCGAGCGCCGCGGTGACTACCTGGGCGGCACCGTGCAGGTCATCCCGCACATCACCGACCGTATCAAGCAGAAGATCATCGAGGGTGCCGGCGATGCCGACATCGCCATCGTCGAGATCGGCGGCACGGTCGGCGACATCGAGTCGCTGCCGTTCCTGGAAGCGGTGCGCCAGCTGCGCGTGGAACTTGGCTCCAGCAAGTCCATGCTCATCCACCTGACGCTGGTGCCGTACATCGCCACCGCCGGCGAGACCAAGACCAAGCCCACCCAGCACTCGGTGAAGGAACTGCGCTCGCTGGGCCTGCAGCCGGACTGCCTGATCTGCCGCTCGGACCACGAGATCCCGGCCGACTCGCTGCGCAAGATCGCGTTGTTCACCAACGTCGAGGCGCGCGCGGTCATTTCCGCCACCGACAGCAAGACCATCTACATGATCCCGCGCGTGCTGCACGAGCAGGGCCTGGATTCCATCGTGGTGGAGAAGTTCGGTCTCAAGGTACCGGAGCCGGACCTGCGCGAGTGGGACGCGGTGGTCAGCGCGCACCTCAACCCGAAGGGCTCGGTGACCATCGGCATGGTCGGCAAGTACGTCGAGCTGGCCGATGCCTACAAGTCGCTCAACGAGGCGCTGACCCACGCCGGCATCGGCCAGAACCTCAAGGTGAACATCGAGTACATCGACGCCGAGACCCTCGAGGGCGACGACCTGTCGCCCCTGCTGGGCCTCGACGCCATCCTCGTGCCCGGCGGCTTCGGCGACCGCGGCACCGAGGGCAAGATCCGCGCCATCCGCCATGCGCGCGAGAACAACATCCCGTATCTCGGCATCTGCCTGGGCATGCAGCTGGCGGTGATCGAGTTCGCGCGCAACGTGGCGAAACTCGCCGGCGCACACAGCACCGAGCTGAAGAAGGACACGCCGTACCCGGTGGTGGGCCTGATCACCGAGTGGCGCACCGCCACCGGCGAAGTGGAGAAACGCGACGAGCGCTCCGACCTCGGCGGCACCATGCGCCTGGGCGGCCAGGTCTGCCGTCTCACCCCGGGCACCATCTCGCACCGCCTGTACGCGAAGGACGAGATCGTCGAGCGCCACCGCCACCGCTACGAGGTGAACAACAACTTCGTGCCGGAACTGGAAGCCGCCGGCCTGACCATCGCCGGTCGCTCGGTCGACGGTTCGCTGGTGGAGATGGTCGAGGTGAAGGGCCACCCCTGGTTCGTCGGTTGCCAGTTCCACCCCGAGTTCACGTCCACGCCGCGTGACGGGCACCCGCTGTTCACCGGCTTCATCGTCGCCGCGCGCGATTACCAGAGCGCGCAGAAGCGCCGCCAGGAGAGTGCAGAATGACCGCATCCAGGCAGAAAGTGATCCACGTCGGCAACATCGCCATCGGCAACGAGCTGCCGTTCGTGCTGTTCGGCGGCATGAACGTGCTGGAATCCCGCGACCTCGCCATGCAGGTCTGCGAGCACTACGTGAAGGTCACGCAGAAGCTCGGCATTCCCTACGTCTTCAAGGCTAGTTTTGACAAGGCCAACCGCTCTTCCGTCACCTCGTTCCGTGGCCCGGGCCTGGACGAGGGCATGAAGATCTTCGAGGAGATCAAGAAGACCTTCGGCGTGCCGGTGATCACCGACGTGCACGAGCCGTACCAGGCCGCGCCGGTGGCCGAGGTCTGCGACATCATCCAGTTGCCGGCCTTCCTGTCGCGCCAGACCGACCTGGTCGTGGCGATGGCGAAGACCAAGGCCGTGATCAACATCAAGAAGGCGCAGTTCCTCGCGCCGCAGGAAATGAAGCACATCCTGAAGAAGTGCGAGGAAGCCGGTAACGACAAGCTCATTCTCTGCGAGCGCGGCTCGTCGTTCGGCTACAACAACCTCGTGGTGGACATGCTCGGCTTCGGCATCATGAAGCAGTTCAACTACCCGGTGTTCTTCGACGTGACGCACGCCCTGCAGATGCCGGGTGGCCGCGCCGATTCGGCCGGCGGCCGCCGCGCGCAGGTGACCGACCTCGCACTGGCCGGCATGTCGCAGTCGCTGGCCGGCCTGTTCCTCGAGGCGCATCCGGACCCGGACAACGCCAAGTGCGATGGTCCCTGCGCTCTGCGCCTGGAGAAGCTCGAACCGTTCCTCGCGCGCCTGAAGGCGATCGACGAACTGGTGAAGTCCTTCCCGCCCATCGAGACCGCCTGATCTTCTTTTGGCGAGGGGGCCATGCCCCCGACGCTCTTGCACATGTAGAGAGGGGGCCATGCCCCCGACCAACGACATCGGGGGCATGGCCCCCTCTCTACAGAACGACATTTGCGAAACCGGAGTGATATTCCCATGGCCAAGATCGTAGATATCCGCGCCCGCGAAGTGCTCGACTCGCGTGGCAACCCGACCGTGGAAGCCGACGTGCTGCTGGACAACGGCGTGGAAGGCACCGCCTGCGCACCGTCGGGCGCCTCCACCGGCACCCGCGAGGCCATCGAGCTGCGCGACGGCGACAAGAAGCGTTACCTCGGCAAGGGCGTGACCAAGGCCGTGGTGAATGCCAACACCGAGATCCGCGAGCTGCTGCTCGGCCGCGACCCTATGGACCAGGCCGGCATCGACAAGGCGATGATCGAACTGGATGGCACCGAGAACAAGGGCCGCCTGGGCGCCAACGCCCTGCTGGCCGTGTCGCTGGCCACCGCGAAAGCCGCGGCCATCGCGTCCGGTCGCCCGTTGTACGAGCACATCTCGCTGCTCAACGGCGAGGACGGCCCGTACTCCATGCCGGTGCCGATGATGAACATCATCAACGGCGGCGCGCACGCCGACAACAACGTCGACATCCAGGAATTCATGGTGCAGCCGGTTGGCGCGCCCACCATCGCCGAGGCCATCCGCTGCGGCGCCGAGATCTTCCACGCGCTGAAAGGCGTGCTGAAGGCGCAGGGCCTGAACACCGCGGTGGGCGACGAGGGCGGCTTCGCGCCGAACCTCGCCAGCAACGAGGCCGCGCTCGAGGCGATCATGACCGCCATCGACAAGGCCGGCTACAAGGCGGGCAAGGACGTGACGCTGGCGCTCGACTGCGCCGCCAGCGAGTTCTACGACAACGGCAAGTACAACCTGCACGGCGAGGGCAAGATCCTCACCGCCGCCGAGTTCGTCGATTACCTGGCGAAGCTGGTCGACAAGTACCCGATCATCTCCATCGAAGACGGCCTGCACGAGTCCGACTGGGCCGGCTGGAAACTGCTGACCGACAAGCTCGGCAAGCGCTGCCAGCTGGTGGGCGACGACCTGTTCGTCACCAACCCGGCCATCCTCAAGCGCGGCATCGACGAGGGCGTGGCCAACGCCATCCTCATCAAGTTCAACCAGATCGGTACGCTCACCGAGACCCTCGACGCCATCTACATGGCGAAGAAGGCCGGCTACCGCACGGTGATCTCGCACCGCTCGGGCGAGACCGCCGACAGCACCATCGCCGACCTTGCCGTGGCCACCGCCGCCGGCCAGATCAAGACCGGCTCGCTGTGCCGCTCGGACCGCGTCGAGAAGTACAACCGCCTGATCCGCATCGAGGAGAAGTTCGGCCGCGCCCGCTACAACGGCCGCGACGAGTTCAAGGGCCTGATCTGATCGCAGATGGACAACGCCCGCCTGCTGCGCATCCTCACCGCGATTGCACTGGTCATCACGCTGGTGCTGCAGGTGACGCTGTGGTTCGGCGAAGGCAGCCTCATGCATATCTGGCAGCTGCGCAAGCAGATCACGGTCCAGCAGGAAGAACTTGCGCGCCTCGAGGCGCGCAACGAGATCCTCGAGGCACAGGTGCGCAGCCTCAAGGGTGACCTGGATACCGTCGAGGGCATGGCCCGTTCCGACCTCGGCATGATCCGCAAGGGCGAGACGTTCTTCCTGGTCACCGAGCCGGAGGACCAGGGCATCGAGGGCGACGCGCCGGCGGCAGGGGCGGACAAGCGATGAAGTTGTGGGCCGTTGTTCCCGCTGCCGGCAAGGGCGCGCGCATGGGTGCGCCGCTCCCCAAGCAATACCTCACCATCGACGGCCGCACCGTTGCCGAGCACACCCTGTCGCGCCTGCTGGCGTTCGCCCGCTTTTCCGGTGTGGTGGTGGCGGTGGCCGGTGACGACGAGTGGTTCCCGCAACTGCCGCAGGCCGAGGACCCGCGCCTGCACATAGCCCCCGGTGGCGCCGAGCGTTGCGACTCGGTGGCCAGCGCGCTGCAGGCGCTGGCCGGCCGTGCTGCCGACCACGACTTCGTGCTGGTGCACGACATCGCGCGTCCCTGCGTGCGCCTGTCGGATATCGCGAAACTGGTGGATGCCTGCGCCGCGGACGCGGTCGGCGGCATCCTCGCGCACCGCGCCACCGACACCATCAAGCAGGCGGATGCCGGCGAGCGCGTGGCCACCACGGTCGATCGACGCGCCGTGTGGATGGCCGCCACCCCGCAGATGATCCGCTACGGCCTGCTGCGCGACGCGCTGGCGCAGGCCGCGCGCGACGGCGTGGCGGTCACCGACGAGGCGCAGGCCATCGAGCGTCTCGGCCACGCGCCGCGGCTGGTCGAGTGCGCGCGCGACAACATCAAGATCACCCGTGCCGAGGACCTCGCGCTGGCCGCGTTCTGGCTGCGCCGGCAACAGGAGGAGGCCAACGCATGACGGATATCCGCATCGGCCAGGGCTACGACGTGCACCGCTTCGGCGACGGCGATTTCGTCACCCTGTGCGGCGTGCAGGTGCCGCACGTGCGCGGCATCGTCGCGCATTCCGACGGCGACATCCCGCTGCATGCGCTCTGCGATGCGCTGCTCGGTGCGCTGGCGTTGGGCGACATCGGCCGCCACTTTCCCGACACCGACCCGCGCTACAAGGGCATCGACAGCCGCGAGCTGCTGCGCCACGTGGTGGCGCTGGTGCACGAGCGCGGCTGGCGGGTGGGCAATGTCGACGTCACCATCGTCGCGCAGGCGCCCAAGGTGTCGCCGCACGTGGATCGCATGTGCGCCAACGTTGCCGCTGACCTCGGCGTCGATGTCGACCGCGTGAACGTCAAGGCCACCACCTCCGAGAAGCTCGGTTTCACCGGCCGCGAGGAAGGCATCGCCGCGCACGCGGTGGCGCTGGTCGTGCGCGCCGGATGAGTGACACTGTTGCCGCGCTGGCCCGCGCCTGGGGAGCACCGCTCGGTACCGCCGACTACCGCGTGCAACCCGAGGACTTCTTCGTTGACGAGGAATTGCCGTTCACCCCCGATGGCAGCGGCGAGCACCTGCTGGTGCACGTGGAGAAGCGCGGCCACAACACCGGCTGGGTGGCACAGCGGCTGACGCAGTTCGCCGGCATCCACCCGCGCCTGGTGAGTTTCTCCGGGCGCAAGGACCGCCACGCGGTCACCCGCCAGTGGTTCTCCCTGCAGTTGCCCGGCAAGGCCGACCCGGATTTCTCGCAACTGGATGAGCCGGGCGTGCGCGTGCTGGCCACGCACCGCCATGGCCGCAAGCTGCGCACCGGCACCCACCGCATCAACCGCTTCGTGCTGGTCCTGCGCAACATCAGCGCCGACCCGGCAGCCGTCGAGGCACGCCTGGCGGACATCCGTGCCGGCGGCGTGCCCAACTATTTCGGCGACCAGCGTTTCGGCACCGACGCCGGCACCCTGGCACTGGCCCGCGAGGCGGTCGTCGCCGGCCGCCTTCCGCAACGCCCGGAGAAGCGCGGCCTGGTGATCTCGGCACTGCGCAGCGCGATGTTCAACACCGTGCTGGACGCACGCGTGCAGGACGGCAGCTGGAACCGGGTACTGCCCGGCGAGCTGGTCATGCTCGACGGCGCCAACGGCCGCTGGTTCGCCGAGGACGGCGACCCGACGCTGCCCGCCCGCTGCGCCGCCCTCGACGTGCACCCCGGCGGCCCGTTGCCCGGCAGTGGCGGCACGCAGCCGGCCGGCGCGGTGGCCGAACTGGAGGCGCGTATGCTGGCCGGCTATGATGACTGGCTTGCCGCGCTGGTCCGCTGGCGGGTGGATGCCGACCGCCGCGCGCTGCGCAGCCGCTTGCTGGACCTCGAGCATGGCTGGCTGGAGCCGGGCGTGCTGAGGCTGTCGTTCGGCCTGTGGCGCGGCAGTTATGCCACCACCGTGCTGCGCGAAGTGTTCGATGCCAGTGACGCCGCCGCCCGGGACCGGAACAAGAACGATAACGCCACCAGCGATGCCCACGATGACTGATGCCGCGCACGCCCCCCGTCCCGTCTACCTGATCAGCAACGACGACGGCGTCTACGCGCCCGGACTGCAGGTGCTGGTCGAGTGCGCGCAGGCGCTGGGCGAAGTGGTGGTGGTGGCGCCGGATTCCAACCGTTCGGGTTTCAGCAACGCACTCACCCTGGACAAGCCGCTGCGCGTGTCGCGCACCCAGCTGGGCTATTACGCGGTGAACGGCACGCCGGTGGACTGCGTGCACCTGGCATTGAACGGCCTGCTCGAGGAAGACCCGTACCGCGTCATCACCGGCATCAATGCCGGCGCCAACCTCGGCGACGACGCGCTGTATTCCGGCACCATCGCCGGTGCCACCGAGGGGCGTTTCATCGGGCGCACCTGCATCGCCTTCTCCATTACCGCGCACGTGCCGCAGCACCTCGAGACCGCGCGTGCGGTGGCCGCCGACCTGCTGCGCCGCGTCGAGACGCTGCAGTTGCCGCCGCGCACCATTCTCAACGTGAACATCCCGGACGTGCCGCGCGAGTCGCTGCGTGGTTACCGCATCACCCGCCTGGGCCACCGCCGCCGTGCCGGCGACGTCATTCCCGGTACCGACCCGCGTGGCCACCAGGTGTACTGGATCGGCGTGGCCGGCGAGGGCGAGGATGCCGGTCCCGGCACGGATTTCCACGCCATCGACAACGGTTTCGTTTCCATCACGCCGCTGCATGCCGACATGACGCGCCACGACGTCATGGGTCATCTCGGCGACTGGCTGGGCTGAGGACTGCACACCGTGAGACCGGACATCAACGGCATCGGCATGACCTCGCAGCGCGCGCGCGACCGCCTGGTGCGCCGCCTCGAGGAGCAGGGCATCGCCGATCGCCGTGTGCTGGAGATCATCCGCTCCACGCCGCGCCACCTGTTCATCGACGAGGCGCTCTCCCACCGCGCCTACGAGGACACCGCGCTGCCCATCGGCCACAACCAGACCATCTCGCAGCCGTACATCGTCGCGTTGATGACGCAGGCGGTGCTGGCCGGCGGCAAGCCGAAGAAGGTGCTGGAGATCGGCACCGGTTCCGGCTACCAGACGGCCATCCTCGCGCAGATGTGCGAGGAGGTTTACTCGGTCGAGCGTATCCGGCCCTTGCAGGATCTTGCCAAGCAGCGCCTGCGCGTGCTGAAGCTCAACAACGTGCAGTTCAAGCACAGCGACGGCGGTTTCGGCTGGCCGGAGAAGGGGCCGTTCGATGCCATCCTGTGTGCGGCGGCACCGGCCATCATCCCGCAGGAGCTGCTCGAGCAGATGGCGGTCGGCGCCCGCATGGTGATCCCCGTCGCGGTGCGCGACGACGTGCAGGACCTGGTGCTGGTGTTGCGCACCGAGTCCGGCTGGCAGCAGCAGGTGCTGGAAAAGGTGCGCTTCGTGCCTTTCCTGCGCGGCTCGGTGTCGTAGGCCACATGCGCGCGCTGCTGCTGGTTCCCGTCATTGCGCTGCTGGCCGCCTGCGCTGCGCGCCAGGTGCCGGTGGAGGAATCGGCGGTGGTGACACGTCCGGCGAAAGTGTCGGACGGCAAGCCCGTCGCACCGGCAGCGGCAGCTACCGCGTTGCCGAAATACCACGTGGTGCGTCGTGGCGAAACGCTCTACTCGATCGCCTTCCGCTACGGGCTGGATTTCCGCGTGCTCGCGCAGCGCAACCAGATCCGCGAGCCGTTCACCATCTTTCCCGGCCAGCAGTTGGCGCTGCGCGAGGGCAAGGCGGTGGCCGCCGCGCCCGTCACGCAGCCGCCTGCGGCGCCCGCCACCCGTCCGCCCGCCGAGCCGCGCAAGCCGGTAGCGGTCGCTCCCGCGGTGACCACCCCCGCGGCGCCGGTTGCCGCACCGCCGGTGAAGGCCCCGGACGCGGTCCGTACGCCGGCCGGCGGTTGGCGCTGGCCGGTGCAGGGCAAGCTGCTCAGCCCGTTCAATCCTGCCGGCGTCGGCCCCAAGGGCATCGCCATCAACGGCAATCCTGGTGACCCGGTGCATGCCGCCCGTGATGGCCGCGTGGTCTACACGGGCAACAGCCTGGTGGGCTATGGCCAGCTGGTGATCATCAAGCATGATGACGTCTACCTCAGCGCCTACGCGCACAACCGCAAGCTGCTGGTGCGCGAGGGTGACAGCGTGCGCGCCGGCGATACCATTGCCGAAATGGGCTCCTCGGGCACCGATCGCACCAAGCTGCATTTCGAAGTGCGCCGCAATGGCGACCCTATCGACCCGTTGACGGTGTTGCCACGCCCCTGACACCGGGGCGCTCGTGTAGGAAAAGCACCAGTAGTTGTGTGAGATATCTCTTACAGGGCTGTGCGAGGTTGCTGCTTTCTGCTGCCCTTGATCGCCGCAGTCTTTCCGGCGTATCCATGTAACGCCCTGTTTTTGATGGAATTATTTTTCCTGCAGGGTGCCGGCCCGGCGCCGCCCATCCGAACGACCTACGTAGAACCCGAAATACTGCCGTGGCGGTTTGCTAAGGTTCGCCTCGTGCCACAGGGATGACGTCGGCACAGGGAAGCCGGACAGGATCGCCGGGTCAGGGAAGAGGGATCGCAAAAGGGTAGGGAGTACTCGATTGCGGCCGGGGGCGGGCAACCGCCCCCGCACTTCTTGCGAGGCAGTGCGCCCCCGGGTGCACACGGAATGCCAGGGACAGGGAAGCGACCACGGAAGGCTCAGGGACGAGGCTATTCACGGCGGGGGCGGAGTCCTCCGCGCAAGGAGCACCAGGGACACGACAGGGACGCGCGGCAGGATGCCGACAGTGCCAGGACAGCAACAAAAAAGCCGGCTTTCGCCGGCTTTCTTGTTTCTGCGATGCGCGCCGTGCGCGTATCACCAGTCCTTGAGCAGCGCGCGCTTGCCCGGCTTGCCGTCCCATTCCTCGGCGTCGGCCGGGGCGTCCTTCATCTCGGTGATGTTGTGGCCGCTCCACTTGTCCGCGTAGTCCTTGTTGATCTTCAGGAACTCCTTCTGGTCCTCGGGCAGTTCGTCCTCGGAGAAGATGGCGTTCACCGGGCACTCCGGCTCGCACAGGGCGCAGTCGATGCACTCGTCCGGGTGGATCACCAGGAAGTTCGGGCCTTCATAGAAACAGTCGACCGGGCACACCTCGACGCAGTCGGTGTGTTTGCAGTTGATGCAGTTCTCGCCTACTACGAACGTCATCGGGATCTCCTCGCAGCGTCAGGCCCGGTGGCCGGGACAGGGGCGGGCCGCGGTGCGGCCCGGGGAAACACGGTGTTTAAGCGGTCGCTAGTCTAGCGGCTCACCCCGGGGGCGGCAACGAAGCGCGGCGTGCAGTGCTGCGCGGAATTTCCGTGATCGGAACGCGGGAAACGCGATCAATCACGGTCACTTGCGAATCACTCGCGTTTGGCCGCCAGGCTCAACTCGTACAGCAGATCGAGCGCCTGGCGGGGCGACAAGGCGTCGGCGTCCAGTTCGCGCAGCCGCTGCAGGGTCGGGCTCACCGCCGCGAACAGGTCCGGCGTACCGACGGGCGCGTTAGCGAGCGGGCCACGCCCTCGACTCTTGTTGCCGCTGTCCTTGCCGGCGGTAGTGCCGGCCTCGCCACCTTCCAGATCCTCCAGCTTGCGCTGCGCCTCGCGGATTACCTCGCGCGGCACGCCGGCCAGCCGCGCCACGGCGATGCCGTAACTCTTGCTCGCCGGGCCCTCCAGCACACGGTGCAGGAACAGGATGTCGTCGCCGTGCTCGGTGGCCGACAGGTGGACGTTCACCACCCCGGGCACTTCGCCCGCCAATGCGGTGATCTCGAAATAGTGGGTGGCGAACAGCGTGAAGGCACGCGATTTCTGCGCGAGGAAACGCGCGCAGGCCCAGGCCAGCGACAGGCCGTCGAAGGTGCTGGTGCCGCGGCCGATCTCGTCCATCAGCACCAGCGAACGCGCGGTGGCGTTGTGCAGGATGTTGGCGGTCTCGGTCATCTCCACCATGAAGGTGGAGCGGCCGCCGGCGAGGTCGTCGCTGGAGCCGATGCGCGTGAAGATGCGATCGAGCGGACCGACCAGCGCGCGCTCGGCCGGCACGAACGAACCCACGTGCGCGAGCAGGGCGATCAGCGCGGTCTGGCGCATGTAGGTGGATTTACCGCCCATGTTCGGACCGGTGATCACCACCAGCCGGCGGGCGTCGCTGAACAGCACGTCGTTGGGGACGAAAGCTTCCTTCAGCACCTGCTCGACCACCGGGTGGCGGCCACCACTGATTTCCAGGCCGGGCCTGTCGGTGAGCTCCGGGCGACGGTAATCGAGCTGGTAGGCACGGGCGGCGAAGTTGGCCAGCACGTCCATCTCGGCGAGCGCGGCGGCGGTGGCCTGCAGCACGGCCAGCTCGGCGCCGGTGGCGTCGAGCAGCGCGTCGTACAGTTCCTTCTCGCGCGCCAGCGAGCGGGATTTGGCGCTGAGCGCCTTGTCCTCGAAGGCCTTCAGTTCCGGGGTAATGAAGCGCTCGTAGCCCTTCAGGGTCTGCCGGCGCTGGTAATCGATGGGCGCGTTGTCGGCTTCGCCGCGCGACAGCTCGATGTAGTAGCCGTGCACGCGGTTGTAACCGACCTTCAGGGTCTTGAAGCCGGTGCGTTCCTTCTCGCGCGCCTCCAGGTCCACCAGGTACTGGCCGGCGTTCTCGCTGAGCAGGCGCAGCTCGTCGAGGTCGGCGTCGTGGCCGGGGGCGATCACGCCGCCGTCGCGGATGATCATCGGTGGGTTGTCCACCAGCGCCTTGCTCAGCAGCGCGTGCAGCGCCGGTTGCGGCTGCAGCGCGTCGCGCAGCGCGGCGAGGCGGGCGGCCTGGTAGCCGGCGGCGCGTTGCTGCAGTTCGGGCAGCAGCCCCAGCGCATCGCGCAGGCGCGTCAGGTCGCGCGGGCGCGCGGAGCGCAGTGCCACGCGGGTGAGGATGCGCTCGATGTCGCCGATGCGGCCGAGCAGTTCGGCCAGCGCCTCGAAGCGGAAATCGTGGATCAGTTCGGCCACCGCATCGAGGCGGGCGTTCACCACTTCCTGGCGGCGCACCGGCCGGTGCAGCCAGCGGCGCAGCAGCCGCGAGCCCATCGGCGTGCCGCAGCGGTCCAGCACCCACGCCAGCGTGTGCTCGTGGCCACCGTTGAGGTTGTCGGTGAGCTCGAGGTTACGGCGGGTGGCGGCGTCGAGCAGGATGGTGTCCTCCTCGCGTTCCACCGTCATGCCGGTCAGGTGCGGCAGCGACGAGCGCTGGGTGTCCTTCACGTACTGCAGCAGGCAACCGGCGGCACCGACCGCCAGGCGCAGTTCCGCGCAGCCGAAGCTGGTGAGGTCGCGCACGCCGAACTGCGCGACCAGGCTGCGCTCGGCGGACTCGTCGTCGAATTCCCAGGGCGGGCGGCGGCGCACGCCGTTGCGGCCGTCGAGCAGTGCGTTCAGCGAGCCGGCGTCCTCGCCGACCAGGATTTCCGCCGGGTCGAGGCGGCCGAGCACCGCGCGCAGCGCGTCGAGGCCGTCCACTTCCAGCACCGCGAAGCGCGCGCCGGCGAGGTCCACGAAGGCGATGCCGAAGGCCGGCTGCCCGCCGCGCTGGCCCTGGGCGATGGCCATCAGCAGGTTGTCGCGGCGGTCGTCGAGCAGGGCCTCGTCGGTGACGGTGCCGGGCGTGACGATGCGCGCCACCTTGCGTTCCATCGGCCCCTTGGTGGTGCCGGGGTCGCCGACCTGCTCGCAGATCACCACGGATTCGCCGCATTTCACCAGCCGCGCCAGGTAACCCTCGGCGGCGTGGTAGGGCACGCCGGCCATCGGGATCGGCGCGCCGGCGGAGGCGCCGCGCGCGGTGAGCGTGATGTCCAGCAGGCGCGCGGCCTTCTCGGCGTCCGAGTAGAACAGCTCGTAGAAGTCGCCCATGCGGTAGAACACCAGCTCGTGCGGGTGCTGGGCCTTGATGCGCAGGTACTGCTGCATCATGGGGGTGTGCTGGGCGTCGGCGGTGTCGCTCACGGCGGGGCGTCCGGGTCCTTGGGCGGGAGAGGGGGAATGCTACCCGATCGGGCCGGGGTGGCCCATTGCCGCTGTCCGCCCGCGCCGGCTGCCGTCAGACTGTGCGCCTGCCGGCCTGCGCCGGCCCTGTCCACCGGCCGGCCCCGGCCGCCCCTGCCTCCCGGAGTAACCGTGACCGAAGTTTCCTGGCACCCCTACATCGTCGAGGACGACGAGTACAAGGTGCTGCAGTTCGCCGATGCGGACATCCAGAGCAAGATGCGCAAGTCGGCGCCGGACGAACTGGTCCTGAGTTACACGCAGGCGATGATGGCGTTCCTGCTGTTCATCGAAGCGCCGCGGCACGTCGTGGTGGGCGGGCTGGGCGGCGGTTCGCTGTCGAAGTTCTGCTACCGCATGCTGCCGGACACCCGCGTCACCACGGTGGAGATCAGCCGCGAGGTGATCGACCTGCGCAACGAGTTCTGCATCCCGCGTGACGATGAACGCTTCCAGGTAGTGCACGCGGACCTGGCGGCATGGATCCGCGACCAGCCAGCCATCGCCGACGTCATCCTCCTCGATGGCTACGACCAGCACGGCGTGTGCCCGTCGCTGGACGGGGCCGACTTCTACGCGCGCTGTGCCGCGGCGCTGGTTCCCGGCGGCATGCTGGTTGTGAACGTCAACCTTGGCGCCACCGCGGATTCGTCCGTCGTGCGGCGCCGGGTGGCGGCGCTGACCGATGACGTGGTGGTGATCCGCTCGGCGGCGGGGCACAACGACATCGTGCTGGGGTTTGCCGGCACCGCGGTGCCGCCGGTGGCGGACCTGAAAGTGCGGGCGCGCAAGTTGCGTGCGCATACCGGCATCGATTTCCCCTTACTGCTCGACAAGGTGCGCAGCGCCGCGGGGCGTTGAATGCGGGGGAGTTCTGCCGCAACAATCCGCCCTTGTTTCCCTGGTCCCGGGTTCTTCCAGCGTGCCCATCGTCCATTCCTGCTCCGTTCCTGCAACAGGCGGCCCTTCCATGGTGACCAAGAACCCGTTCGGGCGAGGGCCCGATACGGTGGCGCAGCAGCCCGGGCCCTATGACCTCGTGGTGGTTATCGAGGCCACGACCCGCTGCAACCTCGCCTGCGGGTTTTGCGCGCACGACCGGCGACTGCCGACCGAGCGGCGGGTCCTCGGCGAAGATGTGCTTCGGCGCCTGCTCGCGCTCCTGGGGGAGCATGCGCGCTTGAGTGGCGAGCGCGTGCTGGTGAGCTGGCTGGGCGGGGAACCGTTGCTCTACAGGGCGCTACGGCTTCTCACGGTGGAGGCGCGGCGGCGTACCGGCCTGCACTTCAGTGCAACGACCAACGGCACTGCGTTGCCGCAGGCGCGCGTTCTGGACCATATCGCCACGCATTACGCTGAACTGACGGTCAGCATCGACGGCGCGGCGGCGCGCCATGACGCGCTGCGTGGCCGCATCGGCGTGCATGCCGCGGTGTGCGCTGGCGTGGAAGGCTTGCTGGCACGAGCCCCCGGTTTTGCGGTGCGTGCCAACGTGGTGTTGATGCGTGACAACTTCGACGAGTTTCCGGCGCTGTGCTGGGAACTGGCGGGGTGGGGCATCCGCGAGATCACCTTCAACCCGCTGGGCGGCCGCGATCGTCCTGAATTCCACGCCAGCAACCGGCTGACCGTCGAGCAGGCCATGCGTCTGCCCGTCATGGTGAACGACATTGCGGGCGCGCTTCACGGACGCGGCGTCCGCCTGGCCAGTTCGGATGGATATTTCCGTCGAATCCTGGCGTCTGCCCGTGACGAACCCTTGCCGGTACGGGATTGCTCACCGGGGCAGCGATACCTGTTCGTCAGCGCGCGCGGGCGCATCGCCCCCTGTTCCTTCACGGTGGGTGAATACGGACGTGTTCTATCGGATTTCAACCGCGTGGAAGATTTTGCGGACTTGCGTTGCCGCTTCCGTGCCGCCCAGGCTGCGGGACCGGCGCCCGCCTGTGCCGATTGTCCCTGCACCAATGTCCACGGGAAGTTCCTTTGAACAGTATCCTCCAGATTGCCGGCGCGGTGGCCGGCGTATTGAACCTGCCGGCGTTGCACGTGTGGGGGGCGCCGTTGACGTGGGCGGAGGTGCTCGGCTTCAGTACCGGCCTGTGGTGCGTCTGGCTGGTCGCGCAACGGCGGATACTGAACTTCCCGGTCGGCATCGCCAATTGCCTGCTGCTGCTGTTCCTGTTCTTCCAGGCGCGCCTGTACGCCGATGCCGGCCTGCAACTCATGTTCATTGCGCTGGGCCTGCGCGGGTGGTGGCTGTGGTCTCGCGGCAGTCCGGGCGAGACGTTGGTAATCAGCCGGCTCGGCCCGCGCTCCCTGGCCGGGGCAGTCGCCGCCGGTCTGGCGTTCGCAGCACTGCTCTACGTGCTGCTCACCTGGGCCAAGGGCAGCGTACCGGCAGTCGATGCGCTGGTCACGTCGCTCAGCCTGGTCGCGCAGGGGCTGCTCAACCAGCGCAAGCTGGAGCACTGGTATTTCTGGATCGTGGTCGACCTGGTGTCGATTCCGCTGTATGCGTACAAGGAACTTTACCTGGTCGCATTGCTTTACACGGTCTTCCTGGGCGTCTGCCTGCTGGGCCTGCGCGCATGGCGTCGCGAATGGGCGGGCGAGTTGCGCTGAGCGGCAGGCCTCACGCGTCTTCGGCAGCCCGACGGGTATCCCGGACTGCGGTGTCGTCCATGCCAAGCGCGGCCAGTGCCGTCGCCAGTCGCGCGGCCGGCGATCCGGTGAGCAGGGTGTAGGCGGTCCCGCGACGTTGCAGCTCGTGCAGGTACTCGCGGTGCTGGTGGTCACGGAACGCCGCTCCAGCGCGCGTGCCGTCCTGCACGAACGGAAAATCCGGCGCACACAGAAACGTGTGGGCGTAGGTCCGGTCTGCCAGTGCTCCCAGCGCGGGATCGATGCGCTGGAACAGGTGCCTGCTGTACAGCCAGGTCGTCAGCGGCGAGGTGTCGCAGACCACATGTCCTCCTGAAGATTGCGTGGCAGTATCTTCCAGTGCCACCTGGGTGCGGGCAATGTGCAACATGTCCTCATAAGCCAGTTGACCGTTGCGTTCATGCCAGCAGGCGCGTCCGTATTCCTCCACGCAGGGCGAGCCCAGCGCTGCGGCCAGCGTCCGGGCGAGGGTGGTCTTGCCGGTCGATTCGCCGCCGAGCAGGCACACCCGCTGCACGAAATCGGCATGTACGTCGGCGGAGAGGAAGTGCCGCAGGCCGTGCGGATCCGCACGCAGCGCGGTTCCGGATATCGGTACGCGGCGGCGGGCGCGATCCACTTCCACGTGTGTCACCGGTCCGGCACCGTGGACTCCGAATTCGCGCGTCAGTACGCGGGCAAACCCGTTGCCATACGCTTCGCTGGTGAACACGGCATCCACGGTGGTTCCCAGCACTTCAAGACAGAGCTGCGCAACGAACAGCCTGTGCCAGTCGTCCGGGGCGTCGTTGGCGGGCATGGACATCACCGCCTTTCCCTCACGCTGCCAGGCGTGCACGCGCTCCGGGGTGGCCACCAGGGTGCGGCAGGCGGGGAATCGCGTGTCCAGCCATCGCTCGCGGCGATGCGGCGGACAGCCGTCCGGCTCTGGCAGCGAATAGCTGATGATGAGGACTTCGTGGCATTCCGCCATCGCGGTATGCACGAGGTACTCGTGGCCAAGGTGCAACGGTGCGAATTTGCCGACCACCAGGCCGCGGTTGAAGCGCGGGATCAAGGGCGCTGCGCCACGACGAGATCGGAGGTGTACTGGACGACCTTCACCGGCGGCAACGGGTGGTGCTCGACCCGGATGGCCTGGCTGCTGCCAAAGAGCGACAGCAATGCCGCCCTGGCCCGTGCCGCGCCCAGCGACGGGCCGTAGATGCGCAGTACCAGCGTGGCGTCGCCTGATTGGTGCAGCGCGTACTGGACCAGTGCGCATGATTTGAGCGCGTGGGTGACTTCGAGATTGTTGAGCCAGCGTCCGTCGGGGGCGAGGAAACGCACCGGTGGGCGTCCTTGCAGGCCCTTCAGCAATGGCCAGCCATCGTTGCCGATTACCCTTGCCGCATAATCCCCGGTGCGATAGCGCAGCAGTGGGAGGCAGAAATTGAATCCGCCGGTGAGCGTGACCTCGCCGGTCTGCCCGTCGGACACGGGGTTGCCTGCCGCATCAAGGATCTCCACGTGCATCCAGGGTTGCAGCAAGCGGTATGCGTCGCGTTCCACGTCAAAGACTGCTATCGGGCCTGCCTCGTTCATCGAGTAGATGTCGAGCAGCGGGCAGCCGAAATGCCCTTCGAAATACTCGCGTTGCCCGGGCAGCAACGCCATTGACGTGCTGATCAGCGCGCGCGGCCGGTGCTGCATGTCGATGCGCGCCAGTTCTGCCAGCGAGATGGGATCACCGCTGATGATCTCGGGGGCCATCGCGTCCAGGTACGGGCCACGGTCGGCCGGGCTCTTCCAGTCGGTCGGAAACAGGTTGATCTTGGCGAGGCCCGATTCACCGCGCGTGGGATTCACCGACACGTAGGTGAAGCAACGCTGCTGGTAGCCGGCGAGCACGATGCCGACGTGCCCCGGCCCGGAGGCCGGCGTGATACCGATACCCGCCAGCGCGGCAAGGTAGAACGCCTGGTAGCGCGCCGCGACCAGCGGGTGCGACGGCACCACCAGTGGGTGCCCGGTGGTGCCGCTGGTGGAGAACAGGATCAGACGGTCTGCGGCCACGTCGTCGGGAACGAAGCGTGCCACGTCGGCGGCGAGGTCGGCGCGCGACCAGGTCTGCAACCGGGCAAATTCCTGCCCTGCATACGGCTTGAAGGCGGGCACCGTCCGGCAAGCGCGTGCCACGAACCCGGCGAGCCACGCCGGCCGCGCTGCCGGCCGGTGTGCCAGCACGTCCTGTTCGAAGGCTGCTGCCAGGGCCTGTTCGTGGCGCGACAACTTGTGGCCGCTGCGATTGCGGAACACCGGCGCGCACGGATGCGATTGCATCCGCTGCATGAGCGCCAGCCCGGCCGCGCTCAGGCCGGGCTGGCGGATCGCATCATGCCTGGCGGTTGCTATTCGCGTGCCCACTTGTCGGCTCCTTCCTGCGCCGCCTTGCGCTGCAGTGCTTCGCGGATTTCACGGGTGCGCGCTTCCGCTGCACGTGCGGCTTCCAGGACGCGCTCGCGCTCCAGCGAGCTGATGCTGGTCAGGCGATCCTGCGCCTGGGCCACGGTCTCGCCGGCGGGGCGCAAGTCGAGGTCCGTGAGTGCCAGGCGGATGAGCTCCTCGCGGCGGTCCGGATCGGTCAGGAAGTGGCGCACCCGTGCCTGCCGGGCCAACTGCGGCGCTGTCTGCGTGAACAGCGCCCACAGGCGCGTCGGCGCCAGGCGGTGGTGCTGGAATTCCGGCCCCGACAGCAACCAGCACAGCAGTGGCAATACGGCCTGGTTGTCCGTTGCGGCGTGCGCCCGCCATGCGGCCAGTTGTGTCGCCGTCGGGCTCGCGCCCAGCAGGCGCAGCGTGTCATGCAGCAGGGCGGCGGTGGCCTCGACCTCGAGCCATTCGCCGGGTATCTCCGTGAGCCGGTGCTGCAAGGATTCCAGCGTCGGACCTTCCTGGCTAAACGGCATCGGCGACTCCTGCTGGCGAATAGTGGGCGCGACTGAACCGCCGGGCGAAATCGACCATGCCTTGCCAGTCACTCACATGGTAGATGGTCCATCCCTGCGCGGCGGCGCGGGTGACGGCATCGTGGCCGTCGCGCCAGTAACCCGGCAAGTTCCCCGCGGCGCCTTGCTGGTCCGCCTTCCACGGCAGGTTCAGTACCAGTGTTCCCCCACCACCGGCATTCTGCAACGCACGGGCGGCGACGTCGTAGCCATCGTTGCCCAGTTCATCGCGGTCGTACAGCGTGGAGATACCGTCGTCCGAAAGCACGACGAGGTGTGCTGGTCGTGGGCGCGGCTGTTTGTAGGTTTCGCGCAGGAGGTGGACAGGAAATGCCGTGCCGCCGCCGAAGTACCCGGTCAGCACCGCCAGGGCAGCCTGCTCGTCGCGCACGAAGCCAGGCGTGGACGTGAACTCCCGTTTGCCGCTCCAGAGCGTGACCTGCACGCGGGCGCCGGCGCGCAGTGCCGACAGGCAAAGGATCGCGCCGGCCAGCGTGGTGTAGGACGTCTGGTACTGCGGATTGGGCATGGACCCGGAACAATCGACGTAGAGATCGAGGTCCACGGCGTGCCGCGTTGGCGGGATGTGCGACTCGGTGCCCCACAGGCGGCGCACGGTGGTTTGTCCCGGAATGAGCGTGGGGCTTTGCAGCAAGCTGTGCAGCCAGTCGATCTGGTCGAGTGCGTCGCCGGGTTGCCAGACTTCCAGGCCTTCGGGGACAGGATCGGTTTGCTGCTCCTGCGGACGGGCGGGGAAGCGCACCAGGTTTGGCAGCGCGCGTTCGCGGTAATAGCGGATGGCGATGTCGTGGTCGCTGAGGTTGATGCCGCAGGCGCGCAGGATTTCCCCGTACTCGAACGGTTCGCGGCACTGGCCGGCACCAGCTGGCGCTGCGCCCTGCGCAGGTTCCGCATCGACGGGCAGTCCGTCTTCGACGGTGTCCTCGCCGGTGATGCGCGGATCACGTGCCGGGTGGATGATGGGCGCGCGCTCGCCGGCATCGACTTGCACCAGTCCGCCGGGCCAACCCTCTCCGGCGGCAGCCGCGGTGTCGTGCAGCGCGCGCAACGGGGGTGTGGTGGCCTCGTCATCTATCAGGTAGGGCAGGCAGAGCGCGGCGAAACTTCCGGCTCCCTCCAGCCAGTCGCGTGCGTAGCTGCGCACGAGCCTGGCACCCAGCCAGGCGTCGCCCTCGGTGGCGTCGTCCACCGCGACGGCGTTCAGGGTGCCCTTGGGCAATTGCCACAGGAATTCATAGATTCGCTGGTAGAGCAGCCACAGTCGCGCGGGCTGCGGCTCGCGCGGCAGGCGCAGGAAGATGTCGGCCATCCGCAGCTGCGCGCTGCGTTGCAGCCGGTCGTTGATCAACAGGTCGGTGTAGAGGTTGGCCACCAGCGCGGTATCGCGCTCGCGGGTTGGCAGTGCCGGTCGCATGCGTGCGATCAGGCGAGCCTGGTCGGTGAGCGTGGCGGGCGCGAGGATATGGTGACCGATCTCATGGGCGAGGATTTCAGGTGCGTAGTCCTGCAGTCCGAGTTTTTCGACCTGTTCGAGATCGATGACCACGCGCTGGTCGTCCAGGCGGATCATGGCGAAGCTGCCGCTCAATCCCTCTGCGGCGGCCGCTGCCGTAGTCCCGCATAGCAGCGGTGGGCGCAGCCGGGTGTAGCGGCTCCAGCTGGCCAGTGCCCCGGCCCAGGCGGACTGCCAGCGTGCCTGCAATTCCGCGCGCGCGCTCATGGCGGTGTACCCGCCAGTGCCACGACGACTACCTCGAATGAATCCGGCGAGCAGACCAGCAACGTGTGGGCGTTCGCCGCGTGGCTGCTGATGCTGCCGAGGTCTTCCAGTGCAAGCGTATGGCCTCGCCAGCTGACCCGGTTGCCGCGCACGTCCGGCAAGGCCGGCTTGCGGGAACGCACCGCCTGATGTTCTTCCGGGGTGGCGCGGTGCAGTGTGCTGCCATGCCTGTCGGCGACCAGCAGCCAGCAATCGTCTCCGCTGCTGATGAACAGCTTGTCATCGACGGCATCGACGCGTGGTAATTGCCGGAACGGTCCGCCGAAGCCGCTGAACCCGCCGATCCTGCGCACTTCCTCCATCGGCGCTCGCTGGCCAGGCTGCCACCAGGGGTCGCGCAGGAGCCTGTCTTTCAGTGCCGGCCACTGTTCGTGCGGCACGCCGAGCGCCACGGTGAGCAAGGGTGAAGGCAGGGCATCTGCCACCGTCAGGGCGGTGTCACGGTAGTGGCTCAACCCGCTGCGCCAGGCGAGCACCTGGCCGAGCCGCAGCCAGGTATCTCCGTCGGCACAGTGCGACACGCCCGCGCGCATCGCGGTCAGCCAGTCCAGCGGGCGTGCGCCCGGGGTGGAGGCCAGCTGGTGCGTCGCGTTGCCGGTGGCCGCCAGCAGGCGTGCCGGTTCGCGGGCGAGCAGCGGCAAGGCGGACGGCAGCACCTCGTGCCACAACGTGTTCATCGCCGGAAATCGCGAGTCAGCGCCGACCAGTCGTTGGCCACACAGTTCCAGCGCGGTGTCCCAGGCCGCGTACAGCAGCGCCGGGGTGGCCGCGGGAAAGCGTTCGTCCATGGCCACGACCAGCGGATCGACGGCGCTCTCGAGGAACGACCGGAAGCGAACGGCATCGAGGTCCGGGTAGCGGTGGCGCGCCGCGTTGAAGCGTGCGTTCAGCTGATCGCGGCCGTCCCTCAGCAGGACGGCGAAGGCCTTGCTGACCATCAGCGCGAACCCAGCCAGCGCAGGTAGTTGGTGTAACGCTGGTGCAGGTACTTGAGCTTGAGCAGGTCGTCGTACAGGTGGCCGTACAATTTGTGGCCACCACCCCATTCGGTGACCAGCCGCTCGATCTTCTGCAGCCTGGCGCGTACCTCGCCCGCGCCCAAGCCCTCCAGGCCGGCACTGAATTCGGCGGACAGCTGGCCGACCGGGTCGTCCTGGTCGAGGTTCAGGCGATTGAATTCGTCGCAGGAAAGGTCGAACAGGCGGCGCAGCCAGCCCAGGCGATCGCTGCGGTAGATGCCATGGCCGGGTTGTTCGAAGAAGGGTGCGTCGAGGTCCGGCGCCAGACGGTCGTGCAACACGAACGGCAGCACCTGCCGGACGTCTTCGAGGCCCACGGCGACCTCGCCGCGGAAGTAGGCCAGCGCCTTGGCGTACAGCAACAGCGACATCAGGGCGCGCACCGACAGGCCGTTGGTGGTCTGGCAACCGAGATCCTTCAGCCGGTCGCGACCGTTGTCGGCGCCGGTGACCGTGCTCCACTCGATGCCAGCCAGGCGCACGGTGTCCTTGGTCTTGTATTCGAACTGTGCACCACCGAATTCGCAGAACTCGAACTGGCTGGCGAAGAACTCGATGCGCCGGCGTACGCCCTCGGGCACCTCCACTGCGCGGATGTCCGAATGCAGGCGATCGGTTTCCGCCGGGGTGAAGATGATCTGCGGCGGCACCATGGTTTCCGGGCGCACGTTTTCCTCGATGCGCGTCAGCAGGTCACCGAGGAAGCGCGGATTGAACGCCAGTGCCTGCACGACGACGTCGATGCGGTCGCGCAGTGCCTCGATGACCTGGTAGGTGCCGCCGCCCCGGTCGTCGTTGGCCGTCAGGTACCATGCGGCATCGGGACACTCGAACAGGTGGTTGAGCATCTCCGCGTAGTTGTCGCCCATCACCGTGAGCAGGGCGCTCTGGGTACGGGTGGGGATACGGTTGTATTCATCGACGATCTTCACGCGCATGCCCAGCCAGTCGCGCCACGCGATGCGGATGTCGTTCATTGACTGCGCCTGGACCAGGTCGGCGGGCAGCGGGTTGCCCAGCAGGTCTGCCACGGTCATTTGCGGGTGCCCGTGCTGCATGGCTCGGCGCACTTCCTTGACGGAATAACCGCCGAGGATGCCCATCAGGATGGCGCTGGCGGTCTTGCCTCGACCGGGGCCGCCGATGAGCAGGCACTTGCCGCGCGTGGCGAAGGTCAGCAGCGGCAGCAGTATGAAGCTGGAGTAGCTCTGCGCCGAGGGTAGCGTCAGTACGCTGCGACTGTCGCCGAGCGTGAAGGATTGCGGTGGCGCATCGTTGTATTCGATGTCGTAATGCGGGCTGATCACCGCGGAGTTGACGATCCAGAAATAGGCTTGCCGGAGTTTTTCGTCGAGCGCGACGCCGGTGTCGGGTGTCGCGTTGCCGGCTTCACCGAGGGGACCCCGGTACAGGTCGGCGACGTCGAACTGTCGTTCCGCCTTGCCTTTGCCGGGATTGGTGGGTGCCCTGGAAAGGTGCTGGAATATGTTGAATGCCATGCGATGGACAGTCCTTGTTCTGCGATGCGCCGGGCGTTGCCCACTCCGGGTTGCGAGGCCGGCCGGCGGACGTACAAGATACCCAAATTCCGCTCTGTTACGCGCGTGGTGATACCCGTGCCACCGAAATTTGCAGGGGGCGTGGTTCGGCCGGCGCGGGTTGTCCCCGGATCAGCCATAATCAGCCGGCGTCCCCTGCAGGAACCGGACCCTCGTGACCGACCCGACACTGCTCCGTGACATCGACCGCCTCGCCGTCGAGGTGGGCGCCCTGCTGAAAAAGACCGGCGTGAAACTCGCGCTGGCCGAGTCCTGTACCGGTGGCTGGGTGGCGCAGGCGATCACCGCGGTGCCCGGCAGTTCGGCCTGGTTCGACCGAGGCTTCGTGACCTACTCCAACGAGTCGAAGATCGAGATGCTGGGTGTTGCCACGGCCACGCTGGCGCACCATGGCGCGGTGAGCGAGGCGGTGGTGCGCGAGATGGCGCAGGGCGCCATCCGGCACAGCCGCGCCCACGTGTCGGTGGCGATCAGCGGCGTGGCCGGGCCGGATGGCGGCACGCCGGACAAGCCGGTGGGCACCGTGTGGTTCGCCTGGGGCCAGAAACTGGGCTATACGGAGGCGGTGCGCCACCAGCTTACCGGCGACCGGGGCACTGTCCGCGCCCGCGCCGTGCTGATTGCCCTCGACGGCCTGCGACAGCGCCTGTCGTGACCCGGCGGCATTCTCTGCTCCACGGTGAACGCGGCCTGCCGCATGCTCTCCGGACCGCGACATACTGTCCCTATTGACAGTATCCGTGAACCCGGTGAGGATACTGTCCATAGGGGCAGTACAGCGGCCAGCTGCCGCGCACCGGCCACCCCCAGACAGCAGCCGTAGCAGAGGATGACCACGATGGATGCCAACAAGCAGAAAGCCCTGAGCGCCGCCCTTGCCCAGATCGAACGCCAGTTCGGCAAGGGTTCGATCATGCGCATGGGCGACCAGGAAAAGCAGCAGATCCCGGTCATCTCCACCGGCTCGCTGGGCCTCGACCTCGCCCTGGGCGTGGGTGGCCTGCCGCGCGGCCGCATCGTCGAGATCTACGGCCCGGAATCCTCGGGCAAGACCACCCTGACCCTGCAGGTCATCGCCGAGGCCCAGAAGAAAGGCTGCGTGTGCGCCTTCGTGGACGCCGAGCACGCCCTGGACCCGGACTACGCCCGCAAACTGGGCGTGAACGTCGACGATCTGCTCGTTTCGCAGCCGGATACCGGCGAGCAGGCGCTGGAAATCGTCGACATGCTGGTGCGCTCCAATGCCGTCGACGTGGTGATCGTCGACTCGGTGGCCGCGCTGGTGCCGAAGGCCGAGATCGAGGGCGAGATGGGCGACTCCCACGTCGGCCTGCAGGCCCGCCTGATGTCGCAGGCGCTGCGCAAGGTCACCGGCAACATCAAGAACGCCAACTGCCTGGTGGTGTTCATCAACCAGTTGCGCATGAAGATCGGCGTGATGTTCGGCAACCCGGAGACCACCACCGGCGGCAACGCGCTGAAGTTCTACGCCTCGGTGCGCCTGGACATCCGCCGCATCGGCTCGGTGAAGAACGGCGAGGAAGTGGTCGGTTCCGAGACCCGTGTGAAGGTGGTCAAGAACAAGGTGGCGCCGCCGTTCCGCCAGGCCGAGTTCCAGATCCTCTACGGCGAGGGCTCCAACAAGCGCGGCGAGATCATCGACCTCGGCGCCAAGCTGGGCCTGGTCGAGAAGTCCGGCGCCTGGTACGCCTACAAGGGCGACAAGATCGGCCAGGGCAAGGCCAACGCCTGCGAGTTCCTCAAGGAGCACCCGGAAGTGGCCTTCGAGATCGAACAGCAGATCCGTACCAAGTTGATGGACACCGGCATGCCGGTCGCCAGCGAATCCGAAGCTGACGAAGAACTGGATGCCTGAGTCCACCACGGGCGGCCCGTTCATTGACGGGGACGTGCCGCCTGGCAAGAACTCCCTGGTGCCGTCTGCTACCGGCATCCGTCGGGCTGCCATGGACTGGCTGGCCCGCAGGGAGTACGCGCGATGCGAGCTCGAACAGAAATTGCATCGACGCTTTCCTGACGCTACCGCGGCGATAGGCCCAGTGCTCGACCAGCTCGAGCATGAGGGCCTGCTGAGCGACCAGCGCTTCCTCGAATCCTTCACCCGCAGCCGCGTGAACCGCGGTTACGGTCCGCTGCGCATTGCCGGTGAACTGCGCAACCGTGGCCTGCCGCCGCCATCGCGTGATGCCACCGCCGAGGTTGACTGGCTCAGCGAGGCGCGCGGGGTGCGTGCGCGCCGCTTCGGCGAGGCCTTGCCGGCCGGCCCGGTCGAGCGCAACCGCCAGATGGCCTTCCTGCAGCGCCGAGGCTACCCGGCCGATGTCTGCCGCAAGGCCTGCCTGCCGCCGCGCGACGACGCCTGAGGCTGGCATAATCCGGCCACGCCAGGCACGGATCACGCCATGAACGACGTATCGCCCCCGCTGGGCATCTTTTCCGCCATCCACCTGCTCGCCGATGGCAGTCACCGCCACCTCGCCCGCGAGGAGGTGCTCGACTTCAATCCCGGTGACGGTGTGCTGTGGGTGCACATGGATCGCCGCAGCGAGGTGGTGCAGGCCTGGCTCAACGAGCACAGTGGCATCGATGCCATCGACGTGGAGGCGCTGCTGTCGGACGAAACCCGGCCGCGTGCTTACCGTCCGCGC
This sequence comes from Gammaproteobacteria bacterium, assembly GCA_018262975.1. GTDB lineage: Bacteria > Pseudomonadota > Gammaproteobacteria > Pseudomonadales > JADFDG01 > JADFDG01. Next base: position 116,876 of record JADFDG010000009.1, read on the forward strand.
CACCAGGCCAGCCTGCTGGTGATCCTGCGCGGCGTGAACAACCAGCCCGGCGCCGATCCGGACGACATGGTGTCCATCCGCATCTGGGTGGAGAAGCACCGCGTGCTCAGTTTCTCCTCGCGGCCGCTGGCCCCGGTGAGCGACGTGCTGGACATGCTCGGCACCGAGTATTCACCGTGCAACGCCGCTGAGCTGCTCGCCTCGCTGGCCACGACCATGGTGGCGCGCATGGAGCCCGCCATTGATTCCCTGCGTGATGAACTGGATGCCCTGGAGGAGATCCAGGAGGACGGCAAGCCGGTAAGCGTGGAGGCGTTGCTGCGCATCCGTCGCCGGTCAGCAGGGCTGCGCCGCTACCTGGGCCCGCAGAAGGACGTGTTCCTGACCGTGAACAACCTGCACCTGCCGTGGATCGACATTGCCAGCGAGGAGGAGTGGCGCGAAGCCACCAACACGACCTTCCGCTACATCGAGGAACTCGACGGGGTGCGCGAACGGGTGGAGTTGCTGCATGCGGCGGTCAATGCGCGCATCGTCGAGCGCACCAACCGCGCCTTCCACGCGGTCACGGTGGTGGCGGCGTTCTTCGTGCCATTCACCTTCGTCACCGGCCTGATGGGCATGAACGTGGCCGGCATTCCCTTCGCGAAGAACGAGTACGGCTTCTGGCAGGTGATCGGCGTGCTGGCGATGTGGTCGCTGGTGCAGCTGCTGATCTTCCGCCGCATGAAGTGGCTGTAGCGGCCTACAGGCCCTCGCGCAGCGCCCGTGCCGCCGGCGAGTGGAACTCGCGACGATACAGCACCCAGATCACCAGCGAGGTCGCCACCATGAACACCATGGGGTTGACCAGCCAGCCCAGCACCGCCAGCGCGAAGTAGAACGCGCGCAGGCCCTGGTTGAAGGCGAAGGCGGCCAGCGTGGCGACGTCCACCGCATGTGCCACGAAGCGCTCGCGGGTGGCGGCGTCCAGCGCCGGTCCGCCCTTGGGTGCCTGCGGGGCGCCGCCGACCATGATCGACAGGAAGCTGTACTGGCGCATCGACCAGGTGAACTGGAAGAACGCGTAGATGAACACCACCGCCAGCAGCAGCACCTTCACTTCCCACAACTCGCGCGAGGCCGGCGTGGTGAAGGGAATGGTGGCCAGCACGTTGATGGCCTGTTCGGTGCTCGCCAGCGTGGTCAGCAGGGCAGCGACGATCAGCAGCGCCGAGGACGCCAGGAAGCTGACGTTGCGCTCGAGGTTGGCGATCGCCGATGTGTCGGTGATGCGGTTGTCGCGGGCCAGCAGTTCGATCATCCACTGGCGGCGCCAGGCGATCATGGTGCTGGTGAGGCAGGAACGTCGCTTCGCCGCCGCCTGCACGTAGCGGGTGTAGACCATCCAGCTGGCAAAGAACCAGCACACCGCCACCGCGTCGTGCCAACTGCCGAAGAAATCCGCCATGTCGTGCAAGTCCTCCGCGGGGCAAGCCGCGTGGGTCAGAATTCGAAGGTATAGAAGACGTCCACCGCGCTCTCCAGGCCGGACAGGGCCTCGAGCATCAGCCGGCGCGTCATCTGCAGGCGCACCATCACGCTCTCGTCGCCGGTGAACACGCGGCGATTGTAGCCGACGAAGATGCGCTCGTTGAGGTTGGTGCCTACCTGCACTTCGGCTTCGTCGCCCTGGCCGGAAGTCGCCAGCTGCACGTCCTGCAGGCCGATTTCCCGTCCGGCCGCGCTCAGCAGGGCGCTGCCCTGGGCCACGCCCAGCGACATCGCGGCATTGGCCGCTTCGCCGCGCAGGTTGATCGGCCCATCGGCCGGTGCGCGCCCGGTGGTGAGCCACACCAGCGCCTGCTCGTCGGGCAGTTCCGGGCTGGAGTACAACGTGGTCTGTGGAGCGCGCAGCGAGCCGGTGAGGCGCAGGCCCACTTCGCGCACGGAGGCGTCATCGATCTCGCGCACGGCCAGCGCGTCCACCAGCGGCTGGTCGGCCGGGCCATTGAAGATGATGTCGGTGTTCTTGAGCTTCAGTTGCTGGCCCAGCGCCACGTACTTGCCGTCCTTCACGTGCAGTTCGCCATCTACCTGAAGTGGCAGTTGCGGGCGGCTGCGTACGCGCAGGTCGCCGCCGAGCAAGCCTTCGCCGCCGAATGCGCGGAAGGAGATTTCCTCGCCGAGCAGGAAGTCGATGTCGACGTCCTGGTTGAAGGCGACGCCGCCGTCCCCGGTGGTCGCCACCGGTTGTTCGTGCTGCACGATGACGACGTCGCGCGAGCGGCTCACCGACTGCGTCGGCAGCGACTTGATGTCGATCCGCCCGGCCGGAACCTGGACGTTGCCGCGCAGGGCGATGCGCGCGGGCGTTGCGTCCAGTTGCAGGGCCGGCACCACGGTGAACTGGAATTCGGGCGGCGAGGCAACGACCAGCGGTTCGCCGTCCAGCGTGCCGGTCCCGTGCCAGCTGCCGCCGGCGAGCGTCGCGCTCCCGGCGATGCGCGCCTTGCCCTTCGATTCGGGGGTGCGGAAGGTACCGTCAATGTCGATGCGGTTGCCGTCGAAGCGGCTGCCGATGTTGATGTCCACCAGTGACACCGGCAGTCGCGTGAAGCCGAGCTTGCCGTCGCGCAGTGCCACGTTGCCGGCGATGCGCGGGACGCCGACGGTACCGTCCAGGCGGAGCGTACCGTCCAGGCTGCCGCCGATGTCACGCAGCTGGTAGGTGAAGGCCTCGGCCAGGTCCATGCGCAGGCCCTCGAGGTGGACCGTGCCATCCAGTCCGGAGTCCATGCCCGCCATTGGCGAGAGCGTGACCAGCGCACCGACGCTGCCAGTGTCCGTGCCCTGCAGCACGGCGCTGGCCGCCAGCCGGCGACGATCGCCGTCGACGTGCACGAGCAGCGTATCGACCCTGCCGATGTCGCGCGCCTGTTCGACCTCGTCACCACCGACCGTCAGGCGCAGCGGGCCGCCGTTCTGCACGGTGGCGGTGAGCGACGCCAGTTGGCCGGCCTGCCAGCGGGCATCGACGAAGCCACCGATGTTGCCGGTGACGTCGGTGTCCAGTGGCAACAGGTCGCCGAGCAGGCGATCAACCGGCAGGTGGAAGAACTCGCCGGCCAGCTCGCCGTTGCTGCCGAGGGTGGAGGTGCGTGTCAGGCAGGCGCGCGCACTGCCATCGATCCAGCAGTGGGGCGCGACGCTGAGCGACTCGCCGTCCACCGTCAATGCCGGCGTGCCGCTGCTCTGCCAGCGCCAGCCGTCCACGTCCACCTCGCCGGCGGCGAGGGCACCCTGCCAATGCGTGAGCGAATCGCCCTCAAGGCCGCCCTGCAGGGCGAGCGTCGCCGCCAGCGGTGCGCCGCGGATGGCCGCCTCGATGCGGTGTTGCCCGCGCGTACCTGCGACGGCAAGGCGGGCACCGTCCAGTGCGTCGCTGCCGTAATGCAGCTTGTCGCTCGCCAGTGCCAGTGACGACGGACTCCTGCCGCCGTCGGCCAGGCTGGCACGCAGTGTGGCCTGCGTGATCGACAGGTCGCGCCACGCCAGCGCAAGGACGTCCGCGCTGGCATCGATGTCCGGTGCGCCCGGCGTGCCGCCCGCGGTTGCCGATGCGCGGATGCTGCCGGACAGTTCGCGGAAGCTGCGCGACAGGTCGGGGGCGTCGATGTCCAGTGACAGCGCGACGCGCGCAGCATCGAAGCCGCCGCGCGCCGCCAGGCGGTTATCGCCGTGCGCCAGTTGCAGGCGTTCGACTTCGGTGCGGCGGCTGTCACGGGCGAGTGCGGCATCGATGGCCAGCGGCAGTCCGTCCAGTTGCCCGTCCAGGCGCGTGTCGATGCTGATGGATTCGAGCGATTCCGCCAGCACGCCGCGGGTGGCGAGCGGGCCGCTCACGCGCCCGCCGAGTTCCGGCAGGAGGTCGTGCAGGCCCAGGTCGGTGAAGACGGTGTCGAGGTCCCAGCGCAAGGCGTCCTTCCACGCAACGGTGCCGCTCGCCTGCGCGCCGAACGGGGCGCTGCCTCCGGCCGGCGCGACGGTGTGCGCATCGACCAGGTCGACGTCGTCCAGGGTGGCGATGCCCTCGATGTGCCACGCGTTCGCCGGCAGCCTGACCTGGCGCGCTGGTCCGCCGGGCAGCGGCAGCGTGATCGTTGGCAGCAGCATGTCGCGACCGTCCAGCGCGAAGGTGAAGCGCGGCACGGTGGGTTCGCCGTCGATGTGCGCGGTGCCGGTGGCCGTGCCGGCGAAGGCCGGCAGCAGGTCGGTCAGGTCTCCCAGCGCGAGCGTGGCGTCGGCGTCCCAGCTGTTCCCCAGCGTGCCGCGCACGCGCACGGTGTTGTCGCCGATGAGCAGGGCGAGGTCGTCGAAGTGCCACCGGGCATCCTGCCAGCGCAGCGGGCCGCGTACGGACAGCGGCCATTGCCGGAAGGAACCCGACAGCGCGTCGACGTCGATGCGCACCAGGGTGCCTTGGGCGTCGATGTCGCCCTGCACGCGCAGCGCGCCGTGCAACGCCGACGTGGTCTTCGGGTTCACCAGCGCCAGGTCGAGGTGACGCAGGTCGACGCGCGCCGCGAAATGCTGTCCGCCGAGCCAGCGGTAGTCGGAAGCTACGGTGGCTTGCAGGCGCGGATCATTGATATCCAGGCTGAGCGCGTCCATTCCGCGCCACGTGCCCTGGCTGGCCAGGGTGGCGGCAAACGACGGCGTCCACGGCGTGTCGATGCGGGCGCCACCGGCAAGCTCGATGCGGCCAAGCAACTCGCCGCGACCCTCCAGCCGGATGTCCTGCACCTGCACGCTCTTTTCCGGGGCGCCCGACGGTGGCACCAGGAAGCGCTCCGCCTGCAGCGTGGCGTTGAAGGGCAGCCCGCTGGTCAGCGTGGCGACCCTGCCATCGATGCGCGCGGCGATCAGCCCGCTGCTGTCGAGCACCAGGCGGGTGTCCGCCAGTGAGCCGCCGGCCGCGCCGGACAGCGCAAAACGCGGCTGGCCCTCGCGTGGCATCGCGAAGGTCAGTCGTGCATCCAGGGGCCAGTCGTCGCGCGTGGCCAGCGTACCGCTTGCCGTGGCCTGCCAGCCCGGCATGCCGACCACCAGTCGCTCCACCTGCAACGCGGTACCACGCCAGTAGGCGGCGAGCGCGAGGCCGGTATAACGCGTGCGTTGTTCGCCGCGGGCGATCTCCAGTTCGCCGATGGTCAGCTGGTCGAGGTCGATCGCCAGCGGCAACGCCAGCGCCGGCAGGCTGCGGCGCGTGCCGGGTGCGGCGGCAGTCTTGGGCGGCGGGAATGCCAGTTGCAGTTTCTGCAGGCGCAGTTCGCGTATGCACGCTTCGCCGATCAGCAGGCAGGGCGGCGACCAGTCGATGACGGCGTCGTTGGCTTCCAGTCGGAACTTGCCCGTCTTCACTACCAGCGTCTTGAGGTGCAGCGGCCCGGCCAGCGTGCCGTCGGCGTGCGTGGCCTTGAAGTTGGGTACCAGGCCGCTGACCCAGGCGATGCCGACCCGCGCACCGGACTCGGTGAAACCCAGCCAGGCCAGCGTGCCGATCGCCAGCGCGAAAACGAACAGCACGACGCGCAGGCCCAGGCGCCACATCACAGCTCGGGCCCCATGTAGAAGTGCACGTTGAACGCGGGATCATCCAGCGAGATGCCCCAGGCGAAGTCCAGGCGCAGCGGCCCGATCGGACTCAGCCAGCGCACGCCGGCGCCCGCGCCGGTGAACACGTCTGCAGGCGCAGCGTCGTCGAATACGGACCCCTGGTCGACGAAGGCCGCCACCATCCAGCGATCGGTGAAACGGTAGTCGAGTTCAAGGCTGGCGGTGGCGACGTAGCGGCCGCCGATGCGTTCGCCGGCCGCATTGAGCGGGCTGATCGACTCGTAGTCATAGCCGCGCACGCTCTGGTCCCCGCCGGCGAAGAAGCGCTGCGACACGGGGATATCCAGCAAGTCCGGCGTCCACAGCGCGCCGCCGCCGGCCCGCATGATCGTGCGGGTGCGCTCGCCGAGGCTGTAGATGGCCTTGCCGTCGGCGGTGGCGCGCACCAGATCGGCATCCGACCCCAGTGCGTCGGCGGCAAACTTGATCTCGCTGGTCACCCGCCAGCCGCGGGTGATCAGCGGTGCGCCGTCGGCGTCGGTGCGGGTGAACGTGACGCCCGGCATCAGCAGCGTGGTGCGTGTCTCGAAGGTGATGAAATCGTCGGTTTCCTGCTCCAGTTCCAGCGCGCGGATCACCCGCCACTCGCTGGGCAGTCGCTTGCGGTGCTCGATGCCGGCCGTCGTGAGCCAGTAGGAGTAGTCGTTGAGATCCTCGTACTGCAGGCCGTAGGTCCAGGCCAGTTGCGAGGTGACCGGATCGGTCAGCGGCACCAGGTAGCTGGCCTCCACCTGGCTGCGCACGCCGGACACCTCGGCATAGCTGCTCAGCGAGTGGCCGCGCGAATTCAGCCAGGGCTTTTCCCATTGCAGTTGCAGGCGCGGGCCCACGTCGGTGCTGGCGCCGGCGCCGATACCGATGCGGTTTCGCTTGCGCATGGTGTAGTCGACGCTGACCGGTACCGCGAGGTCCACGGCCTCTTCCGGTTCGGCACGGATGCGCACCGATTCGAACCAGCTGGTGCGCACCAGGTCGCGGTGCAGTTCGGCGATCTTCGTGGCGTCGTAGCCGTCGCCGCTGCGGAAGCGCGGGAAACGTGCGACCAGGCCGTGGTCGATGCCCTCGCCGTTGATGGTGACTTCACCGACCCGGTAGCGCGGTCCGCTGGCGAGCGCGAGGTGGATGTCGGCGGTGAGCGCGTCGATGTCGACCCGCACCTCCTGCACCTGCCAGGCGGCCTTGAAATAGCCGCGCATCAGCGCCTGCTGCATCAGTCCGGTCTTGAAGGCTTCGTACTGGCCATGGTGGAACACGGCGCCGCGTTGCGGTCTGTTCTCGTCGATCCACGCCTGCAGCACCGGGCGCTCGGCCTGGTCGGTCAGTTGCACGTCCACGCCGGCGATGCGCACCGGCGGGCCGGGGTCGACCGTCACCAGGCAGGTGCCGCCACTGTCGCCCCTGGCATCCGTGCGGCTGATGCTGATGACCGGGCGGTAGTACCCCAGCACCTGCAGTGCGGCGATGGCCTGCTCCTGGACGTGGCGCGACAGCGCACGCCAGGACATGCGGTCGGTTTCCTCGCGCGGGCCGATGTAGGCCTCGATGTTGGCGCGCAAGTCGTCGTCCACGCCCACCACCTTCACCGGGTAGGCCGCGTGTGCCGGTGACAGTGCCACCAGCAGCACGAGCAACGGGAGAAGGAGGCGGGCGAGCAGCACGACCTTCCTCAGTGCACCAGGCGGTAGCAGGGCCGGTACTCGCCGTTGAGCTTCATGCGCCGCTGGCGCACGAACGCGGCGAGCAGGTCGTCGAGGCGCGCCATGATTGCCGGTTCGCCGCGCAACTCGAAGGGGCCGTGGGCGGCGATCGCGCGCAGGCCGGCCTCCTTGACGTTGCCGGCGACGATGCCGGAAAAGGCACGCCGCAGCTGCGCGGCAAGGCGATGCGGCGGTTGCTCGCGCGTCAGGTCGAGCGTGGCCATGGCCGCGTGGGTGGGCGGGAAGGGTTGCTGGAATTCCGGGTCGATGTGCAGCAGCCAGTTGAAACCGTAGGATTCCTGCTCGCGGCGCCGGAAGCGCTGCACCGCTGCCACGCCGTCGCGCACGCGCCGCGCCGTTTCCGCGGGATCACCCACCACGATCTGGTAGCGCGAGCGCACCGACTCGCCCAGCACCTCGACCAGGAATGCGTCGATCTGCGTGAAGTAGTCGGCACTGCTTTCCGGCGCCGCGAACACCACCGGGAACGGCATGTCGGCGTTGGCCGGGTGCAGCAGGATGCCCAGCAGGTAGAGGATTTCCTCGGCGGTGCCCACGCCGCCCGGGAATACCACGATGGCGTGCGCCAGCCGCACGAACGCCTCCAGGCGCTTCTCGATGTCCGGCAGGATCACCAGTTCGTTGACGATCGGGTTGGGCGCCTCGCTGGCGATGATGCCCGGCTCCGAGATGCCGATGTAGCGGCCGTCGCGGATCTGCTGCTTGGCGTGCGCGATGGCGGCGCCCTTCATCGGGCCCTTCATTGCGCCGATGCCGCAGCCGGTGGCGATGTGGTAGCCGCGCAGTCCCAGCTGGTGGCCCACTTCCTTGGTGAACTCGTACTCGTCGCGCGGGATGGAATGGCCGCCCCAGCACACCACCAGGTTCGGTGCCACGTTCGGCCGCACAACGTTGGCGTTGCGCAGGATGCGGAACACGGCGTCGGTGATGCCGGCGCTGCTGTCGAGGTCGAAGCGACCGGCCTCGCGGAACTTGTGCTGCGTGTAGACGATGTCGCGCAGCGCCGCGAACAGGTGTTCCTGGATGCCGCGGATCATCACCCCGTCGACGAAGGCCGAGGCCGGGGCGTTGTCCAGCTCGATCTTCAGGCCGCGCGGCTGCTGGACCACGCGTATGGCGAAGTCCGGGTAGGCGGCCAGGATCTCCTGGGGGTCGTCCAGTTCGCCACCGGTATTGAGTACCGCCAGCGCGCACTGCCGGAACAGCCCGTGCACCTCCTGGTTGGCCGAGTCGAGCAGGCCGCGGATCTCGCGGCTGGACAGCAGGTTCAGGCTGCTCTGGGGACGGATGCTGGCGCGGGCGATGCGGGTGGCCATGCGGCGGGTCCGGGGTGGGCCGGGCTTGGGGCCCAAGTCTCTGATCTGATTGCCGGAATCATACCCCACGGCGGAGTTCCCGGGGCTGTGGTTAAATGCGCGCCGGCCAACCCTTCTGGAGCAACAAGCCGTGTTCGAGTGGATCTATTCCCCTGAGGCCTGGGCGGCGCTGGTGACCCTCACCGCCCTCGAGATCGTCCTCGGGATCGACAACATCATCTTCATCGCCATCCTCGTCGACCGGCTGCCGCCCGAGCAGCGCAAGAAAGCGCGCCTGTTCGGCCTGGCCCTGGCCATGCTCAGCCGCATCGCGCTGCTGTTCTCGCTGGCCTGGCTGGCCTCGCTGACCACGCCCTGGATCACCCTGTTCGGCCACGAGTTCTCCGGGCGCGACGCCGTGCTCATCGGCGGCGGCCTGTTCCTGCTGTTCAAGGCGACCACCGAGATCCAGTCCAACGTCGAGGGCGACGACGAGGAAGCTTCGCTGGCGCAGAAGGCCGGCTACGGCTTCCTGGTCACCATCATCCAGATCGGCATCATCGACATCGTGTTCTCGCTGGATTCGGTCATCACCGCCGTGGGCATGGCCAACGACATCGAGGTGATGGTGATCGCCATCGTCATCGCCGTGCTGTTCATGATGGCGGCCTCCGGCTCGATCAGCGACTTCATCAGCCGCAACCCGACGCTGAAGATCCTCGCGCTGTCGTTCCTGATCCTGATCGGCGTGGCGCTGATCGGCGAGGGCTTCGACATGCACATCCCGAAGGCGTACATCTACTTCGCGATGGCGTTCTCGGTGGGCGTGGAGCTGCTGAACACCCGCCGGCGCCGTAACCTCGAGCGCCTGCGGGCCGAGCGTCGCGCGGCACAGGCACAACAGCAGGTCGGCGGCGAGTAACGGCGGTCCGGGGCCGTGGAATACGAATTCACCGCCTTGACCCTGGCGCTGGTGCTGGCGGCGGGCTTCGCCGCCGGCTTCATCAACATCCTCGCCGGTGGCGGCGGGCTGCTGACGCTGCCCGCCCTCATGCTGCTGGGCATGCCGGCCGACGTCGCCAACGGCACCATGCGGGTGTCGGTGCTGGCGCAGTCGCTGGAGGCCGTACGCAGTTTCCACCGTTACGGGCACCTGTCGCGCACCGACGTGTTGCCGCTGCTGGTGCCAACCGTGGGCGGCTCCCTGCTGGGTTCGATAGCGGCGGCCTGGATACCGGCAGGCGTACTGAAGTACGTGCTGCTCACCGCCATGCTCGGCATGGCCGTGCTGACCCTTCTGTCGCCGTCGGTGGTGGCGGCTCCCGAGGGCACGCCGGCGGTGCCGTTGAAGGATTCCCCCGCCGGCTTCGTGGCCCTGTTCGGCTGTGGCGTATACGGCGGCATGGTGCAGGGCGGCGTCGGCTTCCTGCTGATTGCCGCACTGGCCGGTGTGCTCCGCTATGACCTGGCGCGCACCAACGCCCTGAAGATGCTGGCCACCGGCGTGTTCGGCGCGGTGTCGCTGGCGGTGTTCGTGGTGGCCGGACTGGTGTCGTGGGTGCCGGCGATCGTGCTGGCACTCGCCACCATCGTCGGTGCCAACGTCGGTGTGCGCTACGCCATCAAGGTCGATCCGCGCACCTTCCGCTGGATCCTCTTCGTGATGGTCGTGGTTGCCTGCATCGCCGCCATGCTCAAGTAGAGAGGGGGCCATGCCCCCGACTTCTCCTCGCCGGACGTTGTTGTCGGGGGCATGGCCCCCTCGCTACAGGGAGCGCGGGCGGTCAGGCCGACACCTGCGCGATCCAGTCGTTGAGGTTGTAGTAGTTCGTTACCCGCGCGACCTTGCCGTCGCGCACCTCGAAGAAGGCGCCGGCCGGCAGCCGGTAGCGCTGTCCGCGTGCCGGCGGCAGTCCCTCGTCGGTGGCCAGGTACTCGCCCAGTACGGTGAATTCCGCGGCCGCGCGGCGGCCGTCGGTGCTTGTCATCACCACGATGTCGACGATCTGCTCGCGGTAGTTGCGGTTCATGCGCGCCATGAACGCGCGGAACGCTTCGCGGCCGTTCTCGCGCCCGCCCTGGTTGATGTCGTGCACCACGTCGTCGGTCAGCAGCGACAGGAAAGTGTCCATGTCGCCGGCGTTGAAGGCCGCGTAGTAGCGGACGATCAGTTCTCGCGTTGCATCGGTCATCCCGGTCCCCGGAAGTTCAGCGTGTCGTTGCGCGGCGCCCGCGTGCCGCGTGCAGTGCCAGTGCCAGCACGATGCCGAAGCCGCTCACCCAGTGCGCGACCTCGGTCCACTGGCGCAGTGTCTCGCCGCCGAAATACCACAGCCCGTAGCCGCTGGCCACCAGTACCGTCACGGTGACCGTCATCAGTGCGCCGGTGGCGCGGTTGCGATCCTGCTGCCAGGCCGCCTGCATGTGGTGGTGGGCGAGGGTGCCGGCCAGCCAGACGAACAGCAGCGCGAACGCGGCGTGCACCTGCATGGCGTAGTGCTTCAGCTCGTGGGGCTGCAGGCCATCGTCCGGTGGCGCGTGGAGGTACTCCGCGTACAGCCACAGAGCCCCGGTGGCCACCAGCACGGCCGTGCTCGACCAGATGGCGGCCTGGCGGGCGGTGGAAAGCCGCGGCGTCAGGTGGCGTCGCTCGTTGTGGCGGCGTTCGTGCGCCGTGGTGTCGGTCATGGCGGTCACGTTGGCGGAAGACAGGGCATTATCCACATTGCGGCCCCGGCCGGCGATCACTGCACCAGCGACCAGCGGCCCAGCGCCGCGCGCAGTTCCAGGCGGGTGAACCAGCCGGCGCGCTTGCCACGGATGCGCGCCATGGCTTCACGGTGCACCGGGTTCTCCAGCAGGTAGTTGGGTGCGACCCAGTGGATGAAGCGTACCGTGTCGATGCTGGCATCGTGGAACACGTGGCGGACCGGGCCCCATTTCCAGCCGTACGCGGCGCGCAATTCCGGTGAAATGCTGGCTGATGTCACCAGCTTGTTGTACTTCATCGGCAACCACATCAGCGCGCCGTGTGATCCGTACAGGTACTTCACCAGGTCGCGCGCCTCGGGCGTGATCACGAAGCGGTCGGAGGCCCGGAACTCGTCGCAGAAGCGGATCATCGCGTCCCAGCCGGCCGGCAGCGCCTCGTCGGGGATGCCGAACAGGTACGCGAAAAGCCGCGTTTCCTCGTAGAAGCGCTCCTTGTCCTCCTGGCTGACCGGTCCGTTCACGAGCTCGTAGGCGATCATCATCGATTCCCACATGGTGGCGTGCACCCAGAGCATCGCCTCCACTTCATTGGCGCGGTACTCGCTGCCCCTGGCAAAGGCTCCGGCCTCGCTCGCCAGCCGGCCGCTCACCTTGTCGTGCTGCACGCGCACGTCGCGTGCCGCCTGCAGCGCCTGGTCGCGCGTGCCGTACACCATCAGCAAGGCGTACATGAATGTTTCGCGCCCGCGCTCCAGCAGGTTGTGCCGCGATTTCGAGTGGTCCTCTATGCCCTGGGCGATCCACGGGTGCGACACGTGCATCAGGATCGCGCGGCCGGTGGCCAGGCCACCGGGCTCGATGTAGCGGGTGATCTTCCACATCATGGAGTCCGGCCCGAACAACCCGACCTCGGGATCCGGCACGCTGCCGTGCACGTGCCGCAGGCGTTCGTCGAAGGCGTCCTCGTCGATCCAGGCCGGGCTGAAAGGCGGCAGGGCGCCGGCATCCCCCGCGGCGGGCTGCGCGCACAGCGATTGCCCCAGCAGCATGGCGGCGATGCACAGCAGTGAAACCAGGTGCTTCATGGTGTTTGGCCCTGCCTGTGGTCGGCGACGATGTTTCCATCCACCAGTTGCACGACGCGGTCGCAGCGCGCCGCCAGGCGTGGGTCATGGGTGACCACCAGGAATGCCAGGCCCTGCTCGCGGTTGATGCGGCGGAACAGTGCGAAGATGTCGTCGGCGGTGTGGGTGTCGAGGTTGCCGGTGGGCTCGTCGGCCAGCAAGAGGCGCGGCCGGCTTGCCAGCGCGCGGGCAATGGCCACGCGCTGCTGCTGGCCGCCGGACAACTGTGCCGGGCGCCGCCCGTGCAGGTCGCCGAGGCCCACCGCCTCGAGCAGGGCCATGGCCTCGGCCACGCTGCCCGCGCCGGCGCGGCCGCCGTTCACCAGGGTCGGCATCAGCACGTTTTCCAGCGCGCTGAAGGCCGGCAGCAGGTGGTGGAACTGGAACACGAAGCCCAGCGCGCGGTTGCGCAACGCGCTGCGCCCGTTGTCGTCGAGCGTTGCAGTCGGCGCGCCATCGATGAGTATCTCGCCGTGCGTTGGTTGCTCGAGCAGGCCGATCAGGTTGAGCAGCGTGCTCTTGCCCGAGCCGGACGGGCCGATCAGGGCGGTGAACTCGCCCGGGTGTACCGCCAGGTCGATGCCGTGCAGCACTTCGGTGGCGGTATCGCCCTGACCGTAGGTGTGGCGCACGCCCTTCAGGGCGAGTACCGGTACGCCGTCAGCCATTGCGGATCGCCTCCACCGGGTCGAGGCGCGCGGCCCGGCGTGCCGGCAGTGCCGCCGCCACCAGACCCGTCACGGTGGCGGTGAGCACCGCCGTCACGAACAGCGACGGGGTGATCATCACCGGCACCACCGGAGTGCCGTCGGGATTCAGCGCCAGGTTGGCGAACAGCAGCGCCAGCCCGGTACCGGCCAGTGCCCCGAGCAGCGATCCGGCGACGCCCAGAACGCCGCCCTGGATCAGGAACACGCGCAGGACCATGGTGCGCCGCGTGCCCATGGCGCGCAGGATGCCGATCTCGCGTTGTTTTTGCGCGACGCTGACGGCCAGCACCGAGGCGATGCCGAACGCCACCGATACGAGCACGAAGAAACGGATGATGCTGCTCGAAGCACTCTGCGAGCGCAGGCCGGTCATCAGTTGCCGGTTCACCTGCATCCAGCTCTCGGATTTCACGTCGTAACGGTCGCCGATGGATTCGGCCACCTGCGTGGCCGCGAAGATGTCATCGACGGTGACCTGGATGTGGGTGGCGCCGCCCTCGAGTTCCAGCAGGGTCTGCGCGCTGCGGCGCGGCACGAACACCCAGCGTTCGTCGGCTTCGCGCACGCCCACCGTGAACAGTCCGGCCACGATGAAAACGTCGTCACGCGTGGCGGTCTGCAGGCGCAGGCGGTCGCCCACGCGCAGGCCGAGCTCCCGCGCCAGTTCCGTGCCGACCGCGGCCTCGCCGGCCTGCAGGCGCAGGTTGCCCTCGACCAGGTAGCTGTCGAGCGGCACGATGCGCTGGTATTCCCCGGGTACCACCCCCAGCAGTGCCACCTGGCGCTCGGCCTGGCCACGCACCGCGGAGGCGGGGCCGGACACGATGGCCGCCACGTCGCGCACGCCCGGCAGGGCGGCGATGCCGGTCGCGGTCTGCTGCCAGCCGGGGATCGAGCGCAAGCGCTGTGCCCTTGGAGAGGCCTGCGACAGCAACGGCGTGCCGGCATCCGTGCGCGGCCACGCCGCACGTACGCGGTCGTCCGGCGCGCTGACGGTCACGTGCGGCTGCACGCCCAGCGTGCGCGCAATGATGTTCTGCTGCAGCCCGTCAATCAGCGCGGTGAGGAACACGATCACGCCGACTCCCAGCGTGATGCCCAGCAGGATGAGCAATGTCTGCGCGCGGCCTTCGCGCAGGAAGCGCAAGGCCAGCAGCCAGTCGTAGGGCAGGCGCGGGGCACGCGGCGCGGCCGGCATGGTCAGTCGCCGCGGGTGACCGGGCGCACGCGATCGCCGTCGGCGAGCGTGCGGCTGTCATCGACTACCAGCGTGCCGGGCGGTGCACCGTCCAGCACCTCCGCGCGGTGCTCGTCGCGCAGGCCCAGGCGCAGGTTGCAGCGCCGGACGCGGCCGTCCTGCACGCACCAGGCCCAGGCGCCGGCCCCGGCGTCCTGGACCGCGCTGAGCGGCAGCACGGCCGCCTGTGCGTTCTCGCCCACCAGGATTTCCACCGACACCGTCATGTCCTCGCGCAGCCATGCCGGCGGCGCCGGCAGCGCGATGCGCACGTCGAGCGCGCCGCGCTCGGCATCGATGCGCGGCGAGAGGCGGGCGATGGTGCCGTCGAAGGGCTGCCCCGGCCAGGCATCGGCGACCACGCGTACCGGTTGGCCCTCGCGCAGCATCGACAGGAAGCGCTCGTCGGCATTCACGCGCACCTCGCGGGCGGCGCGTGGTGCGAACGCCAGCAACGGCGTGCCCGCCTGCACGGCGCTGCCCGGGTCGATGTCGCGCCCGACCACCACGCCGTCGGCCGGCGCACGCACCTGCGTCCAGCCCAGCCGCGCGCGCGCCACCGCCGCGGCGGCGCGTGCCTGGGCGACGTCCGCCTCGCCGAGTTCGCGGTCGCGTCCTTCGGCCAGGCTGCGTGCGCGCAGTTGCGCGGTCTGCGCTGCTTTTTCCTTCAGCGCCAGCGATTCGCGTGCCGCGCGCACCTGCTCGGCACCCACCGCGCCCGACGGCTCCAGTGCCAGCAGGTTCTCCAGCTGGCGGGCTGCCTGCTCGCGCTCGATCGCCGCGCGCTCGGCGTCGGCCTGCGCGGTGGGCGCCTCGATGTCGCGCAGGCGTTCCCGGCGTGCCACCGCCTGGGCCAGCGTGGCCTCGGCCTGCTGCAGCGCGGCGGCCAGTTCAGGGTTGTCGATGGCCACCAGCAGTTGTCCGGCCTTGACCGCGTCGCCTTCCTCGACCGCCACCCGTGCCACCGTGCCCGCCACCTGGGCGGACAGGGTCGCGCGGTCGCGGGTAGCGATCCGGCCGCTCAGTTGCAGGGTCTCGCGGACGGCCTGCGGCTCGACGGCCACCACCGCAACGGCCGGCGGGCGTGCCAGCCAGTACCCGAGGGCAGTCACGGCAACAACGGCGGCAACAACGATGTGGCGGCGATCCCGGGGCAGGGCAGGCACGGCGGACTCCAGGGGCGGTGGGCAGGGCGATTATTCCAGAACGCCCGTCCAGTTGGGGGGCGGGTCCTGCCTTGCTAGACTAGCCGGCTTGCACGGCCCGCGCCCGGGCCGCGAACCGACCAGCCAGGCCCATACCCACGCCATGACCGCTTCCAGCCGCGCCCCGATGAGCAGTGCCGACGTCCGCAAGGCCTTCCTCGAATACTTCCGCAGCAAGGGCCACGAGATCGTGCCCTCCAGCTCGCTGATCCCGGGCAACGACCCGACGCTGCTGTTCACCAACGCCGGCATGAACCAGTTCAAGGACTGCTTCCTCGGTCGCGAGAAGCGCAGTTACGTGCGTGCCGCCACCGCCCAGAAGTGCGTGCGCGCCGGCGGCAAGCACAACGACCTCGAGAACGTTGGCTACACCGCGCGCCACCACACCTTCTTCGAGATGCTCGGCAACTTCTCGTTCGGCGATTACTTCAAGACCGACGCCATCCCGTTCGCCTGGGAATTTCTCACCGGCGAGAAGTGGCTGGGCCTGCCGAAGGACAAGCTGTCGGTCACCGTCTACCACACCGATGACGAGGCCTACGACATCTGGGCCAACGTGGTCGGCGTGCCGAAGGAGCGCATCATCCGCATCGGCGACAACAAGGGCGCGAAGTACGCCTCCGACAACTTCTGGACCATGGGCGACACCGGTCCCTGCGGCCCCTGCACCGAGATCTTCTACGACCACGGCGCGCACATCTGGGGTGGCCCGCCGGGCTCGCCGGAGGAAGACGGCGACCGCTTCATCGAGATCTGGAACGTGGTGTTCATGCAGTTCGACCGCCAGCCGGACGGCACCCTGGTGCCGCTACCCAAGCCGGCCGTCGATACCGGCATGGGCCTCGAGCGCATCTCGGCGGTGATGCAGCACGTGCACGCCAACTACGAGATCGACCTGTTCCAGGCACTGATCAAGGGCGCCCAGCAACTCACCGGCACCGCCGACGCCGACAACAAGTCGCTGCGCGTCATCGCTGACCACATCCGTTCCGCTGGCTTCCTCATTGCCGACGGCGTCACGCCGTCCAACGAGGGCCGCGGCTACGTGCTGCGCCGCATCATCCGCCGCGCGCTGCGCCACGGCCACATGCTCGGCACCACGCAGCCGTTCTTCCACAAGCTGTACGCCACGCTCGTCGAGCAGATGGGCGCGGCCTACCCGGAACTGAAGAGCGAGCAGGCGCGCGTGGAAAAGGCCCTGCTGGCCGAGGAAGAGCAGTTCGCCCGCACCCTCGACACCGGCATGAAGATCCTCGAGGCCGACATCGCGCAGCTCGGTGACAGCAAGGTGATCTCCGGCGCCACCGTCTTCAGGCTCTACGACACCTACGGCTTCCCGGTCGATCTCACCGCCGACATCGCCCGCGAGCGCGGCCTGTCCATCGACCAGGCAGGCTTCGAGGAAGCCATGGAATCGCAGCGCCAGCTGGCGCGCGCCGCCGGCAAGTTCACCGCCGACTACCACGACAAGCTGGAAATCGACGGCAGCACGGATTTCTGCGGCTACGAGAAGACCGACGACAGCGCGAAGGTCGTCGCCCTGTTCAAGGCCGGGTTGAAGGTTTCCGAACTGCACGCCGGCGACGAGGGCGTGGTGGTGCTCGACCACACCCCGTTCTACGCTGAGTCCGGCGGCCAGGTGGGCGACACCGGCATGCTCACCGGTGGCAACGGTGCCTTTGACGTCGCCGACACCACGAAGAAGCAGGGCGCGTTCCTGCACCACGGAAAGGTCAAGCTCGGTACCCTGAAGACGGGTGACACCGTCAATGCCCGCGTTGACGTGGCCCGCCGCGACCGCATCCGCGCCAACCATTCCGCCACCCACCTGATGCACGCCGCGCTGCGCCAGGTGCTGGGTACGCACGTTGTGCAGAAGGGCTCGCTGGTCGGCCCCGACTACCTGCGCTTCGACTTCGCGCACGGCGGTGCGCTGACCGACGCCGAGAAGCGGCAGATCGAGGACATCGTCAATGCGCAGGTGCGCGCCAACGCCGAGGTGAAGACCGAGGTGATGGACATCGACGCCGCCCGTGCCAGGGGTGCGATGGCGCTGTTCGGCGAGAAATACGACAGCACCGTGCGCGTGCTGAGCATGGGCACCGGCGACTTCTCCATCGAGCTGTGCGGCGGCACCCACGCGCGCCGCACCGGTGACATCGGCCTGTTCCGCATCATCGCCGAGGGCGGCGTGGCCGCCGGCGTGCGCCGCATCGAGGCGGTGACCGGCGAGGGTGCGCTGGCCTCGGTGCGCGCCGCCGACGGCGACCTCGACAGCATCGCCGGCCTGGTCAAGGGCGGCCGCAGCGGCCTGGTCGACAAGGTGAAGCAGGTCATCGACCGCACGAAGGAACTGGAAAAGGAAATCGAGAAGCTGCGCCAGAAGCTGGCCACCGGCGGCGGCGCCGACCTGTCGGCCCAGGCCCTGGACATCGGTGGCGTGAAAGTGCTGGCCGTGGCCGTGGACGACGTGGACGCCAAGGCCCTGCGCGCCTCCATCGACCAGCTGCGCGACAAGCTCAAATCCGCGGTAGTGGTCATGGGCACGGTCGCCGACGGCAAGGTCACCCTGGCCTGCGGCGTCACCGCCGACCTCACCGGCAAGGTCAAGGCCGGCGAGCTGGTCGGCGCCATCGCTGCCCACGTGGGTGGCCGTGGCGGTGGCAAGCCGGACTTCGCCCAGGCCGGTGGCCAGGATGCCGCCGGGTTGCCGGCCGCACTGGCGGCCGTCGAGCCGTTCGTCCGCGAGCGCCTCTGAGCCCGCGTTTCGCCTTCCTGTAGCGAGGGGGCCATGCCCCCGACCGCTCTTTCTTCCCCCCGACGCTCGTCGGGGGCATGGCCCCCTCTCTACACACGCATGACGCGGCCGGGCCTTTTGTTGTCTAATACGCGCCACCATCCGGGGAGGCTCTTCCCGGTCCTTTTCACGTCAAAAAGCCACGGTTTCCAACTGCCCTATGGCGCTCATCGTCCAGAAGTACGGCGGCACCTCGGTAGGCTCGGTCGAGCGTATCGAGAAGGTGGCCGAGAAGGTCAAATCGTTCCGCGACCAGGGCCACGACATGGTCGTGGTGGTCTCCGCCATGACCGGCGAGACCAACCGTCTCATCGACCTCGCCAAACAGATCACCCCCGATCCGGACAAGCGCGAGCTCGACCAGATGGTTTCCACCGGCGAGCAGGTCACCATCGCCCTGCTGGCCATGGCGCTGCAGAAGCGCGGCTGCCCGGCAGTGTCGTTCACCGGCTTCCAGGTACCGGTGAAGACCGACAGCGCGCACTCCAAGGCGCGCATCCTCGAGATCGACGACAAGCGCATGCGTGCCGAGCTTAAGGCCGGCAAGGTCGTGGTGGTTGCCGGTTTCCAGGGTATCGACGCCGGCCAGAACATCACCACGCTCGGTCGTGGCGGCTCGGACACCACCGGCGTGGCGCTCGCCGCCGCGCTGAAGGCCGACGAGTGCCAGATCTACACCGATGTCGACGGGGTCTACACCACCGACCCGCGCGTCGAACCGCGCGCCCGTCGCCT
The DNA here is from genome assembly GCA_018262975.1 of Gammaproteobacteria bacterium. GTDB lineage: Bacteria > Pseudomonadota > Gammaproteobacteria > Pseudomonadales > JADFDG01 > JADFDG01. The sequence goes on from JADFDG010000009.1 coordinate 136,067, forward strand.
CGATCGCATCACCTTCGAGGAAATGCTGGAAATGGCGAGCCTCGGCTCCAAGGTCCTGCAGATCCGTTCGGTCGAATTCGCCGGCAAGTACAAGGTGCCCCTGCGCGTCCTGCACAGTTTCCAGGACGGCCCCGGCACGCTGATCACGCTCGATGAGGACAACATGGAAGCACCGCTGATTTCCGGTATCGCCTTCACCCGCGACGAAGCCAAGTTCACCCTGCGTGGCGTCCAGGACAAGCCGGGCATTGCCTCGCTGATCCTCGGCCCGGTGGGCGAGGCCAATGTCGAGGTCGACATGATCGTCCAGAACACCGGTACGGACGGCACCACCGATTTCACCTTCACCGTCGCCCGCGGCGAGTTCCAGAAAGCGCAGCGCGTGCTGGAAAAAGTGCAGAAGGATGTCGGCGCCCGTGAACTGATCGCGGACGACCACATCGCCAAGGTATCGCTGGTGGGCGTGGGCATGCGTTCGCACGCCGGCGTTGCCTCGCGCATGTTCAAGGCGCTGGCCGCCGAGAACATCAACATCCAGATGATCTCCACCAGCGAGATCAAGATTTCGGTAGTGATCGACGAGAAATACCTCGAACTGGCCGTGCGGGCGCTGCACGCCGCCTTCGAGCTGGACAAGAAATAAGGGCAGGGACGAAACCGGAGCGCGTCGAAGTACGTGCCGGCGACAACAGGCTGCTTCCCGCCGGCACGATGACAAACAGGAGAACGGCAACATGCTTATCTTGACCCGCAGGGTCGGCGAGACACTCATGATCGGTGACCAGGTCACCGTGACGGTGCTCGGCGTGAAGGGGAACCAGGTACGACTGGGAGTCAACGCGCCCAAGGAAGTGGCAGTCCACCGCGAAGAGATCTACCGGCGCATCCAGCACGAGAAGACCGGCGACGACGCCGGCTTCGACGGCCAGTAAGCGCCGCTGGCAGCAGCCGCAAACGAAAAACCCGGGCCTGGCCCGGGTTTTTTGTGCCTGCCCGGCGGGTGCGCCAGGCGGGGTGATGGATGGCGGAGAAGGAGGGAGTCGAACCCTCGATACAGGTTTTAGCCCGTATACTCCCTTAGCAGGGGAGCGCCTTCGGCCACTCGGCCACTTCTCCGGAAGGCGCGCACTATACTGGAAAACTTCTGTTTGTAGCAGGGGGCATTCGAACTCTTGACGACTGCACCCGGCATCCTGATAATGCGCGCCTCCTGCGGTGACGCAGGCGCAATGCAAGACCCACGCGCCCGTAGCTCAGTTGGATAGAGTACCTGGCTACGAACCAGGTGGTCGGGAGTTCGAATCTCTCCGGGCGCGCCATCTTCAGAACGAAAAACGCCGGCTCATGCCGGCGTTTTTCGTTTCGGGCCCGCTGCTTTTCAGCGCGCCGTCGATACGCGCCGGGCGAACTCCTCCGGCGTGCTCACGCGCGGGCTCTCCCACTGCGTGGCCGGCAGGTCGCGCAGGGCGGCGAATACCAGGGCGTCGGCATAGCACAGGAAGGCGCGGGCATTGTCCGTGCCCTGCATCCTGCCGATCAGCATTTCCAGTTCGCGCTTGGCGCGATGCAACTCCTCGTCGGCGCTGCTCATGGCTGTCTCGTGGTGGTTTTGCCGGGCCGCCTTTATAGCACCCGCCACGTGTACGCCTCATGTCGGCCGCGACGGCTGGCACTGCGACTTACCCTTATCAGAACAATGTATTAGGCCCCGTTTGCGCATGGCCGGTTGTCCCCGGGCGGCCGAGCCGCTAGATTGCGCAGCCGGCGCGACCATGCGGTCATGCCCTGTCGAGGAGTCACCATGAATCCGATGTTCATCGAGGGTGTTGAGCTCATGCTGGTCGGCATGGGCGTGGTGTTTGCCTTCCTGGTGATGCTGGTGTGGATCGTCGGCCTGATGTCGCGCCTGGTGGCGCGCCTGGCCCCCGAGCCCGAAGTGGCACCCACCCCGCGCGCGGCGCCACCCGCCACGGCAGGCAGCGTGGATACACGCACCCTGGCCGTCATCCAGGCCGCCATTGCCCGCCACCGCGCGGCCGGCCGCTGAGCCTCTTTCCCCCTGAAATTCCGCCCCATTTCCCAAGGGACACGCCATGAGCACCCAACGTAACCCGCTCGGCATCACCGATGTCGTGCTGCGCGATGCCCACCAGTCGTTGCTGGCTACCCGCATGCGCCTGGACGACATGCTGCCGATCGCCGGCAAACTCGATCGTGTCGGCTTCTGGTCGCTGGAGTCCTGGGGCGGCGCCACGTTCGACGCCTGCATCCGCTACCTGGGCGAAGACCCGTGGGTACGTATCCGCGAACTGAAGGCGGCCATGCCCAACACGCCGCAGCAGATGCTGCTGCGTGGGCAGAACCTGCTGGGCTACCGCCACTACGCCGACGACGTGGTCGACAAGTTCGTCGAGCGCGCCGCGAAGAACGGCGTGGACGTGTTCCGCGTGTTCGACGCCATGAACGACGTGCGCAACCTCGAGCGCGCCATGCAGGCAGTGGTGCGCGAGGGCAAGCACGCGCAGGGCACCATCTCCTACACCGTCAGCCCGGTACACACCCTCGACATGTGGGTGGACATGTCGAAGCGCATCGAGGACATGGGTGCGCACTCGCTGTGCATCAAGGACATGGCCGGCCTGCTGACGCCGTATGTCGCCTTCGACCTCGTCACCCGCCTGAAGCAGGCGATCCGCATCCCGGTGCACATGCAGTGCCACGCCACCACCGGGCTGTCCACGTCGACGATCCTCAAGGCCGCCGAGGCGGGCATCGACAACGTCGACACCGCCATTTCGTCGATGTCGATGACTTACGGCCACTCGGCCACCGAGGCGGTGGTGGCGATCTTCGCCGGCACCGGCCGCGACACCGGCCTGGACCTGGTGCTGCTGGAGGAAATCTCCGCGTACTTCCGCGACGTGCGCAAGAAATACGCGAAGTTCGAGGGCGCGCTGAAGGGCATCGACCCGCGCATCCTGGTCGCGCAGGTGCCCGGCGGCATGCTCACCAACATGGAGAGCCAGCTCAAGGACCAGAAGGCCGACCATCGCCTCGACGAGGTGCTGGCGGAAATCCCGCGCGTGCGTGCCGATCTCGGCTTCATCCCGCTGGTGACGCCCACTTCGCAGATCGTCGGCACCCAGGCGGTGCTGAACGTGCTGTCCGGCGAGCGCTACAAGACCATCGCCAAGGAAACCCAGGGCGTGCTGCGCGGCGAGTACGGTGCCGCGCCGGCACCGTTCAACGCGCAACTGCAGGCGCGCGTGCTGGAAGGCGCGCAGCCGGTGACCTGCCGTCCGGCCGACCTGCTCAAGCCGGAGATGGAGCGCCTGGTGGCGGAACTGCGCGCCACCGCGAAGGAAAAGAACATCCGCCTGGAGGCCGGCGAGCGCGAGATCGATGACGTGCTGACCTATGCCCTGTTCCCGCAGGTGGGCCTGAAGTTCCTGCAGAACCGTGGCAATGCCGCCGCCTTCGAACCGGTGCCCACCGGCAAGGAAGGCAGCGCGCCGTGCGCGCCGTCGGGCGATGCGATCTACACGGTGAATGTCGACGGCCGCGACTACACGGTGACCGTCAGCGATGGCGGCGATATCACCGGCATCGTGCCGCCGGCGGCGCTCGCCGGTGCTGCCGCGACCGCCATGGCCGCACCCGTGGCCGGCAGCGGCGAACCGATGCCGGCGCCGCTGGCCGGTGGCATCGTCAAGGTGCACGTCAAGCCGGGCATGCTGGTGCAGGAGGGTGACCTGCTGCTCATCCTCGAGGCGATGAAGATGGAAACGGAAATCCGCGCGCCGCACACCGGCACCGTCACTTCCGTCAACGTCAAGGAGGGCGACGCGGTCGCCGTCGGCGACACGCTCGTCTGTATCGGTTGAGGTAGCGCGCTATGGAAGCCTTGATCAAGCTCTGGCAGAGCACCGGCATCTACCACCTCGAGCCTGGCCAGGCGGTCATGCTCGTGGTGTGCCTGGGGCTCATCTACCTCGCCATCCGCAAGGGATTCGAACCGTTGCTGCTGCTGCCGATTGCCTTCGGCGGCATCCTCGCCAACATCCCTGTCGCCAACATGGCCGGCGAGGGTGGCATCCTGCACCTGTTCTACCAGGTGGGCCTGCCGACCAGCGTGTTCCCGCTGCTGATCTTCATGGGCGTGGGTGCGATGACCGATTTCGGCCCGATGCTCGCCAACCCGCGCACCCTGCTGCTGGGCGCGGCGGCGCAGTTCGGTATCTTCGGTACGCTGCTGGGTGCCGTCGCCCTCACCGTGTGGGGCGTGCCGGGCTTCGAGTTCACCATGAAGCAGGCGGCATCCATCGCCATCATCGGCGGTGCCGACGGCCCGACCTCGATCTTCGTGACCTCGCGGCTGGCGCCGGAACTGCTCGGCCCGATCGCTGTGGCGGCCTACTCCTACATGGCGCTGGTACCGCTGATCCAGCCGCCGATCATGCGTGCGCTGACCACCGAGTCCGAACGCAGGATCGAGATGAAGCAACTGCGCCATGTCGGCCGCACCGAGAAGATCGTGTTCCCGATCGTGCTGGTGGTTCTTATCGGCCTGCTGTTGCCGGATGCCGCGCCGCTGGTGGGCATGTTCGCGTTCGGCAACCTGATGCGCGAGTGCGGCGTGGTCGAGCGCCTGGCCGACACCTCGCGCAACGCGCTGATCAACATCGTCACCATCGCCCTGGGCCTGACCGTCGGTGCCAAGCTCAGTGCCGACTCGTTCCTGCAGATCACCACGCTGGGCATCATCGTGCTCGGCCTCATCGCCTTCTCGCTCGGTACTGCGGCAGGCGTGATCATGGCCAAGATCATGAATGTATTCTCCAAGGACAAGATCAACCCGCTGATCGGGTCGGCCGGCGTGTCGGCGGTACCGATGGCGGCGCGCGTGTCCAACAAGGTCGGCCTGGAATCCAACCCGCAGAACTTCCTGCTGATGCACGCCATGGGCCCGAACGTCGCCGGCGTGATCGGCTCGGCGGTGGCGGCGGGCGTGTTGCTGTCGTTCGTGGGCTGATTGCCCGCCGGCCCGGCTGGCCGGCCCGTGCATTGCGCAGTGCACGGGCCGGCCGGACGGGCTAGGATCACGGCCATGGAACTGGACGTCCCCTCAATGGCCATGATGGTCTCGCTGGCCACCTTCGCGGTGGGGCTGGCGCTGATCGCCTTTGGCTACCAGCGGCAGTTCGCCGGCCTGGTGCCCTGGGGCTGGGGCCTGTTTTGCTTCGCGCTGGCGGCGCCGCTCCTCGCCCTGCGCGACGTTCTTCCCTCCGGGCTCATCGTTCCCGCCGGCGGCGTGTTGCTGCACCTGTCCATCGCGTTGATGCTGTTGGGACTCTACCAGCACTTCGGGCGCCGACCGGATCCCTGGGTGATAGGCGTACCGCTGCCGCTCGCCGCATTGATATTCGCGTTCCTCCATGACTACCCGGCGCGCCTGGTGTGGGTGTCGCTGCTGCTGGCCGTGCAACTCGTCTCGATGCTGGTGCTGTTGTATGCCCACCGGCGCCAGGCCCCCGGACGCGGGCTCTGGCTGGTCATGACCGGGGCCGGCATTGCGCTGGCGGTGGCGCTGTGGCGCGTGGGCGCCGTGGAGTTCGGCTGGGTGGAGCTCACGTCCTACACCGCGCCGGGAATACTGCAGGCGTTGTCGCACGCCACGCTGATGTTCTCCCTGCTGCTGGTGACCATCGGCTTCATGGGCATGCTGCATGAAGGCCTGGAAGCGCGTTACGTCCAGCTGGCCTCCACCGATGTGCTCACCGGCGTGCACAACCGCCGCGCGCTGATGGACGCGTTCTACCAGGAGCTGGCGGGGGCGGTGCGCCGGCGGGCGCCGTTGTGTCTGCTGATGATCGACATCGACCACTTCAAGCAGGTGAACGATCGCCATGGCCACCAGGCCGGCGACGCCGTGCTGCGTGCGCTGGCGCAGGCGATGAAAGTGCGCCTGCGTGCACAGGACCTGCTGGGCCGCTACGGCGGCGAGGAGTTCCTCGCCTTGTTGCCCGATACTGACGTGGCCGGTGGCCTGCGGGTGGCCGACTCCTTGCGTACGCGCGTCGAGGGCCTGCTGGTACACCACGAAGGCAGCGACATCCGGGTGACGATCAGCATCGGCGTGCATGCCTGGGTGCCGGGCATGCCGGAAGACAGCATTGGACTGGTGCGGGACGTCGACGCGGCGCTGTACGCCGCCAAGCACAACGGGCGCAACCGCGTGGAGGCGTTCGTGGCTGCTGCGGGCATGGCCGCAGGCGAAGAAGGTGGCGCCCCGGACAGGAATTGAACCTGTGACCTTCCCCTTAGGAGGGGGACGCGCTATCCGCTGTGCCACCGGGGCTAAGGGCCGCTATTCTAGCGGTCGCCGGAATCGAGAGGGAACCCGTGAGATGGCAGGGATGCAAATACTGGACATGGACGTGGTGCGCGAGCTGCGCGACGTGCTGGGCGACGATTTCCGCCTGCTGGTGACCACCTTCCTGGCCGACAGCGAGCAGCGCCTGCAGTCCTTGCGCAGCGCCATCGACGCCGGCGACGCGCTGTCCCTGCGCGAGACCGCGCACTCCTTCAAGGGCTCCTCGCTGAACATCGGTGCCGTGCGCCTCGGTGAAGCCTGCCGGCAACTGGAGGCGCTGGCCCTGGACGGCGTGCCGGCCGACGCCCGGGCCCGCGTGGACGGCCTGGCCGGTGACTACCGGCAGGTCGCCGCGGCACTCGCCACGCAACTGCCCGCGGGCCGCTGACCGCACCACCCGGCCGGTCATCCCGGCCGCCGCGCAGGCTATACTTGCGCGCCCCGAACCCCGGTTCCCGCGATGTCCGCAAACGACCTCCTGCTGCGTGCCGAAGGCCTGACTGCCCTGCGTGACGAACGCGTGCTGTTCCGTGGCCTGTCGGTGAGCGTGGCAGCCGGCGAGGTGCTGCGCGTGGAAGGCCCCAATGGCGCCGGCAAGACCACCCTGCTGCGCATCCTCTGCGGGCTCGACCAGGATTGCGAGGGGCGCATCGCCTGGCCGCGCGCCGAGGCCGCCGGCCGTCCCTGGCGCGAAGAACTCCTCTGGCTGGGCCACCTGCCGGGCCTGAAATCCACGCTCACCGCCGAGGAAAACCTCGCCTGGCTGTGCGCGCTGCGTGGCCGTGCGCCGCGCCGGCCGCTGCGCGAGGCGCTGGCGATGGTGGGGCTGGCCGGCTTCGAGGACCTGCCGGCCGGCGCCTTGTCTGCCGGGCAGAAGCGCCGCGTGGCGCTGGCGCGCCTGCACCTCGAGGACGCGCCGCTGTGGGTCCTCGACGAGCCGTTCACCGCCATCGACCGCGCCGGCGTTGAAGCACTCGAACAACTGCTGGCCGCGCACGCGCAGGCGGGCGGCGCGGTGGTGTTCACCACCCACCATGCGCCGGCCATCACCTCCCGCTCGTTGCTGCTGGGGAAGGCCGCATGAGTGCCTTCGCCGCGCTGTTCCGCCGCGATCTCGCGTTGGCCTGGCGCGCGCGCGGCGACCTGGTCAACCCGTTGGGCTTTTTCGTCATCGTGGTGTCGCTGTTCCCGCTGGGCATGAGCCCGGACCCGGCGCTGCTGGCGCGCATCGGCCCGGGACTGGTGTGGGTCGCGGCGCTGCTGGCGGTGCTGCTGTCGCTGGAAAACCTGTTCCGTTCCGATCGCGACGACGGCGCGCTGGAGCAACTGCTGGTGTCCAGCGCGCCGCTGCCGTTGCTGGCGCTGGCGCGCGTGCTGGCGCACGTCATCACGGTGGGCGTGCCGCTGGTGCTGGTGTCGCCGTTGCTGGCGCTGATGCTCAACATCGACGGCGAGCCATTCGGCGTGTTGCTGTCGTCGCTGGCACTGGGCGTGCCGGTGCTGTGCATGGTCGGTGCCATCGGTGCGGCGCTCACCACCGGCATCGCGCGCGGCGGCGTGCTGGTAGCGCTGATCGTGTTGCCGCTTTACATCCCGGTGCTGGTGTTCGGCGCCGGTGCTGCCTACGCGGCGGGCCTGGGCCTGCCGTTCGCCGGCCAGCTCGCCATTCTCGGCGCCCTGCTGGCCCTGTCCGTCGCGCTCGCGCCGTTCGCCATCGCCGGCGCCTTGCGCATCAGCGGGAGTCAATGACCATGTGGGCCTACCTCGAACGTCTCTGGCACCGGCTCGGCTCGCCGCGCCATTTCTACGACCTGGCCGGATGGTGGCTGCCGTGGCTGGCGGTGTCGTCGCTGCTGCTGCTCGGCGTGGGCATCACCTGGGGGCTGCTGTTCGCGCCGCCGGATTACCAGCAGGGGCACAGTTTCCGCATCATCTACATCCACGTGCCGGCGGCGAGCCTGGCGCTCACCGGTTACTTCGCCATGGCGGTGGCCGGCGTGGTGGTGCTGGTGTGGCGCATGAAGATGGCCGAGGTGGTGCTGCAATCCATCGCCGTGCCCGGCGCGGTGATGTGCGCGCTGGCGCTGTTCACCGGCGCGCTGTGGGGCAAGCCTACCTGGGGCACCTACTGGTTCTGGGATGCGCGCATCACCTCGATGCTGATCCTGCTGTTCCTGTACCTGGGCGTGATGGCGCTGGGCAGCGCCATCGCCTCGCCGGTGCTGGCGGCGCGCGCCACCGCGGTGCTGGCCATCGTCGGCGCGGTGAACATTCCCATCATCAAGTACTCGGTGGAGTGGTGGAACACGCTGCACCAGCCGGCCACCTTCAAGCTCACCGAGAAGCCGGCGATGGCGCCGGAAATGTACTGGCCGTTGCTGGTCTGTGCGCTGGGCTTCTACCTGTTCTTCGCCTTCGTGGTGGTGCTGCGGGTCCGCAACGCGGTGCTGGAACGCGAGGCTGGCGCCCGCTGGGTGCGCGAGCTGGCCGGGGAGGGCCGCTGACATGGTGTTCGCCAATCTCGACGAATTGCTGCACATGGGCGGGCACGGACCGTACGTCTGGGTGTCATACGGCGTGAGCGTGGTAGCGCTGGCCTGGTTGCTGGTGGCGCCCCTGCTGCGTCGCCGCGCCCTGTTGCGCGACATTGCCCGCCGCGCCCGTCGCGATGCCAACCGCAACCCGCAGGAGGATTGAGAGAGATGCACCCCGTCCGTCGTACCCGTTTGCTGCTCGTGCTCGGCGCGCTGGCGCTGGTGGGCGTTGCCGTGGGCCTGACCACCTGGGCGCTGCGCGAGAACATGAACGCCTTCTACTCGCCCGCCGACGTGGTGGATGGCAAGGCGCCGGTGGACCGCCGCATCCGCGTGGGCGGCCTGGTGGTGGCCGGCAGCGTGCAGCGCGGCGGCGAAGGCCTGCACGTGTCCTTCGACCTCACCGACGGCAAGGGCACCTTCACGGTGAATTACGACGGCATCCTGCCGGACCTGTTCCGCGAGGGGCAGGGCATCCTCGCCACCGGCACGCTGGCCGCCGACGGCCGCTTCACGGCCGAGGAAGTGCTGGCCAAGCACGACGAGAACTACATGCCGCCGGAAATCAAGGAAGCCATGGAGAAGGGCGGTCACCCGGGCGCCAAGGCAGGGGCCACGCCATGAGTCATCCCGAACAACCGGGCATCTTCCGCCAGGGTTTCCGTCACTTCCACGTGCTCGAGTACCGCCTGCACGACGGCGTGACGCGCGGCGCCTTGCTCAATGCCCTGCGTGCGGCGCACCTGGCCGACAGCGACACGCTGGCGGTGGTGGTGGCCTTCGGCCCGGCCTGCGCGCAGCACCTGGACGACAGCACGCCGGTGTTCCCGCCGTTCCACGCCATCCACGGCCGCGACGGCTTCGTGATGCCGGCCACGCAGCATGACGTGCTGTTCTGGTTGCAGGGCGCCGACAGCGACGTGCTGTTCGACGCGGTGCGCCACGTCCATGCGGCCATGGTGCCGGTGGCGGATGCGGCGGTGGACATTCCCTGCTTCACCTACCACGACTCGCGCGACCTCACCGGCTTCATCGACGGCAGTGCCAACCCGCAGGGCAGGGCGGCGCGCAACGCCGCGCTGATTGCCGCCGACCAGCCTGGTGCCGGCGGCAGTTACGTGTTCACCCAGCGCTGGGACCATGACCTCGCCGCCTTCCAGGCGCTGCCGGTGCGCGAGCAGGAGATGATCATCGGCCGCACCAAGCCGGACTCGGTGGAGTTCGATGCCGCCGACATGCCGCAGACTGCCCACGTGGCGCGCACCGACCTCAAGGTGGACGGCGAGGCGATGAAGATCTGGCGGCGCAGCATGCCGTTCGGCACCGCCCGCGAGCACGGCCTGTGGTTCCTGGCCTTCAGTTGCCGGCTGGGCCGCTTCGACGCCCTGCTGCGCAGCATGGCCGGCGCCGACGAGGCGGGCGTGCGGGACCGCCTCACCGACTTCTCCACCCCGGCGACCGGGGCGTACTGGTACGCCCCGCCGGCGCGGCAGCTGGCGGACTGGCTCGCCGGCGGCTGAGCCGCCGCTTGCCCCGAAATTGGGCATATCGTCGGACAATTGGACTGGAGTGGCTGTCGGCGGCTAAAATTGCCCGACAGTCCGTCAGCTGCTGCGTGCTCCCCCCCATGACGTCCTTCAAAGCCCAGGAAAGCCTCTCCGAGCAGATCGCCCAGCACCTGGCGCGGCAGATCATCAACGGCGATCTGCTGGCGGGCGACCGCATCCAGGAGCTGCGCATCGCCGGCGAGCTGGAAGTGTCGCGCGGCTCGGTGCGCGAGGCGCTGCTGATCCTCGAGCGCTGGCACCTGATCGACATCCTGCCGCGCCGTGGCGCGGTGGTGAAGGACATGTCCGAGGAGCACGTGCGCTCCCTGTACGAGATCGTTGACCTGCTGTTCGGGTTCGTGGTCACCAAGGCCATGGGCCGCGTGCAGGACGACGAACTCACCCCGTTCATCGAGCTGATCCGCGTGATGCAGGCGCAGGTGGCTGCCCGCCAGGTGGACGACTTCCACGAGTCGGCCTTCCAGTTCATCGCCCGCGCCACGCGCTTCGCCGGCAACAGTCTCGTCGAGCAGATCCTCGACAACATGCAGCCGGCCATCCGCCGCGCCTTCTATCTCGCCCTGCACATCAACCGCGACGAGATGCAGGAATCGTTGTCGTTCTTCAAGGCGCTGATCGAGAGCCTGCTGCAGCAGGACGCCGACGCCGCCCGCGAGGTGATCGGCGAATTCGTCGAGCACCAGCGCGGCATCGTGCTGGAATCGATCATGCGCGCCAGGCAGATCGAGGAAGCCTGGAACCAGCGCCACCGCCGGTCCTGACCATGATGGGCAACTTGCTCGCGCGCTTCGGCGGCTTCCTGCGGCGCCACGCGGCCATGCCGTCGGTGCTGCTGTTCTTCGCCGGCATGTTCGTGGTGTCGCAACTGTCCATGGCCGTGGTGCTGGAGCCGGTCGGCACCCAGCGCGTGCTGGAGCTGCAGACCACGCTGTCGCCGGCAACATTCGCCGCCCTGGTGGAGGACCTGTTCCGCCGTGGGGTGGTGGAGCACTACATCGCCCACTACTACTACGACTTCCTGCACCCGCTCTGGTACGCGAGCCTGGTGGCGCTGCTGCTGGCCGGCGCCATGAACCGCGCCGGCGTGCCGGCCAGCCGCGACGGCTGGCTGGCGGTGCCGTTCCTGGCCGGCCTGCTCGACGAGCTGGAGAACGCCCTGCACCTGTACATGGTCATCGACACCGCCAACATCACCCCCTGGGCGGTCTGGCTGGGCAACGGCGCCGCCCTGGCCAAGTGGACCCTGCTCGCTACCTGCCTGCTGGCCACCGCCGCCCTCTATCTCCGCCCCCGTCCCCGTTCTTCGTAGCGAGGGGGCCATGCCCCCGATGCTCTTACCGTAGAGAGGGGTGGTGGTCGGGGGCATGGCCCCCTCTCTACAGTTAGTGCCGTCCGGGCCACATCCGCTACACTTCCACCCCAGTTCGCCAGGGGCTTCCCAGCCAGGGATTCAAGAAAAACACCATGCGTCTCAAAAGCATCAAGCTGGTCGGCTTCAAGTCGTTCGTCGACCCGACCACTGCCCTGTTCCCGGACAATCTGACTGCCATCGTCGGCCCCAACGGCTGCGGCAAGTCCAACATCATCGACGCCGCCCGCTGGGTGATGGGCGAGGCCTCCGCCAAGTACCTGCGCGGCGAGTCCATGGCCGACGTCATCTTCAGCGGCTCCACCGGCCGCAAGCCGGTGGCCCAGGCCTCGGTCGAGTTGGTGTTCGACAACTCCGACGGCAAGCTGGGCGGCGAGTACGCCAAGTACGCGGAGATCGCCGTGAAGCGCCAGGTCACGCGCGACGGCCAGTCCAACTACTACCTGAACGGCACCAAGTGCCGCCGCAAGGACATCACCGACATCTTCCTGGGCACCGGCCTGGGCCCGCGCAGCTACGCCATCATCGAGCAGGGCATGATCTCCCGCCTGGTGGAAGCCAAGCCGGACGACCTGCGCAACACCATCGAGGAAGCCGCCGGCATCTCCCGCTACAAGGAGCGCCGCAAGGAAACCGAGCAGCGCATGCGCCGCACGCGCGAGAACCTCGAGCGCCTGACCGACCTGCGCGAGGAACTTGAGCGCCAGCTGGCCCACCTGCAGCGCCAGGCCGCGTCCGCCGAGAAGTACAAGCTGTACCGCGAGGAAGAGCGCACCCTGAAGGCGCAACTGCACGCGCTGCGCTGGAAGGCGGTGGACGGCACCGTCGGTGAGCGCGAGGCCGCCATCCGCGAACTCGAGGTGAAACTCGAGGCGCAGGTGGCCGAACAGCGCCGCGCGGAGGCCGAGATCGAGAAGTGCCGCGAGGCCAACCACGAGCTCATCGACGCCTTCAACGAGGTACAGGGCCGCTTCTACGGCATCGGCTCGGACATCGCCCGCGTCGAGCAGACCATCCAGCACCTGCGCCAGATGCACGCGCAGTACTCCGCCGAACTGGAGCAGGCCGAGCGCAACCGTCGCGAGATGGCCGAGCACCTCGAGCGCGACCAGATGGCCATCGAGGAAATCTCCCAGCAGATGCTGGAACTCGAGCCGGAGTTCGAGCGCCTGCAGGCCGCCGACGATGCCGCTTCCGACGCCGCCGCCGAGGCCGAGGAGCTGATGCAGCAGTGGCAGCTTTCCTGGGACAACTACAGCCAGGTGGCTTCGCAGCCGCGCCAGCGCGCCGAGGTCGAGCAGTCGCGCATCCAGCACCTGGAGAAATCCATCCGCGTGCTCGACGACCGCATCGAGCGTTTCGAGCAGGAACTGAAGACCCTGACCTCCGGCCCGCTGGCTCAGGAAGTCGAAAGCCTCGAGCGCCAGGTGGAGGAGATCCAGGGCCGCATCGAGCAGCAGCAGGCGAAAGCCGACGAGGCCACCCAGGCCATCAACCGCCAGCGCGAGGAAAACAACCGCGCCAGCACCGAACTCGACGCGCGCCGCAGCGAACTGCAGACCCTCAAGGGTCGCCACGCGTCGCTGGAAGCGCTGCAGCAGGCTGCCGCCGGTGACACCAAGGGCGGCGTCACCGAGTGGCTGCGCGAGCGCCGCCTGGACAACCGCAAGCGCCTCGCCGAGGCCCTGGACGTGGACAGCGGCTGGGAAAAGGCCGTGGAGACCGTGCTCGGCGACACCCTGCAGGCGGTGTGCGTGGACGGCCTCGATCCGCTGGCCGGCGTGCTCGGCGGCGTGCAGCACGGCCACCTGGTGCTGGTGGAGAACCGCGCGCTGCCGGCCGACGGCGGCAACCGTTTCCCGCGCCTGGCCGACAAGGTGCGCGCCGCCGAGGTGGACCCGCGCAGCCTGCTGGCGGGCATCTACACCGCCGACTCGCTGGCCGACGCGCTGCACAAGCGCACCGAACTTTCCGCCGGCGAATCGATCGTCACCCGTGAAGGCATCTGGATCGGCCCGAACTGGCTGCGCGTCACCGGCGAGAAGGACGCCTCGCGCGGCCTGCTGGCCCGCAAGCAGGAAATCGAGCAGCTCGACCAGCGTATCGTCGAAACCGAGGAAGTGATCGCCGAGCTCAGCGAGCGGCTGTCCGCCGGCCGCGAGCACCTGCGCGAACTCGAACAGTCGCGCGAGCAGGTGCAGCGCGACATGGGCACGCTCAACCGGGAATACAGCAACATCAGCGCCGAGGTCAGCGCCCGCCAGGTGCGCCTCGAACAGTACACCGCCCGCCGCGAGCGCATCGAGCGCGAACTCAACGAGGCGCGCACCCAGCAGGCTGCCGAGCGCGAGCAGATCGGCGAATCGCGCAACATCCTGCAGGAAGCCGTGGATGCCATGGAGGGTTCCTCCAAGGAGCGCGAGGACCTGCTGCGCCGCCGCGACGAGCTGCGCATGAAGCTCGACGAGGCCCGCCAGAAGGCGCGCCACGACCGCGACGCCGCCCACCGCAAGGAACTGGAGATCCAGGGCCTCAAGACCCGCCAGTCTTCCATGCAGCAGGGCCTCGAGCGCCTGGCCATGCAGGTCCGCCAGCTGGAAGAGCGCCGCGATTACCTCGAGCAGCAGCTCACCGGCGGCGACGACCCGGCCGCCGAGGCCAAGGAGCAACTGGAGGAACTGCTCGGCAAGCGTGCGCAGGTGGAAGAAGAACTGCGTGCCGCGCGCCGCAACGTGGAGGCCGTGGACCACGAGCTGCGCGAACTCGAGCAGCAGCGTTCGCGCTTCGAGCAGGGCGCGCAGACCGTGCGCACCAACCTCGAGACGCAGCGCATGGAATGGCAGGCCCTGCAGGTACAGCGCACCACCATCCTCGAGCGCCTGCGCGAGGCCGAGGTGACGCTGGAGGACGTGCTGGCCAGCATGCCGGCCGAGGCCAACGAGCAGGAGTGGTCGCAGCGCGTGGATGAACTGGGCCAGCGCATCATCCGCCTGGGCCCGATCAACCTCGCCGCCATCGACGAGTACGCCGCGCAGAGCGAGCGCAAGAACTACCTCGACGCGCAGAACGCCGACCTCGAGGAGGCGCTCAAGACGCTGGAGAACGCGATCCGCAAGATCGACCGCGAGACCCGCACGCGCTTCAAGGAGACCTTCGACAAGGTCAACAAGGGCCTGCAGGAACTGTTCCCGAAGGTGTTCGGCGGCGGCCACGCCTACCTTGAACTCACCGGCGAGGACCTGCTGGAAACCGGCGTGGCCATCATGGCGCGCCCGCCCGGCAAGAAGAACAGCACCATCCACCTGCTGTCCGGTGGCGAGAAGGCGCTCACCGCGCTGTCGCTGGTGTTCTCCATCTTCCAGCTCAACCCGGCGCCGTTCTGCATGCTCGACGAGGTGGACGCGCCGCTCGACGACGCCAACGTTGGCCGTTACGCCAACCTGGTGCGCTCGATGAGCGACAAGGTGCAGTTCATCTACATCACGCACAACAAGATCGCCATGGAGATGGCCAGCGCACTGATGGGCGTGACCATGCACGAGCCGGGCGTGTCGCGCCTGGTGGCGGTGGACGTGGACCAGGCCGCGGAGCTGGCGGCGGTTTGATACGAACCGGGCGCGCCGGCGGCGCGTCCCCGAGGAACCCGGGAGGGCAGGCGTGGAACTGCGCTGGATTCTGGTTGGTGTGACGGTGGTGGTGATCGCGGCGTTGCTGTTCGATGCGCTGCGCCGTTCGAAGGCACGCACGCCGGCCGCGCCGCCGGCCCCGGCGCCGGTGCGTGCGCCGCGTGCCGACGACGAAGTCGATTTCAACCCGGAGCTGCCGTCGGGCCGCGCGCGGGTGATCCGCCGCGAGCCGGTGCCGGGCAGCATGGCGCAAGCCCCGGCGCAAACGCCGGCCCTCACCGCACCCGCGGCACGCACCGAACCGCCGCTGATGGTCGAGCCGGCGCCCGCCGAGCCGCCGCGCGCCATCGAGCAGGTGGACATGTTCGGTGACCTGGAAATTCCCGCCGCCCAGCCGGCCGCCGCGCGCGAGATCCGCGAGCGCGGTGAACTGCCCAGCCGCGATGCCCCGCCGCGCGAACCGGCCCGCGCCGCCGCGCAGCCGGAGAAGCCGAAGAAAGTCACCCCCGAGGAAGTGGTGGTGGTGCACGTGATGGGCGGCGAAGCGCGCCTGGACGGCCGCCGCCTGCTGCAGGCGGTGCTCGACTGCGGCCTGCGCTTCGGCGAGTACAACATCTTCCATCGCTACGAGAGCGGTGCCCACGACGCGCGCGCAATGTTCTCCATGGCCAGCGCCGTGGAGCCGGGCGTGTTCGACCTGGACACCATGGAGTCGCAGACCTTCGTGGGCGTGAGCTTCTTCCTGATGCTGCCGGGGCCGGCCAACAGCCGCCAGGCGCTGGACACCATGATCGAGGCGGCGCGCCGCGTGGCGCGCGACACCGGCGGTGAACTGCACGACCAGCAGCACAGCGTGCTCACCACCCAGACCATCGAACACCTGCGCCAGCGCGTGATGGAGTACGAGCGTCGTCGCCTCGCCGCGCAGCGCGCCAACGGCTGAGGCAATGACCAAGCCGGGCACGCCCGACCTGTTTGCCGAAGATCCCCTCGCGCGCGAGGCGGCCGATTTGCGCCGCCTGCTCGCCGACTACAGCTACCGCTATTACGTGCTCGACGCGCCGGTGGTCCCGGACGCCGAGTACGACCGCCTGTTCCATCGCCTGAAGGCGCTGGAGGACGCGCACCCGGAACTGGTCACGCCCGATTCGCCCACGCAGCGCGTGGGCGAGAAGCCGGCCGCCGGTTTTGCCGAGGTGAAGCACGCGGTGCCCATGCTGTCGCTGGACAACGTGTTCAGCGACGAGGACGCCCGCGAGTTCGATCGCCGCGTGCGCGAGCGCCTCGGCGGCGCGCACCTCGATGCGCCGGTGGTCTACAACTGCGAGCCCAAGCTCGACGGCATCGCCTTGTCGGTGCTCTACGAAAACGGCCTGTTCGTGCGCGCCGCCACCCGCGGCGACGGCTACACCGGCGAGGACATCACCGCCAACGTGCGCACCATTCCCTCGGTGCCGCTGCGCCTGCGCGGGGAGGGCTGGCCGGCACGGCTGGAAGTGCGCGGCGAGGTGCTGATGCCGCGCGACGGTTTCGCCGCGCTGAATGCGCGCGCCGAACAGGCCGGCGAGAAGACCTTCGTCAACCCGCGCAACGCCGCCGCCGGCAGCCTGCGCCAGCTCGACCCGCGCATCACCGCGGCGCGGCCGCTGGTGCTGTACGCCTACGGGGTCGGCGCGGTGGAAGGCGGGGCATTGCCGGGCAGCCACCACGCCATCCTCATGCAGCTGCGCGAGTGGGGCTTCAAGGTCAACGAGCACGTCACGCTCGCCAACGGCGTCGACGCCGCGCTGGATTATTTCCACCGCCTTGAGCAGCTGCGCCCGTCGCTGCCCTACGAGATCGACGGCATCGTCTACAAGGTGGATGAACTCGCGCTACAGGAACGCCTGGGCTTCGTGTCGCGCGCGCCGCGCTGGGCGGTCGCGCACAAGTTTCCCGCCCAGGAGGAAGTCACCGAGTTGCTCGACGTGGAGTTCCAGGTCGGTCGCACCGGCGCCATCACGCCGGTGGCGCGCCTGAAGCCGGTGTTCGTCGGCGGCGTGACGGTGAGCAACGCCACCCTGCACAACATGGACGAAGTCGCGCGCATGGACCTGCGCATTGGCGACACGGTGATCGTCTACCGCGCCGGCGACGTGATCCCGAAAGTGGTGGGCGTGGTGGCCGATCGCCGCCCGCCGCACGCGCGCCACGTGCACCTGCCCACCCATTGCCCGGTGTGCGGCTCCGACGTGGTCAAGCCCGAGGGCGAGGCCATCGCCCGCTGCACCGGCGGCCTCTACTGCCCGGCGCAACGCAAGGAATCGATCCGCCATTTCGCCTCGCGGCTGGCGATGAACATCGAGGGCCTCGGCGAGAAGATCATCGACCAGCTCGTCGAGCAGGACCTGGTGCACTCGGTGGCCGACCTGTATGCGCTCACCGTGCCGCAACTGGCGGCGCTGGAGCGCATGGGCGAAAAGTCGGCGCAGAACCTGGTGAACGCCATCGCCGGCAGCAAGGCCACCACGCTGCAGCGCTTCCTCTATGCGCTGGGCATCCGCGAAGTGGGCGAGGCCACCGCGCTGGCGCTGGCGCGGCATTTCGGCAGCCTGCCGCCATTGCTGGAGGCCGGCGAGGAGCAGCTGATGGCGGTGCCCGACGTGGGCCCGGTGGTGGCCGCGGCCATCGCGCAGTTCTTCCGCGAGGAACATAACCGCGCGGTGGTGCAGGCGCTGATCGCTGCCGGCCTGCACTGGCCCGAGCACGAGCCGGCCGCGCACGCCACGCAGGCCTTGCCGCTCGCCGGCCAGACCTTCGTGCTCACCGGCACGCTGGAATCGATGGATCGCAACGTCGCCAAGGGCCACCTGCAGGCGCTTGGTGCCAAGGTGTCCGGCAGCGTGTCGGCGAAGACCCACGTGGTGGTGGCTGGCGCCGAGGCCGGCTCCAAGCTGGCGAAAGCCGAAGAGCTGGGCGTGCCGGTGTGGGACGAGGCGCAGTTCCTCGCCTTGCTGCGCGAGCACGGCATTACGCCGGAGAGCGGCCCATGATGCGCGTGCTGCTGGTGCTGCTTGCCGTGCTGATGGCCGGTTGCGCCACGCGCCCGCCGTCCAACCCCGAGAACATCTGCGCGATCTTCGAGGAGAAGGACGGCTGGTTCGAGGACTGGTTCGAGGATGCCGAGGCCGCCGAGGACCACTGGAAAATCCCCATCCCGGTGATGATGGCCACCATGCACCAGGAATCGAAGTTCCAGGCCAAGGCCAAGCCGAAGCGCAAGCGCATCCTGTGGATCATCCCGTGGAAGCGGCCGTCGTCGGCCTACGGCTACGCGCAGGTGCTCGACGAGACCTGGGACGTCTACCGCAAGGACACCGGCAACGGCGGCGCCGATCGTGACGAGTTCGATGACGCCATCGATTTCGTCGGCTGGTACCACGATCGCAGCGCGAAGAAGCTCGGTATCGGCCGCAGCGACGCCAACCGCCTGTACCTGGCCTACCATGAAGGCCACGGCGGCTACGCGCGCGGTACCTACCAGAAGAAGAAGTGGCTCCTCGACGTGGCGAAGAAGGTCGAAGTGCGCAGCAAGACCTACGGCACGCAACTGGCGAAATGCCGTGATGATCTCGAAGGCCCCTGGTGGTGGCCGTTCTGAAGCGAATGCGGAATATGGACCAGGAATCGATAGTCTACGGTTGCATCCGTGACCAGCCCGGCGACGATGCCGAGCGGGAGCAGCGCTACCGCGCCAACCTCGCGGCCATCGCCACCCTGCCGGAGGACGACGGCTTCCCGCTGCTGGCGCGGGAGATGTTCGGCTCCTCCGGGCGCGACCCGTTCGCCGGCACCTACCACACCCAGGTGATCCATTTCGGCGCCAGTTACCGCGCTGTGGAATACGAGTGGGAGCAGTGGCTGGCGCGCTTCGAGGCCTTGCTGGCGAAGATGTACTGGGTGAGCGCCACCGTGCACCTGCAGACGGA